>UCLR01000023.1 GCA_900473415.1 Hyphomicrobiales bacterium
GCGCGACCTCAAGCCCCTATGCCCTGACGCGCAGAAGATCCTGCACCGAAACGTCTATGGCTGGTTCGAACGCTCCGAGCGGGGCGTCTACGCACTCACCGAGACCGGCCGCCTCGCAGCGGCACGATGGACGGAGTTGGCGGCCACTCCGGGTGGGGGCTGACCACCGCGGCAGGGAAATGGAGCTGGAGGAGGAGCGTCGCGCCGATGTCGACTTGCGGGCGAGGTGTCAGAACCTGCTGTCGGCGAGGCGCTGCCTTTGAACTTTTTCTACGCCCAAGCGGCTGGCTTGGCCCCGGAGCAGCAGTTAAGCCTCAGGCCCTCCGGGGCCGAGGCACTCCTTAATTGCCTGCGAAAAGGCGATGATCGTTGCCTCTCGGTTCTCAGTGCACATAGCTCGGAACAGATTCAGGAAGTCATCGGTGCCGATCTGCATGACGACCTTTGAACTGCCCCCTCCGGAAGCCACAGCCCCGCGAACGATGACACCACTCCGTTTTTGGCCCTCCGGCCCTTTGCCAACCCAGGCGCCGTGAGCGATCTGGACATTGCCTTCGTATTGCCAGCGGCCGCCGCCCTGTAGGGGCGCCCTCCAAAGCTGGCTACGTTCACTCATGGTCGTTCCTCGATTTCTATCGGTCGGGAGCCCTGAGCCCGCGCGAGCACTCCGTCTCCGCAACTCCATCTGCTCTAAGCAGATGATTTGATTGAGAGATCAAAGAGCGCAGGCGCTCGAAATCCCAACTATCAGCCCAACACTGGTTCATGATCGCAAGTCTGTTGGCAAGCGCAGGCGCCGCCCTCACCCATTGAGCAATGCGATTCCGATTCGGGCCATAGGCGGACGTTGGGCGCCTGCCCGAAAGCGGACATTCCGCACTGGAGCGCCGTTCGTGCTCTCGCGTGCATTTGGTCCTCCCAAGAATGCGCCGTCACGAGGGCATCTGTTGCAAAAGCACGCAGTGACAGACGGCTTTTTGGCAACCCACGGCGAAGGGACAGCTGCGGATTCGGTCGCACGCTTTTTCAAGATCTCGTCGCCGGTCGAACCCGGTTCCTGATCGCCCAACTTGTGCACCGCAGCATCAATGCCTATGTCGGTACCGCCAACCAAGCTCCCTTCCCGAACTTTGAAAGGAGGCCAGATGCTGGACCGGCACGATCTCGATGACGCGCGTGAGAATGAAAGCGCGGTCGAGAGTGAGACCGATTTCGAAACCGAAACCGATCACGAAGAAGACAAGGCCGACGAGGTATTCTCGCTGCGCGAATACCAGGCTGGATTTTGGAGCTGACTTCCAAAGAGACAGAGGGCTTCCATGGCCCTCTGTCCACCCTTTAGGGGGTCTCAGCCTCGGCCGGAGCTCGGTCGGAGCGGCCCTTTTTCCCTTGCCCTGGAATGGGCCAGCGGGCCTTGGCGCTCCGAGGTGAGGCAGGCGCTCGTCGCACGTGGAAACGGCAAGCCCTACGCTCAGAGCCAGCTTGCCTCCGCGATCGCCGGCTGTCCTCCTGTCGTTCGATCCGGGGTGCCGGCTGGTGCCTGGCCGGCCCGATGGCTGGGAGCGGGAACGATTAGCCATGAGCGACCAACAATTGCCTGATACCCACCATCTCGTTGTCGTCGGCGCCGGATTCGGCGGGCTGCAGCTCGTGCGCAGCCCGAAAGTCGGTGGCTTACGGATCACGCTCATCGACCAGCGCAATCATCATCTCTTCCAGCCGCTGCTTTATCAGGTGGCGACCACCATCCTCGCCACCTCGGAGATCGCCTGGCCGATCCGGCGGCTGTTCCGCGAGCGAGACGATGTGACGACCCTGCTGGGCGAGGTTACCGGCGTCGACAAGGAAGGCCGGCGGGTCCTGCTCGATGACGGTTCCGCCATCCCGTATGACACACTCGTGCTCGCAACTGGGGCGCGGCACTCCTATTTCGGCCGCGACGAGTGGGAGGCGCTGGCGCCCGGACTGAAGACGCTTGAGGACGCCACCACAATCCGGCGACGGATGCTGCTGGCCTTCGAGAAGGCGGAGCGCGAGACCGATCCAGCCGCGAGGCGCGCATTGCTGACCTTCGCGGTGATCGGCGCCGGCCCGACCGGCGTCGAGCTCGCCGGCATCATCGCAGAACTGGCCAAGCAGATCCTCTGGCGGGAGTTCCGCCATATCGACACGCGGCAGGCCCGCATCCTGCTGATCGAGGCCGGGCCGCGCGTGCTCGCGGCCTTTCCGACCTCGCTTTCGGACTATGCGAAGCGTGCGCTCGAGAAGCTCGGCGTCGAGGTCCTGCTCGGCCGGCCGGTCTCCGATATCCGCGCGGATGGAGTGACGATCGGCGAAGAGTTCGTCGGCTGCCGGACGGTCGTCTGGGCCGCAGGGGTCGCCGCATCTCCGGCTGCGACCTGGCTCGATATCCCCGCCGACCGGGCCGGACGCGCGCTCGTTGACCCTCAGCTCAATGCTCCCGGCCATCCCGATATCTTCGTCATTGGCGATACAGCCGCGGTGCCGACCTCCGACGGCAAGCCGATTCCCGGCATCGCGCCGGCAGCCAAGCAGCAGGGCGCCTACGTGGCCCATGTGCTCCGCGCGCGACTCGCCGGGAAACCCGATCCCGCGCCGTTCCGCTACCGTCATCAGGGCAATCTCGCCACCATCGGCAAGAGCGCGGCGGTGGTGGATTTCGGCTGGCTGCAGCTACGCGGCTGGCTGGCCTGGTGGTTCTGGGGCATCGCCCACATCTTCTTCCTGATCGGTGCGCGCAGCCGCGTCGCTGTGGCCTGGAGCTGGTTCTGGACCTTCATCTCCGGCCAGCACAGCGCCCGGCTGATCACGCAGGGCCGGAAGGCGGGGAACGCCGACGCCAGCCCGACGGACCGCAAGACGACCTAGGAGCGGCCGAGCTGCTGACGCGCTTTCGCGTCAATCGAAACTCTCGAACTCATCCTCTTCGTCATCGTAGAGCATCTTCATGAGCATGACGTAGCGATTGAGCGAAGCCAGGCTGAGGTCGCGAACGCAACGCTCCTTCAGCTTGCGCGCTTCGGCGCGAATGCCCTGGCGCAGGTCGGATGTGTGAAGGCTGAATTCTTCGCTCCAGCCGAGCAGGCGATGAAGCTCCTTGTCCCAGGCGAGGCAGGCTCGCGCCTGCCGTGTCATGGGCTGCGCTGCCACCGGGTGGATCATCGCGCACAGGACGCTGACGCAGAGCGCGACCTGCCACCGCCCTATCCGCGCCCGACCGAACCTTGTCGCCTCCGCAGATCTCATCGGATCACCTGATCTGCCCGCGCAAGGTAGTCGGGCAAGATCGTGACGCCGAGGCTCTCGGCGACCTTCAGGTTGAAGACGAGTTCGCGGCGCGTGATGAACTCGACCGGAATCTCCCCCGGAGGCGTGCCGTTGAAGATCTTGGCGACGAAGGCTGGAAGACGGCGCCAAGTATCGGCAACCGATGTGCCATAGGTGATCAAGCCGCCGGCCGCGCTCATGCCACCGGCGAACATGGCGGGGAGCCGGTTCGCCACCGCCAGCCCGGCGATGCGCTTGCCGTGAGCGAAGTTGAGTGGCGTATCGAAGGCCACAACGGCCTGGGCACCGTCGCGCACCATGGCCGAGAAAGCCGCATCGAAATCCGGATCGGGCGCAGCGGCATTGGGCGCCGGCACCTTCACGATCTGCGGGCGCAATCCCATTGCTTCGGCTGCAGCCTTGTTCGCGCGGTCGATCGGCGCGAGGCCGGACGCATCGGCTGCGGGAATCGTCTGGTCGCTCAAGGCCGCAACGCGCTGGAGTTCCGGAAAGATCTCCTTCAGAAGCCGCATCTGCGCCTCGGCCTGTGCCGGGTCGAGGCTGGTGACGCCTGTCGCGTTGCCCCCCGGCCTCTGTGCGGTCTCAGCCAGGCCGAGAGCAACCGGATCGGTCACGATGGAAAAGATGACCGGAATCGTCGGCGTTGCTCGACGCGCAGCGTTGGCGGCCGGTCCTCCCAGCGCCACGATGGCATCCACGCCCTGGCGAACATGCTCCGCGGCCAGCTCCGGCAGGCGACCGAGCTGTCCTTCGGCGAAACGGGGCTCAATCGTGAAATCCCGCCCCTCGGTCAGGCCGAGCTGCGCACAGTCCTGCGCGAATGTGCGGCGCCAGGCATCGTGAACCGGTCCGGGGCCGCCATTGAGCAACAGCCCGATGCGCCGCGGCGCAGACGATTGCGCCAGGCCAGACCGGACCGCTACCGCTCCAGCCGCCCCCAACACGCTTGCTCGCAAGAAGTGTCTGCGGTCCACGGCTGGCATCCCAGCAATGTTGCGATGCGGTACTGAACCATGGACGACTGGTGGAAGCAATTCTGCCGGAGCGGAATAAGACTGACCTCGGAGTCCTGGACGCTCGGACATGCCGTAGGGATCAGGCGAGATCTTCCGCCCGGCTGCGCCCTGACGCTAGTCATGCGGCCGAGCGCCCACATCTGCATTCGAACAGAAGTCTGAGACCACGGTGCTCTGCGGCAAGGGCTGGCTGCGCGGCGCGGCTGATTGCGACCTTGCGACGGCTCGAGCCGGCTGGCTTCAGGTCCCGTCGCCACGACCTCTGGCCGATCGCGTCGCTTCGGACTCGGTCGCCGATCCTGGCAGGGCGGCAAGACACAAGGTGGGCGGCACGCTGCCCTCGCATCGAACGCGAGTGGGCCTGTTGCGGCAGACCGCCAAAGCCATGCGGTCGAGCATTGCGCGTTTCACCTCTTCTTATGACCCATGATGTTAGGGGCAACCGGCCGGCCAGCTGTCGCCGAGCGGAGGCATGATGCAGGACGAACGGCACCCTATGCAGGAGTTTGTCGACGGGATCGCCGCCAGCGTCGCAATCGTCCGCCTTAGCGATTCAGGCGAACTCACCGTAACCGCCTGCAACGACAGCTTCCTCGACATGGCCGGGGTGCGACGCGGCGGCACCGAGGCCCGCAACTTCCCGATCGCGCTCGACGCGCTGGTGCCGAGTTATGCGCGGCATGAGCTGCGCGAGAAACTGCAGGAATGCTTCTTATCCGGCGTCGCGCACGAACTCGAGCAAGCCTACGACCTGAAGGACGGCACCCGTTGGTGGCGCCTTTCGCTGAAGCCGTTCAGGCCAGCGGGCAAGGATTCCACGCTGCTCGAGATCTTGATCACCGGCCTGGATATCACGCCAAAGATGACGCTGACCCGCGAGCTGGAGGCGAGCACCTCTCGCTTCCGCTCGGTCGTCGACGCCGCCTATGACGCGATCATCACGATCGACCAGGCGCAGAACATCACGCTGTTCAATCACGCTGCCGAGCACCTTTTCGGCTACGGTGCGGCCGAGATGCTGGGGCAGCCCATCACCATCCTGCTGCCGGAAGCGCACCGGTCCAGCCACGCTGCCCGGATCAATCAGTTTGCGCGGTCGCCCGTCCATTCTCGGCAAATGGACGAGCGCAACCGTGTCTACGGGCAGCATCGCGACGGGACCTTGCTGCCCGTCGAGATCGCGATCTCCAAGATCAATGTCGAAGGGTTTCTGGAGTTCACCGCCGTCATCCGGGACATCTCGGATCGTGTCCGGTTGATGGACCTGCTGCAGAAGGAAGCCGAGACCGACCAGCTGACCGGCCTGCCGAACCGCAGGGAGTTCACCGAGGTCGCCGAGAATGTGCTGCGAACCGATGAGCGTCTCTCGATCCTCATGCTCGACGTAGACCACTTCAAGAAGGTCAACGACACGTACGGCCACGATGCCGGCGACGAGGTTCTGCGCGTCCTGGCCAAGGTGGGCTCGTCTGTCAGCCGCGACATGGATGTGTTCGCCCGATGGGGCGGTGAGGAGTTCGCGGTGGCGATGCCCGGAACCGATATCGAGCAGGCGCGGGCGCGGGCGGAAATGCTGAGAGCAACCTTCGAGAGCCGGGCATTCACGCATTCATTGCCCGGTGGCAAGGCGATCCCCTTCACCGTCAGCATCGGCGTGGCGACGCGGGCGCCGGGCGAGAGCAGCCTCGATGCGATCATGAAGCGCGCCGATCAAGCGCTCTACAGGGCGAAGAAAGGCGGCCGGAACCGCGTAGCGACCGAACAGGACGTCTCGGCATTTTCAGCCCGCACGGCGCGATCCGCGGCAAGAGAGTATGGCTTTGCGCCTTGAGCCCCTCGCCGCCCCTTATCAGCCGGAGGTGGCGGCGATCACCGCGTCGACATCCGTCACCACGCAGACATTCTGCAGCGCGTAGTTGACAGAGGCCGTGTGCCATTCGGCGTTCATGGTCGAGCAGGCATCTTCCGGCACCAGCATGAAATAGCCCTTGTCGGCGCCGGTGCGGGCGGTGTGCTCGATCGACATGTTGGTCCAGGCGCCGGTGACGATGACGACGTCGCGGCCGAGCGCCTTGAGCACAGTTTCCAGCCGCGTACCCTCCCAGGCGCTCATGCGCTGCTTCTCGACGATGTGATCCCCGCCCTGAGCTTCCAGCCCCGGCACGGCCGCCGCACCCCATGTGCCGCGTACCAGCGCCCTGGCATCCGCCAGCCCCTCGAAAAGCGGCGCATTCATGGTCACGCCCGGCGCGCCGGGCTCGACGACGAACCAGACATGGATGACGGGAATCCCCTTCGCCCGCGCGGCTTGCGCCAGCCGCCCAGCGTTACCGATGGCATTCTGCGCCTTGCAATGAGCCGGCGAGCCGGAGGCAGCGAAGGCGCCGCCCTCCATCACCACATCGTTCTGCATGTCCTGGATGATGAGCGCGCAACGGGAGGGATCGAGCCGGTAACCCGCAGCCGCCTTCTTCGCGCCGCTGGGTGAAACGGAAGCGCCAGCGGCGACGCCCTCGACCGGGCGACTCGAAGCCGTTTCGCTGGAGCGTGCGCCCACGCCCATGCCCGCCTTCATGTAGGGCTCGACCCGCGGCCCGATTTTGGTCTCGACGGCATAGAGTGAATGGGTGGCGGTGAGGAAGAGCGTGCGCCAGTCCGGCCCGCCCCAGGCGAGATTGCCGACGAGCTCCGGCACCCGCAGCTTGCCGATCAGCTCGCCCTTGATCGAATAGATCCAGACGCCTCCCGGGCCGCAGACCCAGACATTGCCCTGCGCATCGCACTTCATGCCGTCCGGCACGCCGGGCTCGCTCGACGAGACGATGCCGGAGGCGAAGATGCGGCCGGAGCCGAGGCGACCATCCGGCAAGATGTCGAAGACGCGAATGTTACACTGGACCGTATCATTGACGAAGAGCCGGTCTTCGGTTGGGCAGAAGCAGAGCCCGTTCGGCTGGTCGAAGAGATAGCGGTCGACCAGAAGCTCCGGCGCCCCGCCTCCCGGAGGGATGCGATAAACGCCCTGAAAGCCCAGCTGGCGCGGCCGCTCGACGCCGTAGACCGGCATGCGACCGTACCAGGGATCGGAGAAATAGATCGCCCCGTCTGATTTCACGCAGACATCGTTGGGACTGTTGAGCTCCAACCCTTCGAAATGGGAGGCGACGACCTCGCGCCTTCCGTCCGGCCGCTCGCGCATCAGCGTCGAGGTGGCATGCTCGCAGACGATGAGGTTGAGGTCTGCGTCATAGGTCATGCCGTTGCATTTGTTCGCCGGCCGCTTGACCTCGCGGACGCCGCCGCTCTTGTCCCAGCGACGGCGCACGTCGCCCGGCATGTCCGAGAACAGCAGATGCTGCTCGCGTGGATGCCAGACCGGCCCTTCGCAGAACGCGAAGCCGGTGCCGAGCTGGCGCACGGGGGCCCAGAGATCGACCAGATCGACGAAGCCGGGGCTGACGGCGACATGCGTGGTCATGGCGGTCAGGCCGCGAACCAGTTGCGCGACGGCAGCGACTGCACCACCGGGCCGGGCACCGCCATGTCCATGCGGCCGACGACCTGGCCATGGGCGATCTTGGCCGGCTTGTCGTGCACCGGCAGCAGGAAGGCGCCCGCGGAGAGCAGCTTCTTGATCGCCGCCTTCTCCTGGCGCTTGGAGACGCCGTGGTTGCCGGTGGTCCGCGGCTCGTTGGCGCTGATCTCGTGGAAGGGCGTCACGATCTGGTCGTTGAAGTCGTAGATCACGTCGCCGCAGATGATCGCCCGGCCCTCGACCGTGTCGACATGGACATTCATCGAGCCCTCGGTATGGGCGCCGGCCGCTTCGAGATAGCAGCCCGGAAAGAGCTCGATCATCCCCGACAGTTCCAGGTCCTCGAAGCGCAGCGCGTGGCGCGTGTGCAGCCGGTCGATCAGGTGCTTGATGTCGGGGGCCGGGTATTGCGGGTGCATCAGCCCGGAGACGGAGTATTCCAGCTCGCGGCGGTTGATGATGACCGTGGTGTTCATCGGGAAGAGCTCGTCCTTCCCGGCATGGTCGATATGGAGATGGGTGTGCATGACATAGCGCACATCGCCCATCCGCACGCCGTACTTGGCGAGCTGGTTCTCGATCATGTTCTCGTGGAACTGGAGCCCGCGCATGCCGAGCGTCTCCATGATCTGGTTATGGCGATAGCCGGTATCGACGACGACCGGCCAGGGCCCCCCGAGGATCAGGAAACCATAGGTCGGGACGCGGCGGGTGCGGCCGCAATCGCGGCCGAGCACCAGGAAGCTCGACTCGAGCTCGATGTCGCCATAGTCGAGAATCTTGATTTCGAGCGCCATGGTCGTCCTCCCCTTCAGACTTATCGGGCGAGGCGGTAGACCCGCCTCGCCGTATCGTTGAACACGGCCGCATGCTCGGCTTCGGGCACGGCGGCGCGATGGGCGTCGACCAGCTCGGCATAGGAGGTCCAGAGCTTCTCGATCGGGAAATTCGAGCCGAAGAGGCAGCGGTTGGCCCCGAACAGGGCGAGCGTCTCGGTGGCGACGAAATCGATATGATCGGGGTCGTTGCGGCGCAGGAAGGTGCCGAGGCCGGACAGCTTGCTGACCACGTTGGTCTGCGCCGCGAGCTGCGTCATGCCCGCACGCCAGGCACTGATGCCCTGAGGCGAGAGATCCTCCAGCATCCCGGCGTGCTGGAGGACAAAGGTCACGTCCTTGCAGGCGGCGGCAAGCTCGGCCGCGCCCGCCATCTGGCCTGCGAAAACCTGCAGATCGAAGCTGAAGCCGTAATCCGCCAGCGCGCCGACATTGGCGATCAGCGTCGGGTCGCGCGCGAGGTCCGGGCCGCTGGCGAAGCGATAGAGCGGATTTTCGTGCCAGTGGAGCTGCATGCGCACGCCGCGGACTCTGGCGTTGCGGGCGAGCTGGTCGAATTGCGGCCGGGCATCGCCGGCCAGCAGATCGGCATAGGCGACGATCGCGATCGGGAAGCCGGATTCCTCGGAGGCCGCGGAGACGAAGGAGACCTCGTCGAGATAGCGCAGCGGGGCCCAGTTGGCCTGGACATAGACCGCCTCGGTGACACCCAGCGGGCGGCAGTCCCCGAGATATTCCGAAACCGGATAGTCGCGCCGGATCGGCTCGTAGGGCCCGAAGATGCGGGGCAGCATGGGGCCCAGCAGCCAAGGCAGATCGGCCTGCTTCCAGATGTGGAAATGGGAATCGACGATGTCGGTCATGCGGCCTCGGTGCCTCCGAGCGAAAGGATGTGGCGGCAGATGCGGGCGGTGCTGCCGCCATCACTGAGGCTCGCGAGCTGTGGCGCGATCAGCCTGAGCGCTTCGGTCTCCGGCCGGTAGGTGGGATCGGCCGCGAGCGGGGTGAGCCAGTCGATACGGTGCGCCCTCGCCGCCAGCCGGGCGACCGCGGTGACCATCGCCATGGGATCGCCGCGCTCCAGCCCGTCCGAGAGTACGACGACGACGGCTCCGCGTGCATAGGAAGCGAAGCGCGGCACGGCGAGGAAGGCCTGCAGCGCGTCGCCGATGCGCGTGCCGCCGTCCCAGTCCGCGACGAGCCCCGAGGCCTCGGCAAGAGCCTGCTCGCGCCGGCGGCGCCTCAGCGCTCGTGTCACGCGGGTCAGCCGCGTCCCGAAGGTGAAGACCTCCGTCCGCGGCAGGGCCTGCACAATGGTGTGCGCCAGCGCCAGATTGGCGTCACTGCGCTGCTTCATCGAGCCCGAGACGTCGATCAGCAGCAGGATCGGGCGCGGGCGCGTGACCCGCCGGAGCTTCTTCAGACTCAGCACCTCGCCGTCATGGCGGATGGCGTCCCGCAGGCTGCGGGCAAGGTCGACCATCGGGCCGCGCCGTGCGGTGCGGTGGCGATAACCCCGCCGGCGCGGCAGGGCAGCAGGCAGCGCCCGGCCGAAGCGCCGCAGCGTCTCGCTTTCGTCGAGGGCGCCCAGGCGGCGGATCGAGAGCGCCTCGGCCTCGGTCGAGGCCTGGCCGGTCTCGTTGACCTCCTCCCCGATCAGGATCTCGCGGGAGCCCGTATCCTCCTGGATGGACATCTCTTCGTCGGCCGTCCAGTCCTCCTCACCCGGCTCGGCGATGGCGCCGAGGAAATGCATGTCGAAGAGCGCGTCGAAGCGGACGCGCTGCTCGGGATGGGGGCTCAGCGTCGCGACAGCCGCCTTGCGGACATGCTCGATGCTGCGAGGCCCGAGCAATTCAACCGCCATGAGGAAGGCTGTGGTCTGCTCCGGCGCAACGGCAATGCCATGCTCCCGCAGCAGCGCCGGGAAGGCCACAAAGGGCCGGGCGGCGGCGGGGAGAGGCGCAATCATGCCGCCAATCCCGGAATGAAGAGCGGCAGGCGCGGGCGCAAATGCGCGAGGTCTTCCTCGTCCTTGATCGCGGTGCCGAGCGAACGGCGGAAGGCCTCCGGCCAGGGCGCGCCGCTCTGCGCCAAGGCGGTCGCGGCCTCGGCCCAATCGACCGCCTCGGCGACGCCCGGCGGCTTGGCGAGTGGCTCCTGACGCAGCAAGCCGACCGCCTGAACCACCGCTCGCGCCGTGCCCTCGGCGACGGCCGAGGAGCGCAGCATGATGATCTGCGCTTCGCGCTCCGGCTCGGGATAGGCGATGTAGTGGTAGACGCAGCGACGGCGCAGCGCCTCGTGCAGCTCGCGCGTGCGGTTCGAGGTCAGCACGACGACCGGCCGTTCGGCTGCGCGCAGCGTGCCGCGCTCGGGGATCGAGATCGAGAAATCGGAGAGGAATTCGAGCAGGAAGGCCTCGAACTCATGGTCGGAGCGGTCGATCTCGTCGATCAGCAGCACGGTCGATTGCGGCCGCCGCAGCACGGTCAGCATCGGCCGCTCGATCAGGAAATCGTCGCGGTAGATGTCGATGGTCTCGCCCTCGTGCGCCTGGCGGATGGCAAGCATCTGGCGTGGATAGTTCCACTCGTAGAGGGCGGCCGCCGCGTCGATGCCCTCGAAGCATTGCAGGCGGATGAGCTGGCGGCCGAGGATGCCGGCGAGCGCCTTGGCGGCCTCCGTCTTGCCGACGCCGGGCGCGCCTTCGAGCAGCAGCGGCTTGCCGAGCGCCAGCGCGAGATAGCCCGCCGTCGCGATGCCGTCATCGGCGAGATACATCGCCGCCTGCAGGGCCTCGGCGAGGTCTTCAGGGCTCGATATGCCGGCGACGGTGGTCCTCAGCGCCATCACGTCACCGCCAGTTCACCGCGCCGCCGCGACGCGGGCCGGGCTTGACGCCGCCATTGGCGCGGATGCCGCGCAGGATCTTCTCCGGCGTGATCGGCAGTTCGTCGACGCGTACGCCGACCGCGTTGTAGACGGCGTTGGCGATGGCCGGCAGCACCGGGTTGGCGCACATCTCGCCCGGCCCCTTGCCGCCGAAGGGTCCGTCCGGCGCCGGCCGCTCCAGCACGGTGACGTGATAGGGCGCGATGTCGCCGGGCCCCGGCATCAGGTATTCGTTGAAGTCGCGCGGGCCGTGCTCGGGGTTGGGGTAATAGGGCTCCGGCGTCTCGTAGAGCGCGTGGCTGATGCCCATCCAGGCGCCGCCGACGAGCTGCTGCTCGACCATACGCGGATTGATGACGCGGCCGAGCTCATAGGCGCTGGTCATGCGCAGCACGGTCACCTCCCCGGTCTCGTCATCGACCGAGACGTCGGCGACGAGGCAGGCATGGGCAAAGGCGGTGTTCGGGTTCATCTCGCCCGTCTCGGCATCGACCGCCGAGAGCGGGATCAGGAAGATGCCACGCCCGGCGATCGTCTTGCCCTGCTTGAACTGCGCGGCCTGCGCCGTCGCCTTGACCGTGATCGTCTTGGAAGGCGCGCCCCGGACATGGATGTTGCCGCGCCCGTCGGTGACGAGGTCGGAAGCGTTGACCTCCAACTCCTCGGCCGCGGCATCGAGCAGCACGCCGCGGGCCTCGCGCGCGGCGGCGATGACGGCGTTGCCCATGCGATGCGTGCCGCGTGAGGCGAAAGAGCCCATGTCGTGTGGGCCGGTATCGCTGTCGGCCGTGTCGACATAGACGTCCTCGATCGGCACGCCGAGCGTCTCGGCCGCGATCTGGCGCGAGACCTGCTTCATGCCCTGGCCGAGATCGATGGCCGAAAGCGCGACGGTGAACTTGCCGTCCGGATTGGAATGGATCAGCGCCTGGCTCGGATCGCCGCCGAGGTTCATGCCGATCGGATAATTGACCGAGGCCATGCCACGGCCTTCGTGACGAGCCATCTCAGCGCCTCCTCGTGCCGAAGACGGAAGAGAACCGCACCGCACCGTGCTGGGGTTGCGCGGGAGCGGTCGGCGGAGGCGCTGCGGGCGGCGGGCTCGCGGCCGGCTGATAGGCGGGCAGCGGCGGCGCAACGGCGGGGTCGTAGCGAGGCGCCTCCTGCCGCGGTGATGGCTCGTAGCGCGGCACCTGTACCGGCGTCGGCCTGCTGTCGCGCGCACCCTCGAAGACCGGTTGCTTGCTGAGCGCGATGCGGGTCGTTCCGGCCGGCAGCGTCTGCGTTGCGGGGCCGTTGCGGCTCTCGGGGCGGCCGATCTGGCCGCGCTGGTCGAGCGGCGTCGCCGGGATCTGGGCGCGCTCCCCTCCGCCCTCGGTGAGCGACGAAGCGCGCCGCGCCTGCTCGGAGATCGGCCAGTTCGCCTTCTCGGCCGCGACCTGCACGCATTCGACCAGCGCCGTGTTCTTGGCGACGCGGCGATGCGCCTTCATGTCCCCATCGCGATAGGCGTTGAGGATGCGGAACTCCATCGGGTCCATGTTCACCGCCTCGGCCAGGCGGTCCATCTGGACTTCCAGTGCGAAATCGACCGCCGTGACGCCGAAGCCGCGCATGGCGGTGGAGGGGCAGCGATTGGTGTAGGCGACATAGATGTCGGAAGCGACGTTCGGGATCGAATAAGGCCCCGGGACGTGCGCAGTGCATTTGATCGCCGCGTAGCTCGACAAGCGCGTATAGGCACCGGCGTCGAAATAGCTGCGGATGTAGCGTGCGACGATGCGCCCGTCCCGCATCACCCCGTCCTTGACGTAGATGCGCTCGGCCCCGCGCGGCGAGCCGTAGAGCATCTCCTCCTCGCGATCGAGGACATAGCGTACCGGTCGCCCCGTCAGCATGGCGCCGAGAACCGCCAGCGGCTCGCTCAGCGAGTCGACCTTGCCGCCGAAGCCGCCGCCGACCGTGCCGCCGATGAAGTGCAGCCGGTTCGACTCCAGGTCGACGATCTTCGCCGTGGTGCCGAGCGAAAAGAACAGGCCCTGCGCGCAGCTATGCACGACATAGCGGTCATTGTGCTCGGGCGCGGCGATGGTGCCGTTCGTCTCCGTCGGCGCATGCTCGATCGGCGACATCTGGTAGCGGTGCTCGACGACGTGATCGGCCTGGGCGAAGGCCCTCTCGACATCGCCGAAGCGCAACTTCTGATGGTCGAAGCGCTGGTGATATTCGAAGTAGTTGCCGGGATAGGTCTCATTGACGACGGGCGCGCCGGGCTTCAGCGCCTCCTCGACGTCGAAGACCGGGTTCAGCGGCTCATAGTCGATGCGCACCAGCTTGCGCGCGGCAAGCGCCTCCGCCTCGCTGTCGGCGATGATGGCGACGATGGGCTCGCCCTTATAGCGGGCCTTGTCGACGGCCAGCGTCGGCTCGTCATCCTTGCCGAAATTGATCAGGCTCAGCAGCGTGTTCTTGTTGACCGGCACGTCGGCGCCGCGCAGCACGCGCTTGACCCCGGGCGCCCGCTCGGCGGCGGAGACGTCGATAGCGCGGATACGGGCGTGGTGATGCGGGCTGCGAACGACCTTCAGATGCAGCAGCCCATCGAAGGCATGGTCGTCGAAGAAGCGGGTGCGCGCCGTGACATGGCCCGGTGCGTCCTGGCGCTGCACGCCCTTGCCGACGACGTTGAGATTGTCGTCACGCTCATCGGCGAAGAGGTCCTTGCGCATCTCCAGCATGGCAGCCTCCTCAGTCAGGCTCGCCGCATGCCGGCACCGCCGGCTGCGGCTGCGAGGATCGCGGCGATGATCGGCTCGTAGCCGGTGCAGCGGCAGATGTTGCCGCTGATCGCCTCGACGACCTCGTCGCGGGTTGGATTGGGATTCTTCGCCAAGAGGGCACGGGCGGCGGTCAGCATGCCCGGCGTGCAGAAGCCGCACTGTGCCGCGAAATTGTCCATGAAGGCCTGCTGCAACGGGTGCAGGTTCGGCCCGTCCGCCATGCCGGACGCCGTCTCGATCTGGCGCCCCTCACAGGAGATAGCGAGCGTCAGGCAGGAGAGCTGCGGCTCGCCGTCGATGAGCACGGTGCAGACGCCGCAGGTGCCCTGCCCGCAGCCATATTTCGGGGCGAAATCGCCGAGGCCGCGCCGCAGCAGGTCGAGCAGATTGCCGGCCGGATCGACAAAGCCGGCACGGTCGGAACCATTGAGGCGGAACTGGACGGGGAGCTTGGCCATGATCCCTCTCCTCAGCGCGGTTCGCCGGCGAGCAGCCGGCCGAGATGGACGGGCAGGATCTCGCGGCGATACCAATCGCTGGCGATCGCATCGGTCGCGGGCCTCGTGCCTTCGAGCGCCGCCTGCTTCGCCGCCTGGATGGCGGCTGTGTCGAGCGGCTTGCCATCGAGCGCGCGCTCGACGCCGCGCGCCCGCATCGGCACCGGCGCCATCGCGCCATAGGCGACGCGCGGCTGCACCAGCCGCCCGCCGGACGTCGGCAGATGCGCGGCGATGGAGAGCACCGAGATGCCTTTCGGCTTCACGCGGCTGATCTTGCGGAAGAGGAATTCGGAAGGGTTCTGCGGCCGCGCGAACTGCACCGCCGTGACCAGCCCCTGCCCACCCCGCTCGCGTCCGGCGAGGAAATCCTCCAGTGGCACGGCGCGACCGGAGCCATAGCCCGCCTGCACCACGACCTCGGCGCCGAGCGCCAGCAGCGCCACAGTGAAGTCGCCATAGGGCGTCTCGGCGAAGAGATTGCCGCCGATCGTCGCCATGGTCCGGATAGCCGGCCCGCCGATGCCGCGCGCGGGGGCATGCAGATAGCTGAGATCCCGATTAGCTAGCACCATCGCCATGGTGACGCCGGCGCCGATCTCGACCCGCCCGCCACTCGCATTGACCTGCCGGAAGGCCGGATCGGTGACGCGCAGCAGCGTGCCCTCGGTCAGCCTGCCCTCGTTGACCTCGCGCATGACCAGCGTTCCGCCCGCGATCAATAGGGCCTGCCGATCGCCTGAGATGATGCCGGCGGCTTCGGACAGGCTCGCGCAGCTTCTCACATCGAGCATGTCACACGCCCTCCCCGGCCAGCTCTGGCAGCAGGCGCACCGCCTCGATGCCGTTGGTGTAGACCTCGTCGCCGACGAGCTGGGCGAGCTCCGCCTCGCGCCCCGGCGGTGTGGTGAAGCGGCTTTCCCAATGCCAGAAGCTGCGGTTGCCGTCCGTCACCGGCAACAGCCGCACATGGGCGACGTAGTTGAAGAGCGGGATCGGCGTGTCGAGCAGGCAGTAGCTGAAGGTCATCTCGAGATCGGAAAGGGTGAGAAGCTGCTCGCGCAGCTCGGAGCCGTCACGCAGCAGGAAGCGGCGGATGCAGCCGACACGGTCGGAAGGATTGGCGCGCTCGATCTCGCTGCGGGCGACGATCGGATGCCATCGGTCGTGGCCGTTGAAGTCACGCAGGACCGACCAGAGCCGGTCGACCGGCGCATCGATGATGGTGCTGCGGACGACATGGGGCATGGCTATCCCCCGAAGGCGCGCTTGAGGGCGTCGAACCCGCCCTGGAAGACATTGGTCCCGATGCCGGAGACGAGCTCGGCCTCCTGATCGGGGGCGCAGTCGAAATCGGCCGACCACTCGATGAAGGTGCGGTCGAGGTCGGTGATGGGCGTCAACCGGAGCGTCGCGACGTAGTTCGTCAGCGGCATCGGCGAGTCGAGGATCGCATAGGTGCAGAACATGTCGTAGTCCGACAGGCCGAGAAGCTGCTCGCGCAGCCTGTCGCCGCTGCGCAGCGAGAAGGCACGGATGCAGCCGACCTTGTCGGCCGGGTCGCCGTTCTCGATGCGGCTCTCGGCGATGCGCGGATGCCAGTTCGGCAGGCCGTTGAAGTCGCGCACGCGGGCCCAGACCTTGGCGGCGGGGGCACCGATGACGCTGGAAACATAGACGCGGGCCATCTCGTTCTTCCCTCACGCCTTCTCGGACGGGCCGGAACCGCCGCCCGAACTCTCGCCGCCTGAGCCGCCATCGCGACCTTTCGGCTTGGCCGGCTGCGCCTCTTTGGCGACGCGCTGCATGTCGGAGGCCTCGCGCATCAGCCCGCCCATCTTGGCGAGGTTGCCACCCTCGATGCCGATCTCCTTCAGCACCTGGTCGATCATCGGCGCCTGGACGCGGTAGCGCAGGGCCGACTCGATCACCTCGTCAGTGGGCGAGCGGGCCGCGCCGCCCGCCCCGCTCGCCCCCAGCC
>UCLR01000052.1 GCA_900473415.1 Hyphomicrobiales bacterium
GTCGTCGCCTCGATCATTGCGTAACGCGTTTTCGTGAGGGGCGAGGGCCCTTCGGGCCTTCGCCTTTGCACGTCACGGAGAGAACAAGACCATGAACGGTCAGAACATTCGAATCCGCCTCAAGGCGTTCGACCACCGCATTCTCGACGCCTCGACGCGCGAGATCGTGTCGACCGCGAAGCGGACGGGCGCCCAGGTCCGCGGACCGATCCCGCTGCCCACGCTCATCGAGAAGTTCACCGTCAACCGCTCGCCGCACATCGACAAGAAGTCGCGCGAGCAGTTCGAGATGCGGACCCACAAGCGGGTTCTCGATATCGTCGATCCGACCCCCCAGACGGTCGACGCCCTCATGAAGCTCGATCTCGCCGCCGGCGTCGACGTCGAAATCAAGCTCTGATCCGATTGAACGGGTCCTCTGTTTCCGGCGAACCCGGATGGACATGACCCCAAAGGAAGGTATGCACCGATGCGTTCCGGTGTGATTGCACAGAAAGTCGGGATGACCCGCATCTTCACCGATGCCGGCGAGCATATCCCGGTCACCGTGCTGAAGCTCGACAACTGCCAGGTTGTCGCGCATCGCACGAAGGAGAAGAACGGCTATCTGGCCGTGCAGCTGGGCTCCGGCACGGCGAAGGTGAAGAATGTCTCGAAGGCTGAGCGCGGTCATTTCGCGGTCGCCAAGGTCGAGCCGAAGCGCAAGGTGGTGGAATTCCGCGTCAGCGATGACGCGCTGATCCCCGTCGGCGCCGAGCTGACCGCGGACCACTTCGTCGTCGGCCAGTTCGTCGACGTCTCCGGCACCACCACCGGCAAGGGCTTCGCCGGCGGTATGAAGCGCTGGAACTTCGGCGGTCTGCGCGCCACGCACGGCGTGTCGGTCTCGCACCGCTCGATCGGTTCGACCGGCGGCCGTCAGGACCCGGGCAAGACCTTCAAGAATAAGAAGATGCCGGGCCATCTTGGCGCCGAGCGCGTGACCACGCAGAACCTGCGCGTCGTCCAGACGGATGCCGAGCGCGGCCTGATCCTCGTCGAGGGCGCCGTCCCCGGCGTCGCCGGCGGCTGGATCCATGTCCGTGACGCCGTCAAGCGCGCCCTGCCGAAGGATGCACCGCTGCCGGGCAAGTTCAAGGTTTCCGGCGAGGCCAAGGCGGAAGAGGCTCCTGCGGTCCAGGCTGAGGAGAACGCGTGATGAAACTCGCTATCACCACTCTCGAGGGCAAGGACGCCGGCTCGGTCGAGCTGTCGGATACCGTGTTCGGCCTTGAGCCGCGCGCCGACCTGCTCGCCCGCATGGTCCGCTATCAGCTCGCCAAGCGCCGCGCCGGGACCCACAAGTCCAAGGGCCGCTCGGAGATCGATCGCACCCGCAAGAAGATCTACAAGCAGAAGGGCACCGGCGGCGCTCGCCACGGCGCGGCTTCCGCTCCGCAGTTCCGCGGCGGTGGCAAGGCCTTCGGCCCGGTCGTTCGTGATCATGCTCACGAGCTGCCGAAGAAGGTCCGCGCTCTCGCCCTGCGCCATGCGCTCTCGGCCAAGGCCAAGGATGCCGGCATCATCGTGATCGACGATGCCAAGCTCTCCGAGCCGAAGACCAAGGTGCTGCTGGGTCACTTCGGCAAGCTCGACCTGTCGAGCGCGCTGATCATCGGCGGCGCCGAGATCGACACGAACTTCGGCCTGGCCGCTCGCTCGATCCCCAACGTCGACGTGCTGCCGGTCCAGGGCATCAACGTCTACGACATCCTGCGTCGCGACAAGCTCGTCCTGACGCGCGCGGCTGTCGATGCGCTGGAGGCGCGCTTCAAATGAGCCAGTCCGCCAAGAACCTCGACCCGCGCCACTACGATGTGATCGTGGCGCCGGTCATCACCGAGAAGGCGACCATGCTCTCCGAGCACAACAAGGTCGTGTTCAAGGTCGCGCGCACCGCGACCAAGCCGCAGATCAAGGCGGCGGTCGAGAAGCTCTTCGACGTCAAGGTCAAGAGCGTCAACACGATCGTCACCGAAGGCAAGGTCAAGGTTTTCCGTGGCCGCCTCGGCCAGCGCTCGGACGTCAAGAAGGCCGTCGTGACCCTCGAAGAGGGCCACTCGATCGACGTGACCACGGGCCTCTGAGGGAAGGATCGTCATCATGGCTCTGAAGAATTTCAAGCCGATCACGCCGAGCCTTCGCCAGCTCGTGATCGTCGACCGCAGCGAGCTCTACAAGGGCAAGCCGGTCAAGGTGCTGACCGAGGGCAAGAGCTCCTCGGGCGGCCGTAACAACCTCGGCCGCATCACCGTCCGCTTCCGCGGCGGTGGCCACAAGCGCACGCTGCGCCTGGTCGACTTCAAGCGTCGCGGCAAGGCCGGCATCCCGGCCACCGTCGAGCGGCTGGAGTACGATCCGAACCGGACGGCGTTCATCGCCCTGATCAAGTATCAGGACGGCGAGCAGTCCTACATCCTGGCGCCGCAGCGCCTGGCTGTCGGCGACACGGTCGTCGCGGGTGACTCGGTCGACGTGAAGCCCGGCAACGCGGCTCCGATGGGCTCGCTGCCGATCGGCACGATCGTCCACAATGTCGAGCTCAAGATCGGCAAGGGTGGCGCTCTGGCCCGTTCGGCCGGCAACTACGCCCAGATCGTCGGTCGCGACCAGGGCTACGTCATCGTCCGCCTGAACTCGGGCGAGCAGCGCCTGATCTCGGGCCTGTGCTACGCCACGGTCGGCGCCGTCTCGAACCCGGATCACATGAACCGGAACGACGGCAAGGCGGGTCGCTCGCGCTGGCTCGGCCGTCGTCCGCATAACCGCGGCGTCTCGATGAACCCGGTCGACCATCCGCACGGCGGCGGCGAAGGCCGCACCTCGGGCGGCCGTCATCCGGTTACGCCCTGGGGTCTGCCGACCAAGGGCAAGAAGACCCGCTCGAACAAGCGGACCGATACGTTCATCGTGTCGAGCCGTCACGCCCGCAAGAAGAAGAACTGAGGTCCGTCATGGCGCGTTCGCTTTGGAAAGGTCCGTTCGTCGACGGATACCTCCTGAAGAAGGCCGAGGTCGCCAGGACCTCGGGCCGTAATGAAGTCATCAAGATCTGGAGCCGTCGCTCCACGATCCTGCCGCAGTTCGTCGGTCTGACGTTCGGCGTCTACAACGGCGCGAAGCATGTGCCGGTGGCCGTGTCCGAGGAGATGGTGGGGCACAAGTTCGGCGAGTTCTCGCCGACCCGCACCTTCCACGGCCATGCTGCCGACAAGAAGGCGAAGAGGAAGTAAGCCATGGGTAAAGCATCCGCCCCCCGTGCGCTGCCTGAGAACGAAGCGGTTGCGGTCGCCCGCAACCTGCGCGTCTCGCCGCAGAAGCTGAACCTCGTCGCTCAGCTGATCCGTGGCAAGAAGGTCGCGACGGCGCTCGCCGATCTCGAGTTCTCCCGCAAGCGCATCGCGAACGACGTTCGCAAGTGCCTGCAGAGCGCGATTGCCAACGCCGAGAACAACCATGATCTCGACGTCGACGATCTCGTCGTCGCCCAGGCCTTCGTCGGCAAGGCGCTCGTCATGAAGCGCTTCCATGCCCGCGCTCGCGGCCGTGGCGCCCGTATCCTGAAGCCGTTCTCGAACATCACGATCGTGGTGCGCGAGCAGGCGACTGCCGAGGCCTGAGGAGAGAACGATGGGTCAGAAAATCAATCCGATCGGCCTTCGCCTCGGCATCAACCGCACCTGGGATTCGCGCTGGTTCGCGAACAAGGGCGAGTACGGCAAGCTGCTGCATGAGGACATGGCCATCCGCGCCGCCCTCATGAAGCTGCTGAAGCAGGCTGCGGTCTCGAAGATCATCATCGAGCGTCCGCACAAGAAGTGCCGCGTGACCATCCACTCGGCTCGTCCGGGCGTGGTCATCGGCAAGAAGGGCGCCGACATCGAGAAGCTCCGCAAGGAAGTCTCGAAGCTCACCAAGGCCGATGTCACGATCAACATCGTCGAGGTGCGCAAGCCCGAGATCGACGCCACGCTGGTTGCCGACTCGATCGCGCAGCAGCTGGAGCGTCGCGTCGCCTTCCGTCGCGCCATGAAGCGCGCCGTGCAGTCGGCCATGCGCCTCGGCGCTGAGGGCATCCGCATCAACTGCTCGGGCCGTCTCGGCGGCGCCGAGATCGCCCGCCTCGAATGGTATCGCGAGGGCCGCGTGCCGCTGCATACGCTGCGCGCCGATGTCGACTATGGTGTCGGCACCGCCTTCACGACCTACGGGACGTGCGGCATCAAGGTCTGGATCTTCAAGGGCGAGATCCTGGAACACGACCCGATGGCCCAGGACAAGCGCCTCTCCGACGAGGGCGGCCGCTCCGGCGGTCGTGACCGCGATCACCGTGATCGCGATCGTCGCGAGCAGGCTGCGTAAGGCTGATCGAGAAGAGCCATGCTGCAACCAAAACGCACTAAGTTCCGCAAGCAGTTCAAGGGACGCATTTCCGGCGTCGCCAAGGGCGGCACGGACCTCAACTTCGGCCAGTTCGGCCTGAAGGCCCAGGAGCCCGAGCGCGTCACCGCGCGTCAGATCGAGGCGGCTCGCCGCGCGATCACCCGCGCCATGAAGCGCGTCGGCCGCGTCTGGATCCGCGTCTTCCCGGACGTGCCGGTTTCGAAGAAGCCGACCGAAGTCCGCATGGGTAAGGGCAAGGGTTCGCCGGAGTTCTGGGCCGCCAAGGTCAAGCCGGGCCGGATCATGTTCGAGCTCGACGGCGTGTCCGAGGAGATCGCCCGCGAGGCGCTGCGTCTCGGCGCCGCCAAGCTGCCGATCAAGACCCGCTTCATCCAGCGCATCGCCGAGTGAGGGAGGGCGACATGAAAAGCACACAGCGTCTTTCCGACCTGAAGTCGATGAGCACGGACCAGCTCCAGGACGAGCTGCTCAAGCTGAAGAAGGAGCAGTTCAACCTGCGCTTTCAGAAGGCTACCGGCCAGCTTGAGAACACCGCGCGCGTGACCGAGCTCCGCAAGGACATCGCCCGCATCAAGACGCTGCAGCGGTCGAAGGCCGTTGCGGCCAGCGCGTAAGGAGAAAAAAAATGCCTAAGCGCGTGCTGCAGGGCGTCGTCGTCAGCGACAAGCAGAACAAAACTGTTGTGGTTAAGGTCGAGCGGCGTTATACGCACCCGCTCCTCAAGAAGACGGTTCGCCGTACGAAGAACTATCACGCCCATGATGAGGCGGGGACGTTCAAGGTCGGCGACACGGTGTGGATCGAGGAGTCCAAGCCGATTTCCAAGCTGAAGAGCTGGGTTGTGCTCGAGGACGCCCCCAAGGCGTGACGCGAGACGGCTTTGCCCGGCCCCGAATCGGGGCGGGCAGGGCGCCTAAAGGAAGCCGGACGTGTTTTTCCGCAAAGGTGGTCACCACTTTTGCGGATCATGTTTTGTTTGAGGCCAGGGGGCGATCGACCCCCGTCAGTCGTAGTCCCGGTTGGCGCTGATGCCGGTCGGGAAACCGCCTGATACCACTAGGAAGGATCAAGGCCATGATCCAGGTGCAGACGAATCTCGACGTCGCCGACAATTCCGGCGCGCGTCGCGTGATGTGCATCAAGGTTCTCGGCGGGTCGAAGCGGAAGTACGCGGGTGTCGGTGACATCATCGTCGTTTCGATCAAGGAAGCCATCCCGCGCGGCCGCGTGAAGAAGGGCGACGTCATGAAGGCGGTCGTCGTTCGCACGGCCAAGGATGTGAAGCGCCCCGACGGTTCGGTGATCCGTTTCGACCGCAATGCGGCCGTGCTGATCAACAACCAGAAGGAGCCGGTTGGCACGCGTATCTTCGGACCGGTTCCGCGCGAGCTGCGCGCCAAGAACCACATGAAGATCATCTCGCTGGCGCCGGAGGTGCTGTGATGGCTGCGAAAATCAAGAAGGGCGACAAGGTCGTCGTGCTTGCTGGCCGTGACAAGGGCAAGTCGGGCGAAGTGCTGCAGGTGCTGCCGAAGGACGGTCGCGCGGTCGTGCGCGGCGTCAATCTCGTGAAGCGCCACACCAAGCAGTCCCCGCAGTCCGAGGGCGGCATCATCAGCAAGGAAGCGACGATCGACCTGTCGAACATCGCTGTCGCCGATCCGAAGGACGGCAAGGCGACCCGCGTCGGTTTCAAGGTGCTCGATGACGGCCGCAAGGTTCGTTTCGCCAAGCGTTCGGGGGATCTGATCGATGGCTGAGGCTCAGACCAGCGCGCTTTCGCCGCGCATGAAGAAGCATTACGAGGACGTCGTTCGTCCCGCGATGATCAGTGAATTCGGCTACAAGAACGTCATGGAAGTGCCGACGATCGAGAAGATCGTCATCAACATGGGCGTTGGCGAGGCGACTGCCGACCGCAAGAAGGTCGACAACGCCGCGGGGGATCTCGCCCTCATCGCCGGTCAGAAGCCGGTCATCACCAAGTCCCGTCTGGCCATCGCCGGCTTCAAGCTGCGCGAGAACATGCCGGTCGGTTGTAAGGTCACGCTGCGCAAGACGCGGATGTACGAGTTCGTCGACCGGCTCGTCACCATCGCGCTTCCGCGGGTGCGCGACTTCCGGGGCCTGAACCCGAAGTCGTTTGACGGGCGCGGCAATTTCGCGCTCGGGATCAAGGAGCACATCGTGTTCCCCGAGATCAATTACGACAAGGTCGACCAGGTTCTGGGTATGGACGTGATCGTCTGCACGACTGCGAAGTCGGACGACGAAGCGCGCGCCCTGCTCAAGCACTTCAACTTCCCGTTCCGGCAGTGAACCTAAGCGTTCATACGCGGAAACCAGGAGAGATCGATGGCTAAGAAAAGCTCCGTCGAGACCAACGAGCGCCGCAGGAAGCTGGTGAAGAAGTTCGCCGGCCGCCGGGCCCGTCTGCTCGCAATCGCCAATGACGAGAACCAGCCTATGGACGAGCGCTTTCTCGCTCGCCTCAAGCTGGCCGAACTGCCGCGCAACTCGGCCAAGAACCGCATCCGCAATCGCTGCGAGGTGACGGGCCGTCCGCGGGCGTTCTACCGCAAGATGAAGATGTCGCGTGTCGCGCTGCGTGAGCTCGGCAACAAGGGGCTGGTTCCCGGCCTCGTGAAGTCGAGCTGGTAAGGAGACAGGACAATGGCAGTCATTGATCCGCTCGGCGATCTGCTGACCCGCATCCGCAATGCGCAGATGCGTCGCAAGTCGCGCGTTTCCACCCCTGGCTCGAAGCTGCGCGCCCGCGTTCTCGACGTGCTCCAGGCTGAGGGCTACATCCGCGGCTACTCGACGACCGAGTTCGGCAACGGCCGGACCGAGTTCGACATCGAGCTGAAGTATCACGAGGGCCAGCCGGTCATCCGGTCGATCTCGCGTGTTTCGAAGCCCGGCCGCCGCGTCTATTCGTCGGTCGATACGATGCCGCGCGTGGCCGACGGCCTCGGCGTGACGATCGTCTCGACGCCGAAGGGCGTGATGGCCGATCATGTGGCCCGCGAGCAGAACGTGGGCGGCGAAGTGCTCTGCCGGGTCTTCTGACCCGACAGGCGCCGCTCATTCAGGAGAAATCCAATGTCTCGTATCGGAAAGAAGCCGGTTTCGGTTCCCGCTGGCGTCACCGCCTCGGTCACCGGCCAGCTGGTCAAGATCAAGGGCTCGAAGGGCGAGCTCTCCTTCGAGGTTCCCGAGGACGTCTCGGTCGCCATGGAGAACGGCTCGATCGCGGTGCAGCCGCGTTCGCAGTCGAAGCGCGCCCGCTCGCTCTGGGGTACCTCGCGCGCCCGCATCAACAACCTCGTGGTCGGCACCACCGCCGGCTTCGAGAAGCGCCTCGAGATCAACGGCGTCGGCTACAAGGCCGCTGTCGCTGGCAAGGTGCTGAAGCTGTCGCTCGGCTACAGCCACGACATCGACTATGAAATCCCGGCTGGCGTCTCGATCACGACGCCGAAGCCGACGGAGATCATCGTCGCCGGCATCGACAAGCAGGTCGTCGGCCAGACCGCCGCGGAAATCCGCGACTATCGCGGCCCCGAGCCCTACAAGGGCAAGGGCGTCAAGTACGCCGGCGAGTTCATCTTCCGCAAGGAAGGCAAGAAGAAGTAAGGACGCCAGCCATGAGCAAGCAGAACGATGTGACTGCGCGCCGCAAGGCCCGCGTCCGCCGCGCGATCAAGGCGGTCGCCAACGGCCGCCCGCGCCTCTCGGTGCACCGCACCGGCAAGCAGATCTACGCCCAGGTCATCGACGACGTGAAGGGGGTCACCCTCGCTTCGGCCTCGTCGCTCGACAAGGACCTGCGCGCGCAGATCAAGTCCGGCGCCAATGTCGATGCGGCCGGCACGATCGGGAAGGTCGTCGCCGAGCGCGCGGTCAAGGCCGGCGTGAAGGAAGTGGTCTTCGACCGCGGCCCCTATATGTACCACGGCCGCGTCAAGGCGCTGGCTGACGCCGCCCGCGAGGCCGGCCTCAGCTTCTGAGGATACCGGGTATCGCCCGACCGGCGCTTGCGTGCCGGCCGGGCGGCACCCGTTTACAGGCTTCCCCTCGGCAATGAGGCTCAAGGGGATAGGCTCGAGCGAGCGGCGAGGGGAGAGCCTTCGTCCGCGCAAGTAAGAGGAAAGACATGGCTAGAGAGCCGCGTGAGCGTCGGGACAGCGAAGAGCGCGATTCCGAATTCGTGGATAAGCTCGTCCACATCAACCGCGTCGCCAAGGTGGTGAAGGGTGGTCGTCGCTTCGGCTTCGCCGCGCTCGTCGTCGTCGGCGACCAGAAGGGCCGCGTCGGCTTCGGCCACGGCAAGGCTCGCGAAGTTCCTGAGGCGATCCGCAAGGCGACGGAAGCTGCCAAGCGCGGCCTCGTCCGCATCCCGCTCCGCGAGGGCCGCACCCTCCATCACGACGTGCAGGGCCGCCACGGCGCCGGCAAGGTCGTGCTGCGCGCGGCTCCGGCTGGTACCGGCATCATCGCCGGCGGCCCGATGCGCGCCGTCTTCGAGGCGGTCGGCATGCAGGACGTCGTGTCGAAGTCGCTCGGCTCCTCCAACCCGTACAACCTCGTGCGCGCCACCTTCGACGCGCTGAAGAACGAGGACAGCCCGCGCTCGGTCGCGGCCCGTCGCTCGCTCAAGGTTTCGGCTCTGCAGACCCGTCGCCGCGATGCCGGCACGGATGCGGCCGCGGAAGCGTGAGGAGGGCACGATGGCAAAGGCTGAAAAGACCCTCGTCGTCGAGCAGATCGGCTCCCCGATCCGCCGCGATGCCACCCAGCGCCAGACCCTGATCGGTCTCGGCCTGAACAAGATCCGCCGCCGCTCGACCCTCCAGGACACCCCCGCGGTGCGTGGCATGGTCGAGAAGGTCAAGCACCTCGTGCGCGTCGTCGACGCGAAGTGAGGAGGGCGACACCATGAAACTCAACGAGATTCGTGACAACGAAGGCGCGGTCAAGTCGCGCATCCGCGTCGGCCGCGGCATCGGCTCCGGCAAGGGCAAGACCGGCGGGCGTGGCGTCAAGGGCCAGAAGGCTCGCGCCGGCGTGGCGGTCAAGGGCTTCGAAGGCGGCCAGATGCCGCTCTATCGTCGCCTGCCGAAGCGCGGTTTCCACAACCTTTTCGCCAAGGATCTGAACGAGGTGAACCTCGGCCGCATCCAGCAGGCGGTGGAAGCCGGCAAGCTCGATGCCAAGGGCACCGTGACGATCGAGGCGCTCGTCGCCGCCGGCGTCATCACCCGCCAGGCCAAGGACGGCGTGAAGATCCTGGGCCAGGGCGAGTTCAAGACCAAGCTCACCTTCGAGGTGGCTGGCGCGTCCAAGTCGGCCGTCGCTGCCATCGAAAAGGCCGGCGGCTCGGTCAAGATTCTGGCTGCCGCTTCACAGGCGTGATCCTAGCGCCTACATGACGTTTGCGAACGGCGGCCGGGCCTGCGCCCAGGCCGCCGTTCGACTGTTTGACCAGGGCATGACGAGGCGCGAAGAGAGCGCTGGCCGTCGTGCCGAGGACTGATCTGAGACCCAGGGACCGGACGCATGGCATCGGCGGCTGAACAGCTTGCGGCAAACCTCAATTTCGGGGCTTTCGCCAAGGCGGACGAACTGAAGAAGCGGATCTGGTTCACGCTGGGTGCGTTGGTCGTCTTCCGGCTCGGCACCTATATCCCGCTGCCGGGCATGAATCCCGATGCGGTGGCCGATCTTTTCCGGCAGACCCAGTCCGGCGTGCTCGGCCTGTTCAACATGTTCTCGGGCGGCGCCGTCGGACGCATGGCGATCTTCGCCCTCGCGATCATGCCCTACATCTCGGCCTCGATCATCGTGCAGCTGCTGTCCAGCGTGGTGCCGAGCTTCGAGACGCTGAAGAAGGAAGGCGAGCAGGGCCGCAAGATCCTCAACCAGTACACGCGCTATCTCACGCTGGTGCTCGCCGTATTCCAGGCCTATGCGATCGGCGTCGGCCTGCAGGGCTCGGGCAACCTCGTGCTGGAGCCGGGCCCGTTCTTCCTGCTCTCGACGACGCTCACGCTGGTCGGCGGCACGATGTTCCTGCTCTGGCTCGGTGAGCAGATCACCAGCCGCGGCATCGGCAATGGCACCTCGATGATCATCTTCTCGGGCATCATCGCCGAGTTCCCGTCGCAGCTCGCCCAGACCCTCGAACTCGGCCGCCAGGGCGCGATCTCGACCGGGCTGCTGCTCGGCGTGATGGTCATGGCCGTCTGCGTCATCGCCTTCTGCGTCTTCATGGAGCGCGCGCAGCGGCGCCTGTTGATCAACTATCCCAAGCGCCAGGTCGGCAACCGCATGTATGAGGGCCAGACCTCGTTCCTGCCGCTGAAGCTCAACACCTCGGGCGTCATCCCGCCGATCTTCGCCTCCTCGCTGCTGCTCCTCCCGACGACGGTCGCGAGCTTCTCGCAGGCCTCGGGCGGCACCGGCTTCCTGTCGATCATCTCGACCTATCTCGCCCATGGCCGGCCGCTGTTCATGGTGCTCTATGCGGCGCTGATCATCTTCTTCTGCTTCTTCTACACCGCGATCGTGTTCAATCCGGTCGAGACGGCCGACAACCTCAAGAAGCATGGCGGCTTCATGCCGGGCATCCGTCCCGGCGAGCGCACCGCCGAGCACATTGATCGCATCCTGACGCGCATCACCGTTCTCGGGGCGGGCTATCTGACGATCGTCTGCCTTATCCCCGAGTTCATGATCACCTATGCTCAGATCCCGATCATCCTTCTGGGCGGCACCTCGCTGCTCATCGTGGTGACGACGACGATGGATACCGTGGCCCAGATCCACGGGCACCTGCTGGCCCATCAGTACGAGGGGCTGGTCAAGAAGGCTAAATTGCGAGGAGCGAGGCGCTAAGATGCGGTTGATTTTCCTGGGGCCGCCGGGGGCGGGCAAGGGCACTCAGGCGGCGCGCATCGTCGCGAAGCACGGCATTCCTCAGCTTTCGACTGGCGATATGCTGCGTGCCGCGGTTGCCGCGGGCACGCCGGTCGGGTTGAAGGCGAAGGCGGTGATGGAGGCCGGCGGCCTCGTCTCCGACGAGATCGTGATCGGCATCGTCGCCGACCGAATCGAGGAGCCGGACGCGAAGAAGGGTTTCATCCTCGACGGCTTCCCGCGCACGCTGGCGCAGGCCGAGGCGCTCGACAGGATGCTCGACGGCAAGGGGCTCAAGCTCGACGCCGTGCTGGAGCTCACGGTCGACCAGACCAAGCTCGTCGATCGCATCGTGAAGCGCGCCGAGGACGCGAAGGCCGCCGGCCAGCCGGTGCGCAAGGACGATGATCCGGAGGTCTTCAAGACCCGGCTCGAGGCCTATAACCGCGATACCGCCGTGGTGGCGCCCTATTACGAGAAGCGCGGCCAGCTCACCCCGATCGACGGCATGCAGCCGATCGACGCGGTGACGGCGGCGATCGAGACCGCGCTCTCGGAGACGGCGCGCGGCTGAGGTGCCGGCTTCCGGTGTTGGCATGTTTCTTGGTTGCGGCGGCTTGACTCTAGCCGCCCGACCGTCTAACGAGCCGCATCCGGTTTCATAAGAGCGATGCCGTTGCCTTCGCGAGAAGGGACGACGTCGCGTTACTGCTTGGAACTGGCAAGAGAAACGCTTCGCATGGGCCGGCCTCCACCGGACGCGGGGTAATCAATCACCTGCCGGACGTCATCGGGCGCGCCGGCCGACATGGAGATGAGACCATGGCTCGTATCGCGGGCGTCAACATTCCGACCGGCAAGCGCGTCGTCATCGGCCTTCAGTACATTCACGGCATCGGCGCCGCCAAGGCCCAGGAGATCGTCGAGAAGGTTGGGATCGCGCCCGAGCGTCGCGTCAACCAGCTGACCGACGCCGAGGTTCTCCAGATCCGCGAGACCATCGACCGCGACTATCTCGTCGAGGGCGACCTGCGTCGCGAGGTCTCGATGAACATCAAGCGCCTGATGGACCTCGGCTGCTATCGCGGTCTGCGCCATCGCCGCTCGCTGCCCGTTCGCGGTCAGCGCACGCACACCAACGCCCGCACCCGCAAGGGCAAGGCGAAGCCGATCGCCGGCAAGAAGAAGTGAGTTTCGGCGGGCCGGTGATCCGGCCCGCTGTATTTGCGCCGGCTGGCCTTTGAGGGCCGCCGGCATCCCCAGCGCCTGGAATGACGGGCGCGCCTGAAGGATGAAAGAAAGAGAATCATGGCCAAGGAAGCCACCCGCGTCCGTCGTCGCGAACGCAAGAACATCGTCTCCGGCGTCGCGCATGTGAACGCCTCGTTCAACAACACCATGATCACCATCACCGACGCGCAGGGCAACACGATCTCGTGGTCCTCGGCCGGCACGATGGGCTTCAAGGGCTCGCGCAAGTCGACCCCGTATGCCGCCCAGGTCGCGGCTGAGGATGCCGCCCGCAAGGCTGCCGAGCACGGCATGCGCACCCTCGAGGTCGAGGTGACCGGTCCGGGTTCGGGCCGCGAGTCGGCTCTTCGCGCTCTCCAGGCCGCGGGTTTCACCGTGACCTCGATCCGCGACGTGACGCCGATCCCGCACAATGGCTGCCGTCCGCGCAAGCGCCGTCGCGTCTGACGCCTGACTTGTAGCCTCAAGGCGCCCGCAGGGGCGGGCGCCTGTCCGGGGCGGCGGTGGCCGCCAGATGAATTCAGCACCAGGAGTGCGGTCGTGATCAGCAAGAACTGGCAGGATCTTTCCAAGCCGAACAAGCTCGAAGTGAAGGTCGGAGACGACCCGAAGCGTCAGGCCACCGTGATCGCGCGTCCGCTCGAGCGCGGCTTTGGCATGACGCTCGGCAACGCTCTGCGCCGCGTGCTCCTGTCGTCGCTCCAGGGCGCGGCCGTCACCGCCGTCCAGATCGACGGCGTGCTGCATGAGTTCTCCTCGATCCCGGGCGTCCGCGAGGACGTCACCGACATCGTCCTCAACATCAAGGCCGTCGCGGTCAAGATGCAGGGCGAGGGCCCGAAGCGCATGACGCTTCGCAAGTCCGGCCCGGGCACCGTCACTGCCGGCGACATCAACACCATCGGCGACGTCTCGATCCTCAACCCCGAGCTCGTGCTCTGCACGCTCGACGAGGGCGCCGAGATCCGCATGGAGTTCACGGTCAACACCGGCAAGGGTTATGTCCCGGCTGAGCAGAACCGTCCTGAGGACGCGCCGATCGGCCTGATCCCGGTCGACAGCCTGTACTCGCCGGTCAAGAAGGTCTCCTACCGCGTCGAGAACACCCGCGAGGGCCAGAACCTCGACAAGGACTCGCTGACGCTGGCGATCGAGACCAACGGCTCGGTTTCGCCCGAGGACGCGCTGGCGCTCGCCGCCCGTATCCTGCAGGACCAGCTCGCGGTGTTCATCACCTTCGAGGAGCCGCGCAAGGAAGAGGCCGTCTCGACCGCTCCGCAGCTGCCCTTCAACCCGGCGCTCCTCAAGAAGGTCGACGAGCTGGAGCTTTCGGTCCGCTCGGCCAACTGCCTCAAGAACGACAACATCGTCTACATCGGCGACCTCATCCAGAAGTCCGAGGGCGAGATGCTGCGCACCCCGAACTTCGGCCGCAAGTCGCTGAACGAGATCAAGGAAGTGCTCGCCACCATGGGCCTGCACCTGGGCATGGACGTCCAGGGCTGGCCGCCGGAGAACATCGAAGAGCTCGCGAAGCGCTTCGAGGAGCACTACTGAGTTTCAACCGGCGCGGGAGGCATCCCGCGCCATCCCGCACGGCTCACCTGAGCCGGAGCATAAGGAACGGCCGTTCCGTGGCACGGCGGCCGTAAGCAACGAAGGAGCCAAACAATGCGTCACGGTTTCCGCGGTCGTCGTTTCAACCGCTCGGCCGAGCATCGCCAGGCGATGTTCGCCAACATGGCCCAGGCCCTGATCAAGCACGAGCAGATCACCACCACGCTGCCGAAGGCGAAGGACCTGCGTCCGGTCGTCGAGAAGCTGGTCACGCTCGGCAAGCGTGGCGACCTGCACGCCCGCCGCCAGGCGATCGCGCAGATCAAGGACGTCGAGCTCGTCGGCAAGCTCTTCGCGGTCCTCGGCCCGCGCTACAAGGAGCGCAACGGCGGCTATCTGCGCATCATGAAGGCGGGCTTCCGCTTCGGCGACAACGCCCCGATGGCGATCATCGAGTTCGTCGATCGCGACGTCGAGGCCAAGGGCAAGGATTCCGGCCCGGTCTTCACGGCGGAAGACGAGGCGGCCTGATCGGCCTCTCGCTTGAGCTTTTCGGAAAGGGCGGCCTTCGGGTCGCCCTTTTCTTTTGGCGACTTGGCTCTTGCCGCGGAGCCGCGCTTGCACGACATGTCGCTCAGGAACCGAAGCGCTTCCAGGCGGTAGAAGCTGGAACGGCGCTGCCCGGTGTTCGGGCGCAGCCGATCGTCACGACGAGGATGAGCATGAGTGATCGCTTTGCAGGAAACCGGACGGTGCTGGCAGCCGGCATGCTCGCATGCACCCTCATTGCGAGCGTTGCGCCGGGCACGGCTTTCGCCCAGGCGCGGCAGGTCCCGGAGACGCGCGAGCAGATCACGCTGTCCTTCGCGCCGCTGGTGAAGCGCACGGCTGCCTCGGTCGTCAACGTCTATGGCGCGCGCGTCGAGAAGCGGCCGCAGAACCCCTTCATGGACGATCCGTTCTTCCGCCGCTTCTTCGGCGATGGCGGCTTCGGCGTGCCGCGCGAGCGGGTTCAGCGCTCGCTGGGCTCCGGCGTGGTGGTCGATGCCGGTGCGGGTCTTGTGGTCACCAACAACCACGTCATCGAGAACATGAGCGAAGTGAAGGTCGCCTTCGCGGACAAGCGCGAGGTCGAGGCCACGATCCTGCTGCGCGACCAGCGCACCGATCTCGCCGTGCTCAAGGTTGCCGACACGAAGAATCTGACGGCCATCGACCTCGCCGATACGGACGAGCTGCAGGTCGGCGATATCGTGCTCGCCATGGGCAACCCATTCGGCGTCGGCCAGACGGTGACGCAGGGCATCGTCTCCGCGCTCGCCCGCACGCAGATCGGCGTCGGCGACGCGCAGTCCTTCATCCAGACCGATGCCGCCATCAACCCCGGCAATTCCGGTGGCGCGCTGATCGACATGAAGGGCCGCGTCGTCGGCATCAACACGGCGATCTATTCGCGCTCGGGCGGCAGCGTCGGCATCGGATTCGCCATTCCGGCTGCCATGGTCCGGCTTGTCGTCGAGAGCGCCCGGACCGGCGCCAAGACGGTGCGCCGTCCGTGGTTCGGCGCGCGGCTCCAGGCCCTGACCACGGATGTCGCCGACGGCCTCGGTCTCGACCGGCCGGCAGGCTCGGTCGTTGCTGGCGTGGTCGAGAAGGGGCCAGCCGATCAGGCCGGCCTGCGGCGTTCCGACGTCATCCTCTCGGTCGACGGTGTCGCCGTCGATGATCCGGAATCCTTCGGCTATCGCTTCGCCACCCGGCCGATCGGCGGCACGACGAAGCTCAGTGTGCTGCGCGGCGGCAAGAAGATGGACCTCGAGATCAAACTCGTGGCCGCGCCCGAGACGCGCCCGCGCGACGCGGTGAAACTGACGAGCCGCTCGCCGCTCGCCGGGCTGACCGTGGCCAATCTCTCGCCGGCGCTCGCCGAGGAGCTGTCGGTCGATACCGGCAATGAGGGCGTCGTCGTTGCCGAGATCGAGGAGGGCAGCACGGCCGCCAATATCGGCTTCCAGAAGGGCGACCTGATCATGGCGCTCAATGGCGAGCGGATGACGAATTCCCGCGATGTCGAGACGGCACTGCGTGAGCGCAAGCGCGCCTGGGAGGTGACGATCTCCCGCAACGGCCAGACCATCACCTCGGTCTTTCCCGGGTGAGTGACCTGTTTTCTGCCTCGGGGCTGGACAAGTCCGGCCCCCGGCCGCTCGCCGACCGCCTGCGGCCGAAGACTCTTGGTGAGGTGGCGGGGCAGGAGCATCTGACCGGGCATGACGGCGTGCTGACCCGGCTTGTCGCTTCCGGCTCGGTCGGCAGCCTGATCTTCTGGGGGCCGCCCGGCACCGGCAAGACGACCGTGGCGCGGCTGCTGGCAGGGATGGTCGATCTCGGCTTCGAGCAGATCAGCGCGATCTTCTCGGGCGTCGCCGACCTCAAGAGGGTGTTCGAGGCGGCCCGGGCCCGCCGGCTCGGCGGCAAGGGCACGCTGCTCTTCGTCGACGAGATCCATCGCTTCAACCGCGCCCAGCTCGATGCCTTCCTTCCCGTAATGGAGGACGGCACGATCACGCTGATCGGGGCCACGACCGAGAACCCGTCCTTCGCGCTCAACGCGGCGTTGCTGTCGCGCGCCCGCGTGCTGACCTTCAAGGCGCTGGACGAGGGGGCTCTGCTCTTCCTGCTCGGCCGGGCGGAGGTTCTGGAGAACCGCGAGCTGCCGCTGACGCCGGAGGCGCGGCTGGCGCTGGCGCGCTTCGCCGATGGCGACGGGCGCGCCGTGCTGACCCTGGCGGAGGAGGTCTGGCGCGCCGCCAAGCCGGATGAAATCTTCGACGAGGCGGGCCTTGCCGAGGTGATCCAGCGCCGTGCGCCGATCTACGACAAGGCGCAGGACGGGCACTACAACCTGATCTCGGCCCTGCACAAGACCATCCGCGGTTCCGATCCCGATGCTGCGCTCTACTATTTCGCGCGCATGCTGGATGCGGGCGAGGACCCGCGCTTCCTGGCCCGGCGTCTGGTGCGGATGGCCGTGGAGGATATCGGGCTGGCCGATCCGCAGGCGCTCGTGCATGCGCGCGCGGCGGCCGAGACCTATGAACAGCTTGGCTCGCCGGAAGGGGAACTCGCGCTCGCCAACACGGTGATCTACCTCGCCACCGCGCCGAAATCGAACGCCGCCTACATGGCCTACAAGGCGGCGGTGCGGGTGGCGAAGGAGGCGGGCTCGCTGATGCCGCCCAAAACCATCCTCAACGCGCCGACGAAGCTGATGCGCGAGGAGGGCTACGGCGCCGACTATGCCTATGATCATGACGAGCCGGACGCCTTCTCGGGCCAGAACTACTGGCCCGAAGCGCTCGGCCGGCGGCGCTTCTACGACCCGCCCGAGCGCGGTTTCGAGCGCGAGATCAGGAAGCGGCTGGAATACTGGGAGAAGCTCCGGCGGGAGCGCGGGGAGGGGTAGCGTTCTCGCTCCTCTTATTCGCGGCTGAACCACTGCCGTCATCCCGGACGCAGCGAAGCGGAGATCCGGGATCCATGCCAGAGCGCTTCGAGCAAAGGTTCAGGCATGGATCCCGGGTCGACCTGCGGTCGCCCGGGATGACCTTACGGTTGAGCCAGCAAGCCGTGTGCTACGGCGAAGCGTTCAGCTCCGGCAATAGAACGGCAGGAAGGTGCTCGCCATGCCCTGGTTCATCGCCATGACGACCAGCGTGTTCGCCAGCGCCAGCTCTTCCTTGCTGCGGGCGCAGACATCGGCGCGGCCCTGGCAGTTCGAGCCGAGGAAGGCGTCGTGGCTGGCGAGGAATTCGGTGCCGAGCCCCTGTTTGCCCTGGCGGGCGACGGCCTGCGAGAAGGCGGCCTTGTAGCGCTCGCATTTCTCAGTGGGCCAGTCGCGGCCGGCCTGAGGCTTCGCCGAGGCTTGAGCCTCCGCTGCGGCGATTCCGGCGAACAAGGCGAGCGCGAGAGCGAGCAGAGCGGGCATCGAATCGTTCCCCAATTCCGCCGCGGGCTGCGGCGCGACGCATCAAGCCTGCAATTGCGGCGAATTCAGTCATCGGCCGAAAATTCATGCGTCAAGCTGCGGCCTTCGCAGGCAGGCAAATAGTTGAGCGGGCCTTCAGTGGATCGGATCATGGCGCATCGGTTCAGGGGAACGACATGGACAGACGCCAGTTTCTGAAGACCTCCGCAGCCGCAGCCGCCCTTCTGCCGGCCCCGCATCTCGCCCGCGCGCAGGATGCGAAGGTGCTGCGCTTCGTGCCCTATTCGGATGTCGCGATCATCGACCCGATCTGGACCACCGGCTATTCGACCCGCACCCATGCGCTGCTGGTCTGGGACACGCTCTACGGCCTCGACGAAACGCTCCAGCCGCAGCCGCAGATGGTCGAGGGCCATGTCGTCGAGGATGACGGCAAGCGCTGGACGCTGACGCTTCGGCCCGGCCTCGTCTTCCACGATGGCAGCAAGGTGCTGGCGCGCGATGCGGTGGCCTCGATCAAGCGCTGGGGCGCCCGCGACGCCTTCGGCCAGGCGCTGATGGCGGCGACCGACGAGCTCTCGGCACCAGACGACCGGACCATCGTCTTCCGGCTGAAGGCGCCATTCCCGCATCTGCCGGCGGCGCTGGCCCGGCCGAGCGCGCTCGTCGCGGCGATCATGCCGGAGCGGCTCGCGCAGACCGACCCGTTCAAGCAGATCCCGGAGGCGATCGGCTCCGGGCCGTTCCGCTATGTCAAGGACGAGCGCATTCCGGGCGCGCGCCATGTCTATGCCCGCCATGAAGGCTATGTGCCCCGCGCCGGCGGCACGCCGAGTTTCACGGCCGGGCCGCGCACGCCCTATTTCGACCGGGTCGAGTTCCAGGTGATGCCGGATCCTGCGACCGCGATCAGCGCGCTGCAGACGGGCGCGATCGACTGGGTCGAGCAGCCGCTGATCGACCTGCTGCCCGTGCTGCGCAAGGACCCCAACATCGTCGTCGAGGTCAAGGACCCGACGGGCATGGCGGGCCAGCTCCGGCTCAACCATCTGCATCCGCCCTTCAACAACCCGGCGATCCGCCGCGTCATCCTCAAGGCGCTCGACCAGCAGGCCTGCATGGATGCAGTCTGCGGCGGCGATCCCGAGGTGAAGCGCACCGCGATGGGCTTCTTCCCCGCGGGCTCTGCGATGGCGTCGGAGGCCGGCATCGGCCCGCTCAAGGCCGCCAAGAACTATGACGCGCTGAAGCGCGAGCTTGCCGAGGCCGGCTACAAGGGCGAGAGGATCGTCTTCCTCTCGGGCCAGGACGTGCCGCGCATCTCGCAGGTCGCGGAGGTCGCGGCCGACATGCTGCGCAAGCTCGGCGCCAATCTCGATTTCGTCGCGGCTGACTGGGGGACCGTCCTGCAGCGCATCGCCAGCCGCCAACCGGTCGAGAGCGGCGGCTGGAGCTGTTACGTCACCTACTGGTCCGGCATGGATCTCGGCTCGCCGGCGACGAGCTCGCCGCTGCGCGGAAACGGCGAGAAGGCCGGCCCCGGCTGGCCGACCAGCCCCGAGATCGAGGCGCTGCGCGCGAAATGGCTGGCGACCGGCGATCTCCCCGGGCAGAAGGCCATCGCCGAGCAGATCCAGGCCCAGGCGATGCAGGATGTGCCCTATGTGCCGGCCGGGCAGTATTTCCAGCCCGTGGCCTACCGCAAGGGGCTGACGGGCATGCTGAACGGCGTCCCGGTCTTCACCAATCTGCGGAAGGGGTGATCCCTCGCGCAACCGGCTCCCTGGAGGAATTTCGTTTGTGCGCGGTCGTGACGCTGGCTATTGCTGGCGCATGACCTCCACCGCACTCGTCTTTCTGGGCGCCGGCATCGGCGGCGTGCTTCGGCACGGCGTCAATCTCGCTGCGCTGCGCTGGCCGTTTGGCAGCTTTCCCTATGGCACGTTCCTCATCAACATCGCTGGTTCCGGCGTGATGGGGCTCGTCGTCGGCTGGTTTACCTTCCGGGTCCCGGAGGGCGCACCGCAGGATCTGCGCCTGTTCCTCGCGACCGGCATCCTCGGCGGCTTCACCACCTTCTCGACCTTCTCGCTCGACGCGGTCATGCTCTGGCAGCGCGGCGAGACCGTCGCTGCCGCGACCTATGTGCTCGGCTCCGTGGTGATCTCGCTGGCGGCGCTGGTCGCGGGCTTCGCGCTGGTGAGGTGGCTGGCATGAGGACGGGTGGCAAAGGCCCTGGCAGCAAGGGCACGGGCGGCAAGGGGCCCGGCAGCAAGAGGGCAGGCGGCGCGCGCGCTGGCGCCTCTGGTCGTGGGGGCAGGCCGCCATCTGCGGGGGCTCCGCGCGGCAAGCGGCCCAGCCATGACGAGCGCAGGCGGGCCGCGGCCCGCCCGGCCGAGGGCGAGGTGCGGGCACCGCGCCTCGCACGGCCGATCCGACCGAACGAGGCTCCGAAGCCCACGCGCGCCGAGGTCAAGGCTGAGACGGCCGAGGTCCTTTCGACCGGTGTGCAGCAACTCGTGGTGACACCGGACGAGAACGAGATGCGGATCGACCGCTTCCTCGAGGCGCGCTTTCCGCAGCTCTCCTTCAGCCATATCCAGCGCATCGTCCGGAAGGGCGAACTCAGGGTCGACGGCAAGCGCGCCGACAGCAAGGATCGCCTTGCCACCGGCCAGACGGTCCGAATCCCGCCGCTGAAGCTCGAGAAGCAGGCGGAGCGGCCGCGTTCGGCCAAGGCCGATGCCGACACAATCGGCTTCCTGCGCTCGATCACGCTCTATGAGGACGATGACGTCATGGTCCTCAACAAGCCGGCGGGGCTGGCGGTGCAGGGTGGCTCCGGCACGACGCGCCATGTCGACAAGATGCTGGAAGCGCTGACAGGCAAGGACGGGCAAAAGCCGCGCCTCGTCCACCGGCTCGACAAGGACACGGCCGGCTGCCTCGTCATCGCCAAGTCGCGTTTCGCGGCGGCGACGCTGGCCAAGACCTTCCGCTCGCGCTCGGCCCGCAAGGTCTATTGGGCGCTGGTCTTCCATGTGCCGCGGGTGAAGCAGGGCCGGATCTCGACCTATCTCGCGCGCGAGGAAGCCTATGACGGCGACCAGCGGATGGCGGTCGCGCAGCATGGCGAGGAGGGCGCCATGCATGCGGTGACCTATTACGCCGTGGTCGAGACGGCGGCGCAGAAGCTCGCCTGGCTCTCGCTCAAGCCCGTGACAGGGCGCACCCACCAGCTGCGCGCCCATGCCGCCCATATCGGGCACCCGATCATCGGCGATCCGAAATATTTCGACATCGAGAACTGGGAGCTGCCGGGCGGCATCCAGAACAAGCTGCACCTGCTGGCGCGCCGGATCGTCATCCCGCATCCGCGCGGCAAGGGCACGATCGATGTCAGCGCGCCGCTGCCGCCGCATATGCGCCAGAGCTGGAACCTGCTCGGCTTCGAGGACGAACGCTACGACCCCATCGTCGACGCGCCGGACGAGTAGGACCGGCGCGCCTCCTGACGGAACGGAAGAGAACAGTTGCAGAACATATTTGCCTATGTTCTAACTATGTTCTCGTTACGGAAGGGGCTGACCATGCGTTCGATCTTCATCGTTTCCGCCTTTGTCCTCGGCTGCGCGACGGCGCAAGCGCAGACCGCCGCGCTGCCCAAGCCCGCGGAGCCGGTCGCAGCGTCGTCCGCTTCTGAAGAGATACCGCGAGCGGAGCGGACCAAGGCCCGGCAGGACTGTCTTTCCGAGAATGTTGCGCTCTCGGGAGACGATCTGCGTGCGGAGATGCGCCTGTGCATGCAGGCGAAGTTGCCGGGCGTCAGGCTCTATGCGCAGGACGGCGTCACGCGCGACGGCAAGCCGACCGCGGTCGCAGCGCGTGCCGCCTGCAAGGAAGAGATCGACGGGCGCAAGCTCGAAGGTTCGGAGCGGGTTGCGGCGCTGACAGCCTGCTTCAACGCCAAGCGGCCCGACCTTGCCCAGCGCGCGGAGTGCCCGAGGGAAGCGCGCGGCAAGGGGCTGGACGGCGCCGATCTGCGCAAGGCGGTGGAAAGCTGCGCGCGCGAGGCCAGAGGCTGAGCGGCCAGCGCCGTGGCTCGGGGCGGTGGGATGGCGGCATGACGCGGGCGCAATGGATCGCGGCAACGATCCGCGCTAAAGCGCCGCCATGGACCTCATCATTTTCGATCTCGACGGCACGCTGATCAATTCCGAGGCGATCATCCTTGAAGCGCAGTTCGAGACCTTCAGGCGTTGCGGCCGGGTGCATCCGGGCCGCGAGGCCGGGCTCGGCATCGTCGGGCTGACGCTCGACATCGCAATGGCGCGGCTCGCCGGGCTCGACGAGCCCGACGACACGCTGACGCAGACCTATCGGGAGGTCTTCAGCGCGATGCGCCTGCAGGCGGACCCCTCACTTGACGACCCGCTCTATCCCGGTGTCGCTGAGACACTCATGGAGCTCAAGCGCCGCGCGGGGCTCAAGCTCGGCATTGCCACGGGCAAGTCGCGCAAGGGAGCTGAGTTCATCGTCGAGCGCCATGGCTGGCAGGGTGTGTTCGACACGGTGCAGTCGGCGGACGATGCGCCGTCCAAGCCGCATCCCGGCATGATCCTGCGGGCGATGGCCGAGACGGGCGCCGCGCCGGAGCGCACGGCGATGGTGGGCGACTCGTCCTTCGACATCGAGATGGCGGTCGCGGCCGGCGTGACACCGGTGGCCGTGTCCTGGGGCTTCCAGCCGGTGGCGAACCTGGTTTCACTGGGCGCCCGCCATGTGCTCAGCGACTTTGCCGAGCTGCCGGCGGTGCTGGGGCTTGCACAGCAGGCGACGGTCTGACGGCGAGCCGACGCGGCCCAGGCGGAGGCCTTACGCCGGCTCGGGCAATTCGCGCAGCCGCGGGACGCTGGATGCGCTGATCACCAGGAGCTGGATCAGGAAACCCGCTGCCGCGACGGCTAGGCAGGCCGGCGCGCCGTAATGGGCGGCGACGACTGCTCCGATGGCGGCGCCGATCGGTCGCGCGCCGAAGGTCGCCGTCATGATCAGTGCCGAGACGCGGCCCAACATGGCGTTTGGCGTCACCGCCTGGCGCAGCGTCATGGTCGTGATCGACCAGAGGATCGGGCCCGCTCCGAACAGGAAGAAGCTCAAACCCGCCAGAAGCACCGTCGGGAACCAGAGCGTCAGCACCATCACCAGGGAGGCCGTGAAACCGGTGAGCGGGCCGATCACGATCATCGTTCCGAAGGAGAAGCGCCTGGCCAGTACGGGAGCGACCCAAGCGCCCGCGATCATGCCGGCGCCATAGATGCCGAGAGTGAGGCCGACGTCGGTCGGCGTCAGGCCAAGGTCATGGACCGCATAAGCGACATAGATCGCCTGCAGCACGAACCAGGCCGTGTTGAAGAACACCGCGGTGATCAGGATCGGCAGCAGCAGCTCGTGGCCGCCGATAAACTGCGCGCCTTCCTTCAGATCATGCAGCAGGTCGCGCCGGGGCCGCTCCTCTGCCCGCTCTTTCGGCAGTCCGGCCAGCAGCAGCACCGCCAGGATCGAGAGCGCCGTCGCCAGCGCATAGGCGGCGGGTGCGCCGGTCCAGCCGACGAGGGCGCCGCCGAGTGCCGGCCCTCCGGCATAGGCCGCGCTGCGGGCCAGCTCCAGCCAGCGATTGGCGGCGCCGAGCTGGGCGCGCGGCACGAGCGTGGGGACCAGCGCCGGCGCCGCGACGCTGTAGACCACCGTGCCGATGGCGCCGAGGAAGCCGAGGATGGCGAGGGAGACGAGGTCGAGCAGCCCGGCGCCGATGAGCAGCATGATCGCCATGAGCGACAGCGCACGCAGCGCCTCCGACCCGACCATCAGGCCGCGGCGGGAGGCGCGGTCGACGGCAAGCCCCGCAGGAATCGAGAGCAGCAGGAAGGGCAGCGTCTGCGCGGTCTGGAGCCAGCCGGTTTCGGCTGGGCCAGCCGCCAGCAGCAGGACGGCGGCGAGCGGCGCCGCGGCCAGCGCGATCTGCTCTGAAAACTGGGCCAGCAGATTCGACCAGCCGATGCGCTTGAAGGAGGCGGGCAGCGGGGCGGGGCGGGATGCAGGCATGGTGCCCTCTCGGATCGCGGGTTGAGGCGCTGATCAAGCGGCGGACGGCCTTCCTCTTCCACCCGTTTCCTGTCGTCGTGCGGGCCTCCCTCCCACCAGGGAGGCGGGAGGCGGAGACCCGAGGCGGCGCGCAAATCCGGGGCATTGCGCCCCGGCAGTAACATCCTCGCAACCACGCTGACTCAGGCTCGTTTAACCTGAATATCCGTTCAGATTTGCCCGTTAACCACCTGCTTCCGGGGTGCGGTTCATGGTGTTCCCACAACAGGAATGGACCGGCGCAAAACATAGCCGGACAGAGGTCTGAAGATGATGGATCATGAGCTTCGTGAATTCGTCGATCGCGTGATGGATCGTCGCGTGATCAGCGAGGAAGACGTCAAGATGCTTCAGCGTGACATCCTGGCCGATAAGGTCATGACACGCGACATCGTCGATCTGCTGATCGCGCTGGACCGTGCGGTGCCGCAAAGCTCGCAGGCCTATGCCGATTACCTCGTGGCGCTCACGGTCGACTTCGCCGTCTGGGAGAACCGCCCGACCGGCATGATCGACCGCGAGAAGGCGCACTGGCTGGTGACCACGCTCTCGGTCGGCGACGGACCGACCGAAACCGCCCAGCGCATCGCCTCCGAAATCGTCCGCGAGGCCGAGCATTGCGACGAGGCTCTGCTCGTCTTCGCCTTCGGCAAGGGAACGGGCAAGGACCTCATGGGCCCGGCTCCGGGCAGCGCCCAGCGCCTCCTGCTGGCGAACTGATCCGGCCAGGCCGATCGGCATCGGCGAGGCCGCGCACAACGGTCTTGCGCCAAGAAGACTTTCGCAGCGGTGGACGGCGGTTGCGGCGTCCCATACACCCCGGCTATTGCATTCAAGTCCGATAGCCGGGAGTGGTCCACGCATGTTCTCGAAAATCCTGATCGCGAACCGTGGCGAGATCGCCTGCCGCGTCATCAAGACGGCGCGGCGTATGGGCATCAAGACGGTCGCCGTCTATTCGGATGCGGACCGCGACGCGCTTCATGTCGAGATGGCGGATGAGGCGGTCCATATCGGCGAAGCTCCCGCCGCGCAGTCCTATCTGCAGATCGACAAGATCGTCGCCGCCTGCAAGCAGACGGGCGCCGAGGCCGTGCATCCGGGCTACGGCTTCCTCTCCGAGCGTGAGGCCTTCGCCCAGGCGCTGAAGGATAACGGCATCATCTTCATCGGCCCCAACCCGGGCGCCATCGCCGCGATGGGCGACAAGATCGAGTCCAAGAAGGCGGCTGCCGCGGCCAAGGTCTCCACCGTGCCGGGCTTCCTCGGCATCATCGAGAGTCCCGAGCATGCCGTGACGATCGCTGACGAAATCGGCTATCCCGTCATGATCAAGGCTTCGGCCGGCGGCGGCGGCAAGGGCATGCGCATCGCCCATTCGGCCGGCGAAGTGGCGGAAGGCTTCGCGCGGGCAAAGTCGGAGGCTGCGTCCTCCTTCGGCGACGACCGCGTCTTCGTCGAGAAGTTCATCGTCGATCCGCGCCATATCGAGATTCAGGTGCTGGGCGACAAGCACGGCAACGTCATCTATCTCGGCGAGCGCGAATGCTCGATCCAGCGCCGCAACCAGAAGGTGCTGGAGGAGGCCCCGTCGCCGCTGCTGGACGAGGCGACTCGCCGCAAGATGGGCGACCAGGCGGTCGCGCTGGCCAAGGCCGTGAACTACGACTCGGCCGGCACGGTCGAGTTCGTCGCCGGCCAGGACAAGTCCTTCTACTTCCTCGAGATGAACACGCGGCTCCAGGTCGAGCATCCGGTGACGGAGATGGTCACCGGCATCGACCTCGTCGAGCAGATGATCCGGGTCGCCTATGGCGAGAAGCTCGCGCTGAAGCAGGAGGATGTGAAGCTCGACGGCTGGGCCGTCGAAAGCCGCGTCTACGCCGAGGATCCGACCCGCAACTTCCTGCCCTCGACCGGCCGCCTCGTCACCTATCGGCCGCCTAGCGAGGGGCCGGACGGCGACGCGACCGTGCGCAACGACACCGGCGTCTATGAAGGCGGCGAGATCTCGATCTATTACGACCCGATGATCGCCAAGCTGGTGACGCACGCGGCGACGCGCGAGGCGGCGATCAAGGCCCAGGCCCGCGCGCTCGACGCCTTCGCCATCGACGGCATCCGCCACAACATTCCCTTCGTCGCGGCAGTGATGCAGCACCCGCGCTGGATCGCGGGCAACCTCTCGACCGGCTTCATCGCCGAGGAGTTTCCCGAGGGCTTCTCGCTGCCGGCGCCTGAAGGCGAGACCGCGCAGCGCATGGCGGCGATCGCGATCGCCTGCGACCACAAGCTCAATCAGCGCAAGCGAAACGTCTCGGCCCAGATGGAGGGCTGGCGCAAGGTCTCCTTCGACCGGCTGCGCCTTGTCCAGCTCGGAGCCGAGCGCTTCGAGGGCGAAGTCTCGGAGCAGGGTGGGGCGGTCGTCATCGCCTTCCCGGACCGCAGCGTCGGCGTCGTCAGCGATTGGGTGCCGGGCGAGCCGGTCTGGCACGGCACGCTCGACGGGGTGAAGGTCGCGGCGCAGGTGAGGGCGGTGCTCAACGGCTTCTCGCTCGGCCATGCCGGCGCCTATGCCAACGCCCAGGTCTATACGCAGCGCGAGGCGGAGCTCGCGGCGCTGATGCCGGAGAAGGTCGCGGCCGATACCGGCAAGTTCCTGCTCTGCCCGATGCCGGGTCTGGTCAAGTCGATCGCCGTCTCGGTCGGGCAGGAGGTCAAGGCCGGCGAGCCGCTCGCCATGGTCGAGGCCATGAAGATGGAGAACGTGCTGCGCGCCGAGAAGGACGTCACCGTCGCCAAGATCCTGGCGAAGGAGGGCGACTCGCTCGCAGTCGATGCCGTCATCATGGAATTCGCCTGAGCGCGGACAGGGGGCGGACCATGCTGAAGATCTGGGGGCGGCTGAGCTCCATCAATGTCCAGAAGGTCGTCTGGGCCGCTGGTGAGGTCGGGCAGGCTTTCGAGCGCATCGACGTCGGCGGGCCCTTCGGTGGGCTCGACACGCCCGAATTCCGCGCGATGAACCCAAACGGGCAGATTCCGGTGCTGGAGGAGGGGGACTTCCGCCTCTGGGAGTCGAACAGCATCGTGCGCTACCTCGCGGCGCGCCATGGCACCGCGTCGATCTGGGAAGCGGATGTGGCGCGGCGGGCCGAGGCCGAGCGCTGGATGGACTGGATGCTGTCCGAGCTGCAGCCTGCGCTGGCGCCGGTGCTCTGGGGCGTGGTGCGCAAAGTGCCGGGCTATACCGAGCCCAAGGTCATCGCTGAGGGCATGAAACGGGCCGAGACGCTGATGGCGATCCTCGAGGCGCAACTGGCGGACAGGCCGTTCCTGGCGGGCGAGCGCTTCGGCGTCGCGGACATCGCGGTCGGCTGTGGTGCGCATCGCTGGTTCAACATGCCGGTCGAGCGGGCCGAGCGTCCGGCGGTACGGCGCTGGTATGAGGCGCTCTTCGCGCGGCCGGCGGCCGAGGCGGCGCTGCCGTTGCCGATCGCGTGAAGACCATCCGAGGCGCTTGATCCGCCCGCGGGCGCTGGCATGATGCCGGCATGAAGGCTGTCGCCGCCACTCTGCTCCTGTTCTGCCTTGGCTCCGCTGCGCCCGTTGTAGCGCAGGGCTTGCCGAGTGCCGCCTTGCGGGGTGACCTGGCGGCGCTGGCGACCTGCCTGCGTGAGAATGACCGTTCGCCCTCGGCCTGCGTCGGCATGGTGGCCGTGGCCTGCGTGCGCGCTGCCAGCAACGACCAGCGCGGGGCCGAGGCGAGCTGCGCAAGACGGGAGGAGGCGGCCTGGCGCGAGCGCCTGACGCTTGCCCTCCAGGTGACGGCTCGTTCCCTCGATGCCGGCCAGCGCAGCCGGCTCGGAGCCGTGCAACTCGCCTGGGAGAGCTACATCGCCCAGAAATGCGCCCTCTACGGCGCGGCTCAACGCGAGGGCTTGCAGGCCGGAAGGCAGGCGGGCTGCGAGCTGCGGGAGGTCGCCGGCCGGGCGATCGAGGTCGCGAAGGCCCTGCCGCAGCCCGAGCGCCGCCGCCCGCAATCCCCGCCGCAGATCATCCGCTGAGCCCGGTCGCGGGACAGGCCGCCAAGGCTCTGGAGCCCTCTCCCATCCTGCGGCTATATCGAACTCCCTTCCTCCCGGCAGACCGCCTCCTCCGATCGCGAGCCAACGATGTTCTTCGTCCTCTCCAAGCTCGTCTGGCTGGTGTTCTCGCCGGTCAATTTCGCCATTCTCGCCGCGCTGCTCGCGGCCGTGCTGGCCTTCACGCGCTTCGCCCGGCCGGCTCGCTGGCTCGGGCTCCTTTCCCTCGTCGCGCTGGTGTTGATGGCCTTCAGCCCGCTGCCGCGCGCCGTGATCCGGCCGCTGGAGGACCGCTTTCCGCAACAGGACGCCGCCAAGGGCCCAGTGGCCGGCATCATCATCCTCGGCGGGGCGGTTGGAATGAACCGTGGTGACGTGGTCCTCAATTCCTCGGCCACGCGTATGACCAAGGCCGTCGAGCTGGCGCGGCTCCACCCGCAGGCCAAGGTGGTCTTCACCGGTGGCTCCGCCAATCTGGTCTCGCAAGCCGAGACGACCGAGGCCGATGGCGCCAAGCTGCTGCTCGAGGGGGTCGGGCTCGCCCCCGCGCGGCTGGTCCTGGAGGACCAATCCCGCAACACGCGCGAGAACGCGACCTTCACCCGCCGCCTCGTCGATCCCAAGCCCGGCGAGCGCTGGCTCCTGGTGACCTCGGCCTGGCATATGCCGCGCGCCATGGGCGTGTTCCGAAAGGCGGGCTTCGCCGTCGAGGCCTTCCCGGTCGACTATTGGTCCAAGGGGCGGCCGAGCGACTTCACCCGCCCTTATAGCCGTGTCCACCGCGCGCTCGAGACGGCCGATAACGGCTTCAAGGAATGGGTCGGCCTCCTGGCCTATTGGCTCGCGGGCTATACCGACGCGCTGCTTCCGGGGCCGTGATTCAGGCGCCCGGACCGGTGATCCGGTAGACGCCGCGGAAATCGTCCGGATCGACCGGGCGGCCCTTGCGGGTGATGAGGAGCCTGCCCTCCTTCATCAGCTTCACCGCGGCGCGGCGCACCGGTTGCATCAACGGGCCCCAGTCGTCGGGATGGTCGCTGCCCAGCGCGCGGGCGACATCCATCGGCGAGATGGTACGGCCGGGCTCCTGCCGCGCCAGCAACTCGAGGATCACCTGCTCGATGGTCTCCGGCGCGTGGCCTTTGGGTTCTTGGCTCATGGCTTGTCAAGGTAGCGGAAGACGCGGGCGGCGTCGGAGCCGAATTGGCGCTGATACATCGCAACCAGCACGGCGCCGGTGAAGCCGACGAAGGTGACCGGCCCGAGAAACCAGCCGAGATAGGCGAGCGCGAAGAAGAAGGCGCGCTGGCCGCGGTTGAAATGACGCCCCGCGGCGATGTTCATCTCGACCGTCTCATGCATGGCATGGGCGACCGCCGTCTTGTCCTCGCTGCGCGGCGCCGGCAGGGCGCCCAGCAGGATGACGCAATAATTGAACAGCCGGTAGCTCCAGGCGAATTTGAAGAAGGCGTAGCCGAAGATGGTGGCGAGCCCGATCACCTTCATCTCCCAGACCGAGCGCTGCGTCACCGGCACGAAGGGCAGGTCGGAGAAGATCGCGACGACGCGCTCGGTCGATTGCAGCAAAGCGAGCGTACCGCCGATGGCGATCAGCGAGGTCGAGGCGAAGAAGGCCGTGCCGTTCTGCAGCCCGTTCATCACCTGGGTGTCGACGATGCGGTTGTCACGCTCCATCGCCTCCTTGATCCAGCGGGCGCGGCGCAAATTCATCCGCATGTTCAGCGTCCGGCCCGCATGCGGGCCGAGCTCGACGGCGTAGTGATAGCCGATCCAGGCGAGGGAGAAGAAGGCGAAGGCGGCGAGGTCGAGATTGCTGAATCCGAGCATGCCATCGCTCTGCCATTTCGCCCGTGGTCGAGGCAAGCAGCTTGCGACGGGCCGGGGCCATCGGGCAAGGCGCGATCCCATTGACGCTGCGCGGGCGAGCCGCCACGGTGCGGCCGGATTCGAAAGGGGCGAGCGAAAGCCCGTCGCGAAGGGCTCAACGCGTGTCCCATATCGTCATCGTGCTGCTGGTTGTGGCCTTCATCTTCCGCAAGCCGCTCGGCCGGCTGCTGCGCCATCAATTCCCCAACCGAGGCAAGCGCCAGCAGGTCCTGGCGACCATCATCGCGGCCTTCCTGCTGGTGATCGCGGTCAGGCTCGTCGCGCTGTTCTGGTAGCCGTTCTGAAATGGGATATTGCGCCCCCGCGAGGCGGGTGCAGGGAAGCGCGGCTTGCCTCCTGCTTATAGTTCAGGCATTTTATCGTCCTGGCTCCAACTCAAGAAAGGGAGGGCTGAATGGTAATCGTCATCACCGCTGTTCCTCCCATGCGACCACCTAAACACTAGGTCGGTTTCGCGCGAGGCCCGCCTGCGGGCGGTCTCCTGAGCTTTTCTCAAACCCGTTTCTTTCATTGCCGGAGCCGGCGCGCGTCGTCGTCTCCGCCTGATCCGGAGTCGGCGCCGTCCCGGCGCCGAATGACGCTATGTCTTTCGATACTCAGAAGGTGCGGCGGGAGCCGTTCCGGGCCGTTCTCGGCTTCACTTTCCGTCATTGGGCGCGACAGCCCGGGCAGGTCGCCTGGGTTGCCGGTGTCACCATCATCGGCACGCTCGCCGAGCTGTTCACGCCGCTCTATGCCGGTCGCCTCGTCGATGCGGTGGCGAGCGGCCGTGACGGCACCCAGGCCGCACTGTGGGCGCTTGCTGCGATGATGGTGCTCGCCGTCATCACCGTGTTCGGCCGGCATTTCGCCTATATCGGCATCACCACCATGACGCTGCGCACGATGCGGGACGTGGCCCAGGAGGCCTTCGCGCGCCTGCAGCGCTTCTCGACCGACTGGCACGCCAACAACTTCGCCGGCTCGACGGTGCGCAAGATCACGCGCGGCATGTGGGCGCTCGACCTGCTCAGCGACACGATCCTGATCGCGCTGCTGCCTTCGCTCGTCATCCTGTTCGGCATGACGGCGCTGTTGGCCTGGCACTGGCCGGTGATGGGGCTTGTCGTGGCGCTCGGGGCGCTGGCCTATATCGGGCTGACGCTTGCATTGTCGCTGCGCTTCGTGGCGCCGGCGTCGCGGCTGGGCAATGCCTGGGACACGCGTCTCGGCGGCGCGCTGGCCGACGCCATCACCTGTAACCCGGTCGTGAAGGCCTATGGGGCGGAGAGGCGCGAGGATCTGCGCCTCGCGGCGGTGATCGTGAAATGGAGCCGCCGGACCGAGCGCGCCTGGGTGCGCGGCACCTGGTCGGGCACCGGCCAGCTCATGGTGCTGCTGCTCCTGCGGGCCGCGGTGATCGGCCTCGTCATCTGGCTCTGGCTGAACGGACAGGCGAGCGCGGGCGACGTCGCCTTCGTGCTGACGGCCTATACGGTGGTGCATGGCTATCTGCGCGATGTCGGCCAGCACGTCCACAACCTGCAGCGCTCGGTCAACGACATGGAGGAGCTCGTCTGGATGCACGACCTTCCCTATGGCGTGCCGGACCGGAAGGGCGCGGTTGAGATGGCGGTGACGGCGGGCGAGATCGCTTTCGAGGACGTGACCTTCCACTATGGCGGCCATCACGACCCGCTCTACCGCGATTTCTCGCTGACCATCCGTGGCGGCGAGAAGGTCGGCCTCGTCGGCCGCTCGGGTTCCGGCAAGACGACCTTCGTCAAGCTGGTGCAGCGGCTCTACGACGTCACCGCGGGCCGAATCGCGATCGACGGGCAGGACATTGCCGACGTCACCCAGGACAGCCTGCGGCGGCAGATCGCGATCGTGCAGCAGGAGCCGGTGCTGTTTCACCGCTCTCTTGCCGAGAACATCGCCTATGGCCGGCCGGGCGCCAGCCAAGCGCAGATCGAGCAGGCGGCGGAGCTCGCCAATGCGCATGACTTCATCATGCGCCTGCCCAAGGGCTATGCCACGCTCGTCGGCGAGCGCGGCATCAAGCTCTCGGGCGGCGAGCGCCAGCGTGTCGCGCTGGCCCGCGCCTTCCTGGCCGATGCGCCGATCCTGATCCTGGACGAGGCGACCTCGAGCCTCGATTCGGAGTCGGAGGCGCTGATCCAGCAGGCGATCGAACGCCTGATGGAGGGCCGCACCACGATCGTGATCGCCCACCGTCTCTCGACGGTCAGGGCCATGGACCACATCCTGGTCTTCGATCGCGGCCGGGTGGTGGAGGAGGGGCCGCACGAGGCGCTGCTCGCCCGCGAGGACGGCGCCTATCGCGCGCTGTTCGAGAAGCAGGTCAGCGAGCTCGCGAAGGGACTGGCGGCGTAAGCCGCCGCTGCTTTGCTCCAATAATGAGAGGGCCGCGCGAGCGGCCCTTTTCGCTTGGGGTGAATCTACTTCGGCGCCAGCGCCCGCGGCCTGACACCCTTCACCGGACCGGGCGGCAGCGGTTCGCTCGCATCCTGATTCAACGGCTTCAGATCCAGATTCGGCTTGTTCAGAAACCGATTCAAGCCGGCTACATAAGTCTCCGGCAGATCGAAATGTTTCGCCCCGGCGATGACCGTTTCCATGTAACCCGGCTTCGGCCGTCCCGGCTCGGCCGAGCGGCCGATATAGATCAGCGCCCTTTTCGCGCCGCCGGGCACGATCACCGGCTGGTTGATCTTCACATAGAGACCGCTGGCGAGGGCCTCGAACTTGTCGAGGGTGCGGATGTCGCTGAGCGAGCAGTCCCAGAGCACTCCATGGACATCCTCGCGCGGGTCGCGGATCGCCGAGGCGTAGCCGTCGCGTGTGATGATGAAGCGATGGCGGGGAAAGCGGGCCGGGCCGAGCGCGCGGGAATGCGGGCAGCGCTCGGCCATGCCGGCCGGGTCCATGTTGAGGCCATAGGCGAAGTAGAGGGGCATGAGGCCCTCTACCTTCACTTCGTCTTGTTGAACAGCTCGCGGCCGATCAGCATGCGGCGGATCTCGCTGGTGCCGGCGCCGATCTCGTAGAGCTTGGCGTCGCGCAGCAGGCGCCCCGTCGGATAGTCGTTGATGTAGCCGTTGCCGCCCAGCAGCTGGATGGCGTCGAGCGCGACCTGCGTCGCCTTCTCGGCTGCGATCAGAATGGCGCCGGCGGCGTCCTCGCGGGTGGTCTCGCCGCGGTCGCAGGCCTTGGCGACGGCGTAGACGTAAGACCGGCAGGAGTTCATGGCGACATACATGTCGGCGACCTTGCCCTGTACGAGCTGGAACTCGCCGATCGATTGGCCGAACTGCTTGCGCTCGTGGACGTATGGCATGACGATGTCCATCGCCGCCTGCATGATGCCGAGGGGGCCGGCCGCCAGCACGGCGCGCTCATAGTCGAGCCCGCTCATCAGCACGTTGACGCCGCGCCCGACCTGGCCGAGCACGTTCTCCTCCGGCACTTCGCAATCCTGGAAGACGAGTTCGCAGGTGTCGGAGCCGCGCATGCCGAGCTTGTCGAGCTTCTGGTGGGTCGAGAAGCCCCTCATGCCCTTCTCGATCAGGAAGGCGGTGATGCCGCGCGTCCCGGCCTCAGGATCGGTCTTGGCATAGACAACCAGCGTCTCGGCGATCGGGCCGTTGGTGATCCACATCTTGTTGCCGTTGAGGACGTAGCGGTCGCCCTTCTTCTCGGCCTTCGTCTTCATCGAGACGACGTCGGAGCCCGAGCCCGGCTCCGACATGGCGAGCGCGCCGACATGCTCGCCGGAGATCAGCTTCGGCAGGCATTTCCGCTTCTGCGCCTCGTTGCCGTTGCGGCGGATCTGATTGACGCAGAGGTTGGAATGGGCGCCGTAGGAGAGGCCGACCGAGGCGGAGGCCCTGCTGACCTCCTCCACCGCCACGCAATGCTCGAGATAGCCGAGCCCTGAGCCGCCATATTCCTCCTCGACCGTGATGCCGTGCAGGCCGAGCTCTCCCATCTGCGGCCAGAGATCACGCGGGAACTGGTTCGTCCGGTCGATCTCCTCGGCGCGCGGGGCGATCTTCTCCTGCGCGAAGGCATGGACGGTGTCGCGGATGGCGTCGGCGGTTTCGCCGAGATCGAAATTGAAGGGGCGGGGCGCGTTGGCGAGCATGGTGGACCTCCCGTTCCGGCGCTGGAGCGCGGTGTTTGCGCCTTTATAGCGCAGTCGGACCCGGAGTCAGTGCGCAGCGGCGCGAACGCCGGATGGGCAGGAATGAGGAAGCAGGGCGTTTCGTCGTGGTCGGGCCAGTTGGCGATGCACGTCCTCCGTCATGCGGGGGACAAGATGCGGACGCCCGCCACGTGTACGGGCGTGACGGCGTCGGGATGACGCAGGGCGGTTCTCTTGCCTATCCTATCCAGGAGGATAGGATCGATTGCATGAGCCACGCGATGAATCCGGACCTCACCAAGCGTCTGCGACGTGCGCAGGGGCATCTCGGCACCGTGATCGGGATGGTCGAGGCGGGCAGGGACGTGCCGGATGTCGTCCAGCAGCTTCAGGCGGTCGAGAAGGCGCTGGAGAAGGTCAAGGAGCTGCTGATCTTCGACCATCTCGAGCACCATCTCTTCGACCACGCTTCCGCGGCCACGCCGGAGGCGAGGCGCATGATCGAGGGCCTCAAGGCCCTGACGAAATATCTGTGACGACAGGAGCGGCGCGATGGCCGATCTGAGCGTATTTCCATCCCGGCACGAGCATGTCTTCCTCGGCACGAAGCATGATAGCCACGAGCGGCGAAGCTGGATCGTCGTCGCGCTGACCGTCGCGACGATGGTCGTCGAGATCGTCGCCGGCACGGCCTTCGGCTCGATGGCGCTCGTCGCCGATGGCTGGCACATGTCGACCCATGCGGCGGCGCTCGGCATCGCGGCCTTCGCCTATCGCTTCGCGCGGCGCCATGCGCACGACCGGCGCCTCACCTTCGGCACCGGCAAGCTCGGGGATCTTGCCGCCTTCGCCAGCGCTGTGCTGCTGATGCTGGTGGCGCTCGCCATTGGCGTCGAATCGGCTTTCCGACTCTATGCGCCCGTGCCGATCGTTTTCGGGCAGGCGATGGCCGTGGCCGCCATCGGGCTCGTGGTCAATCTCGCCAGCGCCTGGCTGCTGAGCGGCGACCATGACCACCATCATGGCCATCACCACGGCCCTGCCCATGGCCACGATCATGGTCACCACGATCACGACCACACGCATGACCACGGTGGCCACCACGCCCATGGCCATCACCGGCATGGCGGCGACAACAATCTGCGCGCCGCTTATATGCACGTCGTCGCGGATGCCTTCACCTCGGTTCTGGCGATTGCCGCGCTGCTCGGCGGCAGCCTCTATGGCTGGGTTTGGCTCGATCCGCTGATGGGCGTCGTCGGGGCGCTGATCATCGCGCATTGGTCCGTCGGGCTGCTGCGGGCCTCGGGCGCCGTGCTGCTCGACGCCGTGCCGGACATGACTCTGGCCGAGCGCATCGGCGAGCGGATCGCGCAGGCGGGAGCGGAGATCACCGACCTCCATCTCTGGCAGGTCGGGCCTGGCCATTACGCTGCGATCGTCTCGGTGGTGGCAGGGGCGCCGCAAGCGCCGGCGCGCTACAAGGCGGCGCTGGCGGGTCTGCCGATGCTCTCCCATGTCACGATCGAGGTGAACGGCGGCGCGGCGGCCTGAGACCGGCGCGCTTCAGTCGCCGATGACGCCCCGCTTGCGCAGCAGGATCAGCGTGAGCAGCGCCGCGCCGATGCAGGTCAGCGTGACGAAAACCGCGCCGAAATCGGACTCCACCCAGGGCAGGCCCTTCACATTGATGCCGAACAGGCCGGTGATGAAGGTCGCGGGCAGGAACAGCGCCGTCAGCAGCGCGAGCACATAGAGCTGCCGGTTGGTGCGGTTGGCCGAGAGGGCGGCGATCTCGTCCTGCAGCAGTCGCGCACGCTCCTGCACCGACTGGACGTCGTGGTGCAACGCGTCGATCCGCTGCAGCAGGCGTTGGGCTGCCCCCTTGACCGCGTCCGGCATGCTGCGTCCGGACTGCGTCTCGCCGAAGCGCCTGAACAGCACATGCAGGCCGGCGAGCTGGCGGTGGAGCCTGACAGCCGTGCGCCGCATGGCGCCGACGCGCTGCGGCCCGTCATGCAGCCGATCGACGAGGATGTCGTCCTCGACGGTGTCGGTTTCGTCGAGCAGGCGGATCACGGCGTCAGTGATGTCGTCGATGATGTATTCGATGATTTGCTCCAGCAGCGCGCTGGGGCTGCTGGCTATCTCGCCGCGGTTCAGCGCCTCGGCCGTCATGCGCGTGGCGTGCAGGGCGTCGCGGCGGCCGGTCAGGACGAAATCATCACCGATGATCCAGCGCAGCGCCCCGACATCCTCGGATTTCTCGCCGATTTCGCGGATCAGGTCATGCGAGACGCCCCAGGCGAGGCTGGCCGAATGGTCGAGCCGCTGATGCATCTCACGGGAGAGAAGGGTCTCCCGCGCCGCTTCCGGCAGGTCCAGCTCGCCGATCCAGCTCTGCGCGCGGGTGTGGACGAGGTCGACATGCAGCCAGACGAATCCCTCCGGCGGATGAAGCTCGGGCACGACGTCGCGTGGAATCAGGCTCGGGCGGCCAGCGGAATCGAACCGATAGGCCCATACGAACCCGGCCTGGGATTGAAGGTCGCTGGGCATACTGGTCTTCCGCAGCCGTCGGCCGATGGGCCTTATCCGGCTCAGGGCGACGGGATTATGACGATGCGCGTCCGGCTAAGCCAGTCCTCAGTTGCGGCGCACCGAACCGGTGACCTCGACGTCGCGGCTGTCGGCCGTATGGGCCGGAATGTGGCCGGGCGGGACGAAGCGCAGCGGCGCGCCGCCCGCCGCCTTCGGGGCGCGGATGCCGGCCGGCGTCGGCAGTGCCTTGCGCTCGGCTTTCAAGCGCTGGGCGACCTTCGGTTCGCCGCCGTGCCATTGGCGTGAGCCGATGTCGAAATGGCCCCGGCGCCAGGCCTCGAACTCGCGCTCGCCACCGAAGAAGGCGTTGCGGTCGACATGGCCGGCGATGCCCGGCACGCGACCGGTCGTGGTGAACTGCCAGAATTCCCAGCGGTCTCGGGCATAGCGCTTCGTCAGCGGCGCGGCGGTGGAGCGCAGCCAGTAAGGGTGGTCGTTGAAGGCACCTTCCAGCACGTCCTCATGGAAGTTGATGTCGGTGTAGATGATCGGCTTCTTGCCGGTGTGCTCGCGCAGGCCCTTCAGCATCACCGCGATCTTCTCCAGCGCGTCCTCGCGCGAGATCCTGCGGGTGCATTGCGAGTCGTTCTGCCATTCGACGTCGAGGACGGGTGGCAGCGCATCGGGGTCGCGCGGGATGTGCTTCTTGAACCAGTGCACCTGCTCCTTGGCCGTGCGGCACCACCAGACGAAATGATAGGCGCCGCGTGCGATGCCGTGCTTCTTCGCCTCGGCCCAGTTGCGCTTGAAGCTCGGATCGATGTGATCGCCGCCCTCCGTCGCCTTGATGAAGGCGAAGCGCGTGCCGGCGTCCTTGACCCGCTCCCAGTCGATCTCGCCCTGCCAGCGGGAGACGTCGATGCCTTGGATGATCTTCCGGCGAGCATCGCGGACGCCGTGATGCGGGGCGCTGTCGCCTTTCTTCGGATAGAGCGCGAGCGCCGGCTCCGCGAGGCAGGCCAGAAGCGCCGCGAAGGTAAGGATTCCAAGCCCGATCCGGGCTCCGGTCAGCTTGCGCGCTGGCATCGTCGTCTCCTGCATCAGAGTTCCTGATGCGGGAGTGCTGGTTAAGCCGCGGTTAGAATTGCCGCGCAGTCGAAGGATGATCTTCAGCTTTGGTTAACCGGCGAGCCGGCGGCGCTCAGTCGATCTGGGTCGACATGGCCACCGGCGCGCGGGGACGCAGCGACGAGGTGACCACCGGCGCGCTGCCGGGAACACGCGCGACCGGCACATCCTCCGGCACCGGCTCCGGTGACGGGTTCCGCAGCGGGGCGAGGGGATCGTGTCCCGGCGCCGCCGGGCGGTCCGGGCCCGGACTCGGTTGGCCGGGCATGCGCTTCTGCTTCTCCCAGCGGCGCGTGCCGATATCGAACTCGCCCTGCATCCAGCCGATGAACTGGCCCTCGTTGCCGAAGAAGGCGTTGCGGTCGACATCGCCGCGGATGCCGGGCACGCGGCCGGTCGTGGTGAACTGCCAGATGGCCCAGGGGCGGTCGCTGTAGCGTGCCTCGGGCACCGATGCAGTCGAGCGGATCCAGTAGGGGTAGTCGTTGAACTGCCCTTCCAGCACGTCCTTGTGGAAGGTGATGTCAGTGTAGATCACCGGCTTCTTACCGGTGAGCTGCTCGAGCTCGGTCAGCATCAGCTGGATCTTCTCGCGGGCGAGCTCGGGGTCGATCTTCTTCGGGCAGGTGCGGGAATGGCCGTTCCACTCGACATCGAGCACCGGCGGCAGCGCGTCGGGATCGGCCGGGATCTGTTGCTTGAACCAGACGGCTTGCTCATGGGCCGGGCGGCACCAGTAGACGAAGTGATAGGCACCGCGCGGGATGCCGGCGCGGCGGGCACCTTCCCAGTTGCGCTGGAAGGCCGGGTCGACATGGTCGCCGCCCTCGGTCGCCTTCATGTAGACGAAGCGGGTGCCGGCGGCCTTGACCGCGCTCCAGTCGATATCGCCCTGCCAGCGCGAGATGTCGATGCCATGGACGGGGTAACGATGCGCTGCCGCGACGCCCGGATGGGGCCGTGCATCGCCCTTCGACGGGTAATTGTCGAAAGCCACGCAACCGCCCAGTACCGCGAAAGCGGTGGCAGCCAGAGCGGGCAGGAGGCGGGAGCTGATCATGCGGCGGGCGTTCATCTCGCGGAGAATTGCGGAGAATGCTTGACGGCCGGTTTACGTTACCAAAGTTCTGCCGTCTGTCAGCCCAATCCGGGGCAAAGCGTGAAAGAAGGCAAGGGCAGGCCGATTCCAGCAGCGGCGCATCGCGCGAAGTTTCGTCGGCAAGGCGTTGCAACAAGGCCAGAAATGCGAATGGCGACCCAGAGGGTCGCCATTCGCTGGACCGAAGTCCGAATTTGGTGCGGTCGAGAGGACTCGAACCTCCACGGGTCTCCCCGCTACCACCTCAAGGTAGTGCGTCTACCAGTTCCGCCACGACCGCAGCTCGGTTCCGGTTGCGGGCGGCGCATCCGGTGAGCGGCGCCGATCTAGCAAATCGAATCCGCCGCTACAAGAGTGTCATTGTGGAAAAAGCGCTCATCGTCGCTTTTCTGCGAGAATGCTCAGACCGCCGTGCGTCCGATCGGACGCCTAGTGACGATCTATCTCTTTGTTGTTGCATCGGATTGGTCCGAAAAGGGCATTCCACTTTTCGGTCCGAGGCTCTAGGCAGCCTCGGCGACGCTCTGCAGGGTGTAGATGGTCGGGCGCATCAGCATCTGCGTGACCTCGACGGAGATGCGCGCGCCGCTGACGACGACGATTCCCTTGGCGAAGGGGTGGTTGTTGGCGAGAATCTGGACCTCGTCCATCTCGCTGGTGTTGAGCTCGATGATGGCGCCGCGGCCGAGGCGCAGGAGCTTGTAGATCGGCATCTGGGTCTGACCCAACACGACGGTGAGCTCGACTGGGACGAGTTCTAGATCGGCCTTCAACTCTTGCCTCCGGACGCCTATTTCGGAATTCGACCAGTGAAACTTGCCTGCCGACCGTTCCGGGCGCAGGAAGCGACACGGGCGGCCGGTTCTCTCCGGCTTGGAAAGATTGAATGGAACATGGTTAAGCCATGGTGAACATGCGCGGCGAGCTCGACGTCTCCTTCCTGCCGGAGACGGGTTCCGAGCCGGTCGAATGGGTCGTGGCCGAGGGGCTGACGGGCTACGACGAGGCGGTGGCCGAGATGGAAATGCGCGCCGCGTTGATCGCCGACGGCAAGGCGCGCGAGCGCGTCTGGCTGGTCGAGCAT
>UCLR01000017.1:0-29750 GCA_900473415.1 Hyphomicrobiales bacterium
GCCCAGCGGCACGATCCGCAACGTGCCCGCGAGGCTCGCCGTGCCGGTGACGGTGACCCGGTCCGACAGCGCGCCCTGCACCTCGGCGAGGTAGAGCGAGCCGGCGCCCATGACGAGGTTGCCGTTGACCGTCAGCGTGCCCGGCGAATTGCCCGGCGCCAGCGTGCCGCCCACGGTCGTTGCACCGACCGAGCCGGAACCGCCGAGCGTCGCACCGGGTTGCACGATCACCGGCGTCACGATGGAGCCGTTGACGACGAGCTTGCCGCCGAGCACCTCGGTCGCGCTGGTGTAGGTGTTGGTCCCGTTCAGCGTCAGCGTGCCGCTGCCGTCTTTGAGCAGCGAGCCCGCGCCCGAGATCGTGCCGGAGAAGGTCGTGTTGCTATTGTGGCCCCCGCCGTCAATGTCGTCCCGCCCAGCAGCACGTCGCCAGTCCCGGATAAGGAGCCGACCGTCTGGGCGATGCCGTCGAGGTCGAAGACCGCGCCGGCCGAGATCTGAACCGCGGTCTGGTTCGACAGCACGCCTGTCCCGCCCATCCGAAGCGTTCCCTGCTGGATCCAGGTCGCGCCGGAATAGGTGTTGGCCCCCGAGAGCGTCAGCGTGCCAGTTCCGGTCTTGGAGAGCGTGCCCGCGCCGCTGATGACCCCGGCCAGGCCGAAATTGTTCGTGCCCGTATCGACAAGGGCGGTCCCGGTCGACAGGGCCACGGTGTTGGACAGCGCGAAGCTGCCACGAGCTTCAAGCGTCGCCCCACCCCCCATCTCCAGCGTGCCCGTCCCGAGCGAATTCGCTTGCTGGATGGCGAGCGTGCCGGCGTTCAATCGCGTCCCGCCGGCGTAAATGTTGGTGCCGGACAGCAGCAGGGTCCCCGAGCCCGTCTTCTCCAGCCAGCCGGAACCGATAATCATCCCGCTCAGGGTCAAGGTATCGCTGACTGTGTCGATCCTCGCGCCGCTGGTGGAGATGGCGTTGGCCATCGTGATGTTCGAGACGGTCTGCAGACCCGAGCCGGCCGCCAGGCGAACGGCGCTCAGACCGAAGGCCGAATTGTGCAACACCCGAATGACGCCAGCACTGACCGTCGTGTCTCCGGAATATGTATTGGCGCCGGCGAGCGCCAGCGTCCCCGCGCCTTGCTTGGTCAGGGTTCCGGTTCCGGAGACGTTACCTGCAAACGCGTAGTCATCGGATCGATCGAAGACCAGGGCGGAGTTGTTGACAATATCCCCGGCGATCGTCCCGGTCGTACCGCCATCCCCGATCTTGAGCGTCCCGGCGACGATCGTCGTTCCCCCGGAATGGGTATTGGCGCCGGTGAGCGTCAGGGTGCCCGCGCCGAGCTTGCTCACCTGACCAGTACCAGAGATGTTTCCGCCATAGGCAAGGTCATTCGATCGGTTGAAGATCAAATAGCTATCATTGATGATATTGCCGGCCACAGCTCCGGTCGTGCCGCCATTGCCGATCTGAAGCGTCCCGGCGCTCACGCCCGTCGTGCCCGAGAAGGTGCTGTTGCCGGTCAGCGTCAGAGTGCCGCTGCCTGCCTGAAACAGCCAGCCGGTACCGGACACGGCCCCGGAATGGATAACGGCATCGGACCGTTTGAACACCAGCGAGCCATTGCCGATTTCAATATCGCCTGCGAGGGACCCAACCGTCCCGTTATCGCCGATCACGAGCGAGCCGCCCAGAGCGGTCCCGCCGGTGTGGACCGCGTCGGCCATCAGATATGAGATGCCGACCAAGACAAGCTTGCCTGTTCCGGAAATCGTACCGTTGAATGAGGCTCCCTGTCCGCTCGCAAAGACCGTCGAACTGTTGAGCTGGATGGGCGTGTTGAAAATGAATTGTCCGATGGTCGAAGCATAGGGATTGGCCCCGTCGAAGATCAGCTTGCTTCCACCGACAGCGTTGATCGTCAAACGACCATTCGTCCAAGGAGTGTCGAGCCAGATACTGTTGAGGGTGAACGCGCCCAGGTCGTTGGTGGTGGTGAGAGCCACCGCGATATCCGTGTTGAAGGTCAATTGAGTGGTGGCGCCGCCGACGAGTGAGGGAGACCAGGGGCCAGCGGACCAGGTCCCGCCCGTCGGACCATTGTAGACGTATTCCTGCGCCATCGATGGCTGCGCGAAAGCCACGCTGAGCACGACGAGAGCAGTCGACCGGAGCAGGGCCAGGCGGCGCGCCTTTATTTGGTCGTGCCAGCGGGAGGACGGCCCGACCCAATTGCGTCGCTGCGTTTTGCTCATTGCTCGCTCCCCCAGGGATGCCCAGGGAAGTCGATCAGAAGCGCCTACCCGAACAGCAGTCTTGTTAGGACAGAGAACCTACAGCCCACGGCCCAAAATGATAGGGGGGCTCGGTTTGCTGTCCGATGTTGCTAGACGGTAACAGCCTCGGCCCGGCCTCTTCATCGCCGAGGGCATTCCGACAAGAAGATCCCTGCGAAGCAGAGGGCAGCCTGAGAAGCGACTCCGGAAAGGGAATCCGGCTGCTCAAGTGAAACAGCGGAAGCCTCCGGCAGGATAGCGCTTGCCGCCTGAATTGTGCTCGGCGCGGCGGTTCAGCGATCGCCGTGCTGCCGCAACAGGTCTGGTTTTGTTCAGAGTCCGCTCCGCTGAGCAAGGCGAGTTCGAGCATCGCCTCAGGGATGTCCGGTTTCCACCGCACCAAGACATTCGCGGAGCCGAACGAAATCGCTTCCCGCGCCAAATGGAAAAGCCCGCGCGAGGGCGTCGCGCGGACTTTGTCAGATCGCTCGAAAAACCGCCCAGAGCGGACACTCTGGACGGCTCAGGCCATGCAACGCGTGCGTCTGCATCGGAGCCATCGCCGGTCGCATGAGTCGACAACCACGCGATAGCCAAGAGGCTCGGAAAGGAGCAACATCGCAGCGGGGGCAGAGGCTGTCGCCTGTGTATCCGTGAAATGTCGGATCATCGGCCTCAGCGCTTTTGATGAGCGGCCGCCGTGAACAACAGTCGCGTCGCGGACGGGCAGCGAGTCGAACGCAAGCTCGCCGCGATCCTTGCTGCCGATGTGGTTGGCTATTCACGCCTCATGGGCGTGGATGAGGCCGGCACGGTTGCGCGGCTCAAAGCACTCCGAAACGAGCTGATGGCCCCCTGCATCGCGCGGCACCGCGGCCGCACGATCAAGCTGATGGGCGACGGCACGCTCGTCGAATTCGCGAGTGTCGTTGAGGCCGTCGAATGTGCTGTCGAGATTCAGCAGGCCACGACCGCGCGCCAGGCCGGGATTGCGGAGGAGAAACAGATCGCCTTTCGGATCGGTATCAATCTTGGCGATGTGATTATCGACGGCGGGGAGGTCTACGGCGACGGCGTCAATCTCGCCGCTCGGCTCGAAACGCTCGCCGAGTCGGGGGGGCTTTGCATCTCCGGGATGGTTCACGATCAGATCCGCGACAAGCTTCCCTATGTCTTCGAGGACCGCGGTGAGCAGACGGTCAAGAATATCGCTCGCCCGGTGCGCATCTACGCTCTGTCGACGGCAAGCATCATCGCGCTTCTCCCGGCTGCGGACGCAGCCGAGCTGGCCGGCATATTGCCCATTCCGGAGCCGCAGACCGGGCCGCACCTCCCGGCGATGCGGGCCAGCAAGAGTGACCAGGCCCTCGACGAAGGCAGCGCTCCTCCGGCCTTGCCCGATACGCCCTCTATCGCCGTCCTGCCCTTCACGAACATGAGCGGCACGCCGGAGCAGAGCTATTTCGCCGACGGGATCACGGAGGACATCATCACGGGCCTTTCCCGGCTGCGGTGGCTGTTCGTGATCGCTCGCAACTCCAGCTTCGCCTACAAGGATAGGTCGGTGGATGTTCGGCGGATCGCTCGCGAACTGGGCGTGCGCTATATATTGGAGGGCAGCGTTCGGGCCGCGGGAGGGCGCATCCGCGTTGTGGGCCAGCTGATCGATGCCGGCACTGGCAAACATATCTGGGCGGAGAAATACGACCGCGACATCGCCGACATCTTTGCCGTCCAGGACGAGATCACCGACCATGTCGTGGCGGCCATCGAACCTCGTCTCTATGAGGAGGAGGGCGTCCGGGTCTCGGGCAAGCCGCCCGGGAGTATCGACGCCTGGGGCCTCGTGGTCCGGGCGATGGGGCTGATCAGCAAGGTCGGTCGCCGTCAGAACGAAGAGGCACAGGACCTTCTGCGGCAGGCCATCGCCATGGAGCCGGGCTATGCGCGGGCGCATGCCCTGTTGAGCTGGGCCGTCTGGTGGGCGTCTCTCTGCTACTGGGTGCCGGACTCGCGCGAGGCCTACCGGCAGGCAGCGCAGCACGCCGAGGATGCTGTCTCGCACGACCGGGGCGACCCATGGGCCAAGATGACCTTCGGCCTGTGCCTCAGCACGGCGGCACAGCATGAGAGAGCTTTGGTGGAGCTCCAATCCGCCCTCAACCTGAATCCGAGCTTTGCCCTGGGCCGGACGGCATATGGATGGGCGTTGCTACGGGCAGGGCGATACGACGAGGCCATCGCGGAGACAGGCAAGGCCGTGCGCTTGAGCCCGACCGACAGCTTTGCGGGAATCTACACGGCCATCCATGGATTGGCCCTTTTGGGCGCGAGGCACTTCGAGGAGGCCTTGCCCCATCTGCGCGCTTCGGTAACCGCCTTCGCGGAGTACTCAGGGCACTACAACACGCTGATCAGCTGCTGCGGGCATTTGGGCCTCATCGACGAGGCGCAGGAGTTCATCGCGGCCCGTTCCCGGGTCGGCCCGCCGCTGCACCTATCCGTTCTGCGTCAGAATCTGGGTCGCTTCGCTCATTGTGAGGTCTTTGTGGAGGGAATGCGCAAGGCGGGTGTCCCGGAGTAGCGGTCGAGGATGCCAGAAGCTGGCGCGGAACGCATTTGATGCCGTCCTCTTCCACCACGTCCCGTTTTAGGCGCGATGCCAACCTCCGCTCATGGCGCTCGGCCGTCCAAGAGCCTCGAGCGCTCGGGTGACGGAACTAGGTGGTTGCAGACGTCCCTAAAGGTCTGCCGAATGGCGTCCCGTGCCGTGCGTGAGCAGGCATGGGGGTATTCACTCGATGAGCACATCAGCCAACACTAGGATTTCAGGAGGAATAGCAAGCCGGAGTTCCTTCGCCGCTTTCAGATTGAAGGCAAATTCCAGCCTAGTTGGTTGCTCTACCGGCAAGTCGGTCGGTCTGGCGCCTTTAAGGATCTTGTCCACAAGCATCGCTGCGCGGCGGAACAATTCAGGCTGATTCGCCCCGTAGGACATCAGCCCTCCATCTTCTACAAATTCCCTTGCGGCATACATGGTCGGAAGCCGGTTCCTGAAGGCCAGGTCCACAATGCGCTTGTGTTCGACGAATAGCATCGGGCTCGGCAACAGAATGACTGCATCGACGCCCTCCCGAGTCATTGCTGCAAAGGCACCATCGAGATCGCCCGGGCCTTTGGCCGGCACGAGTTGCAGCTCCAGCTTGAGCGCCTGTGCCGCGGCCTCGGTCTCCTTCACCAGTCCTTCCATTGTGCGTTTGCCGTAAGCCGACGGATGCCAGAGTGCACCGATGCGAGAGATTCCCGAGATTGTCTGCTTCAGCAGTTCGAAGCGCTTGCCGATCAATTCTGGACCAAGAAAAGACGTTCCTGTGATATTGCCGCCTGGGTGGGACAGGGTGGCGATCAATTCGTCGCCGACGGGATCGGCCATGCCGCCCACGACAATAGGGATCAGGCTGGTAGCTTGCTTGGCGGCATGAGCTGGTGACGTGCTCACTACGAGGATGACATCAACGTTCAGTCGCACCAGTTCAGCCGCCAGAAGCTGGAATCGATCGGAATTCCAATCTCCGTAGCGACGCACAATCATTATGTTGGAACCCTCGGTGTAACCGAGTTCGCGCAGCCCCGAATAGAATCCAAGTGCCCCTGGCGTGTCGACCGCGCCGGGACTCAAGACGCCAACGCGCGGGAGCTTTCCCTTCTGCTGAGCGCGAACGGCAAGCGGCAACGCCACTGCCACGCCTCCAATCAGGGTCACGAACTCGCGCCGCTCCATTGTGCTGGCTCCAAGCTCTAGAACAGCAGCTTAGCGCTCGGTCGGACGCCTTGAAAAGGGCCGACTGATGCCAAGGTCATGGACATTTGGCGCGGCCAAGATCGTGGTTGGATCAATCGGCGTCGATCGCTGATCGCAGCAGCGCGCCCCGCTCTCGTGCAAGGCGCCGGATTCCGCTCCTTGGCGCGATCCCGAAGCGCCGAGCAAGGTTCGAGAATGTCCGCAATCCACCCCACCAAGACATTCGCCGAGCCGAACGAACTCGCCTTCCGCGCCAAATAGAAAAGCCCGCGCGAGGGCGTCGCGCGGGCTTCGTCAAATCGCTCGAAAAACGGCTCAGAGCTGGCCGAGCATCGTCTCGGCGCCGGAGAGGTCGGCCTTGCCGGCCGCTTCCTCGACATTGAGCGTCTTCACCTCGCCGTCCTCGACCAGCATCGAGTAGCGGCGCGAGCGGGTGCCCATGCCGAAGCCCGAACCGTCCATCGAGAGGCCGATCTCCTTGGCGAAATCGGCATTGCCGTCCGACAGGAACTCGATGACGCCGGAGGCGCCGGTCGCCTTCGCCCAGGCATCGAGCACGAAGACGTCGTTGGTGGAGGTCACCAGGATCGCGTCGACGCCCTTGGCCTTGATCTCGCTGGCCTTGGTCAGATAACCGGGCAGGTGGTTCTTGTGGCAGGTCGGCGTGAAGGCGCCGGGCACCGCGAAGAACACGACCTTGCGGCCCTTGAACAGATCGTCCGTGGTCTTGGGCGCCGGGCCATCGGCCGTCATGACGCGGAACGTCGCCTGCGGAAGCTTGTCACCCACCTTGATCGTCATTGCCGCTCTCTCCGTGAAGCTTGCGACCTGCGGTCGCCCGCCTCGGAATTAGGGCTTCGCGGCGGGGATGTCGAGTTCGAGCCGCGTCTCCACCGCCTTGGGAAGCCCCGGCATGGTGAAGATCAGCGGGATCAGGCCGGTCGCGCCCTTGGGCCGGTCGTTGATCCTGATCTGGGCGAGGATCGTGCCGTCCGGCTGCGGGGTCAGGCGCGGCTTGCCGAAGGACCACATGCCCGGTCCCTCGACGAAGATGTCCTCGACCTTGCCCTCGGTCGGAACCTGCAGGATCAGCTTGAGCCCGGGATCGACCACCGTGTCGTCGAGCTTCGCCTCGATGATCGAGGCCTTCTCTTTGTGGGGGCCGGGTTTGACCGGGACCGGGACCTTCGCCTCGAAGCTTTCCAGCCGCGGCGAGGCCACGGCCGTCACGCCGGGTTCGAGCCAGAGGCTCGCCTCGCCTTGGGCGGGAATGCAGATCTTCTCGCAGACCGCATATTCGAGCTTGAGCACGACCATCACCGGCCGCGTCGGATCGACCGGCTGCACCGAGACCGGGATCACCACCTCGCCGACATAACCGATCGAGTAGCCTGCCGAATCCTGGAAGCGCTCGGGCACGGGCCAGCGCACGTCGAGCCCGCCGATGTTGGTTGAGCCGGTCCAGTCGAAGTTGGGCGGCACGCCGAACTGGCCGGGGCTGCGCCAATAGGTCTTGTAGCCCGGCGACATGATGATCTCGACGCCGATGCGCTGCTTGCCGCTGGGCAGGGTCGGGCCGGCGATCAGGCGCAGCTTGGCATGCTCGCTCGTCGACCACGCCGACGTTGCGGCGTCGGGCAACGCCTCCTGCGCATATGCGGCGGCGCCAAGCGCGAGAGGCGCCATCGCCAGCAGGGGAAGAAGTCGGTTCACCGCCTTGCCTTATCCACTCCGGAGCCGAAATGCGAACAAAACCTGCCTTTCCTGCAAAATCTGACGACAATGCGACAGCTGTCAGCCTCGCGCAGGAATGGGGCGCAATCGGGGTCTGCACCGGCGGCGGCTCGTCATCGCCTGTCGACCACGCGAATGTGATTATGGGCCTCGCACGCTCGAAACGGCGCAGAGGAAGCACATCTTTCGGTCGGGGAGATCGGGGCATGTGCAACAAAGCTTGCCGACCATCCCTGACAGACCTTAGCATGTGCGGATGAAGATCGGGTCACAACCACGTATCGGTGGCCGCAGCTATCTCGACGGGCAGTGCCTGGTCGCGATGCCCGGCATGGCCGACACGCGCTTCAGCCGCAGCGTGGTCTATGTGTGCGCCCATTCCGAAGATGGGGCGATGGGCATCATCGTCAACAAGCCGGCCGCCGACACGAAATTCCCGGACCTGCTCGTCCAGCTCGACGTGATTCCCTCCGATGAGGTGATCCGCCTGCCGAGCCGGGCCGAGAAGATGCAGGTGCTGCGCGGCGGACCGGTCGAGACCAAGCGCGGCTTCGTGCTGCACACGGCGGATTTCTTCCTCGAATCGGCGACGCTGCCGATCGACGACGGCATCTGCCTCACCGCGACGCTCGACATCCTGCGCGCCATCGCCATCGGCAGCGGGCCGGAGAATGCGGTGCTCGCGCTGGGCTATGCCGGCTGGGCGGCTGGCCAGCTCGAAGCGGAGATCCAGTCGAATGGCTGGCTGCACTGCGCCGCCGATCCCGAACTGCTCTTCGACGAGAGCCTCGAGACCAAGTACCAGCGCGCGCTGAACAAGATCGGGATCGACCCGGCGTTCCTCTCCCGCGACGCAGGCCACGCCTGACGACAGGGCGTCATGCTCGGGCTTGACCCGAGCATCTCGGAAACCAGAGCCTTCCTATCCTGAGATTCTCGGGTCGAAGCTTCGCCTCGCCCGAGAACGACGTGCTCTGTCTACGCCGCTTCCGTCGCCGCCGCAGCCGCCGCGCCCATCAGTCGCCGGGCTTCCGCCGCCGTCATCGGCTGGCCGAAGATGTAGCCTTGCGCGTATTGGCAGCCGAGCTGGTAGAGCTCGATCGCGTCCGACTCGCTCTCCGCACCCTCCGCGACGACGTCCATGCCGAGATCCGATGCCAGCTGCACGATCGAGCGCAGGATCACCGGTGGGCGGCCATTGCCCATCTGCCGCACGAAGCTCTGGTCGATCTTGATCGTGTCGAACGGGAAGCGCTGCAGATAGGACAGCGAGGAATAGCCGGTGCCGAAATCGTCGAGCGAGAGGCCGGCGCCGAGGTCGCGGATGCGCTGCAGCATCTGCGAAGCGTATTCCGGGTTCTCCATGACGAGGCTCTCGGTGATCTCGAGCTTCAGCGTGCCGGGCAGCACGCGCCGGCGGCCGAGAACCGTCTTCACGTCGTGCAGCAGGTCGTGGCGCAGCAACTGCCGGCTGGAGACGTTGACGCTCGCGAAGATCGGCGGCTCGACTTCGAGCGCCGCCTGCCAGGCCTCGAGTTCACGGGCGGTGCGGTCCATCACATAGACGCCGAGATCGACGATCAGGCCGGTCTCCTCGGCGATGGCGATGAAGTCCTGCGGCATCAACCGGCCTTCGCGCGGATGGTCCCAACGCACCAGCGCCTCGAAGCCGGCGATGGTGCGGTCCTCCAGCCGGACGATCGGCTGGAACATCACCTGAAGCTCGCCACGTTCGATCGCCTTGCGCAGGTCGCTCTCCAGCGCCAGCCGGTCGTTGCGGTCGGTGCGCATCGCCGGCACGAAGACCTCGATCTTGTTGCCGCCCTGGCGCTTGGCATGGGCCATGGCGAGCTCGGCATTCTTCAGCGCGTCGTCCTTGCGGGCAGCGGGAGCGGGGTCGAACAGTGCAAGCCCGATCGAGGGCGTCAGCACGATCTCGCGCTCGGCATAGGTGATCGGCGTCGAGACGGCGCGGCGCACCAACTCTGCCAGCGCAAGAATCCGCTCGGGATCGCGCTCGGAGACGAGGATCATCGCGAAGGTGTCGCCGCCAATGCGGGCGAGCGTGTCCTGCGCCCTGAGCAGCCGGCCGAGCCGGCGCGAGAGCGTCAGCAGGATCGAATCGCCGGCCGAGAAGCCAACCGACTCGTTGACCTGCTTGAAGCGGTCGACGTCGATGACGAGCACGGTCGGGCGGATATTGTCGTCGGCGCGGGTGAAGCCGAAGATCGCGCCGAGCCGGTCCTGGAACAGCTTGCGGTTGGGCAGGCCGGTCAGGTTGTCGTGCACGGCGTCGTGCAGCAGGCGCTCCTGCGCCGTGCGCTGCTCGGTGACGTCCGACAGCGTGCCGATGACGCGGATGACCTCGCCGTCCGAGCCGATCACGGGCCGCGCCTTGACGTTGAACCAGTGATAGGCGCCGTTGGCGGAGCGCAGGCGCAAGTCGAGATTGAGCTTGCCGCGCCGCTGCTCCAGCACCGCGTCGAGCGTGACGCGATAGCGGTCGCGGTCGGCGACATGCATGTGCTCCAGCCAGCGCGCCGCCGAGCCTTCGAGCGCACCCTTGGGCAGGCCGAGCAGCGCCTCGATCTGCGGCGAGACGAAGACCTTGTCCGAGCTGACGTCCCAGTCGAAGACGAGGTCGCCCGAGCCCGAGAGCGCCAGCGCCCGCCGCTCGGTGTCGGAGACGAGTCCCTGCGAGATCGCGCCGCCGGCGAAGGCGTGCTGGATGACCGTGAAGCCGATCAGCAGCACGATCAGGACCAGGCCGCCCAGCAGGGCCGGCGCGACGAGGTCGCGTTGGAATTGCCCGGTGACGGTGAAGCTCGCGGCCGTAACCCAGACCGCGAGCAGGAACCAGGTCGGGATCAACATCAGCGCCCGCTCATAGCCATGCGTCGCCAGATGCACGACGAGCACGAAGCCGACGGCCGCGACGGCGGCAATCGAGATGCGCGCGATGCCGGAAGCCATCGGCGCATCAAAGACGGCCAAGCCGATCAGCCCGATCAGGCCGAGGATCCAGATCGCGGTGACATGGCCGTAGCGCACATGCCAGCGCTGCAGGTTTAGATAGGCGAAGAGGAAGACGAGCAGCGTCGCGGCGAGCACGACCTCCGCGCCCGCCCTGTAGATCCGCTCGATCGCCGGCGTCAGCGGGAACAGGCGCTGGAAGAAGCCGAAATCGAGGCCGGCATAGGCCAGGACGGCCCAGGCGAGCGCCGCCGCGGCGGGGAAGATGACCGCACCCTTGACCACGAAGATGATGGTCAGGAACAGCGCCAGCAGACCGGCGATGCCGATGATGATGCCCTTGTAGAGCGTCAGACCGTTCGTCTTCTGCCGGTAGGCCTCGGCCTCGTAGAGATAGAGCTGCGGCAGGTTCGGCGATTTCAGCTCGGCCACGAAGGTCACGGTGGTGCCGGGATCGAGCGTGATGAGGAAGACGTCGGCGTCGGGGCTGGGCTCGCGGTCGGGCGAGAGGCCCTGGCTCGCGGTCACCGCCTCGATGCGCCTGTCGCCAAGATCGGGCCAGATCACGCCGGAGCCGATCAGCCTGTGGAAGGGCGCGACCAGCAGCCGGTCGATCTGCTCGTCGGAATCATTGGTGAGCGCGAAGACGATCCAGTCCGGCCGCGCACCCGATTCGCGCGCTCTCACCGCGATGCGCCGGACGATGCCGTCCGGCCCCGGTGCGGTTGAGATCTGGATGACGTCGCCGTCGGACTTGTTGCGCTCGACGACATTGGTGAGGTCGATCACCGGCGCATCGACCGGAACGCGCACGGCATCCACCGCCGAAGCCGGCGTGACCGCCGCGAAACTCAACCACAGGGCAAGGCCGGCGACGGCAAGGCCGATCCGGAGAAGGCGCTCGGAAATGGACAAGCTGTGCTCGGGCCTAAGGCGAAGGGCGATCGTTCGTATTGGAACCAAAATTCCTAAAGGCAGGTCGTGGCGAGGGCAAGGCGGAGCGGTGGCGCGTCCGGCTTTCGCACTCACGGGTGCTCTCCACCCTGCGGATCGGTGGAGAGGATGGCATAGAGCAGATGGTCCGCCCAGATGCCGTTGATCTTGAGATAGGCGCGCGCCAGCCCCTCATGCTGGAAGCCGACGCGTTCCAGCAGGCGCCGCGACGGCTCGTTGTTCGGCAGGCAGGCGGCCTCGACCCGGTGAAGTGCGAGCTCGGAGAAGGCGAAGCGCACCGCGCCCCGTACCGCCTCCGTCATATGGCCGCGACCCGCATGGCGCTTGCCCATCCAGTAGCCCAGCGTGCAGGCCTGCGCGACGCCGCGGCGGATCAGCCCCAGCGTCAGCCCGCCGAGCAACGCCTCGGAATGGGCCTCGAAGATGAAGAGCGAATAGGCCTCGTCGGTCGCGATCTCGCGGGCCGCACGCTTGGCACGCAGCCGGAAGGAGGCGCGGGTGAGGTCGTCCTCGTTCCAGCTCGGTTCCCAGGGCGACAGGAACTCGCGGCTTTCCATCCGCAGCATCGCCCAGGCGGAATAGTCGTTGGCCTGCGGCGCGCGCAGATAGAGGTTCCGCGTCCGGATCAGCGGGCGGCTCGGCGGCTCGCTGGGGAAGCGGAAGAGCGCCATGGTTCAGTCCGCCGCGCGGGAAGCCTGCCGCAGCCGCTTGGCCGCGGGCAGGCCGTGAATCGGACCGATCGCCGCGATGGTCGGCTGGTGGCCGAGCAGGGAGCGGCCGGCGGCGCGCACGTCGGCGAGCGTCACCGCGTCGAGCCGTGCCGCCAGCTCCTCGCGCGGGATCGCCCGGCCGAAGATCAGCACCTGCCGCGCCATCTGCTCCAGCTTGCCGCCGGGGCTTTCGAGCGAGGCCAACAGCCCAACCTTCATCTGGGCGCGGGCACGGGCGACCTCGACCTCGCTGACGTCCTCCGCCGCCTGCCGCAGGCAGGCGAGCGCTACCTCGATCAGCTCGCCGACATCCTCCGGTGCGGTGCCGGCGCCGATGCCGAAGACGCCGCAATCGGAGAAGGGCCAGTGGAAGGCGTCGATGGCATAGGCGAGCCCGCGCTGCTCGCGCACCTGCTGGAACAGCCGCGAGGACAGGCCGCCGCCAAGCACCGAGGCGAAGATCTGCATCGGATAATGCGCGCCGCCGGTGAAGGGCAGGCCGGGCAGGCCGAGCACGAGGTGGACCTGCTCCTCATCGCTGCCGATGCGCGCCTCGCCGCCGCGATACTCGCCGGATTCGCGCTCCGGCGCGCGGGCGGGCTTCTTCGGCAGCTTGGCGAGATGCGTGTGGGCGAGTTCAACGAGCTCGTCGTGATCGACCGCGCCGGAAGCGGCGAGCACCATGTTGCCGGCATGGTAGTTCCGGGCGAGATAGGCGCGAATCGCGTCCGGCGTGAAGCTCTTCACCGTCTTGGCGGTGCCGAGGATCGGGCGGCCGATCGGCTGGTCGGGGAAGGCAGCCTGCAGGAAGCGGTCGTAGACGAGATCGTCCGGCGTGTCCTGCACGGCCGAGATCTCCTGCAGGATCACGCCCTTCTCGCGCTTCAGCTCCTCTTCGGTCAGGGCCGGCGAGGTCAGAATATCTGCGAGGATGTCGACGGCGAGCCCTAGATCGGGGCCGAGCACGCGGGCGGTGTAGCAGGTGTATTCGACGCTGGTCGCGGCATTGAGGTCGCCGCCGATATCCTCGATCTCCTCGGCGATCTGCAGCGCGCTGCGCCGCGCCGTGCCCTTGAAGGCCATGTGCTCGAGCAGATGCGCGATGCCGTGTTCATGCGGCAGCTCATCGCGCGCGCCGGAGCCGATCCAGATGCCAAGCGAAACCGTCGCGGCATGGTCCATGCGCTGCGAGACGATGCGCAGGCCCGAGGGCAGGGTGGTCAGCGCGACATCGGCGTCGTGCGCGCCCTGCTCTCGCTCGGGGGCGGCGAGCTCGGCGGCCTCGGCCGGACCGGTCGCGCTCATGCTGCCGCTCCGCGCACGGCGCGCGCATGTTCGCGCACGAAGGCCTCGACCTTGCCCAGATCGTTCGGCAGCAGCGTCACTCGCTCCTTGCGCTCCATCAGGTCGGCGAGATGCGCCGGCAGGACGGGCTCGACGCCGCTCGCGGCTTTCACCGCGACCGGGAACTTGGCGGGATGCGCCGTGCCGAGCACGATCATCGGCGTCGCGGGATCGTGCCTAAGTGATTTGCGCGCGGCGCCGACGCCGATCGCCGTATGCGGATCGAGCAGATAGCCCGCCTCCGTCCAGCTCTTCCGGATCTCGGCCGCGACCTCGTCCTCGCTCTGGGCGGTGGCGTCGAACTCGCCGCGGATGCGCGCGAGCGGCTCGGGCGCGATCTCGAAGCGGCCGGACTGCGTCAGGGACTGCATCAGGCGGCGCACCGCCGCGCCGTCGCGGCCATGGACCTCGAACAGCAGGCGCTCGAAATTCGAGGAGATCTGGATGTCCATGGAGGGCGAGGTCGTCGCCGCGACGCCACGCATCTCATAGGCGCCGGTCTCGAGCGTGCGCGTCAGGATGTCGTTGCTGTTGGTGGCGATGACGAGCCGCTCGACCGGCAGCCCCATCTGCTTGGCGACCCAGCCGGCGAGGATGTCGCCGAAATTGCCGGTCGGCACCGCGAAGGAAACCTTGCGCCCCGGCCCGCCGAGCGCCACGGCCGAGGTGAAGTAGTAGACGACCTGCGCCGCGATGCGCGCCCAGTTGATCGAGTTCACGCCCGAAAGCCCGATCTCGTCACGGAAGGCGTGGTGGTTGAACATCGCCTTCACGAGGTTCTGGCAATCGTCGAAGGTGCCCTCGACCGCGATGGCGTGAACGTTCGGCGCATCGACCGTGGTCATCTGCCGGCGCTGCACGTCCGAGACGCGGCCCTCCGGGTAGAGGATGAAGACGTCGACACTCTTCAGCCCCTTGAAGGCGTCGATGGCCGCGCCACCCGTGTCGCCTGAGGTCGCGCCGACGATGGTGGCGCGCTGGCCGCGCAGTCCGAGCACATGGTCCATCAGCCGCCCGAGCAGCTGCATCGCCACGTCCTTGAAGGCGAGCGTCGGGCCGTGGAAGAGCTCCAGCACGAAGAGATTGTCGCCGATCTGCGTCAGCGGGCAGACGGCAGGATGGCGGAAGCCGGTGTAGGCCTTGTGGATCATGCCGGAAAGCGCGCCGCCCTCGATGTCGCCATCGCTGAGCATCCCCAGCACGCGCTCGGCGACCGCCGTATAGGGCTTGCCGGAAAAGCCGGCGATCTCGCTCGCGGCAAACGTCGGCCAGCTCTGCGGCAGGTAGAGGCCGCCGTCGCGCGCGAGCCCGGTGAGCAGCGCATCGGAAAAGCTGAGCGCCGGGGCTTCACCCCGGGTGGAGACGTGCAGCACGATCTTGGCCTCTTTGATCCTAGCCGAATGCTATAGGCCGCTCCGGCCCTTTCGGCAAAACCGTTGAAAGATCAGGGCGCGGCCGCGCCCCGGCGCGCCTGCCAGACATAGGCCGCGAAGACGCCGATCAGCGTCAGCGCAAGGCCGAACCAGGTCAGCGCATATTGCAGGTGGTTGTCGGGAATGCGCCCGATCAGCTCGCGTACGTCGACGCCGGCCGGCGGCGTCAGCCCGTCGCCCTCGCGCTCGGCCTCCAGATAGAACGGGGCCGGCAGCAGGCCGAGAGCGGCTGCGATGGCGGCGGGATCACGCGTGTAGAACTCCCGGATCGCCGGCAGGTCGACCGGCGTGAAGCTGTTGCGGCTTTCCGGCGCGCGCAGGAAGCCACGGATGACATCGGGCCCGCTCGCCGGACCGATCTGGCCGATGCGGCTTTCCGGCACGAAGCCGCGATTGACCAGGATGACGCCGCCATCCTCGAGCTTGAACCCCTGGAACACCCAGCGCCCGAAGCCGGAGAGCTGGCGCGAGCCCGGCGGGCCGGAAGCGATCGTCGTCCGCACGCCCGCGATCGGGCCGTCGACGAAGCTGCCCTTGGCGACGACATGGGTGAGGTCGAGCGTGGCCGGATCCAGCTTCGCCCAATCCGTGCTCGGCGGCATCGGCGCGGGTTCGCCGGCGGCCTCAGCCTGCAGACGGTCGATATAGGTATGCTTCTCGTCCATGCGCTCGAGCTGCCAGAGCCCGAGCATGCCAAGCACCAGCGTGCCGACGATCGTCAGCAGCGTCGGCAGCAGCAGGTTGGGCTTGCGGGCAGTCGCAGGCCTGCGATCAGCTTCGGGCCGTGCAGTCACTTCTCCAGCCTGCCTTCCTCGGCCTTGTTGGCGTATTGCAGGGCGACGGCGAGGCCCTTCATCGGGCGCAGCAGCGCCAGGCACACGATCACCGCCAGCGGCAGCCACATCACCAGATGCAGCCAGATCGGCGGCTCGTAGCTGATCTCGACGAACAGCGCCGTGCCCAGCACCACGAAGCCGGCGATCAGCATGATGAACACCGCCGGCCCATCCGCCGAATCGGCGAATTTGTAGTCGAGGCCGCAGGCGCTGCAGCGCGGCCTGAGCTTCAGGAAGCCGTCGAACAGCGCGCCTTCGCCGCAGCGCGGGCAGCGCCCGGCGAGGCCGGTCGAGTAGGGTGACGGCGGGGTGTGTCCGGGGCCAGCCATGGCTCTCTCCAAAACGGAAAGGCGGCCTCGCAGCCGCCTTTCCTCAGACGCGACCGCGAGGGCGCGATATCCGGTGCGTGTCAGTGCCCGGCGGCGGTGTGCCCGCCCGAGCCCCAGACGTAGATCGCGGCGAAGAGGAACAGCCAGACCACGTCGACGAAGTGCCAGTACCAGGCCGCGAACTCGAAGCCGAGATGCTGGTCCGGCTTGAAGTGGCCGAGATAGGCCCGATAGAGGCAGACCGCCAGGAAGATCGTGCCGATGATGACGTGCGCGCCGTGGAAGCCGGTCGCCATGAAGAAGGTGGCGCCGTAGATGTTGCCGCTGAAGGCGAAGGCGGCGTGCGAGTACTCGTAGGCCTGCGTGATCGTGAACAGGGTGCCCAGGATCACGGTGAGCCACAGGCCCTGCTTCAGGCCTGAGCGGTCACCGGTGATCAGCGCGTGGTGCGCCCAGGTCACGGTGGTGCCCGAGGTCAGCAGGATCAGCGTGTTGAGCAGCGGCAGGTGCCAGGGATCGAAGGTCTCGATGCCCTTCGGCGGCCAGTGACCGCCGGTGAACTCGTAGCGCAGGAAGTTGATCGTCTCGCCGGAGAAGAGGCTGGCGTCGAAGAAGGCCCAGAACCAGGCGACGAAGAACATCACCTCGGAGGCGATGAACATCAGCATGCCGTAGCGGTGATGGATCTGGACGACACGGGTGTGGTGACCCTCGGTCTCCGCCTCGCGCACCACGTCCATCCACCAGGACAGCATGGTGTAGAGCACGCCGAGCAGGCCCGCGCCGAAGACGAGCGGGCCGAGGTGCATGCCGCCGAGCGGAATCGCCTTCATCCACATCACGGCGCCGATCGCCATGATCGTCGCGCTGGTGGCGCCGACAAGCGGCCACGGGCTCGGGTCGACGAGGTGGTAGTCGTGGTGCTTCGTATGGGCCCCGGCCATGGTATTCGGTCTCCGCGACGTCTTGTCCGCGCTGTTGCTCTAGCGCGTTCTACAGTTTCGAATTGCCCGCGTCATCCTTCGACGAACCGGCCTTGTCCTCGGCGACAGGCTGGCCCGACTTGGAGGCGAAGTAGGTGTAGGACAGCGTGATGGCGTGCACCCCGTCGAGCTCGCGATTCTGCGCGATTTCGGGGTCGATATAGAACACCACCGGCGCCTCGAAGCTCTCGCCCGGCTTGAGCGTGTGCTCCGTGAAGCAGAAGCATTGGATCTTGACGAAATAGGCCGCGCCCTTCTCGGGAGCGATATTGTAGGTCGCGATCCCGGTCACGGTGCGCTCCGAGCGATTCGTGACCTTGTAGAACACGGTCTGCGTCGCGCCGACCTTGACCTTGATCTCCGGGCTCTCGGCCTCGAATTTCCAGCCCAGCCCTGGCGCGACATTGGCGTCGAAGCGCACGGCCATCTCGCGGTCGAGGATCTTGCCGGCGCCGGCGGTCCCCACCATCGGCCTGCCGCCAAAGCCGGTGACCTTGCAGAACAGGTCGTAGAGCGGCACCGCCGCGAAGGAGGCGCCGAGCATGCCGAAGGCGACGCCGACACAGATCAGCGCGGTGCGGCCATGCTTCACGGAGCGGGAGGGGGCAGGGGCGCCGGTCATCACAGCGGCCGGTTCAGGATCGCGGGGCCGGTCTTCACCAGCGTCACCACGAAGAAGAAGACCACGAGCCCGCCGAGCACGAGCGCGAGCGCCACGGAGCGGCGGCGGCGACGCGCCATGTCCTCCGGCGAAAACGGAGCCGGGGCATCCTGCTGCTTGCGGGGCTCGTTCATCCGAGCACCTTCGGCAGGGCCCACATCAGCCCGAAGCCGTTCTCGACGATCAGCACCGCGAAGAGCAGGAAGAGATAGAGGATCGAGAAGCCGAACAGCGAATAGGCCGCCTTGACCGCAGGTTGCCCCTCCGTGCGTCGCCAGACGCGGATCGAGAGCCCGATCATGGCGAGCCCGGTTGTCACCGAGACGACGAGGTAGATCAGCCCGCCGAAGCCCATCAGCGCCGGCAGCACCGCGACAGGCGCCATCAACAGCGAGTAGAGGACGATCTGCCGGCGGGTCGCGGCGGGGCCGGCGACATTCGGCATCATCGGGATGCCGGCGCGCGCATAGTCGCCGGATTTCACCAGCGCCAGCGCCCAGAAATGCGGCGGGGTCCACAGGAAGATGATCGCGAACAGCACCAGCGAGTGCCAGCCGAAATCGCCCGTCACCACGGCCTCGCCGATCATCGGGGGGAAGGCGCCGGCGGCGCCGCCGATGACGATGTTCTGCGGCGTGGAGCGCTTCAGCCACATAGAATAGACGACGGCGTAGAAGAAAATGGTGAAGGCGAGCATCGCGGCCGCGATCGCGTTCGCCACGAGGCCGAGCACCAGCACCGAGCCGACCGAGAGCGTCAGGCCGAAGGCCAGCGCCTCCGAAGGCAGCACCCGGCCCGACGGGATCGGGCGCTTGGCCGTACGGCTCATCAGCGCGTCGATGTCGGCGTCGTACCACATGTTGAGGCAGCCGGAGGCGCCGGCGCCGACAGCGATCGCCATCAGCGCGGCGAGACCGAGCACCGGATGCACCGAGCCCGGCGCCGTGACCATGCCGGTGACGGCCGTCAGCACCACGAGCGACATCACCCGCGGCTTCAGCAGCGCGAAGAAATCGCGCGCCTCTCCGGTGGAGGCGGTCAGGGCGTCGGTACGGGTCTCGAACGCAGCGGACATTGAACGAATCGTCTTTGTAACTCTTGCAACAGCGCCACTGGGCGCGGGGTGTTCGGAGCGGGATCTCCACCGCCCTTCTCCAGAGCGCCTGCGCGAGGCGCTCGGGGGAGGGGCGGCGGCGGGCCGGCAGGCCCGCCGCCTTTCGTCCTTAGTGGTCCGATGAGCTGACGATGCGCGGCAGCGTCTCGAACTGGTGGAAGGGCGGCGGCGAGGACAGCGTCCACTCCAGCGTCGTCGCGCCTTCGCCCCACGGGTTGTCGCCGGCGAGCTGCTTCTTCGTGAAGGCGACGACAACGCCGTAGAAGAAGATCAGCAGGCCGAAGGCGAAGATGTAGGAGCCGATCGAGGACCAGAAGTGCCAGCCGGCAAACGCATCCGGATAGTCGACATAGTGGCGCGGCATGCCGGCCAGGCCGAGGAAGTGCTGCGGGAAGAACAGCAGGTTCGCGCCGATGAAGGCGACCCAGAAGTGGAGCTTGCCGATCCAGTCCGGGATCACGTAGCCGCTCATCTTCGGGAACCAGTAGTAGAAGCCCGCGAAGATGCCGAACACGGCGCCGAGCGACAGAACGTAGTGGAAGTGGGCCACGACGTAGTAGGTCGCGTGCAGCGAGCGGTCGACGCCGGCATTGGCCAGCACCACGCCGGTCACGCCGCCGACGGTGAACAGGAAGATGAAGCCGATCGCCCAGACCATCGGGGCGGTGAAGCGGATCGAGCCGCCCCACATCGTCGCGATCCAGGAGAAGATCTTGATGCCCGTCGGCACCGCGATGACCATCGTCGCGAACACGAAGTAGCGCTGCGTGTTGAGCGAGAGGCCGGCGGTATACATGTGGTGCGCCCACACGATGAAGCCGACAACGCCGATCGCGACCATGGCGTAGGCCATGCCGAGATAGCCGAAGATTGGCTTCTTCGAGAAGGTCGAGATGATGTGGCTGACGATGCCGAAGGCCGGCAGGATCATGATGTACACTTCGGGGTGGCCGAAGAACCAGAACAGGTGCTGGTACAGGATCGGATCGCCGCCGCCCGACGGATCATAGAAGGTCGTGCCGAAGTTGCGGTCGGTCAGCAGCATGGTGATCGCGCCCGCCAGAACCGGCAGCGAGAGCAGCAGCAGGAACGCGGTCACCAGCACGCCCCAGGCGAACAGCGGCATCTTGTGCATGGTCATGCCAGGCGCGCGCATGTTCAGGATCGTGGTGATGAAGTTGATCGCGCCCAGAATCGAGGCCGCGCCCGCAAGGTGCAGCGACAGGATGCCGAAATCGACCGAGGGGCCGGGGTGGCCGGTGCTGGAGAACGGCGGATAGACCGTCCAGCCCGTGCCGACGCCATGCGCGCCGGGGGCACCTTCGACGAACATCGAGAGCACCAACAGCACGAAGCCGGCAACCGTCAGCCAGAACGAGATGTTGTTCATGCGCGGGAAGGCCATGTCCGGCGCGCCGATCATCAGCGGCACGAACCAGTTGCCGAAGCCGCCGATGACGGCGGGCATGACCATGAAGAAGATCATGATCAGGCCGTGGCCGGTCACGAAGACGTTGTAGCTCTGGCCATTGGCGAAGATCTGCAGGCCGGGCTGCTGCAGCTCGATGCGCATCATGATCGAGAGGAAGCCGCCGACCAGCCCCGCCATGACCGAGAAGATCAGGTAGAGTGTGCCGATGTCCTTGTGGTTGGTGGACAGGAGCCACCGGCGCCACCCGGTCGGGTGGTCGTGATGGGCATCGTCATGATGCCCGAGAGCGTGCGGTGCCGCGGTTGCCATCGTCTAGTCTCCTCGGCGTCTTACTTCGAGGCCGCGGCGAGCTTAGAGCCCGCGTCCTCGGCATTGGCGAATTTCTGCTTCGCTTCCGCGAGCCAGGCGGCGTAGCGCTCCTGGCTGACGACACGGAAGGCGATCGGCATGTAGGCGTGGTTCTGGCCGCAGATGAAGGAGCACTGGCCGTAATAGATGCCCTCGCGCTCGGCCTTGAACCAGGTCTCGTTCAGGCGGCCCGGGATGGCGTCGATCTTCACGCCGAAGGACGGCACCGTGAACTTGTGGATGACGTCGGCGCCGGTGACCTGCACGCGGACGATCTTGCCGACCGGCACCACCGCCTCGTTGTCGACGGCCAGCAGGCGCGGGGCCTCGGCGGCGGCGATCTTGTTGGAGGCGATCGCCTCGGCGCGCTGCTTCTCGTCCAGCATCAGCGAGTCGAAACCGAAGGCGCCCTGGTCCTGGACGTATTCATAGGACCAGTACCACTGCTTGCCGGTGACCTTCAGGGTCATGTCGGCCTTCGGCACCTCGAGCTGCAGCTTGAGCAGGCGGAAGGAGGGGATCGCGATCACGACGAGGATCAGCACCGGAATCACGGTCCAGGCCACCTCGAGCAGGGCGTTGTGCGTGGTCTTGGAGGGGACCGGATTCGCCTTCTCGTTGAAGCGGTAGATGACGTAGATCAACAGCGCGGCCACGAAGACCGTGATCACGCCGATGATGACGTTCAGCCAGTCATGGAACCAGTGGATGAACTCGGCGACAGGCGTCGCCGCGCCCTGAAGGTTCATCTGCCAGGGGGAAGGCATGCCGGTGCCGGCGAGGGCCGGGGCTGTCGCCAGCGCGGCAACGGCAATGGCCGTAGCGGCGGCGGTTGCAAAGGTCCTGCTCAGAAATCGCATCGATCCGACATGCTCCTCAATCGACCTGCAAGGAGCCGGCTTCGATCCCTGTTTCCGGCCCCATGCACGAGCGGGCGACCCGGGTCGCCTCGTTCTTTCGAGATTGCGATAAATCAAAGAACACGCTTGCGCCAGTGGGGCAATGAAGACTGCCCCCCTCCGCCGTGCGGCATAATCGCGCGACGATCTTGCATGTGCGTGATGGTTCGCAGATGGGCCCTGCGGTCCCGCCTTGACAGGGCCTGCCCTGCGTGGTCCCAACGCGTTTTATGTTGAGAGGCGGCGGGATTCTCTGGTGCAGCCGGCGTTTCGCCTGAATTCTGCGCTCCTGCTGCTTTGGAAGTCCGTTTGGAGGATGGCAGGGATGATGAGGATCATCGGAGCGGCCGGCGCGTTGGCGTTGGCGCTCATGGGAACGAGCCTCGCCGCCGGCTCCGCTTTCGCGCAGGGCGCGGTGCGTTCGACACATGGCGACTGGCAGATGCGCTGCGAGGTGCCGCCCGGCGCCAAGGCGGAGCAATGTGCCCTCGTCCAGAACGTCGCGGCCGATGACAGGCCGAATCTGACGCTGCTCGTCATCGTACTGAAGACGGCGGACCAGAAGAGCCGGCTGCTGCGCGTGGTCGCCCCGCTCGGCGTGCTGTTGCCCTCGGGCCTCGGCCTCAAGATCGACGACAAGGATATCGGCCGCGCCGGCTTCGTGCGCTGCCTGACCACGGGCTGCGTCGCCGAGGTGGTGATGGACGATAACCTGCTCGGCCAGCTCAAGGGCGGCAAGAGCGCGACATTCATCGTATTCCAGACGCCGGAGGAAGGGGTGGGCGTGCCCGTCTCGCTCAACGGCTTCGGCCCCGGCGTGGAGGCGCTTCCGTGATCGACCAGACTCTCCGCGCGAGCCGCTTGCTCGCGCTGCCGTTCCTGTGCCTGACGCTTGCCGGCTGCGGTTCGTCTTCCTCGTCCTCCTCGGGCCAGCCGAGCACGATGCAGACGATCGGCAATGTCCTGATGTTCCAGTCGTCGAAGCCGCCGGCGCCGGACCAGCTGGCGAAGGACGAGGACGAGCCGGTGACCTGCCCTGAGGTCATCGTGGCCGATGGCGGCGCGGCGATCCGTGCCCAAGCGGGCGAGGACAGCGGCGGCCTGCGCCACCAGATCTCGATCACCAACGTCGCGCGCGAATGCACGCCGACCGGCAATGGCGGCTTCCGCCTCAAGGTCGGCGTCGAGGGTCGCATCCTGCTCGGCCCGGCCGGCAGCCCCGGTAGCTATGGTGCGACGCTGACCACGATGGTCACCCGCGGCACTAACGTCATCGCACGGCGTTCGGCGCGCGTCGGCGGCACGATCGCCGCGGGCCAGGGCGGCGCTGACTTCTCGCATATCGAGGACGGGATCGTCGTGCCGGCAGGCAAGGGCGATGTCGAGGTCATCGTCGGCCTCGGCCAGGGCGGAGCGGTCACCCCGGCGCGCCAGCGCCGCAGATAAGAGCGCCCGAAGGCACTTTGCCGTGAAAGAGGGCAGCGCGCCGATTGACTAAGGCGGCGCGTCTTGTATCTGTGCGCTAGCCGCATATCCCCGCGGGAGAGACCGGGCCTGAGACTAGGCCCGGCGCCGAAGGCGCAACCGCCCCGGAAACGCTCAGGCAAAAGGACCGCTGGGGACTTGGCGCTCTGGAAAGCGGCGGAAGCGATTCCGCCCACCGACGGGTGTAACTCGTCCGGCCTCACGGCCTGGCGGGGAAATCTCTCAGGTCCCGAGACAGAGGGGGCGCGTTCCGGACGCTACCGTCCGGGGCTTGCGCTCGATTCTGGGAGGGGCATGCCATGGCTGCCGAGGCTCAAGAAGCCACAACCGACAATGCCGGCGCCGCTGCGCCGCTGAAGACGCCGCTCCATGCCCGGCATGTCGCGCTCGGCGCCCGCATGGTGCCCTTCGCTGGCTACGACATGCCGGTGCAGTATCCCACCGGCATCCTGACCGAGCACAATTGGACGCGCGAGAAGGCCGGCCTTTTCGACGTCTCGCATATGGGCCAGGCTTTTCTCGTCGGTCCCGACCACGAGACCACGGCGAAGGCGCTGGAAGCGCTGATCCCGGCCGATATCGTCAATCTCGCTCCCGGCAAGCAGCGTTATTCGCAGCTCCTCAACGAGGAGGGCGGCATCCTCGACGACCTCATGGTGACCCGTTCTTCCGATCCGGACGAGGACGGAGCGCTCTATCTCGTCGTCAACGCCGCCTGCAAGGACGCCGACTACGCCCATATCGAGGCGCGCTTGCCGGCCAATGTGAAGCTGATCCGCGCCGAGCATCGCGGCCTGATCGCCCTGCAGGGCCCGGGCGCGGAAGCTGCGCTGGCCGCCATCGGGCCGGACGCAGCGGAGATGGGCTTCATGACCTCCCGCACCATGAAAGTCGCCGGCATCAAGGCCAATGTCAGCCGCTCCGGCTACACCGGCGAGGACGGCTACGAGATCTCGGCCGCTGCGACCAAGATCGGCGAGATCTGGGACACGCTGCTGCTCGACGCCAACGTCAAGCCGATCGGCCTCGGCGCCCGTGATTCGCTCCGGCTCGAAGCGGGCTTGTGCCTTTATGGCCATGACATCGACACTACCACCTCGCCGATCGAGGCCGGGCTGATCTGGTCGATCCAGAAGCGCCGCCGCGAGGAAGGTGGCTTCCCTGGTGCTGCGCGCATCCAGCGCGAGCTGGCCGAGGGCGCGTCCCGCGTCCGGGTTGGCCTCCTGCCGGAAGGCCGGGCGCCGGCCCGCGAAGGCACCGAGATCGCGACGCCGGAGGGCGAGGTTGTCGGCACGGTGACCTCCGGCGGCTTCGGTCCGACGCTGAACGGCCCCTGCGCCATGGGCTATGTCGCCACGGCTCACTCGGCCGCGGGGACGAAGCTCAACCTGATCGTGCGCGGCAAGCCGCTGCCGGCCGTGGTCGCGCCGATGCCCTTCGTGCCGAACGGCTACAAGCGCTGATTTCGTTTCCCGATTTTGCAGTTCCCGATTTTCGCCAGGAGGAAACCATGGCCGAGACCCGCTACACCAAGGACCACGAATACATCCGCATCGAGGGCGACACCGGCACGGTCGGCATCAGCGACTACGCTCAGGGTCAGCTCGGCGACGTCGTCTTCGTCGAGCTGCCCGAGATCGGCAAGGCGCTCTCCAAGGGCGGCGAGGCGGCCGTGGTCGAGAGTGTGAAGGCGGCGTCCGAGGTCTATGCCCCGGTCTCCGGCGAGGTGACCGCGGTCAATGCCGAGCTCGAGAGCGCGCCGGGTACCGTCAACGAGGATCCGGCCGGCAAGGGCTGGTTCCTGAAGATCAAGATCGCGGATGCGGCCGAGCTCGACGGGCTGATGAACGAGGCCGAGTACCAGAACTACGTCAAGACGCTCTGACCGGGTGTCATCCCGCACGCGCTGCGGCACATGGCGCCGCTGCGCAGATGCGGGATCGTCACCAGGATAGGGCGCCTTCTCGTCGCACGGTCCCGCGTCTGCGCAGCGGCATTTTATGCCGCAGCGCGCGCGGGATGACACCCAGAACGGAAACACCCCATGCGCTATCTCCCGCTCACCGATACCGACCGCGAGGACATGCTCGCGCGGATCGGCATCTCCGATATCGACGCGCTGTTCAGCGATGTCCCCGCAGGCAAGCTGCTCAAGGCGCCAGTCGAGCTGCCGCGCGCCAAGGGCGAGCTGGAGGTCGAGCGCATCCTGGGCAAGATGGCCGGCAAGAACACGGCGGCCTCCGCCGTGCCCTTCTTCGTCGGCGCGGGCGCCTACAAGCACCACGTCCCGGCGACGGTGGACCACCTGATCCAGCGCTCGGAATTTCTCACCAGCTACACGCCCTACCAGCCCGAGATCGCGCAGGGCACGCTGCAATATCTCTTCGAGTTCCAGACGCAGGTCGCCGCGCTGACCGGCATGGAGGTGGCCAACGCCTCGATGTATGACGGCTCGACGGGGACGGGCGAGGCCGTGCTGATGGCGCATCGCGTCACGAAGCGCCGCAAGGCTGTGCTCTCCGGCGGGCTGCACCCCCATTACGCCGAGGTGATCAGGACGCTCTCGCACATGGCCAATGACGAGGTCGTCTCGCTCAAGCCCGATGTCGCGGCCAGCGAGGATATCCTCTCCCAGATCGATGACAGCGTCTCCTGCGTCGTCGTCCAGTCGCCGGACGTGTTCGGCAATCTGCGTGACCTGAAGCCGATCGCCGAGAAGGCTCATGCCCATGGCGCGCTGCTGATCGCGGTCTTCACCGAGGTCGTCTCGCTCGGCGCCGTCGTGCCTCCGGGCGCGCAGGACGCCGACATCGTCGTCGGCGAGGGTCAGTCGATCGGCAATGCGCTGAACTTCGGTGGCCCCTATGTCGGCCTCTTCGCCGCCAAGTCGAAATATATCCGCCAGATGCCGGGCCGGCTCTGCGGCGAGACGATCGATTCGACCGGCCAGCGCGGCTTCGTGCTGACGCTCTCGACCCGCGAGCAGCATATCCGCCGCGACAAGGCGACCTCGAACATCTGCACCAATTCCGGCCTCTGCGTGCTGGCCTTCACCATCCATATGACGCTGCTGGGCCAGACCGGTTTCGCGCGTCTCGCCGAGGTGAACCACGCCAATGCCGTGAAGCTCGCCGACCTGTTGGCGGGCGTGGAGGGTGTGAAGGTGCTCAACGACAGCTTCTTCAACGAGTTCACGGTGAAGCTGAAGAAGCCCGCCGCCGAGGTCGTCGAGGTGCTCGCCGCCAAGGGCATCCTCGCCGGCGTTCCCGTCTCGCGGCTCTTGCCCGGGGCCGGGCTGGACGACCTGCTGATCATCGCCTCGACCGAGGTGAATACCGATGAAGATCGGGCGGCCCTCGTGGCGGCGCTCGTGGAGGTGCTGTGATGTTGAACCGTCAGGGACGTCCTACCCAGGCCGGCGAAGCCGCTCATGCCGAGCACGCCACCTTTACTGGCAACAAGGCGCTGCAGCAGATCGAGCCGCTGATCTTCGAGATCGGCCATCATGAGGCGACCGGCGTCGACATCGACAAGCCCGCGCCCTTCAAGTCGCGCCTCGGCAAGCATGCGCGGCAGGGTGAGATCGGCCTGCCCGGCCTCTCCGAGCCCGAGGCGATGCGCCACTATGTGCGCCTCAGCCAGAAGAACTACGGCATCGACACCGGGCTGTTCCCGCTCGGCTCCTGCACGATGAAGCACAATGCCCGCCTCAACGAGAAGATGGCGCGCCTGCCGGGCTTCTCCGACGTGCATCCGCTGCAGCCGCTCTCCACCGTGCCGGGCGCGCTCGACCTGATGCTGGAGCTCGCCCGCTACCTGATGACGCTGACCGGCATGCCGGCCGTGGCGCTGAGCCCCAAGGCCGGTGCCCATGGCGAGGCTTGCGGCATGATGGCGATCAAGGCCGCGATCGAGGCGAAGGGCGAGGGCGCGACCCGCAATGTCGTGCTCGTCCCCGAATCGGCCCATGGCACCAACCCGGCCACCGCCGCGCTGATCGGCTTCTCGGTGAAGGCCGTGCCGGCCCGTCCGGATGGCACCGTCGCAGTCGAGGACGTCAAGGCGCTGCTCGGGCCGGACATCGCCGCGATCATGCTGACCAACCCGAACACCTGCGGCATCTTCGAGCCGCAGATCGTCGAGATCGCCGCGGCGATGCATGAGGCTGGCGCCTATTTCTACTGCGACGGCGCCAACTTCAACGCCATTGTCGGCAAGGCGCGGCCCGGCGATCTCGGCGTCGACGCCATGCACATCAACCTGCACAAGACCTTCTCGACGCCTCATGGCGGCGGCGGTCCGGGTGCCGGGCCGGTCGTGCTCTCGGAGCGTCTGGCGCCCTTCGCTCCCGTTCCTTTCGTCCATGTCGAGAACGGCAAGCCGCATCTGATCGAGTCGCGCGGTGAAGCGCCGGCGGGCAACCAGCCCTTCGGCCGCATGACCGCCTTCCATGGCCAGATGGGCATGTATGTCCGCGCGCTGGCCTACATGCTGAGCCACGGCGCGGACGGCATGAAGCAGGCCTCCGAGGATGCGGTGCTGAACGCCAACTACATCCGGGCCGGCCTCGCCGACCTGATGTCGCTGCCCTTCCCGGACCACCCGTCCATGCACGAGGTGCTGTTCGACGACGAATGGCTGAAGGGCTCGGGTGTCGCGACGCTCGATTTCGCCAAGGCGATGATCGACGAGGGCTATCACCCGATGACGGTCTATTTCCCGCTCGTCGTCCACGGCGCCATGCTGATCGAGCCGACCGAGTCCGAATCCAAGGCTGCGCTCGACCTCTTCATCGCGACGCTGCGCGACCTCGCCATGGCCGCCAAGGGCAACGACAAGGAGCGCTTCACCAGCGCCCCGCATCACGCCCCGATCCGCCGCCTCGACGAGACCCGCGCCGCCCGCCAGCCCGTGCTGAAGTGGGAGAAGCCGGCTCCGGCCAAGGCGGCGGAATAGTGGTTCCTGCCCATGCTGACGATATTCGTCAGCATGGTGAAAGCGCCCCGCCGCTTCTTAAGCTTTCCTTGACCATGTCGGGGAATGATGCCCCCGTGCCGCTGTCTGCGGCCCGGGGGTTTTTATGTTCGTGCGTCCCGCCATCCTCGCCGCGACCGCCGCCATGTTTCTGGCCTCCACGGCGATTTCGCGCGCGAACGAACCGAGCTACGGCCCCAACACCTATGACCGCACGCTCGAGGCGCTGATCGCACATGAGGATGTCGCGAGCCGTGGCGGCTGGCCGAAGGTGCCCGCCGGCGCCGCGGCGCTGAAGCCCGATTCGCAGGGGCCCGACGTCGTCGCCCTGAAGCAGCGCCTGCTCGCCAGCGGCGACCTTGCGCCTGATGCTCTCGCTGGCGACGTCTATGATGCCGCGGTGACCGAGGCAGTGAAGCGCTTCCAGCGCCGCCACGGCCTGTCGGATCTGGGCACGGTCGGGCGGCTCACGCTCAAGGCGATGAATGTCCCGGTCGAGGTACGGCTCAACCAGATCACGGCGACGCTCGAGCGCCTCAAGGGCAATGGCTTCAACTTCGCCAGCCGCTATGTCGTGGTGAACATCCCCGGCGCCAGCGTCGAGGCGGTGGAGAGCGGTGCGGTCGCGCAGCGCCATCTCGCCGTCGTTGGCCGGCCGGACCGTCCCTCGCCGGTGATCCAGGCCAACATCACCTCGGTCAACCTCAACCCCTACTGGACGGTGCCGACCTCGATCGTGAAGGCCGACATCATCCCGCATATGCGCAAGGATGCGAGCTTCGTCGCCAAGTCGAACATGAAGCTGCTGGGGGCCGAGAACAAGGAAATCGACCCGAAGAGCGTCGACTGGGCCAAGCTGAACTCGCCCTATTTCACCGTGCGGCAGGAGCCGGGGCCGACCAACTCGCTCGGCCAGCTCAAGATCGACATGCCCAACAGCGAGGCGGTCTATCTGCACGACACGCCGAAGAAGACGCTGTTCCGCAACGATGTCCGCTTCAACTCCTCGGGCTGCGCCCGCGTCGAGGGCGTGCGAGAGCTCGGAGCCTGGCTGCTCGAAGGCTCGGAATGGACACTGGCCTCGATCGAGGACGAGATCGCGAAGGGCGAGCGTAAGAACATCCCGCTGAAGAAGCCGGTACCGGTCGCCTGGGTCTATCTGACGGGCTGGCAGGGCGCGGACGGGCAGGTCCAGTTCCGCGACGACATCTACGGGCTGGACACGCCGCAGGGCATCGTCACCTCGACGATCCAGGCCCGTAAGCCGAAGCCGAAGGCCGCCGCACTACCGCCGACGCGCCCGGCTGTGGCGCCGGTCGCTGCGGCTCCGGGTCATGTCCCGAGCCCGGCGGCGACCGCGAGCAATTGAAGCCGGCCAAACCTCCCGCTGTCATTCTCGGGCGGAAGACTGCGTCAGCGGGCGAATCCGAACGAGGCATGCGCGGTGAACCCCTCTCCCGGAT
>UCLR01000017.1:29795-226512 GCA_900473415.1 Hyphomicrobiales bacterium
ATCCGGGAGAGGGGTTCACCACGCCCTAAGTCGACGCCGGTTTCCTCGCGACCGAGGTCGGGGCTCAGAGCCGTCCGGCCAAAACGAAAAACGCCGCGCCCCGAAGGGCGCGGCGTTAGACTTTGGCGATCAGCTTAGGCTCAGTTGAGCTTGGCCTTGACCTCGTTCAGCCCGGCGGCGAAGGCGGCTTCGCCCGCCTTGCCGGCCATCTGACCACGCAGGATGGTCTCGGCAGCCTTGGTGGCAGCTTCCGCAGCCGCAGCGCGAACCTCGGCCTCGGCCTGGCTCTCGGCCTGGGCGATCTTGTCCTCGGCCGCCTTGGTGCGGCGGGTGACGAAATCGGCGAGCTTGGCCTCGGCCTCCGCAGCGAGGCGCTTGGCCTCGTCCTTGGCGGCAGAGACGATCTCGGCGGCTTCGGCCTCGGCGGCCTTGCGCTTGGCATCGTACTCGGCGAGCAGCTTCTCGGCCTCCTGACGCAGACGGCGGGCTTCCGCCAGCGACTGCGCGACCTTTTCGCCGCGGGCGTCGAGCGCCTTCACGATCAAGCCCGGCACGCCGAACTTGGCCAGGATGGCGAGGAAGATGACGAGCGCGACGCCGACCCAGAAAGTATCCATCAGATTCTCCCTCAGCCCTGCGCCAGAACCTGGTCGACGGCTTCCGTCGCCTCGGTGGCGCTCGGCGCCTGGCCGGTCAGCTTGGTAACGATGGCGACCGCGATGTCGCTGCCGAGGTCGCGGACATTGCTCATCGCCTTGTCCTTGGTCTTGGCGATGGTCGCCTCGGCCTTGGCAAGCTTGGCGGCAAGCTCCGCCTCGGTGGTGTGGCGCTGGGCCTCGCTGGCCTTGGCGCCGGTCTCGCGCGCCGTCTGGGCGATGCCCTGAGCGTTCTTGCGAGCCTCGGCGACGGACTTCTCATAGGCCTGCGCCATGTCCTCGGCCTTGGCCTGCATTTCCGCGGCCTGGTCGAGGTCGCGGCCGATCGTTTCCGCACGCTCTTCCAGGATGGAGCCCAGTCGCGGCAGCGCGATCTTGGACATCAGCCAGTAGAGCGCCCCGAAGGAGATCGCGAGCCAGAACAGGTTGCTGGCGAAATGGGCCGGGTCGAAGGGCGGAAAAGCCATCTTCTCGCCGCTCAGGCCATGGGCCTCTTGGGCAGCCTGCGCCGCACCCGCCAGCAGAGTGGCGAACGAAGCGACAGCCACCGGCCACCTTTGTCCGACGAACCCTGAGAATCGAACCGGCATGGGGTGCCTTTCAGCGCTTAAGATAGGAAACCGTCGCGCGCCGACCCACTATGGCCGAAGCGCGCGACGAGAATGCGGTCGACGTAAGGCGTCAGACCACGAAAAGCAGAACGAGCGCCACGACGAACGCGAAGATGCCCAGACCTTCGGCGAGCGCCGCACCGATGAAGGCGCGCGGGAACTGGCCGTCGGCGGCCGACGGGTTGCGCAGGGCGCCCGAGAGGAAGTTGCCGAAAATGGTGCCGACGCCGATGGCGGCGAGGCCCATGCCGAGCGAGGCGAGGCCAGCGCCGATGAACTTGGCTGCAACAGGATCCATGGTCTTTCTCCAGTGTGGAAGGCTAAAGGGCGGGTTGAACTCTCGCGAGCGCGGCTGGGGCTCAGTGGCCGGGGTGCAGCGCGTCGTTGAGATAGACGCAGGTCAGGATCGCGAAGACATAGGCCTGCAGGGCGGCGACGAGAACCTCGAGCGCCGTGAGCGCGACTGCCAGCAGGAGCGGCAGCGGCGCAATGGCGTAGTTCAGGGCTGCGCCCGAGCCCAGAAGCACGACGACGAAGCCGCCGAAGACCTTGAGCGCGATATGGCCGGCGAGCATGTTGCCGAACAGACGCAGGCTGAGCGAGACCGGACGGGACAGGAAGGAGACGACCTCGATCAGCACCATGAAGGGCAGCAGCCAGCCGGGCACGCCCGACGGCACGAACAGGCCGAAGAAATGGGTGCCATGCTTCACGACGCCGTAGATCAGCACGATGCTGATGACGAGCAGCGCAAGGGCGGCGGTGACGATGATCTGGCTGGTAACGGTGAAGGAGCCGGGAATCAGGCCGAGCAGGTTGCTCGCCAGCACGAACATGAACAGCGAGAACACGAAGGGGAAGAACTTCAGCCCCTCCTTGCCCATCACGCCCGTCATGGTCGAGGCGACGAATTCATAGGCCATCTCGGCGAGCGACTGCAGGCGGCCCGGGACGACCGCGCGCTGGCTCGAGCCATAGACCATGATCGCCGAGACGACAGCGAGCACGATCACCATCCACAGCGAGGTGTTGGTGAAGGAGAGGTCGAGCCCGAACGGCTTCAGTTCCACGATCGGATTGATGTGGAATTGGTGGATCGGATCGATTCCGCCGCCGGCCGCCATGGTTTCGTTCCCTATCGCGCGGCCCGGAGGCCGCCCCTCGATCAATTCGCTTTCGGACCGCCGCCCGACCCTGAGGTCGGACGCGAACCGAGCCGATAGACGGATCTGAGGCCCGCGATGGTCCCGATCACCAGGAAGGCGATCAGCAGGAACGGGGACGTTCCCAGCCACCGGTCTCCGAGATACCCGATCAGGGCACCCGCGATGACACCGCCTGCGAGATCCGTCGCGGCGCGAAAGCCTGAAGACATCGCGCCCGCGAGCGCCTTGTCCTCTCCAGCCGGGCCCGCGCCCGGCTTTTCGTTCACCTCAGCCTGCCGAATGGCGGACTTCAGCGAACCCAGTCTTGCGCGCAACTCCGAGTCTGAGGCGTTTGGGTCGGGATCGGACATTGGTCGTTGGGCTCCGTTACGATCGCGATTGCGCCGCGATCCAGCGAAAAACCACTATAACCCCGTCCAAACCCGCGCATCGAGCCGTCGTCAGCACGGCCTCCTTTATTGACAGCCCCCCGCCCTGTCAAGGCATGTAGATAACGCCTAACACATTGGAATATTTAGAAATTCAGGCTAAGTGCGACATTCTTGCCGCAATGCAGGGCCGATTGTGGCATTTTTTCAGCCGGGAAGAGCGGCCTTAGCCCGCCTCGCGGATGCGCTCGGCGGTAGCGAGATCGACCGAGACCATCTGGCTGACGCCGCGCTCGACCATGGTGACGCCGAAGAGCCGCTCCATCCGCGCCATGGTGATCGGATTGTGGGTGATCAGGACGAAGCGCGTCTCAGTGTTCCGCGCCATTTCCACGAGCAGGTCGCAGTAGCGCTCGACATTAGCGTCGTCGAGCGGGGCGTCGACCTCGTCGAGCACGCAGATCGGCGAGGGGTTCGTCAGGAACACCGCGAAGATCAGCGCTGTCGCCGTCAGCGCCTGCTCACCGCCGGATAGCAGCGTCATCACCTGCGGCTTCTTGCCGGGCGGGCGCGCGAAGATCTCGAGCCCGGCATCGAGAGGATCTTCCGAATCCACCAGCTTGAGCTCGGCCTCGCCGCCGCCGAAGAGCACGCCGAACAGTCGCTGGAAATGCCCGTTGACGATCTCGAATGCGGCCAGCAAGCGCTCGCGCCCCTCGCGGTTGAGGGCGCCGATCGCCTGGCGCAGTCGCCGGATCGCCTCGGTCAAATCGTCACGCTCGCTCGATAGCCCCTCGCGCCGCGCCTTCGTCTCGGTGAGCTCGTCCTCGGCGCGCAGATTGACGGCACCGAGCCGCTCGCGCTCGCCCTTGAGATTGATCAGCCGCCGTTCCACCGCGTCGGGCTCCGGCAAGGTGTCGCCGGGCTTGAGACCCGCCAGGCCCAGCACGCCCTCGATTCCCGTTTCCAGCCGATCCGAAATCTCGCGCGTGACGTCGGCGACGCGCTGACGCGCCGCTTCCAGCCGCGCTTCGGCCGAGGCGCGGCGCTCGCGCGCGCCGGACAGCCCTTCCAGCGCCAGCCGCGCCTGCCGGTCGGCCTCCGCCAGCGCCGCCTCACCGAGCGCGAGCTTGTCGGCGGCCTCGCGGCGGGCGCTCTCCGCCTGCTCGACCTCGGCGACGAGCCGGCGCCGTTCGGTCAGGAAGGTGTCGGGCGCTTCGAGCAGGGATTTCTGCTCGGCGCCCGCCGCCTCGATTCGGCGCCGCGTCTCTTCCGCGGTCTGGAGGCTCGCCGCCGCGCGCTCCTTCCAGGCGCCGATGTCGGCGGCGATGGCCGCGCGGCGGCGGGCCCGCATCTCGGCCTCCCGCGCCAGCGTCTGGACATGCGCCCGCGCATCGGAGGCGGCGGTTCGGCATTCGCCCAGCAGAACGCGCGCCTTCAGCAGGACGTTCTCCAGCTCGGCCGGCTGGCCGAGCGCCGCGAGGCCTTCTTGATGCGCCGAGGCCTGCGCCGCTGCTTCGGCGATGGACTGGCCGAGCCGCTTGATCGCCTCAGCCAGCGTCGAGCGTTTCACCAGTGTGTCGGCGGCCTTGCGTTCGGCTGCAGCCAGTTGCTCGCGACTCTGGTCGACCGTGCGCCGCGCCTGCCGTGCCGCTTCGATCGCAGCGGTCTCCGCCTGCGCGGCCAGCCGGGCCTCGGCGGCGATAGCGTCAAGCGCCTTGCGGGCGGCATCGGCCGCTTCGCGCGCAGCCACGGCCTCACGCTCCAGATCGACGAGCCGATTCTTCTCCGCAAGGCGCCTTGCGGCGGGGGAGGGGGCATCGGCCGCGCTGGTGAAGCCGTCCCAGCGCCAGACGTCACCCTCACGGGACACCAGGACCTGGCCTTGGCTCAGCCGCTTGCGCAGGGCAGCGCCGTCGGCGCGCGCCACGACGCCGATCTGCCCGAGGCGGCGCCGCAGCGCGGCCGGCGCCTGGACATGGTCGAGCAGGGGCGTTGCTTCGCCGGGCAGGGCCGGATCGCCGACCCCGGCCCCGGCATCGGCCCAATGTGCCGGCGCCGCGGTGTCGGTGGAGGCGTCGAGATCATCCCCGAGCGCCGCTCCGAGCGCGACTTCATAGCCCTTGGCGACGCTGACGGCTTCAAGCACCGCCGGCCAGCGGTCGCCGGCGGCAGGCGCGAGCATCTTGCGCAGCGTGCCGATCTCGGTGTCGAGCCGCTGTGCCCGCCGGTCGGCTTCCGCCAGAGGTCCGCGTTGCGCGGCCTCGCGCTCGCGAGCGGCCGTGACAGTCGAGCGGGCGGCGCCAAGCTCGGTTTCGGCCTGCCTCGCCGCCTTCTCGGCAGCGCTCAGCGCCTCACGCAGCCGGGCGCGCTCGACTTCGGCATCGGATGCGTCAAGAGCGGCGAGATCGCGGTTGAGCTTCTCGCTTTCGACCGTGGCCCGGCTTTCGCGCTCGCGGGCTTCCTTCAGCGCGCGTTCGAGCGCGCCGCGTCTTGCCGCCAGTTCCGAGAGCGCGGCCTGCGCGGCGGCATGCTCGGCCTCGGCCGCTGCAAGCGCCGCTTCTGCCTGCTGCTGCGCGGCGGCTGCTGCTTCCGCCCCGGCTCCGGCGCCGTCGGCTTCGCGGGCGAGGCCCGTATCCTCCTCCGCCAGCTTCGCCAGGCTGTCGGCGGCGTCCTTCCCGACAGTCTCCTGCCGCGCCAGATCGCCCCGCAATTCGTCAAGGCGCCGGCCCAGCTCCTCGGCGCGCTGGCGGGCCCGTCGATTCGCCGCTTCGAGCTCATCGAGGCCGCGTTTCAGCCGAACCAGCGTCGCTGCGGCAGCGGCCTCGCCCTCACGCAGCGCCGGCATCCCATGGGCGGCAACGGCCTGCTTGCGGGCGGCCTCGGCCTGGATACCAGTCTGGTCGGTGACGTCGCGGGCCGCATCCTCGAGCACGCGCGCGGCTTGCGCCTCCTGCGCGCGGGCGTCGTGGAGGGCGATGAGCGCCAGTGCCGCTTCGGCCCGGCGGATGTCGGCCGCGAGGCTGCGATAGCGCCCGGCCTGCCGCGCCTGCCGCTGCAGCCCCTCGATCTGCTCGTCGATCTCGCCGAGCACGTCTTCGAGCCGCGTCAGGTTCTCCTCGGCGCCCCTGAGCCTGAGCTCCGCCTCATGACGGCGGCTGTGGAGGCCTGCGATGCCGGCGGCATCCTCCAGGATGCGCCGCCGCGACTGCGGCTTGGCCGAGATGATCTCGCTGATCTGCCCCTGCCGGACCATGGCCGGCGAGCGCGCCCCGGTGGCGGCATCGGCGAAGAGAAGCTGCACGTCCTTGGCGCGCACCTCCTTGCCGTTGATGCGGTAGGTCGAGCCCTCCTCGCGCTCGATCCGGCGCGTCACCTCCAGCACCTCGGCCTCGTTGAAGGCGGCGGGCGCCTTGCGGTCGCTGTTGTCGAGGGTGAGCGAGACTTCGGCCATGTTGCGGGCCGGGCGCTCGTTCGAGCCGCCGAAGATGACGTCGTCCATCCCCGAGCCGCGCATGTTCTTGAACGAGCTTTCGCCCATCACCCAGCGCAGCGCTTCGACGAGATTGGATTTGCCGCAGCCATTTGGCCCGACGATACCGGTCAGCCCCGGCTGGATCTGGAATTCGGTCGGCTCGACGAAGGTCTTGAAGCCGGTGAGCTTGAGGCGCGTCAGATGCATCGGCGCGCCCCTGCAACATCCGCGCCCGTCATTCCGGATCGGCGCGGCTTTGCGTCACCCGGAATGACGTCGTGTTTCAGGCGCGAGGCAACAGTCCGCTCAGCCAGCGAGGAGCGGCTGCAGGATCTTGTCGAACTCCTCGATCGAGAGCGCACCGTTACGCTTCTGCCCGTTGATGAAAAAGGTCGGCGTCGAGTTCACGCCAGCCTTGGCCCCGCCGTCCTTCACCAGCGTAACGGCGTCATAGATATCCTGCCTTTTCAAGCAGGCTTCAAAGGATTCCTGTGTGAAACCGGCTTGTTTCACCAGGGCCGAAAGCGCATCGACCGGCTTGTCGACGAAAGCCCAGTTGCGCTGCTGCGTGAACAGCAGGTCGACCATCGGGAAGAACTTGTCGTTGCCGTTGCAGCGGGCGAGCATGAAGCCGGCCGTCGCCAGCGGATCGAGCGGGAATTCCCGCAGCGTGAAGCGCACCTTGCCGGTGTCGATGAACCTCTTCTTCAGCTCCGGCCAGGTCTCGGTGTGGAAATGGGCGCAGTGGCTGCAGGTCATCGAGGCGTATTCGATGATCGTGACCTTGGCGTCGGGCGAGCCGAGCCAGACATCTCCGAGCGGGCCGGCGGCGGGAAGGGCGCTCTGGGCCCGCACGGCGGTCGTGCCGGCGAGCGCGGCGGCGGCGATCCCGGCTGCGCCGGTCAGGAGCTGTCGCCTGTTCGTCATCGTAAGAGATCCTCGGAGGGTCGAAATCGGAGCGAGCTATAGAGGCCCGCGCGATTGTGGCAAGAGCGCATCCGCCCGCATGCACCGCTGCTCACGAAGCCGTGTCGTGGCCGCGTTTCCTGGTTTCGAGCGCCACAGCCCGCCCGAGCCGTGCCAGCGCATCCCGCAGGCCCTCGTCGGCGATCGGGGCGACCTGCTGCTCGACGCGGGCAACGGAGGCTGCATCGAGCACCGGCGCAGGCTTCGGCGGGGCAGGCGCGGCGACTGGCCCCTGCTTAAGCACGAGCTTGCCGACGGCGCGCCAGCCGAGATGGGTGTTGACCCGCTCGACCACGAGCGGACCCAGCTGCTGCATCTCCAGCGCGAAGGCGCTCTCGACGCGCACGACCAGCGTCGCCGGCTCCGAGGCTTCGCCGGGCGCCGGCCTGCGGCGCGGCCAGTCGATCTTGAGCGGGCGCGAGCGGGCGCCCAGCCGCTCGCCGACGATCTCCGGCCAGAGCGAGACGATGGCGCGTCCCGCGAAGCCCTGCGCGGCGAGCGCGGGCGCGATGCAATCGTCGATCAGCTCTGCGAGAGGTTTGGCGGCCATGCCGCATTGTGTCGCCTTGCCGCGGCGCGGGCAAGGCGATCGAGAGGGTTCGTGGCTGCCTCGGGCTGAGGTCAGCGCCCCCTGACTACGCACGGAACCGCGGCGCCATCCTGGACAAGCGGCGAAGCCGCGCCGATCCGGGGGGCAAGCCCGGGATGACGCCGTAGTTCCGCAGAAAATCAGCGGGCTCTAGGCGTTCGCTCCGCCATCGACGGTGATGCCCGTTCCCGTGATCTGCCGCGCCGCAGGGCTGGCGAGGAAGGCGACGGCCGCCGCGACATCCTCCGGCTTGCCGAAATGACCGAGCGCGCTCATGCCACGCTGGAAATCGGCCGTCTCGCCATTGGCGGGATTCATGTCGGTGTCGGTCGAGCCCGGATGGACGAGATTGACGGTGATGCCGCGCGGCCCGAGTTCGCGGGCCAGCCCCCGCGTGAAGGAGAGCAGCGCGGACTTGGTCATCGAATAGATGGTGACGCCGCCAAAGGCCACGCGATCGGCGAGGTTGGAGCCGATCGAGACGATGCGCCCGCCTTCCGGCAGATGCGGGATCGCGGCCTGCGAGGCCAGGATGACCGCGCGGATGTTGACGGCGAGCAGCGCGTCGATATCGGCGAGGCTGGCCTCCGCGACCGGGCCGCCGCGAGCGATGCCGGCATTGTTCACCAGGATCTCGAGCCCGCCGAGGCTGTGGGCTGCCTCGTCGACCGAGCGCTTGACCGCTGCGGCATCGGCGCTATCGGCCTGAATTGCGAAGCCGCGCCGGCCCTTGGCCTCGATGGCGCGCACCACCTCCGCGGCACGGTCGGCCGAGCGCTCATAGGTGATGGCGACATCCGCGCCCTTCTCGGCCAGCGCCAGCGCGATGGCGGCGCCGATGCCACGGGACGCCCCGGTGACGAGGGCGCGCTTTCCGGTGAGGTCAGGCATGATCGGTTCTTTCTGTGTTGATCGATATAGAATTGACTAAGAACGTTGCTCTCCCGGGTCAAGGGAATTATATATCGAGCGATGCAGAAATCGGGTGGACAGGACCAGGGCAACCCGGCAGGTCAAATCGCGGCACGCTCGCGTGGCCGCCCGCGCGCATTCGACCGCGATGCCGCGCTCGAGCAGGCGACGCAGCTGTTCTGGCGCAAGGGCTATGCCGCGACTTCGATCTCCGACCTGACGGAGGCGATGGGCATCGGCTCGCCCAGTCTCTATGCGGCCTTCGGCTCCAAGGAAGAGCTCTATGCCGAGGCGCTGCGCCATTATGCCGAGCGCTACGAGTTTCGGGTCTGGGGGAATTTCCGCGCCGCTGCGACGGCGCGCGAGGCCATCATGGTATTTTTGAGGGATTCCACCGCGGCCCTGACCGGCTCCTGCGGCTCGAACGGTCCGCTGGGCTGTATGGTCACCCTTTCCGCGGTCGGCAGCGAGGGCCATGCCGAACTCGGCGAGCGCGTGCGTGTCGCCCGGCGAGTGGGGCTGACCCGGATCGAGGACCGCTTGTCGCGCGCTGTCTCAGCAGGCGAGCTGGCCGGGAAGGTCGACATTCCTGGCTTGGCGCGCTTCTTCGTGGCGGTGCAGAGCGGCATGTCGATCCTGGCGCGCGACGGCGCCACGCGCGCCGAGCTCGAGGCCGTCGCCAGCAACGCGATGCGCGCCTGGCCGGAAACAGCCGGCTGACCTCGGCCGCTCCGGCCCTTCCGGCTTGCCCGGCCGGACGGAGGCGCTACACCGGCACCATGACCGCACCCGCCGCCACCGACCTTCTCGCCTGGTACGACCGCCATCGCCGTGCGCTGCCCTGGCGCGCGGAGGCGGGCGAGCGGCCCGACCCCTATCGGGTCTGGGCGTCCGAGATCATGCTGCAGCAGACCACCGTCACGGCGGTGAAGCCCTATTTCGAGCGCTTCATGGCCCGCTTCCCGAGCGTGCGGCATCTGGCCGAGGCGCCTTCGGAGGAGGTCATGCAGGCCTGGGCCGGGCTCGGCTATTACTCCCGCGCCCGCAATCTCCACGCCTGCGCGCAGGCGGTGATGGAGCGGCATGACGGCCGCTTTCCCGATACGGAGGATGCCTTGCGCGCCTTGCCGGGCATCGGCGCCTATACGGCCGGCGCTGTGGCGGCGATCGCCTTCGACCGGCCGTCCGCGGCCGTCGATGGCAATGTCGAGCGCGTCATGACCCGCCTCTTCGCGATCGAGGAGGCAGTGCCCGGCGCGCGTCCGCTGATCCGCGAAAAGGTGCTCGCCCTGTTGCCGAAGGATCGGCCGGGAGATTTCGCGCAGGCCCTGATGGATCTGGGTGCGACCATCTGCACGCCGCGCAACCCCGCCTGCGGCCTCTGCCCCTGGCGCGAACCCTGCGTGGCGCGAGCCGAGGGCACGCAGGAGAGCTTTCCGCGCAAGACGCCGAAGAAGGCCGGCGTGACGCGCTACGGCGCGGCCTTCGTGCTGGCGCGGGCAGACGGCGCGATCCTGCTGCGCACGCGGCCGGCGAAGGGCCTACTCGGCGGCATGGCCGAGGTGCCTACGAGCGAATGGCGCGCTGACTACGAGCTGGATGGCGCCGCGCAGGACGCGCCACTGCCGTTGCGCTGGCGCCGGCTGCCCGAGCCGGTGCGCCATGTCTTCACCCATTTCCCGCTGGAACTGTCGGTGCTGGTCGGCAGCGTGCCGACCGCAACTGAGCCGCCGCCCGGCATGCGCTTCACGGCCCCGACCCGGCTCGCCGAGGAGCCGCTGCCGAGTGTGATGCTGAAGGTGGTGGAGGCCGGCCTGAAGGCGCTCAGGCCGCCGCCATCTGCGCCCTGATCTCGCCGCGCAGCGCGTCGATCACGGTGAGTCCACCGGATCGCTCGACATGCCAAAAGGTCCAGCCATTGCAGGCGGGCAACCCTTGAGCCAGCGCGCCGACCTTGTGGATCGAGCCGACGGCGGGGCCTAGCACCAGCGTGCCGTCGGCGCGCACGGTCGCCTTGTAGCGGCGCTTCTCGTCGTGGACCGTCTCGCCGGCCCGCACCAGCCCGGCCTCGACGAGGCTCAGGAACGGCACGCGCGGTTCGCTGCGCTTGGACGGCGCGGCGGCGAAGGCCTCGGGCGTCAGCGGTGTCACCGCGGCAATGCGTTCGCGCGCCGCCTTCGCATAGACGGGATCGCGCTCGAGGCCGATGAAGCGGCGGCCGAGCGCCTTGGCGACAGCGCCGGTCGTGCCGGTGCCGAAGAAGGGATCGAGCACCACATCGCCGGGATTGGAGGCGGAAAGCAGGACGCGGGCGAGCAGCGCCTCCGGCTTCTGCGTCGGATGCACCTTGGCGCCCTCGGCGTCCTTCAGGCGTTCCTCGCCGGTGCAGAGCGGCAGATACCAGTCGGAGCGCATCTGCAGGTCGTCATTGCCGCCCTTCAGCGCCTCGTAGTGGAAGGTGTATTTCGCGCTCTCGCCGCGAGCCGCCCAGATCAGCGTCTCATGCGCGTTGGTGAAGCGCCGGCCGCGGAAATTCGGCATCGGGTTGGCCTTGCGCCAGACGATGTCGTTCAGAACCCAGAAGCCGAGATCCTGCAGCGTCGCGCCGACCCGGAAGATGTTGTGATAGGAGCCGATGACCCACAGCGCCCCGTCCGGCTTCAGCACGCGGCGCGCGGCTTCGAGCCAGGCTCGGGTGAAGGCGTCGTAGTCCGCGAAGGAGGCGAACCTGTCCCAGTCGTCGTCGACGGCATCGACGAGACTGTCGTCGGGCCGGCGCAGATCGCCGCCGAGCTGGAGATTGTAGGGAGGATCCGCGAAGATGAGGTCGACGCTCGCCGGCGGCAGAGCGTTCATCGCCGCGACGCAGTCGCCGACGAGGACCTGATCGAGCGGCAGTTCCAGAGGAAGGACCGAAGCCTTCATCCGGGCCCCCAACGCTGGCCGTCCGGTACGCGAAACCTGAATCCGGACGGGAGCGCTGGCGGTCCCGGTACGCGAAATACCCATGACGCCAAGACCGTTACGCAACTTCAATGAGGGCGATATTGGTCGGTCAGGGTAAAAGCCGGGTTTCCGCAGTGAAAAAAATGCGTCTCGTTTTGGGGCTGCAGATTTTGCCCAGGTCATTGGCGCTTAAAGGGAATTCCTAAGTCCGGGTTAACGACCCGGACTGCCCTTGCGGCAGCGCTCAGCGGAACCAGACGCCCTTGACCGGTGCGAAGGAGTAACGGTGCTCGGGGCAGGGGCCGTGCTCGGCGATGGCCCGGCGATGCCGCGGGGTGGCGTAGCCGACATGATCGGAAAAGCCATAGGCCGGATAGCGGCGGCAGAGCCGCGCCATCATCCGGTCCCGCGTCACCTTGGCGACGATCGAGGCCGCCGCGATGGAAGCCACCGCCCCGTCGCCTTGAATGATCGCTTCGCAGCCGCAGTCGAGCTTCGGCGGGTCGTTGCCGTCGACCAGTGCATGCAGAGGCTTGAGCGGCAGTCCTGCCACCGCCCGGCGCATGGTGAGCAGCGTCGCCTGCCGGATATTGACCGTGTCGATCTCGACCGCCGTGGCGCTGGCGATGGAGACAGCCAGCGCCCGTTCCATGATCTCGGCGAAGAGTTCCTCGCGGATCGCGGCGGAGAGCTTCTTCGAATCGTCGAGACCATCCGGGATGCGGGCGGGGTCGAGGATCACAGCCGCAGCCACCACCGGTCCGGCGAGCGGACCGCGCCCGACCTCGTCGATGCCGGCCAGCGGCCAGCGGCCGGCGGCGATGGCGAGCGTCTCTCGGCTGAAATCGGCGGGCATGGCGGCGTTGTGGAACATTCGGCGACACCATTCCAGAAAGACCATCACCACTGTCCACCGTCATTCCGGGCAAGCCGCGAAGCGGTGCCGATCCGGAATCCATCGGAAGGTATTGCGCTCTATGATGGATTCCGGGTCCTCGCTGCGCTCCGCCCGGAATGACGGCGGTGGTTTCGGGCGGCTCAAAACAGGCTGAGCTGCGCCTTTTCCTTCTCCGGCTTTACGAAGAGGTCGGTGCGCAGCTTGCGCCGCGTCGCGTTGAAGCCGATGCGCTCGGCCGCCATCTCGAAGCGCCGGCCGATCATCCAGGCGTAGGGGCCGGAGCCGACCATGCGCTGGCCCCATTGCGAGTCGTAATCCTTGCCGCCGCGCGTCGAGCGGATCAGCGACATCACATGGCGCAGCTTGTCGGGATGATGCGTCAGCAGCCAGTCCTGCACGATGTCGCGCACCTCGAGCGGCAGGCGCAGCAGCACATAGCCGGCGCTCTCGGCGCCCGCCGCCTTGGCCGCATCCAGGATACGCTCGATCTCGTGCTCGTTGATCGCCGGGATGATCGGAGCGACCAGCACCGTCACCGGGATGCCGGCCTCCGTCAGCCGGCGGATTGTCTCCAGCCGCTTCGCGGGCGAGGCGGCCCGCGGTTCCATCCCGCGAGCGGTCTTCGCATCGAGCGTCGTCACCGAGAGCGCGACCTTGGCGAGCCCCTTCGCCGCCATCCGCGCCAGGATGTCGATGTCGCGTTGCACCAGCGCCGATTTGGTGACGATGCCGACAGGGTGGTTGAATTTGGCCAGAACCTCCAGCACCTGCCGCATGATCCGGAGCTTCCGTTCGATCGGCTGGTAGGGGTCGGTGTTGGTGCCGATAGCGATGGTGCGCGGCTGGTAGGAGGCCGCGCAAAGCTCCTTCTCCAGCAGCGCGGCGGCGTCCGGCTTGGCGGTCAGCTTGCTCTCGAAGTCGAGCCCCGGTGAGAGGCCGAGATAGGCATGGGTCGGCCGGGCGAAGCAGTAGACGCAGCCATGCTCGCAGCCGCGATAGGGGTTGATCGAGCGGTCGAAAGAGATGTCGGGCGAGTCGTTGCGCGTGATGATGTTGCGCGCCTTCTCGTAGGAGATCTCGGTCTTGAAGGGCGGCAGCTCGCCCAGCGAGCCCCAGCCATCATCCTCCGCGACGCGCTCCTCGGCCTCGTAGCGCCCGCCCGGATTGATCGTGGCGCCGCGGCCGCGCCGCCGCTCGGGATCGATCTGGTTGCCGACATAGGCCATGGGATCGGCCGGCGCGACAGCGGGCGCCGAGATCGAGGGCTCTCTCTCCTGGCGCCGCAGCGATCGGGCCTGCGATGGCCTTGCGATGGGTCTTGCCTGTGCCATGACTGTCCAGCCGGGAGCCTGCACCGGGAATCGGCGCATTCCATTGCGTTCTACAGTGAACAAAAAGAGAACAAATGACAAGTGACAGGATTGCGACATGCTGCGCTGCGCCATAGAACTTTGCGCATGCTCACAGCCGTCATTCGGGCCGATGATTCCCCGCGCGCGCTCGCCGCGACGCTCTCCGTCCTGATCCCGGCCGTAGCGGAAGGCTTCCTCGGGCACGCCGTGATCGTCGATGCGGCCGGTGCTTCCGGGATAGAGAGCATCGCCGATACCACCGGGGCGAGCTATCTGCACGCAAGCTGCGCCGACGCCTGGCGGCAGGGCGCCGGCGCGGCGCGGGGCGAATGGCTGTTGTTGCTGGATGCCGGCGACGTGCCGCAGGCGCACTGGACGCAGGCCGTGCAGCGCCATCTTCTTGTCGCGCCGGAGCGGCCGGCGCTGATCCCGCTGCGCGGCGCGGCCGGGGCGCTGCGCGAGCGCGCCGCGATTTCCTTCGGGGCCAGACGGCTCAGGGCCGGGCTCGTCGTGCCGAAGTCCGCAGTGCTCGCCGGCCGGCTCGCCCGTCCGCCGCAGCGCCTGCCGGCGCGGCGGGACAGGGCAAGCTAGATCGGACAAGAAAAAGCCCCGTCGGCAGGAACCGACGGGGCGAGGCAGGGTCTCGGAGCAGGAAACAGAAGCTCGTGTCCAGCCATTGGTCGCGGGCTGGGCGAGATCGGTTCACGACACGCTGCGAAAAACGAGCGCAGCCGTGCTGCTCCTAGACCTGGTTCCGGAAGGTATTGCAGCTCTGCATCGAGCCTGACTGGAAGCCGATATTGAACCAGCGGGTGCGCTGCGCAGCCGAGCCATGCGTGAAGGAATCGGGTACCACCACGCCCTGCGCGGCCTTCTGCAGCTTGTCGTCGCCGATGGCGGAAGCGGTCTTCATCGCCTCCTCGATGTCGCCCTGGTCGAGGCGGCCCATCGCGTTGACGTTATGGGCCCAGACCCCGGCGAAGCAGTCCGCCTGCAGCTCGATCTTGACCGAGATGGCGTTGCTCTCGCGTTCCGAGGCCCGCTCGCGCAGTTGGTTCGCCTTGGGCAGGATGCCGAGCAGGTTCTGGATGTGGTGGCCGACCTCGTGCCCGATGACATAGGCATAGGCGAAATCGCCGCCGCCGCCGAGCTTGCGCTGCATCTCCTGGAAGAATGAGGTGTCGAGATAGACCTTGCGATCCTCCGGGCAATAGAACGGACCCATCGCCGACTGAGCCACGCCGCAGCCGGAGCGGTCGACGCCGGAGAACAGCACGAGGCGCGGCGGCTGGTAGCGGGTATTGGCCTGCTGCGGCAGCACCTTCGACCAGACGTCCTCGTTCTGCGCCAGCACGGCGGAGACGAAGCGGCCCATCTCGTCGGCCGGAGGGCCGGAGGACTTGCGCGTTTCCTGCGTCTGCGGGCGCCCGCCGATGCCGCCGATCATCTCCGCCCCGCCGATCAGCAGGCGCGGATCGATGCCCAGCGCCCAGCCGAGCAGGCCGAGCACGACCATGGTGCCGATGCCGATGCCGCCGCGACCACCAGGCATGCCGGCAAAGCCGCCGCCGCTGCCGCGCCTGTCCTCGAGGTTCTCGGATTGGCGGTAATCTTCCCACTGCATGGTAAGGTCCCCGAAGAAACTCTCCGCAATCTCGCCAAGAGACGCGGCGAACTCAAGCCGTCATTGCAGGCCGACGGCTGAACGCGCGATGACGGGAAGCGTTCGATCCGATCTGCCTAATTCTTCCCGTCGAGCGCGGCCTTGAGTGCGCGCAGGTCGCGCCAGGCCAGGCGCTTGTCGAGCGGCCGGCGCAACAGATAGGCCGGATGCAGCGTCGCGATGGCGCGGATGCGCCGCGAGCCGGTGTCGTATTCCACCCAGCGGCCGCGCGAGGCCATGATGCCCTTGAAGCCGAGCAGGCCCTGTGCGGAGGGCGCGCCGACGCAGACCAGGATGTCGGGATCGGCGAGCTCTATCTGGCGCTGGATGAACGGCAGGCAGATCGCAACCTCCTGCGGCGTCGGCGTGCGGTTGCCGGGCGGCCGCCAGGGCAGGAGGTTCGCGATGTAGACATGCTCCTTCCGGGACAGGCCGATCGCGGCCAGCATCCGGTCAAGCAATTGTCCCGACCGCCCGACGAAGGGTAGGCCGACCCTGTCCTCATCGGCGCCCGGCGCCTCGCCCACCATCATCACCCGGCCTTCGGGGTTGCCGTCGGCGAAGACGAGGTTCTTGGCGGTGGCCTTCAGCGCACAGCCCTCGAAGGTCGCGAGCGCCGCCTTCAGCTCCTCCAGCGTGCGCGCCTCGCGGGCGAGCGCCTGCGCGCCCAGCGTCGCCTCGTCCGACGCCGTCGCCGCGGCAGCCATCGGGCGGACCGCGACCGGCGCACGGCCGGGCAGGGGACGCAGCGCTGGTCGACCACCGCGCTCGGCCGGGAGCGGGGCGGGCTCGGCGAAATGATTATGCGGTGTTTCGTCGAGCGCTTCCGTCACGCCCATCTCGGCATACCAGCTCAGCAGCTCGTATGCGGAGGGTTCGTCGGGAAAGGCTGCGTCGGACAGGCTCATGGCTCCTCTCCTTATACCCTGCGACGCCGCTTCGCGAGGCGATGCGGTTGCAAAATGGACCCGGCACTTGGATAGAGGAGTTCCAGACTGGTCCGCGCAGGGGCGTTGAACCGGCCTGCAAGATTGTTCATATATAAACTATTCGATGCGCGCGGAATGCTGGCGGAGGGCAGGATGGATCTGAAGGAAGCACAGAGCGAACCGCGCGAGAGCATGGACTACGACGTCGTGATCGTCGGCGCCGGCCCTGCCGGCCTCGCAGCAGCGATCCGCCTGAAGCAGCTCGACGAGAACATCTCCGTCGTCGTGGTCGAGAAGGGCGCCGAGGTCGGCGCCCATATCCTCTCGGGTGCGGTGATCGATCCGATCGGCCTCGACCGGCTGGTGCCGGACTGGCGCGAGGATCCCGAGCGCCCGCTGACCACCGAGGTCTCGGAAGACGTCTTCTATTTCCTGACCGAGCCCAACGGCATCCGCCTGCCCAACTTCGGCATGCCGCCGCTGATGAACAACCACGGCAACTTCGTCGGTTCGCTCGGCCTCGTGGCGAAATTCCTCGCCGCGCGGGCCGAGGCGCTCGGTGTCGAGATCTATCCGGGCTTCGCCGCCGCGGAACTGCTCTTCAACGAGGACGGCTCGGTCGCCGGCATCGCCACCGGCGACATGGGCATCGCCAAGGACGGCACCGTCTCGGACCGGTTCACGCGCGGCATGGAGCTGCGCGGCCGCTACACCCTGCTGGGCGAGGGGGCGCGCGGTTCGCTCTCCAAGATCGCGATCAAGAAATTCGGCCTCGACGAGGGACGCGAGCCGCAGAAATACGGCATCGGCTTGAAGGAGCTCTGGCAGGTCAAGCCGGAGAAGTTCCACAAGGGCCGCGTCCAGCATTCCTTCGGCTGGCCGCTCGACAACCGCACCGGCGGCGGTTCCTTCCTCTATCATTTCGACGACAATCTGGTCTCGGTCGGCTTCGTCGTGCATCTCAACTACCAGAACCCGACGCTGTCGCCCTTCGACGAGTTCCAGCGCTTCAAGACCCATCCGCTGATCCGCGACACTTTCGAGGGGGCCAAGCGCATCGCCTATGGCTCGCGCGCGATCACCGAGGGCGGTTTCCAGTCGGTTCCGAAGCTGACCTTCCCGGGCGGCGCGCTGATCGGCTGCGCGGCGGGCTTCGTCAACGTGCCGCGCATCAAGGGCAGCCACAACGCGGTGCTCTCCGGCATGCTCGCGGCGGAGAAGCTGGTGCCGGCGCTGCAGGCGGGCCGCAGCCATGACGAGGTCGTCGAGATCGAGACGAGCTGGCGCGACAGCGCCATCGGCAAGGACCTGAAGCTCGTCCGCAACGTCAAGCCGCTCTGGTCGAAGTTCGGCACCTTCGTCGGTATTGCGCTGGGCGGCATCGACATGTGGCTGAACCAGCTTATGGGCTGGTCGCCCTTCGGCACGATGAAGCACGGCAAGCCCGATTTCGCGACGCTGAAGCCGCTCGCGGAGGTCACGCCGATCGTCTACCCGAAGCCGGACGGCAAGGTCTCCTTCGACAAGCTCTCCTCGGTCTTCCTCTCCTCGACCAATCACGAGGAAGACCAGCCGGCGCATCTGAAGCTGACGGACCCCTCGATCCCGATTGCCAAGAACCTGCCGCTCTATGGCGAGCCGGCGCGGCTCTATTGCCCGGCCGGTGTCTACGAGGTGGTCTATGACGATGCGCAGGCGAAGACCAATCCGCGCTTCGTGATCAACGCGCAGAACTGCGTCCACTGCAAGACTTGCGACATCAAGGATCCGGCCCAGAACATCACCTGGACCACGCCCGAGGGTGGCGGCGGCCCGGGCTACGCGAATATGTGATCGAAGAGCTGGGCCGTCGGCGGCCTGTCCCAAATAAAAAAGGGCGCGCCTCGCGGCGCGCCCTTTGTCTTACGCAAGCGGCGATCAGCCCTTGCGCACCACCTTCGGGGCTTCCTTCACCTCGGTGGTGGCGCAGCCGGCGGCAAAGCCGGCAAGCAGGGCAACGGCGGCAATGCTCAGAACAATCTTCTTCATTGGAATGACCCTAATAGAATCGCCTCATGAACTGCAGGCGGGCGGGATTTAACCCTGTTGAGCTGGCGCGATGACTGTGATTTTTCTCAATGCGCACCAGCGTCAGGCGCATTTCGGTGACTGTTGCGCCGTTGCTACGAAACGGCCGCATTCTAGCTGTCGCCGGCTTGCCGGTTCGCCCGGAAACCGCCATCTTGGAAGCCTACCGCAAAGCGATCACGGTCCGCTGAACGCGCGCCTCCGGTGAGGCGGCGGACCGAGGGAGAATGGCAGTCGTGACATTTCTGAAGAAGCTGCGTGCCAATGGTACGGCTGCTGCCTTGTCGTTGTTGATGGTGGTGCCGGTGGCTGCGGCTGCCCAGGGAGCAACGGCTCCCCGCTCCGCCGATTCGCTCGAACCGGCCGATAGCCTCGAAGGCAACTATCTCGCCGCCATCGTCGCCGGCGCCTCTCGCGATCTCGGCGCGGCCTCGGTCTATCTGCGCGAGGCCGTGCGGGAGGATCCCGGCAACAACGACCTCCTGGAGCGCGCCTTCGTCGCCTTCCTTGCCGATGGGTCCATGCCCGACGCCTTCCGCGCCGCCGACCGGCTGATCCAGCTGGATCCGAGCAACGGCCTGGCCCAGCTCGTGATCGGCATCCGCGCCATCAAGCAGAAGAGTTACCAGACGGCGCGCAACCATCTCCAGCGCGGTGGGCGCGGCCGGGCGGCGGACATCACCGCGACGCTGCTCTCGGCCTGGTCCTATCTCGGCTCCGGCAACTCCAAGCGTGCCGTCGAGACGCTGGAGCGGCTGAAGGGCGAGCCCTCCTACAATCTCTTCCGCGATTACCACGCCGGTCTGATCCTCGACGCCGCCGGCCGCAAGGCCGAGGCCGAGAAGCGGCTGAAGGCCGCCTTCGATGCCGAGAAGACGACGCTGCGCCTCGTCGACCTCTGGGCCCGCTTCCAGGCTCGCAACGGCGATTTCGACGCCGCTGCCGCGACCTATGCCGATTTCGACCGCCTGCTGCCCAACCACCCGATCATCCGCGAGGGCATGGGGCTGGTGGCGAAGAAGGACGCGCCGCCGCGCCAGATCTCGACCGCCCAGCAGGGCGCGGCCGAGGTGCTCTACGGCCTCGCCAGCGCCGGCAACCGCCAGGGCGACGAGGCTGCGGCGCTGCTTTATCTGCGCATGGCGATCTATCTCGATCCGGGCCACGACCTCGCGATCCTGACGCTCGGCGACATCCTCGAACGGGCCCGCCAGCCGGAAGACGCCGTCGCGGTCTACGACAAGATGCCGGTGTCCTCGCCGCTGCGTCCCAATGCCGAGATCCAGGCCGGTCTGGCGCTGGAGAACCTCGGCAAGCCCGAGGATGCGGTGAAGCATCTCGACAAGGTCATCGCCGACCGGCCGGACGATGTCGACGCGCTCTCGGCGCTCGGCAACATCTATCGCTCGCGCAAGCTCTTCGCCGAGGCGGCGGCCACCTATGACAAGGCGATCGACAAGCTCTCCTCGCCCGGTCGGGCGAACTGGGATCTGTTCTATTTCCGTGGCATCGCCCGCGAGCGCATCAACCGCTGGCCGGAGGCCGAGGCCGATCTGCGCAAGGCGCTGGAGCTGCTGCCCGATCCGCTCGGGCGCGAGCGCGCGCTGGTGCTGAACTATCTCGGCTATTCACTGGTCGACAAGCATCTCAAGCTCGACGAGGGTCTCGAGATGCTGCGCCGCGCCGTCGAGCTGAGGCCCCGCGATGGTTACATCATCGATTCGCTCGGCTGGGCCTATTACCGTCTCGGCCGCTACGACGACGCCTCGCGCGAGATCGAGCGCGCCGCCGAATTGCGCCCGTCCGATCCGGTCATCAACGACCATCTCGGTGACGTCTACTGGCGCACCGGCCGGCAGCTCGAAGCGAAGTTCCAGTGGAACCACGCCCGCGACCTCAAGCCGGAGCCGGAAGACCTGTCCAAGATCCTGCGCAAGATCGAGCGCGGGCTGGAGGAGCCCTCGGCCAACGTGACCGAGGAAACCGCCAAGAAGGACGGCGGCTGACCTCAGCTGCCTCGCCGGGACAGTCGGGACAGGCCGTGGCTCCATCGCTGACAACGCGCGCGCGCGCCAAGGTCAATCTCGACCTGCGCGTGCTGGGACGGCGCGCGGATGGCTATCACGAGCTCGAAAGCCTGGTCGCCTTCGCCGGCATCGGGGACACGCTGACGCTCGAGCCCGCGGCGCCGGTTGCTCTCTCCATCTCCGGCCCGTCGGCGGCGGGCCTCGAGACCGATGACGGCAATCTCGTGTTGCGCGCCGCGCGTGCGCTCGAAAAGGCTTGCCCCGGCCTTCGACTGGGGCGCTTCCATCTCGTCAAGCGGTTGCCGGTGGCGGCAGGGATCGGCGGCGGCTCGGCCGACGCCGCGGCCGCCTTGCGTCTGCTGGCGCGGCTGAACGGTATCGCGCTCGGCGATCCGGTGCTGCTCGGCGTCGCCGCGCAGGTCGGTGCCGATGTGCCCGTCTGCCTCGATTCGCGCGCCCGGCTGATGGCCGGCATTGGTGAGCGCCTCGGCCCGACCTTGCGCCTGCCGCCGCTCTTCGCCGTGCTGGTCAATCCGGGCGTGGCAGTGGAGACGGTCGCGGTCTTCCGTGCGCTGGGTCTGACACCCGGCCAGAAGCTGGCAGAATCGCGGGGGGAGGGCGAGCACGGTCTCGCTCGGACAGAGGATTTTCTGCCGCGGCTCATCCGCTCGGGGAATGATCTGGCCGCGCCGGCCCGGCGCGTCGCCGTCGAGATCGACGAGGTCATGGAGCGGCTGGCGGCGCTGCCCGGCTGCCGGCTCGCCCGCATGTCGGGTTCCGGCGCGACCTGCTTCGCGCTGTTCGACGATCGCGCCGCGAGCGCCGAGGCGGCGAAGACACTGGCCAGAGCCCGGCCGGGCTGGTGGGTGAAACCGACGCTGCTGGGCTGATGCTCGCCGTCATGCTCAGGCTTGACCCGAGCACTCCTGCAGGATGAGGCTGGTTTCCGAGATGCTCGGGTCAAGCCCGAGCATGATGCGGTCGCCTCAATGCGCCCGCGCCACGCAGAAATCGACTGCCGCGTTGAGCGCCTGCTTCATCGGCGAGGCAGGGAAGAGGCCGAGCGCGTCCTTGGCCATGTTCGCGTAGTGCTCGGCCCGCGCGATGGTGTCGTCGAGCGCCTTGTGGCGGCGCATGATCGCCTGCGCTTCTTCCAGGTCGCCGTCGCGGATTTCGCCACCTTGCAAAGTGCGCTTCCAGAAGGCGCGCTCCGCCTCGTCGCCACGGCGGAAGGAGAGCACGACGGGCAGCGTGATCTTGCCCTCGCGGAAATCGTCGCCGGTGTTCTTGCCGAGCTTGGCCGCAACGCCGCCATAGTCGAGCGCGTCGTCGATGAGCTGGAAGGCGATGCCGAGATTGAGCCCGTAGCTGCGGCAGGCGGCGGCATTGGCCCTGGAGGAATTGGCGATCACGGGCCCGACCTCGCAGGCGGCGGCGAAGAGCTCGGCCGTCTTGCCGCGGATGACGGCGAGGTATTCGTCCTCGGTCGTCTCGGTGTTCTTGGCCACCGAAAGCTGGAAGACCTCACCCTCGGCGATCACCGCTGCCGCGGTGGAGAGGATATCGAGAGCCCTCAACGAACCGACCTCGACCATCATCTTGAAAGCCTGGCCGAGCAGGAAGTCGCCGACGAGCACGCTCGCCTCATTGCCCCAGAGCATGCGGGCGGCGAGCTTGCCGCGGCGCATGTCGCTCTGGTCGACGACGTCGTCATGCAGCAGCGTGGCGGTGTGCATGAACTCGACGGAGGCCGCGAGCTTGACGTGGCCCTCGCCCTGGTAGCCGCAGAGATTGGCCATGGCGAGCGTCAGCATCGGCCGCAGCCGCTTGCCGCCCGAGGAGATCAGATGGTTCGCGACCTCGGGAATCATCGTCACGTCGGAGCCCGTCCGCGACAGGATCATCGCATTGACGCGCTCCATGTCCGCGCGCGTCAGCGCGACGAGCGGCTCGATGCTCGCCTTGCTCGGTTCCCGTTCCTCAAGGGATAGGACGACACCCACTGGACGCACTCCGGGTCAGACTCGCGCGCCGGAGCGGCGCACGTCGAAGAGCCATGCCACAATCCCAGCATCGGGCGCCAGCCCCCGCGGAGCGCCGTGACGCCGCATCACCGCTCGCACCGCCGCAGGCGCCACTTGCGTGAAGGAGCTCGCTTCGGCATCCATGGGCCGATGCATGAGCTCATGCGCACCAACGATCTCATCCTGCTTGGAGCGGTCGAGGCCCTGCTGGCTTCGGCCAACCTCGATTGCCTGATCGCCGACCAGCATATCAGCGCATTGGAGGGCATGATCGGCGCCTTTCCACGCCGGCTGCTGGTGCGCGAGGCAGACAAGCGTCGTGCTCGCGCGCTCTTGATCGAGGCGGGCTACGGCGCCGAGCTGCGCGATGAGTGAGACGCAGCTTCCTGCGGGACTCGGCGAGATCGTCGAGGACCGGCTGTTGGACGGGCGGCTCATCCTGCGCCAGCCGAGGAAGGGACACCGCGCCGGCAGCGATGCGATCCTGCTCGCCGCCGCGCTGCCACCGCTCGGCGCGGGCGCGTTGCTCGACATGGGCGCGGGCGTCGGGACGGTCGGCCTGGCCGCGGCGCTGGCGCAGCCGGAGCTTCGCGCCACGCTGCTGGAACGCGACCCAGAGCTTGCCGAGCTGGCGGCGCAGAACGCCGCGCTCAACGGCATGGCCGAGCGCGTCGACGTCGTCGCGGCCGATGTCACGGCGCTGGCTTCAGCACTCGGCCTGAAGCCCGCTTCCTTTGATGCGGTCGCGATGAATCCGCCGTTCTATCCCCCGGGCGGCACCCGGGCATCGCCTACGCCCAATCGCAAGGCGGCCCATGTCGCGGAAGGCAGCCTCGCGCCCTGGTTCAAGACGGCACGGGGCCTGCTCAAGCCTGGCGGTCTGCTCGCGATCATCCATCGCGCCGAAGCGCTGCCCGAGCTGCTGGGCGATCTCGGTTCAAGTTTCGGCGGCCTCACGATCCGGCCGATCCACGGCTTCGCCGACAGGCCTGCGATTCGCGTTATCGTCACGGCGGTGGCGAACAGCAGAAAGCCGGCAGAGCTGCTGCCGGCTTTCGTGATCAACGGGCCCGATGGTCGACTGACGCCCGTAAGCGACGCCGTGCATCGCGGCCGCGCCCTTCTGGACTAGCTCACCAATAGGGGCGCGGGCCATAGAAGGCGGGCGGCCCGTAATAGGGGCGCGGGCCATAATAGGCGGGTGGGCCATAGAAACGCGGGCCATAGTAGCGCCGCGGACCATAATAGCGCGGCCCGTAATAGCGACGCGGCCCGTAGTAGCGGCGGGGGCCGTAGTAATACGCCTGCTGGAGCAGTCCGCCGCCGTCGACGGTGGTTGCGGGCAGCGGCGCGGCTGCGACCGGGGCCGCAGCCGCAGGAGCAGCACTCAGGGCAGCGGCACCCAGCGCTCCAGCCGTGAGTGCGGAAAGAAGCATCGACCGGACCATGACATCCTCCATGAGACTGCGTCGGCGGCCTGTGCCGTCGAACGAACTCCCCCCTGGATCGAAAGCCTCGGCCTTCGAGGCTGAACGGCATGCAAGCGCGCCGTTCAGCCTGTCTTCAGATCAGCGACAAACCCGCACGGGCCGGATCACCCAGCGCCAGCCGTTCCAGACCCGACGGTCGGACCAGAAGCAGCGCGGGCCGTAGTAGCGGCGCGGCCCGTAATAGCGGGGAGGCCCGTAATAGCGGCGCGGGCCGTAATACTGGGCCTGCTCGACGAGGCCTTCGCTCGCCTGCGCGGTCTGGGTCACAGCGGTGGTGACGGGCGCGGCGGAAGCGGGGGCGGTCATCAGTGCAGCGCCGCCCAGGGCGCCTGCCGCCGCGGCGGCGAGTAGCGTTGTCCTGAACATCGAATTCTCCGTAACTGGCGCCACCGGCTTGGCCGATGGCTCACATATCGTCCCTGGGCCTCAGCTTGTGCCCTAGTGGCTGAACGGCACGAGAATGTGTCGTTCAGCCTGTCTTCATATCCGGACTGGGCTGCGCTCAGCGGCAGACGCGCACGGGGCGCATGACCCAGCCGCGCGGGGTCCAGACGCGGCGATGCGTCACGACGCAGCGCGGGCGATAGACCGGGCGGCCGTAGTGAGGCCCACGGCGGTAATACTGGGCGTCCTGCACGAGGCCGATGTCGGCGCCGGTGGCCAGCGCGGGGGCTGCGGCGAATGGGGCGGCAGAGGCGGGGGAACCACTCATGGCGGCGCCGAGCAGGGCAGCGGCACCGAAGGCAGCGGCAGCGATACGGTTCGTCACTTAAGCATACTCCTTGTAGGCTCGCCGTTGGCCCGGCCTCGAATGCTCGCCCCGAACATTGCCGACCCATACGGTTGTTTCGTCGATATCAGACCGGATATGAACGGAATCTGTCCGGCCACGGTTCCGGCCCGCGCTTGACCCTGGCCGGCGTGAACCCTAATCACCGGCATTCCTCAATGATCGGAAGGTCGCCGGCTCTTGTCCGCCCTTGCTCCGCTTCCCGCCGCCGCTTCCCCGGCCATGGACCCGACACGCTCCTTCCAGGGGCTGCTGCTCACGCTGCAGCGCTTCTGGGCCGAACGTGGCTGCGTGGTGCTGCAGCCCTACGACATGGAGGTCGGCGCCGGCACCTTCCACCCGGCGACGACGCTGCGCGCGCTCGGGCCGAAGCCCTGGAAGGCGGCCTATGTCCAGCCGTCGCGCCGGCCCAAGGACGGTCGCTATGGCGAGAACCCCAACCGCCTGCAGCACTATTACCAGTTCCAGGTCATCCTGAAGCCGTCTCCGCCGGATCTGCAGCAGCTCTATCTCGACTCGCTCAAGACCATCGGCGTCGATCTCGCGCTCCATGACGTGCGCTTTGTCGAGGACGACTGGGAAAGCCCGACGCTTGGCGCCTGGGGCCTCGGCTGGGAATGCTGGTGCGACGGCATGGAGGTGAGCCAGTTCACCTATTTCCAGCAGGTCGCCGGCGTCGAATGCGCGCCTGTCTCCGGCGAGCTGACCTACGGGCTCGAGCGTCTGGCGATGTATGTCCAGGGCGTCGAGAACGTCTATGACCTCAACTTCAACGGCCTCGATGGCGAGGACCGCATCAGCTACGGCGACGTCTTCCTGCAGGCCGAGCAGGAATATTCACGGCATAATTTCGAGCACGCCAACACGGCCACGCTGTTCCAGCACTTCTCGGACGCCGAGGCCGAATGCAAGGCGCTGCTCGCGGCCGGCGAGGCGCCCGAAGGCGCCAACGGCCCGCAGCACCTCATGTCGCTTCCAGCCTATGACCAGTGCATCAAGGCGAGCCACATCTTCAACCTGCTCGATGCCCGCGGCGTGATCTCGGTCACCGAGCGGCAGAGCTACATCCTGCGCGTGCGCGAGCTCGCCAAGGCCTGCGGTGCGGCCTGGCTGAAGACCGCCGGCGGGGGAGCTGCGTGATGCCCGATCTTCTGCTCGAACTCTTTTCCGAGGAAATCCCCGCGCGCATGCAGCGCAAGGCGGCCGACGACCTGAAGAAGCTCGTCACCGACGCGCTGGTCGAACGCGGCCTCGTCTATGAGGGCGCCAAGGCCTTCGCCACGCCACGCCGTCTCACACTGCATATCGCCGGACTGCCGGTGCGCGGCCGCGACGTGCGCGAGGAGCGTAAAGGTCCGCGGGTCGGCGCGCCGGATGCTGCTGTCCAGGGCTTCCTGAAGGCCGCGGGGCTGTCTTCGCTCGACCAGGCGACCATCGTCAGCGATCCGAAGAAGGGCGATTCTTACGTCGCCGTCATCGAGAAGCCGGGGCAGGAGACGCATCTCGCCATCGCCGAGATCGTGCCGGCAGTGATCCGCGCCTTCCCCTGGCCTAAGTCGATGCGCTGGGGCAAGGCCTCCGCTGCGGGCGCGAGCCTGCGCTGGGTGCGCCCGCTGCATTCGATCCTCTGCACCTTCGGCGCCGAGACGGAGGAGCCCGAAGTCGTGCCCTTCGAGGTCGACGGCATCGTCTCCGGCAACACCACCTACGGCCACCGCTTCCATGCGCCGGGCCCGATCAAGGTGAAGCGGCTCGACGACTATGTCGCGTCGCTCGACAAGGCGAAGGTCGTGCTCGATGCCGACCGGCGCAAGGAGATCATCCTCGCCGACGCCAAGGACCTCGCGCTCGCGCAGGGGCTTGAGCTGGTCGAGGATGAGGGGCTGCTGGAGGAGATTGCCGGCCTCGTCGAATGGCCGGTCGTGCTGATGGGCTCCTTCGAGGAGCGCTTCCTCGATATTCCGGGCGAGGCGATCCGCGCCACCATCCGTGCCAACCAGAAATGCTTCGTGCTGCGCGATCCGGCGACCGGAAACCTCGCCAACCGCTTTATCCTGGTTTCGAACCTGCTCGCCAGCGACGGCGGCACGGCGATCACTGCCGGCAACGGCCGTGTCGTGCGCGCGCGCCTCTCCGACGCCGCCTATTTCTGGCAGACTGATCGCGGCTCGCTGCCCGATCTCGACACCTTCCGAGATAGCGCCGGGAAGCTCGGCCTCGATCTCGCGAAGCCGCTCGACCAGCGCATGGCCAAGCTCGACAAGCTCGGCGTCGTCTTCCATGCCAAGCTCGGCACACAAGGCGAGCGCGTGCAGCGGATCGCTGCACTGGCCAAGGAACTGGCGCCCATCGTCGGGGCCGACCCGGCGAAGGCGGAACGCGCCGCCAAGCTCGCCAAGGCCGACCTGCCGACCGAAATGGTTGGCGAGTTCCCTGAACTGCAAGGTCTGATGGGCCGGAAATATGCCGAGCTGCAGGGCGAGGACGCTTCGGTCGCCGCGGCGGTGGAGGAGCATTACAAGCCGCTCGGCCCCTCCGACCGTGTGCCGGCTGATCCGGTTTCGGTGGCCGTGGCGCTTGCCGACAAGCTCGACACGCTGGTGGGCTTCTGGACCATCGACGAGAAGCCGACCGGCAGCAAAGACCCCTATGCACTGCGCCGCGCGGCTCTGGGCGTGATCCGGCTTGTCGTCGAGAATGGGGTGCGGCTTAGGCTGACGCAGGTCGCCAAGGATGCGGACCTTCTCTCCTTCTTCCACGATCGCTTGAAGGTCATGCTCCGCGACCAGGGCGCGCGGCATGATCTCGTTGATGCCGTGCTGGGCGAGGGCGCGTCGTCGAATGACGACCTCCTGCTCATCACCCGCCGTGTCGCCGCGCTCGGCCGTTTCCTCGACACCGAGGACGGCACGAACCTGCTCGCGGGCTACAAGCGTGCCGCCAATATCCTCAAGGCCGAGGAGAAGAAGGACGGGGAGGGCGCCTTCGCCGGCGCCGCCGATCTCCACCTCATCGCCGATGCCGGGCTGATCGAGGAGAAGGCGCTCGCCGTCGCGCTGGCTCAGGCGACGCCGAAGGCCGAAGCGGCCGTCGCAGCGGAAGACTATGAGGGCGCCATGGCTGCGCTGGCGGAACTCCGCCCGGCGGTCGATGCCTTCTTCGACAAGGTCACGGTGAACGATCCCGATCCGGCCCAGCGCGCCAACCGCCTGAAGCTGCTCAACCAGTTGCGTCAGGCGACGCGTGCTGTCGCTGATTTCGACCGCATCGCGGGTTGAGGTTTGCGCGGATAGCGCGGGATCCCCGCTCCCGCATCGAAGTCGGCTGTTGCCGACTTCGACACTCAGAGTGCTGATCTCGGGCAGGCCCGAGATCAGTGGGAGGGGTAGGGGTGAGGGCCCGCCGCCGGGCATAGAAGGCTCATGATTGCCGCGCTCTCTTTCGCCAGCGCTATCTGGTTTTCCGTCCATCCCTCACCCCTGCCCCTCTCCCATCCGGGAGAGGGGTTCTGCGTTTGCGGCTCCCTGAGTTCACCTCAGAACCCGCCCATTCCTTCGCCGGAAAATCCCGTAACGGAACCTATTCCCACCCTGCGACGTTCTGTTCGCGGGCCGACATGCCGCGAATGCGTCGCGGCGGGCTCCAGGGGGGCCGACTCTCCGGCCGCGATACGGAGTTTTTCAATGAGCATCCTGATTTCCCTGCTGATCACCGTCCTTGTCATCGGCCTCGTGCTGTATCTGGTGCGGATGCTGCCGCTCGACGGCGCGATCAAGAACGTCGTCCAGATCATCGTCATCGTGATCGGCATCATCTCCCTGCTGCGCTACCTCGCGGTGTTCTGACACCCGCCGACCCAGCGAAGGCGTGGATGGTCGGGACAAGTCCGGCCATGACGGAAAGCACCTCTAAACCGCGACCGAACGAGCCGATTGACGCCGAATCGCGCTTGGGCCACACTTGATGAGGTCCAGAGGGCCCCGGACATCCGTCGCGGGGCCCTTTCCTGTTTCAGGGCGAGACCGCCATGAATGCGCCGAACCGCACGGGCCACATCAGGCTCACTTCCCATCCCGAGCCGGGCAGCGCCGCCGCGCGCTTCCCCATCCGATGGGGGGCGCCGACGCCGGCGGAACGCGGGCCGATCATCGCCTCGACCACGAACCCCTCCGACCGCAACGTCATCGGCGCCCATGGCGGCTCCTATTCGGTCTATCGCGCGCTCGCCATCTCGGCCCGCGCGATGAACCCGTCGCAGCGCCCGGACCTGACCAATACCCATCCGACGGCGGAAATCCTGCCGCAGCCGCAATGGGCCGATCCGAAGAAGATCGTCTCGCTCGATCCCTTCGGCCACACCGTCGCGGATGATTTCCGCACGCTGATCGGCGAGGGCATCGACATCCGCCCGACCATCGCCGTCACCAAGGCCCGCCTCAACCTGCCGGAAATCCTGGCGGCGATGGGCGCCCATCGCCTCGCCGCGGACGGGGAGATCCTGCACGCCTCCGGCGACATCCGCGTCACCAAGGTCGCGGTCGATCCGGTCTGGCACCTGCCGGGCATCGCCGAGCGTTTCGGCACGACCGAGAACGAGCTGCGCCGCACGCTATTCGAGCAGACCGGCGGCATGTATCCCGAGCTGGTGACGCGGCCGGACCTCAAGGTCTTCCTGCCGCCGATCGGCTCGATCACCGCCTACATCATGGGCGAGGTCTCGGCGATCGCCGACCCGAAGAAGCGCTTGGCCTGCCGCGTTCATGACGAGTGCAACGGCTCCGACGTCTTCGGCTCCGACATCTGCACCTGCCGGCCCTATCTCATCCACGGCATCGAGGAATGCGTGCGGGAGGCGCAGAGCGGCGGCGTCGGCCTCATCGTCTACAACCGCAAGGAGGGCAGGGCGCTCGGCGAGGTGACCAAGTTCCTCGTCTACAACGCCCGCAAGCGCCAGGAGGGCGGCGATTCCGCCGCGACCTATTTCGAGCGCACCGAATGCGTTGCCGGCGTGCAGGATGCCCGCTTCCAGCAGCTCATGCCCGATGTGTTGCATTGGCTCGGCGTGACACGGATCGACCGGCTGATGTCGATGTCGAACATGAAATATGACGCCATGGTCGAGAGCGGCATCGAGATCGGCGAGCGCGTCGCCATTCCGCCCGAGCTGATCCCGCCGGATGCTTCCGTCGAGATCGAGGCCAAGAAGGCCGCGGGCTATTATTCGCCCGAGGGCGCGCCCGGCGACAATGCGCTGAAGGCCACGGTTGGCCGCGACCTCGATAAGTTCTGAGTCCGAGCCTTGCCGTTTCCGAGCTGAATATGCCCGAACTGGACCCCGAGGCGTTCCGCGCCCTGCTGAAGCCCGACGCCGTCCGCGTCCGAGCGCAGGAGATGCTCGAGCTGGCGCACGCCGACAGGCTGCTCCATTTCAGCATCCATCCGGAGCGGCTGGAAGCCTGCGCCGACTATGTGCTCGCGACCATCCGCGCCAACTACCCGACACTCGACATCCCCTTCCATGCGCGCTGGCGGCACTTCGTCGTCGGCGGGGAGGATCGCTGGAAGCGGCTCGACAATTCGGCGCACTTCCGCGATGCGGCCGCGCGCGGCCGGGCCGCCTATGACCTGGCGATTGTCAGCGTGCTGCTCGATGCCGGCGCAGGTCCGGACTGGCGCTATCGCGACCCGGTGAGCGGCAGCGCCATTGGCCGTTCCGAGGGCCTCGCGCTCGCGTCGCTCGACATGTTCGGAGCGGGCCTGTTCTCCGGCCGCCCGCGCGAGCCGCTGCGTGCCGAAGCGGTCGCGCTGCAACACCTCGATGCGGCGGCGCTGGCGGCGGGCTTCCAGGCCGGGCCGGATAATCCGCTGCTTGCCGTCGAGGGGCGCGCGGCGCTGCTCAATCGCCTGGGCGAGGAGCTCGAAAGACAGGGGCTCGCCCGCCCCGGTGCGCTCTTCGATCGATTCGTGACGGCGGCAAACGGGACGGGGCGGCTCAAGGCCGCGCATATGCTAGGCGAGGTGCTGGCCGTCTTCGGCGGCATCTGGCCTTCGCGGTTGACCTTCGCCGGCATTCCGCTGGGCGACACCTGGCGCCATCCGCAGATCGCTCCCGGCGAGCCGACCGAAGGGCTCGTGCCCTTCCACAAGCTCTCGCAATGGCTGACCTATTCGCTGATCGAGCCGCTGCAATGGGCCGGCATCGCCGTCATCGGCATCGACGATCTCACCGGCCTGCCGGAATATCGCAATGGCGGGCTCTTCCTCGATTCGGGTGTCCTCGCCCTGAAGGACGAGGCCGATCGCGAGCGGGCGCATGAGGTGTCCTCGCCGCTGGTGGTGGAATGGCGGGCATTGACGGTTGCGCTGCTCGACGAGGTCGGCAAGCTGGTCCGCGAGCGGCTCGGCCGCTCGCGCGAGGAGCTGCCGCTCGCCAAGGTGCTGGAAGGCGGCACCTGGGCTGCTGGGCGACGCATCGCGCGTGAAAAGCGTGTGGATGGCGGACCGCCCTTGACCATCGTCAGCGACGGCACGGTATTTTGATCCGGAACGACGCGCGAACCTCGCCGTCATCCCGGGCTAGCGAAGCGCAGACCCGGGATCCATCGTAGAGCTTCGGCGCTCTAGGATGGATCCCGGATCGGCGCGGCTTCGCCGCTTGTCCGGGATGACAGCGCGGTGGGACAGGGTGCCCAAGAGAAAGATAAGGGGATCGCAATCGATGACTTCCAGCCAGGACGGCGTCACCGTCGTTGATCACCCGCTGGTGCGGCACAAGCTGACGCTGATGCGTGAGAAGGACCGCTCGACCAAGAGCTTCCGCCAGCTCCTCAACGAGATCGGCATGCTGCTCTGCTATGAGGTCACGCGCGACCTGCCGACCGAGCTGATCGAAATCGAGACGCCGCTCACGAAGTCGATGCAGCCGATCATCGCCGGCAAGAAGCTGGTCTTCGCCCCGATCCTGCGCGCCGGCGTCGGCTTCCTGGATGGCATGCTGGAGCTCGTCCCGGCCGCCCGCGTCGCCCATATCGGGCTCTACCGCGATCCCGATACGCTGCAGGCGGTGGAATACTACTTCAAGGCGCCCTCAGATATCGCCGACCGCATGATCGTGGTGATGGACCCGATGCTGGCGACGGCGAACTCGGCCGTTGCGGCCATGGAACGCCTCAAGGAGCGCGGGGCGAAGGATCTGCGCTTCGTCTGTCTGCTGGCGGCGCCGGAAGGGATCGCGCACCTCCGCGGCGCCCATCCCGACGTCCGCATCTGGACGGCTGCGATCGACGAGAAGCTGAACGACCACGGCTACATCGTTCCCGGCCTCGGCGATGCCGGCGACCGGATGTTCGGCACGCGTTGAGAAAGCGAGAGGCCCGCGCCGTTTCCGGCCCGGGCCTCTCGCCGTGTCGTCAGTCGATCACTTCGATCACGCGCCGGGTACGCGGCTCGACGAGCACCGGCTGGTCGTTGATGATCGTATAGCGATAGCCGGGGGCGCCGTACTCGGCGGGAACCTGACGGTACATGATGCCGCGCGAGGGCAGCACGGTGCCGACGACCACGGGCTCGCTGTAGCGATAGGACCGCATATGTTGCGCCATCGCATAGTCGCGGAAGGCCGCCTCATCGCTGATCATCGTCCCTCCGGCGGGATCCCGCGTCAGCGGAGGCGATCCGTAGAGATAGTATTCCTGGCCGGCGAGGGCGGGATCGCGGGTGACCCCACCCGCCGGGTCACGGATGATCGGCCCCACGCTCTGTGCAAAGCCGGTGGCGGGAATGGCAGCGATGGCTGCGGCGATCAGTATCCGCTTCATCGTGGTTGACTCCAATATTAGGTAGCCCCGCTCGATGAACGGGGGCGCTCCGGTGGTGTTCCGGATCGCTGCGATCACGAAATCGAGCGGCCCGCCCCGTTGCCGGAGCGGGCCTTGCTAGAAGGCAGGCGGGTCCCGCGCTGCGGTAGCGCCTGCCTCATACGGGGTCAGTCGATGATCTGGACCACGCGGCGGGTCTGCGGCTCGACGATGACCGCGCGGTCATTCACGACCGTGTAGCGATACTGCGAGGAGCCGTACTCGGCCGGCAGCTGGCGATAGACGACACCCTGCTCCGGCAGGACGGTACCGACCGCCATCGGCTCCGCGTAGCGATAGGACGGCACGCGCTGCTCGACGACATAGGTGCGGAACTTCGGCTCAGCCGCGTCGCCGATGATCGCGCCGACGACCGCGCCGCCGACACCACCGACTGCCGCACCGACCGGGCCACCGACGATCGCGCCGCCGATGGCACCGCTCGCGGCGCCGCTGGCCGCGCCGCCCACGGCACCACCACTCGGCTGAGGCTGGCTCTGGGCGAGAGCAATGGCCGGGGTCGCGGCAAGGGCGGCAACGAGAATGAACTTCTTCAGCATGACTGTCTCTCCTTGAAGGGGACTTCGGCGAGACAACCGGGAGCGAGGCGTGACAGTTCCCTTGTCGAGGTCACGAGATGTTAACGGTCTGAAATCCGGGCCCGAAAGCGCTTTTCGAACAGATGTTTGCCGGTTCAACGCAGCTTGCGCGAGACCGAAAACAAAAACGGCGGGCCCGAGGGCCCGCCGCTTGTTCGTTCGCTTCTGGAGCGGTTCTTACTGCTTCGGCGCAGCCGAGAGCGCTGGCGTCAGCTTGTCGGCGTCGCGCTTGATCAGGGCGGCGAAGCCGGCCGGCGTCCGCTCCTCGGCGGTCGGCAGCACGGTGCCGAGGTCGAGCAGGCGCTTCTTGGTGCCCTCGTCGTTGAGCGCCTTGTTCAGCGCGTCGACGAGCTTGTCCACGGCCTCCTTCGGCATGCCCTTCGGACCGGCGATGCCGTTCCAGGCCTCGATCTGGTAGTCGGGCAGGCCGGCTTCCTTGGTGGTGGGAACGTCGGGCAGAGCCGGCGAGCGCTGCGCCGAGGCGATGGCATAGGCCTTGATGGTGTTCGCGCGGACCTGCTCGGCCACGGAGACGATCTGGTCGCACATGAAGTCGACCTGGCCGGAGACGAGGTCGTTCAGGGCAGGCCCCGTGCCACGATAGGCGACGGCGTTGATCTTCGGCGTGCCGAGGATGCCCTTGAGCAGGGTGCAGGTCGTCCAGGAGACAGAGCCGAGACCGGCATGCGCCTCGTTGAACTTGTCCGGGTTGGCCTTGACGGCGGCGACGAACGCCTTGAGGTCGGACGCCTCGAGATTCTTGCGCGCCACGATCAGGATCGGCGTGCCGCCGGCGAGCCCGATCGTCTGCATGCCGTTGATCGGGTCGTATTTCAGGCCCGGATAGGTGGCGGGCGCCGCCGAGAAGGTGCCCAGGTGCCCCATCGCGATGGTGTAGCCGTCGGGCGCGGCGGTGACGGCGCGCGCGATGCCGGTGGTGCCGCCGGCGCCGGCGACGTTTTCGATCACGATCTGCTGACCGAGGGTCTTCGACATGTGGTCGGCGACGATGCGGGCGATGATGTCGGTCGGGCCGCCGGCCGCGAACGGCACGATCATGGTGATCGGCTTGGTTGGGTAGCTCTGCGCCTGGGCGGCGCCGGTGAAGGCCAGCGCCGCAGCAGCGACGAGGCCCAGAATGGACTTCTTCATGGGTATTCCTCCCTAGGATTTGTTGACGGGACACTGGCGGGGCGCCGCTGAAGCGACAACCCCGCCCTTCGGTGAAGACCCCGTCATTCGGTGAAGACTTCCTCGCGCTTCTTGGCGATCGAGGGCAGCAGCGCGATGGCAAGCACCAGCACTGCGACGACGAGCAGCCCGGCTGAGATCGGGCGCTCGACGAAGGTCACGAAAGAGCCGCGCGAGATGATCAGCGCCTGACGTAGCTTCTCCTCCATCAGCTTGCCGAGAACGAAACCCAGCAGCATGGGCGCAGGTTCAAAACCGAGCTTGATCAGGAGGTAACCGAACAGGCCGAACAGCGCCGTGAAGGCGACGTCGAGCGGCTGGTTGTTCACGGAGTAGATGCCGATGCAGCAGAAGATCAGGATCGCCGGGAACATCAGGCGGTAGGGCACCTGCAAGAGCTTCACCCACATGCCGACCAGCGGCAGGTTGATGACGAGCAGCATCAGGTTGCCGACCCACATCGAGGCGATCATGCCCCAGAACAGCTCCGGGTTGCGCGTCATCACCTGCGGGCCGGGGATGATGCCGTGGATCGTCATCGCGCCGACCATCAGCGCCATCACCGCATTCGGCGGGATGCCGAGCGTGAGCAGCGGGATGAAGGCGGTCTGCGCGCCGGCGTTGTTGGCAGATTCCGGCCCGGCAACGCCCTCGATCGCGCCCTTGCCGAAGCGGGACGGATCCTTGGCGAGCTTCTTCTCCATCGTGTAGCTGGCGAAGGGGCCGAGCACCGCGCCGTTGCCGGGCAGGATGCCGAGGATGCCGCCGATCGCGGTGCCACGCAGCACGGGGGCGATCGACTGCTTGATGTCGTCCCAGCCTGGCAGCAGCCGGCCGATCTTGCCCTTGACGACGTCGCGAGCCTCCGGCGCCTCCAGGTTCCGCAGCACCTCGGCAAAGCCGAACACACCCATGGCCAGAACCGAGAAATCGATGCCGTCGGAGAGCGCCGGGATGCCGAAGGTCAGCCGCTCCTGCCCCGTCTCGAGGTCGGTGCCAACGGTCGAGAACAGCAGGCCCAGCATGATCATGCAGAAGGCCTTGAGGATCGAGCCGCGCGCCAGCACGACGGCGAAGCACAGGCCCATCACCATCAGCGAGAAATATTCAGCTGGCCCGAACAGCAGCGCGAGCTTGGTCAGCGGCGCGCCGAGTGCGGCGATGATGACGGTCGCGACGCAGCCGGCGAAGAAGGAGCCGATGGCCGCGGTGCCGAGCGCCACGCCGGCGCGGCCCTGCTTGGCCATCTGGTGTCCGTCGAGCGTGGTGACGACGGAGGTCGCCTCGCCCGGGATGTTGACCAGGATCGCCGTGGTCGAGCCGCCGTACTGGGCACCGTAATAGATGCCGGCGAGCATGATCAGCGCGCCGGTCGGGTCGAGCCCGAAGGTGATCGGCAACAGGATCGAGATCGTGGCGATCGGGCCGACGCCGGGCAAGACGCCGATCAGCGTGCCGACGAGGCAGCCGACGAAGCACAGCGCGATGTTCTTCAGCGTCAGCGCGACGCCGAAGCCGAGCGACAGGTGGGCAATGGTCTCCATCATCGCTCAGATACCCAGAAGCCAGGGCGCGAGCGGGATCGGCAGGCTCAGCGCATATTTGAACAGAAGGATGCAGGCGGCGGACATGCCCACCGCGAAGATCAGCAGTTCCTTGATCTTGCGGTCATCGGCCGCGAGGCCGGAAAAGGCGATCAGCAGCGGTCCGGACACCAAAAGGCCGAGCGCCGGGACCCGGATCGGCCCGAACTCGAAGCCGCGGATGGTCAGCGCGAAGAGCAGGGCGCCGCCGAGGGCGAAGAAGATGCCCTTCCAGGACCAGCCCGAGAGCTTCTCGCCATGGTAGCGCAGCGAGGCCAGCGCCAGCATCGCGCCGAGCGCGGCACAGATCACCGCGAAGGCCTTGGGCAACATCCCCGGGCCGAGTTGGCGCAGCGTGCCGGCCGGCAAGTCCCAGGAGAAGATGAAGGCGCCTGCGGCCAGCACGATCATGAACAATCCGCCGGCCAGGTCCTGCGTCGATCGCACGCGCAAGCCCTGCGCCCGCTCTATCCGGTTCAAACTCATCAGGCTCCTCCGGTCGACGCCGCGTTGCGCGCGGTCCGTGTCTGCGATGGGGTAGAAGGGGGGAAGGGAAGCACGTGGCGATCGTCGAGCAGCGTCACGCTCTCGCGCAGGATCGCCAGGAAATCGTCACGCGAGGGCAGCTTCTGCTGGGGTCGCCAGGCGACACCGACCAGAGCGCCGGGCGGCGGCGGATCGAGCATCGCGCCGCGCAGGCGCCGCATCGTCACACCAGGGAAGGAGAGCCGCGAGACCCAGTCCGGCGCCAGCGCCATGCCGAGCCCGGCCGCGACCGCCGACATCATGGCCGGCTTTTCCGTCGCCTCGATCACCACGTTGGGCACGGCGCCCACGCTCTCGAAATAGGCCATGACGAGGTCGTAGGCGTAGGGCCGGATGCGCTTGGAGGGCACCACGAAAGGCTCGCCGACGAGATCGAGCATCGTCAGGTTCTCGCGGGCGGCGAGCGGATTCGCCTCGTTCAGCACGACGATGGGGCGTTCGACCCTCAGGACCTCGAAGGCGCAGTCCGTCGGCTTGCGCGGCGGGCGCGACAGCACGAGGTCGAGCTTGCCTGATTCCAGCATCTGGATCAGCGCGGCGGTCATCGCCTCGACGAACTTGATCTCGATGCCGGGGAAGCGGGCGCGGAAGGTGACCAGCGCCTCCGGCAGGAAGCTCGACGAGGCGGCGTCGATCGCGCCGACGCGCAGCACCTTGCCCGAGGCCAGCGAGGCTTCGCGCACCGCACGCGATGCATGCTCCATCCGGACGAGGATGGCCTTGGCCTCCTCCAGCATGATCAGCCCGGCGCGGGTCATCGCGACTTGACGGGTGGTGCGGGTCAGCAGGCTGACGCCGAGCTCATCCTCGAGGGCGCTGATCTGGCGTGACAGGGCGGGAGGCGCGACGCCGAGCCGCTCGGCTGCACGGCCGAAATGCAGCTCTTCCGCTACCGCGATGAAGCATCGCAGCTGCCGCACATCCATGGTCGTCCCCTGCTCCCCCGCGCCGCTTTGCTGCAGCATCTGTTGTGGGGCTTACCCCGTAGCACCTATGTTTGACGACGCGACCCTAGAGCAATTCATAATTTTTTGGCAATAAAGCTTTCGTCGCGATCCCGTCCAAATCGCACCAATCGAGCGATCCGCCCGTCGATCAGGGCGAGGCCGGTGGCGATCGCCGCCATCCCGGCGAAATGCCGCGGCAGCAGCGCCTCGCCGAGGAAGCCCCAGCCGAGCAGGATGGCGCTGACCGGAATCAGGAAGGTGACGAGCGTGGCATTGGTGCCGCCGGCCCGCCGCATGATCCGAAAGAAGATGACATAGGCCAACGCGGTCGAGAGCAGGGCGAGCCCGACCAACGCCAGCACGACCTTCAAGCCCGGCGCCGGCAGCAGCCAGGGCGGGTGGAAGAACAGCACGAGCGGCAGGGCCATCACAGTCGTGGCGCTGACCTGGCCGGCGGCGGTGACCAGCGGCGGCAGGGCGCGGAACCGGCGGCCGTAAAGTGCCGCGAAGCCATAGGAGAGGGCGGCCGCAAGGCAGGCGAGCTGCGGCAGCAGCGCGCCGCTGAGGCCGTGCACCGCATCCGGCCCCATCAGGATGGCGACTCCGATGATGCCGGCCGCGACGCCCGCGAGCTTGAGCCCGGTCGCCTTCTCGTTCTGCCCGAAGAGATGGGCGACGACGACGCCGAATAGAGGCGTGGTGGCGTTGATGATCGAAGCGAGCCCGCTCGCGATCTCGGTCTGGCCCCAGAAGATCAGCCCGAACGGGATCAGGTTGTTGAGGAGCCCCATGCCGAAGAAGGACAACCAGATCGTCCGGCCGACGCGCATCGAGAGCCCGGACAGCCCGACGACGAGGAGGAGCGCCGCTGCGGCCATCGCGACGCGCGCCAGCACCACGGCGAGCGGCGGCCAGCTGGAGACGGCGATCTTGCCGAAGAAGAAGGAGGCGCCCCACAGCACGGAGAGCAGCAGGAGCAGCAGCCAGTCGCTCAGATCCATGGCCGGCGGCGATGCCGTCGGAGCGGAAGTAGGCGAGGCGGAGGTCGCTGGGGCGGAGGACATGGCGAGCCTGCGGATGAAAAGCGGGAGCCGGGCCGATACGCTCGCCCCGGCTCCCGCTCCACCCGTTTCCTGTCTTCAGGCGGCTTCGGCGTCGCGCGCCTGCCACATGGCCTTGAAGCCCTGCCGTGCGTGGCAGGCGTCGAGCCAGGCCTTCACGTTCGGGTTGGCGTCGAAGAGCTGCGTTGCCGGCTTGGCGTAGCGGATGACCTCGGCGACGTTGATGTCCGCGACGGTGAAGCGGCCGCCCATGACATAGCCTTTGCCGTCGGCCAACGTCCTGTCGAGCACGGCGAAGGGGGCCGCCAGAGCGGCGAGCGCCGCCTCCACGACCTCGGGCTTGCGCTTCTCTGGCGGGAAGGCGGCGAGGTGCTGCTGCAGGTTCAGCGCATGTGTCTCGCATTCGGTCGCGGCCCAGAGCGACCACATTACCGCGAGCCCTTCTTCCTGGGCGTTCTGGGGGCTGATCGGCCCGCCATATTTGCGCGCGAGATACAGGTTGATCGCCAGCGACTCGTGCAGCTTGAAGCCGTCATCGTCGATGCTGGGGATATGGCCGTTGGGGTTGACGGCGAGGAATTCGGCGCTGCGCGTGTGCAGCGGGACGCCCGGCGCGCTGGGATCGGCCAGGCGATAGGCCTGGATCACCGGCACATGGACGAACGGCACGCCGAGCTCGTTGGCGAGCCAGATGACGCGCGAGGCGCGCGAGCGATAGCAGCCATAGATCGTCAGGGGCATCGATGGAATTCCGGCAAAGGGGACAGGGGACGACGAAAGCCGGCGCGGGCCGATTCCGTCGGGGGCGAGAATAGGCGCGGCATTCCTCTTGGCAATCCGAATGATCATGCGCGGCGCCTTTACGAGAAACCGTTTGACGCCGGCTCATCTTGGGTGCATTGCCGTTGTGCTTCCGGCCTGCGGCCGGTTGCTCACAGGAACCCTTGACCCGATGCCAAGCGACAGTCCCAGCCGACAGTCGAAGCCGTCTGCCGCCGTCTCGCGCGCGTAAACCGGGTTCCCGGCTCGCCTGCGATCCGGCCATGACGGCCCGATCGCAGAGTAAGAGCCATGAATGACACCGCCGAAAAGACGGATCTCCTTGCCGTGACGCTGGCCGATACGCTGGCGCAGGAGCACGTCGCCGACATCGTCGAGACGCTGAACGACCAGGACAGCGCGACGATCGCCCATATCCTGGACGAACTGCCCTTCGAGCGCGCCGTCGAGGTGCTCGATCAATCGGAGTTCACCGCTGCCGCGGAAGCGCTGGAGCTGTTGCCGGAGGCGCGCGCCGCGGCCTTGCTGTCGGGCATGTCGGCGGACCGCGCGGCCGACGTCTTCCAGGAATTCGACGAGGAGATTCGACAACGACTGAGCGGCCGGGTCGATCGCCAGACGCGCTCTGATCTCAAGAAGCTGCTCGCCTATCCCGAGCACAGTGCCGGCTCGATCATGACGACCGAGTTCGTCAGCGTGCCGAGCAACTGGTCCGTCCAGCAGACGCTCGACCATATCCGCCGCGTCGAGCGCTCGCGCGAGACCGTCTACGCGATCTATGTGCTCGACGCCGCGACGCGCAAGCTGGTGCGCGCCGTCTCGCTACGCCGCCTGATCAGTGGCGATCCCGCGGCACCGGCTGAGTCGGTCGTGCCGGCGCACAAGCCGATCACCGTCACGCCCGAGATCGACCGCGAGGAGGTCGCCCGGCTCATCACAAAATACGATCTTCTCGCCGTGCCCGTCGTCGACGAGGAGGAGCGGATCATCGGCATCGTCACCTTCGACGACGTCATCGACGCGATGATCGAGGAGACCACCGAGGACGTGCAGAAGCTCGGCGGCATGGAGGCGCTTGACGAGCCCTACAACGAGATCGGCTTCTTCGCGATGATCAAGAAGCGCGCCGGCTGGCTCTCGATCCTGCTGCTCGGCGAGATGCTGACCGCTTCCGCCATGCAGCATTACGAGGGTGAGCTGGAGAAGGCGATCGTGCTGACGCTGTTCATCCCGCTGATCATGAGCTCGGGCGGTAATTCCGGTTCGCAGGCGACCTCGCTGATCATCCGGGCGCTGGCCTTGCGCGAACTCTCGTTGAAGGACTGGTGGCGGGTCGCGCTCAGGGAGCTGCCCTCCGGCCTCGTGCTCGGTTCGATCCTGGGTGCGATCGGCATCGCGCGCATCGCGATCTGGCAGCTTGCCGGCCTCTACGATTACGGCCCGCACTGGGCCCTGATCGCGGCGACCGTCGGCGCGACGCTGGTCGGCATCGTCACCTTCGGCTCGCTGATGGGCTCGATGCTGCCCTTCGCGCTGAAACGGCTGGGCTTCGACCCCGCCAGCGCCTCGGCCCCTCTGGTGGCGACGCTGGTCGATGTCACCGGGCTCCTGATCTATTTCGGCATCGCCGCATTCATTCTGCGCGGTACGCTGCTGTAGCGGGAAGCCTCAGCCCGCTGCCTGCGAGGTGACCACGCGGTTGCGGCCCTGCCGCTTCGCCTCGTAGAGGGCGCCGTCGGCCGCCTTCAGCAGCTCGGGCCAGACGTCCTCCGCCGTCGAGATCCGGGCGACGCCCAGGCTCGCCGTCAGCGTGATCGCGCGGCCATCATCGAGGGGGAAGGGCTTGCCTTCGATCGCGCGTCTCAGCCGCTCGGCGATCTCGGCGAGCCTTGCTTCGCCGGCATTGGGGACGACGACCGCGAACTCCTCGCCGCCGAAGCGGGCAACGATGTCCTCGTCGCGCAGCAGGCCACGCAGGCGGCTGGCCGATAGGCGCAGCGCCGCATCGCCGGCCGCATGGCCGTACTGGTCGTTCACGGCCTTGAAGTGGTCGAGATCGAGCAGGATCAGCCCGATCGGGGACGGCGCCTCCTGCGCTTCCGCGAGCTGCACGACCGCCCGTTCCAGCGCGCCACGGTTGAGCACGCCGGTCAGCCCGTCGGTATCGGCCTGCACCTTGAGCTCCGCCGTCAGGCGACTGCGCTCGGCATCGAGCATCTCGCGGTCGACGAGGCGGCTCCGCAGGGTGGAGAGCGCCTGGAAGAGATGGCGCATCTCTGGCTTCTGCCCGCGCGGCTCGATCGGCTGCGTGAGCCGACCCTCGGCGAAGTCGATGACGCGCTCGCGGGCCAGCATCAGCGGCTCGAACAGGAAACTCCGGCTCGCGAGCAGCAGCAGGAGCACAATGATCAGGATCAGTGCCGTGACGGCGGAGGCGAAGACGAGCGCCGTCCGGGCCTCGGTGCGCGCGATCGAGAGCCGGGCGAGAGCCGCGTCGACGAAGGCGTCCCGCAATCTTTCGATCGGCGTGAAGCTCGGCACGATCGCATTGGTGAAGCTTTCCGGCGTGGCGCTGCCACCCGGAACGCGCAGGCGGCGATCGGTTTCATCGATCAGCTTCAGGCCCGCGCCGAAGAACTCTCTCGCCGCCGCGGCTTGCGCCCCCCGCACGGCGGGGGACTGATGGGTCGCCAACCGCTCTCCCACCGCGTCCCAGATCTGCAGCACTCGCCCCCGCGTCTGCTCGAAGGCGGCGCGGTTGACGTCGGACATCGGTTCGCCATGGGCGATGGCGATGACGACGTAGGAGCCGAGGCGGCCGGCATAGTCGCGCAGCTCTCCGGCCATGCGGGCGGTCAGCGCCTCGCCGATCAAGGCCGGGTCGCTGGCCAGGAGATCGGTCATCGCCGTGTCGATCACCGGCCGGGTCGCGTCATAGGCCGCAAACATCCCGAAGATGGCCTGCTCGATCCCGTCCCGGCTGCGCTCGGCGAGCGGCTGAGCCAGCAGGCCATCGACTTCGCGTCGCGCCTTCGCCAGCCGGTCACGCAAGCCGTCGACCGCGGCCCCCAGCGTCGGACCCGACGCGATGCGGGAGATCGCCTGGTCGCTGGCCTGCCGAAAGGCTGAAAGGCGCCTGAGAGCAGGGTTGTTCTCGCTGCGCTCCAGGCCCAGCGCGGCATTGGTCGGGCCGCGTTCGGCGGAAATGCGGCTGGCGGCGAAGAGCACGTCCCCGAACGCGCTGATGCGCTTGAGGCTCTGCTCGCTGTCCCGCAGGGTGCGATAGTAATAGCCGAGAAGGCTGAGGCCGAGGGCGAGGGTGCAGGCCAGGATAAGCGCGGTCGCGATCAGGAAGGCCTGATTCAGCGATATGTCGCCGATCCGTCTGACGCGAGCGATAATGATCCTGCCCCCGATCTCACGGTTGCCGGAGCAACTCGCAGCCCATATCACGGGCCGCTCGGCCAAGAAACCGGATGGCCGAGCCGTGACTTCGTCTCGCTGTCCACAAACCTGCGGCCGGAGGTCGCAGAGCGTGTTGCGAAGGCCTTCGCCGACGGTCAGCTCGCCAGCACGCGCTGGGGCGGGAAGGTGATCTCGACCAGCGTGCCTTCCTTCTTGACGCTGGTGATCGACATTGCGGCTCGATTCGCCTCGACCAGCGCCTTGGTCAGTGGCAGGCCGAGGCCCGTGCCTCCGGCCTTGCGCGTCGTCGGTACCTGCCGGAACGGCTCCAGCGCGAGCTTCAGTTCGTCGTCGTCCATGCCGATGCCGGTGTCGCGCACGCGCAGGATGGCCTCACCCTGGTCACCGAGCGCGGTCGAGATGATGACCTGCCCGCCGGCATCGGTGAACTTCACCGCGTTGGAGAGCAGGTTGATTGCGATCTGGCGGATCGAGCGCTCGTCGGCGACGACCGGCGGCAGCTTCGGCGAAAGGCCCGAGCGCAGCACAACGCGCCCGCGCTGCGCCTCCGGCTGGAGCAACGACACGGTGGAGAGCGCGATCTCGTTCAGGTTGACGCTGACGAAATCCAGCTCGAGCTTGCCGGCCTCGATCTTGGCGAGGTCGAGCAGGTCGTTGACCAGGCTGATGACGTAGCCGCCAGACTGGTGGATGTCGCGCAGATATTCCTTGTAACGTTCGTTGGCGATCGGTCCGAAGCGCTCCTCCGCCATCACCTCGGCGAAGCCGATGATGGCATTGAGCGGCGTGCGGATCTCATGGCTGATCTTGGCGAGTACGTCGGATTTCTGGGCGCTCGCCATCTCGGCCGCCTTGCGCGCGTCGACCAACTCTCCCTCGGTCTTCTTCCAGGCGGTGATGTCGCGCAGCACGGCGCAGAAGCGCGGCTCGGCGCCATGGGCGGTCTGGCCCATCGTCATGAACAACGGAATCCGGCCGCCCTGGCGCACGCGGCCGATGACCTCGCGCCCGTCGTTCAGCACCGAGGCGACGCCGCCGCCCTTCAGCCCTTCGAGATAGTCGAGCGCCGGCGCATGGCTTTCGCTGGCGAAGAGCAGGGTGAACAGCTCGCCCGTGACCTCGCGCTGATCGTAGCCGAAAAGCGCCTCGGCCGCCTTGTTGAGTGCGAGGATGCGGCCGCGATCGTCGACCGTGACGACGCCGTCCGTCGCCGTGTCGAGCATGGCCGTGAGCTCGGCGATGCGGGCGTCGCGGATATCGGCGTCGAGCCTGAGCGCTTCGACGCGCGCCGCGCTCTCGGCCTCCTCGGCGGCGAACTCGGCCGCGAGCTCCCGTTCCTCCGCCTCTTCCGGCGTCATCACCGGAACCTCGCCGCCGCCGACATCGGGATGGCGGAAGGCCATCATCGTCGCCGGCTCGTCCTGCCAGTTCACGCTGGAGAGCACCGCCTCGACGCTGACCAGATGGCCGACGCGGTCGATCAGCGTCATCTCTCCGCCACCGGCGCGTGACGCCTCCTTGATCAGGCGGCTGACGTGGCCACCGGCCTTGAGGTCCGCCAGGTCGGCATAATCGAGCAGGTCGAGCAACGTGCGGTTGGCGTAGAGGGCTTCGTCGTCCCGGTTGACGAGGACGGCGATGGGCAGCTTGTCGAGCACGTCGGCATGCGAATTGCGCTGCCGCGCGCCTGCAGGCTCGAGCTCCGCCGCCGGCCTCGCCGTCGTGTCGGTACCGTCCTCGCCGGCCTTGACCTGGAGTGGCGCGACCGGTGGCAGGGCAGGGCCCGGAGCCTCGCCCTCGTCGCCGGCAAGCCGGGCACCCAGCGCCTTGGCGATCTCGCGGAAGGCGTTGCGCTCGGCTGAACTCAGATTCGGCTTCGACGGCTCGAGGACCGGCCGCAGCATGGTCAGCCGGCCGGTTTCGCTGCGCAGCGGCACGATGTTGTCGCTGTTCGCCGCCGGCTTGGCCCTGGCCTCGGCCGGCTGCTGAGGCTTTTCGGCTTCGGCCTCGCGTTCGTTCTCTCCGGCCGGCGGAACCGATTCGCTCTCGCCAGACGCATTCTCGACCGGCTGCGGCTCGTCCTGTGCTGTGGCGTCGATGGCTTCCGAAAGCTCCGGAACCTCCGGTTCATTTGCCTGCGGGGAAGGGGCCTCGACGGATGCTTCCGTCAGCGCCGGCGTTGCAGGCGCGTCCGAGGCTACATCCTCAACCGGCGACTCAGCTTCTGGCTCTGCAGCGGGAGGTGCGGGCGCAAGGAAAGGCTCGTGCTCGGTCAGGCGCGCAAGGCCGAATCCACGGAAACCGGCGAGGGCGCGCTGGGCATCGAGGACCGGCACACCCGACAGCTCGACCTTCACGCCGTCCTCGGCGACATTCGTGCGCCAGAGCAGGGCATGGCCGCTCCAGGTCGCGGACGCGGCGAAGCGCTCGGCGAGACCGCCGTCGCGATCCAGGATGCTGGTGCCGATGAGATCATGCCAGCGCTGGCCGATAAGCTTGGCCGCGGCCTCGGGACCGGCCAGCAGGGCGATATTCTCCGACACCGTCGTGAGCCGGCCTTCGCTGTCGCTCTGCCAGAGGAAGCGAACCGTGGCCGGCTTGGCGGGAGAAGGCGTGGCGGGCTCGCGACCAGGCGCCTGCAGCGAATCGGCCGGAGGCGTTGCGGGTTCGGCGGCCGGCGGGATCGCGATTCCGAGACGCCGCAGCTCCGCCGCCGATACTGCGACCGCGAGCACGGTCCCGCCTTCCGGCAAAGCCAGCAGCTTGCAGCCGCAGGTGACGGGCACCGCGGCGAAGCCCGACGTCAGGCGTAGCCGTTCGAGGCGGATGCCGGAGGTTGACGCGAGCCCCCCGGCCAGTGCATCGAGGCGCTGCTGGGCCTGGGCAGGCAAACGTACGTCGATTGCGTCGCTGCCGAGCAAGGCGCGGCCCGCGGCATTGGCGAAACCGGGACGACCGGTCTCTGCGTTCCAGAGCAGCAGTGCGCCGCCGGCCGCAAAACCGGTCAGGGCGGCATCCGCAATGGCCGCTGCGCCTCGTCGCGCCCAGTCCTGTCCGGTTTCGTCCATGCTCTCCTGCTCGTCCGATCCGCGCCCATTATAGCTAACAAACGCTTAATAGCCCTCAAAGGGGGGTGAATCCAAGGAACCGAACTTCGTTCTCCCGCTTCTCCTGGAAACAGCGTTAATATGGCTGCCGGGCGTTCACGAGATTGTCATTGCGGCGCAACAATGATACTGCACTGCACAATGTTGGCAGGGTTCGGCTAAGGACGACAGGAGGCCACCATGGACGGCAAGCTGCCTTACGAAATCCCCACTGAAATGCGTGAGTTCGCGGAGCGTAGCGTCGAGCAGGCCCGCAAGGCTTTCGACGGCTTCATCGGCGCCGCTCAGAAGGCTGTGGACAACGCCCATGGCTCGGCCGAGAGCGCCCGTGCCAATACCCAGGACGCCACGATGAAGGCGATCGCCTTCGCCGAGAGCAACATCGCGGCCGCCTTCGATTTCGCGCAGAAGGTCGTGAAGTCCAGGGATCTGACCGAGGTGATGCAGCACCAGTCCGATTTCCTGAAGTCGCAGGTCGCGACCTTCCAGAGCCAGATCAAGGAACTCGGCACCGTGGCGCAGGACGTTGCGTCCAAGGCTGCCGAAAGTGTCAGCAAGGCCACCAAGGGCCACTGACGACAGGGCTATCCGGCGGCGCCTTTCGGCGCCGTCGTCGCATTCGCGGCCGGGCTGCCCAGCCCGGCCTCCGCCGTTTGCCGCTGAAGGAGAGCCGCCATGGTCAAGCCTGCTCCCACCAGGACCAAATCCAAGGTTCCGGTCAGCCTGTCGCCGGTGAGAGCGCTGTCGTCGGCGTCCGCCGAGCCGCAAGCCGAGTCCACCGCCGCGAAGGCGGAGAAGCCCGTCGAAAGCCCGGCGCCGACGGCACAACCCTCTGCTCCGGTCCCGCCCGCCATGGCCAAGCCCGCGGCAGCGGCGCCTGTAACCGCCGTCTCGATGGCGGCGCTGGCTGCATCCACAGCTCCGGCCAAGGCCGCCCCTGCTGAAAAGCCGGCACCGGCCCCAGTCGCGAAGGCCCCCGCCCCCAGGGTTGTGAAGAAGGCGACCTCCAGCAAGGTTCGCATCGAGAAGCCGGTCGCCAAGGTTGTCGCGCCGAAGACGCCCGCCCCTGCGGCCACGGCGCCGAAGGTCGAGGCGCCGAAGCCTGTCGTCGCTGCGTCTGCCAAGTCGGCCGCACCAATCAAGCTGGCCGCGCCCGTCACCCCGCCGCCGGCGGCCAAGGTCGAGGCTCCTCAGCCCAAGATCGCTCCCGAGCCCAAGATCGCTCCCGAGCCCAAGATCGCTCCCGAGGCCAAGATCGCTCCCGAGGCCAAGGTCGTGGTCGAGACCAAAGCCGCGCCCGAGGTCAAGATCGCGCCCGTGCCCCAAGCTGCGCCGGAGCCCAAACTCGCGCCCGAGCCCAAAGTTGAGGCCGAACCGAAGAGCGTGCCCACGCCCCCGAGCGCACCGGCGCCCAAGCCCGCGCCGGCGTTCAGCTTCACGCCTGCGCCGGTCTCCCTCGATTCGCTGCCGCTGCCGCGTCCGCCCGAGGTCGCGACCGTCGCGACCGCGACCATCATGAGCCAAGCCCTTACCATGGCGCGCGCCTTCGGCGCCCTGCAGTCGCACATGCTCGACCATGCCTGCGCCGAGTTGAAGGCGACTCTGGGCGAGGCCGAGACGCTCGCGCGTACGACCAGTGCCTCCGAGGCGGTCGCGCTTCAGGCCAAGGCGGTGCGTCGCAGCTACGAATCCTATGCCGAGCATCTGCGGGAGCTGGCGCGCGTCGCCAATGCAGCGCTGCGCAAGGAGTGACGTGCTACTTTTCGACGCGCTTGTGGGCGCGTCGAAATTCCTGAGCCGGAATTGAATTACGCGGTTGCAAAAGCGGCACGGCGGCACTAGGTTCCGCGCCGCTGACGACCCCCGCCGAGGCGGCCGGTCGCAAAGCCCTAGGTACGGGCAGCCATAGCTCAGTTGGTTAGAGCGCTAGATTGTGGATCTAGAGGTCCCCCGTTCAAGCCGGGGTGGCTGTACCATCCTTAACTATACGAACTCCTGAAGCGTTCGTTAACCCGACCCTTCCGATCCTCTTGAAGCGGTGCCTCCGCTTCTCCATATCTTGAGCAAGCGAAAGGGTTCGCCTTTCGCCCGCGGGGTGCTGCCAGTGGCGGGCCCCGATGATCCTGAGGCGCCTTTCGGGGGCCTGAAATATGACGCGTGCGCCTAGCCTGTCCCACCCGTTCCTGCTCGGCTTCGACGATATCGAGCGTGCGCTCGATCGCGTCGCTAAAGGCGCGAGCGAGGGTTATCCGCCCTACAACATCGAGCGGCTGCCCCGGACGGAGGACGAGCCCGACCGGCTTCGGATCACTTTGGCCGTCGCCGGTTTCTCGCGCGAGCAGCTCGAGATCACGCTGGAGGAAAACCAGCTGACGATCCGTGGCCGCCAGAGCGAGGACAAGAGCCGGCAGTACCTGCATCGCGGCATCGCCGCGCGGCAGTTTCAGCGCAGTTTCTTGTTGGCGGATGGCATGCAGGTCCTCGGCGCCGATCTGTCGAACGGTCTGTTAGCCATTGATTTGGTTCGGCCGGAACCGGAACGGCTCATCCGGCGTATCGATATCGTGAGCCGTGACTAGAGGATGAAGTTGGGAGGATACGCGGGCTGTCTCCGTCGTGATCGACAATCGAAGCCTGGTATCCAGACCCTATTCGCACTGCTCAGAAGGAGGGCGCGATGAAAGAGGATAGAATCTTGACCCAGACCAACCCGCTGACGCCTGCGGAATTCGCCGCGCTCGGTACGGGCGAGGTCGCCTACGTCAAGCCGATGACTTCGGACGAGCTGATGCGGATATTCCCGCAGGCCCCGAAGATCGAGCCGGGCTTGCGTCTCTTCACGCTGCTTTCGGCCGATGGTGCGCCGATCCTGGTCACGGATTCGCGCGAGGCCGCGACGGCCAATGCCTGGGAACACGACCTGAAGATGGTCAGCGTCCACTGACGGTCAGGTCCTCGCTGAAGCTCAAGGGGCGCTCGCCATCCCGGCGACCGCCGCTTGCAGACGGGCGATGTCCTCGGGCGTTGACAGGCGGTGATCGCCGTCCTTGATCAGCGTCAGCACGACGGGATCACCGCTCAGATGCTCGACCAGCTTCAGCGCCTGCCGCCATGGCACGTCCGGGTCGCGCATGCCCTGCAGGATATGGATGGGGCAGCCGGCCCGGATTTCACCTCCGAACATCAGGTGCTTGCGCCCGTCCTCGATCAGAGCGCGCGTGATCGGTGTCGGATCGGGTGAATATTCCGATGGTCTATTCCAGACGCCTTCATCGAGGATCGTGCGGCGGATCGCATCGGGCATCTGCGCCCACATCAGCTCTTCCGAAAAATCGACGGCAGGAGCGATGAGCACGAGCCCGGCCGGCTGCAGCGCGGTGCCGAGAAGCCGGCGCGCGGCCAGCAGGGCGATCCAGCCGCCCATGGAGGAGCCGACGAGGATCGGGCGCTCGGTGCACTGCTCCTGAATGGCGGCAAGCGCATCGCTCAGCCAGTCCGACAAGGTGAAGGCTGCGAAGTCGCCTTCGCTCTCGCCATGGCCGCCATAATCGAAGCGCAGACAGGTGCGGCCATTGGCGCGAGCCCATTCCGCCAGCGCTTCGGCCTTGGTCGCGCGCATGTCGGAGCGGAAGCCTCCGAGCCAGACGACAGGAGCGCCGCCCCCGTCCTGCTTCAGATAGGCGAGGTGGCGGCGGGCAGGGCCTTCGCCGACCTCAAGCCATTGCGGCGGCTGGCGCTCCAAGGCAAATCTCCTGTGACGAATCGCTGTACCGCGGCGATTAAAGGCTGCGGCGGCGGGCGCATAGGGGCATAGTCGCCCCAACTAGAGCATCGGGCCGAAAAGTGGGATCCACTTTTTGGACGAATCCGATGCCCTCATAAATAGATGGATCGCCGTCATCGCGTCCGACAGGACGCGCGGCGATCTAGCGAAAGTCCAGATCGAAAAAGAATGTCCTTCAAGCCGGGTGCCCATCTTTCGCTGCCATCGACCGAAACGCATCCGCTGGCGGGGCGCACGATCCTGCAGATCATCCCGGAGCTGGAAGCGGGCGGGGCCGAGCGCACCGCGGTCGACATCGCCAAGGGCCTGACCGATGTCGGCGCCCGCGCGCTGGTGGCGACGGAAGGCGGGCGCCTTGTCGCCGAGCTGCAGGCCAAGGGCGGTGTCTGGCTGCCTTTTCCGGCGGCATCGAAGAACCCGCTCGGCATGCTGCTCAATGTCCGCAAGCTCGTCCTGCTTTGCCGACAGGAAGGGGTGGAACTGATCCATGCCCGCTCGCGCGCCCCGGCCTGGGTCGCACTGGGCGCGGCGCGGCAGCTCCGCCTGCCTTTCGTCACCACCTATCACGGCTCCTACAACAGCCGTTCCTCGGTGAAGACGCTCTATAACTCCGTGATGGCGCGCGGCGACGTCGTCATCGCCAACTCGGCCTACACAGCCGGGCTGATTCTGGCGAAGCACCCGATCGCGCGCGATCGGATCAGGGTGGTCAATCGCGGCACTGATTTCTCGGCCTTCGCCCCGGCTGCCGTCGGGGCGGACCGTGTCCAGGCGCTGCGCAAGGCCTGGGGCGTCGAGCCGCATCAACGCATCGTGCTGCTGCCTGGCCGGCTGACCGGCTGGAAGGGCCAACGCGTGCTGATCGAGGCCGCGCGGCTGATGCGCGACGGCGGCGACGCCGACACCGCCTTCATCCTCGCCGGCGATGCGCAAGGGCGGGACGGCTACGTCAAGGATCTCGATCAGCTCATCGCCAAGGCCGGCCTGGAGGGCCGCGTCCGCCGCGTCGGCCACTGCACTGACATGCCGGCGGCGATGCTTTCGGCGGCCGTGGTCGCCGTGCCGTCGACGGAGCCCGAAGCTTTCGGCCGCGTCGCCGTGGAGGCGCAGGCGATGGGTGCGCCCGTCGTCGTCTCCGATCTCGGGGCCGTGCCGGAAACGGTGCTCGCCCCGCCGCAGGTTGCGCCTTCGGAGCGCACCGGCTGGCGCGTGCCGCCGGGCGACGCGGCCGCGCTGGCGGCCGGGTTGAACGAGGCGCTCGGCCTTCGCCCCTCCGCGCGCGACGCGCTGGCGCGCCGCGCGCGCATCCACGTCGAGCAGCACTTCTCTCTGGAGGCCATGGTCTCCGAGACTCTCGACGTCTACTGCGCGCTGCTGGAACGCTGAGCCGCTCACGCTTGTTTGAATGGCTGCCGTGGTGGCGTCATGCATTGACATCGCGCATCTTTGTGCAATGTGTCTCAACCTTCGGCGCGAGCTGCGCCAAATACAGGAGAATACCCCATTCGTCGTCCGTACCGAGCCGCTCCGGCCCCCACCAAGGAAGGCCCCCGTTCGAACCGTGACATTCGCGGAGTTCGCGAAGTTCAGCTCATCGATGACACCGGCGCCAACCGTGGCGTGGTCTCGTTCTTCGATGCGCTGAAGCTCGCCGAGGATGCCGGCCTCGACCTCGTCGAGATCGCCCCGAACTCCGTTCCGCCCGTCTGCAAGATCCTCGATTACGGCCGCTTCCGCTTTCTTGAGCAGAAGAAGGCCTCGGAGGCGCGCAAGAAGCAGCGCACCATCGAGATCAAGGAGATCAAGCTGCGTCCGGGCATCGACAAGCACGACTACGACGTGAAGATGAAGGCCATGCACGGCTTCTTCGAGGAAGGCGACAAGGTGAAGGTCACCCTGCGCTTCCGCGGCCGCGAGATGGCGCACCAGGACCTCGGCGTGAAAGTGCTGGAGCGCGTCAAGGTCGACACCGCCGAGGTCGCGAAGGTCGAGAGCGACTGGCAGCTCGAAGGTCGCCAGATGGTCATGGTGCTGGCGCCGCGCTGATCCGCGCCAGTTCACCGGTTTCGGCAGAAAAGGCCGCCGCTTCGGTTCCCGGAGCGCGGCCTTTTCCTTTGGCGGCTCGAGCTGACCTGCGGCGCGCCAATTTGCTTAAAATTTGATCGTCTTACCTTGAGTAAGTCGTATGCGAATCGGTGCCATTTTTGATCTGCTCCCGCGCGGGGAACCTGCGCGCTCCCGATGCTTGGGGCATCGGCAAGGCCGCAAGGCAATCGAGAGCGTTCGGGCTTGCAGACGATGCACAAGGGGATCGAGATCGACCCTGCGCTGGCAGCGTTGATCCGTCATATGCGGACGATCGACGATTACCGGCAGGTCTTCGATCGCCTCCAGGCTTCCTGGGATACGCTGACGCTATTGGGCCAGCTCTCCGGCGGTGCGACGGAGATGTCCGGTACGCGCTCGGCCTTCGAGAAGCTCACCGCCAGCCTGCTCGCGCATCTCGCCGCCGAGACGCGCGACAAGGCGATGACCGATCTCCGGACCAAGGCGCAGAACGCCATCGATGTGCTGGTCCGCAATCTGTTCGAGCGCACCGCCGATATCGGCTTCCTCGCCGCCGACACCGATATCCGCGAGCTGCTGGAGCAGCCCGAGAGCGATGATGAGACCCGCGCCGCAATGCAGGCGCGTTTCCGCGACTATGTCGCGAAGTATTCGGTCTATTCCGACATCATCCTGATCGACCGGGACGGCGACATCCGCGCCCGTCTCGCTTCGCATCCGGCCACCACGGCCCGGCACGCCGTCGTCGACGAGGCGCTGAGCTCGACCGGCGCCTATGTCGAGCATTACGGCCGGATCGATTTCGTCGGCGATACCGACGCATTGGTCTATGCCTGGCGCGTCGAGGATGCCGCCCGCCGTCCGCTCGGCGTGCTGGTGCTGGTCTTCCGCCTCGCCGATGAGATGGACGGAATCTATCGCAAGCTCCTGCCGGAGAACGACTGGACCGTGCTGGGCTGCGTCACGCCGGGCGGCCATGTCGTGGCCGGCTCCTGTCCGATCCAGTTGCCGGTGGGGTTGAAGATCGCCCCTGCAGCCTTGTCCGGACGCGATCCGGTGCTGCGCCTCGGCGGCCGGCAATATCTCGCCATCGCCTGCCGGCCTTCCGGCTATCAGGGCTATATGGGGCCCGGCTGGATCGGGCTCGGTCTCGTGCCGCTGGAAGGCGCCTTCGACCAGGGCGAGGGCGAACTCGGCGCCGGGATCGGCGAGGAGCTTCTCGCCTCGGTGACGAGCCGCTCGGACCTGTTCTCGGCGGAGCTGCGCAGTGTCTCGCGGCAGGCCGCGATGATCCAGAGCGACCTCAACCGCTCGGTCTGGAATGGCTCGATCCGGCAGGCCGGCTCGACAGAGGCCAATGCGGCCTTCTCCAAGATCCTGCTCTGGGAGATCTCCAGCGCCGGCCGCAAGACGCAATCGGTCTGCGATGCCTCGATCGGCGACCTGCAGCGCACGGTAGTGGCGGCGATCATGGAGAAGTGCCGCTCCTGCGCCGCCTTCGCCATCGACGTGATGGACCGCAATCTCTACGAGCGCGCCAATGACTGCCGCTGGTGGGCGCTGAACGCGACCTTCGCCCGCGTGCTCGCCGCGCCTTCGCCGGAGGGGGCAAAGGCCTGCGCCGAGATCCTGGCGACGATCAATGCGCTCTATACGGTCTACAGCAACCTGATCCTGTTCGACGCGAGCGGGCGGGTCGTCGCTGTTTCGCAGCCCGGCGAGGCGCATCTGGTCGGACAGGTGCTCGAGGCCGAATGGGTCCAGCGCACGCTCGCGCTGCGCTCAGGCCAGCACTACGCCGCCTCGGCCTTTGAACCGAGCGATCTCTATGGCGGAGCTTCCACGCTGATCTACACCGCGGCGGTCCAGGGGGAGGGAACCGGGCGCGCGATCGGAGGCATCGCGATCGTCTTCGACTCGACCCCGCAATTCGCCGCGATCCTGAAGGATGCCCTGCCGGCGAACGAGACCGGCGTGGCGCTGCCCGGCGCCTTCTCGCTCTTTGTCGACAAGGAGGGGCGCATCGTCTCCTCCAGCGACGCGCGCTTCCCCGTCGGCAGCCGGAGCCCCTTCACGGTCAATCCGGAGACGTTGGCGCGCGACGGCGATGTCGCCTGGATCCGCAGCTTCGACGGCAAGTACGGCGCTGTGGGCGCAGCCTTCTCCAAGGGCTATCGCGAATACAAGACCAGCGACGGCCATGAGCCGGACGTGACCGCCATCTGCGCCGTCCCGCTCGGCGAGGTCGCCGAGGGGGCCGCCGCCAGGCCCGCGACGGCCGGCAGCGGCACGGGAACACTCTCGTCCTGGCGCGTGCCGGACGGTGTCTCGGCCTTCGAGGTCGCGACCTTCCATATCGGCGGCCACTGGCTCGGCGTGAAGGCCCGCGACGTGATCGAGGCCGTCGATGTCGACGGGCTGAAGCCCTCGGCCCGCAAGGCCAGTGACGGGTTGCTCGCTGGCTACAAGCTCCACCAGGGCCAGCCCGTGCCGGTGCTCCGGCTCGACAGGCTGCTCGGCGTCGCCGATGCTCAGGGCGAGCAGCCGCAGATCGTGATCGTCCAGAGCAGCGGGCGCCAGTTCGGCTTGATCGTCGATACGCTCGGGCCGATCCCGGCGATCGCAGCCTCGGAGCTCCAGCCCCTGCGCGACGTGACCCACAAGGCGGACGTGCCGGCGCTTGGCGTGGTGGCGACGCGTGACGCCTCGGGCGCGCCGGGCGGCATGCTGGTGCTGCTCGATGTCGACCGGCTCGGCGCAAGCATGACCGGTGAGGCGGGGCAAGAGGCTCTTGTCCGCGCCGCGGAGTGAAAAGCAGATCTGACGTCCTTTGCCACGTCAGGGTTGCCACGCTCGTCCTTTTCTGTCATACGCGCGGCCTTCGATCGCCCGGCTGATAAGGGCTGCCGTGGCGATCGTGCTTTGCTTCCTGAAAGCAAGACATTTGGCGGTGCTCCGGCGCTGCCTTGACCTATGAGGAGCTGAAATGCCCAAGATCAAGACCAAGTCGGCCGCCAAAAAGCGGTTTAAGATCACCGGAACCGGCAAGGTGCTCTACGCCCAGGCCGGCAAGCGTCACGGGATGATCAAGCGGACCAACAAGCAGATCCGCAATCACCGCGGCACCACGACCCTCTTCGAGGGCGATGCTGCCAACGTGAAGAAGTACTTCCTCCCCAACGGCTGACGCCACCTGACATTCCGGAGATCATGATATGGCTCGCGTGAAACGGGGCGTAACGTCCCACGCCAAGCACAAGAAGACTTTCAAGGCCGCCAAGGGCTTCTACGGCCGCCGCAAGAATACGATCCGCGCCGCCAAGGCGGCCGTTGATCGGTCGATGCAGTACGCCTATCGCGACCGCAAGAACAAGAAGCGCTCGTTCCGTGCGCTCTGGATCCAGCGTCTCAACGCTGCGGTGCGCGAGCACGGCCTGACCTATTCGGTCTTCATCGGTGGCCTGATCAAGTCGGGCATCGAACTCGACCGCAAGACCCTGTCGGCCATGGCCATCGACGATGCAGCTTCGTTCGCTGCCGTTGTCGAGACGGTCAAGGGCGTGCTGGGCGCCGAAGCCAAGGCCGCCTGAGCGGACTGGCATCGCTGAATTCAGAAAGGCCGGCGGTGACGCCGGCCTTTTTCATGTCCGCTCTCAGGTCCAGCCCCAGAAATGGGGGTACCTCACCACCGGCCGTCCGGCCTTGAAGGCCGTGGGCGAAGGAAAGATCAGCGGGCAGTCGAGCGATAGCGTCGCGTGCCAGTCGAAGACATAGGTCTTGCCGGGCACGACGGTGACCTGCGTCGCCGTATGGAAGTCGTTCATCGGGTCGGAGGGCAGGCGATCCTGCGGTCCAGCTCCCACCAGGAACTCGAAGCCCGGCTTCTGGGCGAGCTTGTTGAGGATCCGCGCGGTGGCGGTGGCGATGCCGGTGCAGGCTTCCGCATCGCCCTTGTCGGTCTGGTCGTTGACGTTCCGGCGACTGACTGCCTCGCTCTGAACCCATCCCTTGATCTGGACCAGCGAGATGAGGAAGGCATTGGTGAAGTTTCGCGCCGTGCCGGCATGGCCGATCGGCGCGAAGAAGCGGAAGGCTGTCGTTCCCGTCAGGAGTCTCCTGCATTCGGGATCATTGCGCACGGCAGTGACAATCTTGTCGGCCATCTCGCGGGTCAGGGTGTACGGGTTCGCCATATGGCTCCTCGACTAGGCCGGCGGCGTAGTGCCGCCGTCGCCTTAGTCGTGGGCCGTCCGGTGCCGGTTCAACTCTGGATCGCGCCGTTCTTGGGCGGGGCCCACGCCTCGCCGGCGCCCTCGACGATGCGGTCATAGGCCTCGTCCGGGGTGTCGGCATAGGCGAACAGCTTCAGATCCTCCGGCCGGATGAACTTCGCCTCCAGCATGGCGTCGAGGTTAAGGAGCTTCTTCCAGAAGGCGCTGTCGTAGAGCACGATCGGCACCGGCCCCATCTTGCCTGTCTGCTTCAGCGTCATGATCTCGAACAGCTCGTCGAGCGTGCCGAAGCCGCCCGGAAACACCACCAGCGCCGCCGCGCGCATCGCCAGATGCATCTTCCGCATCGCGAAATAGTGGAAGAGGAAGGTCAGGTCCGGCGTCGACCAGGCGTTCGGCTCCTGCTCGTGCGGCAGCGTGATGTTGAAGCCGATCGAGAGCGCGCCGGCCTCGATCGCTCCGCGATTGGCAGCCTCCATGATGCCAGGCCCGCCGCCGGTCGCGATGACGTGGTGGCGCCCGGCCTCGCCGTCGCGCATCGCGCCGCCGCGCTCCGAGGCAATGCGGCCGAACTGCCGCGCCGCCTCGTACCAGGGCTCGCCTTCGCGCACCCGCGCCGAGCCGAAGACCACGATGGTCGAGACCACGCCGCGGGCGCGCAGATGGTCCTCGGCCTTCTGGTACTCCAGCATGAAACGCGCGCCGCGGGTCGAATCGCCGAGGATGAAGTCGGGATCGAGCGCGGCGAGCCGGTAGGAGGGCGATTCCTTCTGGGCGGTGTTGTTGTTCATGGCATTGTCCTGGACAGGCATCGGGCCGAAAAGCGCAACGCTCTTTTCGCGATACTCTTTTCGGCAGAATCCGCTGCGCAAGCAAAGAGACGCTTCGTCGCTTGGGCGAAGCGTCGGTTCGCTCTGGCATAAGCCGGCTGTTCCCGCTAGAACGCGCCGTCCCCACGCTTTCAACGCTTGCGACCCGTTCATGACCGATATTGCCACTCTCGAGCGCGATCTCCTCGCCGCCGTCGATGCCGCCGCCGACGAAGCCGCCGTCGAGGATGTGCGCATTGCCGCGCTCGGCAAGTCGGGCTCGATCTCGGCGCTGCTGAAGACGCTCGGCGCCATGACGCCGGACGAGCGCAAGGAAAAGGGCCCGCTGATCAACGGCCTGCGCGACCGCGTGCAGGGCGCGATCGCCGGTCGCAAGGAGGCGCTGGGCGCCGCTGCGCTTGAAGCCCGGCTCGCTTCCGAGCGCGTCGACGTTTCGCTGCCGGTTCAGGATGGCCCGGAATCGCGCGGCCGCATCCACCCGATCAGCCAGGTCATCGACGAGATCACGGCGATCTTCGGCGATATGGGCTTCGCCATCGCCGAAGGGCCGGATGTCGAGACCGACGACCTCAACTTCACGAAGCTGAACTTCCCTGTCGGCCATCCGGCCCGCGAGATGCACGACACCTTCTTCTTCGCGCCGGATGCCAATGGCGAGCGCAAGCTGCTGCGCACCCACACCTCGCCGGTACAGGTCCGCACCATGCTGGTGCAGGAGCCGCCGATCCGCGTGATCTGCCCGGGCCGCACCTACCGCAACGATTCCGACCAGACCCACACGCCGATGTTCCATCAGGTCGAGGGGCTCGTGATCGACAAGAGCGCCCATCTCGGCCACCTCAAGTGGATTCTGGAGGAGTTCTGCAAGGCCTTCTTCGAGATCGACGACGTGAAGATGCGCTTCCGCCCGTCTTTCTTCCCCTTCACCGAGCCATCGATGGAGGTCGACATCCAGTGCTCGCGCAAGGGCGGCGAGATCCGCTTCGGCGAGGGCGATGACTGGCTCGAGATCCTCGGCTGCGGCATGGTCCATCCGAACGTGCTGAAGAATTGCGGGCTCGACCCGGAGGTCTATCAGGGCTTCGCCTGGGGCATGGGCATCGATCGCATCGCCATGCTGAAATACGGCATGCCGGACCTGCGCCCCTTCTTCGAGGCGGATGTGCGCTGGCTGTCGCATTACGGCTTCCGCCCGCTCGACCTGCCGACCCTGACGGGTGGCCTATCCTCATGAGCAAGCCGAACCGACAGGGGAGGGCAGGATGACGGCGGCGGGCTGGGCCGCATTGTTCGCGGCGCTTTTGGTCGCGATGAACCTGCTCAGCCAGGCGGTCGCCTTCTGGCGCCTGCGCCGGCCGTTCGCGCGCTCGGCCCTGCTCGACGCGATGCCCGCTGTCACCATCGTGCGCCCCGTGCGCGGCATCGAGGCCTTCAGCCGCGAGACGGCGATCTCCGGGCTCACTCTCGACTATCCGCACTACAGCACGATCTTCTGCGTCGCCGATGCCGGCGACCCGATCATCCCGCTGATCGAGGAACTGATCGCCAGCTATGGTGCCGACAAGGTCCGGCTGATCGTGGGCGACGTCGCGGTCAGCGCCAACCCCAAGCTCAACAACTGCGTGCGCGGCTGGGAGGCGGCGGAGACCGAATGGGTCATCCTCGCCGATTCCAACGTGCTGATGCCGAAGGACTATATCCAGCGCAAGCTCGCCGCCTGGCGGCCCGATAGCGGCCTCGTCTGCTCGATGCCGGAGGGCTCGCAGCCGCAGAATTTCGGCGCCGAGGTCGAATGCGCCTTCCTGAACGCCTTCCAGGCGCGCTGGCAGTATTTCGGCGAGGCTCTGGGGCTGGGCTTCGCGCAGGGCAAGTCGATGCTCTGGAACAAGCCCTTCCTCGATGCGCGCGGCGGCATCGCCGCACTCGGCGCCGAGATCGCCGAGGACGCCGCTGCGACCAAGCTCGTGCGCGAGGCCGGCAAGCATGTCCATCTCGTCGACCAGCCCTTCGAGCAGCCGCTTGGGGAGCGCCGTATCCGGGATGCCGTGCAGCGCCAGTTCCGCTGGGCGCGGCTGAGGCGCGTGACCTTCCTGCCTTTCTTCGCTGTCGAGATCCTCTCGGCCCCGCTGCTGCCGGCGGCGCTCGCCGCCTTTGCCGATGCGGCCTTCGACTGGCCGATCTGGCTCGGCCCGCTCGCCGTGCTGGCGATCTGGTATGCCGGCGACACCGCGCTCTCGGCCGGCGTCGGCTGGTTCGTGAACTGGCGCACACCCTTCGCCATGCTGGTGCGGGACTTAGCCTTCCCCGCCGTCTGGGCCTATGCCTTCGTCGGTGGCGAGGTGAGCTGGCGCGGCAACGCCATGAAGATCCGCACCGACGGTGCCAATGAACTCAACGACGCGGCGCCTGCCCTTTCCGGGGGCAACCGCTCCGCCGAAAAGACCCTCTGAGTATTCCCGACCGATCCGGCCCGATATTGATCTGACGAGACGATGAAGTTCACGATTTCCTGGCTCAAAGAGCACCTCGACACCGACGCACCCGTCGCCGAGATCGCCGAGACCCTGACCCGCATCGGCCTCGAGGTCGAGGCGATCGAGGATCGCGCCGCCTCGCTCTCGGCCTTTACCATCGCCTATGTCATCGAGGCGAAGCAGCACCCCAATGCGGACCGGCTGCGCGTCTGCATGGTCGACACCGGTGCCGGCGAGCCCGTCCAGGTCGTCTGCGGTGCGCCCAATGCCCGCACCGGCATGAAGGGCGTGTTCTCGCCGCCCGGCAGCTACATCCCCGGCAAGAAGATCACGCTCGGCAAGGGCGTGATCCGCGGCATCGAATCCAACGGCATGCTCGTCTCGGAGGCCGAGCTCGAGCTCTCCGAGGATCATGACGGCATCATCGAGCTGCCGGCCGATGCACCGGTCGGTCAGCCCTATGCGACCTATGCCGGGCTCGACGACGCCGTGATCGAGATCGCCGTGACGCCGAACCGTGCCGACGCGCTGGGCCTCGCCGGGATCGCCCGCGACCTCGCCGCCGCCGGCCTCGGCAAGTTGAAGAGCGCGCCGATCCAGCCTGTCGGTGGCAGCTATCCCTGCCCGGTCAAGGTCGCGCTCGACTTCACTGAGGAGGATCGCAAGCTCTGCCCGGCCTTCGCGCTCCGGCTCGTGCGTGGCGTGAAGAACGGCCCATCGCCGGACTGGCTGCAGGCGCGGCTGCGTGCCGTGGGCCTGCGCCCGATCAACGCGCTGGTCGACATCACCAATTTCATGACGCTCGACCGCAGCCGGCCGCTGCACGTCTTCGACGCAGCCAAGGTGAAGGGCGATCTGACCGTACGCCGCGCCAAGGCCGGCGAGACCATCCTGGCGCTCGACGGCAAGACCTATACGCTGACCGACGAGCAGGTCGTCATCGCCGATACGCACGGCGTCGAGTCGCTCGCCGGCATCATGGGCGGCGAGGCCTCGGGCTGCGACGAGAACACTACCGACGTGCTGATCGAGAGCGCGCTCTGGGACCCGCTCAACATCGCCCGTTCGGGCCGCTCGCTCGGCATCAACTCGGATGCGCGCTATCGCTTCGAGCGCGGCGTCGATCCCGAATTCACCCGCCCCGGCCTCGAACTCGCTACCGCGATGGTGCTCGAGCTTTGCGGCGGCGAAGCCTCCGAGGTCGAATTCGCCGGCGATCTGCCGGAGAGCCCGGCCGCGATCGACTTCCCCTGGTCCGAGGTCAAGCGCCTGACCGGTCTGGAACTGCCGCAGCCCGAGATGAAGCTCGCGCTGACCTCGCTCGGCTTCCATGTCTCGGGCACGGGTGACCGGGTCAAGGTCGCGCCGCCGTCCTGGCGTGCCGATGTCGGCGGCAAGGCCGATCTGGTCGAGGAGATCGTCCGCATCGCCGGCCTCGATCGCGTCGCCTCGACGCCTCTGCCGCGCATCAAGGCCGAGGTCGCCAAGCCCGTCCTCACCGTGCTGCAGAAGCGCACCCGCATCGCCAAGCGCACGCTCGCCAGCCGTGGGCTGGTCGAGGCCGTGACCTGGTCCTTCATCTCGCATGACCAGGCCAAGCTCTTCGGCGGCGGTTCGCCGAAGCTCGCGCTCGCCAATCCGATCGCGGCCGATCTTTCGGACATGCGACCATCGTTGCTGCCGGGGCTGATCCGCTCGGCGCAGACCAATGCCGATCGCAGCTTCCCGGATGTCGCACTCTTCGAGGTCGGCCAGGTCTTCAAGAGCGACGAGCCGGAAGGCCAGCTCATTGCGGCGACGGGCTTGCGCCGCGGTACGGCGCGGCTCGAAGGCGTCGGCCGTCATTGGGACGGTGGCGCCGAGACCGTCGACGTCTTCGACGCCAAGGCCGATGCGCTCGCCCTGCTGGCGGGGCTCGGCGTTCCGACCGGCGGCCTGCAGATCGTCGCCGGCGGCCCTGCCTGGGCCCACCCCGGCCGCTCCGCCACGCTGCAATTCGGCCCCAAGGGCGTCATCGGCGCCTTCGGCGAGGTCCATCCCCGCATCCTCAAGGCGCTCGACGTGAAGGGGCCGCTGGTCGCCTTCGAGATCCATCTCGATACGCTGCCGCTGCCGAAGTACAAGCCGACCAAGGTCAAGCCGAAGCTCGCCCTCTCCGATTTCCAGCCGGTGACGCGCGACTTCGCCTTCATCGTCGATCATGCGGTGGCGGCCGGTGACATGGCCAAGACCGCGCAGGGCGCCGACCGCGCGCTCATCGCCAATGTCGGCGTCTTCGATCTCTATGAGGGGCCGGGCGTCGAGGCCGGTAAGAAGTCGGTCGCGCTGGCGGTGACGCTCCAGCCCGTCGAAAAGACGCTGACCGAGGCCGAGATCGAGGCGGTGGGCGCGAAGATCGTCGCCGAGATGGCCAAGCGCTACGGCGCCACGCTGCGCGGGTAACGCCCTCCATTCAACGCGCGCGTCATGCTCGGGCTCGATCCGAGCATCTCGTGCCGAATGAGGCTCCGATATTATGTCCGGCAAGAGATTCTCGGGTTGCCGCTCGGCGCGCCCGAGAATGACGGCTGGCGATCAGCGGCCGTGCCGACCATTGATCTGGATTATGTAATAATCCGCAGCAGAAATCCTCACGCTTTCGGGTTACGGCAGGTATAATCCTGCCTCCCCTGCGATCCGATGAAGCTCACTGAACGTCCCGTCACGGACAATCTGTTCCCCGGTTTTCGCCTGCTCGACGTCGAGACGTCGGGCGCGCGCATCCGTGTCCGCACGGGCGGGGAGGGGCCGCCGCTTCTGCTGCTGCATGGCTATCCGCAGACCCACGCGCTTTGGCACAAGGTCGCCGCGCGGCTGAAGGCCGATTTCACCCTCGTTTGCGCCGATCTGCGCGGCTATGGCGACAGTGAGAAGCCCGCGACCGACGCCGAGCATTTCCCCTATTCCAAGCGCGCCATGGCCCTCGACATGGCGCAGGTGATGACCGCGCTCGGCCATCAGCGCTTCTTCGTCGGCGCCCATGATCGCGGCGCGCGCGTGACGCACCGCCTCGCGCTCGACCATGCCGAGCGCGTCATCAGCCTCGCCACGCTCGACATCGCCCCGACGCGGGAGATGTACGCGAACACCACCGACGCCTTTGCCCGCGCCTATTGGCACTGGTTTTTCCTGATCCAGCCCGCACCCTTCCCGGAGCGGATGATCGGGGCCGATCCGGAAGCCTATTGGCGCAAGAAATGCGGCTCGGGTTCGGCCGGAATGACCCCTTTCGAACCGGAGGCCCTGGCACACTATCTGCGTTGCTTCGCAGATCCGGCGACCATCCACGGTTCCTGCGAGGACTATCGCGCGGCGGCAACCATCGACATCCGCCATGACGATGAGGATGGCGGGCGCAAGCTGAGACAGCCGCTGCTTGCGCTTTGGGGCGCGAACGGCATCATCGGCAAATGCTTTGACCCGCTGGCGCTCTGGCGGCTGCGTGCGCAGGATGTGCGCGGCCAGGCGCTGCCGGGCGGGCATTATCTGGCGGAGGAGGTCCCGGATCTCGTCGCTGCCGAGTTCAGAGCCTTCTTCGGAGAAACCGCATGACCACCGGGACCAATCGCGTCTATCGCATCGCCGTCATCGCCGGCGACGGCATCGGCAAGGAGGTCATGCCCGAGGGGCTGCGCGTGCTGGAGGCGGCTTCCAAGAAGTTCGGCTTCGAGCTGCGCCTCGACGAGTTCGACTTCTCCTCCTGCGACTACTACGCCAAGCACGGCAAGATGCTGCCGGACGACTGGAAGGAGAAGATCGGCGGTCACGACGCGATCTATTTCGGCGCGGTCGGCATGCCGGCGCAGGTGCCGGACCATATCTCGCTCTGGGGTTCGCTCCTGCTCTTCCGCCGCGAGTTCGACCAATACGTCAACTTGCGCCCCGTGCGGCTGATGCCGGGCGTTCCCGGGCCGCTGGCCAACCGCAAGCCCGGTGACATCGACTTCTTCGTCGTGCGCGAGAACACCGAGGGTGAGTATTCGTCCGTCGGTGGCCGCATGTTTGCCGGCACCGAGCGCGAGATCGTCATGCAGGAGACGGTGATGAGCCGTGTCGGCGTCGACCGCGTGCTGAAATACGCCTTCGAGCTGGCGAGCCGCCGGCCGCGCAAGAAGCTCACCTCCGCCACCAAGTCGAACGGCATCTCGATCACCATGCCCTACTGGGATGAGCGGGTGAAGGAGATGGCGAAGAACTATCCGGGCGTCGCCGTCGACCAGTACCATATCGACATCCTGACCGCCCATTTCGTGCTGAACCCGGACCGTTTCGACGTGGTCGTCGCCTCGAACCTCTTCGGCGACATTCTCTCGGATCTCGGCCCGGCCTGCACCGGCACGATCGGCATCGCGCCGTCCGGCAACATCAATCCGACGGGCGATCACCCCTCCCTGTTCGAGCCGGTCCATGGCTCGGCCCCGGATATCGCCGGCCAGGGCATCGCCAACCCGATCGGAATGATCTGGTCGGGTGCGATGATGCTGGACCATCTCGGTGAGCGCGATGCGGCCAAGGCGATCGAGGCCGCTATCGAGCGCGCCCTGGGCGATGCCCGCACCCGTACCCGCGATCTCGGCGGCTCGCTCGGCACGGAAGCGGCCGGCAAGGCCGTCGAGCAGGCCCTCTGAAACAAGTCGAAATAACCAAAAAACCTTTGAACCCAAGGATTTGAAATCGATGGATTTGTCGTCTCTCTCCATTGTCGACCCCAGGGCATGGGGCAAGCTCGCCGAGATCATCCTGCTCAACATCGTGCTGTCGGGTGACAACGCGGTGGTCATCGCGCTCGCCTGCCGCGCGCTTGCGCCGCGTCAACGGACCGTCGGCATCGCGCTCGGCGCCGGCGTCGCCGTGGTGCTGCGCGTGATCTTCACCGTGGTGATCGCCTCGCTGCTCGATATGCCGTTCCTGCGCATCGTCGGCGCAGGCCTGCTGATCTGGATCGCCGTGAAGCTGATCGTCGAGGACGAGGGCGAGAGCGAGGATTCGATCGCAGCCAGCAGCAAGCTCTGGAAGGCGGTGCAGACCGTGGCGATCGCCGACATCGTCATGAGCCTGGACAACGTGCTCGCCATCGCCGCCGTTGCGAAGGATTCGGTGCCGCTCTTGGTCGCCGGCCTTATTATCTCGATCCCGCTGATCGTGCTCGGCGCCTCGCTGATCACCAGCCTGCTGACACGCTTCCCGGTGCTGGTCTGGGCGGGCGCAGCGCTGCTGGGCTGGGTCGCGGGCGAGATGTTCGACAGCGACCCGTGGCTCGCCGAGCGTTTCGGAGCCGAGCTGCTGCACAATCTCGAATATCCCTCCGCGATCCTGGGCGCGCTGCTCGTCCTGGGCCTCGGCTACTTCATCAAGTCACGCCGGGCGGATCCGGCCCTCTAGCAAGGGACTGACCGACAGATGGATTTCTCCTCCTCCACCTTCTGGATTTCGCTGGTTCAGATCATCTGGATCGACCTGCTGCTCTCCGGCGACAATGCGGTCGTGATCGCGCTCGCTTGCCGCTCGCTGCCGGAGAATCGCAAGAAGATCGGCATCTGGCTCGGCGCCGGCGCTGCGGTGGGTCTGCGCATCCTCTTCGCGCTGGTCGTCAGCTATCTGCTCAACGTGCCCTATCTGAAGGTGGCGGGCGGCATCCTGCTGTTCTGGATCGCGATCAAGCTTGCGATTGGGGAGGAGGAATCGCATGGCGACATCCAGGCCAGCGACACTCTCTGGAAGGCGGTGCGCACCATCGCCATCGCCGACGCGGTGATGAGCCTCGACAACGTCATCGCCATCGCGGCAGCCTCCCGCGGTCATCCGGAGCTCTTCATCTTCGGCCTGCTGCTCTCGATCCCGCTGATCATCATGGGCGCGCAGCTCCTGACCTCGATCATCGAGCGCTTCCCGATCCTGGTCTGGCTCGGCGCGGCGCTGCTCGGCTGGATCGCTGCCGAGATGATCATCGGCGACGTCGCGGTGCTCGGCTGGCTGAAGGCGGCCTGGCCTGCCTGGATCATCACCCTGATGATCGAGATGGAGGGCGGAGCCGTTCCGCAGGACAAGCCGGCCGATTGGCTGCACTACCTGACATCGCTGGTCGGCGCGGCCTTCGTCTGCGTCGCCGGCTACTTCCTGAGGCGCAAGCCGGCCGACCAGCCGGGCTGAGCCTCAGGCTCCATTGGCAACGTATAGGCGGCGGCCGGGGTGAACCCGGCCGCCGTTTTCGTGAGGAAGAGCCTGCGCCCTGCACGAGGCTCATGCTGGCGCGCCATCCATGCGCGTTGACGCAGGCGCGTGCATTCCGCTTCTGGGCGGCGATGCCGCCCGAACCGCAGACGCAATCTCCCGCCGCCGCCCCCATCACCGCAGGAGGCATGTGGCTCGGCGTGCGCAAGGTCTCCGTGCTGGTACCGGGGATCGTCGTCTTCGCTGTCGCTTTCGGTGCCGCTGCCGCGGCCAAGGGCATGTCGCTGCTCGAGACCGTGCTGATGAGCGGGCTCGTCTATGGCGGCGTCTCGCAGCTCGTGGCCATGGAGATCTGGCGCCCCGAATGGACATGGGGTGCGATCGCGGGGCTCGCCGTCGTCACCGCCACGGTCAATGCCAGGATGATCCTGCAGGGCGCGGCATTGCAGCCCTGGTTCGCGCAATATTCGAAGACGCTCAACGCCTTCCACCTCTTCTTCTACACCGACGCGAACTGGTTGATCGGCACCCGCTATCACAACGAGGGCGGGCGTGATCTCGGCGTGCTGGTCGGCGCCGGATTGGCGCTCTGGCTCGTCTGGGTCGGGGCGACCATCCCCGGCCATATGCTCGGCGCGCTGGTCTCCGACCCCCGTCGCTACGGCATCGATCTCGTCATGCCGATCTTCTTCGCCGCGATGATCGTGCCGCTCTGGCGGGGCAGGCGGGGCGCCGTGCCCTGGGTCGTGGCGGGGCTCGCCGCGCTGGTCACGGCCAAGCTTTTCGACGGCTATGCCTTCATCATCGTCGGCTCGCTTGCAGGTGCGATCACGGGAGCGTTCCGCGATGACCCTGCCTGATCCCGGCACCTGGGGGCCGATGCTCGCCATCGCGGCGATGGCGGTCGCGACCTATCTCTGCCGGATCTCCGGCGTCGCTCTGATGAGCGTGATCCCGTTGACGCCGCATGTCCGGCGCGGGCTCGCCGCGCTGCCGGGCTCGATCGTCGTGGCGACGGTGCTGCCGCTGATCGAGCGGCTGGGCGTCGCCGCCGCCATCGCCCTGCTCGTTGCGATCGGCTCGATGATCCTGCGGCGCAGCGAGCTGCTCGCCCTGCTGACCGGCATGGCGGCGATCTCGGCCATGCGCGCGCTCGGCTTCTGATCCATCACGCCCAGCGATTGCTTCCATCACATCCCGTCATCGCCTTCCCCGCCGCGGCATGTTGACGGCGGGCTGCCGTGGGTCGACGGTGCGGCACGGAAAAACCGACTATAATGGAGCGCCGTCATGGCATGGTATTCTCAGACGTGGACCTGGTTCGACGGGGCCTGGCATGAAGGCAACCCCGGCCTCGTCGGCCCGCGCAGCCATGCGCTGTGGCAGAGCTCCTCGGTCTTCGATGGCGGCCGTTATTTCGACGGCGTGGCGCCCGATATCGACCTGCACGCCGCCCGCGTGAACCGCTCGGCGGTGGCGCTTGGCCTGGAAGCGACGGTCAGCCCGGAGTTCATCGTCGAGAAGATGTTCGAGGGCGCCAAGAAGTTCAGCTCGGGCGCGGCGCTCTACGTCAAGCCGATGTACTGGGCGGAGGCGGACGGCCCCTCGACCATTATGCCCGATCCTGGCTCCACCCAGTTCGCGCTTTGCCTGTTCGAGGCGCCGATGGGCGTCCCGACCAACGGCTTCTCGGTGACTCAAGGTCTCTATCGCCGCCCGACCTTCGAGACCGCCCCGACCGACGCCAAGGCCGGCTGCCTCTATCCGAACAATGCCCGCATCCTGAAGGCCGCCAAGGCCGCCGGCTACGACAACGCGCTGGTGCTCGACATGCTCGGCCATGTCGCCGAGACCGCGACCTCCAACATCTTCCTCGCCAAGGACGGCGTGGTGAAGACCCCGGTTCCGAACGGCACCTTCCTGAATGGCATTACCCGTCAGCGCGTCATCGGCCTGATGCGGCAGGACGGCATCTCCGTCGAGGAGTGCAGCTTGCGCTACAGCGATTTCGAGCAGGCCGACGAGATCTTCATCTCGGGCAACTACTCGAAGGTCATGCCGGTGAACCGCATCGACAACCGCGTGCTCCAGCCCGGTCCGTTCTTCCGCAAGGCCCGCGAACTCTACATGGACTTCGCCCACAGCAAGGCCAAGGCGGCGTAACGCTGTCATGACCCGCCTCGCCACCCGCCTGACGCAGCGGCTCGGCATCGCCCACCCGATCCTGTCGGCGCCTATGGCGCTGGCAGGCGGCGGGGCGCTCGCCGCGGCGGTGACGCGGGCGGGCGGCCTCGGGTTGATCGGCGGCGGCTATGGCGACGCCGGCTGGCTCGAGCAGCAATTCGCCGCCGCCGGCAACACGCAGGTCGGCTGCGGCTTCATCACCTGGTCGATGGCGAAAAAGCCAGAGGTGCTGACGCAGGCGCTGGCGCACAGGCCCGCCGCGCTGATGCTCTCTTTCGGCGATCCGCGTCCTTTCGCTGCGGAAATCGCCGCGGCGGGCGTGCCGCTGATCTGTCAGTGCCAGTCGCTCGACCATGTGCGGCAAGCGCTCGAAGCCGGGGCCGCGATCATCATCGCCCAGGGCGCGGAGGCCGGCGGCCATGGCGCCCGCCGCGCGACGCTGCCCTTTGTGCCGGAAGCGGCGGATTTCATCGCCCGCGAAAGCCCCGATACGCTGCTGCTCGCCGCCGGAGGTATCGCCGATGGACGAGGGTTTGCGGCGGCGCTGATGCTGGGCGCCGACGGCGTGCTGATGGGCACCCGCTTCTGGGCGAGCCGCGAGGCGCTGGTTCATGAGCGCCATCACGCCGTGGCGGTCGCCGCGACCGGCGACGGGACGGTGCGAACCGCGCTGCCGGACATCGCTCGCCAGCTCGACTGGCCGAAACCCTTTGATATTCGCGTTGCCAACAACGTCTTCATCGCGAAATGGTCGGGCCGGGACGCGGAGTTGAAGGCTGCCATCGACACCGAGGCGCCGGCCTATCGCGAGGCCTTCATGGCAGGCGATCCCGACAAGGCGGCGGTCATCTTCGGCGAGGCCGCCGGGCTCATCCGTGATGTCCCGAGCGCCGGCGAGATCGTCGAGCACATGGTGGCCGAGGCGGCCACGCTGCTCGGCAGGGCAGGGCGCTTCCTCGCCTGAATTTCAGCGCAGCAGCCTGAACAGCCCGGTCGCCTTCAGCCCCCCGCCCGCGATGGCGGCATAGAGCAAAGCAGCGAGCCCCGACAGCAGCAGCACCGCCATCAGGATCGGCTCGAAGGGCAGGGCGGCGGTGAGCTTGAGCGCGAGCGGCGCCGCCCACCAGGCAAAGACGCCGGTGACAGCCGCCGCCAGGCAGACGATGCCGGCGAAGCCCGGCAGGCGTGGGTCCGGCACGGTCAAATTGCGCCGCAGCGCCAGCACGAAGAGCGTCAGCAGGTTGATCCAGGCGCCTGCGGCGGTCGCCAGCGCGAGCCCCGGCGCGCCCCAATCCCGCCATAGCAGCAGCTTCAGCGCGAGATTGCAGGCAATTGCCGCGAGCGCGACCAGCATCGGCGTGGTGGTATCGCCCCGCGCCTGGAAGGCCGAGACTTGCGTGCGGATCATCACGATCGCCGGCAGGCCAAGCGCATAGGCGAGCAGCACGGCGCCGGCTGCGGCGCTGGCCTCCGGCCCGAAGGCGCCGCGCTGGAACAGCCCCGCGACGATGAACCCGGGCACGGCCAAGAAGGCGGCGACGAAAGGCGCGCTGGCGAGCAGCGAGATGGCGATGGCGCGGTTTTGCGCCCGGTTGGCGCCGCCCTCGTCCCCCTTTGCCACGGCCCGGCTCATGGAGGTGAGCGCCACGGTGCCGACCGCGATGCCGATCAGCCCGATCGGCAGCTGGTAGAGCCGCTCGGCATAGTAGAGCGCCGCATAGGCGCCGCGGGGCAGAAGCGAGGCGATGATGGTGTCGGCGAAGATCGCGATCTGCACGCCGGCGGAGCCGATCACGGCCGGGCCGAAGGCTTTCAGGAAGCGCCGGACGCCCGAATCCATATGCGGCCGGACGAGCGTGCTGGAAACGCCCGCCCGCTTGGCTGCGACATAGAGCAGGACCCATTGCGCCAGCCCGGACACCGCGACGCCCCAGGCCGCGGCGTGGGCCGCGCTCGGGAACAGGAAGGCAACGGAGAGCGCCGCGATCATCCCGATATTGAGCAGGATCGGCGCGGCGGCAAAGGCGGCGAAGCGCTCCACCGCGTTCAGCGTCGCGCCGAGGAAGGTGACCATGGTCACGAAGAGCAGATAAGGGAAGGTGATCCGCGTCAGCGCTACGGCGAGCGCGAAGATCTGGGGATCACCGGTCAGGCCCGGCGCCAGCAGCGTCACCAGCCAGGGCATCAGCGGCAGGGCGAGACCCAGCAGCACGATCTGAACGAGCAGGAGTACGGTGAAGAGCCGGTCGGCGAAGAGCTTTGCTGCCTCCGGCCCCTGCTTCGCTGCGACATGGGCATAGGCCGGCACATAGGCCTGGTTGAAGGCGCCTTCACCGAAGATGGCGCGGAAATGGTTCGGAAGGCGCAGCGCCACCGAGAAGGCGTCCATCGTCGCGCCCGCGCCCAGCACGGCCGCCAGCACGATATCGCGCGCGAAACCGGTGATTCGGGAGATGAGCGTGTAGCCGCCGACCGACAGGATGTTCTTGAGCATCTAGCGTCCGCAAGCTTCGCTGGGAATCACGCCGTCTTTCCGAGGCATCGCGAAGCAATGAGGCCGGAACCCGGCAAGATGCAACCTCGTCATGCTCGGGCTTGACCCGAGCATCTCAGGACAAGGAGGCCTTCGAGCCGCATTCGGCACAAGATTCTCGGGTCGAGCCCGAGAATGGCGCTCTGTCCTCTCAACGGATCAGTGGCGGCAAGGCATCGCCGCGCGGGTGGTCGACGGTGCGAGCGTCGAAGCCGACGCGCTCGCCGATCAGGTAAAGCGGCCGGCGTTTCACCTCGGCGAAGATGCGCCCGACATATTCCCCGATCATCCCCAGCGAGACGAGTTGGATGCCGGAGAAGAACATGATCGAGACGATCAGCGAGGGGAAGCCTGGCAGGTCCGTGCCGAAGAGCAGCGTGCGCAGCAGGAAGTAGGCCGCCGACAGAGTCGAGATGATCGCGATGATCGCCCCCGACCAGGTCGCGACCTTGAGCGGCACGGTCGAGAAGGAGGAGAGCCCGTCGAACGCGAAGGAAAACAGCTTGCGGTACTTGAACTTGGACTGGCCGTGCTCGCGCTCGGCGACATGGAAGGGGACGCCGATCGACCGGAAGCCGACCCAGGCATAGAGCCCCTTGGAGAAGCGCGCCCGTTCCGGCAGGGCCCGCAGCGCATCGACCGCCTTGCGGTCGAGCAGGCGGAAATCTCCGGCGCCCTCCGGCAGCGGGGTTTCGCCGAAATAGGAAAAGATCCGGTAGAACATCTTGGCGAAGTTGCGCTTCAGCCGCGTCTCGCCCTCACGGTCGACGCGCTGGCCATAGACGTTGAGATAGCCCTCGCGCCATTTGGCGAGGAAGGCGGGAATCGTCTCCGGCGGATGCTGCAGATCGGCATCCATGATCACCACCGCATCGCCCATCGCGTGGTCGAGGCCCGCAGCAATGGCGACCTCCTTGCCGAAATTGCGGCTGAAGGAGACGGCATTGATCCGGGGATTTGCCGCATTGAGCCGGCGGATGACGGCGAGCGTATCGTCGCGGCTGCCATCGTCGACGAAGACCAGCTCCCAGGAGGAGGCGGCTCCGTCGAGCACGGACTGAAGCCGTTCGACCAACACCGGCAGATTATCCGCCTCGTTATGGACCGGCACGACGACGGAAAGCTCCGGACGGCCGCCGGGCTGGGTGAGACGGGGAGTGGGATTGGACACGATGTCCGACACGAACGACCTCTTGGCGCGCTTCCGGCGGGATGGCGGGCGGCGCACGGAACCTTAAACCTTGCCCTATAGTGACCCTTAGCTGAACGAGGGACAACAAGACACGATGGCGACAGGTTTCATTCTCTGCGCCGATGATTTCGCCCTGACGGAAGGGGTCAGCCGCTCGATCCTCGACCTGCTCGGGCGCGGCAAGCTCTCCGCGACCTCGGCGATGACCAATCGGCCGCATTGGCGCCGGCTGGCGCCGGAGCTCGCGGCCTTCGCCGGCAAGGCTGATCTGGGGCTGCATCTCAACCTGACCTGCGCCGCTCCGCTCTCGGCGATGCCACGGCTGGCGCCGGGTGGAAGCCTGCCCGATCTGAAGGATCTTGCGCGCGCCGCCGTCTCGTCCCGCACTGTGCGGGCGGAGATCGCCGCCGAGATCGCCCGTCAGCTCGATGCCTTTGAGGACGCGCTCGGACGCCAGCCCGACTTCGTCGATGGCCATCAGCATGTCCATGTGTTGCCGGGCGTGCGCCGGGCGCTGCTGGATCATCTCGCCCGACGCTATCGGGCGGGCTCGCTGTATCTGCGCGATCCCGCTGACCGTGTGGCCGCGATCCGCGCGCGCGGGGTTGCCGTCGCCAAGGCGCTCGTCATTGCCGGCCTCGCAACCGGCTTCCGTCGCGCGGCGCTGCGGCGGGAATTCCCGGTCAATCGCGGTTTCGCCGGCGTCGCCCCCTTCGATTCGGGGCGCGACTTCACGGCCGACATGAAGCGCTTCCTGATAGCGCCGGGACCCGCCCATCTCGTCATGTGCCATCCCGGCTTCGTCGACGAGGAACTGGCGAGCCTCGACCCCGTCGTGGCGACGCGGCCGGTCGAGCATGCGGCGTTGGCGGGCTTCGTGCCGCCACCCGGCATGATGATGCGTCGCTTCAAGGACCTGGCCGGCTGAAGCGCTTGCCGTGCAAGCGATTTATTTACCCGGATCGGCCAAGCTGCCTGAAGAGTACGATGGCGCCGAGCTGCAAGGACCGCTTGCGCCGATTTCGGAGATGATCGGCTTGATGAAGTGGTTCAGGCGCGAGACCGGCCCGGGTCGGCGGGCGCAGCCGGGCTTGCAGGGCTCCTCCTCGCTGAGCCGGCAGATCGCGGCCGCCGCCGTGGCGATCGTGGCGGTGGCGATCGTCCTCATCGTCATGGCGATCGCCAGCTACAACGACAACCGCACCCGGGCGGATCTCGATCAGAAGGTTTCGGCGCTGACGCTGATGGTCGTCAATGCGGCGCCTTCGCTCATCCTGTCGCGCGACACCAATACGCTCGGCTACATCCTGGCCTCGCTGCAGCGTGATCCGGACTTCGACGCCGGCATGGTCGGCGACGACCTGGCTGCGCTGGCCACGGCCGGCCGCAGCGAGGAGGCCCGGCTCTCGCTGACGCCGCGCTGGCTGACCGGCGTCATCGGCGCCGAGCCCTGGAAGGCTCTCGACGATCGCAACGAGATCGACATCGAGACGGATCGCTCCGTCACCAAGATTCATGTCGTCCGTGTCGGCAGCCAGCAGAAGAAGATCGGCTATGTCGCGATCCGCTTCGACAAGACACGCCTCGTCGCGCGCGCGTCCTGGGAGCAGTTCGTCACGATCTCGCTCGGCCTGTTGATCCTCGTGGTGCTCGGCCCCGTGCTCTGGTTCTCCCTGTCGCGGACCATGCGGCCGCTGCGGAGCATGACGAAGGCCATCGTCAGCATTTCCGACGGCAAGCTGGATACGCCCATCGACGCGCTGGAGCGCAAGGACGAGATCGGCTCGATTGCCCGTGCGCTCGGCGTCCTCAAGGTCCGGCTCGCCGAGCGGACGACGCTGGAGGCCAAGCAAAGCGCCTCCGAGGTCGAGCGCCGTGCCCGCCAGCAGGCGGTCGACCTGGCGATCACCTCCTTCCGTGGCGAGGTCGGGCTCGCGCTGGAGGCCTTCAAGAGCAATGCCGAGCGGATGCGCGTGGCATCCGATGGCCTCGCCCGCGTGGCGGCCGAATCTTCCGAACGCGCGGCGCGCGCCGCCGACAATGCCCATGGCGCCTCGGGCAATGTCGAGAGCGCCGCCCAGGCGGCCGAGGAGATGGGCGCGGCGATCCGCGAGGTCGAGTTCCAGGTGCGGCGCGTCCGCACCGAGATCGTCGAGGCGGCTTCCGTCTCGCGCGACACCGCGGGCTCCGTCAGTGATCTCGACGCCACCGCCCGCGCCATCGGCGAGGTGGTCAACCTGATCCGCGATATCGCCGCCCAGACGAATCTGCTGGCGCTCAACGCCACCATCGAGGCCGCCCGTGCAGGCGAGGCCGGCCGCGGCTTCGCTGTCGTCGCTAACGAGGTCAAGTCGCTCGCCGCCCAGACCGCCGATGCCACTGACCGCATCGTCTCCCAGGTCGCGGCCATCCAGGGCGCCACGGGCCAGGTCGTCGAGGCGATCCAGAACATCGCGGAGCGGATGAACGCCATCGAGAAATTCGCCAATGCGGTCGCGGTCTCGATCGAGCAGCAGGCGATCGCCACGGGCGAGATTGCCAGCGGTGTCGCGATGGCGAGCTCTTCGGCGCTTTCCGTGTCGAGCGATCTGAGCGTCCTGGCCGACAGCGTCGAGGAAACCGGCCGCTCGGCCGAGCAGGTCCGCGGTTCGGCCGGCGAGGTCACGGCCCAGGCGCAGCGGCTCGATTCGACGGTGGAGCAGTTCCTGCGCAACGTCGCCGCCTGATTTCGGGGCTACGCCTGCACCAAATGAAAAACGGGGCCGTGAGGCCCCGTTCTGTTATGCAGATGCCGTCCGGCTTCAGGCCTTGGCGGCGTCGTAGAGCTCCGCGACGTATTCCCAGTTCACCAGGCTCTCCAGGAAAGCCTTGAGGTAGTCGGGACGACGGTTGCGGTAGTCGATGTAGTAGGAGTGCTCCCAGACGTCGACGCCGAGGATCGGCGTGGCGCCATTGACGAGCGGGCTCTCGCCGTTCGGGGTCTTGCTGACGGCGAGCTTGCCGCCCTTGACCTCGAGCCAGGCCCAGCCGGAGCCGAACTGGCCGACGCCGGCCGCTACGAAATCTTCCTTGAACTTGTCGACCGAGCCGAAGGCGTCGACGATCGCCTTCTCAAGCGCGCCCGGGATCTTGCCGCCGCCATTGGGCTTCATCCACTTCCAGAAATGGAGGTGGTTGTAGTGCTGGCCGGCATTGTTGAAGACGGCCGGATTCTTGCCGTAAGAGCCCTTGACGATCTCCTCGAGCGACTTGCCCTCGAATTCGGTGCCCTTGATCGCGTTGTTGCCGTTGTTGACGTAGGCGAGGTGATGCTTGTCGTGGTGGTACTCCAGCGTCTCCTTCGACATGAAGGGCTGGAGCGCGTCATGGGCGTAGGGCAGATCAGGAAGGGTAAAGGACATGATGCCTCTCCTTAGGCTATGAAATCGCTTGAATGAGAATGGCTTGCCACTAGGGAAGGCGGGTTTCGGGAGCCCTGCCATTCCCGCAGATTGTTAAGCCGCGCCGCGCAACTCGACAACCGCCACTGCGAGGAAAGGTTCATGCCTCCTCGACAGGCCGCCACAATCGCGCCAGATTCGTCACCCTAAGCCGTTCCCATAGGAAACTCTCTCTTATTCAATGCGTTACATAATGCTGTGGCTTTGTGTCGTTTTCGGCGGCCTCGCTGCCCACCTCAAGGACCTGGGAATTGATCGCGATCTTCACTGTTCTGGGGCTCGTTCTCTTAGGCGGCGGCGCCTATGCCATCTTTGACGGCTGGCCCTATCTCGTTCTGGAACGCGGCTTCACGCAGGTCATCATCGGCTCGATCGCGAGCACCGCGGGGCTGATCCTGCTCTCGCTGGCCTGGGTGCTGAAGGAGTTCCGTGCAGTTCGGCGTTCCCTGCTCGAAGACGCCGAGGCACGCGCCGCGGCTTCGCTGGCGACCGCAACCGCAGCCGCCACTTTCGAAACCGCGCGCCCAAGCCCGCTCTCTCCCGTGCTCGTACCGGTAGCGGTCGGCGCCGCTGCGGCCGGCGCGGTGGCGGAAGCGCTTTCCGTTTCGTCCGCGGACGAAGCTGCGGCCGCTCCGCAACCAGCTCCCGACGCCGATCGCGACCTCTTCGGCGACCTTGTCCGGCGCCTCCGCGAACCCGAGCCCGCGGACGAGAAGCCGGCCGAAACGCCCGTGCCGGAAACGCCGTCGCTGTCCGACATGTTCAAGGGCGTCTCGGCCGAACGGCACGATGACCATGGGGAGCCGCCGATCGCGGTCGCGACGGAAAGCCATGAGCCCGCCGAGGTGGTCGCCGCCAAGGTGCAGTCGGTCGGCGAGGATGAGGCGCTCGCCCATTCCGACGATCTGGCCCATCCCCATGACGTGGCTCATCCCGATCACCAGCATGATGCCGGCGACCTGAGCCGTGCCGACGAAGAGGAGCAGGCCGACGAGGCGGTGCCCGAGCCCGAGGTGCCCGAGGTGCATGAGGAGGTTGCCGCCGAGCCGGCTCCTGCCCCACGGGAAGAGCGTACCCATCCCGCGCTCTCCGACGATCTCGACGAATTCAGCGCACTACGGGCGAGCCTGACAGGGCATCTGCAGCAGACCTCGCACGACGACAAGCGCATTGAGCCGTCGCTGGAGCCGGAAGCCGACCCCTTTGCCGCGGCCGAAGCCTGGATGGATCGGGCCACGCCGCGCAAGGAGCCGTGGTTCGAGGCGACTCCACCGGCCAATGAACCGCAGCCTGCCGAAACCGGTTCGCCGCCCTGGCCGCCTCGCACCGAGGCTCCGGCTCTCGCCGAGCCCGCTGCGCCCGCCGCTGCCGAGCCGCATGAAGCCCCCGCCGCCGAGGAGCCCGCACTGCCGGACGTCGAGGAGGCTGCCCCGCCGGCTGCCATCGAGGACGAGGCCAAGCAGCCGGCCGAGCCGCAGGAAGAGCCGGCCGCAGCGTCGGAGCCAGCAGCCTCGGAGGAGGGCATCGTTGGCGCCTATCAGGTCGGCGACGCACACTTCACCATCTATGCCGACGGCTCGATCCGCGCGCGCACGCCCGATGGCGAATACAGCTTCTCCTCGATGGACGAGCTCAAGGTCTATCTCGCCAGCGAGAAGAGCCGGCTTGGCGTCTGATCAGACGCCTTTCGCCGCCTCCGGCCAGCCTTCGCCGACCGCCTGGATCGCGAAGGCATAGGCCAGGGCCGTCTCCTTCAGAGAGTCGAAGCGTCCGGCCGCGCCGCCATGGCCCGCATCCATATTGGTGTGGAGCATGATGGGACCGCCGCCGGTCATGATCTCGCGCAGCTTCGCAACCCATTTCGCGGGCTCCCAATAGGTCACGCGCGGATCGGTCAGCCCGCCCATGGCGAGGATCGGCGGGTAGGCCTGCGCCGTCACGTTGTCATAAGGCGAATAGCCGCGGATCGTCGCGAAGGCCTGCGGATCACGGATCGGGTCACCCCATTCCGGCCATTCCGGCGGCGTCAGCGGCAGGGTGTCGTCCAGAATCGTGTTGAGCACGTCGACGAAGGGCACTTCGGCCACGATACCGGCGAAGAGCTCCGGCGCCATGTTGGCGATCGCGCCCATCAGCATGCCGCCGGCGCTGCCGCCTTCCGCGACGATGCGGCCGCGGCTGGTGAATTTGGTGTCCGCCAGGGCGCCGGCCGCTGCGATGAAATCGGTGAAGGTGTTGCGCTTGTTCTCGCGCTTGCCGTCCAGATACCAGCGCCAGCCCTTGTCGGTGCCGCCGCGCACATGTGCGATCGCGTAGATGAAGCCGCGGTCGACGAGGCTGAGCGGGCGCGTCCGGAAGGAGGCCGACATCGCCGAGCCATAGGAGCCGTAGCCATAGAGCAGGCAGGGTGCCGAGCCGTCCAGCGGCGTATCCACCCGATGCAGGATCGATATCGGCACCCGCTCGCCATCCTGCGCCGTCGCGAAGATGCGTCGTACGCGATAGGCCTGCGGATCATGGCCCGATGGCACCTCCTGCCGCTTCAGCAGGGTGCGTTCGCCGGTGGCGAGGTTGTAGTCGTAGGTTTCGGCCGGGCGGGCCATCGAGGCGTAGATGAAGCGCAACGTGTCGGTGTCGAATTCATAGCCGGCGTCCATGCCGAGCCCATAGGCCTCTTCGTCGAAGGCGATGCTGCTTTCCGCCCCGCTCGCCAGGTCGCGGACGACGATGCGCGGCAGCCCGTCCTCGCGCTCCAGCCGGATCAGTCGCCCCTTCAGGCAGACATGGCTGATGATGAGCCGGCCGGATCGATGCTGCACGAGGTCGTGCCAGTGTTCCGTGCCGGGCGTTGCGATCGGCGCGGTGACGATCTTGAAGTCCTCCGCCCCGTCGGCGTTGGTCAGGATCAGGAAGTCCTCGCCGTGATGCTCCAGCCCGTATTGCCGGCCGACCTGCCGTGGCGCGACGAGAATCGGCACAGCATCGGCGGCGTCGAGGTCGAGGATGCGTGTTTCGGAGGTTTCGTGGTCGCTGATCGTGATCAGCAGGAAGCGACTCGACTGCGTCTCGTCGATGTCGACGAACATGCCGGCATCGGCCTCGTCGTGGAGCAACTCGTCCTGTTGCGCAGACGTGCCGAGCCGGTGGCGCAACACCCGCGACGGGCGATGGTCGGCATCCAGCGCGACATAGAAGAAGGAGCGCGAATCATTCGCCCAGACGATGTCGCCGGTCGTGTCGGTCACCAGATCCGGCAAATCCTCGCCAGTGGCGAGGTCGCGCACACGGATGGCATGCAGTTCGGAGCCGGCCTCGTCCGCGCTCCAGGCGAGCAGCTTGTGGTCGGGGCTATGCGCCGTGTCGCCGAGGTCGAAGAAATCCTTCCCCTTCGCCAAAGCATCGGCGTTGAGCATCACCTGTTCGTGGGACTTCTCTCCGCGTGGACGGCGGCAGATCAGCGGATGCTCTCCGCCCTTGCGATAGCGCGAATAGTAGAGGAAGGGGCCATCCGGCTGCGGAACGCTCGAATCGTCCTCCTTGATACGCCCGCGCATCTCCTTGACGATATCGCGCTGAAGTTCCCGCGTCGGCGCCATCAACGTCTTGCAATAGGCGTTTTCCGCCTTGAGATGCTTGCGGATATCGGCCGGCAGCACGTCTGGATCCCGCAGCACGTCCTTCCAGTTCTCGGCGCGTAGCCAGTCGTAATCGTCCCGTAGCGTCACGCCATGGACGAGCGTCTCTTTCGGCCGCTTTTGCGCCTTCGGCGCCCTCGGCCGGCCGCCGCGGCGCTGGGCGACGGTGCTCTTGGGGCTATCCTGGTCAAGTCGCATGACGTTCCTCCGTCGAGGTGCGGAGACGTAGATGGGGCGAAAGCGACTGGCAAGACGGCGCGCCCCGTCAGGGATTTGATTACGCTCTGTAATCGAAACGAGCAGCGCCCTTGTTGAATTATTGTGCTTTGGTTTTCTTATTTGTCGCGAATTGTTCTCTTGCGTGAATAGTCAGTATCCATTACACGCTTATCTCGATCAGTCCGCCTGAAGCGATTCTGGCAACGGTGCTTGACAAGCTACCGGCAAGATTGGCCGGGCATCGATCATAAAGAAACGGACGATCGGCGAAAGCCGCTGCCAAGAACGATAAGGAGCAACATGGCCATGACCGAGAATGAGGGTTCGGATTTCATCGAGCTGACGGCAGATATCGTCTCTGCTTATGTTTCGAATAACTCTGTGCCCGCGTCCGAGCTGCCGGCCCTGATCAGTGAAGTGCATTCGGCTTTGAACCGTGTCATCGGCGGCGCCGCCCCGGTCGTGCAGGTCGAGGCGCCGAAGCCCGCCATCCCGGTCAAGAAGTCGATCACGGCCGATTACCTGATCTGCCTCGAGGACGGAAAGAAGTTCAAGTCGCTGAAGCGGCATCTGCGCACCCAGTACAACATGTCGCCGGAGCAGTATCGCGAGAAGTGGGGCCTGCCGCCCGACTACCCGATGGTTGCGCCGAACTACGCCGAAGCGCGTTCGCAGCTCGCGAAGAAGATGGGCCTCGGCCAGCAGCGCCGCAAGCGCCGCTGAGACGAGTCTTGCGGGTCGGGGGGCCCGGAAACGGTTGTTGGAAAGCCGCCGATGGTTTTCGGCGGCTTTTTTCTTGCGCACTGCATAGTGGCGAAGCGGTTGGAGAGCCGCGCCGCTATTCCCGGCCCGTCACTCCGCAAAGTGAAGAATGACGGGGTGCCGCGCCAACCTCCTGACAGGGCATGGCCGGAGCCAGCGGCCCTCGGCGGGGATAAGCCATCTCGGTGCTTGCGAGCACAGAATATAGGAATATGATCCCATCATCTGCCGAGTGAAGATCTTTTGCTCGATCGGAAAATGGGAACATATCATGAACAATTTTGACCCGCACCCGGAAAGTGCTTTGCGCGCCGCAGCCGGGGCGCGCTTGGCCGAGACGGCCATTGCGGCGGCGGCTCGCGTTCCGCTAGCCCGACTGCGCGCTGCGAGACGGGGCTGCCGACCCATCGCCCGGGCGCGACAGACTGCGATGTATCTCGCCCATGTCGCTTTCGGGCTGAGCCTGACGCGTGTCGGCATCTGCTTCGGGCGCGACCGCACCACCGTCCGCCATGCCTGCGCGCTGATCGAGGACCGCCGGGACGATCCACGGCTCGAGTTCGGGCTGACGGCTCTCGAAGCGGGGCTGCTGGCCGTAATGGCCGAACTGGAGACCAGGCAGGCGGAGGCGCGTCGATGACGACCGAACAATCCCGCAAGGACGCCGCCCGCTTGCTTCGGCATCTCGCTGGCGAGGGCTGCTACGGCATCGTCTCGCCGCTCGGCTGCGGCCGCATCGCGCTCTATCGGCAGGTCAAGGGTACGAGCCTCGGCGCCGGCTATGTGCCGGCGGAAACTGTCGAAGCGCTAATGGAGCAGGGTCTCGTTGCCTGGTCCGGAACCGAACCGGGGGGGCGGCTCGTCCTCCTGCACGCCGCCGCGCAGTCCGAATCGGCGCCAACGGTCTCGGCGGTGACCGAAGCCGTGCCCGCCCCGGCCATGGACGAGCGCGAAAGCCCGCTGCTCTGGCTGCATCGCCGTCCCGGCAAGGATGGCAGGCCTCAGATCAGTGATGCGGAATTCGCGGCGGGCGAGCGCTTTCGCGCCGATATCACCTTGGCGCAGATGCTGCCGCGCACGACCATGAACTGGGACGCGGCGCTGACGCCCGGGGAGCGAGGGGCGGGGCCGCGCGACGCCGCCGGAGCATCCGACACGGCGCTCGCCGCGCGCCAGCGGGTCAGGCTCGCCTGCGAGCGGCTGGGGCCGGAACTGTCCGGCCTCGCCATCGATGTCTGCGGCTTCCTCAAGAAGCTCGATCTGGTCGAAAAGGAGCGCCGCTGGCCGGCGCGTTCGGCCAAGGTGGTGCTGCGCGTCGCGCTGGCAACGCTGGCGACGCATTACGGGCTGGACCGCCGCGCACGGCCGGGCATCGTCAGGGCCTGGCAGGGGGAGGGCGCCCGTCCGGCGCTGTTCCCGCCGGCTTGAGTTGTGAGGGGCGCGACGTCTTGCCGGTTACGCGCCCGCGGCGGCGCGGGCGTCGCTCTTGATCCGGTCGATCATGGAGCGCACGCCGTTGGAGCGCTGCGGCGTCAGATGGGCAGCGAGCCCGAGGCGCTCATAGATCGCGAAGGCGTCCGTCGCGGCGATCTCCGAGGCTTGCCGCCCAGAGAAGATCGCCAGCGCAAGTGCCACGAGGCCGCGCACGATATGGGCGTCACTGTCGCCGAGGAAATGAAGCCGCGCCTGCGGTCCGGGTCCGCCTTCGCGCCGCGATTCCAGCCAGACCTGGCTGGCGCAGCCGCGCACCTTGTTGGCGTCGTTGTGAGCCTCTTCCGAAAGCGGCTCGAGGCTCTTGCCCAGCTCGATCAGGTAGCGATAGCGGTCGTCCCACTCGTCGAGTAGTTCGAAATTGGCGACGATCTCGTCGAGAGCTGTTGTCATGTCCTGCCTGGCCGGCTGCCCCTTCTGATCGGGAGCCGGCGCGACCTCTTCCCGCGACCGGCGGGCGCTCGTCAAGCAATCAACGCGTGGCGGCCTTCGGAGTTGCGGTCGCCGCGGCCGCATTCAGCACGCGCTCGCGCATCGCCGGGTCGAGCCCGGCCAGGATCTGGGCCGCCTCACGCGCCGCCGTCAGGCTGCCGGCCATGCCGCGAGCCCCGGCCTCGGCGGTCTCGACCGCTTGCCGCACGCTCTGCGGCAGCGCCGCCTCGGTCGACCTGCCGCTATGGACCGGCGAGTTCCATGCGATCACGCCGATGATCGCGACCTTGCGCAGCAGATGGGCCATCTCGATCTCCTTCACCGGCGGGCTCCAACGCGCCGGATGAGAGGAGCCTAGAACCGAACCCGAAAAAATCGCGTCATTCCGAATGCTCAAATGCAACGCGAATTGCAGGGCCGATCTTCAGTTTCCGTTCACCCTGCCGCGAACATGCCCCCGACCGGGGGAACGGCGATCGTTTCGATATAAACATATGGGAAACAACATAAAATTCTAGCGTTCATCCCCAGCAGCGTCGCTGGGTCTACGATCGCTTTAAGTCCCGCTTAAACCGCGCGTGGCGTGATGGGCAGGCGGGCGTCCGGTCCGCACGAGTTTGGGTGTTGCGTTCGGTATGGCGATTACGACGGCACTGAGGACACAGGCTGCGGCGCTGGTGCATGCATCGGCGCGGACGGACGAGCGCGAGCGGCTGCGGCACGAGCGCTTCGTGCTGTCGCGCCTCGTCGTCGGCGCCTCCGCGCTCAGCTTCGCCCCGGCCTATCTCGCCTGGCGCGGTGCTCCCGGCGCTTTCGAGGCCGCCATGATCGTGGCGGCAGCGCTCGCCGTCCTGGCCGTCGCGCTGCTCTCCCGCACCGGGCGCCTCGACATCGCCCACGCCCTCTCGGCGGCGGCGCTCTCCATCTTCATCGTCTCGCTGGCGGCGGTCACCGGCGGCATCGCCTCGCCGCTGTTGCTCTGGCTCGCCATCGTGCCTGTCGAGGCGGCCTTCTTCGGCGGGCGCCTGTTCATGCTGCGCGCGGCCTGGATCGCGCTCGCCTCGTTGTTCGCGGCCGTCGGGCTGCAGCGCATCGGCTTCATCGCCGATGCCGCCGGCTGGGCTGGCGATTCCATGCCGATGCTGGCCATGGTGGCGCTCTGCCAGACCCTGATTGCGACCGCCGTGCTGCTGCGCCGCCGCTCTGCCGAGGAGCGCGAGTACCGCGCGGCGGATGCCCGGGCGCAGCTCCTGCTCGATCATGTCGGCGACCTCGTCACCTGGCATAATGCGAACGGAGCGGTCGTCTTCGCCAATGCCGCCGCCCGCACGCTCGCTGGGGCAGAGCCGCGCGACCTGATGGGGCGCGGTCTGCTTGAGCGCGTCCATGTCGCGGATCGCCCGCTCTTCCTCAAGGCGTTGAACGACGCTGCCCATGGCGCCGGTGTGGCGACCGTCTGCTTCCGCACGCTCTTCGTACCGCAGGGTGGGCCGGGTGAGGTGCGGCTGCCGGTCTCGCTATGGCTGGAGATGCAGGCCTATCGGGCCGATGCCGCGACTGGGGCCAATGGCGCCGCCGTGGTCTGCGTGATGCGCGACGTGACGACGCGCCGCGCCCTCGATGAGGAGCGCGACCGCGGCCATGCCGAGGCGCTGCGGGCCAACGACATCAAGGGCCGCTTCCTGGCCACGGCGAGCCACGAGCTGCGCACGCCGCTCAACGCCATCATCGGCTTCTCCGAGATGCTGGCCAATGAGGAAAACGGCTGGATCGATGCCGGCAAGCGCCTCGAATATGCCCGCATCATCCATGCGTCCGGCCATCACCTGCTCGAGGTGGTCAACACGCTGCTCGACATTTCCAAGATCGAGAGCGGGGCGATGACGATCGAGCGCGAGCCGCTCGAGCTCGCCGAGATCGCGCGCGACTGCTGCACGCTGATGGAGCTCAAGGCGGAAGCCGGCCGTATTGAGCTGGAGCGCGTTGCGGGCCCCGGCCTGCCGCCGGTGGAGGGCGACAGGCGCGCGCTCAAGCAGGTCGTGCTGAACCTGCTCTCCAACGCCGTGAAATTCACGCCCCCCGGCGGGCGCGTGACGCTGGCCATCGTGCGCGACGGCGACATGATCGATCTTTCGGTGTCCGACACCGGCGTCGGCATCTCGGCCACCGACCTGCCGCGGCTGGGCGATCCTTTCTTCCAGGCCAAGGGCCCTTATGACCGCACCCATGAGGGCACGGGCCTCGGGCTCTCGGTCGTGCGCGGCCTGGTCGGCCTGCACGGCGGCCGTCTGACCGTCGAGAGCGCGCCGGGCATCGGTACGCGCGTCTCCGTGAGGCTGCCCGTCGGTGGCGCCGAAAGCGTCGAGCAACCGGCCCGGATCGTCACTTTCGCGCGCGCTCCGCGCCGCGGACTCGAAACCAAAGAACCCCTTCGCCTGACCGCCTGAGACGAGCCTGAATCATGTCCGTCACCATGGCCGCCCGCGCCCCCTCCGGCGCTTCCCTGTCCGCCCCCGTCCGGCGCCGCCCCCAGCCGGCGCGTCGCCGCGCTTCCTGGCTCGGCCGGATCATACGCGCCGTCGAGCGCCGGCCGGGCCGCGCCGTGCTGTTGCTGGCGTTCGGCGCCGTCTCCGTTGCCATCATCGCCAATGCCCTGATGCTGCAGAAGGTGCGCCACCCCGCGCCGATGCTCTCGGCGGCGCCCGCCACGCCGGCGCGCGCGCCGCTGGAGCGCCGCGCCGAGCCTGCTGCCGCGCCCGCCATCGGAACGACCCCCTCGCCGGCCGGCCAACCCCTGCTGCCGCCGGTCCGCCCGGACGATCTCTCGCATGCGCAGGCCCCTCGCGATGGCGCGCCGCGCCCACCGGCGCCGGTCGGCGCTAGCGCGCCGCGAACGGCTCAGCCCGCCGCTGCCTCGGCTCCGCGCGCGGCGCCTGCACCGGTTCGCGATCCCATCGCCGACCTGATCAACGGCACCGATCTGCGCCCGCCTGCGGAGATCCGCGGTGCTGCCGGCCGCTCCGCCGCTGCGCCGCGCCGAACGGCAGAGAACTGACCATGAGCCGCGCTGATCCATGGCGCGCCTGACCAGCGATTTCTGGGTCTCGGCCTATCTGCGCCAAGCGGCGTTTGACGGGCTCGTCGCAGTGCTGCGCCGCCGCGGCGCACGCGAGGCCGGTGTGATCTTCGTCAAGCTCGACCGGCTCGACGGCACGGCCGCGCTTTATGGCCCGGCGCCGCAGGCGCTGGCCGAGGACGATGGCGAGCGCCGCTTCCAGCTCCTGATCGACTCGGATCCGCTCACGGTCGAGGATCGCGTCGCGCGCGAACTGCGCTTCGACAGCGATCTCTGGCTGGTCGAGATCGAGAACCGCGTCGGCGATCCGCGCCTGGCGCTGGTGGAAGGCTAGAGCGTGCTTGTTTTCGCACAGAACCACCGCGTCATCCCGGACAAGCGGCTTTAGCCGCGCCGATCCGGGATCCATCGTAGGACGCTGAGCCTTACGATGGATCCCGGGTCAAGCCCGGGATGACGTCGTGTTTCCTCAGAAAATCAGCAGGCTCTCGATTCGCCTCAGCCGCGCTCGCGCCGCGGGCCGATCCTGCCGAGCATCTCGGACATCGCCGGCTGCGCCTCCGGGCGCGCGCTGCCGGTTCGTGCCGGCGTGCCGCTCGGGTCCATGGCGGGCTGGTGCCGGCCCTGGCGCTGGGACGGCGCGCCGGACATCCCGACGATCTGCATCACGAGCCTGAAGGCGACGGCCGGCTTCACCATCCGCATCAGCGCGACCAGCGCGAAGATGCGCTCCACTGAATGGGCGGCCTCGTCGCCGAGCCGGATCAGGAAGCGCGTTGCTTCCTCGACGCTGACGCCGCTCGCGATCAGGCTGAGCGCAGCGAGCTCGCGGGAAGGATCGCGCGCGATCGCATGCGCGAGCCCAGAGCCGCTGCCGAGATGGGCGGCGATGGCGCCAAAAGCCCCGTCACGGTCCTCCCCGGCCACGGCGAGCCAGCCCTGGAAGGTCGCGTTCGGCACTAGCGGCAGCCTCTCGCCGGGATGCAGCGCCTCGCGCGCCATCAGCGAATCGAGAATGGCCAGGCGACGTTCCGCGCCGGCGCGCAGGAAGAGCGGCGCGCGCTCCAGATTGGAAAGGTCGTCGCGCGCCAGGAGGCCGGGCTGGTAGGCCGGGTCCGTGCGGGCGCGCCCAATCAGCATCTCGACGGCTGCGCGTGGCAAGGGCGCCCGCGGATTGCCGATCAGCGCGAGGTCGAGCGAACGGCTCCCGAGCGAGATCAGCATGAGCACGGCCGTCCCGGTGAGATCCGTACGGGCGGCCAACGCCACGCGTGTCGGCGCGTCACCCAGCTCGGCGAACTGCTCGATCTCGGTCGGGGAGAGGGGCATGCCATGGCGCACCAGTTCGGCGAGCACGGCGCCGCCGCGGTCCGCCAGCGCCGCCAGGACGGGCGGCGGGCTATGCGGCCAGCCGGCGAGCTTGCGCGCCAGGATCACGGCGGTGGCCTCGTCGATCCTCGGAATCAGCGCGAGCGCCATCTCGGCGAAGGCGGCGAGATCCCCCTGCGGCGGCAGCGGCGTCGACATCAGGAGATCGGCCGTGACGCGCAGCGAGACCTGGCTCAGATCGAGGCCGCCATCGCGCGCGAGGCGGGCGAGGTCGGCGAGTTCCTGGGAAATATGAGCGGGCATCGTGGTGCGGACCGTGAAGTGTGATTCAGGTCAAATTATCCCCGGAGTTTTAAGGCCACGTTAACCATGGCTGGTCCTGATGTTTCTTGAGGGCCCGCGACTCAAGGCGGCGGGCCGCGTGCATTGGCAGGGCTCTCGCGATCGCAACTCTGGCGCTGGATAGGAGGCGCTTCATGGCCGTCGTCATCCCCTTCGCGTCGCAGAGGCGCTCACCGCAGGATCGCTCCTGCCCCTTTCCGCGCCAAACGGCGGAGATCCTGTTCTTCACCGGCGTCCGCTACGAGAGGATGGCGGAGGCGCAGCCACCGAAGGCCAAGGCTCCGGGCCGCCGGCTCGCCCGCAAAGTCGCAAGTCGCAAGGCCTCCCGCAGGCAGCCTGCGTGAGCAATCCGGCGACCGGCATTGTCTTGGCCCTGTCTTCAGGGCTCGCCCTGACCGCCTGCACGGCAACGGACGGCGATTTAGGCCGGCCGCGCCCGACGGTCTGGTCCCAGATCGTCGTCCCGCAGGCAGGCTTCTGGTCCGCGACGGCGCGCGGCGAGCAGGCGTCCTATTTCCGCCTGACCGATGACGAGGAGCAGATGCGCGATCGCGCCTGGCGCTTCGTCATGCCGGGACATGAGCTGAGCGTTTTCCAGGGCGAGCTTGCGAACCTCGCCCATGCGCGCGTCCTGCCGGCCATCGCCGCGGCGGGGAATGTCTCGGACTATTTCAACGCGCTGACCTCGACGTCCTTCGCCTCGCAGGCCTCGCGCTACAATCGGCTGGCGGAAGACGCCAATGCCGACCGGCTGCTGATCGGCCCGTTCCGGGCCAATGCGAACCGCGTCGTCACCATGGACCGCGTCCGCATGCGCGCCGCCGAGGCTTCGCCCGACGCCGCCGGCAAGCAGGAGCCGGCCATGGCGCGGGTGGTCGAGAACGAGGGGCTCATCCTCTGGGTCTGCGAGCGCGTCGATTTCCGGATCAGGAGCTATCGCTATGCCCTGACCAATCTGGTGGTCGAGATGCCGTCGCGCGAAGCGGTCCGGGCCGAGCGCGCCATCATGGCGCTGGAGGCCGAGGCCGGCCCGCTCTGCCGCCAGATGCCGCTCAATGGGGCGTTCCGCGAGGGCGACAAGCGCCCGGCGGTCTACAAGGGCTGAGCCGGCCTCAATTCGCCAGCCCGCATTCGACGCTCTTGGCCAGTGCTTCCGCATCGGCCCTGTCGGAGGGCAGGCGCACGAGGACGCGGGCGACGATCAGCCCCTGCTCGGTGTCGGAGACGACGCGCAGCTCCCGGCTCGTCTCGCCCTCCTCGTCTTCCGCGATGCGTTCGTCGCGTTGCGCCTCCGTCATCACCAGGAAGTCGAGCACCCCGCGGATCGCGGCGCGGTCGGTGATGGCGTAGACGACGCCGCCACCCTGCCGGTGCAGTGTCAGCCCGAGCGGCAGCGTGCCGGTCCGCGCCACGATCCGCATCGGCCCGGCCGAGAGATCGTAGCTGCACACCGCCGTGACCACGTTCGGATCGAGTTCCCGCAACGTCGGCAGCCCGCGCGCATTGCCCGGCGTCGGGACCAGCTCGGCATGGCCCTCGGCGCCGAGGTCGCGATAGGCGTGCGCGGCATCGCGCTGCGAAAGGGTAGGGATGACGAGGATCGTGACGATATGGACGATGCCCGCGAGAATGAGGCCGGCCAATGTCGTCATCAGGAAGCGCGCGAGGCCGCTCCTGAGCCTCGCCCGCCAGCCGATGGCGGGCAATGGCACGGCCGGTGGCGGCTCGGCCATATCGTGCCCGACCGCGCTCATCGGCAGTCGATCCGCGTGATGCGCGGCAGGTTCGTGGCGCGCGTCTCGCCGGTCTGGCTCGATATCGGCGTGTCGTAGAGCCGCAGGCGGACCTGGAAGCGTCCGCTCGCGGGAAGGGGCAGCCAGTTTCCGGCCTCCGGCGTGGAGGAAGAGACGATCGACAGCCCTCCATCCTCGGGTCTGACGATCTCGGCATCGGTGAAGGAGGCGCGCTCCAGCGGCAGGCGGAAGGGCAGGCCGTCGCCATCGGTGATGCCGATGGTCCAGCCGCGCGTGGTCGGCGTTGCCCCGCTCAGGAGATAGCGGCAGCGCCCGTCGAGCGCCTGGCCGTTGTCGTCGCGCTCGGCGATTAGCTCAAGTCCTTCGCCGGAGCCCAGCGGCAGATGCACGCCGCGCGAGAGATAGGCACGCATATAGGGATTGATGGCGCGGCTGCCGCTGGCCGGCCAGGCCGTCCATGGCCCGACCTCGACCTTGCCGAGGACAGGCCGCCCCGCGATGGCCCAATGCGCCGAGCCCAGGCCGAGACCGGCCCCGAGCGCGAGAATATAGGCGAGATCGAAAATCCGCACGTCTGCTTGCGAGCCTTGGCGAGAATCCCCCGGCAGCGAATTGACCCGCCACTCCGGCGGCCGTCAACCACAGTGGCCTAACGCAGCCGCGTGATGCTGCTCGTCGCGACCTCCTGGATGCCGACCTGCACCGGCCGGTTGCCGGAGCGAGCGGGCTGGACCGTCTTGAACATCGCGCCGACGGCCGACAGCACCTCGAAGGACTGGCGCGGCATATGGCCGGCGCCGGGGCCGCTGGCGACCTCGAGGCCGGGCGCCGGAGCGTTCGTCTTGGCGGTGGCGGGTGCCTTCGGATCAACAGCCGGCACGCCCGGAATCGGCTTGAGCTCCAGCCCCTGATGGGCGAACTGCATGATTTCCTTCCAGGTCATCGCCGGCAGCGAGCCGCCCGTCATGTTGGCTGTCTCGGCCGAGTTGTCGTTGCCGAACCAGACGGCGCCGACGAGGTTGCCGGAGAAGCCGACATACCAGGCGTCCTTGTAGCCGTTGGTCGTGCCGGTCTTGCCGGCGGTGATGACGCCGTCGAGCGCCGCGCGCCGGCCGGTGCCCTCGGTCGGCACCTTCGAGAGCATGAAGTTCATGTCCTGCGCCACCTGCGGCGTCAGCACCTGCTTCGGCGGCGGCTCGTCGCGGTCGTGACGGTAGATCACCTCGCCCTGAGAGTTGGTGATCTCGACCGCGGCATAGGGCTGGGCCCGCTTGCCGCCACTCGCGAAGACCGAATAGCCCGCCGCCATGTCGATCACCGTCACCTCCGCCGCACCGATCGGCAGCGAGACCGTGTCGGTCAGCGGCGTCGTCAGCCCCATGGCGCGAGCCGTCGCGACGATCTTCTTGCGGCCGATGGCAGCGGCGCGCGCTTCATGGGTCTCGCCCGTGGCGCGGCCGATGGCGATCGACATCTGAACGGGGATCGTATTGATCGACTTCGCCAGCGCGACGGTCAGCGGCATCGAGCCGGCATAGGAACGGCCGTAATTGTTGGGGCACCAGTTACCGATGCAGACCGGCCGGTCGGTGACGATCGTGGTCGGCTTGTAGATGCCGGCGGAGAGCGCGGCGGCATAGACGAAGGGCTTGAAGGAGGAGCCGGGTTGGCGCAGGCCGCCGGTCGCGCGGTTGAACTGGCTCGCGCCGTAGTCGCGTCCGCCGACGATGGCACGCACCGCTCCGTCCGGATCCATGATCACTGTCGCGGCCTGCCGCACGCGATAGGCTGGCCCGTGCTGGCGCAGGATCGCCTCGATCGCCTCGTCGGCGCGCTCCTGGATCGCGGAATCGTGCGGCGTCTTCACCGTCAGCACGCGGTCGGGGCCGAGCTTGCCCTCATCCGCGAGCGCCTTCACCGTATCGAAGGCCCAGTCGAGATAATAATCGGGACTGGCGTCGCGGCGCCGGTCGACCGGGGTCGCCGGGTTGCGCTTGGCGCTGTCGACCTGGCCGGCGGTCATGAAGCCGGCATCGACCATGGCGTTGAGCACGTCGTTGGCACGCGAGCGGGCCGCCGGCAGGTTGACGTGCGGCGCGAACTTGGTCGGCGCCTTGAAGAGGCCGGCCAGCATCGCCGCCTCCGCCAGCGACACGTCCTTCACCGACTTGCCGAAGTAGTATTCCGCCGCCGCAGCTGCGCCGAAAGTGCCGCCGCCCATATAGGCGCGGTCGAGATAGAGCTTGAGGATCTCGTTCTTGGTCAACCGCTGCTCCAGCCACAGCGCCAGGAACGCCTCCTTGATCTTGCGGTCGAGCGAGCGCTCGTTGCTGAGGAACAGGTTCTTGGCGAGCTGCTGCGTCAGCGAGGACCCACCCTGCACCACGCCGGAGGCTCGCGTATTGACCATGAGCGCGCGGAAGGTGCCGATCACGTCGATGCCGAAATGGTCGTAGAAGCGCCGGTCCTCGGTCGCCAGCACGGCCTTGAGCAGGTGGTCCGGCATCTCCTCGAGCTTCAGGGAATCGTCATGCCGCGCGCCGCGATGGCCGATCGGCACGCCGTACCGGTCGAGGAACGTGACGGCCAGGACCTGGTTCTTCAGTGCTTCGTCGTTGCCGATCCGGAAGGACGGCAGGGCCAGCATCAGCACGAAGAGCGCGCCGACGATGCCGATATTCAGCCCCTCGCTGGCGAATTCGGCCGCGATGCGCTTGCCGCCGGAGACGGTCAGCCGGTCGGCCAGGCTGCGGATGCGTTCGTAGGTTTCGCCGGCGCGGCGCCCGGCGCCCCAGAGCCCGGCGTCCAGCCATGAATCGGCAGCAAGCGCAAAGCGCTTCAGCCGCGTCCTCCAGCCTGCCTTCCTGAACTCCATGGCCGGTCCAGTTTCCCGAAGGCCCCCGACACAGTCCTGCCGCGCGGCTACCGTCTTGGCAACAGTTTTGCGCCCTGTTTGGGGCATATGGTTAAGCTTGACGGCCGGTTAAAGGACGTCTGTGAGAAATCTCACGCAATCAGCAGAAAGCGCGCCAGCGAAGTTTGTTCCGCTCTGGAACATCGGAAGCCTTCCATCCGGGGCTGCCGCGGCGCATAAGCCGGAAATGACAGTGAAGCCGCCAAAAGCCGAGCCGTTCTGGCGCACCACACCGCTGGAGGAGATGACAGCGGAACAGTGGGAGTCGCTCTGCGACGGCTGCGGGCGCTGCTGCCTCGTCAAGTTGGAGGACGAGGAGACCGGTCGCATCTTCGCCACTGACGTTGGCTGTCGTCTGTTCGAGGCCGGCACCTGCCGCTGCCGGAACTATGCGAACCGTTCGCGCGAGGTGCCCGATTGCGTGACCCTGACCCCCAAGGATGTGCGCGAACTGCCCTGGCTGCCGCCGACCTGCGGTTATCGCCTGGTCGCCGAGGGCCGGGACCTGCCCTGGTGGCATCCGCTCGTCTCGGGCGATCCGGAGACGGTGGTCGCGGCGGGGGTCTCCGTGCGCGGGCGTGTCCACGCCAACGAGGACGAATTGCCCGAGGAAGAAATCGCCGAGCGCATCGTCAACTGGCCGCTGCGCTGGCCGCGCGGGGCCAAGGCCGACGGGCGCTGACCGGCCCGGCGCCGCGCCGCACTGCACGAATGAATGCTGCAGGCGCTCATTGATTGTTCATGTCATTTTGGGCATGACCGCCACACCCCGCTGCCGGCGCCTTCGGGCTCGAGCCGGCGCGCACACGAAACTTTCGCATCGCCGTGGCGTTCAGAGCGTCCGGCTGAACTCGAAGAGGCTTATGTGATGGCTGGTGGGAAATGGGTTTACACCTTCGGCGACGGCAAGGCCGAAGGTGAGGCGGGGATGAAGAACCTGCTCGGCGGCAAGGGCGCGAACCTGGCCGAGATGAGCAATCTGGGTCTGCCCGTACCGCCCGGCTTTACCATCACCACCGAGGTCTGCACCGCCTATTACGACAACGCCAAGAGCTTCCCGGCCGATCTCGACGGGCAGGTCAAGGCCGCGCTCGCCGGCATGGCGAAGCTCACCGGCAAGACCTTCGGCGATCCCGCCAATCCGCTGCTCGTCTCGGTGCGCTCCGGCGCCCGCGCCTCGATGCCGGGGATGATGGACACCGTCCTCAACCTCGGCCTCAACGACGAGACGGTCGAGGCCGTGGCGAAGGCTTCCGGCGATGCCCGCTTCGCCTGGGACAGCTACCGCCGCTTCATCACCATGTATTCCAACGTGGTGCTCGACATCGACCACGGCCTCTTCGAGGAGGCGCTCGAAGCCTACAAGGAGCGCAAGGGTCTGCATCTCGACACCGATCTCTCGGCCGATGACTGGAAGGTTCTGGTCGGTCGCTACAAGGAGATCGTGAAGCGCGAGCTCGGCTCAGACTTCCCGCAGGAGCCGGAGAAGCAGCTCTGGGGCGCGGTCGGTGCCGTCTTCTCCTCCTGGATGAACGCCCGCGCCATCAAGTATCGCGAGCTCAACAGCATCCCGGCCTCCTGGGGCACGGCGGTCAACGTCCAGTCGATGGTGTTCGGCAACATGGGCGACACCTCCGCGACCGGCGTCGCCTTCACCCGCAATCCCTCGACCGGCGAGAACGCGCTCTATGGCGAGTTCCTGATCAACGCCCAGGGCGAGGACGTCGTCGCCGGCATCCGCACGCCGCAGGACATCACCGAGGCGGCCAAGAAGGAGGCCGGCTCTGACAAGCCTTCCATGGAGAAGGAGATGCCGGAGGCCTACGCGGAACTTTGCCGCATCTACGGCATCCTCGAGAAGCATTACCGCGACATGCAGGACATGGAATTCACCATCCAGGAGGGCAAGCTCTGGATGCTGCAGACCCGGTCCGGCAAGCGCACCGCCAAGGCCGCGCTCAGGATCGCGGTCGAACTCGCCAATGAAGGGCTGATCACGCAGGAGGAGGCGGTCGGCCGCGTCGAGCCTTCCGCGCTCGACCAGCTCCTGCACCCGACCATCGACCCCAAGGCCGAGCGGCGTGTCCTCACCACCGGCCTGCCGGCCTCGCCGGGTGCGGCGGCCGGAGAGATCGTCTTCAACTCGGATGATGCCGAGGCCGCGAAGAAGGCCGGTCGCAAGGTCATCCTCGTGCGCGTCGAGACGAGCCCCGAGGACATCCACGGCATGCACGCGGCCGAAGGCATCCTGACCACCCGCGGCGGCATGACCTCGCATGCGGCGGTCGTCGCCCGCGGCATGGGCAAGCCCTGCGTCTCCGGCGCCGGCCAGATCCGCGTCGACTACGCCAAGGGCACGCTCACCATCGGCGGCACGACGCTGAAGGCCGGCGACGTCCTCACCATCGATGGCGGCAATGGTCAGGTTCTGCTCGGCGAGGTGAAGATGCAGAAGCCGGAGCTGGCCGGCGAGTTCGCGACGCTGATGGGCTGGGCCGACAAGGTACGCCGCCTCAAGGTCCGCGCCAATGCCGAGACGCCGGACGACGCGAAGACCGCGCGCGAGTTCGGGGCCGAGGGCATCGGTCTCAGCCGTACCGAACACATGTTCTTCGACGAGAGCCGCATCCAGTCGGTGCGCGAGATGATCCTCGCCCAGGACGACAAGGGCCGGCGCGCGGCGCTTGCCAAGCTCCTGCCGGTGCAGCGGCAGGACTTCGTCCAGCTCTTCACCATCATGAGCGGGCTACCCGTCACCATCCGCCTGCTCGACCCGCCGCTGCATGAGTTCCTGCCGCATGGCGAGAAGGAGATTGCCGAGGTGGCCGCGGCGCTCGGCGTCACGGCGGACGCGTTGAAGCACCGCGCCGCCGAGCTGCACGAGTTCAATCCCATGCTCGGCTTCCGCGGCTGCCGCCTCGCGGTGGCCTTCCCCGAGATCGCCGAGATGCAGGCCCGTGCCATCTTCGAGGCCGCCGTCATCGCCGCCAAGGAGACCGGCAAGCCGGTCATCCCGGAGGTGATGGTTCCGCTCGTCATGGGCAAGCCTGAGCTCGATCTGGTCAAGGGGTGCATCGATGCGATGGCCAAGGCGGTGATCGAGGAAAGTGGCACGAAGATCGACTATCAGGTCGGCACCATGATCGAGCTGCCGCGCGCGGCTCTGCGCGCTGCCGAGATCGCCGAGAGCGCCGAGTTCTTCTCCTTCGGTACCAATGACCTGACCCAGACGACGCTGGGCATCAGCCGCGACGACGCGAGCTCCTTCCTCGGCTCCTACACGGCCAGGGGGCTGCTGGACTCCGACCCCTTCGTCACGATCGACCAGGAGGGCGTCGGTGAACTGGTGCAGCTCGCTGTCGAGCGCGGCCGCAAGACCCGGCCCGGCATCAAGCTCGGCATCTGCGGCGAGCATGGCGGCGACCCGGCCTCGATCGGCTTCTGCGAGAGCGTCGGGCTCGATTACGTCTCCTGCTCGCCCTTCCGCGTGCCGATCGCCCGTTTGGCGGCGGCGCAGGCTGCGCTGGGCGCCGTGAAGCAGAAGGAAGGCTGAGCATGGCGGCGTCGACGCTCACCACCATCGGTTTCGACGCCGACGACACGCTCTGGCAGAACGAGCAGTTCTTCCGGATGACGGAGGATCGTTTCGTCGCGCTGCTCGGCGAGCATGGCGAGGCGGCCGATATTTCCGGCCGCCTGCTGGACGCGGAGAAGCGCAACCTCGGCTTCTACGGCTTCGGCATCAAGGGCTTCGTGCTTTCGATGATCGAGACGGCGATTGAGATCACAAAGGGGCAGGTTCCTGCCGCGGTGATCGCCGAAATCCTCGCCGCCGGGCGCGAGATGGCGGCTCATCCCGTCGAGACCTTGCCGCATGTCCACGAGACGCTGGAAGCGCTCTCGGGCGACTACCGGCTCGTGCTGATCACCAAGGGCGATCTCTTCGACCAGGAGCGAAAGCTCGCCCAGTCCGGCCTCGGAGATTTCTTCCACGCCGTCGAGATCGTCAGCGACAAGAAGGCCTCAACCTATGATCGCATCTTCGCGCGCCACGGCGACGGGGCAGGGCGGGCGATGATGGTCGGCAACTCGCTGAAGTCGGACGTGCTGCCGGCGCTGGAGGCCGGAGCCTGGGCCGTCCATGTCCCGCACGCGCTGACCTGGGTGCTGGAGCATGCCGAAGAGCCGGCCGGCCATGGGCGTTTCATCAAGCTTATGAACCTCGGAGGACTGGCCGAAAGCGTTCGCAAAATCGGGTGAATCAAGCGTGCTCAAGCCCTTAGCTGGACCTCCCTTGCATTTCGTGTTATCCACACCGATGTAAGACGAGATGCGGCCGGGTTCTGGCCACTCCTCCGTTCGCCGGTTGCGCCGGCATTCGGGCACGAATCAGATCCACCACACATCGCTACAATAGCCATGGCTAGACGTCCGCGCGTCTGGTCTTGGTCCACGATACGCGCGGGATCTGAAACCAAGGAATACCCCCATGAACAAGGGCACTGTGAAGTGGTTCAATGCCACCAAGGGCTACGGCTTCATCACCCCTGAGAACGGCGGCCAGGACGTGTTCGTCCACATCTCCGCTGTCGAGCGCGCCGGCCTGCGCGAGCTGCGCGACGGCCAGGTCGTCTCCTTCGAGATGGTCGCCGATCGCAAGACCGGCAAGACTTCGGCCGGCAACCTCGTCGCCGAGTGAATAAAGCGATCGACCGGGCGCTATAGGGCCCGGTCCACGACAAGCCTGCCGGCGCTGTGGCTAGCGGTTCGCCGGCAGGTCCGACTTTTGACTATTCAGGCCGGATGCGGGCCTGCGGCGCAGCCGAAACCCACATGCGCCCCCCGCATCGCGGCGTCCGGAAAGACCTTTCTTGACTAAATTCACCGATCTCGGCCTCGCCGAGCCGCTCCTCAAGGCGCTCGCGACCGAAGGTTATGAAACGCCCACGCCGATCCAGGCGCAGGCGATCCCCCACATCCTGCAGGGCCGTGACCTGCTCGGCGCCGCCCAGACCGGCACCGGCAAGACGGCGGCCTTCGCGCTGCCGATGCTGCATCGGCTGCTGGCGACGCCCCGGCGCGTCTCGCCGCGCGCCGTGCGCGTGCTCATCCTCTCGCCGACGCGCGAGCTCGCGGCGCAGATCGAGACCAATATTCGCGGCTACGGCCAGTTCACCTCGCTGAAGTCGACGGTGATCTTCGGCGGCGTGCCCGTCGGCAAGCAGATCCGTGCGCTCGGCGACAAGATCGACATCCTCGTCGCCACGCCCGGCCGCCTGCTCGACCTCGTCGACCAGCGCGCCGTCTCACTGCGCGAGATCGAGTTCCTCGTCCTCGACGAGGCCGACCAGATGCTCGACCTCGGCTTCATCCATGCGCTGCGCCGCATCGCCACGCTGATCCCGAAGGAGCGCCAGACGCTGCTCTTCTCGGCGACCATGCCGAAGCCGATCCGCGAGATCGCCTCGGCCTATCTGACCGACCCGGTCGAGGTCGCGGTCGCGCCGGTCGCCACCACCGCGGAGAAGATCGACCAGCGCGTCGTCTTCACCGAGCAGAACGACAAGCCGGCGCTGCTGGCGAAGACGCTGAACGTGCCGGAGCTCGAGCGCGCCATCGTCTTCACCCGCACCAAGCACGGCGCCGACAAGGTCGTGCGCCAGCTCGGCCAGTCCGGCATCGAGGCGGCGGCCATCCACGGCAACAAGAGCCAGGGCCAGCGCGAGCGCGCCCTTGGCGCCTTCCGTGACGGCAGCCTGCGCATCCTCGTCGCGACCGACATCGCTGCCCGCGGCATCGATGTCGACGGCATCAGCCATGTCGTGAACTACGACCTGCCGAACGTGCCGGAGACCTATGTCCACCGCATCGGCCGCACGGCGCGCGCCGGCGCGTCGGGCCTCGCCATCGCCTTCTGCACCCCGGAAGAGCGCGGCGACCTCGCTGCCATCGAGAAGCTGACCGGCGTCAAGCCGGCGCCGATCGGCGATGTGCCCTATTGGGATGGCCGCACCCCGAAGAAGCCACCGCAGAACCAGCGCGGCGGCCGCAGCCACCAGCAGCAGAACGGCGGCGGCCGCGGACAGGGCCGCCCGCAGGGGCAGCAGGCTCGCCCGCAGGGCCAGCAGCAGCCCCGGCCCCAGGGCCAGCAGGCGCGTCCGCACGGCCAGCATTCCGGCAACGGCGGCAGGCCCGAGCAGGGCGGCCAGCGCAGCCACGCCGCCAGCGGCGAAGCCCGGCAGGGGCATCGCGAGCAGCGTCAGGACCAGCGCCACGAGCGGCCCCGGCATCAGGAGCGCCCGCAGCGCAGTGAGCAGTCGCAGCAGAGAAAAGAAGGTGCTTCCGGTAAGGAAGGACTTGGCGGCGTCGCCTTCTTGCAGCAAAGAACAGAACCACGCACCAACGGCGCCCGGCGGCGCGCGAACTGACGCGCATCAGCCAGAAGCGGGCGGGCCAACTTTCAAGGCGGCTCGCCCCAGCGCCAAAGGGCACACGAAGGACGACAGATGGCGAAAGAAGAACTGCTTGAATTCGACGGCACCGTGGTCGAGGTGCTCCCGGACGGCAACTACCGGGTCAAGCTCGACAACGACCATGTCATCCTGGCCTATGCGGCCGGCAAGATGAAGAAGAACCGCATCCGCACCATCGCGGGTGACCGCGTCATCGTCGAGATGTCGCCCTACGATCTCGATCGCGGCCGCATCAACTTCCGTCAGAAGACGGCTGGTCCCGGTCCTGCGGCCCCGCCGCGCCAGAACTTCCGCCGCCGCTGAGGCTGCCCCGATGCGCCTGTCGCGAAACGAGCTTCTCTTCGTCGCGCTGGGCGCAGTGCTCGGTGTCCTCGTCGCCTTCGGCGTGAGGACCGGCTTCGTCGTGACGGACGGAGCCTTCCCGCCCTTCGTCATCGTGCTGCTGGGCCTAGGCCTCGCGGAGCTCGTGGTCGGCTATGCCGCCGGCCGTTCGCCCGGCACGCTGGTCGGCATGCCGGCCCGCTTCCTCGCCTTCGTGATCGGCGTCTGCATCGTCCTGTTCGGCGCCAAGCTCGTCTGAGCTCTGCCGTCATGCTCGGGTTTGAGCCCTGAGCATCTCGGAAATCAGCACCTTCTCGTCCTGAGATTCCCGGGTCTGCGCTTCGCTCCGCCCGGGGACTGACGGCGCGCCTGCACCCAGGAAACCGACGCCCAAGAAAAAACCCCGGCGCGAAGGCCGGGGTAGAAGGCGGTTTGTTTCCGTGGATGAAAAAGGTCTGCGTGAAACTTGGCTTGCGTGAAATTCTCTCTGGCCCGGTATGCCGGACTCAGTTGATCGGTGCCCAATACTGCGACCCGGGGCTGGCCTGAACCTGACGGTGTCCGTAGCCGAAGGGGCGCTCCTCCCGCTGGACATAGGTCGGGCGCACCATCACCTTGCGCTGGCGCTCCTCGTAGACGGCCGGGATCATGATGTAATCGACGGAGGCCGCGACCATCTCGACCGTGCGGCTCTGATAGCCGTACTGCGCCGGCACATCGACCCAGCAGCCGATCGTCTCGCCATTGGCGCCGCGCGTCACCTCCCACCGGCGGGTGGCGGGCGCGATCATGACGTAATCGGTCACAGTGCCGATCACCGCGGGGCGGGTCTGGGCGATGCGGCGTTCCGGCTCCACCATCACCTGCTCGGTCACGTACTCGTATTGCGCTGGAACGACCTCATGCCGCCTTTGGCCGATGCCGTAGCCGGCCTTGAGGGGGCGCCGCTTCACGACATGGTGGGTCTTGTGCACATGGACCCGAGCGGTGCGGACCTTGACCGGGTGCGCCCTGTGGACCTTGACGACGCTCTTGTAGACCGGCGGCGGGGTGACCAGCTGGTAGCAGGAGGCGCCGATGCAGCCGCCCGCCTGCGCCGCGGGGCTGCCGAGCAACGCGGCCGCCGCGACGGCTGCGCCGGCGAAGATGCGGAGTGACGAAGCTGCGGGCAGCATGGAATGACCTGGCTCGTGGGTGACGGCGATGATGCCGTTGCGTGAAGTCAGGAAGCGCATTTGTCGGGCCGCGCGCAAGGCAAAGGCGGAAACAAGGTAAAGTTGCGCGGGCCCCGAATCGGGGCCCTGTTCACTCATTTTGCATCCAAGTGAATGATATCGCTTGTATTTTAACGATCAGGTCTGGCCGGGCCGCAGCTGGTAGAAAACATGCTGGCCGATCGTGTCCATCTTCTTCAGCTTCTTCGCCCAGTACGGTCGGACGTAGTTGGCGTGGTAATGCGTCGAGGCGCCGACCTCCGGCAGATAGGTCGTGCCCTCATAGACCTCGCGCGCGATCCTGACCGCGTCGCGCCAGGGGCCGGCCTCCGTGATGCGCAGCGACTTGCCCTCGCAGGCGAAGGTGAACTGGCAGGAGAGGTAGCGGTTGGCGTTCTGGTAGACGACACCGCAGACCGAGTTCGGGTAGAGCCCGCTCTTGACCCGGTTGAGCACCACCTGCGCCACGGCGGCCTGTCCCAGCGCCGACTCCGAACGCGCCTCGAAATAGACCGCTTCGGCCAGGCAACGCTGCTCACGCGCCATGCTCTCGGGCGCGATCAGCTCCCTGTAGCTCTGGCGGACGCCGGGCTCGGCGAGGCGCAGATCCTGGTCGGCCCGGGCTGAGGCGAGGGCGATGCGCCCGCGTTGCTGCTGGGGCGCGCCGTGGGAGGGCAGGGCCGCAGGCGTCAGCGTGCCGAACATGGAGCCGACCGGCGGCGTCACTGACGATTGCAGGCTCGCCGTCGTCACCGAAGGCGAGGAGCCGTCGATGCTGTCGAGATAGAGCAGGGCCTGCCGGGCGGACATGATCCGCGGCTTGAGCGGCGAGACGGGCGAGGAATCGGACAAAGCCGGGTCGGTCAGCCCTTCCTCGTTGGCATCGGGCTCGAAACCGGTCTGCGGTCCTTCCAGCGCCTCGGCGGCGCGCAGCGCGTCCATCGAGAAGCCGCCGGAGATCAGCGTGGGCTGCGTGTCGCCGAAGACGACGCGCTCCAGCTCGATCGAGGGATGCGAGGAGAGGCCCGGCCGCAGGCTCGGCAGCATGTCGCCCTTGGCCGTGCGGTCGACTTCCGGGAAGCCTGAGGCCGATTGCTTGAGGTCTTCGCGGGGCGCGCGCGGGTCGACGACGACGCGCCGCTCCGGATCGTCGAAGGACAGCCGCGCCTGCACGATGACCGATGTCAGCGCCAGCCCCGGCAGTCGGAAGGCGCTGGCCGCGACCAGCATCGAAGGCCCTTCGGCGAGTTCCGAGACGGGGGCGGGCGCGGTCCGCGCGGCGGCGCTGAGCGGCAGGCCGGTCGGCCCGAAATTCTGTCCGGCGGAGGCGGTGAAGGAGACCAGCAGCCCGACAGACAGCGCCCAGGGAGCCGCGGTGGTCGCGGCCCATCTGATGCCGAGAGGGCGTGTGTTCCGCCCATGCCTGCGCTGACGCCTATGACTCAAAGCGACACACCCGTCCCGAACACCGGAACGAAAACCGCGCGAGGCCCGCGCGCTTCCGTCGATATCCGTTATCGCCACGGTAAGGTTGAGCGGCGGTTAACGGGGTACGCGAAACCTCCCTGGAGCCCAGCCTGATGAGCAAGTGGAGCGCCGCTTGGCGCGAGGGCTCGTTCAGGCCGCATGTGTTCCATGTCCGGCTGTGATGCGTCGCGTCACGAAATCGCACTGGTTGCCCTTGGGGAGGGGCGATAACGTGTAGGCACACAATCGAGTCCCCGGGGAAGTCATGAACGCCACGCCCGCGAATGCCGCGCCGCCGCGCAGCTACGCTCCCGAAGTCGTCGTCGCCGCCGGCTGCCTGATCGCGCTGATCACCTTCGGGCCGCGCGCCAGCGCCGGCCTGTTCCAGATCCCGATGACGGTCGAGTTCGGCTGGGGCCGCGACACCTTCGGCCTGGCGCTCGCGATCCAGAACCTGCTCTGGGGGCTGGGCGCGCCCTTCGCCGGGGCGATTGCCGATCGCTACGGCACGGTCAAGGTGCTCTGCACCGGCGCGCTGCTCTATGCCGCCGGCCTGGTCGCGATGGCCTATGCATCGACGCCGCTGCAGCTTCATCTCGGCGCCGGCGTGCTGATCGGCTTCGGGCTTTCGGCCTGCTCCTTCAACCTCGTTCTCGCCGCCTTCGGCAAGCTCCTGCCGGATCGCTGGCGCCCGCTCGCCTTCGGCGCCGGCACGGCGGCCGGCTCCTTCGGCCAGTTCCTCTTCCCGCCGATCGGCAACATCCTGATCGACACGCTCGGCTGGCATCAGGCGCTGGTTGTCTTCGCGTTCACCCTGCTGCCGGTTCTGCCGGTTTCGATCTTCCTCTCGACGCGCAAGCTCGGCGGCCAGGCCGCCAAGACGGCCGCGAATCTGCCGAACCAGACCATCGTGCAGGCGCTGACCGAGGCCTTCCGCCACCGCAGCTACGTCTTCCTGGTGCTCGGCTTCTTCACCTGCGGATTCCAGCTCGCCTTCATCACCGTGCACATGCCGGCCTATCTCAAGGATGCCGGCCTGCCGGCCTGGGTCGGCGGCTGGACGCTGGCGGTCATCGGCCTCGCCAACGCCGTGGGTTCTCTCTCCGCCGGCTGGCTCTCGACGCGGATGCCGAAGCGCTATCTGCTCGCCTGGATCTATCTCGGCCGGGCCGTGGCGATCGCGGTCTTCATCATGATTCCGGCGAGCCCGGTGACCTGCATCGCTTTCGGCATCGCCATCGGCCTGCTCTGGCTTTCGACGGTGCCGCCTACTTCGGCGCTGGTCATGCTGATGTTCGGCACGAAGTACATGGCGATGCTCTATGGCTTCGCCTTCTTCTCGCATCAGGTCGGCGGCTTCCTCGGCGTGTGGCTGGGCGGCGTGCTCTACGAGTCGATGGGCAGCTATCAGTTCGTCTGGTGGCTCTCGGTCGCGCTCGGCGTCATCTCGGCGCTGATCAACCTGCCGATCGTGGAGCGCCCGGTCGAGCGTCCGGTGGCGCAGCCGGCCTGACCGAAGGCGAAAGGGTGTCATGCTCGGGCTTGCCCCGAGCATCTCAGGAAGGAGAGGCGCCTCGTTAGGCGAATAATTCTCGGGTCAAGCCCGAGAATGACGGCTTCCTTTCAGGCCGTCCCCTCGAACAGCGCCCGCTGCCGGGCAAGCTCGGCGCTGCAGAAGTCCATGAAGGCCCGCACGCGCGGGACATGCCGGATGTCGGGATGGGTCAGCACCCACAGGCCCGTCGCGAAATCGGGGTTGGGCGGCCGCAGTCGCACCAGCCCCGGCCGCTGATCGGCGATGAAGCAGGGCAGGGGGCCGATGCCGAGCCCCTGCTCGACCGCTTCCGCCAGACCCAGCACGGCCGAGCTCTTCAGCGCGATCCGCTCCGGCGCGACATGCTCGCGCACGAAGCGGGCCGCCTTCACATGGGCGAGCTGGTCGCCGAGCGCGACCCAGTCGTGCTGGTAGAGCGCGGCCGGATCGGCCTGCTCGGCGGCTGAGAGCCCGTCCTGGACGCGCCCATAGATCGCCCAGGCGATGGTCGCGATGCGCCGGCCGACCAGCGTCTCGCCCGGCGAGTCGCTCGCGCGGATCGCGATGTCGGCGTCGCGCTTCGACAGGTTGAGCGCCTGGTTGCCGATCACGACATCGAGCCGGATCAGCGGATGCGTCTCGCGGAACGCGGCGAAGACCGGCAGCAGCACATTGAGGTGCAACGTGTCGGTGGTCGTGATCCTGATTTCGCCGGAGGGAGCGACGTCGCGCCCCGCGAGGCGCCGGGAGAAAGCCGTGACGTCCTCGTCCATCCGGCTCGCCAGCGCCGCCATCTCGGCGCCTGCGACGGTCGCGACATAGCCGGTCTTGCGCCGCTCGAAGAGCGGCATGCCGACGAGCTCCTCGATCTGCCCCAGTCGCCGGAACACGGTGGAATGGTTGACGCTGAGCGCCGCGGCGGCGCCGGTCAGCCCGTCATGATCGGCGATGGCCTTGACCAGCCGGAAATCGTCCCAGGCGAGCTTGGCATGCATGGACAGGCCTCCTGCGCGCAAGCAAGCCAATATCTTGCAGGAATGCAAGCGGGAGGAACGAGGAACGGGGCTGCGTTCTGCGCGATGTCCTAGCGCGGCGCTGCTGCGCGCCGCAGGCGGTCGTTGATCGCCTCGCCCAGGCCGTGCTGCGGGATGCGGGCGACCGCGATCGTGCTGTGCCCGAGCGCGTCCAGCTTCCGCATATGGCCGAAGAGGTTGGCGGCCGCCTCGCGCAGGTCGCCGGCCGGGCTAAGATTAAGCGAGGCGGGATAGTCGGGCCCGGGACCGAAGCCGAGCCAGGCCTCGGCGTCCGACGGCGCCTCGGCGTCGAGCCGCATTCCGGCTGCCGGCGCGTAATGCGAGGCGAGCAGGCCCGGCGAGAGCGGCGCATGACCGGCCTCGCCGGCCAGCACGAGCGGGCGGCCGATCACGCCTTCGATCGCCTCGCGTGGTACGCCGCCCGGGCGCAGCAGCCGTGGAGCACCATCGAGGCAGGCGACGATCGTCGATTCGACGCCGACTTCGGTCGGGCCGGCATCGAGCACGGCGTCAATCCGTCCTTCGAGATCGGCCAGCGCATGGGCGGCGCTGGTGGCGCTGATTCGGCCCGAGCGGTTGGCGGAGGGCGCAGCGATCGGCCGGCCAGCCGCCTCCAGCACGGCGTGCGCGACGGGGTGCGCCGGCACGCGCAACGCCACCGAGGGCAGGCCCGCCCGCGCCAGTTCGCTCACCGTGCAGCCGGGCGCCGCGGGGACGACCAGCGTCAACGGTCCCGGCCAGAAAGCCTGCGCCAGCGCCAGTGCATTGGCGTCGAACAGGCCTTGCCGGCGCGCGCTCGCGACGTCCGGCAGATGCGAGATCAGCGGGTTGAAGCTCGGGCGCTCCTTGGCGGCGTAGATGCCGGCGACGGCCGTGCCGGAGGTCGCGTCCGCGGCCAGTCCATAGACCGTCTCGGTCGGCAGGGCGACGAGCCCGCCCGCCCGCAGCAACGCCGCGGTCTCGGCGATGCCGGCGGCGTCCGGAGCGAGAAGCTTGGTCGGGCGGGAGGCGGAGAGGGGTTGGCTCAAGGCGAGATTGACCGGGTATGGTTTACATATAAACTAATCGGCGAACACGCTGCGGCACGAAACGAAGGTCGCGCTGGCCGGTGCGTGGTAGAGGCGATAGTTCCTCGCTACCATCCCGGCAACGGCAAAAGCGCATAGGCGCCACGAGGAGACGACGATGAGCTATCGCGCCCCGGTTTCGGACATGCTCTCCACCATGCGCCACGTCGCGGGCCTCGACAGGCTGATCGCCGACGGGCTGGCGCCGGAATTGGAGGGCGGCGTCGCCGATGCCGTGCTCGAGGAAGCGGCAAAATTCGCCGCCGACGTCATCGCTCCGCTGAATCGCGTCGGCGACACCCATGGCTCGAAGCTCAAGGACGGCGCCATCACCACCCCGCCGGGCTGGAAGGAAGCCTACAAGGCCTGGGCCGAGGCCGGCTGGAACGCGCTGCCGGCGCCGGAGGCCTATGGCGGCCAGGGGCTGCCGACGCTGCTGCAATCGGCCTGCATCGAAATGTGGAACTCGGCTGCCTTCGCCTTCGCGCTCGGCCCGCTGCTGACCGTTGGTGCGATCGAAGCGGTCTACGCCCACGGCTCGGAGGCGCTGAAGGAGACCTATCTCGCCAAGCTCGTCTCGGGCGAGTGGATGGGCACGATGAACCTGACCGAGCCGCAGGCGGGCTCCGATCTCAACGCGCTGCGCAGCAAGGCCGAGCGGGTTGGCGACGGCACCTATCGCATCACCGGTCAGAAGATCTTCATCACCTATGGTGAGCACGACCTGACGGAGAACATCGTCCATCTGGTGCTGGCGCGCCTGCCCGACGCCCCTGCCGGCACGCGCGGCATCTCGCTCTTCCTCGTGCCGAAATATCTGGTCAATGCCGACGGCTCGCTGGGTGAACACAACGACCTGCGCTGCTCCGGCATCGAGCACAAGCTCGGCATCCATGCCTCGCCGACCTGCTCCATGGCCTTCGGTGACAAGGGTGGAGCGATCGGCTGGCTGATCGGCGAGGAAAATCGCGGCCTCGCCTGCATGTTCACGATGATGAACAACGCCCGCCTCAACGTCGCGCTGCAGGGCGTCGCCATTGCCGAGCGTGCCTATCAGCAGGCGCTCGCCTTCGCCCATGAGCGCAAGCAGGGCGCGGCGCTCGATGCGCCGAAGGGAGCGCCGATGAGTTCGATCATCGTCCACCCGGATGTGCGCCGCATGCTGATGGACATGCGCGCCAAGACTCAAGGAGCGCGCGCCATCTCCTATCTGGTGGCGGAGGCGCTCGACCGCTCGCATCGCGAAACCGACGCCGGCAAGCAGAAGGCTGCGGCCGAGCGCGCCGCGCTCCTGACCCCCGTGGCGAAGGCCTACTCCACCGACATCGGCATCGACGTGGCCTCGACCGGCGTCCAGATCCATGGCGGCATGGGCTTCATCGAGGAGACCGGCGCCGCCCAGCATCTGCGCGATGCCCGCATCGCTGCGATCTACGAGGGCACCAACGGCATCCAGGCCATCGATCTCGTCACCCGCAAGCTGCCGCTTTCCGGTGGCGAGGCGGTGAAGGCGCTGATCGGCGAGATGCGCGCCGTGGTCGGCGAGGTCGATCGCGCCAATACGCCGGGCTTCGGCCATTCTGCCGCCCGCCTCGGCGCGGCGGTGGATGCGCTGGAGCGCTCGACCGACTGGATGCTCGCGACGCTCGGCACCAGCCAGGCCGACGCCCTCGCGGGTGCGACGCCTTACCTGAAGCTCTTCGCGCTGGCGCAGGGCGGCACGGGGTTGGCGAAGAAGGCGCTCGCCACCCGCTCCGAGGCGGAAGGCACCGGCGACCTCGCCACCGCCCGCTTCTACGCCGAATGCGTCGCGACCGAAGCTCCGGCGCTGGAGCTTGCGGTGACGGAAGGCGCAGGCGCCATCGCCGACGCTGCGGCGGTCTTCGCGGCGTGAGCGGCGGGGCGCCCCGTTCAGGCAGCCGCGCCCTTGCGGGCGCGGATATGCAGGAACAGCGGCGCGATATGCGTATCGGCGAGATAGGGCACGGCCTGCGCCGTCTGCGCATCGACGCGCGGCTCGGCCATATGCTCGATGGCCAAGCCCGCACCGACGACCATCGCGACCCATTCGCTCAGCGTGCGGTGGAAGCGCGGCACGCGGAACCGCTCGACGCTCGCCTTGACCTCGGCCGGCGCGGCGCCGAAGTGCCAGCTCTCGATTTCCCCGTCGATGCCGTCGAAATAGCGGCCGACCTCGATGGCGCGGACGTTGCCCGCCTCGTCCCGCAGCACCTTGCGATAGGGCGGGGCGAAGCAGGGATGCAGGATCGAGAACTGCAGGAAGGCGCCGGGCTTCAGCACGCGCGCGGCTTCGCCAATCGCGAGATCGTGTCGGTGCATGTCCATCAGCGACATGAAGGCGGTGGCGAAATCGAAGCTGCCGGCGGCGAAGGGCAGGGCGGTGCCATCTCCTTCGAGATAGGCTATGCCGAGCGGCTTCTCGGCCTCGGCCTCCCGGGCATGGCGGATGAAGGTCGGCGCGATGTCGACCGCCGTCATCCGCGCTCCGCGCTCGGCGAGCTTGCGCGTATTGCCGCCCTCGCCGCAGCCGATGTCGAGGCCGGCGAGGCCCGCGATCGGCGGCAGGTTCGCCAGGAAGACCGGCGTGTTCAGCGCGTCGCGATAGAGATCGTAGCCGGCCCGCGCCTGCCGGGTCCAGGTTTCGGCATTGGCTTCCCAGCATGCGGCGACATTTGCCCTGTCCATGATGCTGCTCCGTCACGAGGGGAGCGGCGGTATAGAGAAGCGGGCCTGCCGTGGCTAGTCGTGACGGGAACGAGGCGCGGATGAGAGACACTTCCCCGCCGATGTTGGCCGGACGCATCTGCCTCGTGGCAGGAGCGTCGCGCGGGCTCGGGCGTGGTGTCGCAAGGGCCCTCGGCGCGGCCGGCGCGACCGTCATCGTGACGGGCCGCTCCAGCGAGGCCGGGCCGCGCACCGATCAGCGGCCTGAGACCTTCGAGGATGCGGCGCGCGAGGTCGACGCCGCCGGCGGCAAGGGCCATCCCTATCGCTGCGACCATACCAGCGAGCGCGAGGTCGACGGGCTCGTCGCCTGGGCGCTGCGCCGTTTCGGCCGGCTCGACTGCGTCGTCGATGCGGTCTGGGGCGGCAATGAAGGCTATGACGGCGAGCGCTATCCGGACGGCTCCAGCTTCGGCACGCCCTTCTGGCGCCGCCCGGTCGCGCGGCTGGGCGAAAGCTTCGAGGCTGGGGTCTATGCCCAGCTATTGCTCGCCAAGGCCGTGGCGCCTGCCATGGTGCAGATGCGCTCCGGGCTGATCGTCACGGTGAGCTTCGATACGGCAGGCGGCTATCTCGGCGACATCTTCTACGATCTCGCCAAGGCGGCGGCGAACCGGCTGACGCTGGCCATGGCCGAGGAGCTGAAGCCCTTCGGCGTCACCGCGCTCGGCCTCTCGCCCGGCCATGTCCTGACCGAGCGCGTCCGCGATGCGGGCCTGGGCGACCAGACGACCGAGACGCCGCTCTATGCCGGCCGCGCGGTCGTGGCGCTCGCGGCGGACGCAGGGGTGGCGCGCCACGCCGGGCAAGTGCTGCATGTCGCGGATCTGGCGCGCGAATACGGCTTCACGGACAGGGATGGCTCGCAGCCCGCCCGCTACCTCATCAATAACGGACAGGGAGGCACCGATGTCGCTCAAGGGTAAGACGCTCTTCATCACCGGCGGCTCGCGCGGCATCGGGCTCGCCATCGCGATCAAGGCGGCGAAGGACGGCGCCAACGTCACCATCGCGGCCAAGACCGCCGAGCCGCATCCCAAGCTGCCGGGCACGATCTACACGGCCGCCGCCGAGATCGAGGCTGCGGGCGGCAAATGCCTGCCGCTGATGGTCGATGTTCGTGACGAGCAGAGCGTGGCCGAGGCGATCACGAAGACGGCGCAGACCTTCGGCGGCATCGACATTGTCGTGAACAACGCCAGCGCCATCCAGCTCACCAACACCCAGACGACCGACATGAAGCGCTTCGATCTGATGCATCAGATCAACACGCGCGGCACCTTCATGGTCTCGAAATACGCCATTCCTCATCTGGAGAAGGCGCAGAACCCGCATATCCTGATGCTCTCGCCGCCGCTCGACATGAAAATGCAGTGGTTCGCGCCGCATCTGGCCTATTCGATCGCCAAATACGGCATGAGCCTCTGCGTGCTCGGACTCGCTGGCGAACTCGCGTCCAAGGGCATCGCGGTGAATGCGCTCTGGCCGCGCACGACGATCGCCACCGCTGCCGTGCAGAACCTGCTGGGCGGCGACAAGATGGTGCAGGCGAGCCGCACGCCCGAGATCCTGGCCGATGCCGCACACATCATCTTCCAGAAGCCCTCGCGCGAATTCTCGGGCCAGTTCCTGATCGACGACAGCTTCCTGGCGGGCGAGGGCGTCACCGACTTCACGCCCTATCGCGTCGATGCCTCCGTGCCGCTGATGCCGGACTTTTTCGTCCCGGCCGACAGCAAGCCGCCGCAGGGCGTGACGGGCGGCGTCTGACCCGTCGTCGGTTTGACTTCCATCCCGTATCGGCTTTCCTGCCGGCACGACCCGTCCGGTGAGCGAGATTCGCGCCCATGCTGATGATCCACGGCAGCTGCCCCGTTTCGGGCGACAAGCTCCGCCATGTCGCGGCTGAATCGGACGGCTCCTTTCCGCCGGACGTGCTCTGGATCGATTTGCTGAATCCGACGCCGGAGGAGGACAAGCGGGTCGAGCAGCACCTCGGCATCTCGATCCCGACGCGGGAGGAGATGCACGATCTCGAACCCTCCGAGATCATCTATACCGAGAACAATGCGCGCTATATGACCGCGCGCATCATCTGCCAGTCCGACACCATCGTTCCGGTTCTGGCCGACGTCACCTTCATTCTCACGGACAAGGCGCTGGTGACGGTGCGCTATGACGAGCCCGGCGCCTTCAGCATCTTTCTCAACCGCGTCACCAAGCCCGGCGGCTGCGGCCAGCAACCGGAAGCGGTGCTCGACGGGCTGATCGAGGCGATCGTCGATCGCGCCGCCGAGGTGCTGCGCGGCGTCGGCGACAAGATCGACGTCGCCTCGCGCCGCGTCTTCGCCGGGCGCGGCCAGGACGTCGAGCGCGGTGGCGTCTATCAGGTCGTCATCCAGAAGATCGGCCAGTACGAGCACATCATCTCGAATGTCCGCGAGAGCATGGTCTCGGTCGAGCGCGTGCTGCTCTTCCTCTCGGCCAACTATACAAGGCCGAAGAAGGCCCAGAGCGGGTTCGCTCCGGATTGGCGATCGGCTGTGCGCGACGTGCAGGCCATCGAGGAGCACGCGGCGTTCCTCTCGAACAAGCTGCAATTCATGATGGACGCGACGCTCGGCCTCGTCTCGATCGAGCAGAACAAGATCATCAAGCTCTTCTCGGTCGTTTCGGTCGCGCTGATGCCGCCGACGCTGATCGCCTCGATCTACGGCATGAACTTCAAGACCATGCCGGAGCTCGACTGGTTTTGGGGCTATCCCATGGCGATCGGGCTGATGATCCTCTTCGCCGTGCTGCCCTATCTTTTCTTCCGCTGGAAGCGCTGGCTGTGAGGCCGAGCGGCGGGCGCTGCGGGGAGAGCCGCCCTGGGGCGCGCTACAGCCAGCCGTTCCGCTTGAAGCGCCAGTACAGCACGGAGCAGCAGGCGACGATCACGGCCAGAACGCCGTAATAGCCGTAATGCAGCTCCAGTTCCGGCATGTTCTTGAAATTCATGCCGTAGATTCCGGCCACCGCGGTCGGCACGGCCAGGATGGCCGCCCAGGAAGCGAGGCGCTTGGTGATCGCGTTCTCCTGGCTCTGGCCAACCAGCAGGCTCGCCTCGAAGGCGAAAGCCAGCACCTCGCGCAGGCTGTCGATCTTCTCCTGCACGGTGCGGACATGGTCGGTCACGTCGCGGAACATTGGGGCGAGGGTCGGCTGAATCTGCGGCACGGTGCCATTGGTCAGCCGTTGGCAGACATCGACCAGCGGCGCGATGGCATTGCGCAGGCGCAGGAGGTCGCGCCGCAGCATGTAGAGCCGCTCGATGTCGGAGCGCGCCATCGGCTTGGCGAGAACCCTGTCCTCAATCTGCTCGACCTCGTCATGGAGCGCTTCGAGCACCGGCATGTAGTTGTCGACGATGAAATCGAGGATCGCATAGAGGATGAAGTCCTCGCCCTTCGCCAGCGAGGTCGGGCAGGTCTCCCAGTGTTGCCGGACCGAGGTGTACGAAGTCGAGGCGCCGTGCCGCACGCTGACGATGTAGCCCCGGCCGAGGAAGATATGCGTTTCGCCGAAGGTGATGCGCCCGTCGATCAGTTGCGCGGTACGTGCCACCACGAACAGCGCGTCGCCGTACTGCTCGAGCTTCGGTCGCTGATGGGCGTTGGTCGCATCCTCGACCGCCAACGGGTGCAGGTTGAATTGCCGCTGCACGCAGTGGAGCAGTGCGGGCTCCGGCTCCAGCAGCCCGATCCAGACGACATGGCCGTCCTTTCGCGCCCAATCGCCGGCATCCTCCACCGGAACATCGGCGACGCGCACACCATGGGCGTAGACGCTCGATGCGACGACGCCGGCAGCATGGATGGGGCCCTGTTCTGCATTGGGTTCGCTAGGGGGCGGCTTCGGCGCCGCCGGGGTGGCGAACCTGACGTTCGAGACTGCCATGCGATCACCTCATCGATCGCGGATCAGTCAAGGCAGGCTAGAACTGTTTGACGCCTGTGGAAATCACTTTCGCGGCAAACGACCACGCGAAGCCGAGAAGTCCGGCCTCTACCCCAGCACCTTGGCCACGACCTGCTTCAGCGCCGTCTCGTCGCGCTCCAGCCAGCCCGGAACCGGCAAATCCTTCGAGCGCAGGAACTCCGGATTGAACAGCTTCGACTGATAGCGCGTGCCGTAATCGGCGAGGATGGTCACGATGGTGTGGCCGGGGCCCATCTGCTTCGCCAGCCGGATCGCGCCGGCGACATTGATGCCCGACGAGCCGCCGAGGCAGAGGCCCTCATGCTCCAGCAGGTCGAAGACGATCTGCACGGCTTCCGCATCGGGGATCTGGAAGGAGGCGTCGACCGGCGCGCCTTCCAGATTGGCGGTGATACGGCCCTGGCCGATGCCCTCGGTGATCGACGAACCTTCGGCCTTGAGAACGCCGGTGGTGTAGAATGAATGCAGCGCCGCGCCGAGTGGATCGGCGAGGCCGATCGTCACCTTGGGGTTGCGCGCCTTCAGCGCCATGCCAACGCCGGCGAGCGTACCGCCCGAGCCGACGGCGCAGATGAAGCCGTCGACCTTGCCGGCCGTCTGGTCCCAAATCTCCGGTCCGGTGGTATCGATATGACCCTGGCGGTTCGCGACATTGTCGAACTGGTTCGCCCAGATCGCGCCGTTCGGCTCGGTTTGCGCCAAGGCCTCGGCGAGCCGTCCGGAGACCTTCACATAGTTGTTCGGGTTGGCGTAGGGCGCGGCCGGAACCTCGACCAGCGTCGCCCCCGCGAGCCGAAGCATGTCCTTCTTTTCCTGGCTCTGCGTCTCGGGGATGACGATCACCGAGCGATAGCCCAAAGCATTGCCGACGAGCGCGATGCCGATGCCGGTATTGCCCGCCGTGCCCTCGACGATGACGCCGCCGGGCTTGAGCAGCCCCTTCGCCTCGGCGTCGCGGATGATGGCGAGCGCCGCGCGGTCCTTCACCGATTGGCCGGGATTCATGAACTCGGCCTTGCCGAGAATGGCGCAGCCCGTTTCCTGCGAGGCGCGCCGGAGCTTGATGAGCGGGGTGTTGCCGATGGCTTCGATGACGCCGTCGCGGATAGTCATGTCGGAATTTCCCAATTCGTCTCCGACCTGATAGGCGAAAGCCCTCTCGAGGTCATCAGCAAGCGCGCATTGCGCCCGAAGTTGGAAGAATGTCCGCGGTCAGGTCAGACACAGGCAAAGAACCGTCTCCCAGGCTCGCCATGAACGAGACGCTCGTTCTCGCACGACTGGGCCAGCGCGGCGACGGCATCGCCGAAACACCGGCCGGTCAGGTCTTCGTTCCCTATGCGCTGCCGGGCGAGACCGTGCGCGCCGTCGTCGATGGCGATCGGGGGCAGCTCGTCGAGATCATCTCCGCGGCCGAGTCGCGCATCGCCGCGATCTGCCCGCTCTTCACCCGCTGCGGCGGCTGTGCGGCCCAGCACATGGCGCCCGGTCTCTATCGCGAATGGAAGCGCCAGCAGGTCGTGACCGCGCTGAGCCGGGCGGGGATCGCGGCGCCGGTCGGCGATCTCGTCGATGCCCATGGCGCGGGTCGCCGTCGCGTCACCTTCCATGCCCGCCGGCAGGGCGAGGCGATGGTCGTCGGCTTCATGGCGGCCCGCAGCCATGAACTGATCGCGGTCGAAGCCTGCCCGGTGCTGGCGCCCGGTCTCGCCCGCGCCCCCTCCGTCGCGCAGATGCTGGCGAACCGGCTCGGCGGCGCGAGCAAGCCGCTCGACATCCAGGTCACGGCTTCCGAAGCCGGGCTCGATGTCGACGTGCGCGGCCACGGCCCGGTTGCCGGCAAGCTCAGGCTCATCCTGACCGAGCTGGCGGAACGGCTCGATCTCGCGCGGCTCTCGATTCATGGCGACGTCATTGTCGAGCGCCGGCCGCCGCTGCAGCGCATGGGCAAGGCGCTGGTCGCGCCGGCGCCCGGCGGCTTCCTCCAGGCGACGGCGGCAGGCGAGGAGGCGCTGGCCGGCTTGGTCATGGACGCTCTGCCGAAGGGCAAGCGCGTCGCCGATCTTTTCGCCGGCTGCGGCCCCTTCAGCTTCCGCCTTGCCGAGCGCATGCAGGTCACTGCCGTCGAGAGCGAAGCGGCCGCGATGCTGGCGCTGACCAAGGGAGCCGGTGCGACGCAGGGGCTCAAGCCCATCGCGACCGAGACGCGCGACCTCTTCCGCCGCCCCCTGCTGGAGCATGAGCTGAACGGCTTCGACGTGGTGGTGCTGGATCCGCCGCGCGCCGGCGCGGAGGCTCAGGCGAAGCGACTGGCGGCCTCGAAGGTCAAGGACGTGATCTATGTCTCCTGCGACGCCGGCAGCTTTGCGCGCGACGCTGCGACGCTGGCTGCGGGCGGATATGCGCTGGAGGCCGTGACGCCGGTCGATCAGTTCCGCTATTCCGCCCATGTCGAGCTTGTCGGCGTGTTTCGGCGCGGGCGTAAGGGCTGAGGACGAGGTTCAGGATGAGCGCAATTCTCGATCGCATGGCCGGCATCATCGGCACGAAGAACATCGTCACCGATGCCGACGCGATGGTGCCCTATCTCAAGGAATGGCGCGATCTCTTCCGCGGCAAGGCGCAGGGCGTCGTCCGCCCCGGTTCGACCGCCGAGGTCGCGGAACTGGTGAAGCTCGCGGCCGAAACCGGCGCGACGCTGGTGCCACAGGGCGGCAATACCGGTCTCGTCGGCGGCCAGATTCCGATTGCCGAAGGCCGGGAAATCATCCTCTCGCTGCAGCGGCTCGACAAGGTCCGCGCTGTCGATACGCAGGGCGACACGATGATCGTCGAGGCCGGCGTCACGCTGAAGCGGGCGCAGGATGCGGCGGAGGCTGCCGGGCGGCTCTTCCCGCTCTCGCTGGCGTCCGAAGGCTCCTGCACGATCGGCGGCAATCTCTCGACCAATGCCGGCGGCACCGCCGTGCTCGCCTATGGCAATGCCCGCGAGCTCTGCATGGGGCTGGAAGTCGTGCTGCCGGACGGGCGCATCTGGAACGGGCTGCGGCAGCTGCGCAAGGACAACACCGGTTACGATCTGAAGAACCTCTTCATCGGCGCTGAAGGCACGCTCGGCATCATCACCGCGGCCGTGCTCAAGCTCTTCCCGCTGCCGGCCGCACGTGCCACGGCCTTCCTTGCCGTGCCGGACCCGGCCGCGGCGCTCGAGCTGCTCAATGCCGCCAAGGCGGGTGCCGGCGGCACGCTCACCACCTTCGAGCTGATGCCACGCATGGGGCTCGACTTCGTGCTGCGCCACGCCGCCGGCGCGCGTGATCCGCTCTCGGAAAGCTCGCCCTGGTACGTGCTGATGGAGGTCTCCGCCCAGTCGCCCGCCGGGCTCGACGAGGCGGTCGAGGCCTTCCTGGGCGAGGCGCTGGAGAAGGGCATCGTCACCGACGCGGCTCTCGCCGGCTCGCTGACGCAGCGCGCCGATTTCTGGAAGCTGCGCGAGATGATGTCCGAGGTGCAGACCTATGAGGGCGGCTCGATCAAGCACGACGTCTCCGTGCCGGTCCATGCCCAGCCGGAATTCCTGAAGCGTGCGATTGCTGTGGTGGAAGCGATGGTGCCGGGCTGCCGGCCGGTGCCCTTCGGCCATCTCGGCGACGGCAACATCCATTTCAACGTCAGCCAGCCTGTCGGCGCCGACAAGGCCGCCTATCTCGCGGGCTGGAGCGAAATGAACGAGGCGGTCCACGCCATCGTCACCGAGCTCAAGGGCTCGATCTCGGCCGAGCACGGCATCGGCCGCCTCAAGCGTGACCTCTTGCCGGGTGTGAAGGACCCGGTCGAACTCGACCTGATGCGGACGCTGAAGCAGACGCTCGATCCGAAGGGCATTCTCAATCCCGGCGCGATGGTGCCGCAGCGCTGACTGCGCGTCATGCTCGGGCTTGACCCGAGCATCTCGGAAACCGGTGCCTTCTCGTCCTGAGATGCTCGGGTCGTCGCTTCGCGCCGCCCGAGATTGACGCGCAGGCCTGCCTAAAAAACTGGCAGGACGGCTTCCGCGGCTGATTGACCGCCCTTTGACCCCTCTCTAGCCTCTGGGCCACAATCAAAAACGGGGATCGGCAGATGATCGGCGTGGCGCGCGGTGGCTCGAAGGGTGTGGCATCGAAGGGCAGGGGGATGACGCGTCGCGCGCTGGCTGCGGCTGCCGTCGGCGGCGTTCTCGCGCTGGCTTCGACGCTTCCCGCCGCGGCGCAGACGCCGCTCAAATTCACGCTCGACTGGGTCTTCCAGGGCCCGACCTCGCCCTTCCTCGTCGCGCTCGACAAGGGCTACTACAAGGCCGAGGGGCTGGACGTCACGATGGATCCCGGCCAGGGCTCGGCCGGCGCGGTCCAGCGCGTCGCCACCGGCGCCTACGACATCGGCTTCGCCGATGTGAACTCGCTGATCGAGTACAACGCCAAGAACGCGGGCAAGGAAATCCTCTGCGTCTTCATGGCCTATGATTTCCCGCCCTTCGGCGTGCATACGCTGAAGAAGACCGGCATCGCCAAGCCAGCCGATCTCGCCGGCAAGAAGCTCGGCGCTCCCGTTTTCGACGCCTCCTTCCGCCTCTTCCCGGCCTTCGCCAAGAAGGTCGGGCTGGACGCGTCGAAGGTTGAGCACGTCAACCTGACGCCGCAGCTGCGCGAGCAGTCGCTGGTGCAGGGCACGGTCGACTTCATCTCCGGCCACTATTTCTCGTCGGTGCTCGATCTGAAGGCGCGCGGCGTGAAGCAGGAGGACATCGTCTCCTTCAACTTCAGCGACTTCAAGATGGACGTCTACGGCAACGGCATCATCATCTCGCCGGCGCTGGCCGCGAAGCCCGAGGCCGTCACCGGCTTCCTGCGCGCCACTGCCAAGGCCTGGCGGGAAGTCGCGGCCAATCCGTCGGTCGGCATCGCTGCCGCCAGGAAGCGCGACCCGCTGATCGACGAGAAGCTCGAGGCCGAGCGGCTCGACATGTCGCTCAGGATGAACGTGCTGACGCCCTTCGTGAAGGAGAACGGCATGGGCGATGTCGAACCGGCCCGCTTCGCCCGCTCGGTGAAGGATGTCGCCGAGGCCTTCGGCCTTCCTTCCGCGCCGGAGCCTGAGAAGGTGTTCACCTCGAAGTTCCTGCCGCCGAAGGCGGAGCGGATGGTGGCTCCTTGAGCCTTTGCCGTCATGGCCGGGCTTGACCCGGCCATCTCTTCGAGAGAGCTCATCCTTCCCGAGATTCTCGGGGCAAGCCCGAGAATGACGCCCGGATGCCCGTGACCGAACCATCCCTCGTCGAACTTCGCCAGGTCAGCCTCGCCTATGGCAGCGGCGCCTCGCGCATGCTGGCGCTGGAGGATGCGACGCTCTCCATCGCCAAGGGGGAGTTCATCGCTGTGGTCGGTCCGTCCGGCTGCGGGAAGTCCACCCTGATGAAGCTCGTCACCGGGCTCCTGCCGCCGACGGGCGGCGAGGTCCGGGTGCACGGGCAGGTGGTGAAGGGCCCGATCCGCGGCGTCGGCATGGCCTTCCAGGCGCCGACGCTGATGCCCTGGCGCAGCACGCTCGACAACATCCTGCTGCCGCTGGAGGTGGTCGAGCCGCACAAGCGCCGCTTCCGCGCCCACAAGGCCGAGTATGTCGCGCGCGTCGAGGCGCTGCTCGCCTCGGTGGGCCTCGGCGGCTTCGGCGCGAAATATCCCTGGCAGCTTTCGGGCGGCATGCAGCAGCGTTCCAGCCTGTGCCGCGCGCTCGTCCACGAGCCCGAGATCCTGATGCTCGACGAGCCCTTCGGTGCGCTCGACGCTTTCACGCGCGAGGAGCTCTGGAGCGTGATGCAGAAGCTCTGGATGGAGCGCCGCTTCACCGCCGTGCTCGTCACGCACGACCTGCGCGAGGCGGTCTATCTCGCCGACACCGTCTATGTGATGAGCCGCCGGCCCGGGAAGATCGTCAAGATCCGCAAGATCGAGCTGCCGCGCCCGCGCACGCTGGAGACGACCTTCCAGGTCGAGTTCGTCGACATCGTCCACGAGCTGCGCGAGCGTATTCATATGGAGCATGCCTGACCATGAGCGAGACGCAGAAGCGCCTGCTGCTCGTCGCCATGCCCTGGCTCGCCATGACCGGCTTGCTGCTGCTCTGGGAAGTCGCCTGCATCGTTTTCGACGTGCCGGAGATTCTGGCGCCGCGCCCGACGCGCATCATCGAGACGATGATCCAGCGCTGGGACATTCTGCTGCGCTTCTGCCTGGAGACGCTCTGGACCACGATCATCGGCTTCGCGCTGGCGATTGGCTTCGGCCTGCTGCTGGGCCTGGCCATCGGCGCCTCGCCCTTCGTCTATTCGGGGCTCTACCCTCTGCTGATCGCCTTCAACGCGATTCCCAAGGTGGCGATCGTGCCGATCCTGATGATCTGGGTCGGTGTCGGCGCCTTGCCTGCGGTCATCACCGCTTTCGTCATCTCCTTCTTCCCGATCGTCGTGAACGTCGCGACGGGGCTTGCCACCATCGAGCCCGAAATGCGCGACGTGATGCGCTCGCTAGGGGCCAGCCAATGGGAGATCCTGACCAAGGTCGGCGTGCCGCGCGCCATGCCTTATCTCTTCGCCAGCCTGAAGGTCGCCGTGACGCTCGCCTTCATCGGCTCGGTGCTGTCGGAGACGGTCGGCGGCAATCGCGGCATTGGCTTCCTGATGCTCTCAGCCGGCGCGCGCAACGACGCGCCGACGACCTTCGCCGGCCTCTTCTCCATCGCGATCATGGGCATCGCGCTCTACGCGCTCTGCGCGCTGGTCGAGCGGCGCATGACCCGCTGGGCCTTCCGCGCCGAGATCGTCGGCTGAGCTACGGCGTCGCGACGTAGCCGTCGCGGCGGGGGTCGGCGGCGCCGGTGAACAGCCCGCGCGCCGGGTCGATCGAGACCGCCTGCATGCCGCCGCAGCGCATCGTCCAGCCGGTATCGAAGGTCCGCGCCTCATGCCCGCGCCGCACGAGCTCGGCGACGGTCTCGGGTGCGATGCGGTTCTCGATCTCGACGAGGCGGCCGTCCCAGAGCCGGGCCCGCGGCGCCTCGATCGCCAGCTGCAACGGCAGGCCGAAATCGAGATGCTGCACCATCGCTTGCACCTGCGTCTGCAGGATGCCGTAGCTGCCGGGCGTGCCGAGCGCGAGCACCGGCTTGCCGTCGCGGGTCGAGAGCGAAGGCGCCATGCAGATCGGCAGGGCGTCCCCCGGCTTCGAGCGATTGGGGCTGCCCGGCTGCACATCGGCCCAGTAGAGGAAATTGTTGAGGGTGAGCCCCGTGCCCGGCACCACGACGCCGCTGCCGAAGGGACTGCCGAGGCTCTGCGTGAGGCAGATCAGGTTGCCCTCATTGTCGGCGATCGAGAGCGAGGTCGTATGGGCCGGGTCCTCCCGGTCCTGCGGCACCCATTGCTCGGTCGGCCCCGTGATCGGCTCGCCATCCAGAACACGGCGGCGCAGTGCCGCGACAGCATCGTCCGAGAGCATCTCGGCCAGCTTGCCCGCGCTCGGGTTGTTGTGGGCGATGCGCTCGCCCGCCGCCAGCCTGATCGCGCGATAGACGAGATCGAGGTGCTCCGGCCCGTCTTTGGACAGTCCGGCGAGATCGAGCCCGTCGAGTATCCTGAGCGTCAGCAGGAACTGGAAACCTTCGCAGGGTGGCGGCGGCACGTTCACGTTGAGGCCGCGATAGGAGACGGCCAGCGGCTCGCGCCACACAGCCTTGACCGCGGCGAGGTCCGCCATCGTCATGGTGCCGCCGAGCGACTGGATATGCGCGACCACGCGCTCGCCCAGCGCGCCGCGATAGAAATGCTCCGGCCCCTTCTCGGCGATCTCGCTCAGCGTGAGGGCGAGGTCCGGCTGGACCAGCAGGGAACCGAGGCCCATCGGCTTGCCGCCCGGCTGATAGGTCTTCGCCCAGGCCGGATAGAGCGCGCCATGCCCTTGCAGGATCGGGGCCTGCTCGGTGAATTCGGAGGCGCCAAACTCGGCCAGAGCGAAACCATCCCGCGCCAGCGCGATCGCCGGCGCGAAGATCTCGGGCAGGGATTTGCGGCCATAGGTCTTCACCAGCTCGCACCAGCCGGCGAGATTGCCCGGCGCGCCGATGGCGAAGGGGCCGCGCTCCAGCTCGGCCCTCTGGCTGAAGCGCTCGGCCGGGAAGCTCGCCGGGATCGGCGGCACGAAATCCAGCACGCGCACGCGCTTCTCCGCGCCGACCCACATCGTCGCGAGCCCCAGGCCCGCAAGCCCCGACATGAAGGGCTCCACCACGTTCAGCGCCGCGGTCGTTGCGGCGGCGGCGTCGAAGGCGTTGCCGCCCTGCGCCAGCAGCCGGGCCCCGGCCTGCGCCGCCAGAGGATGTGCAGCGGCGACTATGCCGTGGCGGGAGGTGATGGTGGGGCGGCGTCCGGTCATGCTGGCTCGTCTCCTCGTCGCGTCCTGCGGCGATGAGAGCATGATATTCAAGCCTCAGAACAGGCTGCCCTGCCCGTCATCTTCGCGCGGCCGGGCCGCTTTGCGCGCATGGCTCGCCGGGGGCGCGGGCTCGGGCGCCGCGGCGAGAGGCTCCTGCAACTCCGGGCCGTCATTGGCGACCTTGTTGACCGCCGGGCCGATGGCTACCGCCTCCAGCAGCGTGTCCGGCGGCGGCTTCATCAGGCCGGCGGTCTGCTGCGGCGTCGCCTGCGGGTCGAGCCAGGCGTCGTAATCGGCCGGATCGAGGATAACCGGGCAGCGGTGGTGGATGCCGGCCATGGTGCCGTTGGCCGGTCCGGTCACCATCGCGACCGTGTCGATCTCGGAGCCGTCCGGCGAGATCCATGTCTCCCAGAGCGCGGCGAAGCCGAAAAAGCCACGGTCGGCGCGGCGGAACAGGAAAGCGTCGTTCTGCGCGAGCTTGCCCGTGCCGCTGCGCCGCCATTCGTAGAAGGCATCGGCCGGCATCAGGCAGCGCCGGCGGGTCAGGGCGTTGCGGAAGGAGGGCTTCTCGGCGGCGCTCTCGCTGCGGATGTTGATGACGAGCGGGAAGTCTTTCGGGTCCCTGACCCAGCCGGGAATGAAGCCCCAGCGCATCAGCAGGAAGCGCCGCGCCCCGTCATGCGGCAGCACAACCGGTATCGGCTGCGTCGGCGCTATGTTGAAGCGCGGCGGAAAGTTCGGCTGCTCGCGATAGCCGAACGCCTCGCGCATGGCTTCAGGCGGCAGGGTGATGGCGTAGCGTCCGCACATGGGCCGCTTTTAGCGCGACAAGGGCCGTCGGGATCAACACTTTGTTTGCGGTTCGGCCAGCATAGTCGCGCCGGTTCCGAGGCCTGTTATGACCATCAAAGCAATGAAAGCGCCGTCTGCAGCGGCCTCCAATCAGGCAGGGAGCGGTCAGGCGCCCCGCCTCTCGACCGACTTCCTGAACCGCTACAACGAAGCGCTGATGCTGATCGAGATGGCGACCATGGACGACGGTGTCGTGGCCGATCTCCAGAGCTGGCAAAGCCTCAGCTATCGCGAGCACTTCGCGACCTCGTCGCTAAGGGTCGCGGCCTCGGCTCTGGCGGCCTATGACAAGGTCGATCCCGCCCGCGCGAAGGCCTTCGAGGATGCCTGCCAGTCGATGGACCGGCTGATCCAGGCGGTGACGGCGCTGCTCGCGGAACAGCCGCGCCCGGCGGACGTGCCGGTCGTGGTGACGGGCGCGAGCGAGGCCGTGCGCAGGCTGATCGCCGGCCTGACCCAGTTCATCAACGCCAATGGCGGGATCGACATCGCGCTCTTCGACGACACCGCCGTGCAGAACGAGATCGACGCGCTGCTGGATAACTGATCAGCCTTTTCGCCGGGCTCCGACAAGGAACTCGCGATTGCCATCGCCCCCCTCGATCGGGGAGGGGATAGGCCCCTCCACCGCAAAGCCGAGCTGCCGCAGCACCGTGACGATCTCGTCGCAGACCTGCTGCTGGACCGCCTCGTCGCGGACGATGCCCTTCTTGAGCGCAGCTCGCCCGGCCTCGAATTGCGGCTTGATCAGCGCCGCGATCGCCGCTTCCGGAGCCAGCAGCGCGGCGACCGCCGGCAGCACCAGCTTGAGCGAGATGAAGCTGACATCGATCGCCGCAAGCTGCGGCCGTTCCGGCAGCGCTTCCGGGGGCAGCGTGCGGATGTCCTGGCCTTCGAGGCTGGTGACGCGCGAATCGGCGCGCAGCGAGGCATGGAGTTGGTCGCGGCCGACATCGACCGCGACGACATGGCGGGCGCCGCGCTTCAGCAGCAGATCGGTGAAGCCACCCGTCGAGGCGCCGACGTCGAGGCAGGTCAGTCCCGCCGGATCGAAGCCGAAGGCATCGAGCGCGCCTGCAAGCTTCAGCCCACCGCGCGAGACATAAGGATGCGGCGCTTGCGCGATAAGCTCCGCATCCCGCGCCACCATCTCGGAGGCCTTGCGGACGGCCACGCCATTGGCACTGACGAGGCCGGCGGCGATGGCCGCCTGCGCCCGCGCCCGGCTCTCGAAGAAGCCGCGCTCGACGAGGAGCTGGTCGGCCCTGGTCTTCATGGCGCCGCCTTCAGGCGAGCTTCACGGCGCTCGGCGCTCCCAGCGCGCCCTCGACGGCCGCCACGATGCCAGCGGCATCGAGCCCCGCGGCGGCATACATGGCGTCGGGCTTGTCGTGGTCCTGATAGACGTCGGGCAGCGTCAGCGCCCTGACCTTCAGCCCCTTGTCGAGCGCGCCCTCGCGCGCCAGCAGATGCAGCACATGGCTGCCGAAGCCGCCGACCGAGCCTTCCTCGATGGTGATGAGGATGTCGTGCTCGCGCGCGAGCTTCAGGATCAGCGCCTCGTCGAGAGGCTTGGCGAAACGGGCGTCCGCCACGGTGGTCGAAAGCCCGCGCTGCCCCAGCAGATCGGCCGCCTTGAGGGACTCGGCCAGCCGCGTGCCGAGCGAGAGCAGCGCCACCTGCGTGCCCTCGCGGACGATCCGCCCCTTGCCGATTTCCAGCGGCACGCCGACATCGGGGATCTCGGCGCCGACGCCCTCGCCGCGCGGATAACGGAAGGCGATCGGGCCAGCGTCGTAGGCCGCGGCGGTCGCGACCATATGGGTCAGTTCCGCCTCGTCGGCCGCCGCCATCACCACCATGTCGGGCAGGCAGGCGAGGTAGGCGATGTCGAAGGAACCGGCATGCGTCGCGCCATCTGCGCCCACCAGCCCCGCGCGATCCAGCGCGAAGCGCACGGGCAGCTTCTGGATCGCCACGTCATGGACGATCTGATCGTAGGCGCGCTGCATGAAGGTCGAGTAGATCGCGACGAAGGGCTTGTAGCCTTCCGTCGCGAGCCCGGCGGCGAAGGTCACCGCATGTTGTTCGGCGATGCCGACATCGAAGGTGCGGTCCGGGAAAGCGTCGCCAAACGAGTCGAGCCCGGTGCCCGAGGGCATGGCGGCGGTGACGGCGACGATCTTGTCGTCCTCCCGCGCCTGCTTGATCAGCGCATTGGCGAAGACGCCCGTATAGCTCGGCGCATTCGCCGGCGCCTTGGCCTGCAGCCCGGTGACGGGGTCGAACTTGACGACGCCGTGATATTTGTCGGCGCTCGCCTCGGCCGGGCCGTAGCCCTTGCCCTTCTGCGTCACGACATGGACGAGGATCGGCCCATCGCCCGCGTCGCGGACATTGCGCAGTACGGGCAGCAGGTGGTCGAGGTTATGGCCGTCGATCGGCCCGACATAGTAGAAGCCGAGCTCCTCGAACATCGTGCCGCCGGTCCAGAAGCCGCGGGCATATTCCTCGGTGCGCTTGGCCTTGTCGTGGAAGAAGCGCGGCAGCTTCTCGGCGAGTTGCTTGGCGACCTCGCGCAGCGACAGATAGGTGCGCCCCGAGACGAGCCGGGCCAGATAGGCCGACATCGCGCCGACCGGCGGGGCGATCGACATGTCGTTGTCGTTGAGGATGACGATGAGGCGCGAGCCCAGCGCGCCGGCATTGTTCATCGCCTCATAGGCCATGCCGGCCGACATCGCGCCGTCGCCGATCACGGCGATGACGTTGTTGTGCCCGCCCTTGAGATCGCGTCCGACGGCCATGCCGAGCCCGGCCGAGATCGAGGTCGAGGAATGGGCGGCGCCGAAGGGGTCGTATTCGCTTTCCGCGCGCTTGGTGAAGCCGGAAAGGCCGCCGGGCTGGCGCAGCGTGCGGATGCGCTCGCGCCGGCCGGTCAGGATCTTGTGCGGATAGGCCTGGTGGCCGACATCCCAGATCAGCCGGTCCCGCGGCGTGTCGAAGACATGGTGCAGGGCGACCGTGAGCTCGACCACGCCGAGGCCGGCGCCGAGATGCCCGCCCGTGACGGAGACGGCGTCGATCGTCTCCAGCCGCAGCTCGTCGGCGAGTTGGCGCAGCTGCGCCTCGTCGAGAGCCCTGAGGTCGGCGGGATGGCGGATCGTGTCGAGGAGCGGCGTGGCGGGGCGTGGCACGAAGCTGTTCATTTTGTTGGAACGGGGCCGTCCTGAATAAAGCCTGCGCGCCGGGCTGGCAAACCCGGCAGCCGCCTCAGCCCTCCGGCAGCGGGATGAACTCGGTCTCGTCGCCGGGCACCGTCTCGAAGCGGCCGGTCTTCCACTCCTGCTTGGCCTGGTCGATGCGCTCCTTGGAGGAGGAGACGAAGTTCCACCAGATATTCCGGGGGCCATCCATCGGCTCTCCGCCGACGAGCATCACCCGGGTCTGGTCGACCGCGAGGATCGAGATGCGGTCGCCGGGCTTGAAGACCAAGAGCTGGCCTGCGCCGAACTCCTCGCCGGCAATGTCGATCTTGCCGGAGACGATATAGACCGCGCGCTCGTCATAATCGGGGTCGAGCGGCAGGATTGATCCCGGCGAGAGCACCGCCTCGGCGTAGAGCGCCTCCCAGGGGAACTGCACCGGCGAGGTCTGGCCATAGGCCGAGCCCATGATCAGGCTGATGCGTTTGCCGCCTTCGACGATGCGCGGAAGATCCTGGGCGCCATGATGCTTGAATTCCGGGGCGACCTCCTCATGGGTCTTCGGCAAGGCGAGCCAGGCCTGGATGCCGTAGAGCTTCGGCCCCGTGGCCCGCGCCTCCAGCCCCGTGCGCTCGGAATGGACGATGCCGCGCCCGGCGGTCATCAGGTTGACTGCGCCCGGCTTGATGGCGAGCGCGGTGCCGAGCGAGTCGCGATGCATGATCTCGCCGTCGAACAGATAGGTCACGGTCGAGAGGCCGATATGCGGATGCGGGCGCACGTCGAGCCCTTCGCCGAGATGGAACTCGGCCGGCCCCATCTGGTCGAAGAAGATGAAGGGGCCGACCATGCGCTGGCCGATCGCCGGAAGCGCGCGGCGGACCTGGAAACCGCCGAGATCATGCGTACGTGGCACGATCACCTTCGCGATGGCTTCGCAGGAACGGGCATCGCCCAGGATCGGATCAGCGGCGGGCAGTTGTGACATGGCGGCCTCCTTGCTCGACGCCGGAGCCTAGTCCGATTGCGGCCGCCGGCAAGGCCGTTCAGGCTGCGGCGCGCGCGTCAGCCGCAGGGAGACGGTTGAGCCGCGAGAGATAATAGGCGCCGGCTGCCTCCAGCGCCTCGGCATCGGCTCGGCGTGCGTCATAGACGAGGAAAGGTTCGGCCCAGGCCAGCGCGCAGCGATGGGCGGTGGCCTCCAGCGGGCGCAGCAGCTCGCGCATGGAGAAACGGTTGGCGCCCTCCGGCGTGTAGGCGGTTTCGACATTGCCCGCCGTCGCCGCGACCAGCAGCGGCTTGCCCGCGAGCTTCGCGCCCTCCGCCTCATAGGCGATGTAGAACATTCGGGTCAGGACTGCGTCCTGCCAGGTCTTGAGCAGCGGCGGCGTCGAATACCACTGCACTGGGAACTGGAGCACGATGCGGTCTGCCGCGACCAGCCGGGCGACCTCCGCGTCGGCATCGATGCGCCCATCCGGGTAGAGCGCCTGCATGTCGACGATCTCGACACCAGACAGCCTGGCGGCTGCGTCGAGAAGGGTCCGGTTGGCGCGCGAGCCGGCGAAGTCCGGGTGGAACAGCAGGATCAGGGTCTTGGTCATGACATCCTCCTTCGGGGAACGAGGTGAGGATGCCGCTCAGGATAAAATCACTCCAATGGATGATCTATATATCGTAATATCGATCCCATGAATTTACGATCGGTCGATCTCAACCTGCTCGTCGTCCTCGACGCGTTGCTCGACGAAGCCCATGTCTCGCGCGCGGCGGAGCGCATCGGCCTGTCTCAGCCGGCGATGTCGAGCGCGCTGGAACGCTGCCGCCATCTCTTCGGCGACCGGCTGCTGGAGCGCGGCGCCGGCGGCATGGTGCTGACCCCGAAGGCGCAGGCGCTGGCCGGCCCGGTCAAGGAGGTCCTGGCCGGCATGGTGGCGCTGCTGGGTAAGGACGAACCGGACCTTGCCTCGATCCGCCAGACGGTGCGGGTCGTCATGGCCGATCATCCCGCCGTCGTGATCGCTCCGGCGCTGCACCGTCGGCTCGCGCAGACCGCGCCCGGCCTCACGATCGCGGTCATGCCCTGGCACGGCGCCGCGGCCGCGCTCGACGGGCTGGGCCGCAGCAGCATCGACCTCGCCGTCTCGGTTTTCCCGAGTGTCGATGCCGACTTCACTCGCCGCGAACTGCTGCAGGAGCGCTATCGCGTCGCGATGCGCCGGGACCATCCGGCGGCCGGCGCCTTCGATCTCGAGCGCTGGCTCGCGCATCCGCATGTGCTGGTGTCGGGACGTGGCGATACGCGCGGGCCGCTCGACGAGGCGCTGGCTCGGATCGGGCGCGCGCGCCATGTCGGCATGGTGGTGCCGAGCTTCATCATGGTGCCGCCGCTGCTGGCGGAAACCGATATGATCGGGCTGTTGCCGAGCCGCTGCCTGCCGGAGCGGGTGAGAGGCGAGATCGTCGCCTTCGAACCGCCGATCAGCGTCGAGGGCTTTCCCCTGCACAGCGCCTGGCACAAGCGTCGCGCCGGCGATCCGGCGGTGCAGCACGTCGCAAGGCTGATCGAGGAGCTGGTCGCAGCCCTGCCGGCCTGAGCCGAGTGAGCGCCGGCCTCAGTTGTCGACGTCGAGCGGCGTCGTGCCGGTCGGCTTGCCGTCGGCGCCGAGCGTGATGCGCTCGATCCGCGCCTCGGCCTGCTTCAGCAGCGCATCGCAACGCGCCTTCAGCGCCTCGCCGCGGGTGTAGATCGCGATCGATTCCTCGAGCGGCACGTCGCCACGCTCCAGCCGCGCGACGATGCCCTCGAGCTCCTTCAGCGCTGCCTCGAAGGGCAGGGCGGCGACATCGGCGTTGACGTTCTCTTCGCTCACGGGTGATTCCTCTTTGCCGCAAGCTTATCGGCCGGAGTGCCGCAGGCCGCAACCCGCTTTCCGCCTCACACCGGCAGCGCCGAGGTCTTCTTGATGGTTCGCAGCGTCAGCGTCGACTGGACACGGGTGACGCCGGGCAACTGCGTGAGGATGTCGGTGTGGATGCGCTCGAAATCGGCGCTGTCGCGGTAGATCACCCGCATCAGATAGTCGTGTGCGCCGGCCAGCAGATGGCATTCCAGGATTTCGGGCAGGCTCTGCACCGCCTGCTCGAAGCTCTCCAGCGAGGCTCGTCCCTGCTGGTCGAGCGTGACGAAGACGAAGGCCGTGCCGGGGAAGCCCGCGACCTTGTCGTCCAGCATCATCGCATAGCCGCGGATCAGGCCGCTTTCCTCGAGCTGGCGCACGCGCCGCAGGCAGGCCGAGGGCGACAGATGCACCTTCTCGGCGAGATCCGAATTGGTGATGCGGCCGTCCTGCTGGAGAATCCGCAGGATGGCGCGGTCGCGCGAGTCGAGTTCGATCATGGCCACGGCTGGAAACCTCCTCCGTGGTACATCGTCGCAAAATTCGCGCGAGGCAAGCAATTTTCTGCAGCGATCCTCGGGTCGACCGGTGATTATGCCCGGCCGCGTCAAAATGCTCGCATGAATATGCGCAAGGCGGACGCCTCAGCCGAGCGGCATGGCGAAGGGCGTGCCCTCGAAGGCGTCCGCCCCGCGCCCGATCCTGTCGATGGCGCGGATCATCCGGCCGCGGCGGCCGAGCGCCGTGTCGGCCAGCGCAACCAGCCGCGCATTCGGCGTCGCAGAGGGCGCGGCAGCGCGCAGCGCGTCGGCGACCTCCTCCTCGTCGCGATCAGGCCGGAGCGCACAGGCGGCGATGAACGCCGCCGCGGTCGAGCGGCTGATGCCGGCCCAGCAATGGATCACCATCGGCGCCTGCCGATCCCACGCGCCGACGAAGGCGATGAGCTGCGCGATATGGTCCTGCCCGGGGAGGATGTGTCCGTCGATCGGCGCGGCGATGTCCGACATGCCGAGGAAGAGATGGCGCTCGGCCAGGATGCCGGGCGGCCGCTCCACGACCGTGCCCACATTGATCAACGTGACGACATGGCTGGCGCGGACCGCGGCGACGGTGTTGTGCAGGCGGGACAGCGGAGAGACGTGCAGGCTGGACAAGGGGGGCCTATTCCGCCGCGAGCCGCGTCGCCCGCCATTGCGCCAGCAGGGAGCGCAGCGCCGCGGGCTTGAGCGGCTTGTTGAGCAGGTGGACGTCGAGGGCGCTGGCCGCCTCGCGCACATGCGGCGTCCGGTCGGCGGTGAGCAGGATCGCCGGCATCGGCGTCCGCGCCCGCGCCCTCAGTGAGGTGATGGCGGTCAGCCCGTTGCCGTGGTCTAGGTGGTAGTCCGCGATCACGACGTCGGGCTCCTCCTTGCCGCCGACATGGCGCAAGGCTTCGTCGAGACCGGGCGCGATGGCGACGCGGCAGCCCCAGCCTTCGAGCAGGCGCTTCATCCCGTCGAGGATCGCCGGCTCATTGTCGATGACGAGGAGCCGCATGCCGGCAAGCTGCCCCGCCGGCGTCGGCCGCGCCGCGGATCCGGTCGCCATGGCGGGCAGGGGAGCGGCGCGCGGCACCAGCACCGAGAAGCGCGTGCCGCGGCCAGGCGCGGAATCGAGCGTCAGCGGGTGGTCGAGCGCCCTCGCGATGCGCTGGACGATCGACAGGCCGAGCCCCAGCCCGCGCGCGACCTTGGCGCCCTGATCGAGCCGCTGGAACTCCCGGAAGACGGTCTTCTGCTTGCTCTGCGGAATGCCGAGGCCCGTGTCGATGACTTCCAGCGCGACCTGCGCCCCGCGCCGGCGGCAGCCGATCAGCACCTTGCCGCTCGGCGTGTACTTGATCGCGTTAGAAACCAGGTTCTGCAGCAGGCGGCGCAGCAGCCGCCGGTCCGAGCGCAGCGTCAGGCTCGTTGGCATGAAGACGAGCTTCAGGCCCTTCTCATGGGCGCTCGGCTCGAATTCACGCTGTAGCTGACGCATCAGTTCGTCGAGCCGGAAGGTGGAGAGCTCTGGCTTGAGCGCGCCGCCGTCGAGCCGCGAGATTTCGAGCAGCGCGGTCAGGATCTCCTCGACGGCGTCGAGCGAGGCGTCGATGTTCTCGGCGAGGTCGGGCTGGCCGCTGGTGCGGTCGCGCTCGACCAAAGAGGTCGCGTAGAGACGCGCCGCGTTGAGCGGCTGCAGGATGTCGTGGCTGGCGGCGGCGAGGAAGCGCGTCTTGGAGGCGTTGGCCGCCTCTGCCTCTGCCTTGGCGCGCTGCAGCTCGGCATTGACGTGCAACAGCTCCTCGGTGCGCTCGGCGACGCGCTTCTCTAGGCGCTCGTTGGCGCGCTCCAGTTCCTCCTCGCCGGCGACCGTCTCGGTGATGTCGGTGTAGGTCGTGACGAAGCCGCCATCCGGCAGCGCGTTGGTGCGGACCTCGATGACTTTCTTCGAGGGATAGAGCTTGAGGCGCACCGGCTCGCGGTCGTTGACGAAGCTTTCGAGCCGCGCCGCCATCAACTCGTCCTGTGCGCCGTCGCCATAGGCGCCGCGGGCCGCGTTGAAGCCCACCACCTCGTCGAGCCCCGTGCCGAAGCGCACCAGCGAGGGCGGCAGGTCGTAGAGCTGGATGAAGGCCTGGTTCCAGGCCAGCAGCCTCAGGTCCCGGTCGAGCACGGTGATGCCCTGGCCGGCATGGTCGAGCCCGTGCTGGAGGATGTCGCGGTTGTACTGCAGCGCCGCGGAGGCGTCGTCGAGCAGCTTGAAAGCGGCCTCGGTCGAGAGATTGCGCCGCTTCAGCAAGAGCGAGAGCACGAGCCGCGAGGAGGCCGCGCCGATCGCGGAGGAGAGCAGGTGTTCGCCGAAGCGCAGCAGATGGATGTCGGCGGAGCGTGCGGGATCGGGCGCCTCGCCGCGGCTGCTGTTGAAGCCCTCGAAGGCGCGCTCGGTGCGCTCCAGGCCGAGATAGCGCGCGATCGTCGATTGCAGTTCGCCCTCGGTGACGCTGGTGCGCCAGAGCGAGAAGCTCTGCGCCATCGTCGCCGGTTCCGAGGTGACGAAGGCGTTGGCCTGCAACCGCTCCATGGCGTTGGCGGGCCGCAACAGCGAGAAGCCGACATAAGCCAGGATGTTGAGCCCGAGGCTCCAGAACACGCCGTGCGGCAGGGCCGGCCAGTCCAGCCCGAACAGCGATTCAGGTCGCAGCGCGCTCAGCCCGAACGGCCCCTGCGTGACGATCTCGCTCCACCAGCCGCCGCCGATCGCGAGGCTCGGCATCAGCAGCGTATAGGCCCAGACCAGCGTGCCGACCATCAGCCCCGCCGCGGCGCCGAGCGCGGTGCCGCGCCGCCAGATCAGTCCGCCGAAGAAGGCCGGCGCGATCTGCGCGGTTGCCGCGAAGGACAGAAGGCCGATCGAGACCAGCGCGGCCTCCCCAGAGGCGCGGTAGTAGAGATAGCCGAGCAGGATGACGAGGAAGATGCTGAGGCGGCGGATGATGACGATCCGCGAGCCCAGGTCGCCGCCGACATTGCTGTTGTTGGCGCCGTGGCGCGCGAAGATGCCGGAAGCGTGCCCCGGCTCGCTCAAGCCGCGCTGCCCGCGCAGCAGCAGCGGCATCACCAGATGGTTGGAGATCATGATTGCCAGCGCGACCGAGGCGACGATCACCATCGCGGTCGCGGCCGAGAGGCCACCAACGAAGACGAAGAGTGCGATCAGCCCGGCCTCGCGCTGGAGCGGCAGCAACAGCACCGTCATGTCGCGGTCGACGCCGCTGCCGGGGATCAGGATCTCGCCCGCCGCCGCCAGCGGCAGCACGAAGAGGTTGATGAGCACGAGATAGAGCGGGAACATCCAGGCCGCGCGGCGCACATCCCGGACGTCGCGGTTCTCGACGATCGTCATGTGGAACTGCCGCGCCAGCAGCAGCGCCGCACAGCTTGAAAGCAGGGTCAGTGTCAGGAAATTGGGCCAGCTCGAGGTCCGGTCCCAGATCGGGAGCTGCCCGTCCGGTGGCTTGGCCGCCTGGGCGAGCAGGTCGCCGGCACTGCCGAACAGCCCGTAAGCGACGAAGAAGCCGAGCACGAGGAACGCGACGAGCTTGATCAGCGACTCGACCGCGATGGCGAGGACGAGCCCGTCCTGGTGCTCGGTGGCGTCAATATGGCGCGTGCCGAAGGCGCAGGCGAAGCCGGCGAGCACCACCGCCACCAGCAGCGGCAGGTCGCTCAGCACGGGCATGCCCAGCGTCGGTGCGTGGCTTCCGGTCGCGGCGAGGAAGACGGAAAGCGAGTTGGCGACCGCCTTCAGCTGCAGCGCGATATAGGGCAGCGCGCCGATCACCGCGACGATGCAGACCAGCGCAGCCACGCGTTCGCTCTTGCCGTAGCGCGCGCCGACGAAGTCCGCGATCGAGGTGATGTTCTGCGACTTGGCGATCTCGACGATGCGCGCGACGACGCGATGCCCCAGCCCGATGACCAGGATCGGCCCGACATAGATGCCGAGGAAGTCGAAGCCGGCACGATTGGCGAAGCCGACGGAGCCGTAGAAGGTCCAGGAGGTGCAGTAGACCCCGAGCGCCAGCGCATAGATCGTGGTCCGCGCCCGCCCGGTCATCAGCTTGCGGCCGGAGGTGTCGGCGACATGGGCGACGGCGAAGAGGCCGCACAGATAGGCCAGCGCAACCAGCACCACGGACCATGCGGGCATCATGCCGTGGCCCTTCCGATGGTGATGCGTGGTTCTGCCGGCACTATCGCTTCCGTCCCAAGAGTTTTCGAGAGTTTATCGGAGCGCCCCGGCACTCGCCATAGCCCATCGATACGTGCGGCATTCGGGCTTTCCTAGAACTGTCGGCTTGGTCTAGCGTTCTATTCCGGCCGATACGAGGGCCGCGTCGACGCGCGAGGAGATGCAGCATGCTCGAGGAATTCAAGAAATTCGCCCTGAGGGGTAACGTCGTCGATCTCGCGATCGGCGTTATCATCGGAGCGGCCTTCAGCAAGATCGTCGATTCACTCGTCTCCGACGTCATCATGCCGTTCTTCGGCGCGCTCGGCGGGCTCGACTTCTCCAACTATTTCATCGGCCTCAATACCGGCGTCACCTCCGGCTCCCTCGACGAGGCCAAGAGGCAGGGCGCGGTGCTGGCCTATGGCTCCTTCGTCACGGCGGCGCTCAATTTCCTGATCATCGCCTTCGTCCTGTTCCTGGTGGTCAAGGGCCTGAACAAGCTGCAGAAGAAGGAACAGGCGAAGCAGGAGGCCTCGCCCTCGAAGCCCGACGACGTCGTCCTGCTCACCGAGATTCGCGACCTGCTCAAGGCGAAGGCCTGAGCGGCTTCCGGCGGCGATTCATCACCGCCGCCGATCGACCCGATCTCCCGATTTCATGCCCAACCGCGCCGCGATCGGTTAAAGGAGGGCATCGCTTTCATGAGGTCGATCTCGATGAACAAGGCCATCCTGCCCGGCAGCAGTCTCGTCGCCGAGCTTCGCCCCGAAGCCCGGAACGCGCCGGAGAGCGGGATCGTCGAGGTGATGAACTATGGCCGGCTGCGGCCGGGCCTGATCCCGCTCTGGGTCGGGGAGGGCGACCTGCCCACGCCGGCTTTCATCGCTGGCGCAGCGGCGCGTTCGCTGGCGGCGGGCGAAACCTTCTACACCTGGCAGCGCGGCATCCCCGAGCTGCGCGAGGCGCTCGCGCGCTATCATGAGCGTCTCTACGGCCAGAGCTTCTCGCCGGAGCGCTTCTTCGTCACTGGCTCGGGCATGCAGTCGGTCCAGATCGCGGTCCGGATGATCGCGGGCCAGGGCGACGAGCTCATCATCCCGACGCCGGCCTGGCCGAATTTCGCAGCCGCCGTCGGCGTTTCCGGCGCCACCACCGTTTGCGTGCCGATGGACTACCAGCAGGGCCGCTTCACCCTCGATCTCGACCGGCTCAAAGCGGCGATCACGCCGAAGACGCGCGGCATCCTGATCAACTCGCCCTCCAACCCGACCGGCTGGACGGCGACGCGGGCCGAGCAGGAGGCGCTGCTGGCGCTCTCACGCAAGCACGGCATCTGGATCATCGCCGACGAGATCTATGGCCGCTTCGTCTATGACGGCTCGTTGCGTGCCCCGTCCTTCCACGACATCATGGACGCCGAGGATCGCGTCCTCTTCGTCCAGACCTTCTCGAAGAACTGGGCGATGACCGGCTGGCGGCTCGGCTGGATCGAGGCGCCGGAGGCCTTCGGCCAGATCATCGAGAACCTGATCCAGTATTCGACATCCGGCTCGCCGGTTTTCGTTCAGCGCGGCGCCGTTGCGGCGCTCGACGAGGGCGAGGATTTCGTCGCAGAGCAGATCGCGCGGGCGGCCGAAGGCCGGCGCATCGTCTTCGAGGGGCTGAAGGCTACCAACCGCGTCTCGCTCTCGGCCCCCGTCGGCGCCTTCTACCAGTTCTTCTCGGTCGATGGCCGGCCCGATTCCGGCAAGCTCGCGCTCGAGCTGGTCGACACCGCCAATGTCGGTCTGGCGCCCGGGACGGCCTTCGGCCTCGGCGGCGAGACGGGATTGCGCCTCTGCTTCGCGCGCCGGTCTTCCGATCTCACCGAGGCGGTGGCGCGGCTGCAGAAAGCGCTCGCGGCCTGATCGAAGCGCCGGCGGTGCAACGCCGCCCTGCGTCCGGCAGGACGCGGGTCGGTTGACCCGTCCCGGCTCTGTCGCCAAAGAACGCCCCGCGCCGCCACTTCCCTCCGGCGTGCCCGGAGCACGATGAAACCCTTCGGCTACCCCAAGACGCGGCTCGCGATCCTCTGGCGGGAGATGCTGGTCATCGCGCTGGCGGCAGCCGGCGGCGCGGCCTTCGCGTTCATCGGCATGCCAGCGGCCTGGCTCTCCGGCTCGATGATGCTGAGCGCGATCGTCGGCTTCATCCGCCCGCTGCCGGTCCTGCGCCGGCCCTGGTTCGATTCGACCATGGTGCTGTCGGGCACGATCCTGGGCTCCGCCGCCACGCCTGAGGCGCTGGCCGCCGCGGCTCGTTACCCGCTCTCGCTCGCGATCATGTTCGTCGGCATCGCAGCCATCATGATCGCGACGGGGGCCTATCTGCGTTATATCGCGCGCTGGCCCTGGATCGATGCGCTGCTGGCCGCCGCGCCCGGCGCGCTCTCGACGGTGCTCGCCGTGGCCCAGGCCAAGGGCGCCAATATCGGGCGCATCTCGGTGGTCCAGCTTTTCCGCCTGCTCGTCCTGGTCGCCCTGCTGCCGACCGCGATGCAGGCCACCGGCCTTTCGGTGGGAGCGCCGGTGCCGACGATCGTGGCGGTCTCGCCGGAGACCATGTTGGGCGTGACCATGGCAGGCCTCGCGCTCGGGCTCGTCTTCGAGCGCCTGCGCCTCACCGCGCCGCTGATGTTCGGCGCGACCTTCGCCAGCGCCGTCCTGCACGGCACGGGCGCGGTCGAGGGTACGCTGCCCCTGGCGATCCAGACCGGCGTGCAGATCCTGCTCGGCTCGACCATCGGCGGGCGCATCGCGCATATCCCGCGCTCCGAGCTCAGGAGCCTGTTTCCGCTGGCGATCGGCGGCTTCGCCGTCTCGCTCGTCGTGGCCTTCCTCTTCGCCTGGCCGGCGGCCTGGCTCGCCGGCGTCTCCTTCGCCAGCGGCATGGTCGCTTTTGCGCCTGGCGGGCTGGAGGCGATGGCGATGCTCGCCTTCGCCATGGGGCTGGACACGCTCTATGTCGGCGCCCACCACCTCGTGCGCTTCGTCGTCGTCGGCCTCGCCATGCCGATCGTGCTCGGCCGCGTGAAGGACGTGCCGCCGCGCTAGAGGCGACGGCCAGCTCCCGAAAGGCGCCGGCCGTCGCGGTCTCGGATCAATCCAGGCTGAGCGTGGTCAGGTCCTGGAACCAGTGCTGCGCCAGCACGAACTTCTTCACCTTCGGCGAGAGCGCATGCGGGTTGGTGTCATGCACCACCCAGCCGAGCACGGCGTTGTCGACCACGAGCGCATGCACCTTGGCGAGCAACTCGTCCTGCTTGGCGACGTCGAAGGTCTTCATCGCCTCGTTCAGCAGGGCGTCCGCCTCCGGGCTCGACCATGTGCCCCAGTTCACGCCGACCGGCGCGACCTGCCCGGAGTGGAAGAAGCGGATGATCGCGTAGAGCGGGTCCGAGGTCACATAGGCGATGTTGTTGGAGGTGACGTCGGCGTTCATCTCGTCCTTCGCGCCCTTGCGCCAGCGCGTGTAGAGCACTTCGAGCTCGACCACCTTGAACTCGACCTCGATGCCGACATCCTTGAGATTCTGCTGGATCAGTTCGTTCATCGGCAGCGAGAGCATCTGGCCGGAGCCGCCCTGTGCGATGACGAAGGTGGTCTTCAGCGGCTTCTGCGGCGAATAGCCGGCCTCGGCGACGAGCTTCTTCGCCGCTTCGGGATCGTATTTGATCTGGAAGCTCGGCTTGCCGAACCAGGGGCTCGCCGGATCGACCTGTCCAACGGCCGGCTTGGCGAGCCCGTTCATCAGCGCCACCACGCTCTCGCGGTCGATGGCGAGGTTGAGCGCCTTGCGCAGGCGGATATCCGCCCAGGGCGAGCCTGGCAGTACGCTCAGATGATAGTTCCAGACGTGCGGCGTGACGTTCTCGACGATCTTCATGCCGGCGGCCTTGAGCTGCGGCACGGTGTCGGGGGCCGGCGTCTCGATGAGGTCGACCTGGCCCGAGATCAGCGCGTTGGTGCGCGAGAGCACCTCCGGCATCGGCACCAGCACCAGCTTGTCGACCTTGGCGAGCCGCTTCTTGTCCCAATAGTCAGGGTTCTTCACCAGCTCCGCGAGCTCGCGCGGCACGAACCGGCCGAGCTTGAACGGCCCGGTTCCCGAGGGCTGGAACGCGAACTTGTCCCAATCCCTGCCGACCTTCTCGTACTGCGCCGGGCTCGACACCAGGAACCAGAGCATCTGGTAGGGGAAGAAGGAATCGACCACCTTGGTGGTGATCTCGATGGTCTTCGCATCGACCTTGCGGTAGCTCGCGACCGAGGGCAGCCGCGGCTTCACCTGCGCCGACTGGCGCTTGTCATAGTGCGGCGCCTGTTCGTTGAGCACCTTCTCCAGGTTCCAGATCACCGCATCGGCATCGAAGGCCGAGCCATCATGGAACTTCACACCCTCGCGCAGCGTGAACAGCCATTTCTTCTGGTCGGTCGGATCGACCTTCCACTCGGTCGCCAGGCCCGGCACGAGCTTGCCCGGCCTGTCGGCGACGTCCATCTCCCAGGCGACGAGCGGGTCGTAGAGCGTGTAGCCCGTGAATTTATAGGCGCCCGCGCCGCGGTCCGGCTGGCCCGTGGTCAAGGGAATGTCCGCCATCGAGATGCCGTAGCGGACGACCGTTTCCGCCTGCGCCGCGCCGATCACGGATAGGGCCAGTGCGGCCGAAATTGCCAGTCGTCTGAACATGCATGCGCCCCTCTGCCGGAAAAGGCATGCAGGGCAGCAAGTGATGTGCCACGCCGGCGCCGCGCGGGAACACGGCTTCGTGAGAGCCCTTCAGGCTCGTCGCGGGCCGACGCCATTGGTGTGCGTCATGACGGCGTAGAGCGAGGTCGTGCCGCAGATGAAGAGGCGGTTGAGTTTCGGCCCACCCCAGCAGACATTCGCGACAATCTCCGGGATCGCGACCTTGCCGATCAGCGAGCCGTCCGGATCATAGATGTGGACGCCGTCTGCCGCGCTCGCCCAGATCCGGCCCTCGACATCGAGGCGGAAGCCGTCGAAAAGCCCGGCGGAACAGGTGGCGAAGATGCGCGAGGCGCCGAGCGTCCGGCCATCCGCCCCGACCTCCAGGGCGCGGATGTGGCGGGGACCGTAATCCGGATCATGGCTTGCGCCGGTGTCGGCGATATAGAGGATGCGCTCGTCCGGCGAGAAGGCCAGCCCGTTGGGCTTCACGAAATCATCGGCAACGACGGTGATCTCACCGCTCTGTCCGTCGATCCGGTAGACAAGGCAGGCGCCGATCTCGCTTGGCGACTTGTCGCCCTCGTAGTCGCTGAGGATCCCGTAATCGGGATCGGTGAACCAGATCGACCCGTCCGACTTCACCACGACGTCGTTGGGCGAATTGAACCGCTTGCCGCCATGATGGCTGGCGAGCACGGTGACGGAGCCGTCATGCTCGGTGCGTGTCACCTGCCGGCCGCCATGCTCGCAGGTGACGAGCCGACCTTGCGCGTCGACCGTGTTGCCGTTGGAGTTGCGCGCCGGCTGGCGGAAGACGCTCGTCAGGCCGGAAAGCGCATCATAGCGCAGCATCCGGTTGTTCGGGATGTCGGACCAGACCAGCGTGTTGTGCGCTGGAAACCAGGCCGGTCCTTCCGACCAGCGCGCGCCTGTCCACAGTCGCTCCACCCGGACCGAACCCGGGATGATGCGGTGGAAACGCGGATCGAGCACCTCGACCCCAGTTCCTTCGAGCACGCCGAACATCTCTTTCCTCCCCAGTTCTCGAACGAAGCATCCCTGTGCCCGCCGGCAAGGGCAAGCGCCTAGAGCGCAAGCCCCGCATCCCAATAGGGCGTGGCGCCGTAGAGCTCCCCGAGATAGTCGACGAAGGCGCGCACCTTCTGCTCGAGATGCCGGCGGCTCGGGTAGACGGCATAGATCGCGACGCGGGAGCCGACCGCGTAGGCCGGCAGCACGCGCTGCAGGGCGCCCGATTTCAGCTCCGGCCCGACATCCCAGGTCGAGCGCAGCGCGATGCCGACGCCCGCCAGCAGCGCCTCGCGCACGACCTCGCTGGAATTAGTCCTGAGCGGCCCGTTGACCCGCACCGAGACCGGCCCCTCCGGTCCATCGAGCCGCCAATGGTCCGCGTTGTGTGCGATCAGCGTGTGGCGCGCGAGGTCGGCGATGTCGCCCGGCGTGCCGTGCTGCGCGAGATAACCGGGCGTCGCGCAGAGCACGCGATGATTGGGCGCGAGCCGTTTCGCCACCAGGCTCGAATCCTGGAGGTCGGCGATGCGAATCGCGAGATCGAAACCCTCGCCGACGACATCGACGAAGGCGTCGCTCAGCACGAGATCGACCGTCACCAGCGGGTTGGCGTCGAGGAAGCGCTTGAGATGCGGGGCGATGTGCAGCCGGCCGAAGGAGGTCGGCGCCGAGACGCGCAAGGTCCCGCGCGCCTGGCCTGCGCCGCTCGCCACCCAGGATTCCGCCTCCTCGATCGAGGACAGGATCGAGACGACGCGCTCGTAGAAGCCCTGTCCGGCTTCCGTCAGCGCCAGCTGACGGGTCGTGCGCTGGATCAGGCGCACGCCTAGCCGCTCCTCCAGCCGGCGGATGCGCTTCGAGATCACCGCCGGCGACAGGTTGAGCTGCCGCCCCGCCGCCGACATGCTGCGCGCCGTGACGACATGGGCGAAGACATCGAGATCGCCGAACCTATCCATTTGCGCCGAGGTGTTCCGCCCATCTTTTCCGTTTCGGAAATAATCATGGTTGCGCCCGGCGCTGCAAGCGGGTTGGAATTGGTCTAGCTTGTCATTCAAAGAGTGGAGTAGGGGAGGAAACAGCCATGTCTGCCATTGCTTTTCCGACGCCGGATGCCGGCATCCTCGCCCGCCGCGAGCAAATCCTCGCCGGCCTTTCCGCCCTCGTTTCGCCGGGCGCGCTGATCACAAGCGACGACGAGCGCCGGCCCTATGAGACCGACGCGCTCACCGCCTATCGCCGCATGCCGCTGGCCGTGGTGCTGCCCTCCACGACCGAAGAGGTCGCAGCCGTGCTGCGCTATTGCGGCGATCAGGGCGTGCCGGTGATCCCGCGCGGCTCCGGCACCTCGCTCTCGGGCGGCGCGATCCCGCAGGAGGACGCGGTGGTGATCGGCGTCTCCAAGATGAGCCGCATCCTCGAGATCGACTATGCCAACCGCGTCGCCAGGGTGCAGGCCGGCGTCACCAATCTCGCCGTCACCGGCGCGGTCTCGGCCGAGGGCTTCTTCTACGCGCCGGACCCGTCCTCGCAGCTCGCCTGCTCGATCGGCGGCAATATCGGCATGAATTCCGGCGGGGCGCACTGTCTGAAATACGGCGTCACCACCAACAATGTGCTGGGCGTGAAGATGGTCATGCTCGATGGCTCGATCGTCGAGATCGGCGGCGGCCATCTCGATTCGCCGGGCTATGACCTGCTGGGCCTGATGAATGGCTCCGAAGGCCAGCTCGGCATCATCACCGAGGCGACGGTGCGCATCCTGCGTTCGGCGGAAGGCGCGCGGCCGGTGCTCTTCGGCTTCCCGACCAGCGAGCAGGCCGGTGCAGCGGTCGCCGCCATCATCGGCGCCGGCATCATCCCGGTCGCGATGGAGTTCATGGACAAGCCGGCGATCGAGATCTGCGAGGCCTTTGCCAAGGCCGGCTATCCGATGGATTGCGGCGCGCTGCTGATCATCGAGGTCGAGGGCTCGGACGACGAGATGGATGCCCAGCTCGCCCGCATCGTCGCGATTGCCCGCGAGCACGGCGTCACCACGGTCAAGGAATCGAAATCGGCGATGGAGGCGGCGGCGATCTGGAAGGGCCGCAAATCCGCCTTCGGCGCCACCGGCCGCATCGCCGACTACATCTGCATGGACGGCACGATCCCGACCGGCCAGCTGCCTTATGTGCTCAAGCGCATGGATGAGATCGTGAAGGGCTACGGCCTGCGCGTCGCCAACGTCTTCCACGCCGGCGACGGCAATCTCCACCCGCTGATCCTCTACAACTGCAACGACCCGGTCGAAGCGCAGAAGGCGGAGGATGCCGGCATGGACATCCTCAAGCTCTGCGTCGAGGTCGGTGGCTGCCTGACCGGCGAGCACGGCGTCGGTATCGAGAAACGCGACCTGATGACGTTCCAGTTCAATCCGGAGGACCTCGCCCAGCAGATGCGGGTGAGGGCGGTGTTCGACGAGCGCTGGCTGCTCAACCCGGCGAAGGTCTTCCCGCTGGAAGGGCGGGTGGCTGCGTGACGATTCACACCCCCACTACCGAAGCGCAGGCTTGCGCCGTCGTGAAATCCGTCATCGGCAGCGCCACGCCTCTTTCGATCCGCGGCGGCGGCACGCGCGCGGGCCTCGGCCGCCCTGCCCAGGCGGCGAGCACGATTTCGAGCGCGGGGCTGTCCGGCATCACGCTTTACGAGCCGGCCGAGATGGTCATCGCCGCCCGGGCCGGCACGCCGCTCGCGCTGGTGCAGGAGACGTTGGCGGATCGCGGCCAGATGCTGCCCTTCGAGCCGATGGACCATCGCGCGCTCTTCGGCAGTGAGGGCGAGCCGACCATCGGCGCCATCGCCGCCTGCAACATCTCCGGCCCGCGCCGCGTCAATGCCGGCGCCGCCCGCGACTCCCTGATTGGCGTGCGTCTCATCAACGGCCGTGGCGAGATGATCAAATCGGGCGGGCGCGTGATGAAGAACGTCACGGGCCTCGATTTGGTGAAGCTCGTTTCCGGCAGCCATGGCACGCTCGGTTTTCTCACCGAGGTCACCTTCCGCGTGTTGCCGAAGCCGGCGGCGATCGCGACGCTGCAATGGCGCGGCCTGTCGGACGTGCAGGGCGTGGCCCTGCTGTCGCAGGCCCTGGGCTCGCCCTTCGAGCCGATGGCGGCCGCCCATCTGCCTGCCGGCCTCGCCGGCGACGAGGCCCTGACGCTGTTGCGGCTGGAGAACTTCCCGGATTCGATCGAATACCGCGCCGGCGAGCTCGCTTTGCTGCTTGGCGAATATGGCGTGCCGGACCGGCTGGAGGGCGAGCACTCGGCCGGGCTCTGGCGCGATGTCCGTGACGCTACCTTCTTCGCCGGCACGAACGAAGCCGTCTGGCGCCTCTCGCTGAAGCCGACCGACGGCCCGAAGGCCGCTACCGCGATCGGGCGGATGCTGCCGGGCGCGCGCTGGTTCTACGACTGGGGCGGCGGGCTGGTCTGGCTCGCGATGCCCGTCGATGGCGATGCCGCCGCCGTGCGCACCGCGCTGAAGCCGCTCGGCGGCCATGCCACGCTGGTCCGAGCCCCCGATGCCGTCCGAGCGGCCGTGGATGTCTTCCAGCCGCTGGCTGAGCCGCTGATGCGGGTGACGGCCGGCATCAAGAAGAGCTTCGATCCCGACGGCATTTTCGAGCCCGGCCGGATGTATGCGGGTATATGAGAGGCGTCGGTCGACCACACCGTTTCAGGGAATCGGAGAGGGCCATGGCATCGCCGTTCAAGCAGGACACGAAGGACTTCCTTGCCTTTCTCCAGCAGAACAAGCCGATTCGAGACAGGATCGCGGCCGAGCCGAACAAGACGCTGCTATACGCGGGCCGCTTCTTCAAGCCGATATGGCGGGAGCTCGAGGAATTGAAGGCAACTTACCCGGCGGGCTCCTTCACGATCTTGCCGGACGTCCTGGAGCGTATCGCCATCTCCGGCCCGTACGGCACGCTGAAGCGGTACGTACAGGCGGTCGAGGCGAAGGTCCCTTGGGTGCCTGATGGTTTCACCCTGTGGCGGGCCTTGTCGGGCATCTACGCCAGCAATGCGCGCGGCAAGGTATTCTTCAGCGTCGGCTCGGGAGTCGATCGTGGCAAGGTACTGGCCGCCACCGAAATCGCCGTCCTGTCCCGCAACCCCCATTTGGATTCTCAGACCAGGGAGATTGTGGCGTGGCTGCAGAGATGCATCGCGACGAAGACAACCGATATCAATTTTGGCCTGATGCCTGCGCGCTAGATAGCTTTCGATAGATGCAGACGAACTTCACCCCCGAACGCCTCGCCTCCGACCCGCGCATGCCGGCTTCGGAGAAGATCCTGCGCACCTGCGTGCATTGCGGCTTCTGCACCGCGACCTGTCCGACCTATCTCCTGCTCGGCGACGAGCTCGATTCCCCGCGCGGGCGCATCTACCTGATCAAGGACATGCTGGAGAACGGCAAGCCGGCCACCGTCGAGGTGGTGCAGCACATCGATCGCTGCCTCTCTTGCCTCTCCTGCATGACGACCTGCCCCTCGGGCGTGCACTACATGCACCTCGTCGATCATGCCCGCGCCCATATCGAGGAGACCTACACGCGCTCCTGGCATGACCGGCTGTTGCGCCGCGTGCTGGGGGCGATCCTGCCCTATCCGGGGCGCTTCCGCGCCGCGATGCTGGCGGCGCTCGTAGGCAAGCCCTTCGCGCCGCTGCTCGGCCTGGTGCCGGGCGTCGGCCCGCGGCTGAAGGCGATGCTGGCGCTGGCCCCGATGCGGCTGCCGACGCGCTCGACAATGGAGGGACCGCAGAGCTTCCCGCCGCCCGCCGCGAGGACGAAGCGCGTCGCGCTGCTCTCGGGCTGCGCCCAGCCGGTGCTCGACCCCGCCATCAACGAGGCGACCATTCGCCTGCTCAACCGCCACGGCGTCGAGGTCGTGCTACCGAAGGGCGAGGGCTGCTGCGGCGCGCTCGTCCACCATATGGGGCAGGAGCACGATGCCCTGTCCTTCGCCCGTGCCAATATCGACGCCTGGACGGCGGAGATCGAGGGCGAGGGGCTCGACGCCATCCTGATCACGGCCTCGGGCTGCGGCACCACGATCAAGGACTACGGCTTCATGTTCCGTAACGAGCCGGCCTATGCCGAGAAGGCGGCGCGGGTGGCGGGCCTGGCCAAGGACGTCACCGAGTTCCTCGAGACGCTGGAACTGGCGCCGGTGCGCGACGTCGCAATGCCGATCGCCTATCACTCCGCCTGCTCGATGCAGCACGGCCAGCAGCTCAAGGACGGGCCGAAGCGGCTTCTCTCGGGCGCGGGCTTCAAGGTCAAGGAGGTGCCGGAGGGCCATATCTGCTGCGGCTCTGCCGGCGTCTACAACATCCTCCAGCCCGAGATCGCCGGCCGCCTGCGCGACCGCAAGATCGGCAATATCGAGCGGACGAAGCCGGTGCTGGTCGCGACCGGCAATATCGGTTGCATGACCCAGATCGCGAAGGGTTTCGCCGACAAGGGCGCCACGACCCCGGTGGTCCATACCGCGGAGCTGCTGGACTGGGCGACCGGCGGCCCGCTGCCGGAGAAGCTTGCGCAGGCGGGGATCGCGGACAGGCCGTTGCGGGCGCAGGCGCTGGCGGCGGAATAACGGGCCGTCATGCTCGGGCTTGACCCGAGCATCTCGTTCCGGCGGAGGCTCCGGGGCGCTCTTGTCAGGAGATTGTCGGGTCTGCGCTTCGCTTCGCCCGAGAATGACGCCCTTTGGCTTGCCCCTTGCGCCCGGACGGTCTAACCCGCCCGTAAATAAGCGCTTACTTAATCGAGTTCCGCACGCCATGTCCGCCGACAAGTCCGCCCCTGCCAAGCTGAAGGCCCGCCAGCCGCGCGGCTTCGTCGATCGTGGCCCGGCCGATGTCGCCGCGACCGAGCGCATGCTCTCCGTCATCCGCGAGAGCTTCGCGGTCTATGGCTTCGATCCGGTCGAGACGCCCTTCGTCGAATACACCGACGCGCTCGGCAAGTTCCTGCCCGATCAGGACCGGCCGAACGAGGGCGTCTTCTCCTTCCAGGACGACGACGAGCAATGGCTCTCGCTGCGCTACGACCTGACGGCGCCGCTCGCCCGCTATGTGGCGGAGAATTTCGACGCGCTGCCGAAGCCCTATCGCAGCTATCGCGCCGGCTATGTCTTCCGCAACGAGAAGCCGGGCCCGGGCCGCTTCCGCCAGTTCATGCAGTTCGATGCCGATATCGTGGGCGCGGGCTCGGTCGCGGCTGATGCCGAGATCTGCATGCTCGCCGCCGACACGATGGAAAAGCTCGGCATCAAGCGCGGCGACTATGTCGTGAAGGTCAACAACCGCAAGGTGCTCGACGGCGTGATGGACGCGGCGGGCATCGACACCGCCGCGCGGCTCACCGTGCTGAGGGCGATCGACAAGGCCGACAAGTTTCCGCTCGAGGAAGTCCGCAAGCTTCTCGGCGAAGGCCGCAAGGACGAGAGCGGCGACTTCACGAAGGGGGCAGGTCTGTCGGGCGCACAGGCGGATCGCATCCTGCGCTATCTGGAGCTCGGCCAGAAGCTCGCCGAGTTGGGCAAGGCCAATGCCGAGGACAGCGAAGGCTCCGCCAAGCTGTCGGCCGAGGCCCTGACCGATCTGCGCGGGCTGGTTGAAGGCGCCGAGAACGGCCGTGCCGGCATCGAGGAACTCGAGCAGATCCGGGAGCTGATCACGGCGGCCGGCTATCTCGGCCGGATCATCATCGACCCCTCCGTCGTCCGCGGCCTCGAATACTACACCGGCCCGGTCTACGAGGTGGAGCTGACCTTCCCGGTCACCAACGACGACGGACAAGTCGTGCGCTTCGGCTCAGTCGCTGGCGGGGGGCGCTATGACGGTCTCGTCGGACGCTTCCGGCCCGAGCCCGTGCCGGCGACCGGCTTCTCCATTGGCGTCTCGCGGCTCTATTCGGCGCTGAAGGCGGTGAAGTCGCCCATCGTCGACTCGAAAAACGAGCTGCCGCTCGTGGTCGTCACCGCCATGGACAACAAGTCGCCGGAGTTCATGCCGGGCTATCAGGCGATGGTCTCGGCGCTGCGTCAGGCGAAGGATGCCGAAGGCAAGCCGCTGCTGCGGGCCGATCTCTATCTCGGCTCCTCCGGCTTCAACGCCCAGATGAAATATGCCGACCGGCGCGGCGCGGTCTGCGCCGTCATCCAGGGCTCGTCGGAGCGCGAGGCCGGGACCGTCGTCATCAAGGACTTGATCCTCGGCGCCGAACTCGCCGCCGGCAGCCGCGACGTCAAGGATTCCGCCGAGCACAAGGCGAAGCAAGCTGAGGCGCAGTTCGCCGTGCCGGTGGCGGAGCTGGTGGACGGGGTTAAGCGGGTCCTCGCCCGTCATTCCTGACGGGATTTCCATTCACCCATTTCATTCAAATCCCTCGAAAATCGGCGGCGTGGCTGCTAGGACGGCGCTCGCAACAGGACAGGATGAGCCGTGCCCGCAAGCCGCGCCAGCATCGAGACCGTGATCGCGCTCCTCGCGGGCGAGGGCTATGCGCGGGCAGAGCCTGCCATTCTCCAGCCCGCCGATGTCTTCCTCGATCTCTCGGGTGAGGATATCCGCCGCCGCATCTTCATGACGCAGGATGCCGATGGCCGTGACTGGTGCCTGCGGCCTGAATACACCATTCCCGTCGCGCTCGATCACATCGCCTCGGGCTCGACGGAGCCTGCAGCCTATGCCTATGCCGGCCCCGTTTTCCGCATGCGTGCGGGCGAGCCGGGCGAGTTCCAGCAGGCCGGGCTCGAATCCTTCGGTCGCGACGATTTCACCGCCGCCGACGCCGAGATCATGGCTCTGACGGTCGAGGCCACCGCCGCGCTAGGCCTGAAGCAGCCGCGGATCGTGATGGGCGATGTCGCGTTGCTCGGCGGGCTGCTTGACGGGCTCGCCGTGCCGCAGGGCGCGCGCCGCCGCCTCGTGCGCGCCATCGTGCAGGGCAAGGGCACTGATGCCGTCGAAGCGCTCGACCCCCCCACTGCCGAGGGCGAGGCAGCCCATGCCGGGCTGCTCAAGGCGCTGGAGGGGCAGGACCCCAAGGCCGCCCGAGCCTTCGTCGAGGACATCCTTTCGATCGCCGGCATCTCGACGGTGGGCGGCCGCAGCGCCGGCGATATCGCCGAGCGCTTCCTGGTGCGCGCCGCCGAGCGCGAAAACCCGGTCAATGGTGACGTCAAGGCGCTGCTGGGCCAGGTGCTCGCCGTCTCGGGCGATCCCGATACGGCGTCCGCTTCGTTGAGGGCGCTGGCCGACCAGGCCTCGCTGGACCTTGCCCGCGAGCTCGACGCCTTCGACGAGCGCACCGGTTTCCTCGCCGCGCGCGGCGTCGATGTAGGCAGCATCCGCTTCTCGGCCGGTTTCGCCCGCAATCTCGATTACTACACGGGCTTCATCTTCGAGCTGCATGACGCCGCGCGCAGCGACGGCAAGCCGGTCGCCGGCGGTGGACGCTACGACAATCTGCTCGGACGCCTTGGCGCGGGCCGGCCGATCCCGGCCGTCGGCGCGTCGCTCTGGCTCGATAGGCTGACGGGAGATGCGGCATGAGCCAGCCGTCGAACGACGACGCTCCGCTCGTTCTCGCCGTGCCCTCGAAGGGCCGGCTGCAGGAGAACGCCACCGCCTTCTTCGGTCGCGCGGGCCTGAAATTCGTCAAGGCCAGCGGCGAGCGCGGCTATCGCGGCACGATCGCCGGGCTGGAAGGGGCTGAGGTCGCCTTCCTCTCGGCCTCCGAGATCGTGGCGCAGCTTGCCTCGGGCGCCGCCCATATCGGCATCACCGGGGAGGACCTCGTGCGCGAGCAGCTCTCCGATGCCGATGCGGCGGTGGAGATGCTCACCCCGCTGGGCTTCGGCCACGCCAATGTCGTCGTCGCCGTGCCGCAGGCCTGGATCGACGTGCGCAACATGGCCGATCTCGACGACGTCGCCTCGACGATGCGCGCGCGCCACGGCCGCAAGCTGCGCGTCGCGACCAAATATGTGCATCTGACTCGCCGCTTCTTCGCCGAGCACGGCCTCGCCGACTACCGCATCGTCGAGAGCCTCGGCGCCACGGAAGGCGCGCCCGCCGCCGGCACGGCCGAGATCGTGGTCGACATCACCACGACCGGCGCGACGCTCGCCGCCAATGCGCTGAAGGTGCTGGACGACGGCGTGATGCTGGCTTCCGAGGCCAATCTCGTCGCCTCGACGCGCGCGCCCTGGGGCGACCGCGCCCGCGCTGCCGCCAAGACCATCCTCTCCCGCATTGCCGCGGAGGAGGAGGGCCGGACGCTGCGCGAGGTGCGTGCCTTGCTGGAGGTTTCTCCCGAGACGCTGGCCGGGCTGGCGGAGAGCTTCGGCGCGCGCCTGCCTTTCGGCGCGCCGGCAGCCGGCACGCCGCTGACGCTGCATTGCCCGGACAAGGCGGTCTTCGCCCTGGTCGAGCGGCTGGACGGCCTCGGCGCCGACGACATCACCGTCGGCGCGCCGGCCTATGTCTTCCGCCGCGCGAACCGCCTGCTGGAGCGGCTCAACGCCCGCATCTGATCGCGGTTATTCGTGGAGGAATGGCTGTGCGGACCGCGTTTCAGCCTTGATCCTGAACGAATTGGCTACTAGGCGTTTACCGTCCGGCAGCGGCGCCGCTGCCGCGCGAGTGAATGCAGGTAAGAAGCACCATGACTCGACGCCTTGGCCTCGCGGCCGTTCTTGTTGCCATGGCCGTGCCGATGCTGATTTCGAACGAAGCGGCAGCACAGCGCCAGAAGATGCCTTCGCGCAGCGAGCTCGGCGAGCAGAAGACCGAGATCCCCAAGGCGCAGCAGGAGAAGAACTTCCCGGTCGGCGCGAACTGGAGCGTGGTCCAGCTCAATGGCAAGCCGGTCTACGATCGGCGCGCGACGCTGATGATCGATCAGAATCTCCGCGGCACCGGCTTCGGCGGCTGCAACACCTTCTCGGCTGCGGCGTATCCGCTGCGCCAGCAGGGCCTCGCGGTCGGTCCTATCGCCGTCACCAAGCGCACCTGCGACAAGGGGGTGCTTGAGTTCGAGAAGGCTTTCCTGATGGCGCTGCGCACGGCGAATAAATGGGATGTCGTCAACGGCCGGCTCGTGCTCAAGGGCTCGGCCGGCGAGCTGATGCTGAGCCGCTCGCTCTGAAGGCGCCCGAACTGGGCCGTCATTCTCGGGCTTGACCCGAGTATCTCTCGAACCAGCACTGTCTTCTGCTAAGAATCCCGGGCCTGCGCCTCGCGCCGCCCGGGAGGTTCGATCTCGTTGCCGCGGCCTGCTGCCTCAGACGGCCGGCGCCTTCTCCGTCGGGGTCGGTGTGAAGGTGCCGTCCGCATTCGGCTCCATGGTGACGATGGCCTCGTGCATGGCGCGCAGCGTCGTGCGATGGCCGATGGAGACGATGCGGGTCTTCGGCAGCTCGCGCTCGATCGTGGCGTAGATCTCGTTCTCCAGCTTCTCGTCGAGCGAGGCGGTGGCCTCGTCGAGGAAGAGCCAATCCGGCTCGGTCAGCAGCGCGCGGGCGACCGCCAGCCGCTGCTGCTCGCCGCCGGAGAGGCGCTGGCCCCACAGGTCGATCTCGTCGAGCTTGTCCGTGAGGTGGCCGAGCTGGACCTTTTTCATCGCGTCTCGGATCGCCTCGTCGCCATAGGCGCCTTCGGTCGCAGGGTAGGCCAGAGCCGCCCTGAGCGAGCCTTGCGGCAGATAGGGCCGCTGCGGCAGCAGCATGATCTGCGCATCGGCCGGGACGCCGACCTTGCCGTCGCCGAAGGGCCAGATGCCGGCGATGGCGCGGAACAGCGTCGACTTGCCGGAGCCGGAGGGCCCGATCAGCAGGGTCGAATGCGCCTTGCCGAGATCGAGGCTGCCCAGCCGCACGATCGGCTGGCCGTTCGGCAGGGAGAGCGTCGCCTCGCGGATGTGCAGGGAGCCGTCGCGGGAGGTCTCGCGGCCGAGCGCTTCCTCGCTGATCGGCCCGTGGTGGGCTTCGGCCACGGCCCGCTCGAAGGAGGTCAGGCGGTTGATCGAGGCGAGGTAGGAGGCGATCGAGGAGTAGCTGTTGATGATGAAGGACAGTGCCGTCTGCACCCGGTCGAAGGCACCGGCGACCTGCATCATGATGCCTAGCGTGATGGTGCCCGCAAAATAATACGGGGCAAGAATGATATAAGGCAGCACTACGCTGAGCTGGTTGTAGGACAGCGTGAAGGTGGTGAGCTTCAGCCGCCGCCAGACCAGCCGGTAGAAGTTCTCGACGATGTCGCGGAAGCGTTGCGCGAGATGGCCGCGTTCGGTCGGCTCTCCGACCATCAGCGCGATCTGCTCGGAATATTCGCGTAAGCGGGCCAGCGAGAAGCGGAAATTCGCCTCGCGCTTCTCCTGCTCGAATTCGAGGCGGATCAGGGGCCGGCCGATGATGTGGGTCAGCCAGGTCGCGGCGGCCGCATAGAAGAAGGCGACCCAGAAGATATAGCCCGGCACCGCGAAGGAGGTTCCCGGCAGGTTGAACGCCACCGGGATGTTCCAGAGAATGATCGAGAACGAGACCAGCGTCGACACCTGCGAGAGCAGCGGCAGGGCAAAGTTGTAGGTCTGGTTGACGAAGGCGCGCGTGTCTTCCGCGATGCGCTGGTCGGGGTTGTCGACGCTGCCGGCGAGCGCGATGCGGTAATGCGTGGCGTGGTCGAGCCAGGCTTTCGTGTACTCGTTCGCCATGAACTGCCGCCACCGGATCAGGATGGTGTAGTTGGCGAAGAGCTCGATCAGGCCCGAGATCACCCAGATGCCGGCCCAGACGCAGAACACCCAGAACAGCTGATACCAGAAGGCGGCGGCGTCCTTGTTCTGCAGCGCGTCATACATGTCGCGGTTGAAGAAGGAGAGACGCAGCGTGATGCCGACCTGGAGCTGGTTGAGCACGATCAGGAAGACGAAGAGCGAGATCGCCAGCGCCCCCAGCCGGATGCGGAACGGCCCGATCGGCCAGAGATTGGCGGTGGTGATCTCGTCGGATTCGAAATAGGGCGAGGCGAGGCGGGCGATGCGCGCGATCGCCGGCACGAAGGAGATCGCGTAGATCAGGATGCCGAAGACGCCGATCGTGGTCGGCAGGCTCGTCGGCACGGGCGGGATCTGCAACTCCGGCGGCCAGTAGCCCACCACCGGCAGAAGGGCGGCGGCGCCGGTGAGCACATACTCCACCGCGAAGACACCGGAGAAGATTCGCAGGAAGAAGGGCAGCGTCGCCGAACGGAAGCTTACCACCGCCAGCAGCAGGCCGATCACGCCCATGCCGATCACGGCGGCCGAGCCGGTCTGCTGGCCGACGACCAGTGCGACGGCCGCGAGGGCAGCGACGAAGATGCTCAATAGGCGCATGGGCTAGCAGATCCTGGCGGGAACACGATTCGGACCATGTCGCAGCCCCCATGGCCTTTCAATGGCGATCAGCCCGGATGAGCAAATTGTCATCCGCTGGAAAGGCCGGAAGTCTGAAGGCGCGGAGCGGGCCGGGCCTGCTCCGCACCTTCACAGGGTCACTCGGCGGCGACGATCTTGCCGCCGTCCCACTTGAACATCGAGAAGCTCGGCGAGCTGAGGTCGCCGGCCTTGTCGTAGGTCAGCGTGCCGATCGCCGTGTTGACCGGCAGGCCGGCCTTGAGGGCCTTCGCCACGCCGGCGGCGTCGGTCGCCTTCCCTGCCTTCTCGATACCGGCCTTCAGCACCTCGACGGCCGCGTAGGCGTTCAGCGTGAAGGCCTCCGGCGGAATGCCCTTCTCCTTCAGCGCAGCGACGGCCTGGGCCGAAGCCGGGTTCTTCAGTGCGTCGGTGGCGTTGGTGAAGAGCGTGCCGGTGGCGCGGTCGCCGCCGATCACCGAGAACTCGGTGTTGGACAGGCCTTCGCCGCCGATGATGACCGCCTTGACGCCGGCATCCGCGAGCTGGCGGGCGAGCAGCCCGCCTTCAGGGTGATAGCCGCCGAAATAGATCAGGTCGACATTCGCCGCCTTGAGGCGTGTCACCACCGCCGACAGATCCTTGTCGCCGGGATTGACCGTGAGCGAGACGACCTCGGTCACACCGCCGGCATTGATGCCCTTCTTGAAATTGTCGGCGAGGCCTTTGCCATAGGTGCCCTTGTCATGGATGATGCCGACCTTCTTGCCCTTCAGGTTCTTCAGCACATAGGCGGCGGCGACCTCGGCCTGCTGGTCATCGCGCCCGCAGGTACGGAAGACGTTGGAAAGGCCGCGCGTCGTCAGCGCCGGGGAGGTCGCAGTCGGCGTCACCATCAGCACGCCGCTCTCGGCTAGCGCATCGGAGACCGCCATGGCGACGCCCGAGGTCACGGGGCCGACGACGAAGCGCACCTGCTCGCCGATCAGAAGGTTGGCGGAGGAGACGCCCTGCTTGGGGTCGCCCGCATCGTCCGCGAGCTTCAGCACGAGCTTTTCGCCAAGCACGCCGCCGCTCTTGTTGATGACGTCGACGGCCGTCTGGGCGCCGTTCTTGACCTGGTCGCCATAGGCTGCGACCGGGCCGGTCAGCGGCGCGATCAGGCCGATCGTGATGTCGGCCCGGGCGCCCTGCGCCGAGAGGAACAGCGAGGCGGCAAAGGCGACGCCTGAGAGCAATGCGGAGGTTTTCATGGACCTCTCCCGATCAGTTTGGTGTTTTTCGCGCCTGTCCAATCCGGAGGCGCTTGCCTCCTATATAGGCGGGGAAGCGGGGAAGACATCATGTCGGCTCCGGAATAGGCCGCTTCCTTTGGTCGCGTGCTCCTGGGCAACGGGGCCATCCCGGACGGGGAATGGCAGAGGCTCGGACAGCGCCCAAAGAAAAAGGCCCGGCTTGCGCCGGGCCTCTCGTAGTCCGTGGGTGGGATGGATCAGAAATCCATGCCGCCCATGCCGCCGCCGCCCATCGGGGGCATCGGGGCGTCCTTCTTCGGAGCCTCGGCGATCATCGCCTCGGTGGTGATCAGCAGGCCCGCGATCGAAGCCGCGTCCTGGATCGCCGTGCGCACGACCTTGGTCGGGTCGATGATGCCGGCCTTGACCAGATCGCCGTACTCGCCGGTCTGGGCGTTGTAGCCCCAGGCGTAGTCCTTGGCCTCGAGCAGCTTGCCGATCACGACCGCGCCGTCATCGCCGGCGTTGTCGACGATCTGGCGGGCCGGAGCGGCGATCGCCTTGCGGACGATCTCGACGCCGGTCTTCTGGTCGTCGTTCTGGGTCTTGATCGCCTTGACCGAGGAGAGGGCGCGCAGCAGGGCGACGCCGCCGCCCGGCAGGATGCCTTCTTCCACCGCAGCGCGGGTGGCGTTCAGGGCATCGTCAACGCGGTCCTTCTTCTCCTTGACCTCGACCTCGGTCGCGCCGCCGACGCGGATCACCGCGACGCCGCCAGCGAGCTTGGCCAGACGCTCCTGGAGCTTCTCACGGTCGTAGTCCGAGGTGGTCTCCTCGATCTGGGCCTTGATCTGACCGACGCGGGCCTCGATGTCCTTCTTCTTGCCGGCGCCGTCGATGATCGTGGTGTTCTCCTTCTCGATGCGCACCTTCTTGGCGCGGCCGAGCATGTTGAGCGTCACGGTCTCGAGCTTGATGCCGAGGTCTTCCGAGATCATCTGGCCGGCGGTCAGGATCGAGATGTCCTCGAGCATGGCCTTGCGGCGGTCACCGAAGCCCGGAGCCTTGACGGCCGCGACCTTGAGGCCGCCACGGAGCTTGTTGACGACGAGCGTGGCGAGAGCCTCGCCCTCGACGTCCTCGGCGATGATGAGCAGCGGCTTGCCGGTCTGGACGACGGCCTCGAGGATCGGCAGCATCGCCTGCAGCGACGACAGCTTCTTCTCGAAGACGAGGATGTAGGGGTCGTCCAGCTCCGCGATCATCTTCTCGGAGTTGGTGATGAAGTACGGCGAGAGATAGCCGCGGTCGAACTGCATGCCCTCGACGACGTCGAGCTCGGTCTCGGCGGTCTTGGCTTCCTCGACGGTGATGACACCTTCGTTGCCGACCTTCTGCATGGCGGTCGAGATCATCTTGCCGACCGACTCGTCGCCGTTGGCCGAGATGGTGCCGACCTGCGCGACTTCCGCGTTGGACGTGACCTTCTTCGAGTTCTTCTTGAGGTCGGCGACGATGGCCTCGACGGCGAGGTCGATGCCGCGCTTCAGGTCCATCGGGTTCATGCCGGCCGCAACCGACTTGGCGCCTTCGCGGACGATCGCCTGGGCGAGAACGGTCGCGGTCGTGGTGCCGTCACCGGCATGGTCGTTCTGGCGCGAAGCGACTTCGCGGACCATCTGAGCGCCCATGTTCTCGAACTTGTCGGCGAGCTCGATCTCCTTGGCGACGGTGACGCCGTCCTTGGTGATGCGCGGGGCGCCGAAGGACTTCTCGATCACGACGTTGCGGCCCTTGGGACCGAGCGTGACCTTCACGGCGTTGGCGAGGATGTCCACGCCGCGCAGCATCTTGTCGCGGGCGTCGGAGGAGAACTTGACGTCTTTGGCTGCCATGAGAGCAACTCCTTGAAATGAAAACGGAAGGGAGAAGTCAGGCGGCTATCAGCCGACGACGCCCATGATGTCGGATTCCTTCATGATGAGGAGATCCTGGCCGTCGATCTTGACCTCGGTGCCCGACCACTTGCCGAACAGGACGCGGTCGCCCTTCTTGACATCGAGGGCAACGAGCTTGCCGGCTTCGTCACGCGCGCCGGGACCGACGGCAATGACTTCGCCCTCCTGGGGCTTTTCCTTGGCGGTCTCGGGGATGATGATGCCACCCTTGGTCTTCTCTTCGCCATCCAGGCGGCGGACCACGACGCGGTCATGCAAAGGACGGAACTTCATGGTTCTGTCTTCCTCTCGGTCACGTTCGGTACGGGCGCCGCTGAAGGGGGCCCGGGGGAGGCTGTTAGCAGTCACCGGATGGGAGTGCTAACAGATGCCGCGGAGATAGGCGCGTGCCTGCGGAGAGTCAAGAAAGCCTCCGCCGATAAAGTGAACGCCGGCAGCGGCGATGTCGCAGCATCCCATCAGGCTGCTGCCAGCGGGGCTAGACCACGTTAAGATGGCCGAATGACGACACCCGCGCCGGATCCCCGCCTCGACGATATCGCCCGCTCCTGCGTCGCCCTGCATGTGCGGATGACGGCGCGCGCGGTGACCCGGGCCTATGACGAGGCGATGCGCCCGAGCGGCCTCAAGATCACGCAGTTCGTCCTGCTGTCGGCGCTGAGCACCGGCCAGTGGAAGTCGGTGACGGAGCTTGCCGAGCGCTTCGCCCTGGAGCGCACTTCGCTCACCCGCAACCTCCAGCTCCTCGCCGCCGAGGGCATGGTCGAGCCCGTCGAGTGCCGCGGCCGCGCCTCCGTCTATGCCGTGACGGAAAAGGGCAGGGGGGCAATCGAGGCCGCTATCCCCTATTGGCGCGCCGCGCAGGACAAGATCGAGGGCGGCTTCGGCGCAGAGCGCTGGCGCGAGACCCGCGACGGGTTGAGGGCGTTGCGACGCGCGGCGCGCGAGCCGCGCTGAGCCGTTCTTGAGTTCGAGCCCTCACCCTGAGGAGCGAGCCGGCTTTGCACGGAACCGCGCCGTCATCCCGGACAAGCGGCGTAGCCGCGCAGATCCGGGATCCATCGTAGAGCGGCAAGCCCTACGATGGATCCCGGCGCTCCGCTTCGCTACGGCCGGGATGACGCGGTGGTTCCGCGCCAAAGCGGCAAGCTTCTTGCCGGTTCCCACCGACGATTGACGGGCGCTGCGATTGTCCCCTATCGTGCAAATACACGATAGGAGCGACGCATGGATCGCAAAGTCGGAGTGGTGGACCGGGAGGTGCTCGTCGCTGGCGACGGCCTGAGCTTCCTGCGCGGGATCATCGAGGGCACGCATCCGGCCCCGCCCTTCGCAGAAGCGATGGATTTCGATCTGGTCGAGGCCGATGAGGGGCGCGTCGTCTTCACCGGCATTCCCTCGGCCCGCTTCTTCAATCCGCTCGGCACGGTCCATGGCGGCTGGACCGCGACGATCCTCGACTCGGCCATGGCCTGCGCCGCCCATTCCACGCTGAAGCCGGGCGAGGGCTACACCACGCTGGAGATGAAGCTGAACTATGTCCGCCCGGTCATGCCGGAGAGCGGCAAGCTGCGCTGCGAGGGGCGGCTGATCCATCGCGGCGGCTCGATCATCACCTCCGAGGGCAAGCTCGTCGACGGGCGCGGCAAGCTGCTCGCGCACGGCACCGAAACCTGCATGGTCTTTCCGGCGAAGGTGAAGGCGGCTAGCGCCGGCTGACCGCGAAGGCGCCGGCCACGATCAGCAGCGCACCGGCATAGGTCGTATAGAGCGGCACTTCGCCGAAGAAGAAAAAGCCAAGCAGGCTCGCCCAGACCAGCGCGGTATATTCGATCGCCGCCAGCCGCGCGGCGGCGGCCTTTGCATAGGCCGAGGTCAGGGTGAGGTGGCCGGCGACGCCGAGCACGCCGGCGAAGAGATAGGCGGCGAGGTCGGAAAGCCCCATCGGGACGAAGACGGAAGCCGCCGGAACCGCCAGGCACAGCGCCGGGCCGATATTCTGGAAGGCGACGATCACCGTCGGGTGTTCGCGCGTCGCGATGCTACGGAGCAGGATCAGGTTGAAGGCATAGCTCACCGCCGAGAACAGCGCCGCCGCAACGCCGAGGCTCGCACCGCTGACATGGCCCTGCAGCCGCGGCCAGACCATGACCAGCATGCCGGCGATGCCGAAGGCCAGCGCCTGCAGCACCTGCCGGTCGATCCGCTCCTTGAGCAGCAGGCCGCCGAGCAGGGCGACGAAGACCGGGGCGAGGAACGACAGCGTCAGGGCTTCTGCCAGCGGCAGCACCGAGATCGAGTAGAAGAAGCTGCCCGCCGTCAGGACCACCAGCGGAATGCGCGCGAGATTGCCGATCAGGCTCGCCCGTGTGGGCCGGCCCGGCCGCACGATGACCAGAACGATCAGGGCGCAGAGCCCGCCCATCAGGAAGCGCATGAACAGCGCCAGCACGAAGGGGTGGTGATGCATCTGCCCCTTGATCACCGCGTCCATGCCGGTGAGCAGGGCTATGCCGAGCGCGGCGCGCAACGCGATGGACAGGCTCATGACGTCAGGCCGAGCCCGCTAGCTAGCTGTCAGGGAGATGGGCCCGCCGACGATGCAGGGGCTAGGTCCCGTCTAGAGGGGATCGGGAGTCGTGCCTAGTGGATGGGCAGACAGCCCTCCATACCGTCATCGCAGGAGAGCGAGCGCGGCATCGACGGTGAGTTTCAACGCGGCGAGCGCCAGCAGCACATAGCACCAGAAGAACAGCGTCTTCTGGTCGAGCCGGTCATGCACGATCCGTCCGAGCCAGATGCCGAGCGGCACGGCCGGCGCCAGTGCGAGCGCGCCCCACAGCGCCTCCCGATGCTGCAGGCCGAGGCCGATATAAGGCGGCAGTTTCAGCCAGTTGCCGAGCGTGAAGATCGCGATGGTGGTGCCGACCAGAATGGTCTTGGGCAGGCCCCGTGCCAGCAGGTACATCGCGACCGGCGGCCCGCCGGCATGGGCGACGAAGGTGGTGAAGCCGGACGCGACCCCCGCCGCCAGTCCCAGCCCCGGCGAGACAGGACGTGCGCCCGGCGGGGCGATGCGGCCCTTGAGGAACCAGTGCGTGGTGAAGAGCAGGGTGACGATGCCGATGATCAGCGTGACAAGGCGTGGATCGACCTCCACGAAGACGATGTAGCCGACGCCGATGCCGGTTACGAGGCCGGGCAGGATCCAGGTCAGGTCCGGCTTCGACCAGCTCTCGCGCCCGAAGCGCTGCAGCGCCATGATATCCATCAGCGAAACGAGCAGCGCCACCATGATCGCGGCGTTCTGCGGAGTGGTGACCATCGCCAGCAGCGGGATGCCGAGGATCGCCAGCCCCCCGCCGAAGGCGCTCTTGCCGATCGCGATCAGCAGCGTCGTCGCCCAGCCGACGAGATAGAAGGAAACGCTTTCCGTCATCGGCCGCCCCGCCATGCCCAACCGTCTTGAGCTTTCCGACAGACGGGCGAGTCGCAGAAGGGCCTGCGTCGCATCGGGGGCATGAGCGGCCGGCAACGCTTCCTTCACCCTCTCGTTTGACCCCTCGCTAAGGTTAATTCCGCGAATTCGCCACAAAACGCGCGGTTTCCCTATCGGCAGCGCTCCGATTCACCATTCCTTTGAGGGGGCCGCGCAGGCTCCCGGCCATCGATGTCGAGAGTCCTGCGTCATGCGTCGAACGATCCTTTTCCCGCTGGCCGCCGCCGGCTGCCTGGCCTGCGCTCCCCCCGTCTTCGCGCAGGGCCACGGCTACGCTTCGCCGAATGATCCCATGGCCACTCAGGGCCGCCAGAATTATGGCGGCGGCTTCATCGAGCTGCTGATGACCGGTCGCGACCCGTCGCCTCGCGGCGGCGTGGTCTATAACCGCCCGGGCGGCTACGCCTATGGCCAGGGCGTGCGCGTTCCGGCCGGCCCCGAGGCCGACCCGTTCGAGGCCGCCCGCCAGCGGCAGTCGGGCCGGCGCATGGCCGCGCTGGGCGAGCCCGCCGAGCCGCGGCAGGGCGTCCAGCACATCGTCGATCCGCGCTTCCTCAAGCAGGAGGTCGCCTATGACGGCCCGCACAAGCCGGGCACGATCATCATCGACACGCCCCAGCGTTTCCTCTTTCTGGTCCAGCCGGGCGGCAAGGCCCTGCGTTACGGCATCGGCGTCGGCCGCCCGGGCTTCTCCTGGGCCGGCATGAAGTCGGTGACCCGCAAGGCGGAATGGCCGAGCTGGACCCCGCCGGCCGAGATGCTCAAGCGCCGGCCCGATCTGCCGCGCTTCATGGAAGGCGGCCCGGCCAATCCGCTGGGGGCTCGCGCGCTCTATCTCGGCTCCTCGCTCTACCGCATCCACGGCACCAACGAGCCGAACACGATCGGTCAGGCCGTCTCCTCCGGCTGCATCCGCATGACCAACGACGACGTTGTCGATCTCTACGGCCGCGTGCGCGTCGGGGCGAAGGTGCTGGTGATCTGACGCTTGTAGATTTCGCTCAAAACCACTCCGTCATCCCGGGCTTGACCCGGGATCCATCGTAAGGCTCCGAGCTCTAAGATGGATCCCGGATCGGCGCGGCTTCGCCGCTTGTCCGGGATGACGGCGCGGTTCCAGGGAAAATCAGAATGCCTTAGGAACTGCCGATCAGCACGCCGACGCCCAGCACGAGCAGGCCGCCGATGATGATCTGCACGATCGCTGAGGCGAAGGGTGTCTCCATATAGCGCCAGCGCACCCAGGCGATCACGATGAGCTCGCAGGCGACGATGAAGCCGGCGATGGCGGTGGCGAGCCAGAAATCGGGGATGAGATAGGGCAGGGTGTGGCCAAGCCCGCCCACGGTCGTGGCGATGCCGCAGGCCGCGCCACGCACCCAGGGGTGCCCGCGGCCGGTCACCACGCCGTCATCCGACAGCGCCTCCGTCAGACCCATGCTGATGCCGGCGCCGATCGAGGCCGCGAGGCCGACGACGAAGGCGTTCCAGGAATCATGGGTCGCGAAGGCGGCGGCGAAGATCGGCGCGAGCGTCGAGACCGAGCCGTCGATCAGCCCCGCCAGCGCGGGCTGGACGATCTGCAGCACGAAAAGCCGCTTGCGCGTCTCCTCTTCCTCACCGGCCGCGCCCGAGGTCTTCAGCTCCTCGCCGAGCCGCTCCGCCATGCTCTCATGGCCGCGTTCCGCCTCGGCGAGATCGCCGAGCAGCTTGCGTGTGCCGGTGTCGGTCGCGCGCGCGGCGGCACTCTCATAGAAGCGACTGGCCTCGAGCTCCATCAGGGCCGCATGCCTGCGCGCAGCGTCGAGCTGCAGATCCTCGTGCAGCCAGACCGGGTTGCGCCTCAGGAAGCCCTTCACGTCCTGCCGCGTGATATGCGGCAGCTCCTTGCCGAAGCGGCTTTCATAGAGGGTGAGCAGGCTGTGGCGATGGCCCCGCTCCTCGCCGGCCATCTCCTCGAACATCTGCGCCGAATGCGGGTAGTTCTGCCGCAGGCGCTGGGCGAAGGAGAGATAGATGCGCGCATCCTCCTCCTCGCTGGCGATGGCGAGAGCGAGGATTTCGGCTTCGCCGAGCTCGTCGAAGCGCTTCATGGAAACTCCATAGATTAGAATAATTCCAATCTATGTTGGTGCGCTGCGAAAAGAAAGCCCGGCATAGAAAAAAGGCCCGCCTCGATGAGGCGAGCCTGTCGGTCGGGAAGCGGAAGGGCTCAGGCCCAGCTGTCGCCGTCGTCGCCACCGTCGTCGAAGCTGTCGTCGTCCTCCTCGTAGCTGGCTCTGTCGTACCGGGCGTCGTTGTTGTCCGGCTCGGCCTTATCCTGCGCCGCCTGGTCGGAGGCGCCGCGGTCATAGGCTGCCTGATCGGACGCGCCCTGGTCATAGGACGCCTGCTGCGAGGAAGCGCCGCTGTCGCTCTGGCCGCTGGTATTGCCGGCAAGCGAACTCACGCCGCTGCTTGTCGCCCCATGGCCACCGAACGCGTTGGTCAGCATGTTGCCGAGCATCATGCCGCCGGCGACGCCGGCCGCCGTGGTCAGTGCGCTCGCCAGGAAACCACCGCCGCCGCCGCGCGGCTGGTTGCTCCAGGGGCCGGGCTGTGCCGTCTCCTGCATCGGCTGGGCTTGAGGCTGGGGCTGGCCGGGCCGGCCCTGCGGCTGCGTGTTCCAGGCGGAGGAGGCGGGGGAAGCGTCCTGCCGCGTCGGGACGGACGGCACGGAGCCGCGCGGCTGGCCGCCGCCGAATATGCCGGAGAGGAAGCCGCCGCTCTGAGGTTGCGGTTCCGGCGCTGCGCTGGCACGGGCTTGCGCCTCCTTCAGCTGCGCCTGCAGACCCTCGACCTGCTGGTTCAGGTTGATGAGCGCCTGCTCCTGCACGTAGACGGCCTGCGCCATGGCGTAGGGCGCGTAAGGCTGTTCGCGCAGCCGCTCTGCGATGAAAGCTTCAGCCTCGGGGTCGCGGGGCTGGTTGGCCGCCTGACGAAGGCGGTCGAAAATCCCGGCGATCACGTCGCGTTCCTGCGGCGTCATCGTCATCTCCTTTGGTTCGGCGGCGCGGTTGCGCCGCCTCCAAGAGGTGGGATCGCCCTATGACGGTATCAAGGCGCCGGCATCGAACCCCAAACAGGCATCGGGCCGAAAGTGGATCTCACTTTCGGCCCGATGCGACGCAGATCGTCAGATGTCGTCCGGCGGCGCCGGGATCTCGTCGAATCCCTCCTCGCCGGGCTCGGGCTCGCTGAGCGTGCCACGGTTGAGCACGACCACCGTCGTGCCGCTCGGAACGCGGCTGTAGAGGTCGATGATGTCTTGGTTGAACATGCGGATGCAGCCGCTCGACACCGACTTGCCGATCGACCACGGCTCTGAGGTGCCATGGATACGATACATCGTGTCGCGGTCGCCCTGGTAGAGATAGAGCGCGCGGGCGCCGAGCGGGTTGTCCAGCCCGCCGGCCATGCCGCCGGCCCAGGGACGGTTGCGCGCCGGCTCGCGGGCGATCATCGCCGCGGTCGGCGTCCAGCTCGGCCACTGCGCCTTGCGCTTGACCGTCGCGCGGCCGCGCCAGGACATGCCCTGCTTGCCCACGCCGATGCCGTAGCGGATCGCCTTGCCGTCCTGCAGCACCAGATAGAGGAAGCGGTTGTCGGTATCGACCACGATCGTGCCGGGCCGCTCCGGCGTCGGATAGGCGACGATGCGGCGCAGGAACTGCGGATCGACTTCTGAGAGATCCGTCGCCGGCAGCGGATGCGCCTCGTCGGGACGCTCGCCATACATCGCCAGGTATTCGGCGCTGACATGCGGACCGTGATAGGCGACCTCGTAAGGCTGCTGTGCCTGGCTCACGCAGGCCGCGAGGAAGAGCGGCGACAGGAGGGCAAAGGTTCGGCGGGTCGGCCGTGAGAGGGAGGCGTCGGAGCGGGCGGGGGACATCGGAGGCTCTGTGGTGCGGAACGAGGGCGGCGCTGCGGCTGTATGCAACCGGGCGACCCCGTTCAAGGTTCCCGCCATGGCCAAGGGGTGAACGTCGTATGGCGAAAATGAGGCGGTGCGGCAATGTTGCCCATTGGCAACATTCTGGCCAATCGGGAGGCCTCGCGGCCGCCTGAAATGCGGTCTTTTCGCCAGATGGGCGCGGCGCTTGCTGCCTCGCCGAGACACTGTCAGGCGGCAGTGATTCGCAGGCCTCGGAGCAGCCCCAGCCGTTCTCGCGCCCACCAGCGCCGTAGCATCAGCACCGCGACCACGGAGAGCCCGAGCGCGAGCCCGATCCAGATGCCGCGCCCGGCCAGCGGCGTCAGGAAGCCGAGCGCTGCCGAGAGCGGCAGCCCGACGCCCCAATAGCCCAGACCCGCCAGCAGCATCGGCCGGCGCGTATCCCCGAGCCCGCGCAGGATCGAGGAGCCGACGACCTGCGCGCCGTCCGCAAGCTGGAAGAGCGCCGCGTAGAACAGGAAGACGACGGCGAGCTCGGTCACGGCCCCGGCGCCGGGCCTGCTGGAATCGAGGAAGGGCGCGACGAACCAGTGGGGCACGAGGGCCATGGCGAGCGCCGCCAGCGCCATGAAGCCGAGCGCGAGCACGAGCGCCGTCGTGCCGGCGCGCGTGACGCCGGCCGGGTCGCCGGCGCCGAAGGCGTGGCCGACACGGACCGTCCCGGCCTGCCCGATGCCGAGCGGCACCATGAAGGTCAGGGAGGCGATCTGGATCGCGATGGCGTGGGCTGCGAGCGAGGTCGCGTCGATCAGCCCCATCATGAAGGCGGCGCCGTTGAAGATCACCACCTCGAAGGTGACGGTGATGCCAATCGGAAAACCGAGGCGCCAGAAGGCGCGGTAGCGCGGCCAGTCCGGCACCCAGAGCCGGCCGAGCAGATGGTAGCGCCGGAAACGCCGGTCGATGACGACGACGAGTGCGAGTCCCAGAAACATCAGCGCCGAGGAAAGCGCCGTCGCCAGCCCCGAGCCGGGTAGCCCGAGCGCCGGCATGCCGAGCCGCCCGAAGATCAGGCACCAGTTGGCGAACGCGTTGAAGGCCACGGCGAACAGCACGATGATCAGCGCCCAGCCCGGTCGCTGTAGCGCTGCGACGAAGCCGCGCAGGCACAGATACAGGAAGAAGGGCAGAAGGCCCCATTGCATCGTGTGCAGATACGACGCCGCGGCCTTCGACAGTCCCGGGTCCTGCCCCAGCAAGCCGAGAATGGCCTCGGCCTGCCAGAGAATGATCCACATCGGCCCGACCATCGCAGCGGCTGCCCAGAAGCCCTGTCGGACGGTGCGGCGGACCTCGCGCACGGCATGCCGGTTCCGACCGAGCTCCATCGCGATCAGCGGCGAGACGGCGCTCATCACGCCGATCCCGAAGATCAGCGTGGCGTGGTAGAGATTGGCGCCCAGCGCGCCGGCTGCCAGCGCCTCCGGCCCGAGTTGGCCCATCATGACGACGTCGGTCGCAGTCATCGCCGTCTGCGCGACATTGGTCAGCACCATCGGCCAGCTCAGCACGAGCATGGCCCGCGCTTCCGCGAGCCAGGGATGCTGCGGCTGGATGGCATCGGCGTTCAACATGGGGGGCCGCTTCTAGCGCCGATCCGCCCGGCAGGACAGTCTTCGCGACGCCTCCCGGCGCCGGAGCCGATGCGTCGGGCGCGGGTCGACAAGCGCCGCCATGGTCTGCATCTTGCCTGCCGGACGAGTGGAGGGCCTTGGCGTATGAGCACCAATCTGAGGATCGACGGGGGCAGGTTGACCTCGCGCCTGGCTGAGCTTGCGCAGATCGGCGCGACGCCTGAAGGCGGTTGCCGCCGCCTCGCCCTCACCGACGAGGACAGGCAGGGCCGCGACTGGCTGGTCGGCCAGATGCAGGCGCTCGGGCTCGACGTTAAAGTCGACAGCATCGGCAACATCGTCGGCGTCCTGAAGGGGCTTGAGGACGGGCCGGCCGTCATCATGGGCTCGCATATCGACACGGTCGGCACCGGTGGCCGCTTTGACGGCGCGCTCGGCGTGGTCGCCGGAGTCGAGGTCCTGGCGGCGCTCAAGGATGCGGGGCTGACGCCGAAGCGTGGCATGGCGGTCATCGCCTTCACCAACGAGGAGGGCGCGCGCTTCCATCCCGACATGTTCGGCTCCTATGTCTGGGCCGGCGGCATGAGCGTCGACGCGGCGAAGCGCGAAGTCGACCATGAGGGCATCAGCGTCGGCGCGGAGCTGAAGCGCATTGGCTATGAGGGGCCGGAGCAGCCCGGCTTCCTCAAGGCGCACAGCTATCTGGAGCTCCACATCGAGCAGGGGCCGGTGCTGGAGAACGAGGGCGGAGGCCTCGGCGCCGTCACCGGCATCCAGGGCATTTGCTGGCTCGAACTCACGCTGAAGGGCCGGCCGAGCCATGCCGGCACCACGCCGATGGCCTACCGCAAGGATCCCGGGCTTGCCGCTGCGCGCATCAACATCTTCGCCAACGAGCTGACCAAGACGATCCCGCACCAGCTCGCCAATTGCGGCGTCATCCGCGTCCAGCCGGGCAACGTCAATGTCGTGCCCGAGACCGTGCTGATGACGCTCGACCTGCGCAACCCGCACGACGCCTCGCTCGCCGAGGCGGAGGCGGCTGTGCGCGGCTTCTGCGCCGAACTCTCGGCGCGGGACGGCATCGAGATCGGCTTCCGCGACCTCGCGCGCTTCCCGGCGACGCCGTTCGCCGAGGAGTTGATCGCCGAGGTCGAGAACAGCGCTGCATCCTTCGGCCTGCCGATCCGCCGGATGATCTCCGGCGCCGGCCACGACGCGCAGATGATGGCGCGGCTTTGCCCGGTGGCGATGGTGTTCATCCCCTCCATCGGAGGGCTTTCGCACAATCCGGCCGAGTTCAGCACGGACGATGACATCGTGGCCGGTGCCAACATTCTGCTGAGCACGGCCTGGCGCGTCGCTAACGCCTGAGAGGGATGACGACTATGACGACGATCGCTGCCCTCTCCGCTGCCGAGCTGGGCCCGCTCTATGCGGCCAAGGAGCTCTCCCCCGTCGAGGTCGCCGAGGATGCGCTCGCCCGCATCGAGCGCTTCGAGCCCGCGGTGAACGCCTTCGCCGTGCGCGACGCCGCGCTCACGCTCGCGATGGCGAAGGCCTCGCAGGCACGCTGGCTGAAGGGTGAGGCGATCGGCCCGCTCGACGGTGTGCCCGTCACCATCAAGGACAATCTCGGCGTCGCCGGCTGGTCGATGCGCCGCGGCTCGGCGGTTGCGTCCGATGCGCCCTTTGCCGCGGATTCGCCGGCGACGGCGCGGCTGCGCGAGGCCGGAACCGTCTTCCTCGGCAAGACCACCATGCCCGAGTATGGCTGGAAGGGCGTGGGCGACTCGCCTCTCACCGGCATCACGCGCAACCCCTGGAATACCGGCACGGGCCCCGGCGGCTCCTCCGCAGGCGCAGCGGTCTGCGCAGCGCTCAATCTCGGCTGCATCCATATCGGCACCGATGGGGCGGGCTCCATCCGCATCCCGGCTGCCTTCAGCGGCGTGGTCGGCCTGAAGCCGAGCTATGGCCGCGTCCCGGCCTGGCCGATCTCGACCATGGGCTTCCTCGCCCATCTCGGCCCGCTGACACGCACTGTCACCGACACGGCGCTGGCGATGAAGGTGATCGGCCAGCCCGATATGCGCGACATGACCGCGATGACGGATCGCCCGCCGGATTATGTAGACGGGCTTAAAGGAGGCGTCCGGGGCCTGCGCATCGCCTGGTCGCCGCGGCTCGGGCAGGATGTCGTCGTCGATCCCGAGATCGCCGCGCTGACGGCCAGCGCCGCGCAGGTCTTCGCCGAGCTTGGCGCGACGGTGGAGGAGGTCGATCCCGGCTTCGCCGATCCGATCGAGGTGCTGATGACGATTTGGGCATCGGGCGCCGCGCTGGCCCTGGGCAGCATCGACGCGGCAGGGCGGGCCAAGATGGATCCCGGCCTCGTTGCGGTCGCCGAGAAGGGCGAGCGCATCCCTGCCTCGGCCTATGTCGATGCGTTGCTCAACCAGCGCAACGTGCTGGCGCTTCGCATGGCCGATTTCCACCAGCGCTACGACCTGCTGCTGACGCCGACGCTGCCGCTGCCGGCCTTCGTCGTCGGGCGCGACACGCCCGAGAACGGCGCCTATGGCGAGGACTGGACGCGCTGGACGCCCTTTACCTACCCCTTCAACATCACCGAGCAGCCGGCGGCATCGGTGCCTTGCGGGCTGACCAAGGCCGGGCTTCCGGCTGGCCTGCAGATCGTCGGCGCCTTCGGCAAGGATGCGCTCGTGCTCAGGGCTGCTGCAGCCTTCGAGCTGGCGAGGCCCTTCGCGCGTGTCGACGAGCCGCGCCCATAGAGGCTGTTCGCGGTCAACGTTTTGGCTCGATCAGCCTGAGGAGGTTCAGGCTGGCCACCCGTCCCCGGGTCGTCGGACTCAGTTGTCGCAGGAAGGACTGAACGCTCGCAAACTTCATCGCATCGCTGCTCAGCGAGCGTTGGCTGGCATCGGTGCCGATCAGGAAGCGTTCCGGCTTCTCCTCGATGAGTTCGAGCCATTCGGGCCAGACGGATTTGCCGTCGCGCAGGATCGTGTAGTCGGGTGCCCGCGGGTGCCGGGGCCAGCTACGGGCGCTGAGTTCGTAGTGGAGATTGGGATGGCGCTCGAGCATCCGGCGGGCCAGGAAAAGCGGGGTGTAGCCGCCATGCGCCCAAATGACGGGCACGTCCGGATAGGCATCCAGCAGGACTGAGAGTTCCCGCATCCGGGTTATTTCGACGTGGACCATCACGGGAAGGGTGTATTTGCGGGCCAGATCGAGAATGCCGCGCATGATCGCCCCCGACGGATCGTAGTCCGCCTCGGGGAGCCCCGGCGAAGGAAAATGAGCGGCGGAGATTTCGCCGATCCCTTTGAATCGCCCGGTCGACAGGAGCTGATCCAGCGCGGTCAGCACGGCCAAATCCTGCGTGTCCCAACTCTTCCGATAAGCCCTGCGCTCGGGCGAGATGGAAGCAAAGGGGATGAAGCGCTCCGGGTTCCGCTGTGCCGCCGCCGCGATCGCTTCGTTGTCGCTGTCCCGGCCCCAAAAGACGACCGCGCGCGTTGCCCCGAAGCGGTCCATCAGCGTGAGTTGCATCGCCTCGTCGTTCAGATGCGCGTGTGCGTCAATGAACGGCAAGACCTCGGCAGTCGCTCGGGGCTGGCCGCCAATCTCTGCCGCAGCAGGCACGTCGCCGCCCGACGGCGGCGCCTGCGCGAGGGCTCCGGTGAGCTGCACAAGCAGGCAGAGCGCCGAGGTGAGCAGGGCGAACGGCGAACAACGCATGGCTTCATCGCAATCCTTGGCGCAGCCGCGATGAGAACGCTTGGGCCGTTGAAGATCAAGCCGCTGCGCTGTGGTCGGAAAGATCGAGCGCGGCGCTATCCCGAAATGCCGTGCGCAGGCGCGATGCGGCGGCATCGATGATTCGGCCAGCCTTGGGCCGTGTCTGGCACGTTTAAATCGTTTCTATCGCCATGGTCGCAATTATCTGGCGTCTTGTCGGCGAATGCGGCCGTTCTCTGCCGATCGTGTCGCTCCGGGGGATTTCAGTTCCGTTTGGCACGGACTCTGCAAGCAGGCGGTCTACCTCGATAGGGCCCCGCTGCATGTTGTCAGGCAGGAGTTTTTCTGCCCACATTTGCGGCAAGGCAGCCCGGACAGAGGCGCCGCTTCAGGGGAGAGCATGGATGGACCGCAGGAGTTTTCTGAAATCCGCGACGGGCGTCGGCGTGGCCGCGGCCACGGGCGGGCTGGCGATGCCGGCCCTGGCGCAAGGCGCGACCAAGACCCTGCGCTTCGTGCCGCAGGCCAATCTCGCGAATTTCGACCCGATCTGGGGCACGCAATATGTGGTCCGCAACGCGGCGCTGCTCGTCTGGGACACGCTTTACGGCGTCAATTCGAAGTTCGAGCCCAAGCGCCAGATGGTCGAGGCCGAGGAGGTTTCCGCCGATGGCCTGACCTGGACCTTCAAGCTGCGCTCGGGTCTCAAGTTCCATGATGGTTCGCCCGTCACCGCCAAGGACGTGGTGGCGAGCCTGGTGCGCTGGTCGGCGCGCGATCCGATGGGCCTGATGATCCGCGCCATCCAGGTGGAACTCACGCCGGTCGATGAGCTGACCTGGAAATGGGTGCTGAAGCAGCCCTTCCCGAAGATGCTGTTCGCGCTCGCCAAGAACAACGCGCCCTGCAGCTTCATCATGCCGGAGCGCATCGCCAAGACCGACCCGTTCCAGCAGATCACGGAGTACATCGGCTCGGGTCCGTTCAAGTTCGCCCGCAGCGAGTGGGTGCCCGGCGCCAAGGCTGTGTTCGAGAAATTCGCCGACTACAAGCCGCGCGAGGAGCCGGCGGACTGGATGGCCGGCGGCAAGAAGGTGCTGATCGACCGCCTCGAATGGGTGATCATGCCCGATCCGGCGACGGCGGCTGCCGCGCTGCAGAGCGGCGAGGTCGACTGGTGGGAGACCCCGCTCGCCGATCTTGTGCCGGTGCTCAAGGGCCACAAGGATATCAGCGTCGATATCGGCGACCCGCTCGGCAATATCGGCGCCTTCCGCATGAACCACCTCTTCCCGCCCTTCAACAATCTGAAGGTGCGCCAGGCCGTCGCGACGGCGCTGAACCAGGAAGACTACATGCGGGCCATCGTCGGCGAAGACGACAAGCTCTGGAAACCGCTGCCGGGCTTCTTCACGCCCGGCACGCCCCTCTATACGGAAGAGGGCGGCGAGATGTTCAAGAAGAAGAGCGTCGCTGAGGCCAAGAAGCTCCTCGCCGAATCCGGCTACAAGGGCGAGCCCGTCACCTGCATCGTCGCGCAGGACATGGCGGCGACCAAGTCGATGGGTGACGTCACGGCCGAGTTGCTCAAGAGCATCGGCATGAATGTCGACTTCGTCGCTACGGACTGGGGCACGGTCGGCTCGCGCCGCGCACAGAAGACGCCTCCGGGGCAGGGCGGCTGGAGCATGTTCCACACCTGGCATGCCGGCGCCGACTGCGTGAACCCGGCCTCCTACACCGCGATCCGCGCCAATGGCGAGAAGGCGTGGTTCGGCTGGCCCGACGTCCCTCCGGTCGAGGAGCACATCACGTCCTGGTTCAACGCCAAGGACATCGCCGCTGAAAAGGAGGCGATGGGCAAGCTGAACAAGGCGGCGGTCGAGAACGTCGTCTATGTGCCGACGGGCTTCTATCTCGGCTACCAGGCTTGGCGGAAGAACGTCGCCGGCGTGACCAGCGGCCCGTTCCCAGTGTTTTGGGGCGTCGCCAAGGGCTGACGCTATCTCTACGGAGCCGGCCCGCCGCCGGCTCCGGCTTATCGCGCCGCGACCCCCGACAGACCGGGCCGCGGCCCCCGGATTGTTTGAACGAGGTCCGGCGACCCCATGCTCGCTTTCGTCGTCCGACGGATCGTCACGACCATCCCTGTGATGGCCTTCGTGGCGCTGTTCGTCTTTTCCCTGCTCTACATCGCGCCGGGTGACCCGGCTGCCATCATCGCGGGCGACCAGGCTTCACCCGCCGATGTCGAACGCATTCGCGCCAGCCTGGGGCTGGACCGGCCCTATCTCATCCGCTTCGGCGAATGGTCGTGGCGGGTGCTGCAGGGTGATCTCGGCACCTCGATCTTCACCTCCCTGCCGGTGACGCAGCTCATCGCCCAGCGCATCGAGCCCACCGTCTCGCTGATGGTGCTGACCCTCATATTCGCGGTCGTCGTCGCCGTGCCGATGGGCGTCATCGCGGCCTGGAAGGCCGGAAGCTGGATCGACAAGGGCGCCATGGCCTTCGCCGTACTCGGCTTCTCCGTGCCCGTCTTCGTCGTCGGCTACCTGCTGGCCTGGATCTTCGCGCTCAAGCTCGAATGGCTGCCGGTGCAGGGCTATACGCCGATTTCCGAGGGCCTCTGGCCCTGGCTCAGGAACCTGATCCTGCCGGCGGTGACGCTGGGTCTCGTCTATATCGCACTCATCGCCCGCATCACCCGCGCCACCATGCTCGAGGTGCTGCAGCAGGACTATGTCCGCACTGCCCAGGCCAAGGGCGTGGCGCAGAAGGACGTGCTCTTCCTGCATTCGCTCAAGAACGCGGCGGTGCCGATCGTCACCATCATCGGCATCGGCATCGCGTTGCTGATCGGCGGCGCCGTCGTTACCGAGAGCGTCTTCGCCATTCCAGGCCTCGGCCGGCTCACTGTCGATGCCATCCTGCGCCGCGACTACCCCGTCATCCAGGGCGTCGTGCTGATGTTCAGCCTGGTCTACGTGCTGGTGAACCTGCTGATCGACCTGACCTATACCCTCGTCGACCCGAGGATCCGCTATTGACCGCCCCATCCTCCTTGGCCGCCCCTGTGGCACCCGTCGCCGCCGCCGACCCGGCCAAGCCGGCCGAGCCCAGCCGCGCCGCCCGTTTCCGCCGCTATCTGCGCCGCCATCCTTCCGTGGCCATCGGCGGCGGGCTCCTTATCCTGATGGCGCTGATCGGCATCTTCGCCCCGCTGCTCGGCACGGTCGACCCGACCGCGATCTCGCCGTCGCGGCGCACGCGCATGCCCTCCGAGCTCTACTGGTTCGGCACCGACATGCTTGGCCGCGACGTTTATTCGCGCGTGATCTATGGCGCGCGCGTCTCGCTGCTGGTCGGTTTCAGCGTCGCGATCCTGTCCTCGATCGTCGGGCTCACCATCGGCCTCTTCGCCGGCTTCATCCGCTGGGCCGACGGCATCATCATGCGGATCATCGACGGCATGATGTCGATCCCGCCGATCCTGCTCGCCATCGCCCTGATGGCGCTGACGCGCGGCTCGGTCCAGAACGTCATCATCGCCATCACCGTCGCCGAGATCCCGCGCGTGGCGCGCCTCGTGCGCGGCGTGGTGCTGTCGCTGCGCGAGCAGCCCTATGTCGAGGCGGCAGTCGCCAATGGCGCGCGTGCCCCACGCATCATCTGGCGGCACATCCTGCCCAACACCTTCGCGCCGATGAGCGTGCAGGCGACCTATATCTGTGCCAGCGCCATGATCGTCGAGGCGATCCTCTCCTTCATCGGCGCGGGCGTGCCGCCGGCGACGCCCTCCTGGGGCAACATCATGGCCGAGGGCAGGGCGCTCTGGCAGGTGAGGCCGCACATCATCCTGTTCCCGGCGGTGTTCCTCTCCCTCACCGTGCTCGCTGTGAACCTGCTGGGCGACGGTCTGCGCGACTCGCTCGATCCACGTCTCGCCAAGACGCTGTGAGCGAAGGCCCTGTGAGCCGGCAAGCGGTCCCGCTGCCGAAGCAACCCCCGTCACCCATTGCCGGCGCTTGACGCGCCGGCTTCGTTCGCGAAGCCTCCCCGACAGGATGGTCTTCCTCAGGAGCTCTGACGTGACCCGCATCCTCACTGTCGCCGCAGCCCAGCTCGGCCCCATCCAGCGCGACGAAAGCCGCGCCTCGGCCGTCGCGCGCATGATCGAGCTGATGCGCCAGGCCAAGGGCCACGGCGCCGATTTCATCGTCTATCCGGAAGCCGCGCTCACCGCCTTCTTCCCGCACTGGTGGATGGACGACGAGGACGAGATCGACAGCTATTTCGAGACGGCGATGCCCTCCAACGAGACGGCGCCGCTCTTCGATGAGGCCAAGCGCCTCGGTGTCGGCTTCCATCTGGGCTACTGCGAGCTGGCGCGGGAAGAGGGCCGCAAGCGCCGCTTCAACACCGCGATCCTGGTCGACAAGAGTGGGTCGATCATCGGCAAGTACCGCAAAATCCACCTGCCGGGCCATCCCGAGCACCGGCCCGGGGCGCCCTACCAGAATCTGGAGAAGCGCTATTTCGAGACCGGCAATCTCGGCTGGCCGGTCTGGCGGACCATGGACGCCAATATCGGCATGATGATCTGCAACGATCGTCGCTGGCCCGAGAGCTACCGCTCCATGGGGCTGCAGGACGTCGAGCTGGTCGTGCTCGGCTACAACACGCCCAAGCACAACCCGCCGGCGCCGGACCATGACCGGCTCGGCAACTTCCACAACCAGCTCGTGATGCAGGCCGGCGCCTATCAGAACGCCACCTGGGTCGTCGGTGTTGCGAAAGCCGGACTTGAGGCCGGCGTCGACCAGATCGGCGGCTCCTGCATCATCGCCCCCACCGGCGAGGTCGTGGCGCAGGCCGTGACCGAGGGCGACGAGCTGATCGTCGCCCGCTGCGACATGGATCTCGGCAAGAGCTACAAGAACTCGACCTTCAACTTCGCCAAGCACCGCGAGCCGCAGGCCTATGGCCTGATCGTCGAGCGCAAGGGCGCGGTCGCGCCTGTCTGACCAGGGTCTGTACTCATAATGGACGCTGTTCTGACGCAGGGCATTTTGGTCGGCGGGCAGGAGCGTGGGCGCAGCAAACCGCCCGGTTTGCAAGGCCGCGCGACGCACCGGCCGACCAAAAGGCCCGCGCCCCTTCGGGGTCGGGCGAAAACGGCCGATAGCCGTGTCGGTCCCTTGCCCGATGCCGAAGGGCATCGGGCGGCGGGCTCCTCCTTGCTCTCGGTCGTTTTGGCCCGATCAGAACAGCGTCCATTATGAGTACAGACCCTAGGCAGAGGACTACAATGACCCACGATCTCATCCTCAAAGGCGGCCGCGTCATCGATCCGTCGCAGAAGCATGACGGCGTCCTCGATGTCGCCTTCACGGACGGCAAGGTCTCGGGTTTCGGCAAGGACCTGAAGGGCGCCAAGGAAATCCGCGACGTCTCGGGCTATATCGTCTCGCCCGGCCTGATCGACCTGCACACCCATGTGTATTGGGGCGGCACCTCGCTCGGCATCGATGCCGACGAGTTCTGCCGCGTCTCCGGCGTCACCACCTCGGTCGACACCGGCTCGGCCGGCCCTGGCAATTGGGCGGGCTTCCGCAAGCATGTCATCGAGCCGAGCCAGGCGCGCATCCTCGCCTATCTCCATGTCTCCCATGCCGGCATCTATGGCTTCGACCATCGCGTCATGGTCGGCGAGAGCGGCGACCTGCGCCTGATGAACCCGATCGATGCCGTGGCGGTGGCCGATGCCAACCGCGACTACATCGTCGGCATCAAGGTGCGCGTTGGCATCCATTCCTCGGGCACTTCGGGCGCCGTCCCGCTCAACATCGCGCTGCAGGTCGCCAACGAGGTTGGCATGCCGCTGATGTGCCATATCGACCATCCGCCGCCGTCCTATGAGGAGGTCATCGGCATGCTGCGTCCCGGCGACGTGCTGACCCACGCCTTCCGCGGTTTCCCGAACGCACCCGCCACCGCCCAGGGCACGGTGAAGCCGGAGGTGCTCGCCGCCCGCAAGCGCGGCGTCCTCTTCGACATCGGCCACGGCAAGGGCTCCTTCGCCTTCAAGACCGGCCGCGCCATGCTGGCCAACGGCTTCGAGCCGGACACGATCTCCTCGGACGTCCACAAGCTCTGCATCGACGGCCCGGCCTATGACCAGGTCACCACCATGTCGAAATTCCTCTGCATGGGTATGAGCCTGAGCAACGTCATCGCCGCCTCGACGGTGAATGCCGCCATGGCGCTGAAGCGGCCCGAATACGGCTCGCTCAAGGTCGGTTCGCTCGGCGACGCGACGATCCTGACGGTGAAGGAAGGCAAGTTCGACTATGTCGACGCCGTCGGCGAGCATATGACGGGCGATCGGAAGATCATTTCCGAAGGCGTCGTGCTCAAGGGCAAGTGGTGGCATCCGAAGCGGACCAACAAGTTCAAGAAGGTGGCCTAGCCGCCGTGTCGCCTGCCGGGCTCTGGCGCCCGATGGCGCCGGCCGACCTGCCGGCCGTGATGAAGATCGCCGGCATCGTCCACCCGGCCTATCCGGAGGATGAAGCCGTCTTCGCCGAGCGGCTGCGGCTGGCGCCCGATGGCTGCCATGTGCTGGCGGGCGAGGACGACGCGCTGCACGGCTATCTCGTCAGCCATCCCTGGCCGGCAGGCGCCGTGCCGGTGCTGAACTCCTTGCTGGGCGAGATCCCGCCCGGCACCACGAACTGGTACATCCACGATCTGGCACTGCTGCCGGAAGCGCGAGGCGGCGGCGTCGCCGGGCGGATCGTGGCCCGGATCATCGAGCAGGCCATACGGGCCGGCTGCACGAGCCTCGCGCTGGTCGCGGTCAACGACTCGGCCGACTTCTGGGGACGGCAGGGGTTTCGCGAGGTGCATGAGCCTGCGCTTGATCGCAAGCTCGCGAGCTATGACGATGCGGCCCGCTATATGCGCCGCGATACGAGGATAAGAGGGAACGCCATGAGTGCCGAAGACAAGCTCAAGGAACTGGGCCTGACACTGCCGGAAGTGCCGTCGCCGGTCGCGACCTATGTCAGCTTCAAGCAGGTCGGCGACATGCTCTATCTCTCGGGCCAGGGCCCGAAGCGCGCGGACGGCACCTACCCGACCGGCAAGGTCGGCAAGGACGTGACCGTCGAGGAAGCGTATGAGCACGCCAAGCAGACCGGCCTCGGCCTGCTCGCCGCGATGAAGAAGGCGACGGGTTCGCTCGACAAGGTCGAGGTGGTGAAGCTGCTCGGCATGGTCAACGGCGCGCCCGATTTCGCCGACCAGCCCAAGGTCATCAATGGCTGCTCCGATCTCTTCGTCGCGGTGCTGGGCGAGCGTGGGCGCCATGCCCGCTCGGCCGTCGGCATGGGTTCGCTGCCCAACAACATGACGGTCGAGATCGAAGCGATCGTGCGGGTGCTGTCATGAGCGTTACCGCCACCACGTCGCCGGCCGTCGATCAGCCGGCCGCCACCCCGCTCGGGGCCGAGATCGCGCGCCGCTACGGCACGCCCGCCGTGGTGATCGATCTCGATAAGGTCGATGCCAATATCGCGCGGCTCCAGGCGGCCTGCGATGCCGCCGGCGTTGCCAACCGCCCGCACATCAAGACGCACAAGTCGCCCGAGTTGGCGCGGCTGCAGGTCGAGGCCGGCGCGCGGGGCATCACCTGCCAGAAACTCGGCGAAGCCGAGGTCATGGCCGATGGCGGTCTCGACGACATCATGATCAGCTACAACATCCTCGGCGAGGAGAAGCTGGGGCGTCTCGGGGCTCTCCAGCGTCGCGTCCGGATGATCGTCGCCGCCGACAATCCCGTCACCATCTCCGGCCTGCCGCGCGCGGCCGAGATCGCTGGGCGCGACCTCGAAGTCGTGGTCGAATGCGACACTGGCCGCAAGCGCGCGGGCGTCGAGACGCCCGGCGAAGCGGTGGAACTGGCGCGGATGATCGAGGCCTCGCCCGGCCTGCGCTTTGCCGGCTTCCTGATGTATCCGCCGGAGGATGGCTGGGAACGGACGCAAATCTTCCTCGACACCGCCAATGCCGGCCTCGCCGATGCGGGCCTCAAGGCCGACATCGTTTCGACCGGCGGCTCGCCCAACATCCCCAACATGGGCAAGCTCCGGGGCGCGACCGAGCACCGCTCCGGCACTTCGATCTTCAACGACCGCATGCAGATCGCCGCCGGCGTCGCGACGCTCGATGACTGCGCGCTGACGGTCTACGCCTCGGTGGTGAGCCGGGCAGGACCGGACCGCGGCATCCTCGATTCAGGCTCCAAGACCTTGACCAGCGACAAGGGCAACCTCGACGGCCACGGCTACATTCTCGAATACCCGCGGGCGCGCATTGCGCAATTCGCCGAGGAGCACGGTTTCCTCGATCTGTCGGGCTCGAACGAGCGCCCGGTTGTCGGCGAGGTCGTCCGCGTCGTGCCGAACCATGTCTGCGTCGTGGTCAACATGGTCGACCGGCTGATCACCGTGCGCGGCGACAAGCTGATCGGCGAGCTGCCGGTCGCGGCGCGCGGGAAGCTGACCTGAACCCTTCTCCCCTTGGGGGAGTAGGTGTCTGCGGACCGGGCGGATGAGGGAAGGGTCGCGTCAGCGGCCCTTTTCTTTGGTCCGCGCGCAGCCCTCATCCATCAGCGCTTCGCGCGGCTACCTTCTCCCCCGAGGGGAGAAGGGGTCACTCCGGATGACGCGCGTTCCAGGCCGCGGCGTATTCCTCGCACAGCCGGTCGAGCTCCGCTCGATCCGTCACGCCAGCAGGCCGCGTGCGCGAAGGCGAGGCCTGCTGGAACGGCACGTAGCGCTGATGCGCCACGCGCCAGATCCGGCGCAGCTCCTTGAGCGGATCGGCATGGTCGTCGACGCGGATGTCGAAGCTCGGCAGCGGCTCGCCGTTCCAGATGCGGATCGCGGCGGACTGCTTGCCGCGCTTGTCGCCTCCGGCTTTCTCACCGGCCTCCAGAGCCACCAGCAGCCGCTCGTCGAAATCAAGCGCGGAAGCCGCGATATAGGCCTTGAGCGTCTCCTGCACGACCGCGGGGCCCGAGAGCATGTTGCCTGCGACCGAGACCTGCGGACCGTCCACCGCCCCGCACCAGTCGATGCAGGACGCGCCGGTATAGGCCGCGATCCTGCCGTCGCGATCGATGACGTGGAGCTGGCGATGGGCGCGCCCCTCGTCTGCCGCCGTCAGCGTCGCGACGATCTCGACGGCCGAGCGCCCCTCCTGGAGCAGCCGCAGCCCGTCGAGGCCGTAGAGCGGATTGACGAAGGCCTGCGTGGCGATTGCGCCGATCCGCCCGCCGCCATAAGGCACGCGGGAGCCGACGGCGAAGGCGCAGGTAGAAACCGCGACGCCATAGGCGCCGGTCGCGGCATCGCGGGCGACGATGGACCAGGTCATATGCGGTTCCTCGTTATCCGGTCGATTTCAACACACTCCACCGTCATCCCGGACAAGCCGCGAAGCGGCGCCGATCCGGGATCCATGCCAGAGCGTTTCCAAGGAAAGTTCAGGCATGGATCCCGGGTCTTCGCTGCGCTCCGCCCGGGATGACGGCGGGAGGGAACGTCGGGTCAGGTGTTCACCGCCCTGCGGCATAGGCCTGCATCAGACGCGGCGTCGCCGCGGCGCGCAAGAGGCCGTCAGCGCTCTTCTCGGCAGCAGTGAGCCGTCCGACCGTCCAGGCCGGAGCCTGCTCGACCTTGTGTCCACGCCGCTCCAGCTCGGCAAGCGCGGCCGTCCCGATGCTCTCCTCGATCATCAGATGGCCGGGGCGCGAAGAGCGCGGATAGAACGACGAGGGGAAGTGCTGGGTGTGGAACAGCGGCAGGTCGATCGCCTCCTGCAGGTTGAGCCCGTGATGGACCCGGCGCAGGAAGAGCCCGAGCTGCCACTGCTCCTGCTGGTCGCCGCCGGGCGTGCCGAAGGCGAGACGCGGCTCGCCCTTCTCGAAGGCAATGGTCGGCGTCAGCGTCGTGCGCGGGCGCTTGCCGGGCGCGAGCGAGGAGGGCAGTCCCTCTTCCAGCCAGAACATCTGCGCCCGCGAGTTGAGCGGGAAGCCGAGGTCCGGGATGACGGGGGAGGATTGCAGCCAGCCACCGGACGGCGTCGCCGCGATCATGTTGCCCCATTTGTCGATGACGTCGATATGGACCGTGTCGCCCTTGCGCCCGGCCGCGACCATAGAGGCCATGGTCGGCTCGCCGACCGCCGCGCTGGTCTGGCCCGGCTGGGCAATGGCACTGAGCGCCTTCAGCGCATGCGCGACCTGCGCCTCGTAGCCCGGCACGATGCCGGGGGTGAGCTCCAGCGAAGCGCGCTCGCCAATCAGGGCGCGCCGCGCCGCGGCATAATCCGCCGAGAGCAGGGTCTCAAGCGGGACCTTCACGAAGTCAGGGTCGCCGTAATAAGCCTCGCGATCGGCGAAGGCGAGCTTCATCGCCTCCGCGACATGGTGGACGAATTCGGGGCTCGCCGGGCCCATCCCGGCGAGATCGACGCCCTCCAGGATCTTGAGCGTCTGCAGGAAGGCCGGGCCCTGGCCCCAGGGGCCGATCTTGAAGACCTCCCAGTCGTGATAGCGGACCGACGTCGGCGTCTCGTAGCTCGGCGTCCATTTCGCCATATCGTCGGCGGTGAGCAGGCCCTTGTGGCGGCGACCCGAGGAGTCCATCGCCTCGGTGGTGCGGCAGAAGCGGTCCATCGCTTCGGCGACGAAGCCCTTGTACCAGGCGTCATAGGCGCCCTGGATTTGCTCCTGCCGGTCGCTGCCCTTGGCTTCGGCCTCGCTCAGGATGCGCTTGTAGGTTTCGGCGGCGGCCTTGTTGGCGAAGAGCTTGCGCGCCTCCGGGACGTTGCCGCCGGGCAGGTAGACCGCGCCCGAGGTCGGCCATTCGCCGGTGAAGAGGTCGGTGAGCTCGCGGATCGAATCCGAGACGCGCGGCAGCATCGGATGGCCGTTCTCGAAATAGCCGATGGCCGGCTCGAGCACGTCGCGCAGCTTCAGCCGGCCATGGTCGCGCAGCAGCGTCATCCAGCCGCCGAAGGCGCCGGGGACGACGGTGGCGAGGAGCCCTGAGCCCGGGATCATGTCGAGCCCGAGCGCCTTGTAGGCGGCGATGGTCGCGGCCTGCGGCGCGGGCCCCTGGGCGCAGAGTGTCTCGACTTTCTTCGTCTTAGCCGAATAGAACACGGCCGGCATGTCGCCGGCCGGGCCGACGAGATGCGGTTCCACCACCTGCAGCACGAAGGCGGCCGCCGCGCAGGCGTCGAAGGCGTTGCCGCCCTTTTCCAGCATTGCCATGCCGGAGGCGGTGGCGAGCCAATGCGTCGAGGTGACGACACCGAAGGTGCCGAGGATTTCCGGGCGGGTCGTGAACATGGGCGTATTCCTGGAACTCTAGTTTTCTTTTGGGTCGAGCGCGTCGCGCAGGCCGTCGCCGAGCAGGTTGAAGCCGAGAACGGCGAGGAAGATGCAGATGCCGGGCGCAACCGACATCCAGGGAGCCTGCTCCATGAAGTTCTTGGCGACGTTGAGCATCTGGCCCCAGGACGGTGCCGGCGGCTGCTGGCCGAGGCCGAGGAAGGAGAGCGCGGCTTCGAGGATGATGGCTTGCGCCATGAACAATGTCGACTGCACCACGATGGGCGACAGGGTGTTCGGCAGGACATGGCGGAACATCAGCCGAAGATCCCGTGCGCCGACGGCGCGGGCGCCCTCGACGAAATCCTCCGCCTTCACGCTCATCACCTGCCCACGCACCAGCCGGATGAAGATCGGCACGGCCGATAGGCCGATCGCGATCATCGCATTGGTCAGCGATGGCCCCAGCACCGCCGCGAAGGCGATGGCGAGGATCAGGAAGGGGCAGGCCAGCAGCGCCTCGGTGACGCGCGAGATCACGATGTCGGTCCAGCCGCCATACCACCCGGCCAGCAGCCCGAAAGGCAGTCCTATCGCCACTGCGATCAGCACCGAGACGATGCCGGCCAGCAGCGAGGCCTGCGCCCCGAAGAACAGCCGCGAGACCTGGTCGCGCCCGAGCTCGTCCGTGCCGAACCAGTAGATCTCCGAGGGCGGCTTGCGGATGGCGAGGAAGTTCGACTTGAAGGGATCGGCGAGCGGAAGCACCGGCGCGAACAGCGCCATCAGTACGAAGACCAGCACGATCCCGCCGCCGATCAGCGCCGAGCGGTTGCGCACCAGCCGGGAGAGCACGCCCGGCCGCGCCTTGACGCTGCCGGCTCCGGCGGAGGCGGAAACGGAATCCAGCGACGCCATCAGCCGCTCCTCAGCCGCGGGTTGACGAGGATGTAGAGCACGTCCGCCAGCAGGTTCATCAGGATGAAGCCGATGGCCGTGCACAGCACCACGCCCTGCACCACGCCATAGTCGCGGTTGAACACGGCATCGACGATCAGCTTGCCGAAGCCGGGGATGGTGAAGACCTGCTCGGTCAGCACGGCGCCGGCGAGCAGTTCACCGAAGAGCAGCGTCGTCAGCGTGATGATCGGCACCAGCGCGTTGCGCAGCGCATGGCGGTGGACGACCGTGTCCTCGTCGAGCCCCTTGGCGCGGGCGGTGCGGACATAGTCCGAGCGCAGCACCTCCAGCATGGCCGAGCGGGTGTGGCGCATCAGGAAGGCGGCAAGTCCGTTACCGAGCACGAAGGCCGGCATGATCAGCCGCTGGATCGCCTCCCAGGGGTGGACGAAGATCGACTCGTAGCCCGAAGCCGGCAGCCATTTCAGATGCACGGAGACGAGCAGGATCAACATGATCCCGAACCAGAAATTCGGGATCGAGAGCCCGGAGAGCGCGACCGCGCTGGCGGAATAGTCGACGATCGTGCCCTTGCGCCGCGCGGCGAGGATGCCGATCGGGATGCCTATGGCGATCGCGATCAGGATCGAGGCGGTGGCGAGCTGGATCGTTACCGGCAGCTTCTGCAGGATCAGGTGGAGCACCGGCTCGCCGGTTCGCAGCGAGCGGCCGAAATCGCCTTGCACGACCTGTCCGAGCCAGGCGAAGAACTGGACGACGATCGGATCGTCCATCCGGTAGATCTCGCGCAGCCGCGCGATCACCTCCGGGTCGCGCTCTTCGCCCGCGATGACGAGGAAGGGATCGCCCGGCAGCGCGCGCTGCAAGGCGAAGACGAAGAGCGAGACCAGGAACAGCGTCGGTATCGCGATCAGGATGCGGCGGAGGATCAGGGTGAACATGGGGCGCCCAGAACCGCTTCGTCATCCCGGCCGTAGCGAAGCGGGGCGCCGGGATCCATCGCAGGGAACTGCGCTCTACGATGGATCCCGGGCCGCCCTTCGGCCCCCCGGGGTGACGGCACAGCTGTCAAAGCCCTCACGAGCGCTTCAACCCCGCCAGCCGGATCATGCCGTCCGGGTTGATCACGAAGCCCTCGATGTTGGAGCGCAGCGCGAAGAACACCGTCTGGTTGTAGAGGTAGATGATCGGCAGCTCGTCCTGCAGGATCTTCTGGGCGGCGTCGTAGCGCTTCTTGCGCTCGGCCGGCTCATAGATCGTCCGCGCCTCGTCGAGCAGCTTGTCGACTTCGGCATTGGAGTACTTGCCGTCGTTCTGGTTGCCCTTGGTGGTGACGAAGGGGTGGATGTTGCCGTCCGGGTCGATGCGGCCGGACCAGCCGATGCGGCTCATCTGGAACTTGCCCTGCTGCTGGTCGCGCAGCTGGCTGGCGAATTCCGTGGCACGGATCTGGATGTCGATGCCGGCTTCCTGCGCCATCGCCTGGATCACCTGCGCGAGCTGCGCATCAACCGGGTTGTTGGTGACGAAGAGCTCGGCCGTGACCTTGGAGACCCCCGCCTCCTTGAGCAGCGCCTTGGCCTTGGCAACGTCGCGCTCCGGCACAGGCAGATCGGCGTTGATGAAGAAGTTGCCCGGGTTGAAGGGCTGGTTCATCGGCGCATAGAGCCCCTCGAACACCACCTGGCTCAGCACCTTGCGGTCGATGGCGAGCGAGAGCGCCTGGCGCACGCGCTTGTCCTGGCCCATCGGCTGCTTGGCCGCGTCGCCGTTGTTGGTGTTGATGGTGATGCCCTGGTAGCCGAGATTGGCCGTGCTCGCGACCTTGAGCGACTTGTCGCTCTGGGCCGATTTCACGTCGGTCGGCGCCAGCCGCTCCAGCATGTCGAGCTCGCCGGAGCGCAGATTGGCCAGCCGCACGGTGGTGTCGGGGATGGCGCGGTAGACGATGCGGTCGAAGCTATACTGCGCCGCGTTCCAGTGCTCCTTGAATTTCTCCAGCACGATGCGGTCGTTCTGGACGCGCTCGACGAACTTGTAGGGGCCGGAGCAGACAGGCTTTGCCGTGACATCGCCGGACAGGCTCTTCGGCGCCAGCATCATACCGGCGCGGTCCGTGAGCTGCGCGAGCAGCGTCGCGTCCGGGCGCTTGAGCTTCAGCACCAGCGTGGTCGCGTCCGGCGTCTCGACGCTGTCGACCGAGGCGAGCTCGGATTTGCGCAGCGAATCCGGCAGGGTCCGCGCCCGCTCGAGGTTGACCTTGGCGGCCTCGGCATTGAAGGGCTCGCCGTCATGGAACTTCGCGTCGCTGCGCAGCTTCATCGTCAGCGTCAGCCCGTCGGGCGAGAAGCTCCACGAGGTCGCGAGCTGCGGCACCAGCTTCAGGTCCGGGTCGATGTCGAGCAGTTTGTCGCAAAGGCCCATGAAGACGATGCGGCCGACGAAAGTGCGCGCCTTGTGCGGGTCGAGCATGTCGGGGTCTTCCTGCAGGCCGATTCGCAGGGTCGAGGGTGTCTGCGCCGGTGCTAGCGTCGGCAGCATGGCGAGCGCGAGCGCTGCGGCCGGGATGGCGATCTTCAACAACTTCATGCTTCTCCCCCAATGATCCGGATGATTTGTCTAATTTGTTCCCCGTGGCACTAAACTGACTCAAACTCGTGCCGCCGTCGATCTGGCACCGCACCAATTCGCAGGCAGCACTGCCTCCTGGAAAGGCAGTGCCGGAGCCGTCCGTAAGGGCGGACGCATGCCTTCAGGAAGACCGCCCGATGCGGCGATGGCAGTCGCCTCGCCGGGGCCGCACCGCTAGAACGGTCGACGAAGAACAAGAGAGTGACCGAGGGAGAATACGGATGCTGCTGGGCGTGATCGCCGACGACATGACGGGTGCGACCGATGTCGCGCTGATGCTGAACCGCGCCGGGATGCGCACCGTCCAGGTCATCGGCGTGCCCGCGGCCGGCAGTGCCCTGCCGGAAGCCGATGCCGTCGTCGTCGCGCTGAAGTCGCGCACCAATCCAGTGGCCGAGGCGGTGGCGGATTCGCTCGCCGCCTGCGACGCGCTGCTCAAGGCTGGCGCGCGCCAGATCCTGTTCAAGTACTGCTCGACCTTCGATTCCACGGCCGAGGGCAATATCGGCCCGGTGGCGAACGCGCTGGCTGAGCGGCTGGGCGCGGGGCTCGCCATCGTCTGCCCGGCTTTCCCGGCCAATGGTCGCTCGATCTATCAGGGCTATCTCTTCGTTGGTTCCGTGCCGCTGCACGAAAGCTCGATGAAGGACCATCCGCTGACGCCGATGCGGGATTCCAACCTGATGCGACTTATGGCGGTGCAGGCGAAGACGGAAGTCGGCCTCGTCGATTACGCCACCGTGTTCGCCGGTCCCGCCGCCGTGAAGGCCCGCCTCGCCAAGCTGGAGACCGAGGGCGTCCGCTATGCGGTGACCGACGCACTCACCAATGAGGATCTGATGACACTCGGCCATGCCGTGTCCGAGCATGTGCTGCTGACGGGTGGTTCCGGCATCGCGATGGGCTTGCCGCAGAACTTCCGCCGGGCCGGGCTCCTCCCGGAACGCCCGGGGCCGCAGGACCTCAAGGCGCCCGCCGGCCGCGCCGGCATCATCTCCGGCAGCTGCTCGACAGCGACCCGCGGCCAGATAAAGACGGCTTTGGAGGCGGGTTATCCGGCGCTCAAGGTGGATCCGATGGCACTCGCCGATGGCAGCCAGGATGCCGCGGGTCTCGCCGCCTGGGCGCTGGCGCAGCCTGCGGACAAGCCCTTCCTGCTCTATTCCAGCGACGATCCCGCGGAGGTCGCTTCCGTCCAGCAGAAGCTCGGCCGGGACAAGGCCGGCGCCATCGTCGAGCATGCCTTCGCCGAGATCGCCCGGCGGCTTTCTGAGGGTGGCGTGACGCGGCTTCTCGTCGCGGGTGGCGAGACCTCGGGCGCGGCGGTGCTCGGTCTCGGCGTCCGCACGCTGGAGATCGGCCCAGAGATCGACCCCGGCGTGCCCTGGACCCGCGTCGTCGACGGGCCGGAGATGGTGGTGGCGCTCAAGTCCGGCAATTTCGGCGCGTCGGACTTCTTCCTGAAGGCCTGGAAGCTGCTGCGTTGACGCCCGATCTGCCAGTGCCGAAACTCGTGTAGGATCGGTTCTGGAACTGGGAGCCCGCATGGACATGGCGTTTCTCGGCGAATTGCTGACCAGCGTGGCCGATCGCGGCCGTGCCCTCATCGGTTTCGAGCGCTTTCTCGGTAGCCGTGCCCGGCCGATCGACCGGCTTTGCGAGGATTTGCTCTCGGGTCGCGGCGAGGCTTCCGGAATGGCGCTGGCGCAGGCCGTGCTCGAAGCCTGGGAGAGGCTCGACAAGCCGGGCCGGCTCGCCTTCTTCAACCTGCTGAACGAGCGTTTCGGGCCGGATCAGGCCGTGCTTGATGCAGCGATCGAGGCCTATCGCGAGAACCCGAGCCCCGCTGCGATCTCGGCGCTGCATCTGGCGGCGGAGCCGCGCCGGCAGGAGCTGCTGCGCCGCCTCAACCTCGCGCCGGACGGCACGCATGTGCTGGTCAGGATGCGCGAGGCGCTGTTCGAGGCGATGGAAACCGAGCCGGAACTCAAGGCCGTCGACACCGATTTCCGGCATCTCTTCGGTTCGTGGTTCAATCGTGGCTTCCTCGTGCTGCGTCGCATCGACTGGCGCACCCCGGCGAATGTGCTGGAGAAGATCATCCGCTACGAGGCGGTCCACGAGATCCAGGGCTGGGACGATCTGAGGCGCCGGCTCGAGCCGGCGGACCGGCGCTGCTTCGCCTTCTTCCACCCGCAGCTCGTTGATGACCCGCTGATCTTCGTCGAGGTTGCGCTGACGACCGATATCCCGCGTGCCATTGGCGAGGTGCTCGTGCCCGAGCGCAGCGTCCTGCCGGCGCAGGAGGCGACGACCGCGGTGTTCTACTCGATTTCGAACTGCCAGGAGGGCCTGCGCGGCATCTCCTTTGGCAATTTCCTGATCAAGCAGGTCGCCGAGGATCTGAAGCGCGAATTGCCGGGGCTCGATACCTTCGTCACGCTCTCGCCAGTGCCGGGCTTCGCCCGCTGGCTCTCCGACGTCACCGCGGAAGAGGGCGAGGTCACGCTGACCAACGAGGAGCGCTCTGAGTTGGCCCGCCCGGCCGGCGAGACGATCTCGCTGGACGACGCGACGAAGGCCCGCCGCGACAAGCTGCTGGGCCAGATGACGGCTGAATACATGCTGCGGGCGCGTACGGCCTCCGGCCGCGTCATCGACCCGGTCGCGCGCTTCCATCTCGGCAATGGCGCGCGGCTGGAGCGGATCAATGTCGGCGGCAATCTCTCGGCGCGGGGCCTGCGCGAGTCCCATGGCGTGATGGTGAATTACCGCTACGACCTCGACGACATCGAGACCAACCACGAAGCCTTCGCCACCCGCAACACCGTGGTGGCCTCCTCCGGTGTCCGCAAGCTCCTGCGGTCGGTGGCGAACTGACGGAAACGCCTGAAAGGACCCGAAATCATGGGCAATCATCTCTTCGACCTGATCCGGTCGCGCATGCCGGGGCCGGAAGCGCCCTTCGCGCTGCTCGATGACGGGCGGCGCTACAGCTATCAGGACGTGCTCGACGTTTCCGCCCGCTTCGCCAACGCCCTGGTTTCGCTCGGTGTGAAACCCGGCGACCGCGTCGCGGTGCAGGTCGAGAAGAGCATCGAGGCGCTGATGCTCTATCTCGGCACGGCCCGCGCGGGCGCGATCTTCCTGCCGCTCAACACCGCCTATACCCCGGCCGAGATCGAGTATTTCCTCGGCGATGCCGAGCCCGCCGTCTTCGTCTGCGACCCGGCGAAGGCCGACGCCCTGCGGCCTTTCGCCGACAAGGCCGGCGCCAAGCTGGAAACGCTCGGCATCTGGCGCACGCCGGACGTCTCGGCCGGCACGCTCTCCGACAAGGCGCTCGCGGCTTCGACCGCCTTCAACGATGTGGAGCGCGGGCCGGACGATCTTGCCGCCATCCTCTATACCTCCGGCACCACTGGCCGCTCCAAGGGGGCGATGCTCAGCCACGACAACCTCGCCTCGAACGCCTTATCGCTGGTCGATTACTGGCGTTTCACGAAGGACGACGTGCTGCTGCACGCCCTGCCGATCTTCCACACCCATGGGCTTTTCGTCGCCACCAACACGATCCTGCTCGCCGGCGCCTCGATGATCCTGCTGCCGAAATTCGATCCGGAGCAGGTCTTCAAGTTCCTGCAGCGTGCGACGAGCATGATGGGCGTGCCGACATTCTATGTCCGCCTCCTGCAGGATGCGCGGCTGAACCGGGAGGCGGTCTCACATATGCGCCTCTTCATCTCGGGCTCGGCGCCGCTCCTGGCAGAGACGCATCGCGAATGGCGCGAGCGCACCGGTCACGCCATCCTCGAGCGCTACGGCATGACCGAGACCAACATGAACACCTCGAACCCCTATGACGGGGAGCGTGTCGCCGGCACGGTCGGCTTCCCGCTGCCGGGGGTCTCGGCCCGCGTGGTTGATCCCGAGAGCGGCAAGGGTCTTCAGCCCGACGAGATCGGCATGATCGAGGTCAAGGGCCCGAACGTCTTCAAGGGCTACTGGCGCAACCCCGAGAAGACAGCTGCCGAGTTCCGTCCGGACGGCTTCTTCATCACCGGCGACCTCGGCAAGATCGACCCCGCCGGCTATGTCCACATCGTCGGGCGCGGTAAGGACCTCATCATCACCGGCGGCTACAACGTCTATCCCAAGGAAGTCGAGACCGAGATCGACGAGATGCCCGGCGTGATCGAGAGCGCCGTCATCGGTGTGCCGCATCCCGATTTCGGCGAGGGCGTCACGGCCGTCGTGGTTGCCAAGTCCGGCGCCAGCATCACGGCGCAGAGCATCGCAGCGGCGCTGGAGCAGCGGCTCGCCAAGTTCAAGCAGCCGAAGCAGGTCTTCGTCGTCGACGAGTTGCCGCGCAACACCATGGGCAAGGTCCAGAAGAACCTGCTGCGCGAGCAGTACAAGGACATCTACGCCAAGCAGCTCAAGGCGGGCGAGTAGGCGCTCGTTTCCGCATCATTCTCGGGCGAAGCCCAGCTTCGACCCGAGAATTTTGTGCAGCATGGCGGCAGGCTGCCTCGTTCAAGCCAGCGCCGGCACCCCGATCTCGATCGTCTCGCCATCTGCGGGAATACGCAGGCGCTGAGCGTCGATGCCACGCTGCTCCGCCGCCTCGCGCAGGGCGGCGCGGCTGACCGTGGCATGGTCGAGCGCTTCCATATGCGTGGCGATGATTGTCGCCCGTGGGTGCTTTTCGGCGAGATCGAGCGTCTGCGCCGCGTCCATCACGATCAGCGTGTCGTCCCAGCGCGCGCCGCAGGAATGGGTGACGATCACGTCCGGGTCGGTGGCGGCCACGGCGTCGCTGAGCGGCGGGTAGAGCACACTGTCACCGCACCAGTAGAGCGTCGGCTCGCCTGGCGCTTCGAAGCTGAGCCCCATGACCGGCCCCATCTTCTCGACGACGGCGCCCGTCCCGTGCTGGGCCGGATGCCGTTTCAGCACGATGGCTCCGAGCCGGACGAAGCAGTCGATGGCGGTGATCGACGAGAAGCCCGCCTGCGCGATCGCCTCCTCGTCGCCGAGGCGGCAGATCACGGGCAGCCGCTTCGGCACGCGCTCCTTGGCGACCTCGTCGAAATGATCGGCATGGAGATGGGAGACGATCACGGTGTCGACGCCGGCGACGATGTCCTCGATCGGCTCGGGCAGGTCGACCATCGGGTTCTGCGAGCGGCCGGTGAAGGAGCGGCGGCTGTGGCGCGGGCCGAAATCCGGGTCGATCAGGAAGGTCCTGCCGCCGTAGTCCAGCTTCAGCGTCGCGTTGCGGAGAAGTTTGAGCTTCATGTCCGTCTGATCCTCATCCCGGAGGCGGACATTGTTTCCGCTCAGCCTCGGCGAGACCAGTTCGGATCTGTGAAGGAGCCGCCACGCTCGCGTGACGTATCGTGCCTCGCCCGACTAGACGAAATAGGCGAGCTTGCGGTCGGCGGTGAAGGAGTCGATCTCGCGCAGCCCGGCTTCCGAGGTCGCCGTGGCCGCGAATGGGGGACGCGACGCGTCGTCGCCAAAGACAATGTCGTCGTCGAGCAGATGGACCGTCCCAATCCGCGCTTCCGGCCCGGCCCGGTCGTTGATCCGCAGCGGGCTCTGGTCCTCCACGAACGAGGCTGCCCCGGGTGCCGGTTCGGCAGACGGGGTAGCCGGCGCGTCAGAATCCGGCGCGCGGTGTTCGGTCGTGGGCGCAATGGCTTCGAGGCTCGCGCCGCCCTCGCGGGAAATCTCGCCGAAGACGCGCAGGCTCGTGTCCAGCATGGCGATGGTGTCGGCGATCTTGTCGATCCGTTGCACGAACCCGTCCACGATGCCGGTGGCGGTGGAGATCTCGGCGGAGCGCTGGTCGAGCCGGTCGCACAGAGCCTCGTCGGCGCCGGCCTCGCGCAGCTCCCAGGCGGCTTCCTGGATTTTCTCGATGGCGGTGTGGACGGTCTCGGCCGCGCTCTCGATCTGGGCGGCGAGGCCCGAGCCCTGCGCGTCGGCCTTGCCGCTGACGCGTTCGAGATCGGCGCGCAGGTCGCTGATCAGCTCTGCCGCCTCGGTCAGGTTGTCCTCGCGGCCGCCCTCCAGCATGCCGACGCTGACGACCCGCTCGATCCGGTGGATCGACTCGAGCAGCTGCAACGTGTCGGCTTGCCGGTTGCGCCTCGCATATTCGGCCATGAACCAGCGGCCACGCGCGGTTTCCATGACCGCGGCTTCGATCGCGTCGTAGTCGGCTTGGCTCAGCGGTGTCAGCGCGCGCGCGTCGCCCATGACCAGTATGCCCTCGATGGATCGCCGAATCAGGCCGCGATCCTCTGCCCCGCGCTCTAGGCTGGCACCGGACTTCTTAAGGAATTGCTGCCGGTGCGGCACGGCGGCGGCAGACCTTGCCGGAGCGGCGACCATGGCGCCTTTGCAACGCTTCCGTGCAGACGTGCCCCGCAGGCCGCCGCGCGCTTGCAAAGCGCTGCCCTCGCGGCAATACAAGGGCATGGGGGCAATTCGGGACAACAGGCTGCAGCCGCGAGGCCGCAAGGCTTTCCGGCCGGGGCGAGGGACGTCGTAGCGACATGGCGAGCGTCGACACCGCCGAACCGCAGGCGATCTTCCGCGACGATGCGGGAACTCTCGCGGTGGCGCTGGCCGGCTCCTGGAGCGCGGACCGTGCCCCGCGCATCGAGCAGGTGATCGCGGAAATCGCAGGCCGCTTGCCGCGGAGCGCCCGGGTCGACCTCTCGGGCGTGACCCGGCTCGACACGCTCGGCGCCTATGTCCTCAACCGTCTGAAGTCCCATCGCGAGCGCGAGGGCGGCGCTGTCGAGTTCGTCAGCAACCGGCCGGAGCACGGCATTCTTCTCGCCGAGGTCAAGGTCCATGACGGCGACAAGCCGCCGCCGCACAAGCAGATCCGCCTCATCGACATCCTGGTGAACATCGGCGAGAGCGTCGTCGGCTTCGGCCGGGACATGGTCGGCGGCGCGATGTTCCTTGGCGAGGTCGTGGTCGGCTCGGCCAGCGTCATGCTCGGACCCCGCAAGTTCCGCGGCCCGTCGCTGGTCAACCAGATCGAGCTGATCGCCTTCGACGGCGCGCCGATCATCATGCTGATCTCGTTCCTCGTCGGCTGCATCGTCGCCCAGCAGGGCATCTTCCAGCTCGAGCAGTTCGGCGCCTCGGTCTTCGTGGTGAACCTCACCGGCATCCTGATCCTGCGCGAGCTCGGCGTGCTGCTGACCTCGATCATGATCGCCGGCCGGTCGGGCTCGGCCTTCACCGCCGAGATCGGCTCGATGAAGATGCGCGAGGAGATCGACGCACTGCGCGTGATGGGGCTCGACCCGATCGAGGTCCTGGTCGTGCCGCGCATTCTGGCGCTGGTCATCTCGCTGCCGATCCTGGCCTTCATCGCATCGATGGCCGGCCTCGTCGGCGCGGGGCTGGTGACCTGGCTCTATGGCGGCATCGGCGTCGATACCTTCCTCGCCCGGCTGCAATCGGTCATCACCTGGAAGCACTTCGCCGTCGGGCTGATCAAGGCGCCGTTCATGGCCTTCGTCATCGGGCTGATCGCCTCGATCGAAGGGCTTGCGGTCAAGGGCTCGGCGGAATCGCTCGGCCGGCAGGTCACGGCGTCGGTGGTGAAGTCGATCTTCATGGTCATCGTCGTCGACGGCCTCTTCGCCATGTTCTTCGCCTCGATCGAGATGTGACGATGGCGGCGCAGGACACTCTCGCCCAACGGGCGCTGGCGACCGAACCGGAAGCCGTGATCCGGGTTCGCGATCTCAAGGTCGCCTTCGGCGAGAAGGTGATCATGGACGGGCTCAACCTCGACGTGATGCGCGGCGAGATCCTCGGGTTCGTCGGCGGGTCGGGGCAGGGCAAGTCGGTGCTGACCCGCACCATCCTTGGGCTGGTGAGGAAGTCCCGCGGCACGATCGAGGTCTTCGGCGAGAACGTCGACACCCTGTCTCCACCGAAGCGGCGCGTCCTGGAGCGGCGCTTCGGCGTGATGTTCCAACAGGGCGCGCTGTTCTCCGCGCTCACGGTCAAGCAGAACATCCAGGTGCCGATGCGGGAGTATCTGCATCTGTCGCCCGATCTGCTCGACGAGATGGCGATGGTGAAGCTCGATCTCGTCGGCCTGCCGCCGGATGCCGCCGACAAGGCGCCCTCCGAGCTCTCGGGCGGCATGATCAAGCGCGCCGCGCTCGCCCGCGCGCTGGCGCTGGACCCGGAGATCGTCTTCCTCGACGAGCCGACATCGGGGCTCGACCCGATCGGCGCCGCCGAGTTCGATGAGCTCATCATGACGTTGAAGCAGACGCTGGGCCTCACCGTCTTTATGGTGACCCACGATCTCGACAGTCTGTATCATGCCTGCGACCGAATCGCCGCCCTGGCGGACCGCAAGGTGATCGCCGCCGGGCCGCTGGCGACGATGCTTGCCTCCGATCATCCTTGGCTCAAGGCGTATTTCGGCGGGGAGCGTGCCATGGCCCGGTTGCCGGCCGGGGAGCGGGAGTTACATACCTAGGCCATGGAATCCCGCGCGAACTACGCATTGGTCGGCCTGTTCACGCTCGCGGTGCTCGCGGCGGCCTTTGGCTTCGTTTACTGGTTCAACAGCGGCGGGGCGGGGCGCAGGGAGAGCGTCCGCGTCATCTTCACCGGCTCGGTGACCGGGCTCGGTCGCGGCTCCAGCGTGCTGTTCAACGGCCTGCGCGTCGGCGAGGTGACGACCATCGAGCTGCAGCCGGACGACCCGCGCCGGATCTACGCGGTCATCCAGGTCTCCAGCACGACGCCATTGCGGGAAGACACCCGCGCCCGCATCGAGGCGCAGGGGCTTGCCGGCGTGGTCGCGCTTCAGCTCATCGGCGGCGCCTCCGACTCTCCGGTCCTGACCGCCAAGCCCGGCGAGCCGATGCCGACCATCATCGCTGAGCGCTCGGAGCTGCAGGACATCCTCGAGACCGTGCGCAACGTCGCCCAGAAGGCCGATACGGCGCTCACCTCACTCGACGGGCTGATCAAGCAGAACGCCCAGCCGATCAACAATACCGTGCGCAATGTCGAGAAGTTCTCGGACGCGCTCGGCAACAATGCCGACGGCCTCGACAAGCTGCTGGCCAGCTTCGGCACCATCGCCGACACGATCCAGCCCCTCGCCAAGGAGCTGACCGAGGTGGTGCGCGCAGTCGACCGGCAGAAGATCGCCAGCATCGTCGAGAATGTCGACAAGTTCACCGGTGCGCTCGGCGGCACGAGCACCGATGTAGGCAAGGTCGTCAAGGATGCCGCTTCGATCACCGAGAAACTCAACAAGGCCGCCGACCAGGTCGAAGGCGTGCTGAAGTCGGCCCAGACCTTCCTCAACACGGCCTCCGGCAGCGAGGGGCGCAGCGCCTTCCAGGAGGTGGCCGACGCCGCCAAGGCGATGCGCGTCCTCGCCGAAAACCTCGACAAGCGCACGGCGGAGATCACGGCCGGGATCAGTCGCTTCACCGGCCCGGGCTTGCGGGATGTCGAATCCCTGGCCGCGGACGGCCGCCGGACGCTGACGGAACTCAACCGCACGCTGCGGAATTTCGAGCGCAACCCGCAGCAATTCATCTTCGGCGGCAGGCCGCCGCTCCCGCAATACAACGGATCCCGCTAGCCCATGACGCCCGAGATCCATTCGCCAGAGACCAAGCCTTCGCCGGCCCGCCGCTTCCCTCTACGCTCCGGTCTGGCAGCGGTGCTGGCTGCAGGCGCGCTGCTTGCGGGCTGTGGCGGCGGCGCTACGCCGACGACCTTCGATCTCTCCGCGCCGAGCAATTTCGGGCGGGTAGGGGGCTCGCGGGCCGTGATGGTGGTGGCCCAGCCGACCACCGTGCAGGCGCTCGATTCCGACCGCGTCATCGTCAAGGACTCCGCTGGCGCGCTCTCCTTCATCGGCAGCGCACAATGGGCGGACCGCATCCCGGCGCTGGTTCAGGCCCGTCTGATCCAGACCTTCGAGAATGCGAGCCGCATCGGCTCCGTCTCCGGCCCGGGCCAGCGCATCCAGCCCGACGTGCAGCTCAACACCGATATCCGCAGCTTCAACATCGACGCGGCGAGCGGGGCGGCGGTGGTTGAGATCACCGCCAAGATCGTCGATGACCGCACGGGGCATATCCGGCGCGCCCGGCTGTTCTCGGCGCGTGTGCCGGCGGGCGCCGTCGACGGCCCCGGCGCGACCCAGGCGCTCGACCGGGCGCTCTCGCAAGTGTTGATCGAGATCGTGCGCTGGGCGCGCTAGAGCATCGGACGGAAAAATAGATCACCGTTGCCGCGTCCGATTGGACGCGCGGTGATCTAGCCGCGCGCCGACAGCAACATCGCGAGCCGCGGCCGATTTCCCCGGCGCGCGAATCCGGCTAGCCTCCAGTTCCGGCTTGGCCCGAGCCGCCCCCCTCCAACGGGGAAGCATTTGCATGCGGGGCTTGCTGCGGTTTCGACCGACTATTCGGGCATCACGCATGAGGAGGGATTGCGCCGTCTGCCCGCGATAGGAGGTTTACGTGAAGCTCTCGGCACCGATCCATCAACTGAAACGCAGGGCGAGGCTCCTGCATCGTCGCGAACAGATACCGCTCCACGCCGCGCTGGATCGTGTCGCCGCGGCTGAAGGCTACCGTAGCTGGAGCCTGCTCGTCGCCAGGCAACCCGTCGCGAGCGTTGCCGCCGCGCTCTATCGACAGCTCGAGCCCGGCGATCTCGCCGTGGTCGCAGGGCGCCCCGGTCAGGGAAAGACCCTGGTCAGCCTCGCGCTCGCGGCCGAGGCCGCCCGGGCCGGGCGCCGCAGCGCGTTCTTCTCCCTGGAATTTACGCCCAGGGATGTGGTCGAGCGCCTGAAGTCACTCGGTTTCGACAAGAGCGAGCTGGAGGGCTTGTTCGAGCTGGACTGCTCCGACGCGATCAGCGCCGGTCACGTCATCGCCGCTCTGGCGACGGCCCCGCCGGGGACGCTCGCGGTCATCGACTATCTGCAACTGCTCGATCAGCGTCGTGATACCCCGGAACTGAGCCGGCAGGTGAGGGACCTCAAGGCTTTCGCCCGCGAACGCGGGCTGATCTTCGTCCTCATCTCGCAGGTCGACCGAGCCTATGACCCGGCCGCCAAGCCGTTGCCCGAGATCACCGACATCAGGCTCCCCAATCCGGTCGATCTGACGCTCTTCGACGGGATGTGCTTCCTCCACGGAGGAGAGATCCGCTTTCAGCGCGCAGCCTGACGTCCGCGGTTCCAAAAAAGAGAAGGCCGCCCGAAAGGCGGCCTTCGTGTCTGCCGGAAGTGCTTCGTCTTACTCGAAACGCCCGCTCGCATGGGCCAGCATGGTGTAGACCTTGCCGGTCTCCGAGGTGAGGTAGGTCTTGGCGACCATCGAGTCGCGATCGTCCTTGGCCGCTTCGCCGAGCAGGCGCTCGAACTCGTCGATGTAGCGGTCGACCGTCTCCTTGAACTCCGCATCGCGCCGGTACTTCCGGCGGATCTCGTCGAAGGTCTGCTGGCCCTGCAGCGTGTAGAGCCGGCGCGTGAAGACGTTGCGCTCACCGCGCTTGTAGCGATCCCAGAGCTCGACGGCGGCGTCATGATCGATCATCCGCGCGATATCGACCGAGAGCGAGTCGAGCTTTTCGATCGCATGAGTCGTCGGCTTGCTCAGCTCGGGCCGGCCGTCCTCCCGCGAGGCGCGGGTGAGCAGGTCCGAGAGCCAGCCGGCCTTGGCCGGCTGCTGCTGCGCGGTCTCCGGCTGCGGCTGCGGGCGGCGCGGAGCCTCCTGGGCCGGGCGGGCAGGGGCCGGCGCGGCTTCCTTGCGCGGCTCGGAGCGCGGGGCAGGGTTGCGCGCGGGCGGCTCGCTGACGTCGAGCGAGGGCCGCAGAGCGGGCTCCTCCGGTTCGGGCTTCGCCCGCGGCGTCGGGGCGGTGAAGGTGGGCTTGGCCGGGGCGGGCGGCGGGGCCACGGCAGCGGCGACGGCCGCCGTCGAGCTCCGGCGGCTCGACGACGCCATCTGGTCGAGCGGCATGGAGACGTCGCCGCGCCGTCCGGCGCGCGTCACGATCTCGGTGAGGTCGTTCAGCGCCTTGATCTGCTCGGCCACGACGCGGCGCATCTCCGAGGTCGATTCCTGCGCTTCCTGCGGCAGATCGATCACGCCGCGCTTCAGCTCGGCGCGGGTCGCCTCCAGCTCCCGCTGGATTTCGGAGGTGGCGCCACGCATGTCCTGCGCCGCCTTCTGGAAGCGCTCGGTGACCTTGGCGAGCTCGCCGCCGATCTCGGTCGAGACCTGGGCGTAGGCGGTGCGAAGCGCTTCCGCCGTCCGGTCGCGCTCCTTGCCGGAAGCGGCACGGATCGTCTCGTACTGCTGGGCGATCGCGCGCGTCGTCGCGTCGGCCGAGTCGGAGAGCAGGCCGCTGATCTGGCGCGCCCGTTCCTCGGCGCCGCCGAGCGAGTCGTCGATCAGCGAGGAGAAGGTGCGGGTGATCGCCTCGACATCCTCGGTGCGGTTGGCGATCAGGCCGTGCAGCTGCTCGAGCGAGTCGCGCCGTTCGGCCAGAGCCCGGCCGACGCGGCCCTCGATCTGCTCCAGCCGGCCGACGACGGCCGAGAGCGCGGAAGCGCTGGCCTCGGTCGCGTCATGGAGCGAGGAGCCGCGATCGTCGAGCCTGCCGATGAGGGCGGCCGTCTCGCTGAGCGTGCCTTCCGAGAAGTCCTTCAGCTCGGCGATCTGCGAGGTGACATGCCGCGAGGCGGTGGCGGCTTCCGCCATCACCGTGCGGAGCACGTTCTGCAGCTCGCTGACGCGGGTGGAGAGGCTGTTCTCGACGGAGGCGAGGCTCTTGTTGGTGCCGGCGACCACCTGCTGCATCAGCGTGTTGGCCTCGCCGAGGCGGCCGAGCATGCCGCCGAGTTCGTCGCGCAGTTGCTCGTTGGTGCCGACCAGCGCGTCGATCGATTGCCGCGATCCGGATTCCAGCGTCTCGCGGAGCGCAGTCGTGGAGGCTTCCACGGCGTTCGCGATGGCCTGGCCGCGGTCGCGCATGCCCAGGATGATGGCGTCGCCACGGCTCTGCAGCGCCTTCACCACCGTGTCGCCGACGGTGGCGAACTCGGTGGCCAGGGCCTCGCCGCGCTGGTTCAGCGCGGAGATCAGGCTGCCGCCGCGATCGTCGAACAGGCTGCGCAGCTCGTGCGTCCGCTCGGTCAGCGTCGCAGCGATCGTCTCGGAACGGCCCTGCAGCGCGGCGGCGAGTTCGTCGCCGCGGCTGTCGAGCGTGTTCGAGACGGTGTCGAGCCGGTTGACGACGCGCTCTTCGAAGCGCGCCACGCTCTGGTCGAGCGTGTCGGCGATCTGAAGGGCGCGGCCGCCGAGCGTGGCGTTGATGGTGTCGGCCTTGTCGCTGAGCGTGCGCGTGAGCGACTCGCTCTTGGACGTGACCGCCGCGCCGATCTCGTCCGCCTTGGCGGCGAGAGCGCGGGTGACCTCGCGGCCGCCTTCGGCCAACACGCGGGCGATGTCGACCGTGCGTTCGACCAGAGCTTCGTTCAGCGCCGTGGCGCGCGAGCCCAGGCTGCCGTCGATGCGCGCGATCAGGCTGTCGAGCGTGCCGGCGATCTCGGCGCTCTTGGCGCCAGACCGATCCTCGAACAGCTTGATCTGCGCTTCCATCGCATCGGCCGCCTCGCGGGTGCGGCCGGCGAGGAGCTCAGCCGCTTCGAGCGCGCGGAGGCCGGCCTTGTCGGCGAGCCCGGCGCCGTCCTCGGCGATCAGCTTCTCGACCTGGACCATGGAGGCGTTGAGCGCCTGCGTCAGCATCTGGGCGTCGCGGGCGATCTTGGCCGTCAGTGCGCCGCCCTGATGGAGGATGAGGTTCTCGAAGGCGTTCAGGCGCGCCCCGAGCGAGACCTCGACCTCGTTCCCGCGCTCGTCGAAGAGCTTGGTCAGCGCGTCGTGGCGGATGGCGAGCGCCTCGGTCAGCGCCTGGGCACGGCCTTCGACCGAGCGGAGCATCGACTCGGCATTGGCGGAGAGCGCCTCGTTGACGCGGCCGCCCTGCTGGGTGAGCGCCTTGACGATCTCGCGGCCGGTATCGGCGAGCAGGCCTCGCGCCTCGTCGGCGTGCAGGGTGAAGGTCTCGCGCAGCTCCTGCGTCGCGGCAGCGACGCGATCGGCGACGTCGCGGCCATCGACATTGATCGTCTCGGTGAGGCTGCGGGCGGCCTGGCCCATGCGGCGCGCGAGCTCCTCGCTTTGCTCGCTGACGCTGTTGAGGAAGCCGGCCTGCTGCTGCTCGAGCGCGCCCTGGGCGGCCTCGACGCTGCCGGTGATGCGGGAGGCGAGGGCTGCGCCGCGCTCCTCCAGCCGCTGATCGATGCTCTCGCCGGTCTCGGCGAGGCGGGAGATCAGGGCGTTGCTGCGCTCGGACAGGATGCCGTGCACCGAGCGGCCGACATCGGCCACGCGGCTCGCCAGCGCCTGGCTCTCATTGCCGAGCAGATCCTTGATATCGAGCCCGGCCTGCGAAACCTTGACGGTCATCGCACCCGCCTGCTCGTCGAGCAGGGCGCTGACGCGCATGCCGGTCTCGGAGAGGCTGGAGGTCAGGCGCTCGCCTTCGCCGCGCAGGCGCGCTTCGACGCTCTCGACCGTGCCCGCGACGCTGGCGACCAGCGCCTCGCTCTGGTCGCCGACGAGAGCGGCGAGTTCGCGCCCGGCGCCGGAAACCCGGCCGATCAGCTTCTCTGCCTGCTGGTCGAGCAGGTTGTGGACGGTTTCGCCGGTCTCGCCGAGGCGGTCGACCAGCTGGCCGCCCTGCTCGGTGAACAGGCCGTGCACCTGGCCCGCGACCTCGGTGATGCGGCCGACCAGCGTGTCGCCATGCGAACCAAGAAGGTTTTGGAAGTTATCGCCGACTTCGCTGAGGCGGCTGACCAGCGCGTCGCCGCGCGCACCGATGACGTGCTCGACATTGTCGCCGACCTCGCCGAGGCGGCCGACCAGCGCGTCGCCGCGGGCGCCGATGACGTTCTCGACGTTCTCGCCGACCTCGCTGAGGCGGATGATCAGCGTCTCGCCGCGGGCGCCGATGAGGTGCTGGACGTTGTCGCCGACCTCGGTGATACGGCCGACCAGCGCGTCGCCATGGCTGCCGATGAGCGTGTGGACGCTGTCGCCGACCTCGGTGATACGGCCGACCAGCGCATCGCCATGGCTGCCGATGAGCGTGTGGACGCTGTCGCCGACCTCGGTCAGGCGGCTGACGAGCGTATCGCCGCGCGTGCCGATGAGGTTCTGGACATTGTCGCCGACCTCGGTGATGCGGCTGACAAGGCTGTCGCTATGCGAGCCGATGAGGTTGTTGACGCTCGCGCCGACCTCGGTGAGGCGGGCAGCGATGGCTTCGTTTTGCCGGCTGAGCAGCCCGTTGACGCCGCGCCCGACCTCGGCGAGCCGGGTGGTGACGCTCTCGCCCTCCTCGGCGAGTGCGCTGCGCAGCGTCTCGCCCGATTCCGCCAGGCGCTTCTGCAGATCGGCGCCCTGACCCTCGATCAGCGAGATCATGCCGCGGCCGCTCGCCTCAAAGCGTTCGGCAGCCTCGGTCCCGCGCGCGGAGATCTCCTGGGATAGGGTCTCGCCGGTCGCCTTCAGCGTTTCGTTGACGTTCTCGATCCGGGAGGTGAGCGTCTGGGCCACCTGCATGCCGGTCTCGTTGATGGTGCGGGTGACGTCCTGCGCGCCGTTCGCCAGATTCTCGGTCAGCGCGGCGCCGGCGCGCTCCAGAGAGCTGGCGATGTCCTGGGCGCGGCCCTCCAGCATCGACGAGAGGTTGTCGCTGGCGCCGCCCAGCCGGTGGGACAATTCTCCGGAGGTGATCTGCAGGCGCTCGACCAGCTCATGGCTGCGTCCGCCGATCTCCTCGATCATGCGCTCGCCGGCGCGTCCGAGCGCCTGGGTGATCTGGTCGCCCTTGGCACCGAGCGAGCCGGTGACCCGGTCGCCGGCCTGCGCGACAGCCTCCGAAATGGAGCGGCTGGCGCCGTCGAGGTCCTTGGCCAGGCCCTCATGGGCGCCGCTGATCGCGAGCCTCACGCGCTCGGCATTGCCGACCACGGCCTCGCGCTGGGTGACGAGCTCGTCGATGAGCGAGCGCAGCCGGATCTCGTTGTCGGCATAGGCGCGCTCGAGCGTCGAGATCTCGCCGCGCACGATCGTCTCCAGCTCGCCGGCACGCGCCACGGCGCGCTCGATGCCGTCGCCCATGGCGGCGACCTCGCGGCGGATCGTCTGGCTGAGCGACAGGACGGAGTCCGCACCGGCAACCTCGGGCTCGGCCAACCGGAGAGCCACCTCGGTCATCGCACGGGAGATCAGCCGCATTTCCTGCGTGCGCCGGTAAAGCGCTGCCAGCACGAAGAAGAACACGACCGGCGCGCCGATCGACAGCGCCAGCAACGTCCATTCGCCGATGCCGAAATTGGCGACCGGCTCCGGCAGGCCGTTGGCGAAGGAGCCGAAGCGGCCGAGCAGCACG
>UCLR01000024.1 GCA_900473415.1 Hyphomicrobiales bacterium
GGCCTGAGAACAGCGCATACCACAAGGCCGCCCGCAATTCCTGAGAAGAGATGCGGCGTCTTTAGCCCAGCGAGCGCGAACAGGATGTCATGAGGCGGAGGCTGGAAGTCGGCCATCAGCGGTTCGCCCCCGTGACGATCTGCTTGAGAATGCCGTCCTTGTGCGCGCTGCTCGCCGACGAGCCGAGCCAATAGGTCACGACGCTGCCGAAGGCCGAGGACAGCGCGCCGAACAGGATGAGGACAGCCTGGCTGTCGGGCACCTGCTTGAAGACCAGAGCAATCACGAGCGCGATGAAGCCGAGGACGATGAGGACCGAGATGACGGGCGCGCCCCACGAGATGGCCGAGCCGGACTCGGCAAGCCTGACCGTAGTCGCGCGCGCATCCTGCACGTCGGCGAGCTGGGCGGAGAGCTTGTCGGCTTCGGTTTGAAGCTTCGCCTTGAATTGCTCCGCCAGGGCCGGATCTGTTTCCATCTTCTTGACGATCGCGGCCTCATCGGTGGTACCGAACACCTCCTGCGCGATCTTCGTGCCGGCCGTGATGATCTCGCCTGCTTTGGGAGATCCGATCAGACTGCCGAGCGCCGGCAGGGCTGCAAGAATGATGTTCAGCATGCTCAGGCCTTTCCGAAGATGGCGAGGAGGCGAGTCAGGAGGCTGGGTTCCAACGCAGGAACAGCGGTCGGCGCCGGGACGGGAACCGGGATTGGCTCGGCCGGCGGGATGATCGTGGCGACGATGACAGGCTCGGCGCCGTGGATCACGGCGGACTGGTCGACCAGAACCGGGACGGGAGCGGCAGGTGGATACGGGGCGTCCTTGATCTTCGCCCATTTCGCGAAGGCCGTGGCGAGCCTCGCGCCATAGGCCTCGACCTGGCCAGAGCCGTTGTAGCCGCGAGCGAGGCCCTTCCAATCGTGGCGCCGGATCTCGTCGTCTAGGCCGTTCGCTATGATGAAGCGGATCATCGCCTCGAGGTGGACTTCCTCGTCCTCGGCGAAAGCTTCAACCATGGCACGCGCGCTCGGATAGCCGGCCGCAGCATGGTTGAAGCCCATCACCTGACCGAGGCCCCAACTTGTCGCATTGAGCGCGACGGTCTCGTCGATCGCCATCGCCAGCAGGATTCGCGGGTAACTGTCCTTCGGATAGGGCCGCTCTCCCCATTTCGGATAGGCGAGGCCGGCCGAGACGAGCTGCGCACGGACGGCGCCGCTCGACAGCGCATAGGCCTTGTGCGGCTCGTAGAGTGCCTTGACGCGCCCCTGCGCATCGAAACCGGAGCCCGACGCCTCGACATCCATGACCGCATGAATCTCGTCCTCGCCGACGCCGATCAGCGCGCCGACGCGAGGCAAATCGATATCGTCAAGGCGCTTCGCAGCGCCCGCGAACTTCACCATAGGATGCTCCGGATGTGGAAAAGCCGCCCCGCGGCGGAATTCGTGGAAATTCCCGCGCGCTTCGGCTAAGTCGCGCGCGGCGACGCCGACAGCGATGATGAGCAGGGAATAATGGCTACGGATCTGGATATGAGGCGCACGGCAATTGCCGTGAAGTTGGCGCAGGATGCGGCTCGAAAGGCCGAGACGGAACAGCAGAGAACAGCGCGGATGGCTGTGCTGACAGGCGGCCTCGAAAGCGGATCGATCCCGTCACCCGCCCACCAGGGCATTGCGACCTTGAACCTGTCCGACGAGCCGCTCGGCGTCCGGCCGGTCAGCGCGTAGTCTGGGGTCGCGAACAACCCATCTGCCTTGCAGATGAGTGACGGGTTCAGGCGGCCGTGACCGGCCCGATCTCTGCGATGCGCAGGACGTTGTCAGAGCCGGTTGTTCCGGTTTGGTTGAAGTAGAAATACATCGTGCTCGCGGTCGCGGTGAACGTGAAACTCGGCGTCCCGCTAGAGGCCGTTCCGATCTGCGTACCGCTGGCTCCGTTGGAGTTGACCGAAACGACGACCGTCGTGCCGGCTGAAGGCGAGCCGCCCGTGACCTCGAGCACGGTCGGAACGCTGTATTGCTGGCCGACCGACAGTCCGGTCATCGCAAACAGCACCCGCGCCGCCCCTGAAGCAGCGCCGCTGCGCGTCAGAACGATCTTATTCGAGGCGAAGCTGTATTGGGTTCCGTTCTGGATAGTCGTGTATCCGGTCGCGCCGTCGACCGAACCTTGCCAATGCAGGACAACCGGAGGATCTGGCTCGCCCTTGCCGAATGTGATGGTTCGCGACCATGAAACCGTGCCGAACGCCCCGCCTGACGTGCTGGCAAGCGTCGGATAATGCTTGACCTGCGTCGTCTGGTTATCGGTCGTGGTTTTCTGGTACCGCGTCGCGCTCGGAATGTTGGACTGGATGCGGGCGGTATGGCCTGTTGCCCCGGCCCGGTAGGTCACATCGCCATCGCCAGACGATATGTCGCTGTCGCTCGCGGTGTTGACTGTGCCTTGCGAGGTGATCCGCTGTCCGAAGGACGGATAGTCGAAGGCATCGATCCCGATATATTGGGTGGCGAAGGCTGCGGTCGATGTCAGCGACCCGGTTTCCTCGATCGTCCCATCCGAATTGATCGAAAGCAGGAACTCGACGCTCATCGTCGTGGCATCGGGCCAGGTGATGGTGGACTGCCGTCCCTGACCACCAGGCCGCGCGATCTTGAAGGTCGAGAAGCTAGCCGCTTGGGTGTGATCGAGCACACGGCCATCGCCAAGCAGAGCCATCGCCATGGCTGTTTCGCCGCCGTGAAAGGATCCGCCGTAAGTTCCGCCGGAGCGCATCAGTGCGTAGTCGAGAGCTCCGCCGGTCCCCGCGTAATACGAGAACAGCGGGCTCGTTGGGTCGCTAGCGACGGTGGCGATCTCAACAGTACCGATCCGCCGCCAGCACTCGGACGGCGCTCCGTTCGACGAGGCTGCAGTGTAGTTGTTCCGGACGATGTGATGTGCGAGCGCCGTCCCCCATGGCGATGGAGTCCTGACCCAGAATGCGTCCGCGCTGATTGGCAACAGGTTTGATGGGCCACCACCCGTGCCAAGGGTGGCGACCTGCGGGATCGAAAGACCGAGACCGAGCATCGCCGCCTCAGCTGATCAGCGCGACGATGCCCGTCGCGCTCGTGCCGGTGGCGCGGATGATCTTCGCCCGAATCGGCAGAACCTGGCCGGCCGCGATCGGCACCGTGACAGGGTCGGTGTCGTCCACCGCCACGATCGAGAGATCGCCCGCGACCTTGGCCAGGATGCCGTTGGTCGCATATTCGAGTTCGTTCGTATCGTGCGGCGTGACCACGCGCAGCTTGCGAGCCGGGCCGGTCGCAGTGCCGGCGCTGCCCTGATAGCGATCTTGGACGGACATGGAGCATTCCTTTCAGGGCATGAAAAAACCCGCGCGAGGCGGGCGGACTGGAAGCCTCAGAGGATGGCGACTCTCACCACGTCGAGCCGGCGCCAGTCCGAACCCACGTGTTGGTGGCGATGCAGGTGTAGCGATAGCTGGCGTCGTATCGGCGCTGCCCCTTGGAGCAGGTGTCGGAAGCCGAGGACGGCGTGCCGAAAATCTCAGTCTGGAAATCGACGGTCGCGGCGGCGTTCACCTGGATCGATCGATCGATATCGAGCGCGTTGGTCCCAAGCAGGGAGTTGAAAATCCAGTTCGCGCTCGGGGAAATAATGATCCGAGGGTGAGCCCCGCCACCGAACTGCGTTCCGATGATCGCGCCCTTGGAGAAGTTGGAGCCCCGCACCAACTCGTTCGTGTAGGTCGTCGCCGTTATTGCCTGCCCGACGTGCCCGCCGACAACCGTCACGTAGGCATTCTGGTTCGCTGCACCCGAACAACTTCCGCCGTCGGCTGCGGCCTTATGGGTAAATTGCATGCCGACGTTGAAGGTGTCGATATAGGGAGCGGTGATCTTGATGTTGGCGGCACAGTCCTGCGTGCTGAGACCGACCATGCCGTGCGACTGGCTATTATGCCCCCCCTCGGCCGTGAAAGCGGTGACACTGAGCCCGTACCAGTTACGGATCACCATGCCGGTCTGATAGCCAATCGCGGCCGTGCTAAATGTGTTGCCACCCTCTCCCAGCAAGAAGAAATAGCCGATGCCAGGACGGTAGCTGGCGTCGTTCGACACCATGTCGAAGGTGGCGCCCGCCCCGCTCCCCCCAGTTACGGAGACAGGGTCGGACGGGAACACCGTGCAATCGCCAGAGCTAACGACGGTGGCGCCTGTGACGGCGCCCGCCGTCACCGCTGCCGTCATCGTCGGCTGGATTGTGCACGTGCCCCCGGAGATGGTGAGGGCGTCACCATTGGTGTATCCAGATCCGCCAGCAGCGACAGAGCCGACCGACCACGCACCAAGGCGGTTCGTGAGGTTGAAGCCCCAGAAGTTATTGGCATTCGTGCTGATGATCGATGGGGTGTCATGGACACCCTGAAGATGGATGCCATCAGCGCAGTCAAAATCGACATTGCGGATGACGGGGGCGGGCGAGTTAAGAACGTAGAGGCACTTGCGAAAGCCAACGATCATTGTGTCTTCAACAACCGGCTTGTCGGCTGTAGCGGTAATCCCGACCGAAGATTCGCTGAACCACTGCTTTACCGCAGCGACAAGCGCTGGCATGTCGGCGGGCTTTTGGCCGAGCCCATCGCGCATGACCAACACTTGCGAAATGCGCGAGCTGCCGGACGCGGTGATAGTGCGCGCCGGGTTGAGGGCGATTCCGCTGTAAAATGCGCTCGGGTCGCTGCCCGACGTGACGCGAGGGCTCGATACACCCACGAGCGCGACCCGGCGACCAATGAAGAGATCAGCCGAGGTGACGCGGCAGATGAACTTGCCAAGTTTGATTGTGCCGCCGCCGCGCGTTTGCATCACGGCCGCGAGATAGTTCAGCTGCGCGGCATCGTCGGTGCCAGTGCCATTGAACGTCGCGTCACACTTCGCCCCAGCTTGACGAGGATTGACCTCGCCATTCTCGCGCAGAATGTAGCGGCCGGTTGTGACGGCAGTGACCTTGACGATGAAAATGCCATCATCCGTCGATGTTGACGTGCTGTTCCAGTCGTAGGTTGCGCCGCCGCCATCCCCAGCAGTGGCGTAACCTCGCGTGATAACGGAAGGTGGGGCGGCAAAGCTCGTTACCGGCAGCGACCGGATCGCGGCCAGGCTGTCCACCGTCGCAAAGGATGAGTTGATCAGCGATTTTACGAACGCGGTGGATGCCGCCTTGCTGCTATTGTCGGCGCTGGATTGCGTTTGCACCTGCGGAGCAGGCAGAGACTGAGCGAACGCAGCAGTGCACAGCGCCCCGGCGATTGCCAGGGCGGAGAAGAGGCGCTTCATAATTTAGTCCTTTGATGGGACCAAGCGCCGCTTCGATCGAGCGCTTAGGTCAGGCTGCCGTGTAGATAGCCAACCCGAGAAGTCGGGTGTCTTTCGAGGTCGAGACCTCAGACGGGCGAACGAGATCGCCAGTGATCAGCCGAATCGTTCGGTCCTGCGGCGGGCAATCGAGGCTGATCGTTGCCACCAGTTTGGAACGATCTCGACTAGATGGGGCAAGATCGGCCTCTTTCTCACCGATTTTGATACGAACACGCCTGCCGAATTCTTCGGTAACTGGCAAAAAGAGAGGGACGGAAAAGGTCCACTTACTGGGGAATACGCTGTTTTCTGGAAACGGCCACTCGATGACAGGTTCCGACGTCCACCTGAACCCCCTCCCTCCCGACCGTTCAATATTATGCCATCCAGAGGCAGCCGGTTGATCTGGCGCAAGAAGCGACATGGATGCCGTCGCAAGCGCCGAAGAAAAGCGCGGCTCCTTCCTAGTGAACCATGCTCGCTCGCTCAGCCGAAAAAACAAGCCGAACCGTTCCGCCAAGCGCTCCAACGATCGGTTGCTGTAGATCGAAACGTGCCCATTCCTTGGCCCGACGTACCACCAGCTGCATCGGATCACGTCAATATCAGGCGGCGTCAGTCCCGTGCTAAACATCACCTCGCCGCGGTCATTCAAAAGCGAGCAGATATCAGCCATCGTCCCGACCGGATCAGGGCTGTGCTCTACAACCTCGAAGCATGTAACCAGGTCGAACTTGCGACTTGGCCTCTCGGGGCTTGAGAACGGGTCATAATCCTCGACATCGGCAAACCCGCGTTCGCGCATCATCTGGCTGAAGACACCGTTGCCCGATCCGTAATCGAGGATTGATATCCCTTCGAACCCACGAAGCATCTCAGAAACAACGTCCGCGTTCGCTCGCGGGCGTCGCTCTTTGTAATCCCCATCTACTTTTATATAATCATCATTATAGATGTGCTCGAAAAAATCACCGCTACTCCAATCGTCAAAATGACGAGTAAAAATAAAGCCGCATTCGATACACTTGGAATAGTACACTGGAATTCCAGATAGTCCGAAGCGATAGCTGTCGGACGGAGAGCAAAATTTATTCATGTCAACGACATCGAATAGATGTGTTCCTGAAGCGCAAATCTTACACGTTCCGTCCAGCTTAAGCTGCGTTGAGAGCGGGTGAAATGATGTTGGCGCCGGCATAGCCATCTCCGAGAAAATCGGTGACGCCATATTGATCAGCAGCGAATGTTTTGAACAGCCTCGGCTTGGGCTCCTCAGGAGATGCAGAGAACGCCGCCGTTGTTCCAGAGCTTGCCCGGCGTGGCGGGGAGGGACGTGGGCATCGATAAAGCGGCCGCCTCGACCGCTACCACCAAGTGGGCGATCACGGCCTGCTTGGTCCGCAGCGGCGTCATCACCTTCTCGTTGTCGGTTCCGGCCTCGGCCTCGGCCTCATCGGCGAAATCTCCCGGATCCAGCGCGCCGCCCGCCGGGCCGCGGATGTCCACGGCGTCCCCGATGGTCGGCGTGAGCCCGGTTGCGCCAACATAGCCGCCGGTCGCAGGCTTCGTTCCCGAGCCCCCGATCCAGTCATTGACCTGCAGGACGCGGCGCGCGCCATCCGCAACCACAGCGAGCACCGGCGCCCAGCCATCCACGCCATCAGAACCGGCGGCACCGCGGATGTCGACCGCATGGTCGATCGTTGGTGTCAGGCCAGAAGCACCGACATAATCGCCTACGTCGGGCTTTACGCCCTCGCCGCCGACCCAGTCTTCGATCTGGAGAACCCGCCGCTCGCCATCGCTCACGACCGCGAATACGGGCGTCCAGCCACGAGGGCCTTTCGGCCCCCCCGGACCGACACCCCCGGTCGCGGTGACGTAGGCCTTGTTCGCGGTCCAGGTGACGAAGGCCTTTCGGTCGCACACGCCGTAGGGGAGATTCCCCGGCTTGTCGTACAGGAATCGCACCGCCATCACCGTCGAATTGATGCCATCGGTGATGTCGACGAGATCGGCCTGGTACTCGCCGGTTGGCCAGCCTGCCACGTCTTCCTTGGCCCGCACCGCCGAGATCAGGTTTGCTGCCTCGATCGTGAGACCATCGCCGATCGTCAGGGTCGCGCGGACGGTTGCCGAGGCTCGATCCTGCAATTCGATCTGATACTGCCGATCGGTCAGGACATAGCCGTTGAACTCCAGCATGAAGCTGATGTCGTCGGCCGTCGAGTACCAGAAGAAGGCGATCGATTGGTTCATGGCTTCATCCGCGGTCGGCAGGCTTCGGATAACGGTCCTTCACCGCCTGGCAGGCGGCGAGGTATTCCCGCATGGGTTCGGGGTTGCCGGCCGCCTGATGCACAAGCGCGTCGGCGAGGGCGGAGAGCGGCGGGTATTCGGCGCGGCGGCGCTGCCGGTAATCCTCGAGGTGCTCGATCTTCACGCCGTCACCTCGAAATCCGAGACGAGGAAGCGCGGGCCGGAATCGACTCTGACGACATAGGTGCCGGGCAGGGCGAACGAGAGCTCGGCCGAGCCGTCCGTGACCTCGTAGGCGGCGGCGCCAATCGTTACCTTGCTCGGCACCGGCAGGGCCCGGATCGCCAGCCCGTCGAGCACGGCCGGGTTGGGTTCGCGCAAGCGGAGCGTCCCGGCGTCGACCCAGTGCGTCGCAGGATGGCCCTCTCCACCGACGATCCGGACGCCGCTTAGACGCTCCTCGACGATGAATTCGACCTCTTGCTGGCCGAAGTCGGTGACCCGGCCGTCGGCATCGAAGCGAACGAATGGAACCGCCGTCATCGCTTGCCCGCCAGGACCGTGATCGAGACGCCGGCGGCACCGCTCGATGCGGCGAGCTCGACGGAGTAGGTGTGAGAGCCGGGGCTTGGCGTATCGCCCCACGGGGCCGTGGTCTGAGCCAGCTTGAACGTGGCGAGCGAGCCTTCGTCCGACGGCGACATCAGCAGCGCTGCGACGGTCGTGCTGAAGATCGTCACGCCGTCGCGCTTGAGGATGACCGATCCGTTCGAACTGGACGAAACCAGGTCACCACCATTGTAGGAACCGATGACGACCACACCTGTCGCGCTCGACGGAACGTTCACGCCGATGGATGTCGAGGTTCCTGTGCCGGACGAAAAACCTAGCTGGGTAACAGCGCTGGCTGCGATCTTGCCAGTCGACAGCGTGCCGTTGACGACCAGGTCGCCATCCACCACGACATTGCCGAGCACAGCGCTCACCGCCTCGAGCGAGACCACATTGATGTGCTCGGCGAGGACTTGGTTGGCGCCGATGTGCTCTGCGACGATCGCGCCGGCCTGGATTGCGATCGAGGTGATCGTATTGGCGATATAGTCTTCGGCTGCCTGCTTCTGCCACTCTGTTCCGTCGGCCGACAGGTAGTAGAGCCGCGGCTTCTCGCCTGGGACGATGAGCGCGACAACCTTCGAACCGTCATAGTCGAAGAGGTCCGGCAGCTCGTCGACCAGATGTGGCGGCTGCAGGCTGTCGACGAAGGCCTGGATCGCGAGCGAGCCCTTCAGTGCGTTACTGAGATCCAGCACCGCCTTGCGCGACGAGAAGGCGTTCTCGACCCAGACGGAGACGGTGCCGGCGGCGGTGATGCCGCGTGCGCGGATCCGGATCGTGCCGTCGAACTCGCGCAGCGGGTGCGTGCCCGACGAGGACGGCCCGAGATAGACAGCCTCCGAGGTCGCCCAATCATCGTAGCTGATGATGATTTGGTACTGCGCCGCGCCCCGCGAGCGGCCCACCGCCCATTTCATGTAGACGGACGAGGTCTGCTGCACCGCCTCGGCGCGGACATAGGAGACCGCGGCCGAGGCCTCGTTTTCTAGTCCGGAGGAAGGCGGCGGCGGAGGCGGCACGATCGGCTCGGCCAGCGCCGTCCAGACCTCCGGAGCGTCATAGACCGCTTCGACATTGACGCGATTGTCACCGTCGAACTGCAGCGAGCGGATCAGCCACTGATCCTGCAGCGTCTCCAGCTCGCCGATGACGATGTCTGAGAAGCTCTGCGTCGCGGTGTTGAGCACATCCTCGAGCGCGAGGTCGGTCAGCGATTCCGCCTGCGCGACATCCTCGGCGTTGAGCAGCAGACGCTCGCCGTCGCGCGTCACGCCGACCGGCCCCCATTCGAGGCCGTCGCGCCCGCGCAGATAGGCGAAGGGCGCCTCCGGCAGCTCGATCTCCTTGTCGATCGTCATCGCGAAGCGCTCGGCGTCGCGGTCGATCTCTGCGTCGAGGATTCCGGCGGTATCGATCAGGTCGAAGAACCAGGCGTCGATCAGAGCCGCATCGTTCGGCAGCAGCATCTTGCCGGCATATTCCATGCCGAAGCTGCGCCTCTGCCGGCGATAGTAGCCGACCGCCGCCGCCCAGGTCGCGATGTGGATCGCATGCTCGGCCGAGACGGCGCCGAAGGCCTGCATCCGCTTCGGCGTCTGCGTTGCCGTGCCGAAGGTGACGCGATGCTCGCGCCGACGCTTCGGATCGCCACCGGTGTACCATTCGACGATGACGTCGGCCGAGCCATCCGACAGGTCGAGATTGAAGTCGAGCCCGGTCGAATCCTTCAGGATCCGCCGGCGGCTGATGACATGCTTGCGCACGACCTTCGGCTCGTCGCGCACCATCGTCCAGGCCTTGCCGAGCCGAAGAGGCGAGGCTCGCATCGCGCCCAGCACGGAAGAGAGAGCCTCGTAGACCGAGACCGGGCCGCGCAGCACGCCAGAGAAGGTGTCGAACGGGCCGACGGCAGTCGCATAGTGCCGGAAGCGCTCGAGGTCGATCCCGCTGTCGGCGATGCCGGCGCCATGCTCAGTGTTGCGCAAGATGTCGAGCGCCGCCCAGGCCGCCTTATCCGTCTCGAATTCCACCCAGCTTGATCCGGTCCAGGTCGGCAGATAGCGCGAGACCTCGACCTCGACATCGCCGAAGCTTGTGACGGAAAGCTCCGGCCCGGCATGGATCTTCATAGCCAGTTCGGTGATGCCGGGGCGCACCGCCGCCTGCGGGATATGGGCGCGCAGCCCCTCCCAGACGACGGTGTTCGTAACGGTCACGGTGCCGCCGAAAGCCTCGATCTCGTCAGCGGCGCCGGTATTGCGCGCCCGGAAGGTGTAATGCCCCGGCGCCGGCAGGGTCGCGAACTGCGTGAACCGCATCGGTCGCGTGGTGAGAGTGTTGCCGCTATTGGAATGGATGACGAAGAACGGGCCGGTCGGCTCGCCATCCTCATCGCAAGGGGCGGCCTCGAACACGACACCCCAACTTGTCGGGAATTGCTTGCCGTCATACTTGCCACCCTTGAAGACGCAGGAGCAGCCGCTCGGCAGGGAATAATCGAGCTGGATGGTCTGCTGCTCCGGCGCGCTGGCGCCGAATTCGAACGGGCCGGCGTAGTCCGGAAAATCCTCGACCTTCGGCAACTGGTTGCTGCCGACCGCCGTGACAGAGGCCACCTGGCCGGGCACCAGCGACGAGGTTGCCCCCGGATTGATCAGCTCGATCTCCGAGCCGGTGAAGGGCGGCGTCAGCCCGCCGGTGGCCGTCCACATCACGATACCGGCGACGCGGATCGTCTTCAGCGCGTAGCGCCCGCACCCGATCGTGAGCCGCTTGTAGAGCGTCTGGCTGTCGTCCCCGACATAGGTGGTGTAATCGGGCTGCGACAGGTCCGGCGTCGTCCAGCAGCGGCCATAGATGACCGGGATGCGATCGCCCGAGCGCGGCAGGTTGCCCCCGCCGGAAACACCATAGACCGGCCGGTCGTCCGTCTTGTTCGCCTTCGCCTGCGTCGCCTTCGACGTCAGATAGGTGCCGCCGGCGATAGCGGCGGCCGTGACGCCGGCCCAGATCGTTCCGCCGACGGAGCTCGCAGCGGCCAGGCCGAGCGCTCCGTTGATGGCGCCGATGGCCCAGAACTGGCCGAGCGCGACCAGCGCCACCGCCGCGACGAGCAAGCCGATCGAGGCGCCTTTGCCGGCGCTCGACCCGCCTGAGGATCCGCCGCCACCGCGCGGCAGATAGGTGATGATCACCGTGTCGCGCGGGCCGATCGTGGTCTTCGCCCATGTCTTGCGCAGCCTGACCGACACGTCGGTGACAGCGAGCATCTCGCGCCGGCGATGCACGCTGACGATATAGGGGCGCGCATGATCGGCATGCTTGCGCACGAGCGCCGAGAGCCGGCGGCGCGTGCGCGGCAGATCGAGCGGGCAGCCGGCCGGCTTCCCGTCGCAACGCTGGAAGAGGATGGCGCTCATGGGATCGGGGCGTAGAAGCTCGGTTCGGCCCAGTTGCGGGCGTTGAGTTCGGGCAGGGTTTCGAAGACGACACCATGCGGATTGTCGGTGTGGAGCACGCCCCCGCCGTCGAGATCGAGCCAGATCCCGGCATGGATGGCGGCCCGCGATGGACCATGGCCGCGGCGAGCCATGAAGACGACGGCGCCATGTGATGGCTCGGTCACGGCCTCCCAGCCGGCGTGACGATCTCGCTTCGCCATCTCGCGGGCCAGTGCCAGCTTGTCGGACGGCGCGGTCAGCGCCGCCGGCAGCTCGTCACCGAAGACGACGAACCGGCAGCGGCGCACGAGCTCCCAGCAATGCAGCCCGGCGGGCTCGTAAGCGCGGCCGATTACGCTCGCGACGAAGGTCGCGGCGTCCATGCGATCACTGCCCATAGAGCGCCGGATAGGTGACGAGATCGTAGGTCCGCGTCGGGAAGTTGCGCATCTCGATCTCCTCATAGGAGAGATCGCCAGTCGCCGAGAGCGCGCTAACTTTGACCTTGCCGAGGCGCAGCCCGGTGTAGATTTCCGGGTGGTTCGGATCCTTGGTCGAATATTCGCGGTAGATCAGATCGTAAGGCTGATCCGCCGAAACCGCGGCGCGCAGCGCCTCATGGAGATAGCGGCTGACATTGTCGACCCGAAGACGCGCCTGCGTCGTGCCGCCTTCCTCCTGTCCCGGCAACTGGCAGGAGAAGTCGACGACCGTGAAGACGGCGGCCGGGTCGCCCGGAACCGGCAGCGTCACGCTCTCATAGACGCCTTTGACGTGCCGCCCCTGGACGAAGCGCAGCGGCGCCTCGATCGTGATGTGATTGAGCTCGATCGTGAACAGCAGATCGGCCGAGACGTCGTTCGCGGCATAGGCTTCGGCCAGCGCAGCAGAGATGGTCACAGGCTCACCAGTTGTAGACGATCAGGGTGAAGGAGACGCGGAAGCGCGAGACCGCCGACATGTCGGTCGCCCATTGCGCGCCCTTGATCTGGCAGACGCGGCTGACGGCGCCGGCATCGGGCCGGAAGACCGGCATGCGGAAGGGCAGGGTGCCCTTCGCCAGGTCGACGCGGGCGAACTGCTCGAAGGCCGCCCACTGCGCCCGCGTCCAGAGCACGCTGACGAAGCCGAACTCGGTCATGCGCGGGCCGGAGCGGGGCCGCATCAGCCCCGGCCCGCCCTCGGTCTCGCTGACGATCGGCTCGCCATAGGAGGCACTGGCCTGCGTGCCGGAGAGCACCGGCGTTGCCGGCACCTGGCTCGGCCAGACGGGAATCGCCATCGTGTCAGCCCCGGCGGTGGCGGTTGGTCGAAACGGCGCTATAGGCCTGCGAGAAGGCGCCGCGCCCCTGCACGAAGCGCTGGGCGATCGCCCCCTCGACCTGCCGGATCACCATGTCGAACCCGCCATCGGAACGCGGCTTGGTCTCGACCTGGGCGGGCGTGTTGTTCTGGACGTTGACGACGATTCCGCCGCCGCCGCGCGCCGCCGGCACGATCCGGCCAGGGCTCGTCGGCACGAAAGTTTCCGGGCCGCGCTCGCCGACGCGATAGGCCTGGCCGGCGTTGACGGAACCGCCCGTGGCGCGGCCGAAGAGCGCGCCGAACAATCCGCCCACGTTGCCGCCGGTGCCAGCCGTTCCAAAGATCCCGGCAAGCGGCCCCGAGCCCATCAGCGCCGCCTGCAGCGCTGCCTTGGCCAGCGAGGAGGCGAGGCGCTTCACCACATCCTCGGCCTTGGCACCGTTGACGATCAGGTCTTCCAGCGCGTCGATCGCGGCATCACCGAAATAGCGCTGCGCGTCGTTCAGCCCCTTCTGGGCATTCTGCAGCCGCTCTTTCGAGGCGCGGACCTCCTCGTTCTTGCTGACCTCCTCGGTCAACTTGGCGATGTAGTTCGCCTTCTCGTCCGCGCTGAGCTTGTCGAGATCGACCTGCGCCTTCGCGATCTCGACCGCCGCCTTCTCCTCGGCATTGCTCCGGCCGAAGGTCGCGATCTCCGCTTCCATCACGTCGCGCTGGCGGGCGAGGCTCTCGATATAGCGGTCTAGACGCTCCTGCGCCTTCTCCTCGTCGGACTGGCCAGAGGAGCCACCACCGCCCTTGTTGAAGAGCGAGGACGTGTCGGTTGCCTTCCCCCTGACGGTCGCCACGAGAGAGTTCCCAGCGCCGGAACGGGAGGCCCTGGACGATTCCCTGTCCTGCTCGTTCAACTGGTCGAGACGATCCTGCAGTTCCTTCGGCAGCGCCGCGCCGGTTTTCTGGAACTCGCGCTGCGCATATTCAACCGTGCTGCGGCTGGCGCCTGCAGCTCCGTTCTGCTCAAGATCTGCCTTCGCCGAAAGCCCCTTCGCGTATCGGTCCAGTCCAGCGAAGAGATCGCCGGCCTTGCCGATGATCGTGTCGATCAAGCCGATGATCGCGCCGGCGTTCGCCTTGAAGGCGGTTGCCCAGCGGTCGACCGCCAAGGTCCAATCGCGTTCGAAGTCCTTGGCCTTCTGGATGACGGCCGTATCGATGACCGCGCCGGCGGCCTGCGCGGCGCTGGCCTGCCGGTTCATGGCTTCCGCCCCCTGCTCAAGGAGAGGAACCCATTCACGGCTCAGGCCAACGGCCTCGGCAATCTTGATCTTGTCGAACTCCGACGCCGCGCCGCGGACGAGATTGGCGACCTGGCCGAGCGCATCATTGATGCCGATGACCTCGCCCTTGCGATCCTTGAGCTTGATGTTGTTGTCGGCGAACAGCTTCGACAGATCGTTCTCGGACTGGCGGGCCTCATTCAGTTTCTCGGCCAGCCCTTCCAAGCCGGTTCCGAAATCCTTGCTGCTCAGCCCGTTGCCACGGCCGGCGAACTGAAGCTCCTGAAAGCGCTGAAGATCGAGCCCGACACGCTTCGCCGTCTCACCGATCCGGACAAGCTCCGCATTCGCATCGGCCAGACCACGGATGACCCGGTCCAGAGTGAATGCCGCGGCGAAACCCTTGAGCGCCCCCGACAGAGCCGAGGTCGAGATCGTCGGGTTGGCCTTCTTGAACTTGGCCTCGATATCATCGGCAGCCTGCTCGGCAACCTTGGCGGACGCCTTGAGCTGCCGCTCCAGTTGCTCGATGTTCGCGCCGACCGAGATGACGAGATCAGAACCAGCCATATTGGCTCCCGACGGAGGTCAGAATGAAGAAGACGATTGCTATCGGAATGCTGGCGGCGCTCGGCGCGTTCGCGGGCGTCGTTGTGAACGGCTCGCGGCTTCAAGCCGCGGATGAAATCCGCTGCCGCGTGAATGCCGAAGCCCTCATGCAGGATATCGCTGCCTTGAGCCTCGCGAAGCCACTCGATGCTGACGGCATCACCAAGCTGCTATCGAAGAAGCAGCAGCCCTAGTGCAGATACTCTGGCGCCGCGTCGAGGAAGTCATCGATCCCGGCAAACTCGTCGTCGTTCGAACGCTTTGCCGCCTCCGGCGAATTCGATCGCGCCCAGCCATCGGCGCAGGCCATGAATTGCCAGAGCGACATCTCGCCGACCTGCGCCGGCGTGAAGCCCATTACGACGCCGAGGCCGTAGAACTCTCGGAAGTCGAGCTTTCCGTTCGGGCGGGCGGGTCGCTCGCTTCCCCGTCCGCCTGCGATTTTCCCACCGGCTCGTCGGGCTTGCCGACAAGAACCGCCTGAAGGACGGTGAGAGCCGGCAGCACATTCTCCAGCCAGGGCCGCTCCAGCACGTAGAGCCGCGTCTTGCGCAGCGCGTCGGCGGGCGCCATGCCGCCGCCGATCAGGCCGAGACGCAGCGTGTGATAGACCTCTTTCGAGGTCCAGAGCCCATGCTCCAGCCGTTGGGCGATGAGCATCGGCCCGGCGTCGCAGATGGTCTGCAACTCCTCGAGCTGCGCCAGCGGAAGGGCGAAGGTGAAACTCCCGTCCGCCCATTCCAGAACGACGCTGCAGCGGCTCACGTCAGCGCCGCCACGGGCGGCGCACGCTACATGGCCGAGTGCGCCGAATACCTCCAGCTCGGCGACCGGACCCGGCATGTACGCCGCCAGATCCTCGAGCACACCTGGGACGAGGCGCTGAAGCCGGGATCGTCGAAGTCCTTCGCCGACATGCCGATCGAGCGCTTCGACCTCGCCGCCATCTATGTCCTGCGGGATCGCAAGGCGCTGCTGCCGGAGGCGGCCAACAGCCGCGTCAAGGCGCTGCGCCAGGTCTTCGCCTGGGCGACGCAGCCCAACGTCGCCCTCGCCAAGAGCAACCTCGCGCGAGACGTGCCTTACTTCAAAGGCAAGGGCGAGGGCTTCCATACCTGGACGATCGACGAGGTGCGCCAGTTCGCCAAGCGCCATCCCATGGGCACGAAGGCCCATCTCGCGCTCGGCTTGCTGCTCTTCACCGGTGTGCGCCGATCAGACGTGATTAAGCTCGGCCGGCAGATGCGGCGCGACGGCTGGCTGCACTTCACCGAGTTCAAGGGCCGCGAGCGCAAGCCGAAGTTCCGACAGCTTCCGCTGCTGTCGGTGCTCGATCGCATCATCGCGGCGTCGCAGCTCGGCAATATGACCTTCCTCGTCACTGAGTTCGACCGGCCATTCACCCCCGACGGATTCGGCAACTGGTTCCGCGAGCGCTGCGTCGAGGCCGGCGTGCCCGGCCGGGCGCACGGCCTTCGCAAGGCGGGCGCGACGATTGCCGCGGAGAACGGCGCGACCGAACACATGCTCATGTCGATCTACGGCTGGGAGAGCCCCAAGCAGGCGGCGCTCTATACGAAAAAGGCCCGCCGCAAGAAGCTTGCGCAGGCCGGAATGCGTTACCTCGATCTAGGCGATCTCGACGGCATCGAAGACCTCGACATCGAGGAGGACGAGAGCCGCGAAGAGGACGAAGCCTGAACGGATGTTTCCCACTTTTCCAAGCCGGTTGTGCCCGGTGGGAAAAATCGGCCGAAAAAGCTAAGTGATTTCAGTCTTTGGGGAAATGAATGGTGCCCAGGGGCGGAATCGAACCACCGACACTGCGATTTTCAGTCGCATGCTCTACCAACTGAGCTACCTGGGCGCCGCGGGGGCGTCTTGCGCCGCCCGTGTTGGTGGGGGCGATATAGAGGCTGTCGTCTGGCCTGTCCAGTCACTTCAGCCGGCTTTCTTCACCGGTGTGGATAGCCGCTTGCGGCTCCCGCCCGCCTGACGCCAAACGCGTGCTGGGAGCATCGCTGCAGGCCGGGTTCAGGCCGGCAGCGGACTGTCCGCGCGCCATCCGGCGTGGCCGAGCACGGCCGCCAGCTGGTCGATCGCGATAAGAGCCTCGCGGCGCGCCTTCTCCGATTCGGCGATTGCTGCCTGGCCGTAGAGCAGACGTGCGAAGGCGATCACGCTGGTCACCACCTGGAAAGAGGCGTCCTGCAGGGCAGGGGTGGCCTCCGCCGTGTCGTGGAGCCGCGCAACATGCAGCTCGGCGCTCTCCTGCAGGGCCTTGGCGTTGAGCACACCGGCCTTGAGCACGTCGGCGCGCAGCGTCTCGATGTCGCCCGCCAGCCGGTCTTTCGTCGTCGCAGCCATGGGTCCTCCATCAGGGAGACGTTGTCGGTCTTCGAAAATAGCATCGAAGCCGGCGTCCGGCAGCGGGAAGCCGCTCGCTTGGTTACCGCTTCTTCCAATCGCCGCGGCGACCGCGAAGCTCAGCCGCCGACGCTCTCGATCGGCGCAGGCGGATGGTGCGGCACACTGACGGTATGCGCCGCATCCCCGCCCCAGAGCGCGGTGAGCTGCGCCACCACATACTGGCCGAAGCTCTCATAGGGGATGCGGATCGAGGTCAGCCAGGGCGCGATCCAGCGGTTGATGGCGTTGCCGTCGATGCCGATCAGCGTGCAGCGACCGGGGATGGCGATGCCGCTCTCCGCCGCCAGGCGATAGGCGCCATAGGCGATCATGTCGCTGACGCAGAGCACGCCGTCCGGCCAGCCGCCGGCTTCCACGAGATTCCGCGCGGCGGCATAGCCGAGCTCGATATGGGAGAGGCCGGGAGCGCTGCCGCGCCGGATCTCCTCGGCGGGCACGCCGCGCGCGGCGAGCCGCTCGATGAAGCCCTCGGCGCGCTCGGCCGTGCTGGAGGCGTTCTGCGCGGCCATCAGCACCGCGGGCTGCCGGACGCCGGCCGCCAGCAGATAGTCGGCGGCGTCGGCGCCGGCCTTCCGGTTGTCGATGCCGACATAGGCGCCGCCACCCAGCGGGTTGCGCCGCGCGACGAAGACCATCGGGTCGTGCCGCCTCACGGCCTCGGCGAGGCCGGGGCTGCGCACGGCGCCGACCATGACGTAACCGGCGACGAACTGGTCGCGCATGGCGCGCAGATAATCGTCCTGCAGATCGGCGCGGTCATGGGTGTCGCAGAGGATCATGACAAAGCCGGCATCGCGCAGCGCCGCTTCCGTCGAGACCGCGATCGCCGCCATCGCTGGATTGTCGAGATTGGGCGCCAGCATCGCCACCACGCGGCTGGCGCGGCGTTTGAGTGCTCGCCCCACGGGATTCGGCCGGTAGCCCAGCCGGTCTATGGCGGCTTCGACCCGCGCGACGGTCTCAGTCGAGGCTCGCCCGCGCTTGCCGTTGACGATGCGCGAAACCGTCGCGACCGAGACGCCCGCCTCGCGGGCAACGGTCGCGAGCGAAGCCGCGCGGTGCGCCGCTTTCGCAGGCTTCGCCTGTGCCGTTGCCGCGATTTTGGCCGCCTTGGCCGTCATCATCCTCCTCCGGCGTTTCGTGAACGGCCGCGGCCGACAGGAAAATCCAAAGCCGGCTAATGCAGCAATGCCGCCTGGCCGGCCGGTTGACAAGTAAGGCAAACGTTTGCCTTAGTGGATGTCAAGACGCCCGCCGAGGCGTCGCCGAACAGGGATGGAGACGTTGATGCAGAGGAAGCACTGGATTTCCGCGGCCGCTTTGGCGGCTGGCCTTGCCTGGAGCGGTTTCGCCCAGGCCCAGACCACGGTGCGCATCGCCTGGTATTCCGACGGGAACGAGGGCGAGGTCGTCTCCGACCTGTTGAAGCGCTTCGAAGCGCAGAACAAGGACATCAAGGTCGTGCTCGACCAGGTGCCCTACAAGGCGATCACCGAGAATCTCCCCGTTCAGCTCGCTTCGGGGCAGGGGCCGGACATCGCTCGCGTGGTCGATCTCGGCGGCGTCGCGCGCTATGCGCTCGATCTGCGGCCCTATCTCAAGGATGCGAGTTACTGGGAGAAGAATTTCGGGCCGTTCCTGCCCTGGATGCGCCCCGAAGGTGATTCCAGCGCCATCACCGGCTTCATGACGCAGCTCACCGTCTCCGGCCCCTTCGTCAACAAGACGCTGTTCGAGCAGTCCGGCATTGCCATGCCGGGCGCCAAGGCGACCTGGGAGGAGTGGGGCAAGGCGGTGAAGGACGTCGCCGCCAAGGCGCAGGCGCCATTCCCGCTGGCGATGGACCGCTCCGGCCACCGCTTCTTCTCGGTCGCGATCTCGGAAGGCGCGAAGGTCTTCGACGAGAAGGGCGAGCCGGCCGTGATCGACGAGGGCTTCAAGCGCGGCGCCAAGCTCGTCTACGACTGGCACAACAACGGCGTGATGAAGAAGGAGCTCTGGGGCTCGGTCTCGGGCACCGCCTATCGCGGCGCCAATGACGAGTTCAAGAACGCCCAGGTCGTGATGTACCAGTCCGGCTCCTGGCAGATCGCTCAGTTCGACAAGACCGTCGGCGACGCCTTCGATTGGATCGCCGTGCCGGCTCCCTGCGGCAGCGTCGGCGTCTGCTCGGGCATGCCGGGCGGCGCGGGGCTCGTCGCGATCAAGACGACGAAGAGCCCGGAAGCCGTCGCCAAGGTGATGGACTATCTGGCGAGCGAGCCTGTGCTGAGCGAGTTCTATGCCCGCTCGCTCTTCGTGCCGGGCCATCTCGGCATCGCCGCCAAGGGGCTCGACTATCAGGGCGCGAGCGGACCGGCCAAGGCCGCGCTCAAGGTCTTCTCGGATCAGGTGGCGCAGCTCTCCCCGGTCGCCTACAAGCTGCAGGGCTACGTCAACAATCGCATCATCTTCAACGCGACGATCAGCCGGCTCGGCCAGGCGATCTCGGGCGAGGGCACGCTCGACGAGGCGTTCAAGCGCATCGAGTCGGACATCGCCCAACAGATCGCCGAGCGTAAGAAGTAGGACGCATGGCCGCGGCCGAGACAGACCCGCGCCCTCGGGGCGCGGATGCCGCCGGCCCCGTGGCCGGCCTCCTGGCCGCGCCGCTCGCGCTCCTGATGCGCCTTGTCGATTGGCCGATGCGCGCGCTGCAGCGCGCCGTCGGCGAGCGGCGGATGGCCTATGTCTTCCTGCTGCCCAATCTCGGCTTCTTCTCGCTCTTCGTCTTCCTGCCGCTCGTCATCAACTTCGTCTTCTCGGTGACGGGTGGGGCAGGGCTCTTCCCTTCCGAGCGCCCCTTCGTCGGGGCGCAGCAATACGCCTATCTCTTCGACTGCGCCTCCTTCCTCGATCCGTCCTCCTGTCGCGAGGATCATTTCTGGCGCGGCGTCTACAACACCGCCCGCTTCACCGTCTTCCAGGTCACGGCGATGGTGCTGTTCTCGCTGCTGACAGCCGTGGTGCTGAACATGAAGATCCGCGCGCGCGGCTTCTTCCGGGCGGTCTATTTCTTCCCGGTGCTGCTCTCGCCGGTCGTGGTGGCGCTGACCTGGAAATGGATCCTCCAGCGCGACGGGCTGCTCAATGCCGCGATCACCTCGCTCGGCGGCGAGCGCATCCTGTTCCTGGTCGATCCGTCGTGGGCGATGTTCTGGGTCGTCTTCGTCTCGATCTGGGCCCATATGGGCTGCTACACGCTGATCCTGCTCGCGGGTCTGCAGGCGATTCCCGCCGATCTCTACGAGGCGGCCGAGATGGACGCGACGCCGCGCTGGCGTGTGTTCTGGCGCATCACCTTGCCGCTGCTCTGGCCGAACATGGTCGTGGTGATCGTGCTGGCGCTGATCCGCGGCGTGCAGACCTTCGATGAGGTCTTCGTGCTCACCGGCGGCGGGCCCGGCACCGCCACGCTGATGATCGTGCACTACATCTACGAGACCGCCTTCGCGAACCAGGTCCAGAATTTCGGGCTGGCAGCCGCGGCCTCCGTCGTGCTCGGCATCGTGCTCTTCGCGCTGACGCTGGCCCAGCTCGCCGCGAGCCGGCGCAAGGGGGCGGCATGAGCCTCGCAGCCCGCATGATGACGGCCCGCCGCAGGCCCGGCCGCTGGCATTGGACCGATATGGCGGCCTATGCCTATCTCTCGCTCGGTGTCGTGCTGATGTTCGGCCCGGTGCTCTGGCTGGGCCTGTCTTCCTTCAAGACCCAGGCCGGACTGCTCGAATTCCCGCCCTCGCTGCTGCCGATGTCGCAGCGAGAGGTCGCGGTGCCCGGCCAGAGTCAGAAGCTGCCGCTCTACGAAGTCACAATGCCGGACGGGTCGACGCGCGCGCTGGCGCAGCTCCGCCGCATCGGCATCCAGGCACAGATGGTGGACCCGGCCAATCCGGGCGAGATCATCCGCGTGCCGATAGACAAGCGCACGCCGGTGCGCCAGTTCAGGCTCGCCACCGAGAACTACACCGAGCCCCTGGAGCGCTTCGCCTTCACGCGCTTCCTCTGGAACTCGGTCTTCGTCACCATCGTCGCGACGATCATCACGCTGATCATCAACTCGATGGCGGCCTATGCGCTCTCGATCTACGAGTTCCGTGGCAAGACGGCGGTGATGCTGTTGGTGATCGGCACGCTGATGATCCCGATCACCATCATCCTCGTGCCTGTCTACCTCGTCGTCACCAAGCTGGGCCTCGTCAATTCGCTCTGGGCGGTAATCCTGCCTGGTGCCGCGACGCCGACCGGCGTCTTCCTGCTCAGGCAATACATGCTGACCCTTCCGCGCGACCTGATCGAGGCCGCGCGCATGGACAAGGCCTCGGAGTGGCAGATCTACTGGCGCATCGTCATGCCGCTCGCCATGCCGGCGCTGGCGGTGCTGGCGATCTTCTCGATCATGTGGCGCTGGAACGAGTTCCTCTGGCCGCTCGCCGTCCTCACCAAGACGGAGGCCTACACGCTGCAGATCGGCCTCAACGCCTTCCAGGGCGAGCTGCAGACGCAGTGGCACTATCTGCTGGCCATGACGGTGGTGACGCTTCTGCCGGTCGCGCTCGTCTTCGTCTTCCTGCAGCGCTTCATCACCACAGGCATCGCCAACACGGGCATGAAATGAGCGGAACGGGTTTCCCATGGCCGAACTGAAGCTCTCCGGCGTTCGCAAGGCCTATGGCTCGGCGACGGTGCTGCACGGCATCGATCTCGACGTTGCGGACGGCGAATTCGTCGTCTTCGTCGGCCCCTCCGGCTGCGGGAAATCGACCCTGCTGCGCTCGATCGCGGGGCTGGAGGAGATCGGCGGCGGCTCGATCGCCATCGACGGCGCCGACGTTACCGATCTGCCGGCCTCCGAGCGTGGGCTCGCCATGGTGTTCCAGTCCTATGCGCTCTATCCGCATATGAGCGTCTACGCGAACATGGCCTTCGCGCTGGAGAACATGGGCTTCAAGCGCGACGAGATCGACAAGCGCGTCAGGCGCGCCGCCACCATGTTGCGCCTCACCGACTACCTGGAACGCAAGCCCAAGGCGCTCTCCGGCGGTCAGCGCCAGCGCGTCGCCATCGGCCGGGCCATCGTTCGCGATCCCAAGATCTTCCTCTTCGATGAGCCGCTTTCGAACCTCGATGCCGAATTGCGCGTCGCGACCCGCAAGGAACTCGCCGCCCTCCATGCCGAGATCGGCGGCACGATGATCTACGTCACCCACGATCAGGTCGAGGCGATGACGCTCGCCAACCGCATCGTGGTGCTGCAAGGCGGGAAGATCGAGCAGGTCGGCACGCCGCTCGAACTCTACAACCGCCCCGACAACCTCTTCGTTGCCGGCTTCATCGGCTCGCCGCGCATGAACCTGCTGCCCGGTCGTGTCGTGCGGGCGGGGACCGTCGCGCTGGGCGAGGGCGCCCACGAGATCGCCTGCGCGACCGGGAGCCTCGCCGCTGGCAGCGCGGTCACGGCCGGCATCCGGCCCGAGCATCTGGCGCTGGCGCCTGCCGGCCAGGGTCTGCCGTTCGCCATTGAGCTCGTCGAGCGGCTGGGCGGCGAAAGCTATCTCTACGGGACGGCCGCCGGGCTGCCGCAGATCACGCTCCGGCTCGACGGCCAGAGCGAGCATGAGCGCGGCAGCACCGTCGCGCTCGCCTTCCCGCAGCAGAGCCTGCACCTGTTCGATGAAGCCGGCCGGGCGATCCGGTCCTGAGAGTGCCGAGAGAAATTCCATGAAAGCCCTGACGCAAGGCCGCTATCTCGGCCGCGATGGCGAGGCCGCCTTGTTCGACCTCGGGCTCGGCCACACCCTGACCGTGCGCATCCTCGAAGGCGATATCGGCCGGGTGACTTTGAAGCCGACCGAGGGCTATCGGCTCGACCGCGGCTGGTCGGTCGCGCCCGGCGGGCTGGAGCCACCCTATGCAGGGCGCCCGCGTGACGATCTCTCCGGCTTCGCCTGCCCACGCGTGAGCATCAGGGCGAGTGACGACAAGGTGGCCCTCACCACTGCCAGCCTCTGTGCCGAGATCACGCTTTCGCCCTTCGCCATCGCCTGGCACCGCGCCGGCGAGGACAAGCCCTTCCTGCAGGATCGCACGACGCAGGCCTATCTCGTCTCGCCGCGCACCGGCGCGCTGGCCCATTTCATGGCGCGCGACCATGCCGAGCGGCATTACGGCCTCGGCGACAAGGCCGGCCCTCTCGATCGGACCGGCCGGCGCTTTGCCATCGATGCCGTCGATCCCTGCGGCTTCGATGCCGAGCTTTCCGACCCGCTCTACAAGATGCTGCCCTTCTTCATCGTCGACGGGCCGGCGGGCGCGCATGGCCTGTTCTATGACAACCTCTCGACCGGCAGCGTCGATTTCGGCTGCACGCTGGACAACTACCACGGTCTCTTCCGCTCCTGGCAGGCCGACGACGGTGATCTCGACTATTACGTCATCGCCGGCCCGACCGTGCCGGATGTGGTGCGCCGCTTCTCCTGGCTGACTGGCGGGCAGGCCTTCGCGCCGCTCTGGTCCTTCGGCTTCGCCTGCACCTCGATGGCGATCGCCGACGCGCCGGACGCTGACGCCCGCATCAGCGACTTCATCGCCAAATGCGAGGAGCATCGCATCCCCTGCGACAGCTTCCACTTCGGCTCGGGCTATACGCAGATCGGCCACCGTCGCTACGCCTTCAACTGGAACCACGACAAGTTCCCCGATCCAGCCGCGACACTCGGCCGGCTGCGGGATGTTGGCATGATGCCGGTCGCCAACCTCAAGCCCTGCCTGCTCGATGACCATCCCCGCCTCAAGGAGACGCTGGACGGCGGCTTCCTCGTCCGCGACGGCGAGACCGGGGAGCCGGCGGTCGCTCAGTTCTGGGACGGGCTCGGCTTCCACATTGACTTCACCCATCCGGAAGGCCGCGCCTGGTGGCGCCGCGGCATCGAGACGGCGCTGCTCGATCCCGGCTTCGCGACCGTCTGGAACGACAACAACGAATACGAGATCTGGGACGAGGACGCGCTCTGCAACGGCGACGGCCGCCCCTTCCGGCAGGCGCTGGCGCGCCCGGCCCAGGCGCTGCTGATGACCAAGCTCTCGCATGAGGCGCAAGCCGCCCGCCAGCCCGGCAAACGGCAATATGCGATCACGCGCGGCGGCTGCGCCGGCATCTCGCGCTATGCCCAGACCTGGTCCGGCGACAATGAGACCGCCTGGAAGACGCTGCGCTACAACCTGACGCAAGGCCTCAATATGAGCCTGTCCGGCATGTTCAGCATCGGTCACGATGTCGGCGGCTTCCACGGGCCTGCGCCGGGCCCCGAGCTCTTCGTGCGCTTCAACGAGTTCTGCAGCCTCTGGCCGCGGATGGTGATGAACTCGTGGAACGATGACGGCGTCGTCAACCTGCCCTGGATGTATCCGGAGATGGTGCCGCAGGTGCGCGAGGCGATCTCGCTGCGCTATCGGTTCATGCCCTATCTCTACACGCAGATGTGGCGCGCCAGCCGCGATGGCACACCGGCCGTGCGCCCGCTGCTCTACGACTTCCCGCAGGATGCCGAGGCCGTGAAGACGGATGATGCCTTCATGCTGGGGCCGGACGTGCTGGTCGCGCCGGTGCTGGAGGAGGGCGCGCGCGAGCGCAGCGTCTACCTGCCGGGGCATGAGGGCGGCTGGTACGACTGGCATGAGGGCCGGCATTTCCCCGGTGGGGGCATGGCGACGGTCGCGGCCCCGCTCGGGCGCCTGCCGGTCTTCGTCCGCGCCGGCGCGCTGATCCCGCTCGGTTCTGCTTCCGGCATCGGCGATGAGCGCGAGCTCCTGGTCTGCGGCCTCGTCGAGGGCGCGAGCGGCGAGCTCTACGAGGATGACGGCGAGACGAGCGAGTGGCGCGGCGCGGGTGCCACCGTCATCCGCTTCCACGTCCGCAACGGCGAGATTGACGTCCAGCAGGAAGGCAGGTCCGAGCTCGAGTTCAGCGAGATCGCGATCCGGCACCTGCCGGCGGGAGCCTGATCCGTCATGCTCGGGCTTGCCTCGAGCATCTCCTGCCGAAGGAGGCTCGGGTGTCTCGTCTTGCCTGAGATTCTCGGGGCAAGCCCGAGAATGACGCCTTACGACGCCGCCTGATCCGGGTTGGTTTCGTCTGGCCCGGCCGGCTTGCGGCTCCGGAACAGTCGCCAGAGCGACCGGCCGATTGGGCGCGAGGTCATCTGCGCGCCGGCCGGGCGGCGTTCCAGCGTGATCTTCTGGTCGTGGAATTCTTCCAGGCCCGGCCGGTGGCCCACGCTGATCAGCGTGGCCTCGGCAAGCTCGTCCTCGAACAGGCTGAGCAGCGCCTCCTGGCTGCCCTCGTCCAGGGCCGATGTCGCCTCGTCCATGATGATGATGTCGGGCTTCTGGATCAGCAGCCGGGCGAAGGCGACGCGCTGGCGCTCGCCGCCGGACAGGATCTTGTCCCAGTCCTCCTCTTCCTCGTTCAGGCGCCGTGCGAGATAGCCGAGGCCGCAGCGCTCCAGCGCTTCCCGGATGACCTTTTCCTCCACCTCCCGGCCTGAATCCGGATAGAGCAGGATCGAATGCAGCGTGCCGCGCGGCAGATAGGGCTTCTGCGGCACGAAGGCGACCGACTGGTCGCGCGGCAGCAGGATGCGGCCCGAGCCCCAGGGCCAGAGCCCGGCCAGCGCGCGGATCAGCGTGCTCTTGCCCGAGCCGCTCTCGCCTGCGATCAGCACCTTGGCGCCGTTCTGGATCTCGACGGTGGCGTCGGCGACGACGACGCGGCCGTTGCTATGGGCGAGCGAGAGGTTCTCGATATGGACGGCGCCGTCCTCGCTCTCGCCCATCTCTATCTGCGTGTCCTTCTCCATGATCGTGCCGATATCGAGCGCCTCCAGTTCCTCCATCAACTCGTCGACGCGTGTCACCGAGGCGAACCACTCCGCCAGCCGCACGACATTGTCGACGAACCAGATCAGCGCCGCCTGCACCGCGCTGAAGGCCGCGACGACCTGGACCACGGCGCCGAGCGTCACCGACCCCGCAAGAAACTTGGGCGCGATCAGCAGCAGCGGCACGACAGGGAAGAGCGCGCTGTTGCTGTTGAGCACGAGTGCGATGACGCCCTGCCGGCGGGTGATCGCCAGCCAGGCCGCGACGACGCTGCCATAGTTCTCGATGACGGTGCTGCGTTCGTCGGCGTCGCCACGGATCAGCGCGACGCTTTCGGCATTCTCGCGTAGCCTTGTCATCTCGGCCCGAAAGCGCGCTTCCATCTCGTTCTTGTGCGCGACGAGCCCGACCAGCGGGCGCCCCGCCACATAGGCCGCGAAGGAGGCGATGGCCGCATAGAGGATCGCGGCGAAGGCCATGTAGCTCGGGATCACGATCGTTGTGCCCCCAAGCGTGACCTCGGCGGAACCCGCGACCTGCCAGAGGATCGCGGCGAAGGTCGCCGCTGTCACGAAGGCGGTGATCAGCCCGATGGCGAGCTCGACCAGTGGCTCGATGGCGAGCCGCACATCCTCGGCGATGCGGTATTCCGGGGCGGTCAGCTCCTTGGTCAGGAAGCCGAGGCGATAGTAGCGCTGGTCGGCGATCCACCAGCCGGCGAGGCCCCGCGTCAGGCTTTCGCGCCAGCGGGCCTGCAGCAGCATGCGGCTCACCACCAGCGCCGACATCGACAGGGCCGAGGCCACCAGCAGGAACGGCAGCCAGCCGGTCACCGCCCAGACGGCGCCGACATCGCGCTGCTCGAGTGCGTCGAAGAACCAGCGGTTCCAGCGGTTGATGCCGACGGCGCTCGCGATCTGCGCCGCAATGAAGAGAAGCACGGCTGCGGTCAGCCACCAGGCGCGCCAGCGTGTCGGTCCGCGCCAGAAGCGCAACGCGATACGGAAGAACTGCCGCATGCGCGAGCGCTCGGACGGAGGCGGGGATTCGGCCATGCCACAAGTCTCCCCGCTACTCTCAAGGTCGGGCTGAAACGTTTCGGGCGGGACGATGCTGTCCCGCCCTCTGAAACGTGGCGCCGGGCGGCGCGGTTCCGACCTTGGTGCGCGAGGCTCAGCCGATCTCCGGCTCGCCGAGCGAAAGCATGAGCCTGTTCGCCCAGTTGAAGAACGCGGCGGCGTGGATGACGTCCGAGATGGCGAGATCGTCGAGGCCGAGATCGCGCAGCTTGCGGACATGCTCGGGCCCGAAGGCGATCGGCGTCGCGGTAAGCGCGACCGAGGCCTCGATCACGGCGTTCCAGAGCGGGTCGATATCGACGCCGGTGCCCTCGTCGAGCAGGCGCTGCACATCCTCGCGCCGCTTCGAGAAGGTGCTGGCGAAGCGGGCATGGACCGAGGCGCAATAGATGCAGCCATTGCTGCGCGAGGCCGCTGCCGCCGCCAACTCCCGTTCCGCGCGGCCCAGGCCGGAGCGCGTGTTGTAGAAGATGTCCTTGTCCGCAAGGGTGCGGGCCCTGAGGATGTCCGGATCATGCGCCAGAAGCCGGAAGTACGGGCTCTTGGCGCGGGCGATATCGACCAGACCTTCCTTCTGGCGCTCGGTCAGAGCCTCCTCGGGAACCGGATCGAGCCAGGCATTCCAGCCGAGTTCGGCCTGGGTGAAGGCGTTCGGCGCGGTCTTGGCCGGGCGGTCGAGCGTGGTGCTGCTCATAGGGGTGCTCCGTGATCGCGTGTCAGACGCCGAGCGCGTGCAGGCCAAGAACCTGCAGACCATGCGCGGCGCGGATCTGGAAGGAGAGATAGGCGACGATCTGCGAGAGCGTCACGATGGCCGACGTGCTCCAGCCGGCGGCCTTGAGCGGGGCAAAGTCGCTTTCCTTCGCATCGCGCAGGTGGAAGACGAGCTGGTGCGTGTGTTCGAGCGCGGTGGTGAGGCGCTCACCCAGCGCGGCACGGTCTGCGGCCTCGACCTTGAAGATCGGTCCGGCCACATCCTCCCGCGACAGCGGCCCCGGCGGGTACGCGCCATAGGGGCCCTTGGTCGCGCCCCGTTCCGCCTGCCTGCGGATGAGCCCGGCGAGCTTGCCTCCCTCCGGTTCCGCTTCGAGCAGGCCAAGATAGTACTCCGCGGCCGGGCCGCCATGCAGCAGCGCGACGAAGCTCGCGACAGCCAGCCGGTCGCTCTGGGCGATGCCGGTCTCGTCGGGGGCTTCGAACAGGGCAGCATAGCTCGCCTGAACATTGTCCCGCGTCTGCGGGCGCTCGCGCCGCAGCGTGTCGAGGGCCGAGCCGGGGGCGACGCCGGCGAGGCCGTCGAGGACGTCGGTGGTTTGAGTCATGGGCACAACCTCACGCGTTGATGGCGACCGGCCGGGGCCGGGACGTTTTCCAGCCGAGCGCTGGCGCGACCTGCTCGGCGGTGAGCTCGATCGAGCGCAGGATCTGTGGATGGGGCGGGTCGACCGAGTGGACCTGGAAGACCACGTCGGTGGCGCGCGGGATCACCGTGTCGGCGGCGAGCGAGGCGATGACGTCCTCGGGCGCGCCGACATGGGTGTCCAGCGAGCGGATCAGCCCCTCCAGGCTGCGGTCGGCGATGCGATGGCCGCTGGCAATGAAGCGTTCGAGCACGCGGTTGAGGCCGATCTCGGCGAGCCTCAGCGCCTCGTCCCGGTCGTCGGCGACGAAGAGCGAGCGCGATGCCATGATGCGTGGCTCGACGCCCTTCGGCAGGTTGGCGAGATAGGCATCGACGATCGGATGCTGGATCTCGTTCAGCGTCGCCTGTGGCGCCTCGGCACTGCGTGGCTGGGTGCGCGAGAGCATCAGGCCGGCGCCGGCCTTGCCGATCCGCTCGGCGCCCGCGACCGAGAAGGTGGCGTGCCATGTGCGCTTGGGCAGCGTGCCTGCCTCCGGATAGAGCCGGTTCTCGTCATGGCCGAGCGCCGCGCCGCTCCAGGCTTCGTGCAGCTTGGCGAGCTTCTGCGCGAAGACCTCGGTGCGCTGCTCCTTCTCGATGCCGAAGGCTAGGAAGGATTCAGGCGTCGCGCCCGTGCCGAGGCCGACTTCGAGCCGCCCGCCCGAGAGCAGGTCGACTACGACGGTGTCCTCGGCCGCCCGGACCGGGTCTTCCATCGGCAGGATGATGATGCCGGTGCCGAGCCGGATCCGGCTGGTGCGGGCCGCGACATAGGCCAGGAAGGGCAGGGGCGAGGGCAGGCCGCCCTCGTCGCGATGGAAATGGTGCTGCGCGATCCAGGCGCTATCGAACCCGTGCCGCTCGGCATGGACGATCTGCTCGGCGGCGAAGCGGTAGCGGTCGGCTGCCGATGCGTCGTCGAGGAGGCGGGTGAAGAAGCCGAGGCGTTTCTCGCTGCTCATCGCTATACGTGACCTTTCAGGCGCCTGCCGCGGCCAACTGCGAGGCCGGCTGCGTGCTGGACTGGGAGGCGGTGCCGACACCGGCGAACGACAGGCCGAACAGCCCCTGGCCGCGACGGGCGAGGCGCTCGGCCACCTTGCCGACGCCGGGCTGTTCCGGTGTGAGCAGGGTGAGGCGCGTCGGGCCGATATCGAGGAAGGCGGCGACCGCATCGAGTCCCGGCAGGGGGCCGGCAAAGGTGGCCGACTTGCCCGTCAGCGCTTCCCAGCGCCGGACCGAGGCTTCGAGGTCGTCGACCGCAATGCTGATGCCGGAGAAGCCGGTCGCGCCATTGGCATGGCGCGGGGCCGCCGGAACGCGCAGATCCCGCTTCGTCACGTCGAAGCAGAAGAAGGGCAGGTCGGTCTGCTCGGGGCGCGCGGTGCGCCAGATCAGCGTTTCGCCATCGGGCCGCTTGCGGCCGCCATCCTGCGGGGGCTCGTAGCCGAGCTGCGCCTCGCCGGCCTGCACCAGCACGGAATCGAGGTCCTCCGGCAGCAAGGCGAGGTCGATCGGGCCGGGCCCGTCGCTCTGGAGCACGCGCCACCAGAAGAAATCCTGCTGCGGCACGGGGAAGGCGATGATCTCGATATAGGCGCCGTCCGGGAACAGGACGAGCGCGTTGATGCTGCCGCGCGGATGCGTGCCGCCGGGTTCCACCGTGAAGCCGCGCCCGCGCCATTCGGCGATGGTACGGTCGAGATTGTCGGTGACGATGACCGCGTGGTCGATGCGTAGGTTCTGCTTGCTCATGCTGCCTCCGCGCCGCCGAGATAGGCATCCCTGATCCTCGTATCGACCAGGAGATCGGCGGCCTTGCCTTCGAGCACGATGCGTCCGGTCTGCAGCACATAACCACGATGGGCGATCTGCAGCGCCAGGCTCGCATTCTGCTCGACCATGAAAATCGCGACGCCCTGGCCGTTGATGTCGCGGATGAGTTCGAGGACGCGTTCGACCCAGAGCGGGGAGAGGCCCATGGTCGGCTCGTCCATGATGACGACGCGCGGCCGGCCCATCAGGGCGCGCGCCATCGCCACCATCTGCTGCTCGCCGCCGGAGAGCGTGCCGGCCTGCTGGTTGAGCCGCTGCCCGACGCGCGGGAAGAGCGTCAGCACGCGCTCGAGATCGGCGGCGATGCCGTCCTTGTCGTTGCGGATGAAGGCGCCCATCAGCAGGTTTTCGCGTACGCTCATCGCCCCGAAGAGGCGGCGTGCTTCCGGCACCGTACCGACGCCAAGCCGCACGATTTCCGGCGTCTTGAGCTTCAAGGTCGAGACGCCGTCGACGCGCACATCGCCCGCGGCGGGCTTCACCAGCCCGAGGATGATCTTCATCGTCGTCGACTTGCCGCTGGCATTGCCGCCGAGCAGGCTGACGATCTCACCCTTGCCGACATGCAGCGAGAGCCCGAAATGGGCCTGAACCGGGCCGTAGAAGGTGTCGATCGCGTCGAGTTCGAGGATCGGGTTGTCTGTCGTGTTCGTCATCGGTTCGCCCTTCAGGCGGAGAGGCGGACGGGCTGGTCGGAAGCCGGGCCCGCTGGGGCAGCCGGATCCGCTGCAGCGCCCACGCCGCCATGGCCGAGATAGGCCTCGATCACCGCCGGATCGTTGCGCACGACGAGCGGCGCGCCCTCGGCGATCTTCTTGCCGTCGTCGAGCACGATGACGCGGTCGGAGAGGCGCATCACCATGTCGAGCTTGTGCTCGATCAGCAGGATGGTCTGGCCGCGTGCCTTCAGGTCCGCGATGATTTCCAGCATCTCGGCCGTCTCGGTCTGGTTCATGCCGGCGGTCGGCTCGTCGAGCAGCAGCAGCTTCGGCCGCGAAGCCAGGGCGCGCGCGATCTCGACGCGCCGGCGATTGGCGTAGGACAGGCTGTAGGCCGGCTGGTCGATGCGTGGCAGCAGCCGCTCGCCGAAGATCGCCAGGATCTCGCGAACCTCTTCGCGCAGCGCCGCCTCCTCGGCCTTGACGGAAGGCGGGCGGATCAGCGCCAGCGCCAGCTCCGCCACCGGGCCGATGATCGGCCAGGCGGGCTTGACGGCCTTCAGTCTGCGATGAGCGCCGACCAGCACATTGTCCGCGACGCTGAGATTGGCGAAGACGCGGCCATGCTGGAAGGTCCGTGAGAGGCCGGCGGCATGCACGGCCTCCGGCGATCTGCCGGTGATGTCGATGTCGTCGAAGCGGATCGAGCCCTCGTCGGGGCGGTCGAGGCCACTGATCAGGTTGAAGGCGGTGGTCTTGCCGGCGCCGTTGGGGCCGATGACGCTGACGAGCTCGCCCTGGGAAATCGAAAGATCGACGCCGCCGACGGCGGTGAGCCCGCCGAAGCGCCGGACTAGCCCGCGCGCTTCGAGCAGTGGGCGGGGGGCCTCAGTGGTGGGGAGAGGGAAGGAAGCGGTCATAGCGGCTCTCCTCAGACGGTTCCGAGCAGGCCCTGCGGCCGGAAGCGGACGAGCAGCAGGAGCGCGATACCGTAGAGCAGGATGCGGTACTCGGCGGCGACGCGGAAGATTTCGGGCAGGCCGATCAGTGCCACCGAGCCCAGGATCGCGCCGCCGACATTGCCCATGCCGCCGAGGATCGCGATGGTGAGCGCCAGCACCGAGATCTGCGTGTTGAAGGTCTCGTGGTTGATGAACGAGTACATATGCGCGGTGAACGCGCCGCTGATCCCGGCGAAGAAGCCGCCGAAGGCGAAGGCCAGCCCCTTGTAGCGCTTGAGCCCGATGCCGAAGGAGCGCGCCGCCACGTCGTCATCGCGCACCGCCCTGAGCGTGCGGCCGAGATGCGAGCCGAGCAACCTCACTTGCAGCAGCGCCAGCGCCGCCATCAGCGCGAAGGCGAACCAGTAGATCGCGTTGGTGTCGTAGAGGTCGTAGCCGAAGAGCGAGAGCGGCGGGATGCCGGCGACGCCGATCGGCCCGCGCGTCACGCTCTCCCAGTTCAGGATGACCAGCGCCACGATCTCGCCGATGCCGAGCGTCGCGATCGAGACGTAGTGGCCACGCAGCCGGAAAGCCGGCGAGACCAGGAGCGTGCCAATGCCGGCCGCCGCGAAGCCGCCGATCAGCAGCGTCAGCCAGACCGGCCAGTTGAGATTGAAGGCCAGCAGCGCCGAGGTGTAGCCACCGATGGCCAGCAGCGCCGCATGGCCGAGCGAAACCTGCCCGCTGGTGCCGGCGACGAGCGTGAGGCTTAACCCCAGCAGCGCATAGAGCCAAGCATTGGTCAGCGTCTGGATCAGATAGCCGTTTTCGGTCAGGAAGGGCAGGGCGATGGCGAGAGCCGCGGCCGCAGCGACCAGCGGCACCGGCAGCCGGACCGGCTTGCTGGGCGCCACGAAGGTGCCGGTCATCGGCTCGGGCGGAAGCTGGCGGTGGCTGGCGAAGAGGCCGTTCGGCCGCAGCACCAGGATCGCGATCAGCAGGACGAAGGCGAAGAGATTGCGGTAGCTCGTGCCGAGCAGGGCGACGCCATAGCTCTCGACCAGGCCGAGCAGCAGCGAGCCGACGATAGCGCCCGGCACGTTGCCGACGCCGCCGACCACCTCCGCCACGATGCCCTTCAGCGTCGCCTCGAAGCCCATCGTCGGGGTGATCACGTTGTAATACATGCCCACCAGCACGCCGCCGACACCGCCCAGCGCCGAGGCGATGGCGAAGACGATGCGGTTGACCTTGTCGACATCGACGCCCATGGCGCGCGCCGCATCGCGGTCGAGCGCCGTGGCGCGCACGGCCCAGCCCCACTTCGTCAGCTTGAGGAAGGCGAAGAGCGAGGCCGCCGCCGTGATGCCGATGCCGCCGATCAGGAGGTCGAGCAGGCCGATCGAGCCGCCGCCGATCTCGATGCGCCAGTTCGGCACCTGCATCGGCACCGAACGCGGATCGGGGCTGAACAGAATCTGCACCGTCTGGTCGAGCACGAAGCTCAGGCCGATCGTCGCGAGCAGCGGCGCGATGCGCGGCGCGTCCGCCAGCGGGCGGATGCCGAAACGCTCGATCACGATGCCAAGTGCCGCGGTCAGCGCCACGACCAGCACGAGGGTGACCGGGAAGGGGGTCTGCAGCACCGAGACCGCGACCCAGCCGACATAGGCGCCGACCACATAGACCGAGCCATGCGCGAAGTTGATCAGCCGGCTGACGCCGAAGATCAGCGCCAGGCCCACGGCCAGTAGGCCGTAGATATTGCCGATGATCAGGCCGTTGATGGTGTGGTCGAACCAGGAGGTCATGGGCGCGTCGGTTCTTCGGATCGTTAGAGCCGAAAACAGCAGGTCATCCCGGATTGGCGCGGCTGAGGCCGCTTGTCCGGGATGACCCGCGTTTCCGTGAAAAGCGGTCGTTCCGGCGGGCCTGCGGCTCGCCGGTGGATTTCAAACGCTCAGTTGGTCGCCTTGCCGTCCCAGAGCGTGAAGCGGCCGCCCTTGACGACGAGCTCGGCGCTGCGCGCGCCTTGCACACGGCGCGTCTGCGTGTCGAAGGTCGCCTTGCCGTAGACCACGCTCGGCACGTCCTTCACCTTGGCGAGCGTGTCGCGGATCGTCTTGCGCTCGAGATTCGGCGCCTCGCGCAGCACCTGCCCGAACAGGATCATCGTGTCGTAGGCATAGGAATTGAACGCGTCCGGCTCCTTGCCGTACTTGGACTTGAAGGCCGAGACGAAGGCCTGGACTTCCGGGCGCGGATCCTCGGGGAAGAAGCGCGAGGAGGTGAAGACGCCCTCGGCCGCGTCACCGCCGAGCTCGACGAATTTCGGCGAATAGATCGAGCTCGCGGCTGCGATCGGCACGGTGAGCCCGGTCTGACGCGCCTGACGCGCGATCAGTGCCGCATCGGCATAGTAGGATTCGAGGAAGAGCCCGTTCGGGTTGGCGTCGCGCACGCGCACCAGCGTCGAACGGAAATCCTTCTCTTCCGGCAGATAGCCTTCGGTGGCCACGATCTCCGCGCCGAGTTCCTTGGCGGCAGCGGCGAAGTGATCCTTGGAGGTGCGGCCCCAGTCCGTGTTGAGGTGCAGGACCGCGATACGCTTGAAGCCGAGGCGCTTGACCGCGAAGGCGGCGTTGAGCGGCTGCTCCTCGGCCTGGCTGACCGAATTGCTCCAGATGAAGTCGCCGGTCTTGGTGAAGTCCGGATGGGAATTGGTCAGGCCGAACTGGAGCAGGCCGGCGCGCTGGTAGATCGGCGAGGCGGCCATCGAGGCGGGGCTGGAGAAATCCCCGAGCTCGGCGACGATGCGCTTGTCGGCAATGAACTTCTGGGCGACCGCGACGGTCTGCTTCGGGTCGCTCTGCGTGTCCTCGAAGATGTAGCGCAGCGGCCGGCCCTTGATGCCGCCGGAGCCGTTGATCTGGTCGAGCGCGAGGTCGAAGCCCTGCTTCCACTGCGCGCCGTACTGCGCGTTCGGTCCGGTGAGCGGGCCGCTGACGCCAAGGAAGATCGGCTCTCCCGTGGGCTCCTGCGCGAGCGCACGCCCGGCCGAGGCCAAGACCAGAGCCGCGGTACCGGACTGCAATAGCGTGCGACGGGTGATCATGAATGCTGCTCCGCAATGGCTTCGGGCCGCCTGTCGGGCTGCCGGAACGATGCAAAGAGTGTGCCCCTTGCCCCGCTCCCGTCAATGAAACGTTCTTTCAAAAGAACGGATGGAAAGGAATAAACGCTTTTCCGCCTGCGTGCTGGGGAGATGGTTTTTCCTAGCTGGAGTTGTTTGCGCCCAATGCATGGGGAGGTTGCCCGGTTGGGACGACAAATTGGCTGCTGCCGTAGCAAGTTGTTCTCGCAAGCGTAGGGTCAAAAGGTTCTATAAAGAGAACGTCTCGCGCATGGCTCGTCGGGCGGGCAGGTGTGACGGGTCGCTGCTTTGCGAAGCATCCGGGCCAGACAGTGCCCATGCCGCGTGCAGCCGCTTGGCTCGTGCCTCGCCGGATGCCGTTCCTGCGGCCAAATCCGGCCGAGCAGGGCGCAAATCGCTCGAAAAAAGCGGACGCTCGGCAATGTCTGCGTGCTTGGCAGCCTTGTGGCCTGTGGTAGCGTGCCCCTTAGAGCGGGGCAAAAACCCGCCACCGGCTTCGCCGTTGAAACCCCTCGGTCGGCCGGACACGCAGGGAGGGAAGAGACGATGCGCAAGGCGCTTACGGCCGCTGTTGCGGCCTGCGGTTTATTGGCAGCATCCAGCGCCGTTCAGGCGCAGGAAAAACTCAAGATCGGCGTGATGGCGACGCTTTCGGGCGCGCTGACTTCAGGCGGCGAGGACGGTGTCCGCGGCGCCCAGATCGCGCTGAAGCAGCGTGGCGGCAAGATCGCCGGACGCGAGGTCGAATTCATCATCGCCGCGACCGACGCCAGCCCGGATTCGGCGTTGCGGGCCGCGCGCAAGCTTGTCGAGCAGGACAAGGTGCAGCTCATCCTCGGCCCTCTCTCGGGTTCCGAGGGCATCGCGATGCGCGATTACTCGAAGACAGTGCCCAACGTCACCGTCGTCGACGCCTCTTCCGGGGCGCTGGAGACGACCTATGTCGATCCGTCGCCGAACTATTTCCGCTTCAACAGTAACGGCGCGATGTGGATGGCCGGGCTCGGCGAGTATGTCTTCAAGGACAAGGGCTACAAGAAGCTCTCCGTCATCGGCGAGGACTACTCCTTCCCCTATACGCAGGTCTTTGGCTTCGCACTCGGCTACTGCAAGGCCGGTGGCGCGATCGTGCAGCGTCAATGGGTGCCGCTCGGAACCAAGGATTTCGGCTCGGTCATCGCCAACATTCCCGATGACGTCGACGCGGTCTTCCTCGGCCTCGGCGGCGGCGACGCCGTGAACTTCCTCAACCAGTACGGCCAGACCGGTGGCAAGGCGAAATTCGTCGGCGGCTCGATCATGGTGGACCAGACCGTGCTGTCGTCGCGCGGCGCAGCCAAGCGCCTGCTCGTCGGCACGCCGTCCTCGGGCGGCGTCGCCGATGCCTGGGACGATCCGAAATGGAAGGCTTGGGTAAAGGCCTATCAGGACGCGTTCCCGGCCGACAAGCGCTTCGCGAGCCCATCGCTGTTCGCGACCAATTATTACAATGCCTTCAGCGGGATGGCGGCGGGGCTGGAAAAGGTCAACGCCGACCTTTCCGACGGCGGCGCCAAGCTGCGGGCGGCGCTCGCCAAGGTCGAGCTTGATGCCCCGAACGGGCCAATCAAGCTCGACGACGATCGGCAAGCGATCGCGACGACCTTCATCACCGAAGTCGTCGAGGCGCCGAACGGCGACTTGACCAACAAGTTCGTCCGTACCGTCCCAAATGTCTCGAAGACGATGGGACTGTCTCCGGAAGCCTTCAAAGCCGTGGGGCTTCCGTCCCGGACCAATCCGGAATGCAAGCCCTGAGCTGAAGCATCGGCCGGGAGGCGGCCTCCGCCTTCGGAAATCCGATGCCGAAACAGCGAGATGGGTCGCCGCTTCGCGTCCGGAACGGACAGGCGGCGGTCCAGCGTCCGACTTCCGGAGGGGGGCGCAGCCTGCGATGGCGCCCCCGTTCCGACCGCCGTCCCGTCCCGGATCGACGACGCCGCCCGCGCCAGCGGGAGGCATCAGGCGAGGCTTACCTGATGAGGCCCTCTCGCCAGCCGGGCACTGCTACGCGAGGAGCCATGAGTCGCGCAGTCGCGGTCTGCCACGGTCCCTTCGGCCGGGTGTCGATCTACGATCTCGACCGCCCGTTGGTCCTGCACGCCCATCGGGAAGCCCATCTGATCTTCTATCTGGAAGGGACAGCGGGGCTCGTGGACGTCAATGGCCAGAGGATTCGCGTCGATCCCTTCATGGGCATCGCGATCAATCCCTGGGAGCCGCACAATTTCATACCCGAGCGCGAAGGCTCCTTCGGGCTCTTCCTCGTCGTCTATCTCAGGCCGGAATGGCTGGCGGCCCAGACGATGACGCCGGCGGGCGGACTGGTCTTCCCGTCCTCGGAACTCGTCGTCACCCGCGAGCTGGCCGCCTGGCGCGACAAGGCCGTCGAGATGCTGCTGTCCTCGCATCGCGAGCTCAACCTCGCCCCCGTGCTGATGGCGCTGGCGCAGGCCTCCAGCGAGCCGATCGGCTGCGAGCTTGCCTCCTCGCTGATCCATCTCTCGGCCGAGGAGGAGATCGACCGGCGCGTTCGGCGCGCTTGCCGGCTGCTCGAGGAGCATCCCTTCCATGAGGGCGTGCTGGCGTCGGTCGCCCGCGAGGCGGGGCTGTCGCGAGCCCATTTCTTCAAGCTCTTCAAGGAGCAGATCGGCGTGACGCCGACCGTCTTCGCCAACACGGTGCGCCTGGACGCTGCGCTCGACCGCATCGTCACCTCGCGCGATCCGGTCACCTCGATCAGTCACGGGCTCGGCTTCTCCTGCCAGAGCGTCTTCACCCGCTTCTTCACCGCCCATATCGGTATGGCGCCCAGCGATTATCGCCGCGCGCTGCGCCTGGTCGAGCCCCGCGTGCCGGAGGCGGCCCATGGGTGACTTCATCGCCCGCCGCCCGATCTGGTCGCTGATCATCCTGATCGCGCTCGGCTTCTTCCTGCTCCTGGTCTTCACGGTCTGGACGCCGGGCATGGAGGCGATTTTCGGCCGCAAGCGCGTCTTCCTCAGCGCGCTCTTCAACGGCATCACGCTTGGTGCGCTCTATTTCCTCGTCGCCAGCGGCTTCACGCTGATTTTCGGCCTGATGCGCAACGTCAATCTCGCGCATGGCTCGCTCTACCTGTTCGGCGGCTATGTCGGTTACAGCATCGGCAGCCTGACCGGCTCCTGGCTGGTCGCCCTGATCGCGGCCTTCGTCATCGTCGGGCTGGCGGGCATCCTGATGCAGGTGCTGCTGTTCCGCTGGATGGAGGGGCAGGATCTACGGCAGACGCTGGTGACGATCGGTCTCTCGATCATTGCCGCCGATCTGCTGCTCTGGAGCTATGGCGGCGACACCTTCCAGGTCGAGACGCCGGGCTGGCTCTCCGGCCCCATCCAGCTTCCCTTCGTCGTCGCGCTGCGCAGCAATGGCGAGCCGGTGATGATGACCTATCCGCTGGTGCGCATCGCGATCCTGGTCGGCGCGATCATCCTCGGCATCGTGATGTGGCTCGCGCTCAACCGCACGCGCATCGGCATGCTGGTGCGCGCGGGCGTCGACGATCGCGACATGCTCTCGGCGACGGGTGTGCGGGTTCAGCTCGTCTTCGTCATGGTCTTCGCCTTCGGCGCCGGCCTCGCCGGCCTCGCCGGGGTCGTCGGCGGGACGTTCCAGTCGCTGCAGCCGGGCGAGGACACCAAGATCCTGCTCTCCTCGCTCGTCGTCGTCATCGTCGGCGGGATGGGCTCGATCCCCGGGGCGGCCATGGGCGCGCTGATTGTCGGCCTCGCCGAGCAGTTCGGGTCCGTCTACATGCCAACCTACGCGGTGATGCTGACCTTCGTCATCATGGTCGCGGTGCTGGCGGTGAGGCCGCAGGGCCTCGCGGCGGTGAGGGGCTGAGATGGCGATCGCCGAACCACGCCCCACGACCTATGCCGGCCGTCCGCGCGCGGGCCTGAGCGAGCTGCTGGCGCGCCAGGGCACGGCCTTCTGGGTTGTCGTCGTGCTTCTGCTGATCATGCCGGCGATCCTGAGCCCGTTCTGGCTCGTCCAGATCCTCGCCTATTCGCTGATCCTCGGCATGGTCGCGCTCAGCCTGATGTTTCTGGGCGGCTATGGCGGCATCGTCAGCCTGGTGCAGATGACGGTCGCGGCCTTCGCGGCCTATCTCGTCGCTATCCTTGGTGACAGCGCCATCGCCCAGATCAGCCTGAAATGGCCGTGGTGGATGGCGGTGCCGGTGGCGATCGTGCTCGCGACGCTGTTTGGCACGCTGAGCGGGGCGCTCTCGGTCCGGACCGAGGGCATCTACACGATCATGATCACGCTCGCGATCGCATCGGCCTTCTACTATCTCTGCCTGCAGAACTACACGATCTTCAATGGCTTCTCCGGCTTCAACGGCGTCAAGCCGCCGGTCTTCCTCGGCGTCGACTGGGGTGAGACCTTGCCCTTCTATTACCTGGTCCTCGTCTGCGCAGCGCTGGCCTACGGCGCTGTGCTCTATTGCTCGCGTTCGCCCTTCGGGCTCGCCCTGCAGGGCACGCGTGACAATCCTCGCCGCATGGCGGCGCTCGGCTTCAACGTCGTCGCCCATCGCATCGCGGCCTACGCTTTCGCCTCGGTGATCGCCGCCTTCGCCGGCGTGCTGCTGGTCTGGTATCAGCGGCAGGTCTCGCCCGGCACGGCCGGCGTCGGACCGGTGGTCGATATCCTGATCATCGCCGTCGTCGGGGGCTTGAGCCGCCCGATAGGCCCCTTTGTCGGCGCGCTGGTCTATGTGCTGCTGCGCACCTTCGCGCTCGACCTGCTGACGGCGGCTGGGCTCGACGGCAAGCGCTACCAGCTCGTCGTCGGGGCGGGCTTCCTCGCCATCGTGCTGTTCTCACCCGATGGGCTCATCGGCATCTGGCGGCGGCTGCGCGAGCGTCATCGCCGGCGCAGCGAGGAGCGGACGGCGCAGATGCGGATCGGCGGCGGGGGGCAGCCATGAGCGCGCTGCCCACCCGCGATGGCCTGGCGGCGACAGGCTCCGCCAATGCGCTGGAACTGCGCGGCGTCTCGCGGCTTTTCGGCGCGCTGGCCGCACTTTCCGACATCACGCTTTCGGTGCGTCCGGGAGAGCGGCGGGCCGTTCTGGGTTCGAACGGCGCCGGCAAGACCACGCTGTTCAACTGCATCACCGGCGATTTCGCGCCGAGCGGGGGTGTGATCCGCTTCTTCGGCGAGGATGTGACCGCCTTTCCGCCGCAGGAGCGCATTCGCCGGGGCCTGCGCCGCACCTACCAGATCTCCTCGCTCTTCGCGGGGCTCTCGGTGATCGACAATGTCTATCTCGCCTGCCGGGGCGTCTCGCGCAATCGCTTCTCGCTGCGCCGCCCGCGCCGCGACGACACGCTCTCGCAAGCCGCGCAGAACCTCGTCGAGGCCGTGCATCTGACACCGGTGAAGGACCGGCTGGTCGGCGAACTCGCCTATGGCCAGCAGCGCCAACTGGAGATCGCGCTCGCGCTGTCGGGGGCGCCGCGCTTCATCCTCTTCGACGAGCCGGCGGCGGGTCTCTCGCCGACCGAGCGGCGCGACCTCGTCCACATCCTGACCTCGCTGCCCGCCCATATCGGCTACATCATCATCGAGCACGACATGGATGTGGCGCTGCGCGTCGTCGAGAGCGTGACGATGATGCACAACGGGCGCATCTTCAAGGAAGGGCGCCCGGAGGAGATCGAATCCGATCCCGAGGTGCAGGAGCTTTACCTCGGAGGCGCCCATGGCTGAGCGCTTCACGGCACCGCCGCCGGCCGGCATCCCGGCCCTGCAGATCGCCGGGCTCAATGTCTTCTACGGCCGCTCCCATGCCCTGCAGGGCGTCGATCTTTCGCTCCAGAGCGGCGTGCTCTCCGTCGTCGGTCGCAACGGCATGGGCAAGACCACCATGTGCAAGGCGATCATGGGGCTGGTGCCGATCGCCTCGGGCTCGATCCGCCTCTTCGGTGAGGAGATTGCCGGGCATGCGCCCGCCGAGATCGCCCGCCTCGGCGTCGGTTATGTGCCGCAGGGCCGCAGGCTCTGGCGCTCGCTGACGGTGGACGAGCATCTGCGGCTGGTCCAGCGCGGCAAGCGCGGAGCCTGGACGCCGGAGCGCATCTACGAGGCTTTCCCGCGGTTGGCCGAGCGGCGCAACAACGGCGGCGCGCAGCTCTCCGGCGGAGAGCAGCAGATGCTCGCAATCAGCCGCGCGCTGCTGCTCAATCCGCGCCTGCTCATCATGGATGAGCCGACCGAGGGCCTTGCCCCCGTCATCGTCGCCCATGTCGAGGAGATGCTGGTTCGTCTTGCCGAGCAGGGCGACGTCGCGATCCTCGTCATCGAGCAGAACATCGGCGTCGCGACCCAGATGTCCGACCCCGTCGCCATCATGGTCAACGGCCGGATCAACCGCGTCATCGCATCAGTGACGCTGGCCGGCGACCGCGACCTGCAGCAGCGCCTGCTCGGCGTCGGCCGCCACGGCCATGACGAGACCGACGCCGCCGGCGCCAACGGCGCGCCCATCGCCGGCACACCGGCCTCGGCCGATGCACCGCGCCTACAGGCGGCCGGGCCGACGCGCGTCTATATCTCCAACCCGGTGACGCCGACGCGCTGGTCGCAGCCCGTGCCGGCGGCGCGCATCGAGGCGCAGGCCCGCACGATGTCGCGACCGACGCTTGCCACGCTCGACGGCCGGCCGGTCGGCGAAGTCCGCCCGCTCGCGGCCACCGGGCGGGGCGGCGAGCCCTATGTCGTCGTCGCCGGCACGCTCGACACCAAGGGCGAGGAGCTGCGCTTCATTCGCGACCTGATCCGCACGGAGGGGCTGCGCACGCGGCTGGTGGACCTCTCGACCTCGGGCCGCAGCGCCGGCGGGGACGTGACGCCGCAGGAGATCGCGCTCGCCCATCCCCGCGGCTCGGCGGGTATCTCCTCCGGCGACCGCGGTACGGCGGTCGCGGCGATGACCGAGGCGTTCAAGGCTTGGCTGCCGCGGCAGGAGGGCGTGCTCGGCGTCATCTCCGCTGGCGGCTCGGGCGCGACCGCGATGGTGACGCCGGCGATGCAGGCGCTGCCCATTGGCCTGCCAAAGCTGATGATCTCGACCATGGCTTCGGGCGATGTCCGCGCCTATGTCGGCGCGGCCGACATCGCCATGCTCAACGCCGTCACTGACGTGCAGGGCATCAACCAGATCTCACGGATGGTGCTCGGCAATGGCGCGCGCGCTATGGCCGCGATGGCGAAGGCCTGGCTAGCCGATCTCAGGCGCGAAACCCCGCGCCGACGGGAGCAGGCCGAGAAGCCGCTGGTCGGCCTGACCATGTTCGGCGTCACCACCCCTTGCGTGCAGCAGGTGGCGAAGCTGCTCGAGGCAGAATGGGAGCCACTCGTCTTCCACGCCACCGGCACAGGCGGGCGCTCGATGGAGAAGCTCGTCGATTCCGGTCTCGTCGGCGCCGTCATCGACGTCTCGACCACCGAGATCTGCGACATGATGATGGGCGGCATCCTGCCCGCCACCGAGGACCGCTTCGGCGCGATCATCCGCACGCGCATCCCTTATGTCGGCTCGGTCGGCGCGCTCGACATGGTGAACTTCGCTGCGCCCGAGACCGTGCCGGAGCGCTATCGCGGCAGGAAAACCTATCCGCACAATCCGCAGATCACACTGATGCGGACGACGGCCGAAGAGAACGCTCGCATGGGCCGCTGGATTGGCGAGCGGCTGAACCAGATGGACGGGCCCGTGCGCTTCCTCATCCCGGAGCTCGGCGTCTCCGCGCTGGATGCGCAGGGCCAACCCTTCCACGATCCTGCGGCCGACGCGGCGCTGTTCCAGGCGCTGGAGCAGACCGTGCGAGCCACCACCAGCCGGCAGCTGATCCGCCTGCCGCTCCACATCAACGATCCGGCCTTCGCCGCCGCCCTCGTGCAGCATTTCCGCGCGCTGCATGCCGGGCGGCGTCCTGGGCGGTCGGCGAGCGCGTGAGGCGGCGATGACGGGTTACGATAAGAAGACCCTGCTGAAGCGCTTCCGGGCGATGATCGCGAAAGGCGAGCCGATCGTCGGTGGCGGCGCGGGCACGGGGCTATCGGCCAAATGCGAGGAGGCCGGCGGCATCGACCTCATCGTCATCTACAATTCCGGCCGCTACCGCATGGCCGGACGCGGCTCGCTCTCAGGGCTGATGCCCTATGGCGATGCCAACGCCATCGTCCTGGAAATGGCGGCCGAGGTGCTGCCGGTGGTGAAGCGGACGCCGGTGATCGCAGGCGTCTGCGGCACCGATCCCTTCCGCCGCATGGATGTCTTTCTCAACGAGGTGAAGCGCATCGGCTTTGCCGGTGTCCAGAATTTCCCGACGGTTGGGCTGATCGACGGCGTCTTTCGCAAGAATCTCGAAGAGACCGGCATGGGCTATGGCCTCGAGGTCGAGATGATCGGGCTCGCCAACGCCAAGGGGTTGCTGACGACGCCTTACGTCTTCTGCGAGGACGACGCCCGCGCCATGGCTGCGGCCGGCGCCGACATCATCGTCTGCCATCTCGGGCTGACGACGGGCGGCAGCATCGGCGCCGAGACGGCGCTGAAGCTCGCGGATTGCCCGGCGCTGGTCGATGCCTGGGCCGCAGCGGCGCTCAAGGTGAAGAAGGACGCGATCATCCTCGTCCATGGCGGGCCGGTCGCCGAGCCGGCCGATGCAGACTTCATCATGAAGAACACCAGGCACTGCCACGGCTTCTACGGCGCCTCCTCGATGGAGCGCCTGCCGGTCGAGGTCGCGATCCGCGACCAGACCCGTGCCTTCAAACGGATTGGCACCACGCCACAGACGACAAAGCCGGCGCGCAAGGCCGGCAAGACGAAATGACCCGGGCTCGGGGCGGGAGGATGAGGACATGACGGGACAGCTGATCGGATCGTTGATCCTCTGGCTGATCGTGGCGGTGATCGTCATCGCCATCATCGTCTATCTGGTGAACTGGCTGTATCGCCGTTCCTCGAAGGAGGTCTCCTTCGTCCGCACTGGCCTCTTCGGCGAAAAGGTGGTGATCAATGGCGGCGCCTTCGTCCTGCCGATCATCCATGACGTGACGCCGGTCAACATGAACGTGCTGCAGCTCGCAGTGACGCGGGCGAGCAACGATGCGCTGATCACCCGGGACCGGATGCGCGTCGACATCGACGCCGAGTTCTATGTCCGGGTGAGGCCGCAGCGGGAGGCCGTCTCCGTCGCTGCCGCGACGCTCGGCCGTCGCACGCTCCAGCCGGACCAGCTCAATGCGCTCCTCTCCGGCAAGTTCATCTCGGCGCTGCGCACCGTCGCCTCAGAGATGACAATGGAGGAGATGCACGAGCAGCGCGGAACTTACGTCCAGCGTGTCAAGGATGCCGCCGCCGAGGCGCTCGACCAGAATGGCCTCGTGCTGGAATCGGTGGCGCTCACCGATCTCGACCAGACCGACCTGCAATTCTTCAACCCGTCCAACCGCTTCGACGCCGAAGGTCTGACGCGGATCATCGAGGAGATCGAGGACAAGCGGAAGCTGCGCAACGACATCGAGCAGGACTCGATGATCCGTATCCGCACCCGCAACCTCGAAGCCGAACGCCAAGCGCTCGACATCGAGCGCGAGAGCGAGGCGGCGCGACTGGAGCAGCAGCGCGAGATCGAGATCAAGCGCGCGGTGCAGCGCGCGGAAGTGGCCCGCGAACGTGCGGTGCGCGACACCGAGGCCGAGCAGGCTCAGATCACCTCGCGTGAGGAGATCGAGAAGTCCCGCATCGCCAATGAGCGGGCGATCAGCGAGGCGCGGATCGCCTCGGAGAAGGACATTCGCCAGCAGGAGATCGACCGCACGCGAGCCGTCGAGGAGGCCGAGATCGCCGCCCGCGAACAGGTCGAGAAGGCCCGCATCGCCAACGAGCAGGCGATCAACGCTGCCCGCATCGCCTCCGAGCGCGAGATCCGCCAGAAGGAGATCGAGCGCGCCAAGGTGATCGAGGCGGCCGAGATAGCCGCTCGCGAGTCGACCGAGAAGGCCCGCATCCTGCAGGAGGCTGCGGTCAATTCCGAGCGCATCGCCCGCGAGCAGGACGTCCGCAACCGCGAGATCGAGCGCACCCGCACCCTGGAGCAGGAGGACATCGCGGCCCGCGAGGCCGTCGAGACGGCCCGCATCGCGCAGGAGGAGCGTGTGCGCGCCCTGCAGATCGCCCGCAACAAGGCGCTCGACGAGGCCGAGATTTCGGCGCGCGAGGTGGTGGAAAAGGCCCGCATCGCCCAGGAGGACGTGATCACGGCCGAGCGGATCGGGCTGGAACAGCGCAAGAGCCTCCGCGAGATCGAGCGCAGCGAGACCGTCGAGGCCGCCGAAATCTCCGCCCGCGAGAGCGTCGACAAGACGCGGATCCGGCAGGAGAAGACGATTTCCAGCGAGCGAATCCGGCGCGACGAGGAGGTCCGCAATCTCGAGATCGCCCGGACCAAGGCGATCGACACCGCCGAGATATCGGCCCGCGAGGCGGTCGAGGCCGCCCGTATCGCGCAGGAGAAGGTGGTCGCGGCCGAGCGCATCGCCGCCGAACTCGCCACGCGCGAGCTGGAGATCAAGCGCAATGCCGATCTCGACGCCGCCGAGCTCAGGCGTCGCGACGCCGTCGAGCGCCAGCGCATCGAGACCGAGCTTGGCATCGACCAGGAGAAGATCGACGCGAGCAAGACCCGCGAGATGCTTCAGATCGCCCAAAAGAAGGCGATCGAGGTTGCGGAGGAGGAGCGCGCCATCGAAGTCGCCGCCAAAAAGGTCGAGCGCACGGATGCCGACCGGACGCTGCGGCAGGCCGAGATCACCGCCCGCCAGCTCGTCGAGACGGTCGA
>UCLR01000026.1 GCA_900473415.1 Hyphomicrobiales bacterium
ATTTTAACTTTGCGCCTACAAGCCCGATTCGCATAAGATATATTATGGAACCAAAATCGATGCTCGGATCCAGCGAAACCGTGCCCTGAAGGCGCCCATCAAGCCGGCGTGACCACCGTCATGCCGTCGAAGGCCACCTCCACGCGGCCAGCCAAGCGCTTGGACAAGCTCACATAATCCAGGTCGATATGAAGGTTGGTCAGGATTGCGCGCCGCGGCTTAAGCGTCGCAATCGCCTCGAGCGATTGCGACAGGTGGAAATGACTGGGATGCCGCGTCTCGCGCAGGCAGTCGAGGATCAGCACGTCGAGATCCGCCATGGCCTCCATCGCCGCCGGCGGAATGAGGCTCACATCCGGCAGATAGGCCAGCCCGGCGAAACGAAAACCGAGCGCCTCGTAGTTCGGTCCGTGCTCAACCCGGAACGGCAGCGCTGTGATCGGCCCGCCGGCGCCCTCGACTGTCTCCGGCCGTCCGGCCGTGATCTGGTCGAGGTCGAGGATCGGCGGATAGTAGCTGCCGGGCGGCGTCTCGAAGAGATAGCCGAAGCGCGTGCGCAGTGAGGTCTCCGTCGGCGTGTCGGCGTAGATGCGGATGCGCTGCTGGGTATGCAGCACGAGACCGCGCAGATCATCGATGCCGTGGGTGTGGTCGGCGTGGTCATGCGTCATCAGCACGCCATCCAAGGCCGGAACCTCGGCCGACAGAAGCTGCTCGCGCAGATCCGGCGAGGTATCAACCAGGACGCGGCTGGTGCCGCCCGGACCTGAGCGCTCGACCAGGATCGAGCAGCGGCGGCGGCGGTTTTTCGGGTTCGCCGGATCGCAGGCGCCCCAGCCCGATCCCGGGCGCGGCACGCCGCCCGAGGAACCACAGCCGAGGATCGTCACCGTCAGTGTCATCGGGCCGATTCAGGCAACCTGCGCGACGGGCGCAGCGTGATCCATCTTCCAGTAGCAGCGGCGGGCATTGGCGGTCGTGATCGCGGCGACTTCGTCGAACGAGACGCCGATCGCTTCCGCCATAACCTTCGCGGTTTCAACGACGTAGGATGGCTCGTTCCGCTTGCCTCTGAAGGGCACGGGGGCCAGGTAAGGCGCATCGGTTTCGACCAGCAGGCGCTCCTTCGGCACCATCTGGGCAATGCGGCGCAGTTTCTCCGAGGTCTTGAAGGTCAAGATGCCGGAGAAGGAGACGTAAAGGCCAAGCTCGACACCGGCCATCGCCAGCGCTTCTCCCGCTGTGAAGCAGTGCAGGATGGCGGGGAAGGCGCCCTTCCCCATCTCGTCACGCAGGATCGCGATCATGTCGTCATCCGCCTCCCGTGCATGGATGACGAGCGGCAGCTGTGTCATCCGCGCCGCGGCGATGTGCGTGCGCAACCCTTGAGCCTGCGCTTCGCGCGGGCTGCTGTCGTAGTGATAGTCGAGCCCGGCCTCGCCGATAGCGACGCAGCGCGGATGGCGCGACAATTCCGCCAGCCGCTCTGCGGTGACGTCGAGCTCTTCATGGGCCTGATGCGGATGCGTCCCGACCGAGAACCAGACCGCCGGAAAGCGCTCGGCAATGGCGGCATAGTCAGTGAAGCGCGCGACCCGCGTCGAGATCGTCACCATCCGGCCGACCCCGGCGGCTTCGGCCCGCTCGACATAGGCCGGCAGGTCCTCGGCGAAATCCGGGAAGTCGAGATGGCAGTGCGTATCGATAAACATCACGCGCTCTGGCCGTCCTCGGCTTCGACATAGCGCGGGAAGATCGCGCTCGGCGCCGGCAAGGCCGAGCCGCTGACAAGGCGATGCTCTGCGCCGAGCGCGGCGAAGCTGCGCTGATCGGCGCCGACGCCGAGCAGATCGAGCAGCTTGCTGGCCGCCGCCGGCATCACCGGCTGGACCAGGATCGCGACCTCGCGCAGCACCTCGATCGTGACATAGAGCACGGTGTCACGGCGCGCCGGATCGGTCTTGGTCAGACGCCAGGGCTCATTGGCGGCGAAATAGCGATTGGCTTCGGCGATCACGGCCCAGATATCCGCTAGCACCGTATGAAGGGCGAAATCCTTCATCGACTCGCGCGCCTTGGCGAGCGCGCCGTCGGCCATGGCGAGCATGGCTTCGTCGCCCTCGGTCAGCGTCCCGCGCGGCGGCACCCTGCCCTCGCAGTTCTTGGCGATCATCGAGAGCGAGCGCTGCGCGAGATTGCCGAGATCATTGGCGAGGTCGGCATTGATCCGCCCGACGATGGCGTCGTGACTGTAATTGCCGTCCTGCCCGAAGGAGACCTCTCGCAAGAAGAAATAGCGCAGCTGGTCGACACCGTAGTTTTCGGCGAGATCGAAGGGGTCGACGACGTTGCCGACCGACTTCGACATCTTGGCGCCCTTGTTCAGCAGGAAGCCGTGGCCGAAGACGCGCTTTGGCAGCGGCAGCCCGGCCGACATCAGGAAGGCCGGCCAGTAGACCGCGTGGAAGCGCACGATGTCCTTGCCGATGATATGGACGTCAGCCGGCCAGTAATGCGCCCGCGGGCTCTCCGGGTCGGGAAAACCCGTGCCGGTCACGTAGTTGTTCAGCGCATCGACCCAGACATACATGACGTGTTTGGGAGCGCCAGGAACCGGCAGGCCCCAGTCGAAGGTCGTGCGGCTGATCGAGAGATCCTCGAGCCCGCCATTCACGAAGGAGACGACCTCGTTCTTGCGCGTTTCCGGCGAGATGAAGTTCGGGACCTCGTCATAGAGCTTCAGCAGAGCGTCCTGGTACTTGGCGAGGCGGAAGAAGTAGCTCTCCTCCTCGACCCATTCGACCGGTGTGCCCTGCCCTCCAAGACGCGTGCCGTCGGGCTGGAGGGTGGTCTCCTCTTCGCCGTAGAAGGCCTCGTCACGCACCGAATACCAGCCGGAGTATTTGGCGAGGTAGATGTCGCCATTGGCCTCCATCCGGCGCCAGAGCTCGTCGGTCGAGACTTCATGGTCAGGATCGGTGGTGCGGATGAAGCGGTCGAAGGCGCAGCCGAGCCGCTGCTCCATCTCCTGGAAGCGCCCCGCGATCTTGTCGACGAATTCCTTCGGCGAGAGGCCATTCTGGGCGGCAGTGCGCGCCACCTTCTGGCCGTGCTCGTCGGTGCCGGTCATCGCGAAGACGTCGTAACCGTCGAGCCGCTTGAACCGCGCGATCGCGTCCGACGCCACCATCTCATAGGCGTGGCCGATATGCGGCGGCCCGTTGGTGTAGTGGATCGCGGTCGTCAGGTAGAATTTCGGTGGCGTGGCCATCGTCTGTCCGAAAGCTTCGCTTCACGCTGCGCGCGAGCGGGAAACCGCAGCCGACAGATCATGAAACATCGTGATCACGAGCGGACGGCGATCGAGATTATAGGTCTCGACCTCGCGCGCTGCCTGTCCGAGCTTTTCCCATACCTCCGCCAGCGGTGCAAGGCGCGCCGGCCGCGCTGCCGCATGCGCATGGAGATGGTCGGACAGCCAGCCCTGGATCGTCTCGATCATCACTGCGAAGTCCCGCTCCCCGGCCTTGCCCGCGACATCCTCGGCGAGCGCCAGCAGCGCGGGCGTGTCGATCTGCGGCAGGGCGTCAAGCCGCGCCCTCACCGCTTCGACCAGCGCCAGCGTCTCGGGATCGACATAGGTCAGGGCACGGCGGACCGATCCTTCAGACAGCCGCGCTGCGCGCAGGAGCGCGGATTGGTCGAACGGCGCCTCCATGCGCTCGAGCGCGAGCCGGCCGGCCTCGACGACATCGGTCGCGCTGAGAGGCTCGAACGTCAGGAGCCGGCAGCGCGAGCGGATCGTCGGCAGCATCCGTCCCGGCGCATGGGCGACAATCAGGAAGAGCGCTTGCGGCGGTGGCTCCTCCAGCAGCTTCAGCAGCGCGTTCGCCGTCGGGCGGTCCATGTCCTCGGCCGAATCGACGATGCAGACGCGCCAGCCGCCTTCGGCCGCACTCGATCCGAAACGGTCGATCAGCCGGCGCACCGCGTCGACGGGGATGTTGCTGGTGTAGCTCTTGCCGTCCGGCTTCAGGATCCGGCGCAGAACATGCAGATCAGGGTGCGACTGCGCCATGATCCGGCGGCTCGCCGGGTCGGCTTCCGGCATGGCGAGATCGGTCCGGCCTGCTGCGCGCGCCTGCGGGCTGCCGGCAGCCAGCATGAAGCGGGCGGCGCGGTAGGCGAAGCTCGCCTTGCCGATGCCCTCCGGGCCGCCGAGAAGCCAGGCATGGTGCATCCGGCCTGCCGTCAACGCATCGAGAAAGGCGCGTTCCTGCGCCGCATGGCTGACGAGGCCGAGCGTCTCGCGCGGATGCGGGGCGATCGGCAGCCGGTCGGGTTCGTCGCTGGTCTCTCGCATCACGGGTCCGGTTCGATCGGAAGGCGCTCGTGCAGGATACTCCAGGCAGCCTCCGCAAGCTCATCGGGAGGTAGCGTCGCATCGAGCACGGCGCAACGCCCGGGTTCCATGCGGGCGATGTCGAGATAGGCTTGGCGCAGCTTGCGATGGAAGGCCAGTGTCTCTCCCTCGAAGCGGTCGGCAGCCTCACCGGGGCGACGGCGTCGCGCGGCGCGGGCGAGCCCGATCTCGGGAGCAAGGTCGAGGATCAGCGTCAAATCGGGCATCAGCCCGGCGATGGTCACCGTCTCCAGCTCGGCCAGGAGCGCAGCGTCGACTCGGCCCAGCGTCCCCTGATAGACCCGCGTCGAATCGATGAAGCGGTCGCAGATGACCCAGGTACCGCGCTCGAGCGCCGGTCGGATCAGGCTGTCGATATGGTCGATCCGCGCCGCCGAGAACATCAGCGCCTCAGCGAAGCTGCCGTGGTCCTTCACCTGTCCGGAGAGGATGAGCTGGCGGATGGCCTCGGCCTTGGGCGAGCCGCCGGGCTCACGCGTCGTGGTGACGGCACGGCCATTCTTGCCAAGCCGCAGGGCGAGCGCGCGCGCCAGCGTCGACTTGCCCGCCCCCTCCCCGCCTTCGAGCGTAATGAAGCGTCCCGGAATCACGTCGGTCCGCTGACGCTCCGGCTCAGTGCCTTGCGCACCCAGCCGGTCGTCGCCTCGAACAGGGCATCGAGCGCGCGGCTCTGCAGCGTACCCGCCTGGATGGTCTCGGCCGCGTAGAGCGGCACGTCCAATGTCGTAACATCGCCGCGCGTTACCACGAGCCGCGCGACCGCTGCACCCTCCTGGACGGGCACCGTCAGCGGGCCACGATAGACAATGCGCGCGGCCACCCGCTCGGAGCTGCCGCGCGGCAGGAGCAGGCTAATCGTGCCTTTGCTCCGCAGCGACACACGGCCCTTCGCTCCGCCATAAACACTTGCCTCGCCGACGATTTCGCCATCGGCGAAGAGTTGCCGCCGCTCGAAGGCGCGAAAGCCCCATTCCAGCAGCTTTCGCGCCTCATTCGCACGGTCGCGCGCCGTCTTCAGGCCATTGACCACGACGATCAGGCGCTGGCCATTCTGCACCGCCGAGCCGACCAGACCGTAGCCCGCCTCGTCGATATTGCCGGTTTTCAGACCATCGGCGCCAATCTCCATCGTCAGAAGCGGGTTGCGGTTCTGCTGCCTGATCTTGTTCCAGGTGAAATCTCGCTCACCGAAGATCTTGTATAGGTCCGGATAGGTCTTGATGATGTGCTCGGCGAGCCGGGCGAGTTCGCGAGCCGTCACGCGCTGTTGCGGATCGGCCATGCCGGTCGCGTTGCGGAAAACCGACTTCGTCAGCCCTAGCGCCCGCACTCGCTCGGTCATGACCCGGCCGAAGGTCGCCTCGTCCCCGGCGATGGCTTCCGCCAGCGCAATGCAGGCGTCATTGCCGGATTGAATGATGATTCCGTGGAGGATGTCGGAAAGCTTGATGCGGCTGTTGAGTAACGCGAACATGGTCGAGCCGCCGGAAGGCGCGCCGCCCTTGCGCCACGCGTTCTCGGAGATGCCGATCTCGCTGTCGAGCGTCAGCCGGCCGGCGGCAAGTTCCTCGAAGGCGACCAGTACGGTGGCGAGCTTGGCCATGCTCGCCGGAACCATCAACTCGTCGGCGGCCTTCTCGTAAAGGACTGCGCCGGTATCCGAATCGAGCAGGAGTGCGAAGGGCGCCTGCGATTGAAAGCCTTGCGCATGGCCGGCCGCCACTGAGGCGAGCAGGACGAAAGCCAAAATGAACCCGCCCATCAGCCACCGAACCGACGACATCGGCGTGGCAGACCAGCTCGAATGGGCGAGAGCGCTCATGCCTCGATGTGAAGCAAGCGTCCGGGCCCAGGTCAAGACAGTTGCGTCAGTTCCGCGTCAGCGGCTGCAGGTTCTGCGCGACCAGCCGGTTGAACGGGTGCGTGGCGGAGAAGCGTTCGGTCGGCGCCTTCTCGGGCGCCGCGAAGAGGCTCGCGACGCTGGTGGCGCGCGGCGGCGGCAGCGTCGTCAGGCGCAGGCCGGCCGGAACCAGAACCGGCTTGGCGGCGTTGGCGATGGTGTCGAGGTCGAAGGGCCGATTCGGCGGCAGCGGAGCCGCGCGTACCGGCGTTCCGCCCAACGGCATGGCGTTGGCCGAAGCGAGGGTCGCAACGACCGGCGCAGTCGGCGCGATCGTACGCGTCTCTTGCGCGGCGTAGGCCTGCGTGACCGGGACACTGCGGGAGGCGGTTTGCTCGACCTCCTGCTCCACGGCAGGCTGCGCGTCGACGTCAGGACTTCTCGTGCGCGTGGACGCGACGGGCGCCGCACTCGCGACCATCGTACGCGAGCTCATGCCCGGGATCGGAGCCGGGGAGCCGTCGGTGCGCAGGGTGGCGAGAAGAAGGTTGTCATCCGAGCCGGCAAGGGAGGCCTGGCCGAGATATTCCATCTTGATCCGCGCCGTACCCAGATGGCGGAACGCCAAGGCGTCCGCCGTCTTCTGGGAGAGATCCATCATGCGGCCGCCATGGAAGGGGCCACGATCGTTCACGCGTACGATGATGGAGCGGTTGTTCATCAGGTTGGTTACGCGCGCATAGGCCGGAAGCGGCATGGTCGGGTGGGCCGCGCTGATGCTGTTGCGATCGTAGACTTCGCCATTGGCGGTTCTGCGACCGTGGAAGGCGACGCCATACCAGGAGGCGGTGCCCACGGAGCTGTAGCCGATGGGCTTCTGGAAAGGCGTGTAGCGCTTTCCGGCGACGGAATAGCTCCCGCCGACGAGCTGCCGGCCACCGCCCTTTGGCGCATCCTCGTTTTCGCCCACGACGCGCTCGCTGGCGCGGCCATACTTCCACTGCGGGAAGGCCCCGATCTCCTTGGAGCGACCAGCGACATGGTTGTTGGAGCAATTCGCGACGAAGAGCCCGACCAGCACGACACAGCCGAGACGAGCGACAGAGGGTAACGGCGAGGACGCAGAGGGCGTTCCGGTCATGTCGGAAGAGGTCTTCCCAGCCGAAAAGCTTGCGTCCTGGATCATTCTGCCATTCCGTCTTCAGGCCAAAAAGCATCGCACCGGCCAAGCCGCATGCGCGGCCCGACCGAGTTTTCGGCCAATTCCGTTAAGGAGGCGTTAAACCGAGATCGCTTGAGAAAAGGCGTCTCCGAAGCAGGCCATCCTGTGCCGTAAGGCGGGCATATGGGTGTCGGAAATGCGATGCCTGTCAACCCAACCCGCCCGAACTCCACATTTTTCTGGGGAGCGTTGCCTTAGGGCCACGATCGGCGGGGCAGCTGAAATGCGGCAGAAAGGAGCTTGCCTGTTCGGCGCTACGACGGCGCTCTCGGGGCTCCCGGAGAAATTTGGCAAGCGAGGGCGCGCTGGAAGGGCCGCGGCGCCGGCGCGAGACAGGCCCTTGCAAATCCGCGTTCCGGGCGGCATTGAACGACGCATTGGAAGGGTGGCCGAGTGGTTTAAGGCAGCGGTCTTGAAAACCGCCGTGGGTGCAAGCCCACCGTGGGTTCGAATCCCACCCCTTCCGCCAGGTTGGTGCTGAGGTAGGCCGTTCAGCTTTTGAATTGGTCTGTTTTTCTGTGAAATACCGTCAGGCCGGGAATGATATTCAACAGCTTCGCTTTCGTTGTTTTCCTGGCAACTGTCGTTTTCGTCTATTACCACCCTGCTGCACGGCGCTGGCAAATTGAGTGGCTCGTCCTGGCGAGCCTGTTCTTCTATGCATGGGAGCAGCCCGCGCTGCTGTCACTTCTCCTGCTGTCGGCGACGATCACCAGCGCGGCGAGCTACGCGGTACTGAAGGGCGCCGAACCCCGTCTGGCAGCTACGCTCGGCGTAGTAGCAAATCTGTCGATTCTGGCCTTCTTCAAGTACAATCATCTTGTTGCTGACAGCCTGGGCGCGCAGATCGGCGGCGTCGGCCGGATGCTGCTGCTTTTGCCGCTCCCCATCGGAATCAGCTTCTTCACCTTTCACGGAATCTCGCTGGTGGTGGACGCCTGGCGCGGAAAGGTTCCGAAGGCGGAGCCGTTCGGGCCGGGACGACACTATCGCAACACCCTGCTTTACATCGTTTTCTTCCCGCAACTCGTCGCGGGTCCGATCGTCAAGGCGGCAGATTTCATGCCCCAGATCGGTTGGAAGAAGCTCGACGATATCGATTGGCGCGTCGTGTTCCACTACACCGTGCTTGGCTACTTCCTGAAAGTGGTCATCGCCGACAACCTGGCGCAACAGACCACCTTCATCGCCTGCCCCGCCTGCCAGAGTCTCGCGAGCATCGACCTCGTCATGCTGCTGGTCGGCTATTCGGTCCAGATCTTCGCGGATTTCTGGGGGTATTCGAGCATCGCGATCGGAATCGCCGCGCTGCTCGGCTATCGCCTGCCGATCAACTTCAACCGGCCCTATATCGCGGACAGCATCGCCGACTTCTGGCGCCGATGGCATATCTCATTGTCGAGTTTCCTGCGCGAGTATCTCTACATTCCGCTCGGCGGAAACCGGCGCGGCCCAGTTCGGACCTATGTCAATCTCATCGTCGTCATGGCGCTTGGCGGGCTTTGGCACGGCGCGGCCTGGAGCTATGCCGTCTGGGGCCTCTGGCACGGGGTAGGACTGGCGGTCGAGCGCGCATGCGGGGCCTCGGAAGGCGCGGCCGGGCGCCCTCTCCTGCGCGCCTTTCGGATCGCAGGCGTCTTCGCATTCGTCACACTCGGCTGGCTCCTGTTCAAGCTCCCGGATTTCGGCGACGTGATCCAGTATCTGGCGGCCATGGCAGCAAACACGGATATCAGGCCGAGCCTGCTGCGCTGCCTCGTCATTGTTGCATATGCGGTGCCGGTATTTGCCTATCACCTGCTTCCTTCGCGGCGGTTCGGAACCGTCGAACGGCAGATGGCGATGGAAGGGCTGCTGCTGGGCGCCATCATCCTGAACAGCGGCAGTTCGAATGCGTTCATTTATTTCCAGTTCTAGGGCCGTTCTCGGCTGGGCGGTCGCCGCCGTAACGATCTATGCAACGGCGATCGAGATCGGTCGCCCGCGGATCATGCTTCATCCCGACCAGCACTCCTATAATCTCGCTCGCGCGGAGCGGGCCCTGCTGGCCGAGGGAACCCCCTCGACGGTCATCGTCGGCAGTTCGCTCGGCGTGCGCGTGCCGGACGACTGGCTGCCGCGGGATTGGCTCAACCTGTCGTTCGGGGGGAAGGGAGCGACGACCGGGCTCGCATTGCTTGAAGCCAGTCCGCTTCGACCCCGCCGGGTCGTCGTCGAGGTCAACACCGTGGACGTACCCATGGACAAGGTCCTTGCCGCCGAAGCTTCCGGTCCGATACCGCTTCCTTTGCGCAGAAGCGTGCGCGGGCTCCGGATCGAATACCGGCCGATCAATCTTCTGTTGTCGGGTTTCGGGGCGCTTCGATCGGGCGCAGCTCCATCGCCTCGCTCCGGCAATTTGCAGGCAGCTTGCGAGGCCTTGCCCCGATCCGCCGATCCGACCTCCCAGGAAGTGGTAGCCCGGGAAATCCAGCGTCAGCTTGAGGCGCCGGTACCTGCAGGGCTGGACCGCAGTGTCAGCGAACTGCAGGCTGCGGTCAGCAGGCTCGCCATGCAGGGAACAGAGGTGGTGCTCCTCGAGTGGCCGGTGGATCCGCAGGTCGCGGCGGGTCCGCGCCAGACAGCCATTCGCAACGCCGTGCGTGAAGCAATGCCGGGATTGAGATGGGTCTCTCCGAAGCCCAATGAGTTCCAGACCGAAGACGGGCTCCACCTGGCGCCGCTGAGCGCCCGCAGGGTCGCGTGCGAGCTGGTCCGCGAACTCTCCGCCTAACGCCTGCGCCGCCTTCTTGCGCTCCACGATCCGGGCAAGGCCCGTCAGGAGACGGCGCACCGCCTCAGGCTCAAGCAATCGCTGTCAGAGCCTCAGGCCGCCATCCACTGCGATCTCGGCGCCGTTGATGTAGCTCCCGTCGGGCGAGCAGAGCAGCAAAACCACGCCCGCGCAGTCTTCGGCGCGGCCGATCCTGCCGAGCGGAATGCGCGTGAGGATCTGCTCCTCTCGCCCGGGCTCCGCGAGGACGGCGCGATTGCGGTCCGTACGAATCGCACCGGGCTGGATAACGTTGCAGGTGACGTTCGGCGAGCGGAGGGTCCTCGCCAGATTGAGGATCATGTTGGTTTGCGCGGCCTTGGTGGCGGCGTAATAGAAATGCGTCGGGTTAGGGCGTGCCTCCTGCACGCTGCCGATCGCTATGACTCGCCCGAAGCCACGCGCCAGCATGCCCGGCAGGAAGGCCCGCAGCAGTCGTAGCGTCGCGTGGAGATTGATCTCGGTCTGGGCAGCCATCGCCGCTTCCGAGACCGCATCCCAGGTTTCGAGCATTTCGACGGAGGCGCAGAGCACGAGGACATCGGGCTCCGCCCCCTTAGCCTTCAACTCAGCTGCCATGGAAGACGGGGTTGCGGCTTCCGCCAGATCGGCGACGAGCGCGGACGCTGTCAGGTCGCGCGCCCGCAGGTCAGCCGTCACCGCGCTGGCGGCGCCGGCGTCCCGATCATGGATGATCGCATGAGCACCGGCTTCGGCCAGCCGCGTTGCGATCGCGCGGCCAATGCCGCGCGCCGCGCCTGTGACAAGGGCGACACGCCCTGAGAGCGTGCCCGTCATCAGCCGAGCAGCGGTTTCACGCGCGCAGTCGCATCGTCCATTGCCTGCTGGGCCGGCTTTCGGCCAAGCACGGCGGCCTGCGTTTCTTCCACGAAGATGTCGTGCGCGCGTGCTTGCTCGTCGAAGGCCGGCAGGTGGATGCGCGAGGCCTTGAGAGCAGCCGCCTCATCGGCAGCATAAGGCATGGCGGCCTTCAGCTTCTCGTCGGCATAGGTCGAGATGCGCACCGGCCCGTTTCCGTTCAACGCCATCGCGGTCGTTCCGGCCTTGGAGGAGAGCGCTCGGATAAACTCCCAGCTCAGCGGCTTCTGCTTGGCGCTCTTCGGGATCATCAACGACCAGAACTCGACTGTCGGAGCGAAGGCGACCTTGCCGGTGAGATCGGCGGCCATTGGTGGCAGCAGGGACTTGAACCGCCCGCCATATTTGCCCTTGGAAGGATCGTTGTAGGTCACAAGCCGGGCAAAGGGATTGATGGTCATTGCCGCCCTGCCCTGCTGCATCCAGGTCGTGATCTCTTCGTTGTTCACCGTCGCAAAGTTTCGCGGCAACACACCCGCCTTGTAGAATTCGGCGAGCAGGCTGAGCGTCTTCACCATTGGCGGCTCGGCCGCGACGATCTTGCCGTCGGTGGTCATGTAATCGCCGCCGAGGCAGCGGGCGAGTGTCAGGAAGTTCGAGGCGAAGACGGCGGTAAAGGCAAGGCCATAGACCTGCGTGCCGTCCTCGCGCTTGAAGGTGAGCTTGCGGGCAAGCTCCGTCAGCTCCTCGAATGTCGTCGGCAGCTTGGTGACGCCGCGTTCTTCGAGAAGCGCATCGTTGTAGATCAGCGCATTGGTCGCATGGCGCACCGGGATGCCGTGCAGCGCATCGCCGACCTTGAGAGGGGCGAGCAGGCCCGGCGCGAAATCGTCGAAGGCCTCGATCGGCGCCTGTTTCATCAGTGCGTCGAGTGGCTCGAAGAGCTGCAGGTTGCGCGGCACCGCCCGGCCATTGACGAGATATGCGACGTCGATGGAGGTCTCGGACAGGGAGGCTTCGCGCAGCAGGCGCTCATGCACAGCGTTGACGTCGCCGAAGGTCACCCAGTTCACGTCGGTACCGCTTGCCTTGCGGAAGCCTTCAGTCGCGTCACCGCCGGGGCCGGTCGTCGCCGCAGTCTGGTGGACCCGGTGCCCGAGCGCGATCAGTGTCTTCGTCTGGGCCAGGCCAGTCTTCGGGAATAGCGCAGCGGCCGCCGCCGCGCCGGCAAGCCCGCCGAACCGGCGGCGCGAGATGCTGGATGTCATCGTCTATCCTCCCAGATTATGCCCCCGGCGCTGTCGCCGCGCCGTGTTCCGTTCGATCGTTCAGGCCGGCAGCAGCGGCTGGACGCGCTTGACCAGCGAGGCCATCGCTTCCTCGGGCGTCTTCATGCCGAGCACCGCAGCTTCCGCCTCTTCCTTGAAGAAGTCGCCGGCGCGCGCCGCCTCGTCGAAAGCCGGCAGCGGCACACGCGCGACCTTCAGCACCTTCAGCTCCTCGGCCGCGTAGGGCACGGTGCCGGCGAAGCTCTGATCGGCATACGTCGAGGCGCGCACCGGCCCGTTGCCGTTCAGCGCGGCCTTCAGCGTCGCCTCCTTGGAGGTCATCGCCTTGATGAAGCTCCAAGCGAGATCCTTGCGCTTGGCGTTCTTCGGAATGACCATGCCCCAGAACTCGACCTTGGCCGGGGCGGCGTCGTACTTGCCGGCGAGGCTCTTCGAAGCCGGAACGGCGATCGTCTTGATCTTGCCAGGGAATTTGGACTTCTGCGGATCGTTGTAGATGCGGTTGCGGCCCATGCTCTGCAGGCTCATTGCCGCTCGGCCTTGCTGCATCCAGACATTGACGTCCTCCGGCGAGAGCGTCGCGAAGCTGCGCGGGAAGGCATTGGCCTGGAAGAGCTCGCGCAGGGTCCGGATCGCGTTCAGCATCGGCGGCTGGTCGGCGACGCATTTGAAACCGGGCGTGATGAACTCGCCGTCCCAGGCGCGAGCCAGGTCGATCACGTTGGGATAGGTGACGCCCGGCGTACAGAGTCCGACGACCTGCGTGCCGTCGCTGCGGCGATAGCTGCAGGCCTTGGCGATCTCGATCATTTCCTCGATCGTCGCCGGCGGCTTTGAGAAGCCTTTCTCGGCCAGGATCTCCTCGTTGTAGTGCAGTCCGGAGGAGGCGTGGCGGAACGGGATGGCGAGCTGCTTGCCGCCGACCTTCATGCCCTCCATCAGGCCGGGGAAGATGTCGGCCGGGTCTTCGACCGGGTCCTTCTTCAAGTAATCGTCGAGTGGCTCGAACAGTGTCGCGGCGCGGGGCACGACCTGCGTGTTGATGACGAAACCAACATCGACCGAGGTCTCGCCGAGGCTCGCCTCGCGGAACAGGCGCTCCTGCAGCGGGCCGGTGTCGAAGGTCGTCCACTGGACGGTGACGCCGTTCTTCTGCGCCCAGTCCTTGGTGATGTCGCCCCCCTGCGCGCCGGTCGCGACCGTCTGCATGACGCGATGGGTGAAGACGTTGAACGGGCCGCTCTGTGCCTGCGCCGTGCTCCCGAGCCCCGCGAAGCTCAGCCCCAGAATGCCGGCTCCGAACTGTCTACGGTCTAGCGTCGCCCTCTGGCTCATGGTGATCCTCCCTATGGTTCGCGAGTTCCGCGATGGCGGCTTCTGCCGCTTCGAAATGCTTGTTCATGGCGGCCGAGGCAGCGATGGGATCGCCGGCGCGGATCGCCTCGACGACGCGGACATGTCGCTGAAAGGTGCGCCGCCAATCGTCAGCCCCCCTCGCCTCACGCGAGTTGAAGATCTCCATCACCTCGCGGATGACCGGCCGCAGGCCCCGGATCTGGAAATCGAGCAGGCGGTTGCCAGATGACGCGGCCACGGCTTCGTGGAAATCCAGATCGGCTTCGATCCAGCGCGGCACATTGCCGAGCGAATCCTCCATCCGGGCGAGAATGAGGTCGAGCTTCTCGATATCCCCGGCCGAGCGGCGTTCCGCGCTATGGGCGGCGATCGGCGGCTCGAGGATGCGGCGCAGTTCCACCGCCTCGGTCAGGCCATTGGCACGGCCGCGCACGGCGAAGCGATAGAAGCGATCCAGCGGCGCGGCATCCAGTGCCTGCACCCGGGTCGGCTTGCCCTGCTGGATATGCACGACGCCCATCGCCGCGAGCTGGCGGATAGCCTCCCGCGCGATTGGCTTGCTGACGCCGAAGGACGCCGCGATGCGCGCTTCCGAAGGAAGGGAGTCGCCCGGCTTGAGCCGCCCGTCGTGAATCGCCTCCGTGATGCGCTGGATGACGGCATCGCCCAAGCGGATCGGCACGACATCGCCGCCGGCGAAAAGATCGTCGTCCTCCAGCACGGAACGGGCGGTGTCGCTCATCAATCTCCTCCGGCGGCGATCATTGACAGACGCCGCGTTCCTTGGCAACTGTTCAACCTATCAGATAAGAAGATGTCCTTTCAGGGAGGACGCCACTCCATGCCGTCCAGCCGGATTTCTAAAGTCGTCGTGCATCCGCTGCGGGCGACGCTGCCCAAGGTCCAGCGCACCTCGCAGGGGGACTATCCGGCGATCGAACTCGTCATCGTCGAGGTTGAGACCGAGGATGGCATTACTGGCTTCGGCGAGGGCCTCTGCCGGCGCGGCGCGGCCGGCTACGCACGCTTCATTGAGGAAGCCCTGGTTCCGCGGCTGATTGGGCGTGATGCGGCCGACAGGCGCGCGCTCTGGAAGGCGATGCGTGCCGCCCTGTCCGGCCGTCCCGGCGGACAGGTGGTCGAGGCGATCGCAGCCGTCGACATCGCGCTCTGGGACATTGCCGGCAAGCAGGCGGGCGAGCCGATTCACCGGCTGCTTGGAGGTATGGGGCGCAAGGAGGTCGCGGCCTACGCGTCCTCGATCAACTGGCTCGACGACGCGACGGTCGAGTCCGAGGTGGCGGCGGCGCTCAAGGCCGGCTTCCGCGAGATCAAGGTCAAGCTTGGTCACCCGCTCCGCGACGCGGTGGCTCGGGCGAAGCTGATCCGCCGGCTCGCCGGCGACGATGTCGCCCTCTATGTCGATGCGAACTGGGCTTACGACGTCGACGACGCCATGATCGTCGGTCGGGTGCTCGCCGATCTCGGCTACGGCTTCTTCGAGGAGCCGATCGCCCCGCACGACCGCGAGGGTTATCGCCGCCTCGCGCAGCACCTGCCGATCCGGCTCGCCGCCGGTGAAAGCGATTTCGTCGCGGGCGAGGCCCTGACCATGCTGCAGGATCGTTCGCTCGGATTGATCCAGCCCGACGTCACGCGCTCCGGCGGTATCACCGAGACCTGGCGCATCGCCGAGCTGGCCGCGGCTTTCAATACTGCCTATGCGCCGCATGTGGGCTGGTCGGGCGCGATCTGCGTCGCCGCCAGCCTGCAGCTCGCGGCGGCGGCCGAGAGCTTCCGCACCTTCGAATGCATGGTCTACGAGAACCCGCTGCGCGATGCCTTTACGCAGCCGCTCGTCGGCGAAGGCTCCCAGCTCGTCGATGGCAAGCTCGCCGTGCCGCAGGGTCCGGGCCTCGGTGTCGAGATCGACCGCGAGGCGCTGAAGCGCTTCCGGATCGCCTGATGAGCACCCGCGCGCCGCTTTCCGCCATCGCGCTGGTCTCGCCGGTCCAGGCGATGATCGGCGCCATCATCTTCCTGCCGGCGCTCTATGTCTTCTGGCTCAGCCTCAACCAGTCCTCCTTCGGCCAGCAGGCGAGCTTCGTCGGCCTCGCCAACTACGCCAAGGTTCTGGCCGATCCCTATTTCTGGAAGGCGCTGCTCAACACGGTGATCGTCGTTGCCGTGGTCGTGCATGTCGAGCTGCTGATAGGGCTCGCCATGGCGCTGTTCTTCGCCTCGGGAGTTCCGTTCCGCCCTCTCCTGCTCGCCATCGTGCTCGCGCCCTATGCTGTGAGCGAGGTTTCGGCCGTCGTGATGTGGCGCTTCCTGTTCGAGCCCGATGTCGGGATGATGAGCCGGCTCCTGGCTTCGATCGGCCTGCCGCCGATCGAATGGGCGGTCAACCCGAACCATGGCCTCGCCATGGTCAGCTTGCTCTCGATCTGGCTTCACCTGCCCTTCAGCTTCATCATCCTCTATGCGGCGCGGCTCTCGATCCCCAGTGATCTCTACGAGGCCGCCGCGATCGACGGCGCGTCCGCCTGGACCTCCTTCCGACGCGTGACGCTGCCGCTCCTGATGCCGGCGCTGCTCATCGCTGCGCTCTTCCGCTACATCTTCGCCTTCCGTCTCTTCTCGGAGGTTTGGCTGATGACGGGCGGCGGGCCGGCGCGCTCGACCGAGGTCCTGGCCGTCTATCTCTACCTCGAAGCCTTCCGCTACAACGCCTTCGGGCCGGCCGCCGCCACTGGCTGGCTGCTCGTGCTCGCCTCACTCCTGCTCGCGCTGTTCTATCTGCGGCGGCTCTACAGGGAGATGTTCGCGCGTGCCTAAGCTGCTCCGCCATCTCCTGAAGCTCGTCGGCGTCCTCGCGGTCGTTGCCTGGTCGCTCGTACCGATCGGCCTGATCGCGATGTCTTCCTTCAAGTCCGATCGTGACATCTTCTCGACCACCGGCGCCTTCTCCTTTGCGCCTACGCTGGTGAACTACCAGGCGCTCTGGAGCCGCTGGGGAGACTTCTTCTTCGGCCTGTGGAACAGCTTCCTCGTCACGGTGGGAGCGACCATCCTGGCGGTCGGCGTCTCGCTGCTCGCCGGCTTCGCCTATTCGCGCTTCGCTTCAAGAGGGCTGCAGGCCTCGGCCTTCTTCCTGATCTTCATCCGCCTGATCCCGCCGATCGTGATCACGTTGCCGCTCTTTCCGGTGGTGAACTGGCTCGGCCTCAACGACACGCATTTCATCCTCATCCTGCTCTACGCCACCTTCTTCGTCTCGCTCGGGACGGTGGTGATGCGCACCTTCATCGACCAGATCCCGCGCGAGCTCGACGAGGCGGCGATGATGGACGGCGCCTCGCAGATGCAGATCATCGCCCGCGTCATTCTGCCGATGGCCGCGCAGGGGATGCTGGCGGTTTCGGTCTTCGTGATCGTCTATGCCTGGAACGAATTCCTCTTCGCCTTCATCTTCACGACGACCAAGGCCAAGACGGCGCCACTGGTGATCTCCGAGATGATCGGTGCCGTCGAGGGCGTCGAGTGGGGCGTGCTCTTCGCAGCATCCACCGTGCAGCTCGTGCCGGTGCTCGCCTTCGTGATCCTCATGCAGAAGCACCTCGTCGCCGGCCTCACCGCCGGCGCGGTGAAAGGGTAATCGCCATGACCCAACTCGACGACATGCGCCGCGCCATACGCGAGAACGATCCGGCCTTGAGCCGCTTCGACCCGCTGCCGCGCATTATCTGCCTTGACGATTTCGACCGCGGCATGTGCGGCTGGACCCAGCTCGTCGGCAATTACGAGGAGACGCTGGACGCGATGCTGCCGGGCTATGCCCAGCACAGCCACGCCATGCTCTCGACGCTGCCGAATTGGGACTTCGGCTCGCATGGCGGCGTCGACGGTTCCTATGCGCTGAAGATTGCGACCCGCCCCAAAAAGGGCGCCCAGAACGTCGCGATCAAGCGGCTGACCTTCCGCAAGGCCGGGCCGATCCGGCTGGAGGCCTATTTCACCTTCAAGCCCGAGGCGACGGAACTCGCGCTCTCGGAGACTGATATCCGCTCCTTTGGCTTCCTCTACGATCTTCAGATCGGCGATACGTCGGGGCCGGGCGATCGCGTCATGCCGCATCTGCGCTTTCTCAATGCGCAGGACGGGCAGCACGCCCAGAAATGGCAGTTCAAACGCAAGACGACGCCGATCAAGCCGATCGGAACCGCCGGCAAAACGATCACGCACTATCACCTGGCTCCGACCGATTGGGAGGATCTGCCGGGCGGCGAGCAGCGGCTTTGCTACAACGAGATCCCAACCAAGGTGAACTGGCACTATCTGCGGTTCGACTTCGACCTCGCCGCGATGCAGGCGACGCACTTCCAGGTCAATGACCGGGTCTTCGCGATGGACGGGTTCGACTGCATCCGCATCCCGGCGATGAAGAACCTGTGGTGCATGCTCAACCTCGCCTTCTTCGCCGAGACAGACACCGACAAGCGCGCCTTCGCCTATCTCGATTCCGTCTGCCTGTCGGGAGATTTCTGATGCTGCCCGAGAACCTGACCGCCGTCGTCGCCCGGAATGAGACCTGGACGGGAACGAGCGCGACCGAACCCTACGAGGCCGGCTGGGCAAGGGAGGCCGTTGTCTTCGTCAGGGCGTTGAAGGAGCCGAAGGGGCCGCTGCCGAAGGCGAGGATCGAAATCTCCGCCGATGGCATGCACTGGTGCCACGAGGGATCGGAATTCGATCTGCCTGCGGCCAAGGACGCCGTCACCTTCCAGCGCATCAGCCATTTCGGCAATTTCCTGCGCGTTGCGGCGTCGCTACCGAATGGCTCAGAGATCACAGTGCTCGTGACGATCCATTTGAAGGCTTGAATGTCCGTCTGAGACCATTCGCCGGCATGATTGCCGCTCAGTTCGACGCTACCGAGTGAGACCTAGATCGGTGTCTGCATCCGAGCCGGTCCGCCTTCGTGAAGATGCGAGGATCGCGCGCGCGGCCGCAACACCGGTCGCATACGCTCCATGTGCGGTCGAAAAATCTCGTTCGGAGCAGGCCTCGCCGGCGAAATAGATGCGATCGTCCCACGGTTTGGCCAGCACGGCCCGCGCAGAGGCGTAGCCAGGCAGTGCATGGCTGTAGGAGCCGCGCGCGAAGGGTTCTCTCGCCCATTGCGTGTGGGCGGCCAGGCGAAGGCGGCGCCTGATGTCCGCGCCAAACAGCCCCGCGAGTTCATCGAGCGCAAAGGCCGCCATGTCGTCGCCGGCTTCGAGCCCGCGCGCGACGGCGCCGCCGAAGAAGCCCTCGATGAGCGGTCGGCCGAGCGGCCGGATATGATAGCTGCCCGTCCGCGCGACATGCGGGTTTCCGAGGGCCTGTATGTCGAGCCCCAATCCTTCCGCCGCTTCAAGATGGAAATAGACCTTGTCCGCGAGACCGAGCGGCAGGTGCGTTGCTGTCTCGAGCCTGTCGTCGAGCGCCGCCGGCAACCTGAGCCCTCCGGATGCCAGCAGGTCCGTCGGGATCGTAATGACCACCTGCGATGCTTCGAGCGTTCCGGCGGTGGTCGTGACGGCGAGAAGCCGCCCGCGCGGCTCGACAGCGGTCGCGGCCACGCCCAAGCTGATCGGAAGCGCGGCGGCGGCCCCTTCAATGAGCGCGCCATAGCCGCGGACCACGCGCCAGTTCACTCCGGTATCGGCCTCGACATAGGCGAGGTAGTCGCGGATCGACAGGCTCTCCAGCTCGGCGCCGTTGACCCAGCCGCTCGTCGCTTCGAGAAATGGGGTCCATGGATCGCCGGGCTGCAGCAGATCGGCGGCCCGGTCGGTCTCCCCATCCGAATTGCGCAGCCGGGCATCGAAGGACGCACGCGCTTTGCGTGCCGCAGACTGCTCGCTAACGGAGAAGCCGAGCTCCAGGAACTTCTTGCCCCAGGGCGGAGCCGAACGATCGACGGCAAAGCCGAGCGGTTCCGCCAGGACGGTCCAGGGATTCCGATCGGCCGAGTGCAGCCAGCCGCAGCCCAGGTCGATCGGCAGACCTTCGCGGTGGATGGTCCAGGCACGCCCACCGATCCGCTGATTGGCTTCCAGCACACGGATCGAGAGGCCCGCGGCTGTCAGCGTCCGTCCTGCTGCGATGCCGGCCGCGCCGGCGCCGATGACGATGACGTCGTAGCTGTTGGTCATTCCGGCATCCGGGCGGCGGCACCAAGCTCCAGCCAATCTAGCTCCTCTTCCAGCCTGTGAAAGGCATCGTCGCCGATCTGGCCGCTACGGCGCATCTCCAGGGCTGATCGGCGGGCCGCGACGAGCGCGGTACGCCTGAGCCGGTTCTGCTCGGTGTCGAATGTCGGCTGATCGAGCGATTGCTGCACCATCTCGAAATATTCCGCCCTGACCATTTCGGCCGCGTCCGAGCGGGTCTCGGCAATCGAGCCGATGCCGGTCTCGAGCGCGGACCGGCGTGCGTGGCGGAACTCGCGCTCGATCGGATGGTCGTCCTGCAAGGACAGACGCCGCAGGAGCAGCGGCAGGGTCAGCCCCTGGATCACCAGCGTTCCGACGACGACGGCGAAAGCGCAGATCAGGATGAGATCGCGATAGGGAAAGCCGGCCGGCAGCGCATAGGCCGCGGCCAGCGTGACGATGCCGCGCATGCCGCACCAGGCGATGATCAGCCCGTCTCCGCGGGAAGTCACATCGGGTTGCAGGGCGTCACGAGGCTTGCCGCTCCTTCGCGCAAGCCCGACGAAACGGTGCTCAATGGCCACCCAGACGAGCCGAACCGCGATCACCGTGATCAGGACCGCAAACGCGACCACGCCGTATTTCATGATTGTCGCAGCATCGAGGTGGCCGAAAATCGGCCGCAGCTGCATGCCGACCAGGATGAACGCGAAGATCTGCAGGACGAAAACCGTCGTCTCCCAGACGGCATAGGCAGGGATGCGCAGGCGCGAGCTGGTGCGGCCGGGCGTGGTCCAGGCCAGCACCATCGCGTAGACGACGATGGTGATGATGCCGGAAAGATGTAGCCGCTCGGCCAGGATCCAGACACCGAAGGTCGTGATGAACTGCAGGATGATCAGGCTGGGGGCATCCTGGAACAGCGCCAGCAATCGCGTGACCAGCCAGCCCATCGCCACACCCAGCACGATGCTGCCGATCACCACGAGGCCGAACGTCGGTAGCGCGGCCGCGGGCGAAAAGCCGCCGGAGACCATCGCGGCCACGGCCAGCCGATAGATCAGCAGTGCCGTCGCATCATTGAGCAGACTCTCGCCTTCGAGGATGACGATCAGGCGATGGGGTGGGCGCACGCGCCGCAGGATGGCCGTCGCGGCGACGGCATCGGGCGGGGCGACGATGGCTCCGAGCGCGATGGCCGCAGGCCATGGCAGATCGGGCACAAGCCAGCGCGCGACCAGCGCGACCGAAAGCGTGGTCACGCCGACCGCAATGACGACGAGGCTGCCGATGCATTGCCAGTTCCGGCGAAGGTCGCGGACGGATGTGTCGAACGCTGCGTCCAGCAGGATGGGCGCGACGAAAAGCACCAGCACCAGCTCGGGATCGAGCGTGATCTGCGGCATATCCGGAACGAACGCCAGTGCGGCCCCGGCGACGGCGAGAACGACCGGATAGGCGATCCCGACGCGCCGCGCGAAGGCCGCCAGCAGAACGGCCCCGAGAAGGAAGGCCAGGACGGTTTCAAACAGGATCATCGACCGGCCCGCTTTTAGTAAAGGCGCTGGAGGATATCGCAGGATCGGACCGACGCTAGCTCAGCCCGCCGAGGAGCGCTCGCCATTTTTGTCGAAGCGCTCGGCAAGCTGAGCGGCGTCAGGAGCCGCTACCTTGTTCGGCGGCCGGAAACTGCATCTGCTGCGAAGCAGGCCCCTGTCGCAGCACGAGGCTCAGCATGAAGAGAGAAAGTCCCGCAAAGGTCAGCCCGAAGCCGGCCCATACCGCTGAAAGGAGCCCGTAACCGGCGCCGATCGTGAGCCCCCCGGCCCAGGCGCCGATGGCGTTCGCGACATTGAGTGCGGCCAGGTTCATCGCACCCATCAGCGTCGGCGCCTCCGGGGCGGCCCGTGTGAGGCGCACCTGGATCGTCGGGATCGCGATCATCATGGTCATGCCGACGCCGAACAGGGACGGCAGCAAGACGTTGGCGCTCCCGCCATAGATCGCCAGAACCGCGAGCACGATCAGGGCGCTGCCGAAGCCGACCACGAGCCCGCGAGCGGAATAGAGATCGGCAAGCCGGCCGCCGATCATGTTGCCGGCGGTCATACCGAGGCCGAAAAGCGCCAGCGCGATCGGGATCACCGAAGCGGGCAGTTGCACATGATCGGTCACCAGGGGCCCGATGAAGGTGTAGACGGCGAAGATGCTCGCGACGCCGAGCGCGGCGACGAGCATCGTCACCCAGACCGAAGGCTTTCGCAGGGCGCCAAGCTCTTGCCGCAGCGAGCCGCCGCGGAGCGCTTCCGTGCGCGGCACCCAAAGCCACAGGGAGAGATAGGCCAGGCCGCCAGCGACGGCCACCGCCAGATAGGTGTTCCGCCAGCCGAGATTCTGTCCGAGGAAGGTCGCGAGCGGCGAGCCGACAATCGTCGCCACCGTCAACCCCGTCATGACCAGCGCAAAGGCCCGGCCGCCATGGCCCGGCCCGACGATGTAGGAAGCGACGACGGCGCCCGCACCGAAATAGGCCCCCTGCGGCATTCCGCTGATGAAACGCGCGACCGCGAGCATGCCCAGGCTGCTCGCCACCGCCGAGAGAATATTGCCCAGGATGAACAGCACCATCAGGCCGAGAAGCAGGGCGCGTCGGTTCAGCCGGGCCGCCAAGAGCGTGACGAGCGGCGCACCGAGCACGACGCCGAAGGCATAGGCCGTGATCGCATGGGTGGCCGAGGTAATGTCGAGATCCAGGCTGCTGGCGAAGAGCTGGAGGATGCCCATGCTCGCGAACTCGGAGGTTCCAATGCAGAAGCTGCCCAAGGCCAGCGCGAACAAGGTCAGGCTGGACCGGCGCTGTTCAGACTCGGCGAGCGCGTGGGCTTTCACGGCCGAGCACTGCGCGGCGTAAGCTTTGTGATGCATGGTGTTCTCCCGGATCGCGAAGCCGAAGGCGGCCCCCCGAAGGCTCAGCGTCGGGCGGCGCCCGACGCCTGATTGCGCGGGATCGCTACCGGCCCGGTTGCCCGCGCGTCCCGGTCCAGATCCGTGCGATGAGGTAAGGCGGCTGGCCCGCATCGGTGGCACCCGAGAAGATCGGGTTCCGGTGGAGCTGGTTCACGGCGACATAGAGCCAGGAGTCCGGACCGAAATGGGCATTGTCGGGCCACAGGAAACGTGGGTCCCGCACCAAGGGTTGTAGCCGCCCGTCGCTGCCCAGCCTGTCAATCCCGTTCTCCGACAGATTGGTGATGAAGTGATTACCCTCGGCATCCGTGGCGGCGCCATCCGACAGAGGCTTCGGGCCCACGCGCCGCACGGCCGCACCGATGGCGGCATCGTCCGCGCCCTCCCTGAACAGGCGCGCCGGCACCGCGTACCAACTCGTACCGTTCATCGAACCGAAGAACAGCGTCTCCCCATCGGCCGACAGCGTGATCGGATTGATGCCGACGCGCGCCGGCATCATCCGCCCCCCTGCCCCCGGAAAGAGCAGCGGCTTGCCTTCGACCACGAGCTCGACATTCTCGGACGCCAGCGACGCATGCCCGCTGAAGCGGCGCGCCTTGCCGGTCTTGGTGTCGACGACAACGATCGCCGGGTCGAGGCCGCAATCCGCGACATAGACGAAGCCGCGTTCCGCATCGACGGCAAGATCCTGCAGGATCTGCCCCTGGGGTGCGACGGCTGCATCGAAGTCGAAGCGATAGGTCGGCTTGCGCGTGTTGATGTCGAACGCGACCAGCTTCGGCGACTGGGGATTGGGCATCCAGTTGCCGTGATCGACGACCCAGAGCCAGTCGCGCGAGTCGATCAGGACGCCATGAGGCGTATTGAGGACGTCCGGGCCCGAGCCCGGCCGCGCATTCCAGCCGGCATCGGGGAAAGCCTTGTAGGCGTTCCGCCCCGTGATCTCGATCATCTGCACGGGTCCGCGGCGCATGCCGTGAATGCTGGCGAAGACGCGCCCGTCTCTCGACGCCGTCACGTTGCCGGGGGTGATGTCGAGTTCTGCGACGATCTCGACCTGTCCGACCTTCGGTTGTTCGGTAGCCAGCACCGGGCAGGCAATGGTTGCGGCCGCGGCAAGGAGGAACATACGAAATGATGTCATGGCGCTCTCCATCGGAACGCCTGAATCATATTCAGGAGCGCGCGCTCACAATAATTAAAATCGGTAAAATCCCGTAAATCGAAATACACACATTGATGCACGCAATATATGTATAGAAATACTATCGCTTTACTTCGATCAAATATTGAAAGACTGATCAATCGCGCCTCGGTGGACAGGTGCGCGCTCCGATGGGAAGTCGGATGCAAGCCGCAAGGCGACGCCTGCGTCGACGCCGATCCCCTCTGCCCTGCCCCGTAATGCCCCATCGGACGCGAGCAGGCGGGTATCATGCCGGCTCAGGCGCAGGACAGTTTTTCGCCTTGCAGGACGCGGAGACGGTCGCGTGCCGCCGCGAGCTGCGCGTAGTCGGTCGCCTCGCCAAACTTCGCGCAGCTGGCCGCGAGCAGATCCGACGCCTCCGCGCGGCGGTTGTCTGCCTCGAGGAATTCCGAAAGGGCTGCCGCGGCGCGAAGCTCGAGCGTCAGGGCACCGATTTCCCCGGCCTTGTCGACGGCGAGCCGCAACCATTTCTCCGCTTCATCCCGGTTGCCGGCGCTCACCTCGATCAAGCCTCTGATCCGACGAATCTCGGGCAGGCACCAATTCGCATGTTGCTCATGCGCAAGCCGGTCAGCATCCTCGATGAGCGCCCGCGCCGCGTCCAAGGCGCCCGCCTCGAACAGGGCCTCCGCGACCATGCTGTAATGCATCGGCACGCGGAGAAGGTTCCGTGCGGCCATCAGATCGTCGAGTCTGTCCCTCATTTCAGCCGCTGCGCCGGCCTCCTTCATCTTGGCGCGCAGAGCACTCCTGAAGAAGCGGCAGACCTCTCGCCAGATGCCGATGTCCTCCTGCCGGCCGTTCTCCTCCAGCATGGCGAGAAATTTCGCCGCGTTTTGCAGATCGTCGGTCCAGAGCGAGATCGGAATGGCGCAGACCGCGAGCACATTCGATTGAGAAACGACATGCCCGGTCGCCTCGGCGCGTTCGAGCGCCGCTTGGGCGACCCGCATCGCCCGGTCGGGCTCGCCGGAAATCCAATAGGCGATCGCGAGCGAACACTTGACGTGGGCACTGCGCTCTGCCTGGAAACGCGCGAAACGGACCGGCTCCTTGGAGCGCTGGTGCGTCGCCTCCAGCCTCTCGAGTCGCTGCCGCGCGCTCGCTATCTTGCCGATATACATCTCGGCCATGCCCATCATGCGGCTCCCTTCGGCGAGGGCTGGCCAATCGGCTTCGGCGTCGGCGATCGCCATGAACTGGTGGAGCTTGTCGATCGCCTCCAAAGGCCGGCCAACATAAATCAGATAGGCAGACAAACCCCACAGGCCGTGAAGCTGATACTCCGCGTTTCCGGTCTTCACGCCCAGCAGATAGCATTCCTCCCAGACACCTTCGATGGACGGAACGAGGTGCTGGGCAAAGCTCATTGCCGATGCTCGGGCGGCGACGAGCTTCATGACGAGATCGGCGGGGCAGTCACTCAGATCGTGAACCACCAGCAGTGCGCGTTCGATCCTCGACTGCATTTCGCAGAGGGACGACATTTCCATCCAGAGGGGAATGGCCGCGACCGTTAGCCTGATGCCGAGGATGGGATCACCGGTGGAACCGAAGGCCCAGGCAAGCGCATTTCTCAGATCATCGATGCGGCCAGCATATTCGGACATCCAATCGCTTTTGGCTCGCCACGTACGCTCATCCGCAGCCCGCTCGAACAAGTCGAGGATGTGCCGCGCGTGCTGCTCGACGGCGTGGTCGCGCTCACCGGCATCGATCTGCCGTTCCAGTGCGTAGGCGCGCGTGCTCTCGAGAAGCCGGTAGCTCAGCGCCCCGTCCTGATATTCCGCGCCAAGCATCGACTTGTGGGTCAGGCGCTCCAGCGCATCCATCGTCTGCTGGCTCTCGAAGCCGGCCGCCTTCGATATGGCGACCACGTCCGCGATCCGGAACGTACCGGCGAAAACTGACAGGAATCGGAGCAGCGATGCCTCGTCATCCGATAGAAGCCGGTAGCTCCAGTCCAGCGTTGCCAGAAGCGTTTGCTGCCGCAGGGGAGCCGCGCGGGCGTCGTTGCTGATGAGCAGAAAGCGCTGTTCGAGCATGCTCAGCAGCATCGGCACTCCGAAAGCGGCCGTCTTGCTCGCTGCCAGTTCGATCGCGAGGGCGATGCCATCCAGACGGAGGCAGATGGAGGAGACCAGGGGGGCGTCGCCGTCACTCAGAATGTACGCGCCACGCTCCTGCGCACGCGCGACGAACAACTGCACGGCAGCAAAGGTCAGCGCTTGCGCCGCCGTTTTCACGATTCCGGCTGCGGGTACGTCCAGCGTGGGCAGCCGATAGACGCGCTCCACTCCGGTTCGCAGTGGTTCCCGGCTGGTCGCCAAGATCCTGATCGTCGGAATCTTGCTGAGAAGGCAGTCGGCGATGGTCGCGGCCGTCGACAGAAGATGCTCACAGTTGTCGAGGACAAGAAGAACATTCTTGCCGTGCAGGACTTCGACAATGTCAGAAAGCGTGTCTTCCGAACGCTGCCTGGCCGACACGCCGGCTGCGATCGCAGCGGGCGCATATTGCGGATCTCCGACGCAGGAAAGGTCGATGAAGTAAACACCGTCCGCGTAATTCGGCAGTTCCTGATGCGCGACCGCGATCGCGACCGTCGTCTTCCCTACGCCGCCCGGACCAACGATGGAAACGCAGCGGACATCAGCCAAAGTCGACGCGATACGCGAGATCTCCAAGTCCCTGCCCAGCGCAAGCGGCCGGTTTGGCAGCAATCTCGATGTAGCTGCGGGTGCCTGAGCAGCGGGAGGCCGGTCGCGATCGAGCTCAACAGGGGCGACGAAGCGATAGCCGCGCCCGGCCACCGTCGCGATGTAAGGCACGTCAGGGTCGGACGAGAGAGACCGACGCAACGATGCGATGTTGACCTTGAGATTGTCCTCGTGGACGAAAGTATCCGGCCAGCAGAACTCGATGAGCTCCTTTTTGCTGACGATCTCTCCCGGCCGGCTGACGAGCATGGTGAGGATATCGAGCGCTCTGCCGCCTATCCGGACAGCCGCTCCGTTGCGCAGCAGGAGTTGTCGTCTCGGCAGAAGCCGGAATGGCCCGAATACGTAGGCGTCAGGGTCTGGGTTTGGACGCTCAGCTAGCATGCTTGCAATCGCCCCGTGCAAAGACCGGCCCGGTCTCCTTCGACCGCGCAATTCGTCCGGTCCATGGTCGGTCCGCCCGAGCGCTTCCCGTCCGTCAGGATGGCCGAGGCATCCGCGCGATGCAAGGTTGACCCACAGTAATGACGCCCTTTCAAGAGCCGCGCTTGACCGTTGCTTTTACCAGAATTTACCGTCTTTCACCCTGGAGACAGCATGGCGACCTCAGATCTAGTCCAATCTTCGAATCGGGGCGGAACGAAAGCGTTCGTGTCCGCCGTGGCGTTGAGGTTCATATGACAACGACCCGTAGAGCCGTCTTGAAGGCTGCCCTGGGCTCCGCCGCGCTGGGGGTGGCAGGGGGCGAGGATGTCCTGGCTCAGTCGGGCGGGAAATTCGTCTTTGCGAACACCGCCGCCTACGACAATCTCGACCCGCACACGGTTTTCGACGTCTCGCGCGCTGCCACACGCCTCAATCTCTATGACGGGCTCTATCGCTGGGTCGACAACCCGCCAAGACTTATTCCCTGGCTGGCGGAGAGCCATACGGTTTCCGAGGACGGCAAGGTCTACACCTTCAAGCTCCGAAGCGACGCCAAGTTCCACGACGGCAAGCCCGTGACTTCGGCTGACGTCGTCTATTCCATCGAGCGGATCATCGCTCTGCGGAGGGGGCCGGCAAGCTACTATCTCGATGTCGTCGAGCCTGGGTCGACGCGGGCCCCCGACCCGACAACCGTCGTGTTCAATCTCGCCAGGCCCTATGCCATCTTCATGGCGACGGTTCCCGACATGCTGATCGTCAACAGCGCGCTGGTGAAGGCCAACGAGAAGGGCGGCGGTTGGGCCGAAGCCTGGCTCGCCCACAACGAAGCGGGGTCGGGCTCCTATGCACTGCGCCGCCACGACCCGGCCGTCGGCTGGATCGCGCGTCGCTTCACCGAGCACTTCGCCGGCTGGTCGGGTCAACCCATCGAAGAGATTGAGTTCCGGACCGTGCTCGACATGAGCACCCGCGTCCTTGGCCTCATCCGCGGCGACTTCCACGGGGCCGATGGCTACATGCCCTACGATCAGATCGAGCGCCTGCGCCGGGCGCCGAACGTGCAGATCATCGAGCAGGAGGCAATGCGGGTATTCGGGCTTGCCTTGAACAACCGTAAGCCGTTGATGAACAACGTACATTTTCGGCGAGCGATAGCGCACGCCTTCGATTACGATGGCTTCATCAAGAACATCCTGAAGGATTCCGTCTCGCGCAATCCAGGCCCCAATCCGAATACGCTGTGGGGCACGCCGCCCGGGCTGAAAGGATACGACTACGATCTCGACAAAGCACGTGCCGAACTCAAGAACGTTGGCCAACCGCTGCGCGTGCTCAGCATCAATGCCCTCGCCGGCTTCAGCGACTCCGAGCAAGCGGCGATCCTGCTCCAGAATGCCCTGAGGCAGATCGGTGTCGAAAGCGTGGTTGAGTTGTCTCCCTGGACCGTGGTCCTCAGCCGCATGAGCAACCCCGAGATACGGGCCGACATCATCCCGGTCTGGCGAAGCAGCTTCTACATCGACCCAAATAATTGGGTGGGCGAGCTATTCGGCACGCGCTACCATGACTCGCGCAGCTTCTCATATTATAGCAATCCCGAGTTCGACCGACGCCTCGATCTGGCGCTCATCTCCCGCGATCATGAGGAGCGCCGGAAGCTCTACGAGGAAATGACGCAGATGGTCATGGACGATGCGGCCAGCGTCTTCATCTACAATACGCGCTGGTATGGTCCCTATTCCAGCAAGGTGAAGGATATCCGGTACTCGCCCGTCAATCACGGGCAGGACATGCGTTGGGTCTCCATGAGCCGATAGCAGGCGAACCCGGGCCGGAGGCAGCATCGTGAACTGGCTTTCCATGGTCGCGAACAGGCTGCTCTGGGTCATCCCGACGCTCTTCGGACTGCTCGCCATCGTCTTCGTTCTGTCGCGCGTGGTCCCGGTCGACCCCGCGCATCTGGCGGCCGGAGAGCAGGCTTCGGCCGAGCAGGTCCAGCGGATGCGGGAGCGGTTCGGCTTCAACAAGCCGCTGCCGGTCCAATTTGCCAGCTACCTTCGTGACGTCGCGAGCGGCAATCTCGGCACGAGCATGTACACACAGCGGCCGATCGTCGACGATCTCGCTTCGCGCCTGCCAGCGACATTGGAGTTGATCTTCACCGCATTGCTGCTGGCGACGCTGATCGGCATTCCGCTCGGCGTGCTCTGCGGGCTGCGCCGCCATTCCTGGCTCGATCATCTCCTGCGCGTGATCTCGGTCTCTGGGCTCGCTGTCGCGTCCTTCTGGCTCGCGATGCAGTTGCAGCTCCTGTTCTCGATGAGGCTCGGCTGGCTGCCGCTCGCGGGCCGGATCGAGGGCTTTCCGCCGGACACGGTGACTGGATTTCTGCTCCTGGACGCGTTGATCGGCGGAGAAGCCGAGCTGTTCTCGTCGGCGGCCCAGCATCTTGCATTGCCAGCGCTGACGCTCGCCCTGCCGGCCGCGGCTTCCGTGGTTCGCTTCATGCGCAACGGCGTCATCGGCGCCATCAACTCGCCCTCGGTCACCTACCAGGCCGCGATGGGCTTTCCACCCTGGCTCATCGTCTGGAAGTACGTGCTGCGGCTGGCCTTGAGCACAACGGTGACGCAGCTCGGCCTGATCCTTGGCTTCCTGCTGGCGGGCGCCGTCGTCGTCGAAACCGTATTCGACTGGCCGGGCCTTGGCGGCTATGCGGTCCGCTCGATCCTGCAGTCGGACTACAACGCGGTGATGGGCTTCACGCTCTGCACCGGCGCTCTCGTCCTTGTCATCAACCTTCTCGTCGACCTGCTCCAGATGGCGATCGATCCGCGCGGTTCGGCATGACGGAACTGCTCAGACGTTTCGCGCGCGATCGCGCCGCGCTGTTCGGCCTTTGTATCATCGGTCCGCTGGTTCTGGCGGCCATATTCGCACCGGTCCTGGCGCCCTATCCGAACGATGTCGTCGACTTCCATCTCGAGCGCCGGCTGCTGCCGCCATCGGCTGACACACTGCTCGGCACCGACCGGATGGGCGGCGATATCTTCAGCCGCCTGCTCTTCGGGGCGCGCACGACGCTGACGCTCGCGGGCATCACGGTCGGCTTGGCGCTGCTGATCGGGGTCCCGGTCGGGCTCATCGCCGGCTATTACGAGAATCGCGCCAGCGAGGCTCTTATGCGTGTCACCGAGATCTTTCTCGCGGTGCCGCAGATCGTGTTGGCCATCGCGATCGCGCAGACGCTTGGTCCGTCGCTCAGGAACGCCATCCTGGCGCTGACGCTGACCTACTGGCCGTTCTGGGCGCGTCTCGTCTATGCCGAGACGCGCTCGATCCGAAACGAGGTCTTCATCGAATCCGCGATCGCGCTCGGGGCCTCACCCTGGCGGGTCGTCGTGCTGCACATCCTGCCCGCCATCGCCTCACCGATCATCGTGCGGACCTCGATCGGCATCGGTGCCACGATCCTGACCGCCGCGACGCTCGGCTTCCTCGGGCTCGGCCCGCCGCCGACCGCACCGGAATGGGGCCGCATGATCGCTGAAAGCCGCGAACATCTGCCGGAAGCCTGGTGGTATGCGCTGGCGCCCGGCCTCGCGATCTTTCTGACCGTGCTCGGCTTCAACCTTGTCGGAGACGGGTTCCGCGACATTCTCGATCCCCGATCGCGGCGCGGCCCCTGAGACCATGACGGCGCTCCTGGATATCGGCGAGTTCTCGCTCTCCTTCCGGACCGCCAGCGGCACGGCGCCCGTGCTCGAACGCATCGATCTCGCGGTCCGACCGGGCGAGATCGTCGGCCTTGTCGGCGAGTCCGGCTGCGGCAAGACGACGATCATTCGTTCGATCCTGGGCACTCTGCCGGAACGCACGGCGCTGATCGAAGGCGGTCACATCCGCGTGGACGGCGTCGACATGCTGGGCGGCGGCAAGGCGGCGCAGTCCATGCGTGGCCGCGGCCTGACCTTCGTGCCGCAGGATCCTTTTGCGAGTTTCAACCCCCTCTTCCGTGTCGGCACGCAGATCCGCGACCTGCTGCGCTGGCGGGCGGCGGGCGCAAAAAACGCGCGTTCCGGCTCCTCGCGACAGATCGTCGAGGCGGCCATCTCCGCCATGCTCGACGCCGTGCAACTGCCCCAGAGCATCCTCGCAAAGTATCCGCACGAATTGTCCGGCGGCCAACGCCAGCGTGTGATGATCGCGATGGCCATGCTGCCGCAACCGCGGCTCATCATCGCCGATGAGCCGACGACTGCGCTCGACGTCATCCTGCAGGCCCAGATCCTCAGCCTGCTGCGGCGGCTCGCGGTCGAGCGCGGGGTTTCCGTGCTGTTCGCGACCCATGATCTCGCCGCGGCATGGGAGATCTGCGATCGCATCGCGGTGATGTATGCCGGCCAGATCGTCGAGATCGGGCCGCGCGAGGCCTTCTTCGACGCGTCGCGCCACCCCTACACGCGCATGCTGCTGGCGAGCCTGCCCGAACCGGGCCGCAATTCGGAAGTCATCCCCGGTGGCGTGCCGAATCCACTCAAGCCGCCTGCCGGATGCCGTTTCAATCCGCGCTGCCCAAAAGTCACTGCAATCTGCAGCGAGGCGCGCCCGACGCTCGCCGCCATCGCAAGCGATCATCTGGTCGCCTGCCACCATCCTTGGCCGGCCAATGCCCAGGCCACCCATGCTTGAGCGTTCCCACCCACCCCTGCTGGAGGTCGACCGCCTCTCGCGGCATTTTCCGGTACGCGGATTCCTGGGTCGCCGCGTCGCGACGCTGAGGGCGCTGGATGACGTGTCCTTCACGATGGAAGACGGTGAGGTCCTCGGCATCGTCGGCGAAACCGGCTCCGGCAAATCGACTCTCGGCAAGACGCTTATGGGCATTCACGCGCCGACGGCGGGAGAGGTTCGGCTCGGCGGGACGCGGATAGCCGCGCCGGGCTTGAGGCGGGCAGCGTCCGTGCGGGCACGGCTGCAATATGTCTATCAGGACCCCGGCGCTTCGCTCGATCCGCGCTGGACGCTGCGCCGCTCATTGCACGAGCCTCTGCGGATCCACACCAACTGGTCGCGCGACAGGCGCGAGGCGAAAGTGCAGGAGATCGTCGCGGCGGTCGACCTGCCGCGAACCCATCTCGACCTCTACCCCCACGAGATCAGCGGCGGACAGCTGCGGCGTGCGGGGCTCGCCCGGATCCTCGTGCTCAATCCGCAGCTGGTCATCCTCGACGAGCCGACGGCCGGGCTCGACGTGTCGGTGCAGGCGGCGATTCTGGCGCTGCTGCGCGAGCTCAGGCGCGAGTTCAGCCTCACCTATATCGTCATCAGCCATGATCTCGCCGTGGTGCGTTCCTTCAGCGACCGCGTGGCTGTGATGTATCTCGGTCGCATCGTCGAAATAGGCCCCACGGCCGAGGTCTTCGGCGGGCCGCGCCATCCATATACCCGCTCGCTCTTGGCGGCGGCGCCGCGCGTCGGCGGCCCCCGTGTGACGGAGAGCTTCCTGCTGCTGGGGGAGCCTCCCGACCCGTTGCAGTTGCCCTGGGGATGCCGATTCCGGACGCGGTGCCGCTTGGCTATGCCTGAATGCGGGGGGCTTGCGGTCCAACTCGACTATGAGGCGGGGCACGGTGTGGCCTGTCCGCGCTGGCGCCAATGGGACATGGGCCATCGGCCTGCCCCGCCGGGCAGCGAGGCTCCCTGGCCGCACAGGTGACACGCTCGCGGTGCTCATGCCCCCTCCGGGAGAGGTGCCGCCGGGTTGACGAGGCCTGTTCGGCGCAGCTCGTGCCAGAATTCGGCCGGGACCACCTCGGCCATCGCGGCACTATCCTCGGCGATCCGCTCGGGCCGACTGGCGCCAGGAATGACCGCGGCGACGGCGGGATTGGCGAGGGCGAACTGCAGGCCCGCCGCTTTCATGCTGATATGGTGGCGGTCGGCGATGGCCTTGATCGCCGCGACCTTGTTCAGGATCTCCGGCGTCACGGGCGCATATTCGAAGTTCGGGCCGCCGACCAGGGCACCGGAGCTGTAGGGGCCCCCAACCACGATGCCGAGATTGCGCTCGATCACCATCGGCATGACACGCTGAAGCGCGCGGTCGTGGTCGAGCAAGGTGTAGCGGCCCGCCAGCAGGAAGCCGTCAGGGCGCGGCCCCTGTAGCGCCAGCAGCAGCTCGATCGGCTCGACGCGGTTGACGCCGAGCCCCCAGGCCATGATCACGCCTTCGTCCCTGAGACGATCGAGCGCCGCGAAGGCACCCTTGCGGGCGCTTTCGAAGACGGCGAGCCACTCGTCGCCGTAAAAGTCCTGCGCCACGTCATGCACCCAGGCAATCTCGATGCGATCGGTCTTCAAGCGTTTCAGACTGTCTTCGATCGAACGCAGCGTGGCGTCATAGGAGTAGTCGTTCACGATCTTGTTCGGCCGGCCGTACCTGAAGACATCGCCCTTCTCGCCGAGGTCACGCGCAGCAACATCCTCGATCTCATCGAGGATGACGCGGCCGACCTTCGTGCTGATGACGTATTCGCTGCGCGGCTTCGAGGCGAGCGCCTCGCCCATGCGTGTCTCGGCCAGGCCCGCGCCGTAGAAGGGCCCATTATCGAAATAGCGGATGCCGTCGTTCCAGGCGGCCTCGACGGTGGCGAGAGCCTCGGCCTCGGGAATATCCCGGAACATGTTTCCCAGCGGCGCAGCGCCGAAACCCAAACGCCCCGGGAGTATGCCTTTGAGAGCCATCGAGATGTCCTTTCGCGAAGTGGTCCCTGACGTGTTTCACCTTACCGAACGGACTGGCAGGAGCGCGCAAAACGTCCGCGGCCCGTTCCATCGATCATGTCTTCGCCGGCACGCGCAATGCTCCGGCCTTCACCGCGCCTTTCGGGCCAGGAAATCCCGGATCAGCGCCGTGATCGCAGGACCATCCGTTTCCAGGGCGAAGTGTCCCGTCTCGAAGAGATGGACCTCAGCGTCGGGGACATCCTTGCGAAAGGCGTGCGCGCCCGCCGGGCCAAAGAAGGGATCGCCATCGCCCCAGACGGCGAGGACGGGAGGCCGCGACTGGCGCAGATACTCCTGCCATCGCGGGTAGAGCGCGACATTGGACTTGTAGTCGCCGAACAGATCGAGCTGCAGCTCCGGATTCCGGTCGAGGATCGCCTGCGCGTGCTCGATCGCATCTGGGCTGACGAGTTCGAGTTTCTCCGGCGGCACGCCATGGGTGTACTGGAAGCGCGTCGTCTCAAGCGTGAGGAACGGGCGCAGCGCATCCCTGTTCTCCGCCGTCGGATGTTCCCAATACGCGCGCATCGGGGTCAGTGTGTCCTCGCGCAGCCCTTCTTCATACGCGTTGCCGTTCTGCGTGATGAGGGCGCGGACGCGGCCGGGATTGGCCGCCGCGAGGCGGAATCCGACCGGCGCGCCGTAGTCGAAAACGTAGAGGACGAAGCGTTCGAGTGCGAGCGCGTCAACAAAGGCCTCGATGACCCGATGGAGATTGTCGAAGCTGTAGTCGTAGACACCACGCGCCGGAGCCTTGGTGAAGCCGAATCCGGGCAGATCCGGGGCGATCACCCTCCATCTGTCGGCCAAGCGTGGGATCAGATCGCGAAACATGTGGCTGGAGGTGGGAAAGCCGTGAAGCAGCAGCACGACTGGTGCCGCGCTGTCGCCGGCCTCGCGGTAGAACATCTCGACCTCGCCGAGATCGACGGTCCTGTATCTCACGGCGCTTGCGTGCATGGTCCCGTCCTGAAATCGCACCGCCACAGCCCAACGGATGCCGGAGGCACGAACGCCCCGACAGCCGGCCCCGGTGAAGTTCTTAGCTTTGGTCAGACGCCGTCATGTAACTTCCAGGGGATCAAGCCCCAGCGCCGTCCGTTCAGCGAGATCGTGAATCCGTGCGAGATAGTTCCTGAAATGCGGCGTCTCGCGATGCGCGGTGGCGGCCGCGTCGTCCGTGTAAAGTTCGTCGAGCACGAAGCGGCCGGTCTCTGCCTGATCCTGCCAGATGTCCCATCGCAGATTGCCCGGCTCCGCCCGGCTGGCCGCCGCCATACCCAAGACGAGTGTCTTGAGTTCGTCGGTCTTGCCCGGTCGAGCGGCGAGTATCGCCATGATTTTCACGCGGTTCGGCATCGATCGCCTCTGCTCAATAAGCGCCTTGGCTTGGATTCACGTCAGCTTCTTCAAGGCGCCGACCAATTCTTGCGCCAGCGGCCCCGCTGAGGCGGGATTCTGTCCGGTGATGAGGCGGCCGTCCACGACGACGTGAGGCTGCCAGTTTGCCGCGGACGAGTACTCGGCACCCTCCGCCCTCAACGCGTCCTCGAGCTCGTATGGCACGTCATCGCGAGCGTAATCGTACTCCTCCTTCCTCGAGAACGAGGTGAGCTTCTTGCCGCGCACGAAGGGCACGCCATCACCGAGGTCCACGCCGAGCAACGCGCATGGACCGTGACAAACAGCGGTCACGAGCTTGCCCGTGCTCCATGCACGCACGACGGCATTCTGAACACCTACGTTACGCTGGATGTCGACCATGGGGCCGAGGCCGCCGGGCACCAGGATGGCGTCGTAGTCCGCGGCGTCCACTTCGGACAGCTTGCGGCTGCGATTCAGCCGACGAAAGGCCTTGCTTGCCAGAAACTCCTTCTGGGCGGGGTCCTTCTCGTCATACGCGTCGTGCGGCGTCCATCCGCCGGCGGGCGATGCGAACTCCACCGCGATTCCCGCCTTGTCGAGCACGTCGAAAGGGTGAGCGACCTCAGCAAAAAAGAAGCCAGTCTTGCGGTTCTGCGGTCCGAGCACGGCCGCATTGGTGACGATGAACAGGACATGCTGGGTCATGGTTCTCACCTTGGTAGAATGATGAAGCGCTCAGCATCAGGTTGCGATGGGTAAGTTGCCCCAGGTTTGGGCCAGCGGTGGATCAAGTGACCCCAGGGCTCAGAATTCCTGAGCCGTTGGGCGCAGCACGATCTCATTGATGTCGACCTCGGCCGGCTGCTCGATGGCGTAGGCGATCGCCCGCGCCACGGCGCTGGCCGGAATGGCCGCCTTGTAGAAGTTCGCGACGGCTTCCTGCGACGTGCCGGACGTGCTGAATTTGAGGTCACTCTCGACGGCGCCCGGCGCAATCGAGGTGACGCGGACCTTGCCCCCCACCTCCTGGCGCAGGCCCTCCGAGATTGCGCTGACCGCGAACTTCGTTCCGGAATAGACCGTGCCACCCGGCGCGAAGACCTTGGTGCCGGCGACCGAGCTCAGATTGATGATATGGCCGCTGCCCTGCGCGAGAAACCGGGGCAGGACGACGGCGATGCCGTAGAGTGTGCCCTTCAGATTGATGTCGATCATGGCGTCCCATTCGTCGGTATTGACCTCGGCCATGGGACGGATCGGCATGAGGCCGGCACTGTTGATGATGACATCGAGCTTGCCGAACTCCTCGACGATGGCGGAGACGACGGCCTCGAACTGGGCTTTCTTGACGACGTCCAGTTGATAGGCTCGCGCGCGGCCGCCGGCGCCGGCGATCTGGCCGACGATCTCGTCCAGCTTTTCCTTGCGCCGCCCCGCCACCGCGACCGAGGCGCCCTTCGCTGCGAGGTGGCGCGCCACCTCGGCCCCGATCCCGGTGCCTCCCCCGGTGATCAGCACGATTTTTCCCTGGATTCCCTCGCTCACGACACGTCTCCTGGATTTGATCTTGCGGCTGTGACTGAACCCGGTCGGACGTCCTCGCTGAGGCGCCCGACGTGACGGCCGGGCTCAACCGTTGGCGACGAGGACCAGCTTCTGGTTGACCAGTTCCTTGAGCCCGTATTCGGACAGTTCGCGGCCATAACCCGAGCGCTTCACGCCGCCGAACGGCAGTTCCGGCGCGGTGAACGAGGAGGTGTTGATCCAGACCGAGCCGGTCTCGATGCGCGAGGCGAGAGCCTTCGCCCTGGGCACGTCCTTCGTGATGATCGCGCCTGAGAGCCCGTAGTGCGAGTCGTTGGCCAGCCTAACGATCTCGTCATCGTCCTTGACGACATAGACCTGCGCGACAGGACCGAAGAACTCCTCGAAATAGGCAGGGTTCTCGCGCGTGATGCCGGTAAGGATCGTCGGCTCGAAGAAGGCGCCGGGTCCTTCGACGACCTTTCCGCCATAGTGCAGCGTAGCGCCCGCTTCGACGGCCCGCTCGACCTGCTTTGCGATGTCGTCGCGCGTGGGAACCGAGCAGAGCGGCCCGAGGCCGACGCTCTCGTCCATCGGGTCGCCGATCTTGATGCTGGCGACCCTGTCGGTGAACTTCTCCAGGAACGCCTTCGCGATCCTTTCCTGCAGAAGGAAACGCTTAGCGCCGTTGCAGACCTGGCCGGCGCCTCTCAGCCGCGCCTCGATGCCCATCTCGACGGCCTTGTCGATGTCCGCGTCCTCGAGCACCACGAAGACATCGGCCCCGCCGAGTTCCATCACCGACTTCTTCAGGTACTTCGCGGCCTGCGATGCGACGACGCTGCCGGCGCCTTCCGAACCGGTGAGCGCGACGCCCTGCACCCGGTCGTCCGCGATGAGAGCCGCGACCTGCTCGCCGGAGGCGAAAATGTTGGTCCAGACGCCCTTCGGCGCCCCCGCCGCCAGGACGAGCTCCTCGAAGACCGCGGCGCATTGCGGAACGATGCTCGCATGCTTGGCGAGCACGGGATTGCCCACCACCATGTTCGGGGCGCAGACGCGCATCAACTGATAGAGGGGGAAATTCCAGGGCTCCACCGCGACGACGACGCCGATCGGATGATGCTCGACCCAGGCGTCGCCCAGCGCAGTCTTGACCGGTTCCGGCGCAAGGAATGACTGCGAATTCTCGGTGTAGAAGCGGGCGATCGCAGCGATGATGGCCACCTCGCGGCGCGCCTCTCCGATGCGCTTGCCCATTTCCAGTGTGATGGTCCGCGCAAGTTCCTCAGCCCGGTCGTCGATACGGTCGGCCAGCCGCGACAAGACCTGGAGTCTGCGCACCATGGGGCCTCTCGACCAGTCGGATTGATAGAGGGCAAAGGCGCCGGCCAGTGCGCTCTCGATCTGCTTGTCCGTGAAGTTGTCGAACGTCTTCATGACCTCGCCGGTGGCGGGATTCACGCTCCGATACGGCATCGCCAGTCTCCCTTTGCAGATGGCCATCGCGGGCGAAATGCCTTCAGCGCAGCGCGGCGGCGGGACCTGTCTTGTGACGTGCCAAGTTTGCGCAGGAGCGGAGGGGCTGCACGTTAAGCTCGGTAAAAATTCGTCAGGGATCCGCTGCCGAGCAGCCGCGATCCAGAACCGGTGGTCGGCGATCGACGGCCTGGAACGGGCGCGAACGGAACGTCTCCAGCGGCACTGTTCACCAGTCTTAACGTCTGTTTACGACGTGTTACGGCACGGCTGGCGATCTCGGCGCTAAACCTCTTCACGACGATCTCGTGAAGGGGATGACAGAGCCATGACCGACCTTCGTAAGTCGAATGAAGCCAACACAGCGCAGGATCCCAAGCGCCGCGAGCTTATCCGCGCTGCCGGCGCAGCCGCTCTCGCCGGCGTTGCGGGAGCGACCCTGTCCGGCGCAGTCCCAGCCAACAGCCAGACGGTCCAGGCCCCGTCGCGCGTAGGGAGCGCCGGGGGCGCCGCCAAGGGCTCGCTGGGTGCGCGGCTGCGCGGCGTTCAGCATTTCGGCGTGACCGTGCACAATATGGATCGCGCCTTCGCCTTCTATACCGAGGTCCTCGGTGGCACCGAGATCATGCGGGACGGCGACTTCCAGGGCGACCGCATCCAGAACACGCTGCTGCTGAAGGAGGAGATCGAGGCGCGGGAGCGCGCGCTCAACCCGCGCACCATCGGCGTGCCCGATCTGCGCAGCGGGGCGCAGCGCCTGGATGTACGCTTCATCCAGTTCGACAACGTCGTCATCGAGCTTCTGCAGTACCGGGACAAGGAGCAGCCGCAGGGCTCGGGAGCGAGCTTTGCGCCGCCGCGCGACGAGACCAGCCCGGCCTTTCCCCGATCCATGCACATCTGCTTCTACATTCGCGATGATGCCGACTTCAATCAGTTCATCCGCGACCTGGAAACGGAGTCTGCGCGCCGCGGCATGACGAATGTCAAGGCCAACCGGATCATCAGCGTCACGACGGACGGAGCCCGCCTGCAGGCGCCGCTGGAAGCCAACACCAACCCGATCACGGATGGTCCCTCGGACGGCTGGACCCTGATGTACTGCAAGGGCTCGGAGGGCGAGCAGCTGGAGTTCGTCCAGGTCAGGGGGCGCGCCAAGCAGCTCTTCGACGGGGCGATCGATGCCCGCCGGCGGGCGGTCGCCTCACTCGGCAACTGAACGCCCCACACCGGTCCGGGTTCGAGATCGCGCGCTGCGCTCGCGGGCAGCGCGCGGTTGTCACTGCTTACGCCGCCTTCTTGCGCTCCGCGATCCGGGCGAGGTCCGTCAGAAGGCGGCGCGTGGCCTTCAGGCGCTGCTCGACAGTGTCGAAGTCGTCGATGAAGACGACACGCATGTCGGGGCGCACCTTCGCCAGCGTGCCCTGCTTGGCCACGAAACTCACCAGACCTTCCGGATTGGCGAATTCGTTGTTGCGGAAGGCGACGATGATGCCCTTGGGCCCGGCCTCGACCTTCTCGACATTGGCGCGCTTGCAGAGCGCCTTGATCGCGACGATCTCCAGGAGCTGTTTCACCTCCTCCGGCAGCGGGCCGAAGCGGTCGACCAGCTCGGCGCCGAAAGACTGCAACTCAGCGTCATCGTCCATGGTCGAGAGCCGCTTGTAGAGCGTCAGCCTGAGCGTCAGATCGCCGATATAGTGCTCGGGGATCATGACCGGCGCGCCGACCTGGATCGCCGGCGACCATTGCGTCTCGGTCTCGAACTCGATGCCGGCCTTCAGCGCCGCCACAGCCTCCTCCAGCATTTGCTGGTAGAGCTCGTAGCCGACTTCCTTGATGTGGCCCGACTGCTCGTCGCCGAGCAGATTGCCGGCGCCCCGGATGTCGAGGTCGTGGCTGGCAAGCTGGAAGCCGGCGCCCAGCGTGTCGAGCGATTGCAAGACCTTGAGCCGCTTATCGGCCTGCTCGGTCAGCTTGCGGTTGGCGGGCACGGTGAAGAGCGCATAGGCGCGGATCTTCGAGCGGCCGACACGGCCCCTGAGCTGATAGAGCTGGGCGAGGCCGAACATGTCGGCGCGATGCACGATCAGCGTGTTGGCCGTCGGAATATCGAGCCCGGATTCGACGATCGAGGTCGAAAGCAGGATGTCGTATTGGCCCTCGTAGAAGGCCGTCATCACGTCCTCGAGCGTGCCGGCCGCCATCTGGCCATGGGCGATGCCGACCTTGCACTCGGGTACCTGCTTGTCGAGGAAGTCCTTGACCTCGGCGATGTCCTCGATGCGGGGCACGACGTAGAACGACCGCCCTCCCCGGTAGCGCTCGCGCAGCAGCGCCTCGCGGACGATCAGCGGATCGAAGGGCGTGACGAAGGTGCGAACAGCAAGGCGGTCTACGGGCGGGGTCGCGATGATCGAGAGCTCGCGCACCCCGGTCATGGCTAGCTGGAGCGTACGCGGGATCGGCGTCGCCGACAGCGTCAGCATATGCACCTCGGCGCGCAGCTCCTTCAGCTTCTCCTTATGGCCAACGCCGAAATGCTGCTCCTCGTCGACGATGACGAGACCGAGATCCTTGAAGTCGACGCCCTTGCCGAGCAGCGCATGGGTGCCGACGACGATGTCCATCGTGCCGTCTTTCGCGCCCTGCTTCACCGCCTTGAGATCGGCGCTGCCGACGAAGCGCGAAGCCTGGCCGACATTGATCGGTAAGCCGGCAAATCGATCCGCGAAATTCCGATAGTGCTGGCGCGCCAGCAGGGTCGTCGGCACGACGACCGCCACCTGCTTGCCGTTCATCGAGGCGGCGAAGGCGGCGCGCAGCGCCACCTCCGTCTTGCCGAAGCCGACATCACCGCAGACAAGGCGGTCCATCGGCCGGCCGGCCGCGAGATCGTCGAGCACCGCGTCGATGGTGTTCTGCTGGTCCTCCGTCTCCTCATAGGGGAAGCGGGCGATGAACTCATCGTAGACCCCGTCAGGCGGAACGAGCCGGGGCGCATCCTTGAGCGCACGCGCGGCCGCGATCTGGATGAGCTTTCCCGCCATCTCGCGGATGCGCTGCTTGAGCTTGGCCTTGCGCGCCTGCCAGCCCCCGCCGCCGAGCCGGTCGAGCTGGACCTCGGTATCCTCCGAGCCATAGCGAGACAGAAGCTCGATATTCTCGACCGGCAGGAAGAGCTTGGACTCCCCGGCATAGTGGATTTCGAGGCAGTCATGCGGCGCGCCGGCAGCCGTGATCGATTGAAGCCCTATGAAGCGGCCGATGCCGTGGTCGACATGGACGACGAGATCGCCCGGCGCGAGCGCTGAGAGCTCCGCGATGAAATCCTGCGGCCGACGCGTCTTGCGGCGGGGGCGGACGAGACGATCACCGAGAATGTCCTGTTCGCCGACGACCGCAAGCTTGCCCGCCTCGAAGCCGGTCTCGAAGCCCCAGACCGCGAGCGCGACCGTTCCGGGCTTGAGGTCGAAGGCCGCCCGCAGAGAGCCCGTCATCTGGACGCTCTTCAGGCCGTGGTCTTCCAGGACATGCGCCAGGCGCTCGCGCGAGCCTTCCGACCAGGCGGCGAGGATGACGCGCTTGCCCTCGGCCTCCAGGGCACGGACGTGGGCGACCGCGGCCTCGAAGACGCTGCCGGAATCGCCGGCGCGCTCGGCGGCGAAACTGCGCCCCTGCTTGCCGCCGAGATCGAGGATGAGCTTGCCTTCGCTATCGGGGAGCTGGAACGGCGTCAGACTCGCCACACCGGAGACATCGAGCACGCCGCGCCAGTCGGCCGGCGAGAGATAGAGCGCTTCAGGGTGCAGCGGCTTATAGGGAATGCCCCCTGCCCCGCCTTCGTCGAGCGCCGCCTTGCGGGCGTCGTAATAGTCCTTGATCAGGCTGATGCGCTCTCCGACCGCATCCTCGGCATGGTGATCTAGCACCAGCGGGACGTCGGGCAGATAGGTGAAGAGCGTGTCGAGCTTCTCAGCCAGCAGCGGCAGCCAGTGTTCGAGGCCGGCCGGGCGGCGGCCTTCGCTGACCGCCTCGTAGAGCGTGTCGTCGCGGCCGGGCGTGCCGAAGGTCGAGATATAGGATTGGCGGAAACGGCGAATGCTCTCGCTCGTCATCTGCGCTTCGGACATCGGCACGAGATCGAGCCCGCGCAGCTGCCCGGTGGTGCGCTGCGTCTCGGGGTCGAAGGTGCGGATCGATTCGAGCGTGTCGCCGAAGAAATCGAGCCGGATCGGCGCCGGCATGCCCGGTGGGAAGAGATCGACGATGCCGCCGCGCACGGCAAACTCGCCGGTCTCGCGCACGGTCGAGGTGCGCAGATAGCCGTTGATGTCGAGCCAGCGCGCCAGCTCCTCGATATCGACCATGTTGCCCGGCGCCGCCGAGAAGCTCTCGGACGCCACCTTGCCGAAGGCGGGCACGCGCTGGAGCGCGGCATTGACGGTCGTCAACAGCAGGCGCGGCCTGTCGCCGGACTTGGTCTTGGCGAGGCGCGAGAGCGTCGTCATCCGGTGCGCAACGATGGCGGGTGCCGGCGAGACACGGTCATAGGGCTGGCAGTCCCAGGCCGGGAAGCTCATCACCTCCAGATCGGGCGCGACGAATTGCAGCGCGTTCTCCATTACCTGCAGGCGCTGGCCGTCGCGGGCGACGAAAACGAGCATGGCCGGCGCCTCGGCCTTCTTCGCCCGGGCGCGGGTCAAATCGGCGAGAACGACGGCGTCGAAGCCATCCGGCACGCCGGCAAGCGTCGGCTTGTCGCCGCGGTTCAGCGCATCGAGCAGGCGCTCGAGCTGGGGCTTGGCGATCTGGCTGGGAGGAGGAATGCTCATTGGAACGCTTCAGTTCTGACTGTCGCTCGTCATTCCGGGGCGCGCCGCAGGCGCGAACCCGGAACCCACGACTGGGTGAAACATCTCATGCCTGGCGGCAAGCGGCTCGCCCGGTCGTGGGTTCCGGGTTCTTCGCTGCGGGAAGCCCCGGAATGACGATGAAGGGGCCGGGCGAACCACTCACACATGAATCGGCTTGTCGTGCCGGTGGAACGCCTTCAGCCGGCGGAACAGCTCCGTGTCGTAATTCTCCGGCAGGGCGATCTCGCCGGTGATCCAGCCGAGCAGGTCGCGATCCGGCACTTCGATCAGCCGCTCGAACTCATCAAGCTCGGCGTCGCTGAAGCCGGCAACCGCGTCGTCGGCGAAGCGGCCCATGATCAGGTCCATCTCGCGCATGCCGCGATGCCAGGCACGGAAGAGGATCTTGCGGCGGCGCGGGTCAAGATCGGCGCTGGAACGGGTCGAGCCGGACATGAAAACCTCGGGCAGGAGAACCTCAGGCCTGAAAACCTGGGGAATGGCGCAATGACGAACGGGCCGGCCCCGTCGCGGAGCCTGCCTGAGCGGGTTATATAGCGATGCAAGCCCGCGAAGTCAGCGGCCGAACCGTCGCGATTTCCGCACTCCTGACAATTCCGCGAGACGCCTTGCGCCCTTCGATCCTCGATCCGCTGTTCGCTCCAACGACGACGCTCGGCGGCGTCGGGCCGAAGCTCGGCAAGGTGCTGGACCGTTTCCTCGGCGACGAGACCAGGCCGGCGCGCGTCGTCGACCTGATGTTCCAGCTGCCGACCGGCGCGATCGATCGGCGACCGAGCCCCACCATCGCGGATGCGCCGATCGGCGATGTCGCGACCTTTGCCGCCCGCGTCACAGAGCATCGACCGGCGCCAGCCGGCAAGGCCAAGGCGCCCTATCGCGTGCTGGTCGAGGACGAGACAGGCGACGTCACCCTCGTCTTCTTCCATGCCGATGTGAGGCATCTGCAGCAGAGCCTGCCGATCGGCGCCTTCCGGATCATCTCGGGCAAGCTCGAGCTCTGGGAGGGCATGCGCCAGATGGCCCATCCCGAGCGCATCCTCGATCCCAAGCTCGCCGACACGCTGCCGGCCTTCGAGCCGGTCTATCCCCTGACGGAAGGCATCGGTGCGCGGGTCATGATGCGGATCGTCCAGGCGGCGGCCGAGCGCTGCCCCGACGTCCCGGAATGGCAGGATGCGGGCTTTCTGGCGAAGGCAGGCTTTCCCGGCTTCCGCGAAGCGGTCGAGGCGCTGCACCACCCGGCAGACCGCCAAGCGGCCGAAGGCGACACCGTCGCGCGCCGGCGCATCGGCTATGACGAGTTGCTGGCGAGCCAGATCGCGCTCGCCCTGGTCCGCCGCCAGCAGAAGAAGATCGCCGGCCGCGCGACAAGCGGCGATGGCGGAATACGCTTCCGCATCCAGTCCGCCCTGCCCTTCGAGCTGACCGAGGGCCAGCGCAAGGCGATCGCCGATATTCATGCCGACATGGCCAAGCCTGAGCGGATGCTGCGGCTCCTGCAGGGCGATGTCGGCTCGGGCAAGACCGTGGTTGCGCTGATGGCGATGGCCGCAGCGGCGGAAGCCGGCCGCCAGTCGGTGCTGATGGCGCCGACCGAGATCCTGGCGCGGCAGCATGCCGAAAGGCTGGCTCCGCTGGCGGAACAGGCCGGGCTGAAGCTCGCCCTGCTGACCGGCCGCGAGAAAGGCGCCGGCCGCAGGCAGGTGCTCGAAGGGCTCGCGAGCGGGGCGATCGACATTGCGGTCGGCACCCATGCGCTCTTCCAGGAAGGCGTCGCCTTCCATGATCTGGCGCTCGCCGTCGTCGACGAGCAGCACCGCTTCGGCGTGCATCAGCGCCTGATGCTCGGCGCCAAGGGCGAGGCCGTCGACGTTCTGGTCATGACCGCGACGCCGATCCCGCGCACGCTGGCGCTGACCTGGTTCGGCGACATGGATGTCTCGATCCTCTCGGAGAAGCCGGCCGGTCGGAAGCCGATCGTCACCCGCGCCATTTCCTCCGAGCGCTATGACGAGGTCGTCGGCGCCATCGGCCGGGCGGTCGAGAGCGGAGCGCAGGCCTATTGGGTCTGCCCACTGGTGCAGGAATCGGACACGCTCGACGTGGCCGCCGCCCAGGAGCGGTATGTGGCACTGCGCGAGGTGTTCGGCGACAAGGTCGGGCTGCTTCACGGCCAGATGCCCGGCCGCGACAAGGACGCCGCCATGGCCGCCTTCGTCGAAGGCCGAACCCGCATCCTTGTCTCGACCACGGTGATCGAGGTTGGCGTCGACGTGCCCAATGCCAGCGTCATGGTGATCGAGCATGCCGAGCGCTTCGGCCTCGCCCAGCTTCACCAGCTGCGCGGGCGGATCGGGCGCGGCTCCGCCGCTTCGACCTGCCTCCTGCTCTACAAGGGGCCGCTCGGGCCGATTGCCGAGGCGCGGCTCACGATCATGCGCGAGACGGATGACGGCTTTCGGATCGCGGAGGAAGACCTGCGCCTGCGCGGCGAAGGCGAAGTGCTCGGCACAAAGCAGTCCGGCTCCCCGGACTGGCGCATCGCCCGGCCGGAGACCGACGGTGACCTGCTGGCCGCGGCGCGGGATGATGCAAGGCTGCTGATAGAGCGCGATCCGCAGCTGGAAACGCAACGCGGACAGGCGATCCGGGTCCTGCTCTACCTCTTCGAGCGGGATGTCGCGATCCGCCTGCTCAGGGCGGGCTAGTTGCGCCTTGCGGCAGCGACAAGTTGCCGGTCGCCTTCGGCTTGGCGCCGATCTCCCCAGGCTGGATCAGCCCCGCCGACATGATGAGCTTGGCGCCGTCCTCGATCGAGATCGACAGTTCCACGATCTCGCGACGCGGCAGGTAGAAGAAAAAGCCCGTGGTCGGGTTCGGCGTGCAGGGCAAGAAGACGCCAACCTGATCGTTGCCGTCCGGCAAGCGCTCGGCGATCTCGGGCGCGGCTTCCTGAGCGATGAAGACGATCGACCACATGCCCGGTTGCGGGAACTGCACCATGCCGACCTTCCGGAAGGAGGTTCCGGTCTGTGAGAAGATCGTCTCGAAGACCTGCTTCACGCCCTTGTAGAGGCCGCGCACCACGGGCATGCGGTGTAGAATCGCCTCGCCGGCATTGATCAGCGAACGGCCGACGAGATTGGCGGTGAGAAAGCCGAGCAGCGTCAGCCCGACAAGCGCGATGATGAGGCCGACGCCGGGGACCGGGTAAGGCAGGTAGGAATCCGGCAGATAGCTGTTAGGGATCAGCGGCTTCACCAGCCCGTCGATCAGGTTGATGAACCACCACGTCACCGAGGCCGTGATCGCAAGCGGTGCTGCGATGACCAGGCCGGTGAGGAAGTAACGCCGCAGGCGTGTGCCGAAGGTGGCCTGTGTAAGCTCCGGCAGGACGAGGCGCGGATCGGGCGAGTTGGTCGTCATCTCTCTACCCTCATCTCGGCGCGACCTCTCGTCCGCTTGCAGGCGCCCTCTCGCGCCGCGATATGATCAAGATAGGCAAGGTGGCAGCATCCGCCAGCAGGGTTTTCATCGTGCCTCGGTTTCTCCCCGGAAGCAGCGTCCGGGCTCGACGCCAAAGCGAGAGCGAATGCAAGCAAGGACGAGGCCGTGAGCGAGGATGATCTGCCGCGACGCCGCTGGCCGCGGCCTCTTCTGTTCGCGCTCGGCTGGATGTTCACCGCGCTCGGCGTCATCGGACTCATCCTGCCGCTGATGCCGGGTACGGTGTTCCTAATTCTCGCGGCCTGGTGCTTCTCGCAATCCTCGCCGCGCTTCGAAGCCTGGCTCCTCGGCCATGCCCGGCTCGGCCCGCACGTGCTGCGCTGGCGCGAGACGCGCTCCATCGCCAGGCGGGCGAAATACCTCGCCTGCTGCTCGATGGTGTTGAGCTTCATCATGCTGACCAGGACGTCGGCGCCGCCCGTCGCTCTGGCGGCGACGGCGGCCTGCCTGATCGGCGCGGGCCTCTACGTGGCCACGCGCCCCGAGGGCTGAGCGCCAGTCACTCCACCGTGACGGACTTCGCCAGATTGCGAGGCTGGTCGACGTCCTTGCCCATGAAGACGGCCGTCTGATAGGCAATCATCTGGATCGGCAGCGCGTAGACGATGGGCGCGAAGGTCGGGTCCATATCCGGCATGACGATCGTGGCCTCGGGCTCGATGCCGCATTCGGCGGCGCCCTTCGCATCCGTGATCAGGATGATCCGGCCGCCACGCGCCGCGACCTCCTGCATGTTAGACGCGGTTTTCTCAAAGAGCGCGTCATGCGGCGCCACGACGATGACCGGCATATCCTCGTCGATCAGCGCGATCGGGCCATGCTTCAGCTCGCCCGCCGGATAACCTTCCGCGTGGATGTAGCTGATTTCCTTGAGCTTCAACGCACCCTCGAGCGCGAGCGGGAAGCTCGTGCCGCGGCCGAGGTAGAGCACATCCCGAGCCTTGGAGAGCTCGCGGGAGAGCTTCTCGATCTCCGGCTCCAGCTCAAGCGCCTTGGCGATCAGGCCCGGAAGCGCGATCAGGCTCTGGACGTGTTGCGCCTCCTGCTCGGCTGAGAGTGTGCCGCGCCCGCGCGCAGCCGCGAGCGCCAGGCAGGCGAGCGCGGTCAGCTGACAGGTGAACGCCTTGGTCGAGGCGACACCGATCTCAGGGCCGGCGAGCGTCGGCGCGATCGCATCACTCTCGCGGGCGATGGTCGAAGTCGCGACGTTCACGACGGAGAGGACCGTCTGCTTCTCCTGCCGGGCGTAACGGAGGCACGCCAGCGTATCGGCCGTCTCGCCGGACTGCGAGACGAAGAGAGCAAGCCCGTTCTCCGGCAGCGGCGCCTCGCGATAGCGGAACTCGGAGGCGACATCGATCTCGACCGGGAGGCGAGCGAGCTTCTCGAACCAGTATTTCGCGGTGAGTCCGGCATAGTAGGCCGTGCCGCAGGCGGAGACGGAGAGCCGCGACAGGCTCTTCCAATCGACCTTGTCCTGGAACGGCAGGCGAACCGAGCCGGCCGCCATGTCGAGATACTGCGTCAACGTGTGGCCGATAACCTCCGGCTGCTCGTAGATCTCCTTGGCCATGAAGTGGCGGTGATTGCCCTTCTCGACCAGAAAGGCGCCGGCCGCGACGCGCTGGGCGCGGCGCTCAACCTGCTTGTTGGTCTTGTCGTAGAAGGTCGCGCCGCGGCGATGGAGAACGACCCAGTCGCCCTCCTCCAGATAGGAGATGAGGCTGGTGAAGGGCGCCAGCGCCAGCGCGTCCGACCCCAGATACATTTCGCCCTCACCGATGCCGACCGCGAGCGGCGAGCCCCGGCGGGCGCCGATCAGCAGGTCTTCCTCGCCCTGGAACAGGAAGGCGAGCGCGAAGGCGCCGTGGAGCCGCGGTAAGCTCGCCGCGACCGCATCGACCGGGGTCTTGCCGCGATCGATTTCGCGGGTCACGAGATGGGCGACGATCTCGCTGTCGGTCTCGGTCGCGAAGACATAGCCATCGGCCTGGAGCTCGGCGCGCAGCTCGCGGAAGTTCTCGATGATGCCGTTATGGACGACGGCGAGCTTGTCGGTCGCATGCGGATGGGCGTTGGTCTCGTTGGGCTTGCCATGCGTCGCCCAGCGGGTGTGGCCGATGCCGATCAGGCCTTCCAGCGGCTCGTTCGACAGGCGGATCTCGAGGTTCTTGAGCTTGCCCTCGGCGCGGCGGCGGGCGAGCTTGCCGCCCTCCAGCGTCGCGACACCGGCGGAATCGTAACCGCGATACTCAAGCCGGCGCAGGGCCTCGACGACCTGCGTCGCGACCGCTTCCTTGCCCAGAATCCCGACGATGCCGCACATGGGCGCCCCCTCTCATGACGTTAGGTTGGCCAAAGCGAATAGCCGCGAAATGCGCCGAAGCCCAATCACTCTAGATAACGAACTATGAACGGCGGATTGCGCAATTCTCGGAGATTCGGGCCTATTCAGCGGCCTTCTTGGCTGCTTTCCGGGCTGCGGCGGCTTCCCGGAAGGTCTTCGCCCAACCTTGTTTGTCGACCTGTCGGCCGCGGCCGAGGGCAAGCGCATCGGGCGCCACATCAGTGGTGATGACGGAGCCTGAGCCGACATAGGCACCCTCGCCGATCGTCACGGGCGCGACGAGCGAGGAATTGGAGCCGATGAAGGCGTTCGCGCCGATCGTCGTCTTCGCTTTGGCGAATCCGTCGTAATTGCAGGTGATTGTGCCGGCGCCGATATTCGCGCCCGCGCCGACCGTGGCGTCGCCGATATAGGTCAGGTGGTTCACCTTGGCGCCGGGGCCGATCTCGGCCGCCTTCAGCTCGACGAAGTTCCCGACCTTCGCCCTCTCGGCGAGGGCTGCGCCCGGGCGCAACCGGGCGAACGGGCCGACATTCGCGTTCGCGCCGATCGTGGCGCCTTCCAGATGCGAGAAGGCATGGATGACAGCGCCGTCGGCAACGCTGACGCCGGGGCCGAAGACGACGTTCGGCTCGATCACGACGTCCTGGCCGATCCGGGTATCGTAGCTGAAGAAGGTGGTCTCCGGGGCGATCAGGGTCGCGCCGTCAAGCATGACGGCATGGCGCTTGCGCCGCTGGAACTCGGCTTCGGCTGCAGCGAGCTGCGCCCGATCGTTGACGCCCTGGACCTCGCTCTCGGGAGCCTTCAGCACGACGGCGCCCAAGCCCCGCGCGCGGGCGATCGCGACGGCATCGGTGAGATAGAATTCGCGCTGCGCGTTGTCGTCGCCGATGGCTTCGAGAATCGACAGCGCGTGCTCGCCGGCGAGCGCCATCAGCCCCGCATTGCAGAGCTTGATCTTGCGCTGGGCCGGCGTCGCGTCCTTATGCTCGACGATGGCTTCCAACTGCCCGTCGTGCTCGACGAGCCGGCCATAGCCGGTCGGGTCGCGCGCCTCGAAGCCGAGCACGGCGACTGCCGCCCCACCGGCGAGCGCGCCACGCAACGCCGCAAAAGTCTCCGGACGGACGAGGGGCGTATCGGCGAAGGCGATCAGAATGTCGTCATGGTCGGCTGCGATCGCTTCGCGCGCGGCAAGCGTCGCATGGGCGGTGCCGAGGCGCTCGTGCTGCGTCGCGATGCGCGCTGTTGGCAGGAGTTTCAGCGCTGCCTCGCCGACCTCCGGCCGCTCGGAGGCAATCACGACGGCGACGGAATCGGCTCCTGCCTCGGCGACAGACGACAGGACATGACCAAGCAGGGAACGGCCTGCGACTTGGTGCAGCACCTTGGGTTGCCGCGACTTCATGCGAGTGCCTTCGCCTGCGGCCAGGACAATCGCGAGGCAGGCACGCGCCGGCTGCATTTCGGTCATGTTTCTCAATTCCCTTGCAGACCAATATGGGCACGCCGTGACGGGCGGGCCCCTCAATTGGACGCCTCGCCGGCATGTCACGACACGCTTGCGTGCATGCTGGCGTTGCAGGCGCCGTGGATAGCCGATCCCTCAAGGATTTGCCAAAAGTTCAATCGGAGCAAAGGGGAAACATCCGATGACAAAAGCCGCTCGCATGCGCGCTCGAGCCTGTTCAGGACCTATTCAGGCGGCGGTCGTTTCCTGATAGCGAAATGCCACTATTTTCTTGAGCGGACACGCTTTTCAGCCGCGCTGGAAATGCTAGAAGCGCGAAGGGTCGAGGGCGACGCCCGCGTAGTTTTGGATAAGATGTCGACATCGTTGAATCGCAGGCAGTTTCTCGAGGGCGCCGCCGGCGGCGTGGCCTTGCTGTCTCTTGCTTCGCAGGCTCCGGCCCAAGCTCCCACTGGAGCGGCCGCCTTCAATATTCCTACCCTGCTGGACGGCCAGCGCTTCGACGCTGCAGCGGTGGTCGACGCAGCCCGGACGCTGGCGCAGCGCCCGCTGATCCCGCTCGTCGCGACCGATCTGCCCGACGGCTATTCGACGATGCCGGCCGATCAATATGCCGGCATTCGCCTGCAGCCGGGCGCCACGATCTGGGCCGGCGAGAATCGCGGCTTCACGGTCGAGCCACTGCATCGCGGCTATGTCTTTTCCAATCCGGTCAGCCTGTTCACCGTCGAGGACGGAACGGTGCGCCGCATCGCGTTTGACCGAGCCAAGTTCGACTATGGCCGTGTCGCCCCGCCCCCAGCCAATGCCGACCTGCAGTTCTCCGGCATGCGCATCGCGGCCGGCCTGGAACGCCCCTTCGAGGTCGCCGTATTCCAGGGCGGAACCTTCTTCCGGGCGCTGGCGCGCGGCCAGAATTTCGGTGCGATGTCCCGTGCGCTCATCCTGCGCCCCGGCGAGACGCGCGGTGAGGAACTGCCCTTCTTCCGTGCCTTCTGGATCGAGCGGCCGAGCCCGGCCGTGGGCTCGCTGGTGATCCACGGCCTGCTCGATTCGGAGAGCGTGACCGGCGCGGTGCGGATGACACTGCGGCCGGGTGACGTGACCTTCGTCGATGTCGAGATGACGCTCTTCGCCCGCCAGGCGCTGGATCATGTCGGCTTCGGCTGCACCAGCGGCACCTTCCTCGCTGGCCCGCAGAGCCGGCGGACCTTCGACGATCTCAGGCCCTCGATCGGCGATGTCTCGGGCGTGCAGATGCTCTCGGGCGGCGGCGAGTGGATCTACCGGCCGGTCAACAACCCGGCGACGCTGCAGGTCTCCTCCTTCGTCGACGAGAACCCGAAGGGTTTCGGACTGGTCCAGCGCGAGCGCGATCCGGCGGCCTTCCAGGACGACGACCAGCGCTTCGAGCTGAAGCCCAGCGTCTGGAACGAGCCGCTGGGCGACTGGGGCGCGGGTTCGGTGCAGCTCATCGAAATCCCGAGCGATTCCGAGCCGAACAAGAACATCATCATGTACTGGCGGCCGCGCCAGCCGCTGGCGGCCGGCAGCGAGACCTCGGTGAGCTATCGCCAGGCCTGGGGCTGGCAGCCGCCGGAACGGCCGCCGCTCGCGGTCGCCAGCCGCACGCGACAGGGCAAGGGCTCGCAGGGGCGTCGCCGACGCTTCATCATCGATTTCACCGGCGACAAGCTGGCCGATGCCGCGCTCATCGCCTCGACGAAACCGGTGATCACGGCCCAGCCGGGCGCGGTCCATGGCGTCAGGGTCTGGCCCTATCCGGAACGAAAGCTGATGCGCGTCGGTTTTGAGGTCGATCCCGGCACGGACGCGCTGTCGGAGCTCAGGCTCGTCCTGCAATCCGGCGGGCAGCCGGTCTCGGAAACGTGGTTGAACCGATGGACGTGGTGACCACCCTGCGCCAGGACGCCGTGGACGCCGAGTCGCGCGGCTACGGCCCAGCGCGCGAACCGGCGACGCCGCCCGAGGAACGGCTCGTGATGCCGGTCCAGTCCTTCCGGAGCTGGAACGCGTCCGAGCGTCGCAAGCCTGTGGCGCCGGGCAACTGGAAGACCCCGTGGCTGAAGCGCCTGTTCGTCTTCGGCGGCGGGCTCGCGCTTACCGCCTATGGCGCCTGGGAAATGTACCACGTCGTGTCGGTCAGCCGCACGACCTCGCTGCAGTACGCCTTGCTCGCGCTGTTCACGATCAACTTCTCCTGGATCGCGCTAGCCTTCACAAGCTCGGTCCTCGGTTTCTTCGGCGTCCTCCTCGGTGCCGGCCGCGCGGAGCGGGCGGAGAGCCTGAAGCATCGCACAGTCGTGGTAATGCCGATTTACAACGAATCCTCGGCGCGGATCTTCGCCGCGGTGGCGGCGATCCGGGAATCCGTGGAGGCGACGGGCTTCGGCGAGCACTTCGACTATTTCATCGTCTCCGACACGACCAATCCGGACGTCTGGGTGGCGGAAGAACGGGCCTTCCTGGCGCTGCGCGAGCGGCTGGGACCGAATTCGCGCGTATACTATCGCCATCGTCCGAAGAACCATCACCGCAAGGCCGGCAACATCGCCGATTTCGTGACGCGCTGGGGCGGGCTCTACGAGCATATGGTGGTGCTCGACGCCGACAGCCTGATGACCGGGGACTGCATCCTGCGCCTCACCGCCGCGATGGAGGCCGACCCGGATGCGGGCATCATCCAGTCGCTGCCGCTGATCATCAATCGCAACACCTTCTTCGCGCGGCTGCAGCAGTTCGCGGCGCGGGTCTACGGCCCGGTGATCGCCACGGGCCTTGCCATGTGGTCCGGCCGCGACGGCAACTACTGGGGCCATAACGCCATCATCCGGGTGAAGGCCTTCGCCGACCATTGCGGTCTGCCGGACCTCAAGGGCAAGCCACCCTTCGGCGGCCATGTGCTCAGCCACGACTTCGTGGAAGCGGCGCTGATGCGCCGCGCCGGCTGGTCGGTCTACATGCTGCCGAAGCTGGCAGGCTCCTATGAAGAGAGCCCGCCCTCGCTGATCGACATCTCGGTGCGCGACCGCCGCTGGTGCCAGGGCAACCTGCAGCATTCGCGCATCCTCGGCGCGAAGGGCTTCGTCATGGCGACGCGGCAGCATTTCGCCACCGGCATCATGGGCTATCTGGCCTCGCCGCTCTGGCTGATGCAGCTGGTAGTCGGCATCCTGATCGTGCTGCAGGTAAACTACGCGCGTCCCGAGTATTTCACGCAGGAGTTCACGCTCTTCCCGGTCTGGCCGCGTTTCGATCCCGAGCGCGCCTTGAACCTCTTCGCGCTGACCATGGCGATCCTGCTGGCGCCGAAGCTGTTCGGCCTGGTGTTGACCCTGTTCAACACGCGGATGCGGCGTGCCGGCGGCGGAGCGTTCCGCTTGATCGTCTCGGCGCTGATCGAGGTGCTGTTCTCGGCCTTCTTCGCGCCGATCATGATGCTGATCCAGTCGGGCTCCGTCTTCCAAATCCTGCTCGGCCGCGATACCGGCTGGAACCCGCAGCGCCGCGACGACGGCTCGATCCCGCTCAAGGACATCGTGCGGCGGCACCGGACCCATACCGTACTCGGTCTGGTGACGGGGCTTTCGGCCTTCATGATCGCGACCGCGCTCTTCGCCTGGATGTCGCCGACGATCGTCGGCCTCGTGCTCGCGATTCCGCTGTCATGGGCTTCCGGCCAGCTCGCGCTCGGGCTCTGGCTGAAGCGCTACGGTCTCCTGACGACGCCGGAGGAAGGCGCTCCGCCCGCAATTGCCCTACGGGCGAACGAGTTGCAGGCCGAGTTCGAGAAGGCCGGGTTCGACGAGGCCGATGCGCTGAAGGCGCTGCATGCCGAGCCCGAACTGCGTCACGCCCACGAGCTGATGCTGCCGCAGGTGCAATCGCGCCGCCGCGGCGAGATCGAGCCGGACCGCGCCGTGGCGCAGGCCAAGCTCGTCGACGCGGAGACGATCGACGACGCCGCCATCTGGCTCAAGCCGAAGGAGCGCATGGTAGTGCTGCACGACCGTGCTCTTATCGGCCTGCTCGCCGCCCTGCCCCCGGCGAAGGTGGAGGCCGAGACCTGAGCTCGGCCTGCCGGGTTCAGGCCTGCTCGAAGGCGATCATGCAGCCGAAGGCGTGCTCAGCGGGCACGAAGAGACGCTCCTCGCCGGTCTGGAACGGGATTTCTGCCTCGGTCAGCCGCTCCGCTACCGCGTCTAGATCCGGCACCGAGACGCAGAAGCCGAGGAAACGGGCAGGCGTCGTGTCTGGCTCGACATGATAGGCGCCCTGCGCCGCTTCCGGATCGAGCACGTCGATGCGTCCGCGCGGCAGGGCGAACACGTAGTCCTCATTGCCTTCCAGCACTTCGGCGCCACCGGTGAAGGTCGAGAGGAAATCGCGGTGTGCCGCCGGCTCCTCCGCCAGCATCACCGCCGAGGTCAGCGCGGTCGCGCCATTGGCATGACGCTGGAACTCGGGGTTCCAGAAATTCTGCGGCTCCATCTGCTGGCAGACGAAGAAGCCGCATTCTGGCGCGCGCGAATCGGCGGCGAAGGCGAGCTCGAAAGCCACCCGCACGTCACTCCCGTCAGGCCGCTGGCCGCGCCGCTCGAAGAAGAAGGGCTCGTAATCGCCAATGCCGGCGTCCTTGAAGGCGGCGGCGTCAGCCTTTGCGTCGGTGCTCTCCAGCACCAGCATCGAGAGCCCTTCCCCCTGGCTGGCCAGCGCATCGCGCACAAAGGCGCCGAAGGAGAAGCGGCGCTCGCCATGGGCCGGGATCGCTGCGTCGTCCGCCACCGCGACCAACTCCAGGAAGGAGCCGGGGAACTGGACGATGCGATTCTCGGTGCCCCAGGGATGGCGATTGCGGGCGCCGACCCGGAAGCCGAGCTGCTCGTAAAAGCGGCCGGCGTCGTGAAGGTCGCGGACGCCTATGACGAGATGGTCGAGGCCGCGGGGCGATGGCGCAGTTGCGGGCATGGGCACACTCTTTCGACAGGCATATCGGGACGCGAATCTAGCAAGACTTCACGTCGCGGTCATGTCGCCTCAAGGCTCGATGAAATGCGGCAGGAAGCGCGACGTGTTCTTGGTGATCGGCGAGGCATCCTCGCGCAGGCACAGGCCACAGGGCTGCGAGGCCACGAGCCAGGAGCCGAGGACGGCATATTTGCCGTCTTCCGAGAACAGATTCGTTGCAGCGTCCTGGAGGACGTAACCCTCGGCGCCGTAGGGGCCATCGTCGCTGTCCAGCACCTTGCCGCGCTCGAGCAGCGTCACGTTCGCGCCTTCGCGTGAGTAGAGCGGCTTGCGCACGTGCCGGGCGGCGAGCGTCGCACAGCGTGGATCGCCCTCGAAAAAGGCCGGCAGGAGATTCGGGTGTCCCGGCTCCATCTCCCAGAGGTAGGCGAGCAGGCCCTTGTTGGACAGAAGCGCCTTCCAGGGCGGCTCGATGAACTGGCAGCGCGAGCCGGCGAGCGCTGCGCCATATTGCTCGCGGAACATCCATTCCCAGGGATAGAGCTTGAACAGTGTCTCGATCGGCTGGTTGGCACCGTCGCAGAAGCGCCCATCCGCGAGCAGGCCGATCTCCTCGATGTAGCTGAAGCGAACATCGAGTTCGGCCTGTATCGCGCAATCCGCGAGATAGTCGACCGTGCCCTTGTCCTCCGCACTGCCCTCGACGCAGGTCAGATGCAGGCGATACGGCGACGGTTCCCGCAGGCCCTGGAAGGCCGCGATCAGCCGCTCATGCAACGAATTGAACTGGTCGGCGCCGCGCGGCAGCACGCCGCGCGCCATGCCCTGCTCGAGCCAGTCCCATTGCACGACGCTGGATTCGAACAATGCCGTCGGCGTATCGGCGTTGTACTCCAAGACCTTGGCGGGGCCGCGCCCGTCATAGGCGAGGTCGAGCCGACCGTAGAGGTTGCGCTCGCCACGCTGCCAGCTATCCCGGATATAGTCCCAGTGCTGGGCCGGGATGGCGAGCTGCGTCAGAATCTGCTCGCTCGCGAGCGCCTTCTCGATGAATGCGAAGCAGAGCTGCTCGATCACCTCGGAGGGTGCCTCGATGTCGCGCTCGATCTCCTCGAGCGTGAAGGCGAAGGCGGCGCTCTCGTCCCAATAGGTCTCGCCGTCGATCGTATGGAAGGCGAAGCCCAGACGCTCGACCTGCTGGATCCAGTCCGGACGGGGCGCGATCGCGACGCGGCGCATGTCAGGAGGAGGAGTGCGAGGAGAAGGAGCGCGCGATCGAGCCGAAGCCGCCGCGCGAGGAGACGCTCGAGGTCCTGACGCTGGCGCTGCGTGCGCCGCCGGCGAAGGCAGCGGTCAGGCCGCGCCCGCTTGTCGTCGAATACGCGCGCGAGCGGCTGCTGCTGCCATAGGGACTGCCACTGCCCCCGGAGGAACCCGACGAGGAACTGCGTGCCTGCTGGCATTCCGGCTGCGGCGATCCGGGCGGGCAGGCCGCGGTGGTCGGCGGCAGCAGCGGCTGCGCCTGCGCGCTGCCGGAAAGCCCGCGCGCCAGCATGAAGCCGGCGAGCGCAGGAATGAAAAACTGCGCCCCGCCAATATTTGCGGTGCTGCAGCCATTGGCGCCGTACTGCGCCTCGCACTCGCCCTGACTCCGATATTTGGGCGCGTCCTGGAGCCGGGCGGCGGTCGCCTCGGAGAAGGCCGTCTCGCATTGCTGCAGGCTCAGCTGGCCGCCAGACTGGCATTCGCCCAGGCTGTTGTAGACGAGGCTCTCGTCTGAATCGTCGCCGGTCAGCGACCAAGCGGTCGCGACGAGAAGGACGCCCGCCGCAGCCAGACCGATCTGTGTCGACCGCTTCATCGCCACCTCATACCGTCATGCTGGCCGCCGCAAGCGTTCCCGAGATCACGGCGATGACGGCGAGCATCGCCGCCGCGGGAAGCCGATCTTCCTCGATCTTCTTGGAGAGCCCCGGTATCAGCAGGCGTGCCACGCCGTAGGCCGCGAACTGGATGACCATGGCCGCCAGCGCCCAGAGCACGCAGTCGGGAATGCTGCTCGCCTGCGCGATCGCCTTCTCCAGCGGCAGGGAGAAGCCGATGAGATTGCCGCCGAAGGCAACCGCCGCCGAGAGATTGCCCGCGCGGATCAGCGCGATCTCGTCATGCACGGTCATGCGCAGATAGATCGCCGCGAAAGCCGCGATCAGCGCAACGCCGACGACGAAATAGAGGAGAAACGCGGGCAGCCCCGCCATCGAGATCGTCATGCCGCCCTGCCCCAAGCCGATGCGTCGCGCTCTGACTATACGTCAGGCGCGAGAAAGCGCTAAGGGGTCAGCGCGAAAAAGCGCTTCCTGCGCCGGCGCTCAGACCAGACGGCTCTGAACGACCGCCGCCTCGATGAAGCTCGCGAAGAGCGGATGCGGCTCGAAGGGGCGCGACTTCAGCTCGGGGTGGTACTGCACGCCGATGAACCAGGGATGCGAGGTGTACTCGACCGTCTCCGGCAGCAGACCGTCCGGCGAAAGGCCGGAGAAGCGCAGGCCTTGAGCCTCCAGCCGCTCGCGATAGCCCATATTGACCTCGTAGCGGTGGCGATGGCGCTCGGAGATTTCGGTCGATCCGTAGATCTTCGCAATCTTGGTGTCGGGCATGAGCTGCGAGGCATAGGCGCCAAGCCGCATCGTGCCGCCGAGATTGCCGTCAGCCGCGCGCTGCTCCAGTTCGTTACCGCGCATCCATTCGGTCATCAGACCGACGACGGGCTCCTCGGTCGGGCCGAACTCGGTGGAATTGGCCTTCTCGATGCCGGCGAGCGAGCGCGCCGCCTCGATCACCGCCATCTGCATGCCGAAGCAGATGCCGAAATAGGGAACCTTGCGCTGCCTGGCGAAGGTCGCAGCCTTGATCTTGCCCTCGGCGCCGCGGTGGCCGAAGCCGCCGGGCACGAGGATGCCGTGGACATGCTCGAGGAAGGGCGCGGGGTCCTCCTTCTCGAAGACCTCGGACTCGATCCAGTCCAGGTTGACCTTCACATTGTTGGCAATGCCGCCATGGGTCAGCGCCTCGATGAGGGACTTATAGGCGTCCTTCATGCCGGTATATTTGCCGACGACGGCGATGGTGACCTCGCCCTCGGGATTCTTCACGCGATCCGAAATGCGCCGCCAGTTCGAGATGTCGGGCTCGGGCTCGGTCTCCATGCCGAAGGCGGCGAGCACCTCGTTGTCCAGCCCCTCGGCATGGTAGGAGAGAGGCACGTCGTAGATCGAGGCAACGTCGCGGGCCTCGATGACCGCAGTCTCCCTGACATTGCAGAACAAGGCCAGTTTGCGACGCTCCTCGCGCGGGATCTCGCGGTCGGTGCGGCAGAGCAGGATGTCGGGCTGGATACCGATCGAGCGTAGCTCGGCGACCGAGTGTTGGGTCGGCTTGGTCTTCAGCTCGCCGGCCGTCGGGATATAGGGCAGCAGGGTCAGATGCGTGAAGATGCACTGGCCGCGCGGCAGCTGCTGGCTGATCTGGCGGATGGATTCCAGGAACGGTAGGCTCTCGATGTCGCCGACCGTGCCGCCGATCTCGACCAGGGTGAAGTCGTATCCTTCGTTGCCGGTGAGCACGAACTCCTTGATGGCGTTCGTGACGTGCGGGACGACCTGGATGGTGGCGCCGAGATAGTCGCCGCGCCGCTCCCGGGTCAGGATGTCCATGTAGATGCGGCCGGTGGTGATGTTGTCGCCCCGGTTGCAGGGCCGGCCGGTGAAGCGCTCGTAATGGCCGAGGTCGAGGTCGGTCTCGGCGCCGTCATCGGTGACGAAGACCTCGCCGTGCTGATACGGGCTCATCGTGCCCGGATCGACGTTGAGATAGGGATCGAGCTTGCGCAGGCGGACCTTGTAGCCACGCGCCTGCAGAAGGGCTGCGAGAGCCGCCGACGCCAGGCCTTTGCCAAGCGAGGACACCACGCCGCCGGTGATGAAAACATACCGCGTCATGGGGGTTCACCTCTATCGCCACGGGTTCGATTCGCTAAGCGCCTGCAGTGCAGTCCCGACCTGTCCTGCGCGCTTGTCCACAAAGAATAAGGCCGGTCGCCCGGCCTCATCCCATACAAAAGAGAAGGGCCGGTCGCCCGGCCCCTGATCGGCTTACTGTTGCGGCGCCGCGGGCGGCGTCGGCGGCTGTGCGCCGCCCTGGGTCTGATTCTGCATTTGGCGAAGCTGGTCGAGCACGCCACCGGCGTTCGGGGCGCTCGGCGCGGCGGGCGCGCCCGGAGCCGCCGGAGCGGTCGTGCCCGGGGCACCGTCGATGATCGAGCGCTGGACGCGGCCATGCGTCGCCATGATGGCAAGCACGATGGAGGTCAGGAAGAACAGGCCGGCGAGGATCGCCGTCGCCCGCGTCAACGCATTGGCCTGGCCGCGGCCGGTCATGAAGCCGCCGACGCCACCGCCACCGCCCGAGCCCATGCCGAGGCCGCCGCCTTCAGAGCGCTGCAGCAGCACGACACCGACGAGCGCGACGACGATGATCAGGTGGATGACGATGAGAACGTTCTGCATGATCTCACGAAATGGGCATGGGGCGGGCAACCGGCAAGGGCCACCCGCTCCTCCTCGAAGGTCGAGACGAATTCGGCCGGGCACATAGCATGCGTGTGCGGGCAGCGCCACCCCTGCAACGCTTCCCGTTCAACGGGGCGCGCTCAGCTCTGGCAGGCGCGTGCAATGGCGAGAAATTCCTCGCTCTTCAGGCTCGCGCCGCCGACGAGCGCGCCGTCGACATTCGCGACGTTCATCAGCTCGGCAGCGTTGGAAGGCTTCACCGAGCCGCCATAGAGCAGGCGGATGGCCGCTGCCGGCGCCTTGCCGAGCAGGCGGGCGAGCTCGGCCCGGATCGCCGCATGCATCTCGGCGACATCGGCCGCCGTCGGCGTGAGCCCCGTGCCGATGGCCCAGACCGGCTCATAGGCGACTACCAGCGTTTCCGGCGTCGAGCCCTCGGGCACGGAGCCGCGAAGCTGCTTCTTCACGACGGCGAGCGCTTTTCCTGCCTCGCGCTCCTCCTTCGTCTCGCCGACGCAGACGATCGGCACGAGCATCGCCTGATGAGCCGCTTCAGCCTTGGCTTTGACGGTGGCGTTGCTTTCGCCATGGAGCGTGCGGCGCTCGGAATGACCGACGATGCAGAAAGTCGCCCCGGCATCGGCCACCATGCCGGCCGAGATCTCGCCCGTGAAGGCGCCGGCGGGTTGCGTGCTGCAATCCTGCCCGCCGGTGGCGATCCGTGCGCCGATCAAGGCGGCGGAGGTCGCGAAGAGAAGCGTCGCGGGCGGGCAAATCGCGAGGTCGACGGCCTGCTTCAGCGCCGCGTCATAACCCCTGGCGACCTCGGCTGCGATGGCGAGATCGGCCTTCAGGCCATTCATCTTCCAGTTTCCGGCCACCAGGGGCCTGATGCTGCGCGTCACGTCGATCCTCCGAAATCCTTTTCTGGCGCTGTATCAACGCCCAGCCCACGCCGCAATCGCATGCGACGGCGAAACACGATTCCGCCACGGCGATTGCGGCTTTCGCCGCCGGTTCCTATAAGCAGCGCCGCAAAACGCGCGCGGGCACGCCGGCGCGCCACGAACAGGGTCAGGAAAGACAGCTTCCATGATGATGCAGGGCATCCGCAAGGCGGGTCAGGGTTTCCTTGGGAAACTCATCATCGCCATCATGTTCGGCTTCCTCATCATGTCCTTCGCGATCTGGGGCGTGGGCGACATTTTCCGCGGCTATGGCCGCAACGAGGTGGCGAAGGTCGGCAAGACCGAGATCGGCCTCGAGCAGATGCGCACGACCTATCAGAACGAGATCCAGAACCTGACGCGCCAGCAGCGCCGCCAGATCTCGCCGGAGATGGCGCGTGCCTATGGCATCGACCGGCAGGTGCTCTCCCGCCTGCTCAGCGAGGCGACGCTCGACCAGACGGCGCAGAGCATGCGGCTCGCGGTTTCCGACGAGACCATCCGCAACCTGATCTTCGACGATCCGGTCTTCCGTGATGCCTCGGGCCAGTTCTCGGCCGCCCGTTTCAACGAGCTGCTGCGCTCGAACGGCTATACCGAGCAGAGCTATGTCGCGCTCCAGCGCTCCACGATCCTGCGCCAGCAGCTCGGCGAGATGCTGATCGGCGGCCTCACCGCGCCGGTCACGCTGCAGGAGCTGGGCAGCCGGCTGCGCAACGAGAAGCGCTCGATCACCTTCGCGCGCATGCCGGCGAGCGCCGCGGGCGAGATCGCCGCGGCGACCGAAGACCAGCTCAAGACCTTCTTCAATGACCGCAAGATCGCCTTCCGCGCGCCGGAATTCCGCACCGCCGACATCCTGGCGATCACGGCCGAGGCCCTGGCGGACCCTGCCAAGGTCACCGATGAGGAGGCCAAGACCCGTTACGAGGCTCTGAAGGCCCAGCGCTTCACCACGGCCGAGACCCGCACCGTCCAGCAGATTTCCTTCCCCAACGCGGAGGAGGCAGCCGCCGCCAAGGCCAAGATCGACGACGGCGAGACCTTCGACGAGATCGCCACCGAGCGGAACGTCGCCTTCAACGATCTGACCCTCGGCACCTTCACGCGCGAGCAGATCTTCGACCCGGCCGTGCGCGACGCGGCCTTCGCACTGGAGCAGGGAGGCGTCAGCGCCCCGGTGGCGAGCGCCTTCGGGACGGTGCTGCTGCGCGTCACCACCGTGAACGTCGCGCAGGTGCGCCCCTTCGAGGAGGTCGCCGCGGAGGTGAAGCAGGAGATCGCCACCGGCCGCGCCGCCAGCAGGGTCACCGAGCTGCACGACAAGATCGAGGACCAGCGGGCCGGCGCCCGGCCGCTCGCCGAGATCGCCAAGGAGTTCGGCTTGACGCTGCGCAGCGCCGGGCCGATGAGCGCGAGCCTCGCCAAGCCGGACGGAAAGCAGGAAGAGGCCCTGCCCGGCGGCGACCCCACGCTGCAGGCGATCTTCCGCTCGGATATCGGCGTCGACAACGAGGCGATCCGCCTGCCCCGCGACAGCGGCTATGTCTGGTTCGACGTCACCAAGATCGACCCGGCGCGCGACCGCGGCTTCGACGAGGTCAAGGCCGAAGTGGAGAAGCAGTGGCGTGCGGACGAGACCGCCGCAAAGCTCTCGGCCAAGGCGCGCGAGCTCGTCGAGCGGCTCGACAAGGGCGAGAGCTTTGACGCCGTCGCGGCTTCCGCCGGGCTCACCATCGAGACCGCCGCCGATATCGGCCGACAGGACCAGCGCGCCGAGCTGCCCGCCGGCGTCGTCAGCCAGGTCTTTGGCACTGCGGTGGGCAAGAGCAATTCCTCGGCCGGCGCGGATGGCGGACGCATCCTGTTCAAGGTCGATTCGGCCACCGTCCCGCCCTACCTCCGGACGACGCAAGAGGCTGCGAATTTCGAGCGCGTCCTGTCGTCGAGCATGAGCGAGGATGTCCTGCTGCAATACGTCGCCTTCCGGCAGACGCAGCTCGGCGTCCGCATCAACGAGGCCGCCTTCCGCAACGCCACGGGCGGGACGCAGAATTGACGATGCAGCCCGTCGAAACCTTCGAGCGCTTCGCGCAGGTCTACGAGGCCGGCACGCCGCAGCTTCTGCGCCAGGTGCTGGTCGGCGATTGCGAGACGCCGGTCGCCGCCTTCCTGAAGCTCAGGCACGCCACTAACGGCCCCGCTTTCCTGCTCGAATCGGTCGAGGGCGGCGCGGTCCGCGGACGCTACTCGATGATCGGGCTGGAGCCGGACCTGATCTGGCGCTGCCATCACGGGGAGGCCGCGCTCTGCCGCCCGGCGCTGGGCGAGGACTTCCTGCCCGATCCGCGCCCGGCCTTCGAGAGCCTGCGGGCGCTGCTCGACGAGAGCATGATTCCCGAGGTCGAGGGCTTGCCGCCGATGGCGGCCGGCGTCTTCGGCTATCTCGGCTACGACATGGTGCGGCTGATGGAGCGGCTGCCCGACCCCAAGGAGACGGGAACGGGCGTGCCCGACGCCATCCTGACGCGGCCGACGCTGATGGTGGTGTTCGATTCGGTGCGCGACGAGATCCATGTCGTGACGCCGGTGCGGCACCGGCCCGGCACCTCGGCCCGCCAGGCCTATGAGCAGGCGCAGGAGCGGCTGGAAGCGGTCGTGAGCGCGCTGGAAGGTCCCCTCCCCGCCGAGGCCGAGATCGACATCGCGAACCTGCCGGAACCGGCCAGGATCTCGAACACGAGCGAAGCCGAGTTCCACGAGATGGTCGCGAAGGCGAAGGAGTACATCCGCGCCGGCGACATCTTCCAGGTGGTGCTGTCGCAGCGCTTCGAGGCGCCCTTCCAGCTTCCGCCCTTCGCGCTCTACCGGGCGCTGAGGCGCGTCAACCCGGCGCCCTTCCTCTGCTATCTCGATTTCGGCGGCTTCCAGATCGTCTGCTCGAGCCCGGAAATCCTCGTGCGGCTACGCGACGACACGGTCACGATCCGTCCGATCGCCGGCACGCGCCGGCGCGGCGCGACCGAGACGGAAGATCAAGCGCTGGCGGAGGAGCTTCTGGCCGACCCGAAGGAGCGCGCGGAGCATCTGATGCTGCTCGATCTCGGCCGCAACGATGTCGGGCGCGTCGCGAAGATCGGCACCGTCCAGGTGACCGATTCCTTCTTCATCGAGCGCTACAGCCAGGTCATGCACATCGTCTCCAATGTCGAGGGCGCGATCGACCCACGCCACGATGCGCTCTCGGCGCTCATCGCCGGCTTCCCGGCGGGCACCGTCTCGGGCGCGCCGAAGGTTCGGGCGATGGAGATCATCGACGAATTGGAGCGCGATGCGCGCGGCGCCTATGCGGGTTGCATCGGCTATTTCGGCGCCAATGGCGAGATGGACACCTGCATCGTGCTGCGCACCGCGGTGGTCAAGGACGGGCGCATGCATGTTCAGGCCGGCGCTGGCATCGTCTACGACTCGAATCCTGCCGCCGAGCAGGAAGAGTGCATCAACAAGGCCAAGGCCCTGTTCCGCGCAGCCGAGGAGGCGATCCGCTTCGCGGCGCGTACCGGACGCGGCCAGTAGCGCCAAGGCCATCACGGCGATGGTGAACCGCCCGGCCGATGAAGCCGGGCGGTTTTTTCTTTTCTGTCAGTGCCCCTTCCCAGCCGGCAGCGTCATGCGGTCGACCCAGGCGATGCCGATGGCGGACAGGATGAACACGACGTGGATCAGCGTCTGGAGCAGGACGCCCGTCTCCGTGTAGTTGGGGGTCCTGCCCACGATCCCGATATTGCCGGCCTCGATGAAGGTCCTGAGCAGATGGATCGAGGAGATGCCGATGATCGCCATGGCGAGCTTGATCTTGAGCACGCTGGCGTTGACGTGGCTCAGCCATTCCGGCTGGTCGGGATGGCCTTCGAGCCGCAGCCGCGAGACGAAGGTCTCGTAGCCGCCGACGATCACCATGATCAGCAGGTTGGAGATCATCACCACGTCGATCAGCCCCAGCACCACCAGCATGATCTGCTGCTCGCTGAAGTCGAATGCGTGGGTGACCAGGTGCCACAGCTCCTTCAGGAACAGGAAGACATAGACGCACTGCGCCACGATGAGGCCGAGATAGAGCGGCAGCTGCAGCCAGCGCGAGGAGAAGATCAACGCTGGCAAAGGCCGCATCGCGGCCAGCTCGGGAGAGGTGGTCGGGTCGCCGGAATGCGCCATGGGCTGTTCCTGATCCTTCGAATAGATGATGCGATTCTGGTGCAATGCAGCGGTAGATGGCGAGGAAGATGCGAGCGCGCAACCCGTCCATGCCGCTTTCGCGATGTCCAACGACAATGATGAGACGGCGTAATTGTGCCGAGATTCGGAGCTAGTCTTTCCCTCGCGGCGACAGATCGCTACATTCGAATCGAACCGGGGGAACAGGCTCTGTTCCACTCGTATGGGACAGCAGAGGAGTTTCGTCATGATCAGGACGCTCGTCGTCGCCGCCGCTCTGGCGGGCACAGCCGCCCTTGCCGCGCCGGCAACGGCCGCGCCGCTGACCAGCGGCGCCGCAGCCGTCGCCACCGCGAAGGACGGCAGCCAGCTCGTGCAGAACGTGCAGTATCGCCGCTACGGTTATTACGGCCCGCGCTACTATGGCGGCTATCGCCGTGGCCCGGCGATCGGCGCCGGCATCGCGGCCGGCGTTATCGGCGGCGCGCTCGCGGCCGGTGCTCTCGCGGCTCCGCCGCCGCCGGTCTATTACGCGCCGGCCCCGGGCCCGGTTTATGGCATCGAGGACGTCGATGCGGTGGCCTATTGCTCGCGCCGCTTCCGTAGCTACGACCCGGAGACCGGCACCTACATCGGCGCCGGCGGCGTCGTTCGCGCCTGCCCCTGACGGCAGGCGACAGCACGATCACGGACAAGGACTCTCCGCAGCGACGCGGGGAGTTTTTTATGGATCGGCCAAAGCGGCTTGCCATCGCGCCTTGGCCGCTTACCCTGCCGCCCGTCTGAATCGGAGCGTCTCGTGCGTATCGCCACCTGGAACGTCAACTCGGTCCGCCAGCGGCTCGGCCATCTGCTCGATTTCCTCAAGGAGGCCGAGCCCGATGCGCTCTGCCTGCAGGAGATCAAGTGCCTGGACGCCGACTTTCCGCGCGCCGAGATCGAGTCCGCCGGCTGGCACGTCGAGACCCACGGCCAGAAGACCTTCAACGGCGTCGCGATCCTCAGCCGCAGCAAGCTCGAGGATGTCAGGCGTGGCCTGCCGGGCGACGACGGAGACGAGCAGGCACGTTATCTGGAAGGCGTGCTGCCACTCGGGCAGGGCGTGGTGCGGCTGGCCTCGATCTACCTGCCGAACGGCAACCCGCCGAACACCGAAAAGTACCCCTACAAGCTCGGCTGGATGCAGCGGCTGACTGCGCATGCCCGGATGCTGCTGGAGCATGAGGAGCCGCTGGTGCTGGCGGGCGACTACAATGTCATCCCCGAGCCTCGCGACGCGCGCGATCCGGGCGCCTGGGTCAGCGACGCGCTTTTCCTGCCGCGCACGCGCGCGGCCTTCCGAGCGCTCACCCATCTCGGCCTGACCGAAGCCGTGCGGGCGACGACCGATGCCGGCGGGCTCTACAGCTTCTGGGATTATCAGGCCGGTGCCTGGCAGCGGAACAACGGCATCCGCATCGACCATCTGCTGCTCTCGCCGCAGGCGGCCGACAGGCTGGCGGGCGTCACCATCGCCAAGCATGTCCGCGGTTGGGACAAGCCATCGGACCACGTGCCGGTGATGGTGGATTTGGCCGCCTGAGATCGGCCATCGTTCTCGGGCGCGGTGAAGCCCAGAACCGAGCGGCTCCGGAAGGAGGCGGCGCTTTAGCCTCCGCATTACGAGATGCTCGCGTCAAGCTATGACGCGCTTCCACGGACCTTGCCGAGACTTGCCTCAGCGCTGGGTCGGCGCAGCCACGGCACGCGCCCCGGCGACCTGCTGGCGCTCGACCAGGGCAAGTGCGGCCGAACGATCCGTCGCGGACGCCGCGGCGAAGGCGGCATCGTGACGTTCGATGATCCAGGACTCGCGAACAGGGTCAGCGCCCTCACGCGCCAGCGCCAGCCACATCAGCCCGAGCACGGGCTGGCGTGGCACGCCCTCCCCACCGCGGATCAGCATCTCGCCGAAGGCTGCGCGGGCGGGCGCATGGCCCTTCTCGGCGGCGAGCTTCATCCAGCGAGCCGCCTGACGCGCATCGCGGGTGGTGCCCTGACCCTTCATGTAGAGGCGTGCGAGATTGTACTGGCCGTCCGGGTCGCCAAAATAGGAGGCGGCGTAGTGGAACATGTCGAAGGCGCGGTCGGAGTTGGGCTTGACGTAAGAACCCTTGATCCCGTCCGAGAAATAGCTGCCGAGCGCGACGAAGGCGCTGCCGACCATACGGCCCTCGGCGGTGCCGGGGATGGCGTCGGCATTCTCGTCCGCGATCTTCGAGAAATACTCGAAGGCCTTGAGATCATTGGCGGGAACGCCCTCGCCTTCAGCGTAGATCTTGCCGAGCTTGTATTGGGCGGTCAGGTGCCCCTGCGAGGCTGCGTATTCGAGCGCCCGCACGGCTCCAGCCTGGTTGCCGGCGGATGAGTCGCGCATCCAGGCGCGCAACGCATCGCGGGCGCTGCTGAAGGGAACGAGCGGCAGCGCCGTATGAGCGGCCGGGGTGTTCGGAGCGGGCGTGACTTTAGCGACGCTGGCGTCGCGCGCCGGCTCGTCGTCCGGATCCGGCAGCGCGGCCTCCGGAATCGCGCGCGGAGGCAACGGCGACCGACCGCCGGGAAAATCCTGCGCTTGGGCGGCCAGGGGGCCGGCGAGCAGCAGCAGGCATGCTATGGTCGAGCTAGATATCCGCATAGCAATGGGTTTCGGCCGCCCCTCCTGGGTGAGTCACGGCGCCGCCTTTGGCGGAGCCAACCGTTTGCGCGTATTTCCATAGCGCTCCGGAATTGTAGTCGGTCTTCCTAGGCTTCCAGTCGTTACGACGCGCTGCAAGTTCGGCATCAGAAAGGCGGACTGCGAGCTTTCCTGTGATGGCATCGAGCTCGATAATATCGCCGTCGCGGATGAGGCCGATGGGCCCGCCGACGGCGGCTTCGGGGCCGACATGGCCGACGCAAAAGCCGCGCGTCGCACCGGAGAAGCGGCCATCGGTGATGAGCGCGACCTTGTCGCCCATGCCCTGGCCGTAGAGGGCGGCGGTGGTCGACAGCATCTCGCGCATCCCGGGGCCACCCTTGGGGCCCTCGTAGCGGATGACGATGACGTCGCCTTCCTTGTAGCTGCGCTCGGTGACGGCCTTGAAGGCGTCCTCCTCGCGGTCGAAGCAACGGGCCGGTCCGACGAAGACGAGCTTGTCCTCGGGCATGCCGGCGATCTTCACGATGGCGCCTTCCGGCGCGAGATTGCCCTGCAGGCCTACGACGCCACCGGTCACAGTGATCGGCTTGTCGGCGCGGTAGACGACGTCCTGCTGGTCGTTCCATTTCACCGAGGCCATGTTCTCGGCGATGGTGCGGCCGGTGACGGTCAAACAGTCGCCGTGGAGGTAGCCGGCGTCGAGCAGGCTCTTCATGACGAGCGGAATCCCTCCGACCTCGAACATGTCCTTGGCGACGTATTTCCCGCCGGGCTTCAGGTCGGCGATATAGGGGGTCTTCTTGAAGATCTCGGCGACCTCGAACAGATCGAAGTCGATGCCGCATTCATGCGCGATCGCCGGCAGGTGCAGCGCGCCGTTGGTCGAACCGCCGGTGGCAGCGACGACCATCGCGGCGTTCTCGAGCGCCTTGCGGGTGACGATGTCGCGCGGGCGGATGTTCCGCGCGATCAGCTCCATCACCATCTCGCCGGCGGTGTAGCAGAAGGTGTCGCGCACGTCGTAGGGAGCCGGTGCGCCGCAGCTATAGGGCAGCGCCAGTCCGATCGCCTCCGCGACCGTCGCCATGGTGTTGGCGGTGAACTGCGCGCCGCAGGAACCGGCCGAGGGGCAGGCCGCCTCCTCCAGCTCCTGCAGGTCCTCGTCGGACATGGCGCCGACTGAATGCTTGCCGACGGCCTCGAACACGTCCTGCACGGTGACGGGCCGGCCCTTGAAGGTGCCGGGCAAAATGGAGCCGCCATAGATGAAGATCGAAGGCACGTTGAGCCGCACCATCGCCATCATCATGCCGGGCAGAGACTTGTCGCAGCCGGCGAGGCCGACGAGCCCGTCATAGCAATGGCCGCGCATGGTGAGCTCGACCGAGTCGGCAATGACCTCACGCGAGGCAAGCGAGGACTTCATGCCCTGGTGGCCCATCGCGATGCCGTCGGTAACAGTGATCGTGCAGAACTCGCGCGGCGTGCCACTGGCGGAGGCGACGCCCTTCTTGACGGCCTGAGCCTGGCGCATCAGCGCGATGTTGCAGGGGGCAGCCTCGTTCCAGCAGGAGGCGACACCGACGAAGGGCTGCGCGATCTGCTTCGCGGTCATGCCCATGGCGTAATAGTAGGAACGATGCGGAGCCTTGGCCGGGCCAACGCTTACGTGCCGGCTCGGTAGCCTCGACTTGTCGAACACTCGCGCGTCCATCGCCACTTCGCCTTCGTCCCCCCGGTTCCGGCGCGATCCATTTGCCACGTCCATCACGTCCGGAGCAACTTTCGCCTGGAAAAGCTCATGCCGGTACGGAACCCAATCCGCTCCGGCGCGTTACTCCCCGTTTTGTCTATATCTCAGGGACTTAACGCGACGTTTTGCTGAGCTCTGTTTGTGGCGGCTTCGCGGCGACAAAGGCGGAGAGAACGGGGCTAGTTACCGTTCCCTTGCGACTGTTGCGAGGATGTCACAAATAGTGAGAGCGCGGCTGCCGTACCGGCAGCTCAGAGCACCATCGGCAGGACGAAAAAGCCACCGACCACAATCGCCAGTAGCGTCAGCGCGGCCATCGGCAGATGCTTCTCGATGAAGATGCGGATGTCGTCGCCATAGTAGCGCAGCGCCACCGCAATCATCAGGAAAAAGCTCGTCCGAGAGACGACCATGCCGACCGTGAACTTCCACAGGTCGAAATGGAGGAAGCCCGACATGATCGTGACGATCTTGAACGGGATCGGGGTCAGCCCCTTCGTCACCAGCACCCAGAACCAGTAGTCCTGCGAGGTCGAGATCAGATGGGCCGCCTTGTCCTGCAGCCCATAGAGGCTGATCAGCCAGGAGCCCAGGGAGTCATAGAGCAGCGCGCCGATGGCATAGCCGAGATAACCGCCGAGCACGGCGCCGAGCGAGCAGACGCCGGCATAGAACCAGGCGCGATCCGGCCGCGCGAGGCACATCGGCAAGAGCAGCGGGATCGGCGGCAGGGGGCTGATCGAGCTTTCGACGAAGGTCAGTGCAAAGAGCAGCCAAGGGGCCGCCGGATGGGAGGCGTAGGATACGCACCAGTCATAGGCTCGCTTGAGCATGGTCTGAACAGCCGGTCTTTTTGCCGCCACGCGGGCGCATGGCAGATTTGCGTCGGGCGCATCTAATAGGGGTCGACGAGAGAATGCGAGTCCTCTCTTCGATCAGCGTCATTTTGACGTCAACGCCGTGGCCGGAATGCGTCGATTGGTCGGGGCGGCTCGGGCCCAGGCCGGCATTGCGAGGAGTGTAACGACGAAGCAATCAAGGGGCCGTAGAGTTCTACGCCCCCTGGATTGCTTCGCTCAGCTCGCAATGACGGTTCAGGAGAGACGCGCCAACGCCTCCTGGATCTTGAGCTTGCGCGCTTCTGCCGCAGCCTTGCGCTCGCGGTTCTCCTCGACGATTTCCTCCGGCGCGCGGGCCATGAAGTCGGGGTTACCGAGCTTCTTCTCGACGACGGCGATGTCCTGGTCGAGCTTGGCGAGCTCCTTCGCCAGGCGCGAGCGCTCGGCGTCGAGGTCGATCAGCCCGGCGAGCGGCAGCGCCGCCACCTCGCCGCGCACGATGATCTGGGCCGACTGCGCCGGGGCCGCGGCCTCGAAGGCGATATCCGAGACGCGCGCGAGGCGCTCGATCATCGGCCGCCAGCTCTCGATGGTCGCCCGCGTCGCCGCCGAAGCGTTCACGAGGACGAGCGGTGCCTGCGTGCCGGCCGGGACGTTCACCTCCGAGCGGACGGAGCGGATGTCGGAGATCAGGTCGACGACGAAACCGATCTCCGCCTCGGCGGCGGCATCCTTCAGCGCAGAGAGATCCGGCCAGCGCGTCAGGCAGACAAGAGCGGCATCGCCAGCGGCGAGCGCGCGTGGCGCCCCGGCCTCAGCCTTCTGCGCCCAGAGCTCCTCGGTGAGGAACGGCATGAAGGGGTGCAGGAGCTGACAGATCAGGTCGATGACATAAGCCACTGTCGCCTGCGTCTCGGCCCTCGCGGCGGCATCGACGCCCTCGCCCTGCAGCACCGGCTTGGCGAGCTCCAGGTACCAGTCGCAGAACTGGTTCCAGACGAAGCGATAGGCCGCGCCCGCCGCCTCGTTGAACTTGAAGGTCGGGATACCACCAGCGACCTCCTCGGCGGCCTGGGCGGCCTCGCTGAGGATCCAGCGGTTGAGCGGCTGCTTCACCGCCGCCGGATCGAAACCCTCCGCCCGCGCGCAACCGTTGAGCTCCGCGAAGCGGGCGGCGTTCCAGATCTTGGTCGCGAAGTTGCGGTAGCCCTCGACGCGGGAGGTAGCGAGCTTGATGTCGCGCCCCTGCGCCGCCATGGCGGCAAGCGTGAAGCGCAGCGCGTCGGCGCCGTATTTGTCGACGAGCGTCAGGGGGTCAATGACGTTGCCCTTCGACTTCGACATCTTCGCGCCCTTCTCGTCGCGAACGATGGCGTGGATGTAGACGTCCTTGAACGGCACCTCGTCCATGAAGTTGAGGCCCATCATCATCATCCGGGCGACCCAGAAGAAGATGATGTCGAAGGCGGTGACCAGCGTCGCAGTCGGGTAGTAGCGCTTGAGCTCGGCCGTCTCCTCGGGCCAGCCCAGCGTCGAGAAGGGCCAGAGCGCCGAGGAGAACCAGGTGTCGAGCACGTCCTCGTCGCGCTTCAGCTCCACCGGCCCACCGTAGTGATTGACCGCGAGCGCCTGGGCACCAGCCTCGGATTCGGCGACGAAGACCTCGCCGTCCGGGCCGTACCAGGCCGGGATCTGGTGGCCCCACCAGAGCTGGCGCGAGACGCACCAGGGCTCGATGTTCTCCAGCCAGTCGTAATAGACCTTGGTCCAGCTCTCGGGCGTGAACTTCGTACGGCCGTCGCGAACGGCCTTGAGCGAGCGCTCGGCCAGCGGCTTCACGTCGACGTACCACTGGTCCGTCAGCCAGGGCTCGATGACGACGTCGGAGCGATCGCCATGCGGGACGGTGTGGGTGTTCGGCTCGACCTTGGCGAGAAGGCCGCGAGCGGCCATCAGGCCGACGACGGCGCGCCGGGCGGCGAAACGGTCGAGCCCGTCGAGCGCCAGCGCTTCGGCCTCCGGCTTGGCGCCAGCCAGGAAATCCTCGTTGCCGGCGAGCATGATGCGCGCCTCGCCATCGAGGATGTTGACGATGTCGAGCTTGTGGCGCTTGCCGACCTCGAAGTCGTTGAAATCATGCGCCGGGGTGATCTTGACCGCGCCGGTACCCTTCTCCGGATCGGCATATTCGTCCGGCACGATCGGGATGACGCGACCGACCAGCGGCAGCACGGCGTTGCGGCCAATCAGGTGCCTCAGCTTCTCGTTGTCCGGGTGAACCGCGATGCCCGTGTCCCCCAGCATCGTCTCCGGTCGCGTCGTCGCGACGGTGATGACGGTCGAGGGATCGCCCTCGATGGGATAGTCGAAATAGTACAGATGGCCGTTCGGGTCGCGACTCAGCACCTTGTCGAGTTTGGCGGCATCGAAAGGCTCTTCACCGCCCCGCTCCCATTTGAAGCTGCCGGTCTTCTCGACCTGCAGCACTTCGAGATCAGAGATCGCGGTCTGGAACTTCGGGTCCCAGTTCACCAGCCGCTTGGCACGGTAGATCAGCCCCTGCTTGTGCAGGCCGACGAAGACCTTGAGGACGGCAGCGCTCAGGCCCTCGTCCATGGTGAAGCGCTCTCGCGACCAGTCGCAGGAGGCGCCCAAGCGGCGCAGCTGGTTGACAATCGTGCCGCCCGATTCCTCCTTCCAGCGCCAGACCTCCTCGAGGAAGGCGTCACGCCCCATCGTGCGGCGGTCGGTCTTGTTCTCGGCGGCGAGCTTGCGCTCGACGACCATCTGGGTGGCGATGCCGGCGTGGTCGGTGCCCGGCTGCCAGAGCACGTCCTTGCCGCGCATGCGCTCGAAGCGGCAGAGGACGTCCTGCAGCGTGTTGTTGAGCGCGTGGCCCATATGCAGCGAGCCGGTGACGTTCGGCGGCGGGATGACGATGCAATAGGGCTCGGCGCCGGGTGCGGCGCCCCGGCCTGCCTTGAAGGCCTGCGCCTCGTCCCAGGCCTTGCTGATCCGGGCCTCGACGGCCGCGGGTTCGAAAGTCTTGTCCATCATCGCTTCGCTCGAACGCAGAAAGGCCGGGGAACCTGCCCCGGCCGGAATATCACGGGCCAAAAGGTCTCGGGCCTTTAAGAGCCCATGCAAAGGCCGCGCGTCAACGTTTTCGATGGCGCGCAGTTCCTGAGGCTCATGGTGACACCGCTCAGAGGCTCGACTGCAGGAACCAGAGCGACTTGTCGAGCGCGCGGGAATAGCCGGTCAAAATATCGGCGCTGTCGGCATCGCCCGCATCGGCGCAGGAGTCGATCGCCTCCCTCACCTTCTGCCCAGCATCGGCATAGCGCTCTATCAGCGCCTCGAGATGGTCCTGCACCGATATGATCTCGGTCGGATAGGCGCCGAGCGAGGTTGCGGCTGCCGTCGTTTGCGTCGTCCCGAGCGCGATTCCGCCGAGCTGGGCAATGCGTTCGGCCATGGTGTCGACGTGCACGTCGAGCTCACTCCGGAAGCCGTCAAGCATCTCATGGACGGCGATGAAGCCCGGTCCCTTCAGGTTCCAGTGCGCCTGCTTGGTGGCGAGTGCCAGGTCGATGCCGTCCGCAAGGCGCTCGTTGAGCAGGCCGACCACCTTGGTCCTTGTGTTGGAGGCAAGGCCAATCCGGGTGGATTTCACGATCCTTGCCGTCGCGGAACTCTTCGAGCTGGTCTTGGACGCGGCTTTGGCGGCTGACTTGGCCATGGCTGATCCCCCGGGATGCGGAAAGAGGGCGGCGTGAAGCAAAAGGCGCGCAGGCAAAATCCCGGCGCCTTTCGGGCTACGCGCGAACGCGCCGGCGGTTCCGCTTGCCGCGCCAGCCTAGCCGGGGCCACGGCCGGCGGACAATGGCGGAAACGGCAAGGGAACCTGCCGTTCGACGGCCCGTTGGAGCGATAACAACAGGAGAAGCGACATGGGCCACCGCCACGACCAGGACCGCGTCTGGGACCTTATCGATTCGATTAAGTTCGCCATGCTCGTCACCCATGACGGCGAAGGTGATGAGCTTCGCGCCCGCCCGATGCAGGCCCACGGCGATCGCGAAGAGGATACGATCTATTTCCTCACCGACCGGCGACACCACAAGGATGACGAGATCCAGATCAACGACAATATCTGCCTGGCCTTCGCCGATACCAGCAGGCAGCGCTATCTGTCTGTCACCGGGACGGCCACGGTCCTCGACGACCGGGCGCGTGTCCGCGATCTGTGGGAGGCATCCGACCAGGCCTATTGGGACGACGAGAACGATCCGGATATCCGCGTCCTGCGCGTGCGGCCCAGCATGGCGGAATTCTGGGATAGCCCTGGGCGGATCGTCACGAGCGTCAAGATGGCGGCCGCCGCGCTGGCCGGAACCAGGCCGAAACTCGGCGAAAACCGCAAGGTCGCGCTCTAGAGCGCAGAAGGCAGGGCAAAATGATGAAGCTCCTCGTCCACGGCCTGGGCGCCTGGTTCGCCGTCGAGGCCGCCTCGGGCCGCTATCCACGCCCGATCGCCGTCGGGCTGACCATGCTGGTCACGCGGCTCGGGGCGCCTGCGATGGCGCTCGCGATGGCCGGCTACGGGTTCAAGCGGCTGCAGGAGGCCGGCGCCTTCGAAGGCTTGCATAGCGACAGGCCATCGGCCACACGCAGGAGGGCACCCGCCACGGCGCAGCGGCGAGGCAGAAGCAGAGTGCGCACGAGCGGTATCGGCTAGGCCGGCCGCCTCTCCTTCTCATTCGGAAATCCCCCGCTCCGCGGTGTATCTGACGCGGGGCGCCCGGCTTCAGCTGCGGCCGCCGCGGGCGACGCGCTCGATCTCTGCGCGAACCAGTCGCTCGACCATGCTCGGGAGATTGTCGTCGAGCCAGGCCTTCAGCATCGGCTTGAGCATCTCCTTGACCAGATCCTCCAGCGTCCGCGCATTGTTGCTGAGCACGGTATTGGCGAGGTGGCCGAAGGCGTTAGTCACGGCCGAGCTTGCCTGGTCGGACAGGAGGCTCGCCATGTCCATCGCGGGCGCTGCCGTCGAAGGAATGAAAACAGCCGCAGGAGATGGTGAAACCGGTTCGGGCGCCGGAGGTGGGGCCGGAGGCGCCTCCTCGACGAAAGCGACGTCGGGCTCCTCGGCGGCCGGCGCTACCGGCGCTGGGGCCGGCTCCGGCGCGGGCGGCTCCGGCGGCGGCGCGGCGATCAGCGCGGCCTCGGCCCCGAGGTCCAGCACATCCTCTTCGGCGGCGGCGGGTGCAGGCGCCGGCTCAGGTGCCTGCACCGGCGCCGGGGCGGTCGCTGCAGCGGCGGCATCGGCCGCCGGAGCCTCGCCTTCGGCCGGCTTCGCGTCGTCGTCCGAGATGATCCGGCGAATGGAGGCGAGAATTTCCTCCATCGACGGTTCGCTGGCTTTGGCTTGCGCGCTCATGAAGGCCTGACCGTTGGACACCTGGCGCGCCGACAGAATCAACGCCGCTCCAACTGCGGAGTATTCCACGAGCCGCCTGCCAGACAAGGCAGCGGTCGGCTCTCCCACAGGAGAAATCGGTTCTGTTGCCAGAATGCGCCGGCCTATGGCCGGCTGTGGCCCGGGGCAAGCCCGGGCCGTCGCCGCGATCAGCGGCCGTCAGGCGTCTGAGTGCCCGCCCACAGGCCCTTGACCTGCTCGTAGTGCACGCGGGCGTCGTAGACCTCAGCCTTGAGCTTGAGCGTCTGAATCGACAGATTCCCAACCGCCGAAAGGACGGCGTAGGACGCGACGACACGGTCGCGCTGGGCGGTCACGAGGCTCGAACGGGCGCTGACGAGTTCCTGCTGCGCGTTGAGGACGTCGAGCGTCGTGCGCTGGCCAACCTTGGCCTCCTCGCGCACGCCGGCGAGCGCCGTCTCGGCGGCCTGCACCTGAGCCTGCGCGGCGATGATCTGCGCCTTGGCCGCCTCGAGCGCGCCCCAAGCGGAAATTATCGCTGCGCGGACCGTGTCGCGCTGGGTGTCGACTTCGATGCGCCGCTGGCCAGCGGTTTCCTTGGCCTGGCGCGTGCGGGCGTAGACCTGCCCGCCTTCGTAGATCGGGATGGTCAGCGTGCCGACGACACTGGCCGACAGACGATTGTCGCCGAAGAACTGGTTGTCGTAGCGCTGCTGCACCAGGCCGCGGACGCCGACGACGGGATAGAGATCCGCCTCGGTGACCTTCACCTGCAACTCCGCCGCGTCGACGCCATGGAGCGAGGCGACAACCGCCGGATGACCGACCAGCCCCCGCTCCAACGCCGCCGGCAGGGATTTCGGAAGCAGGTTCTCAACCGGACGACCCGGCGCGAGCGACCGGGGCTCGGCGCCAACATTCTGCCGGTAGCGCGCCACCGAGGTCTTGAGGTTCGATTCGGCAAGGATAGCCTGGGACTGGGCCGAGGACCGGCGGGCTTCGGCCTGGGCAACGTCGGTACGCGTCACCTCGCCGACCTGGAAGCGATCGCGTGTCTGGCGCAGTTGCTCCTCAAGCACCTCGACGTTGTTGCGGTTGAGGTTGAGGATCGCCGTGTCCCGCAGCACGTTCATGTACGAGGTCGCGGCATCGAGCAGCACATTCTGCTCGGTGTTGCGCAACGTGGCGCGGGCGCCGAGCACCTGCGACTCGGACTGGCTGACGGAACTGCGCGTGCGGCCGGAGTCCCAGATGTTCTGATCGATCTGAACGCCGCCGCCGCGGGGCGCCAGGCGGGTCGTCTGGTCGACGCCGCCTACTTTCGCCGGAAGGTTGGAATCGGTGATGCTGGCGCCGATATCGGCGGAGGCGGTGATGCGCGGGCGATAGCCCGACAGCGCCTGGGGAACGTTCTCGTCGGTGGCGCGGACCGAGGCCCGCTGGGCATTGAGGGTGGGATTCGCGGAATAGGCCTTCGAGAGTGCCGCTTCCATCGTTTGGGCCTTGCCGGGGACAGCCCATCCGCCAGCGATCGCCAAAGCGATGACGGCCGAGAGCCCGAACCCGGAAGCCTTGTCATTATGTCTTTTCACTGGACGCCTCTCGCGCGCACTGCATGTAGCGCCCAGGCATCGCCCCAGCCTCGGCATAAGCAACAAAGTCATACCCTTACCGGCGCCCGGAGCCAACGTACGCCGGCCGCCCGAAGAATTTCCCTGAGAACCTGCCGTAAAAATGCGACACCTCCTCAAAGCTATTGAAACTCAGAAAACGAAGGCTTCCGGCCGGCGGAATTCGGACAGGACGGGAGCGGCGGCATCGAAAACCGGTCGTCCGGCGACGATATCGGTCGATTTCCGGTAGAGCTTGACCCGGGCGGAGCGCCCGACCCCTTCCACCGCGATGAGCCGACCTTCGGCCCGAAGCAGCGGAAAAAGCGTCTCCGGCGAGGTTTCGCAGGCGCCGCTGACGAGAATCACATCAAAAGATTCGGCCGCGGGTTGCGCCGCCGCAATCGCGACGTCGGCCGCGCCGGCGCTCTTCAGTGCCGTCTCGGCGAAGGCACGGGCGGCCGAATCGGGTTCCCAGAGCGTGACCTTGGCGCCCATGCGAGCCATCAGCGCGGAGCCGTAGCCCGAGGCGCCGCCGTATTCGAGCGCGTTCTCGCCGGCCTGCAGGTCGAGCACCTGAATCATCCGGGCGATCACCATCGGCGTCATCAGCGCGCGGCCGGTCCCCGGCAGGGCGATGGATTGGTCGAGATAGGCCAGATGCTGAAGGCTACCAGGCACGAAGGCCTCTCGCGGCACGATATCAGCCGCGGCCAGCACCGCCCGGTCGGTGACGTCATAGGTGCGCAACTGGCAGTCGACCATATTGCGGCGAAGCCCGGTGAAATCGTCCATACCCTGAACTCTCCGTCCGCGGCGCAAGGCTCCGCGAGTCAGCGGCGGCCGTTGAAAGACCGCTGGACTGACCGCGACGGCTTGCGCCGTTCATGGCAGCTTTCTGTTCGACGCGAAGACAAAAGGCAAGCGCGCCTTGTGCGTCGCAACCGAACCGACCGTCGATGTCAGGGAGGGCATTGAAGAGAGCTGGCTCCCGGAGCAGGATTCGAACCTGCGACCAATCGATTAACAGTCGATTGCTCTACCGCTGAGCTATCCGGGAACGAACGGTGGCGGCGTCATAGCGGCGACATCCCGACAGTGCAACCCCTTTCCAAGCCGGCTGGACATTTTGTCGTCTTGGATGTGGACGACGCGATGCCGGGTTGCAGCCGCGCGCGGCTTGTGGTTATTGCGCTGTCGCTGAAGCGGCGCTGCGCCGCTTTTGCCGGAAGGCCTCGTGGCGGAGTGGTTACGCAGAGGACTGCAAATCCTTGCACCCCGGTTCGATTCCGGGCGAGGCCTCCACAGATTTCATCGAACCGATGGGCAGACTCCCGCGTATGGCGCCGGAGGCCGCATGTGCGTGCCGTAAGCTTTCGGGCGAGGCCTGATGACGAAACGCGCCCTGCACTGGTTTCGGGATGATTTGCGGCTCGCCGACAATCCTGCCCTCGCCTGCGCCGCAGAATCCGGCGCCCTCGCCTGCCTCTATATTCTCGACGAAGACGGCGACCGCCGGCAACTCGGGGGCGCTTCGCGCTGGTGGCTGTCGCGCTCGCTCGACGCGCTTTCGAGGGAATTGTCCAGCAGGGGTGGCAGACTCGATATCCTGCGCGGCGATCCGGCGAAGCTTCTGCCGGCCTTCGCCGAATCCACAGGCGTCGCGCGGGTCACCTGGAATCGCCGCTACGACGCAGCCTCGATCAAGCTCGACACCTGCCTCAAGGAGCGACTTTCCGACGCTGGAATCGAAGTTCGCAGCTTCAACGGCAATCTCCTGAACGAGCCCTGGCAGGTCACGAGCCGGGCGGGCCGGCCGATGATGGTCTTCACGCCCTATTGGCGCGCAGCCCGCGCGCGTGGCGAGCCGGCTGCGCCATTGGCGGCACCTTCCCGCATCAACGCATTCCCGCTGCCCGATTCGATTCGAGACGAAAGCTGCCGGCTGGCCGAACTCGGCCTGGAGCCATCCAAGCCGGATTGGGCTGGCGGCCTGCGCGAAAGCTGGACGCCGGGCGAAGACGGTGCGCGGGAGCAGCTCGGAGATTTCCTGGGGGGCGGGCTCGGGGGCTATGCCGAGATGCGGGACCGCCCGGGACGCGACTCGACGTCGCGGCTCTCGCCGCATCTGCGCTTCGGCGAGATCAGCCCGGGCCAGATTTGGCATGCGCTCGGAACGGCGCGCGAAAGCGGCGAGGCTGCAGGCTCGGCCACCGATGCCGAGAAATTTCTGTCCGAGCTCGGCTGGCGGGAGTTCTCCTACCATCTCCTCTTCCACAATCCCGATATCGCCACGCGAAACTACGACGAACGCTTCGATTCCTTTCCCTGGAAGCCAGATGCCGAAGCACTACGCCGCTGGCAGCGCGGCCAGACCGGCATCCCGCTCGTCGATGCCGGCATGCGCGAGCTCTGGCAGACCGGCTGGATGCATAACCGCACGCGGATGGTCACCGCCTCTTTCCTGATCAAGCATCTGCTGCAGGACTGGCGCGAGGGTGAGCGCTGGTTCTGGGACACGCTGGTCGATGCCGACCCCGCCAATAATGCCGCAAGCTGGCAGTGGGTCGCCGGCTCCGGCGCTGACGCCTCACCCTATTTCCGGATCTTCAATCCGGTCACGCAAAGCGAGACCCATGATCCGAAAGGCTCCTATATCCGGCAGTGGGTGCCGGAGCTGGCCGGGCTTTCCGAACGCGATATCCATCAGCCCTGGAAGGCCTCCGCCTCGGCGCTGCATGAGGCGGGCGTTCGTATCGGCGAGACCTACCCGTCGCCGATCATCGACCTTGCCTTCGGCCGGCAGCGGGCGCTCGACGCCTTCGCCGAGATCCGGAAGGGCTGAGCGACGGGATCAGTCACTCTTCGCACTGCTGCGCGCAGCCCGTGACATCAGCGCGAAATAAACCGGATACGGCAGCAGCCGCAGGAGCTTCATCGGCCAGGCCAGCCGGCGCGGGAAGGCGATCTCGAAGCCGCCGCGCTCGAAGCCATCAACGATGCGTCTGGCTCCTTCTTCGACCGTCATCAGGAACGGCATTACGAATTGATTCCGCCTTGTCATCGGCGTGTCTACGAAGCCCGGATTGACGATCTGCAGGCGAACACCGGCCCGGTCGCAGTCGAATCGCAGCGATTCGCAGAGATGAATGGCGGCGGCCTTGGAGGCGCCATACACCGCGGCACCGGGCAGGCCGCGATAACCGACCAGCGAGGCATTCACCGCGAGTTGCCCACGTCTGCGCTGCATCATTCCGGGCAGCGCCGCCGAGAGACCGTTGGCGACGCCCACGAGATTGACCGCGACCGCTTCCGAAACGGATTCGCCGCTGACGGCGGCGTCTGCGCGTTTGCGGGGCGCGACTCCGGCGTTCAGGAAGGCGAGCGCAAGCGGGCCGTGGATGGCCTCGATCGTCTCTACGATCGTCCGCATCGCACGCGCATTGGTCACGTCCCCGGCATGGGCGACGATTCGACCCGGCAACGTGTCGGCTTCGCGCGCCAGAGCCTCGAGAGCGTCGACCCGCCGGGCCGTAACCGCGACAGTCCAGTCGCGGCGCGCCAGTTCGAGCGCCACTGCTGCGCCGATGCCGGAGCTGGCACCGGTGACCCAGGCGATGCCGTCCTGCGGTTTCATGCGGCTTGAAGCCATGGCAGCTCCGAACGAACGAACTCCATCTAGGCAGGGAAATGCTGCGCCGGAAGCCATGCGGCTGTAATCATCCCCACTATCCGGTCAGGCGGGTGGCAAGACGGACGGGATCGGTGCAGTCTCGGGGGCATGCGCTTCGGCGCCCCAACGAGACGACGCCACGATGCCGACAGAATTGCTGTTTCGCCAGGATGCCTATCTCCGGGAGACGCCCGCGGCGGTCGAGGCTGTCAACGAGCGCGGCGGAATCATCCTGGATCGCACCGTCTTCTATGCCACGGGCGGCGGCCAGCCGGGCGATGTCGGGCACCTCGTCCGCGCCGATGGCAGCCTTATCGCCATCGGCACCACGATCTACGACCCTGAGGACAAGAGCCGGGTGATCCATGTATCGCTCGAAGGACAGCCCCTACCCGCGCCGGGCGAGAACGTCACGGCCGCGCTCGACTGGGAGCGGCGCCTGAAGCGCATGCGAATCCACACGGCGCTTCATCTGCTCAGCGTCGTGCTGCCTTACCCCGTCACTGGCGGCTCCATCGGCGATGGTGACGGGCGGCTCGATTTCGACATTCCGGAAGGCGGGCTCGACAAGGCCGAAGTCGCCGAAAAGCTCAACGCGCTGGTCGCGCGCCATGCCGACGTCACCGAGCGCTGGATCACCGATGAAGAGCTCGACGCCAACCCGGGGCTCGTCAAGACGATGTCGGTAAAGCCGCCGCGCGGTTCGGGCCGGGTCCGGCTCGTGGCGATCGGCGACATCGACCTGCAACCCTGCGGCGGCACCCATGTCCGCAACACGGCTGAGATTGGCCTTGTCGCCGTCACCGATATCGAGAAGAAGGGCAAGCAGAACCGGCGCGTCCGGATCGCGCTGGCCTGAGCCTATAGAACACGAGATTCCAGATATTTTCCAAGGATATGACGATGTCGCGCGAAGATGTTTTCGTTTCCACGCAATGGCTCGCCGAGCATCTGGACGCGCCGGATGTCGTCGTGGTGGATGCCTCCTGGTACCTCCCGGCGCAGGGTCGCGACGGCGTGGCGGAATATGCCGCGCGGCGCATTCCGGGCGCGGTCCACTTCAATATCGACGCGATCAAGGACACCGCGTCGCCCCTGCCCCACATGCTGCCGACAGCAGACGAATTCGCGAAGGCAGTCGGCGCGCTCGGCATCGGCGACGGCATGCGCATCGTCGTCTATGACGGGCTCGGCTTCTTCGCTGCACCGCGCGTGCGCTGGACCTTCAAGATCTTCGGCGCGCGCGACGTCGTCATCCTCGATGGTGGCTTCCCGAAATGGCTGGCCGAAGGACGCCCGGTCGAGGAGGACGTCCCGCAACGCCCAGAGCCACGCAGCTTCACCGCGCGGCTCGACAACAGCGCGGTCGCCGATGCGGAGGATGTCGCTCGCGCAGTCGCCTCGAAAAGCATTCAGGTCGTCGATGCCCGCGCTGCCGACCGTTTCCGCGGCGAGGCGCCGGAGCCGCGGCCGGGCCTGAAGTCTGGCCATATTCCCGGCTCGCTCAACCTCCCCTCCTCGCAGCTCGTGTTGGATGGGCGGCTGAAGGGGGAGGATGAGATCGTCAGCCTGTTCCGGGATGCCGGCTTCGACCTCGACAAGCCGTCGATCATGACCTGCGGCTCCGGTGTCTCGGCGGTGATCCTGTCGACGGCGCTTGAGACCATCGGCAAGCCGGCCAAGGCGATCTATGACGGCTCCTGGTCGGAATGGGGCATGGGCGAGCGGCCTGTGGCAACCGGTCCGGCCAGCAAGGGCTGAACCAGGGGGAGAGGGAGAGCGCCATGGGCGACCATTCGCACGACCACGACCGTCCGCATGACCACGATCACGAGCCGCGCTGGAAGCATGACGGCGTGCGCGTGATCTCAGGGGACAAGCTCGACCCCAACACGGCGCAGACGCCCGGCATGTTCCGGCAGGCCGCGATCAACCATGCCCGCGTCGGTGCCCAGAAGATCTGGGCCGGCACGGTCGCAATCGAGCCGAACGCCAAGACCGGGGTGCATCACCATGGCGAGCTCGAAAGCGTGATCTATGTGGTGAGCGGCAAGGCGCGCATGCGCTGGGGCGAGCGGCTGGAATTCGTCGCCGAGGCCGGGCCGGGCGACTTCATCTATGTGCCGCCCTTCGTGCCGCACCAGGAGATCAACGCCGATCCCGACAACCCGCTGCAATGCGTGCTGGTGCGCTCGGACAACGAGGCTGTGGTGGTCAACATCACCGATGTAGACCCGGTCGAGCAGCCGGAAGAGGTCTACTGGGTCGACCCGATCCACAAGCACCCGCACGGGTGAGGCGGACATTTCGCGACGGGACTGCGCCGTCATCCCGGGCTTGACCCGGGATCCATCATAGGGCGGCGCGTCTTACGATAGATTCCGGATCTGCGCAGATTCGCCGCCTGTCCGGAATGACGGCGTGTTCGGGCGAAGAGCTTAACCCGTCTCGAAATCGCCCGGCTGTGGCGGGGCGATCGGGGTGAAGAGGGTACGGTCGGGCTTGATGTCGAGGAGCGGCGTCTCATCGAGGCAGTCTAGCCCGCGCACGAGCAACACCGAGCCCTCGCGCCGCACCAGCGTCGCTATCGATGTGCCGATCGGGTTGGGCCTGACCGGGGTGCGCAGCGCGAAGGTGCCGAAGGTTTCACCGTTGTTCGCCGGGCTCTGGCGCAGGAGGTCGCGGCGCGACTGGTGCAGCCAGTAGAGCACCTCCAGCCGCTCGAAGCGCTCGATCCCCTCCAGCGCCTCATGCCAGGGCGCGAAGAGCTCGATGCGGCAGATCGGTCCGTCCGCCCTGCCCTGCCGTGGACAGGTCAGGCGCGAGGTCCAGGGCGTGCGGATCGTGCCGATGAAGGCGAGGCCGGCATCGGTCGCTTGCGGCGGCGCGACTGAGACTTCCCTGTCGCGGATCTCGTTCTCGCGGACCATAGCTGGATCAGTCGACCGCGATCATGACGTCGGAGGCCTTGATCACCGCATAGGCCTCCTGCCCCACAGCAAGCTTGAGATCGTCCACCGCGGTATTGGTGATCGAGGAGGTCACGACGCCGCCGCCGATGTCGATGCGGATATGGGCCGTGGTCGCCCCCTTGGTGATCTCGACGATTTTGCCCTTGAGCTGGTTGCGCGCGCTGATCCTCATCTCTTTCCCTCTCCTTGGGGCAGCCGGCGACCGGAGGCTCCTTGACTTGGCTCCGGGCACGCGGCAACCATCGCTATATCCAACGATATACAACGACAGAGCCAGCGAGGAACAGCATGATCAAGCGACTCACCCTGCTGGGCATGAGCCTCGCCCTTGCCGTGAGCCTTGCCCCCGCCTTCGACGCCGCCCAGGCACAGACCAAGGAGCTGGTGATCTTTGCCGCCGCGAGCATGAAGAACGCGCTCGACGAGGCCACCGCCAACTGGATCAAGGAAACCGGCAAGCCCGCGCCGAAGATCTCCTACGCCGCCAGCAACACGCTGGCGAAGCAGATCGAAAACGGCGCGCCCGCCGATCTCTTCGTCTCGGCCGATCTCGACTGGATGGACTATGCCGCGAGCAAGAACCTGATCAGGCCGGAGAGCCGCGTCAGCCTGCTCTCCAACCGCATCGTACTGATCGCAGGCAAGGATTCGACCGCCAAGCTCGACCTCAAGCCCGGCGCCGGCATTGCCGACGCGCTCGGCTCCAGCCGGCTCGCCATGGGCAATGTCGATTCCGTGCCGGCCGGAAAATACGGCAAGGCGGCGCTGGAGAAGCTCGGCAGCTGGGAGAAGCTCAAGGACAAAGTCGCGCAGGCAGAGAGCGTCCGCGCCGCGTTGCTGCTCGTCTCGCGTGGCGAGGCGCCGCTCGGCATCGTCTACGCCACCGACGCCGCCGCCGATCCGCAGGTGAAGGTCATCGCGACCTTCCCTGAGAATACGCATCCGCCGATCGTCTATCCCGTTGCCGTGACCAAGGACTCGGCCAATCCGGACGCGCAGGCCTTCCTGACCTATCTGCGCAGCGCCGGTGCCAAGCCCGTCTTCGAGAAGCAGGGCTTCACGGTGCTGAACAAGCCCGCGACCTCCTCGTGAGCCGGCCAGCTTGAACCACTGGCTTTCGCCCGAGGAATGGACGGCGGTGAGGCTCAGCCTCATCGTCGCCACCACGGCCATGCTCGCGAGCCTGCCGCTCGGGCTCGGCGTCGCGCTGCTGCTGGCGCGCGGGCGCTTCTGGGGCAAGTCGCTGCTCGACGCGCTCGTCCATATGCCGCTGATCCTGCCGCCGGTCGTGACGGGCTACCTGCTGTTGATCGGCTTCGGCCGACGCGGGCTGATCGGCCAGTTCCTCTATGACTGGTTCGGGATCGTGCTCTCTTTCCGCTGGACGGGGGCCGCGCTGGCCTGCGCTGTGATGGGCTTCCCCCTGATGGTCCGCGCCATCCGGCTCTCAATCGAGGCCGTCGACCGCCGGCTGGAAGACGCCGCCGGCACGCTCGGCGCAAGCCCGCTCTGGGTCTTCCTGGTCGTCACACTGCCGCTCTGCCTGCCTGGCATCCTCGCCGGCATGATCCTGTGCTTCGCGAAGGCGATGGGCGAGTTCGGCGCGACGATCACCTTCGTCTCCAACATCCCCGGCGAGACGCAGACCCTGCCCTCGGCGATCTACACCTTCACCCAGGTGCCGGGGGGCGATGCGGGCGCGATGCGGCTGACACTGATCTCGATCGCGATCTCGGTCACCGCGCTCTTTCTCTCCGAGCTGATGGCACGGATGATTGGCCGCCGGATCGCGATCGAATGAGCGCCGTCCTCGACATCGCCGCCCGCCACCGCCTCGGCGATTTCCTCCTCGACGCGAGGCTGACTTCCGAGGGGCGGCTGACAGCGCTGTTCGGTGCCTCAGGCTCCGGCAAGACCTCGCTGGTCAATGTCATCGGCGGGCTGATCCGCCCGGAAGCGGGCCATGTTCGCGTCGAGGGCGAGACGCTGGTCGACACCGAAGGCGGCATCTTCCTGCCGAAGCACCGGCGCCGGATCGGCTATGTCTTCCAGGAAGCGCGGCTCTTCCCCCATCTCACGGTGCGGCAGAACCTGCTCTTCGGGCACTGGTTCGTGCCCCGCGCCGTTCGCAAGCCGGCCGAGCTCGGCAAGGTGCTGGAGCTGCTCGGCATCGGCCATCTCCTGCAACGGCGGCCGGGCGCGCTCTCGGGCGGCGAGAAACAGCGCGTCGCCATCGGCCGCGCCCTGCTCGCCGAGCCGCGCCTGCTCCTGATGGACGAGCCGCTGGCGGCGCTGGACGAGGCGCGCAAGGCGGAGATCCTGCCCTATATCGAGCGGCTGCGGGACGAGACGCGCATCCCTATCGTCTATGTCTCGCATGCGCTGGCCGAGGTCGCGCGGCTCGCCACCACCATCGCCATCGTCGAGGACGGGCGCATCGCCGCCTGCGGCCCGGCCGGCGACATCCTCTCGCGGCCGGACCTCGCGGCGCGGCCCGGCGCGCCAGAGGCAAGCTCACTGCTCACGGGCGAGGTCGTCGGATTCGACGAGGCCTTCGGGCTCGCGCAGCTCAGGACACGAGCCGGGCCGCTGACCATCGCGCGCGGTTCGCTCCGAGCCGGACAGAAGCTCAAGCTGCGTGTCCTGGCGAGCGACGTCATGCTGAGCCTCGAACCACCAGCCGGGATCAGCGCGCTCAACGTGCTGCAGGGCCGGGTCGCCGAGATCGGCGAACGGACCGGCGTCGGCGGCAGCATCGTGCATCTGCGCCTCGTCTGCGGCGATGCCCTCGTCGCCGCGCGCCTGACGGCGAAATCGGTCGAGGCGCTCGGCCTCGCGCCGGGCAAGATCGTCCATGCGGTGATCAAGAGCGTGTCGGTCGAGACGACCTGATCCATACGCCGGGACGCTCCCTCACAAAGACATGCCGCCGCCCTTGACCTTCCCATGATGGGAAGCCCCATATGCAAGGCCATCATCCCAGAGGAGACGGCGATGACGGTGATCGACAAGGCCTCCCATCAGCAGAAGACCGAGAAGCTCGCGACGCTCGACATGGCCGTCGAAGGCATGTCCTGCGCGAGCTGCGTGGGGCGCGTCGAGCGCGCCATTACGGAGGTTCCGGGCGTCGAGACGGTCGCGGTCAATCTCGCGACGGAGCGCGCGCACATCACCCTCGCCCGCGGCACGACCGATCTGCGCCAGATCGAGGAAGCGATTCGCAAAGCCGGCTACAAACCTATCGAGGAATCGGTGGAGCTCGCCATCGACGGCATGAACTGCGCCTCTTGCGTCGGCCATGTCGAGAAGGCGCTGCGCGGCGTCCCAGGCGTCGTCGATGCGACGGTTAACCTCGCGACGGAGCACGCCAGGGTGAAGATGCTCGCCAGCGGCGACATAGTGCCGGCGCTGATCAAGGCGGTATCCGAAGCTGGCTATGAAGCGAGCTTGCTACCGGACTCCGATGCGGCGGCCCCTGCCCGCGTCGAGGCCGCCAAGGAAGAGGAGCAGAGCCGGCTACTGCGCTCGGTCATCCTTGCCGGGCTGCTGACCCTGCCGCTGCTCGTCGCCGAGATGGGCAGTCATATGATTCCGGCGCTGCATCACTGGCTCGCCATGACCTTCGGCGAGGGCAACATCCGCCTCGCCTCCTTCGTGCTCGCCAGCATCGTCCAGTTCGGACCCGGCCTCGTCTTCATCCGTAAGGGCTGGCCGGCGCTGATGCGGCTGGCGCCCGATATGAACTCGCTCGTCATGCTCGGCACCGGCGCGGCCTATCTCTATTCGACGGCCGCGACCTTCTGGCCGGACTTGCTGCCGGAGGGCACCGCCTTCACCTATTTCGAGGCCGGCGCCGTGATCGTGACGCTGATCCTGCTCGGCCGCTGGTTCGAGGCGCGCGCCAAGGGCCGCACCAGCGCCGCGATCCGCAGCCTGATCGCGCTACAGCCCAAGACGGCCCGCATCCTGCGCGACGGCATCGAGGCCGATATCGCCGTCGAAACGGTGCGGCCGGGTGACATCGTCATCCTGCGGCCGGGCGAGCGCGTGCCAGTCGATGGCGAGGTTTCGGAAGGCTCCTCGTTCGTCGACGAGTCGATGATCACCGGCGAGCCGGCTCCGGTCCGCAAGGAGACCGGCAGCCTCGTCACGGGGGGCACCATCAACGGCTCGGGCGCGCTACGCTTCACCGCGCGCAAGGTCGGGGCCGATACGGTGTTGGCGCAGATCGTCCGCACGGTGCAGGCTGCGCAGGGCGCCAAGCTGCCGATCCAGGCACTGGTCGACCGTGTCACGCTCTGGTTCGTCCCGGTGGTGATGGCGCTGGCGCTCGCGACCTTCCTCGTCTGGCTTGTCTTCGGGCCGAGCCCTGCCCTCTCGCATGCGCTCGTCAATGCGGTGGCGGTGCTGATCATTGCCTGTCCCTGCGCGATGGGCCTCGCGACCCCGACCTCGATCATGGTCTGCACGGGCCGCGGCGCCGAGCTCGGCATCCTGTTCCGGCAGGGCGACGCGCTGCAGGCACTGCGGGATGTCCAGGTCGTCGCGCTCGACAAGACCGGCACGTTGACCCGCGGCAAGCCCGAGCTGACCGACATCGAGGCCGCCCCCGGCTTCGCGGAAGACGAGGTGCTGAGCCTGATCGCCTCGGCAGAGAACCGCTCGGAGCATCCGCTGGCGCTCGCCATCGTCGCCGCAGCGAAGGCGCGCGGTCTTCCGCTTGCCGAACCCACCGGCTTTGCCAGCGATCCGGGGCTCGGCGTGACGGCGACGATCGAGGGCCGCAGTGTCGCCATCGGCGGTGTCAGGCTGATGGAGCAGGTCAAGGTCGATGCCACGCCTTTCGGGGCAAAGGCGCAGGCGCTGGCGGAGGCCGGCAAGACACCGCTCTACGCCGCCATCGACGGCAGGCTCGCGGCGATAATTGCCGTGGCGGATGCCGTGAAGGAGACGACGCCAGCCGCCATCGCCGCGCTGCATCGGCTCGGCCTCAAGGTCGCGATGGTGACGGGCGACGATCGCCGCACGGCGGAGGCCGTGGCTCGCACGCTCGGCATCGACGAGGTCCGGGCCGAGGTGCTGCCCATCGACAAGGCCACGGTGGTGAAGGGGCTGCAGCAGGGCGGCGTGAAGGTCGCGTTCGTCGGCGACGGCATCAACGACGCCCCTGCCCTGGCCCAGGCCGATGTCGGCATCGCCATCGGTACGGGCACGGATATCGCGATCGAGAGCGCCGATGTCGTGCTGATGTCAGGCGACGTTATGGGTGTGCCACGGGCGATTGCGCTGTCGCAGGCCACCATCGCCAACATCCGCCAGAACCTTGCCTGGGCGTTCGGCTACAATGCGCTGCTGCTCCCCGTCGCGGCCGGTGTGCTTTACCCGGCCTTCGGCGTCCTGCTCTCGCCGATCTTCGCCGGGCTCGCCATGGCGCTCTCCAGCGTCAGCGTGCTCACCAATGCGCTGAGGCTGAAGCGCTTTCGCGTCCCGGCCTCGCATGAGGGAGGTGCCCGATGAATATCGGCGAAGCTGCCACCCGCTCTGGCGTCAGCGCCAAGATGATCCGCTATTACGAGAGCATCGGGCTGATCGATGCGCCGGCGCGCACGGCGGCGCAGTACCGGGTCTATGCCGATGACGACGTGCATACGCTGCGCTTCGTCCGGCGCGCCCGCGACCTCGGCTTCTCTCTGGAGGAGACGCGAGAACTGATCGCGCTCTGGCGCGACAGGAGCCGCGCCAGCGCCGACGTCAAGAAGCTCGCGATGGCGCATGTCCGCGATCTCGAAGCCAAGGCGGCCGAACTCAAGGCGATGGCCGACACGCTGCGCCATCTCGCGGCGCATTGCCATGGCGATCACCGGCCTGACTGCCCGATCCTGGCCGATTTTGCGGCGCAGGCTCCGACGCAAGGGAAGGCCTGAATCGCTGCTCCGCCATGCGCCAGGCATCTGGACGCCAGCAGGCGGGATTGGTCATATGCCCGCCTTCCATAAGGCGGAACGAAAATGGACAATCGAAACGATCTCTGGCGGCATGTCGATGCGAACAAGGAGCGGCTGATCGCGCTGAGCGACCGGGTCTGGGGCATGCCCGAGGTATGCTACACCGAGAAGCGCTCTGTGGCTGAGCATGTCGCCGAGCTGAAGCACCAGGGCTTCCGCATCACCGAGAACGTCGCCGACATCCCCACCGCCGTGATCGGCGAAGCGGGCGAAGGCGGGCCGGTCATCGCCTTCCTCGGTGAATATGACGCCCTGCCCGGCCTCTCGCAGGAAGCCGGTCTCTCCGAGCACAAGGAGATCGAGGCCGGCGGCCATGGCCATGGCTGCGGCCACAACCTGCTCGGCTCCGCCGCCATGCTCGCCGCGGTGGCGATGAAGGATTGGCTGGCCGAGAACAAGATCCCCGGCCGCGTGCGCTATTATGGCTGCCCGGCCGAGGAAGGCGGGGCGGCCAAGGCCTTCATGGTCCGCGCCGGCGCCTTCGAGGATGCCGACGTCGCGATCTCCTGGCATCCGTCGAGCTTCTGGGAAGTCGCTCCCGCGCTGGCGCTCGCGAACACCCGCGCCGATTTCGTCTTCACCGGCCGCGCATCGCACGCCGCCGCCGCGCCCCATCTCGGCCGCTCGGCGCTCGATGCCGTCGAGCTGATGAATGTCGGCGTCAATTACATGCGCGAGCACATGCCGAGCGATGCGCGCGTGCATTACGCCCTCCTCGACACCGGTGGCATCGCGCCCAACGTCGTCCAGGCCCATGCCCGCGTCCGCTACTCCATCCGGGCCCGTGACCTCCGCGGCATGCTGGAGCTGGTGCAGCGCGTGAAGAAGATCGCCGAGGGCGCTGCGCTGATGACGGAAACCAAGATGGAGATGCGGATCGTCAGCGCCGTCTCCGACCTCGTCGCCAACACGCCGCTCGAAGAGGCGATGCACAAGGTGATGGAAGAACTCGGCGCGCCGCATTTCGACGATGCCGACAAGGCCTATGCCGAGAAGATCCGCGCGACCCTCTCCCCGCAGGAGATCGCCTCGATCTGGCGCACCATCGGCATGCCCGATACCGGCGCGCCGCTGGCCGACTTCCTCGTCCCGCGCGACGCCAAGCGCAACCCGGCGATCGGCTCGACCGATATCGGCGATGTCAGCTGGGCGGTGCCGACCGTGCAGGCCCACGCGCCGACGGTCGCGATGGGCACGCCCTTCCACACCTGGCAGGTGGTGGCGCAGGGCAAGGCTCCGGCCGCGCACAAGGCGATGGTTCATGTCGCCAAGGCGATGGCCGCGACCGGCGCCGCCGTGCTGAGCGACCCGGCCCTGATGGCCGCCGCCAAGGCCGACCACAAGGCCCGCCTCGGCAAGGAGGGCTACACCTCCCCGCTGCCGCCCGAGGTCAAGCCCCCGCTGACGATGTCGCTGGGCTGATCGCGCCTGATGCCCGGGGCCGAGACTCGGCGGCTCCGGGCATCATCTCTGCGATGCAGCAATTGTCGCAGCCAGCGCCCAAAGTCGGCGCCTCCGCTTGGTTAACACCAGCTTCCCTTTGATTTAAAACGAGAATCAGCCGCTTAAAAATAAGTCAGCCTTGCTGCCCTTTTACTCTTGCGATCCGACAGCGGCGCCCCTATTTAAAGTGCACCGCAGCAGCGATGCTGCGTCGCCCTCCTTGGGCGTTTCCTCCCTAGACTTGGGCTGCGCCTCCAGCGCGGCCCTTTTTCTTTTCGGGGGTCGGAAGAGCTACCAGCGGCGTCCGTAATAGGGGGGCCCCCAGTACGGGCCACTGAAAGCCGTATCCATCCGGTAGCGTCGCTCGGCTGAGCGGTCGAGATCGAGCTGCAGCAGGCAATTGGCGAAGCCGTCGCTCTGCGTGCGGAAACCGAAGGAGCGGCAGCGCGCCTCATCGGCGGCGCGCAATTCCGCGTCGGTGACGCAACCGGCACAGGCCAACGCAAGCAGCGCGCCGACAACGAGCTTGGCTATCGTCATCTGACCTCTCCTCCCGTAGCCCGCGGCCCCGCGATTACGCGGGGGGAGCGCGGCATTTCCAAGGCGCTCCTCAGCGCGAGAATCGGATCGGCACGGCCAGCGCGACGGCACTGCCGCCGATGCCGTCCGGCGGCGCCGGCACCGGGCTCGCACGCCTGATCATCGCAACGGCCTCCTCGTCGAGCGCCGTATCACCCGAGCCGTGCAGCAGCCGCGCCGACAACACCCGGCCGCCCCGGTCGATACTGAACGCGACCTGCACCGTGCCAGGGGTGGCGCCGTTCGGGAAGCGCTTGAAGCGATTGAGATGGGCCATCAGCGAGCCGCGCCAGCTCGCCTGCGCCGCCGGCGACGCGGAGGACGCACCCGAATTCGGGGCGGCGGCGCGCGGGGCGACCTGGTCCTGCGCGACCGGAGCCGTGGTCTGCTCGGCCTTCGGCTTGTCCGGCCTGACCGGCTTCGGCCGCTCTACCACGCGTGGCTTCGGCTTGGGCTTCGGCTTGACCTCGGGAGGCTTCTCCTCCGGTGGCTTCGGCTCGGGCGGCGGCGCCAGCACGGCGGCGGCATCCGGCAGAGGCGGCAGTTCGGGAATCTTGACCTCGGGCTCCGGCAGCTTGACGGGCTCCGGTTCCGGCGGAGGCGGCTCGACAGGATCCGGCTTCTCGACCACGGGCTCGGGCGGCGGTGGCTCCGGTTCGGGCTGCGCCTCGACCATTTCCGGCCCCGGCGCGACCTCCTGCGGCGGCGCCTCGGGCGCAACCGCCAGCGGCGCAAGTTCGATCATTACTGCTGCGGGCGGCGCGCCGACCGCGGCCTCGGCCCGCTGCCAGTTGGCGATCACCCAGCCAGCCGCGCCATGGGCGGAGGCGACGACGAGCGCGGCTGCGCCCCAGCGCAGCGCCGCCGGCGCGAAGCGCGACAGCGAGGGGCGCTCGGCGCTCACGGCTTGGCCCCCGGCGCAGCGCCCTGCCCCGTATCCTCGAGGCCAACCAGCGCGATCTTGAGGTAGCCGGCACTGCGCAGCAGGTTCATCACATCCATCAGTTCGCGATAGGCCACCGCCCCGTCAGCGCGCAGGAAGACGCGCTGATCGCGGTCTCGGTTCGTGCGTTGGTCGAGCGTCGCCTGCAGGGCTTCGCGCGGGACCGGATCATTGCCGAGCGCAAGCGAAAGATCGCCCTTCACGGTAAGGAAGACCGGCGTGTCCGGCCGCTGCTGCGGCTGCGCATTGGAAACCGGCAGGTCAACCGCGACGTCGACGGTGGAAAGCGGCGCGGCGACCATGAAGATGATCAGCAGCACCAGGATGACGTCGATGAACGGCGTGACGTTGATCTCGCTGACCTCGCCGAGATCGCCGTCCTGCGCATCCTTGAGGGAAACCGCCATGGCTCACTCCGCCGGGACGAGCGCAGCGGCCGCGGGCATCCCCGCTGCAGGCTGCACCGCATGGAATGCGGCGCGCGCGGGCGCCGGCGCGACGCCGCGCTGGCGCCGCTCAAGATCGCGCGAGAGATGGCGCAGGATCTCGCCGGAGGCGTCCGACAGCGTGGCGCGATAGCCGGTGATCGCACGGGCGAAGACATTGTAGATGATGACGGCCGGAATGGCGGCGACCAGGCCGATCGCGGTCGCCAGCAGGGCCTCGGCGATTCCGGGGGCGACGACGGCGAGATTGGTCGTCTTCGCCTGGCTGATGCCGATGAAGGAATTCATGATGCCCCAGACTGTGCCGAACAGGCCGACGAAGGGGGCGGTCGAGCCGATGGTGGCGAGCAGGCCGGTACCGCGCGCCATGGCGCGGCCGGCGCGGGCCTCGATCCGCGACAGCGCGATGGCGACGCGCTCCTTGATGCCCTCCTCGCCGAGATCGGCCGAGCGGCGCGTCTCCGCCAGCGCAGCCGTCAGCAGCTCGCCCACGGCACCGCGCAGCTTGCCGCTCTTCGAAGCGGCGGCTCCCGCGGCGGCGTTGAGGCTGTCGGCCGCCTCGATGCGGCGTAGCGCCCGGCCGGCGGCCGCCTTCGCAGCCGCAAGCTCCATCGCCTTGGCGAGCCAGATCGTCCATGTCGTGAGCGAAGCGAAGGCGAGGCCGAGCATCACGCCCTTCACCACGATGTCGGCCGCCATGAACATGCCCCAGGGCGACAGGTCGTGCGGCAGCGTCGCGGTCATGGCCGGCGGAGCCACGGGCGCGGCGACGGGCGCCGCAGGCGTCTCGCTGGCCTGCAGCGGCGGATGCGCGCTGGTCGGCGGGCTGACGCCGAGCTGCGACGGGACCGTTGGCAGCGGCGTCATCGCCGGCGGCTGTGCGGGCGCGGGCTGATTCTGGACTTCGGTGGGCTGCGCCGGGGCGACCTGCGTTTGGGCAGGCTGGCTCGGGGCCGGCTGAGCCTGGACAGCCGACGCAGCCAGGGCCGAGAAACCCACCGCGACGAGAACCAGACGAAACGCGCGCATCATGACCAAGTCCAGTCTTCGCTGGAGGCAAGCCGCCCGGCCGTCGCCGGCCCGGCCCCCCTTCGCTCCGCGCGCTTCCGGAAAGCTCTCGCCCTCCGTCCAAAACGCCTCTGCAGAGCCGAGGAGGTTTTCAGCTTCCTCTTTGGAATCATTACAAAAAAAGCTTGCAGCACCCATGCTGCATATGCGATACGCCTGTGCGAATCGACTGCGCATGTCAAGGCAAACCGCCTGCTCCGGCGCCGGTGTTCGAGCGCCTGATGCGCGGCAAACGGCGTCAGCCGCGACCGGCGGCCGCGCTCACATATCCGTCATTCGATAGATGCAGGACGGCGCTCTAGCGCTTCGTCGGGCGGTCGATCTCTGCCTGGAGCGCCGCGAGGTGCTCGGCGGCGGCGAGCGTCGCGGCCTGCTCGACCGCCCGGAAACGCGCGATCAGAGCCGCCCCGAGATCGGTCAGCTTCGCGCCACCGCCATTGCGGCCACCAGTCTGGCGTTCGACCACCGGCTTGCCGAAGAGCGTGTTGAGCTCATCGACCAGCTCCCAGGCGCGCCGGTAGGACATTTCCATCGCCCGGCCCGCGGCCGAGATCGAGCCCAGCGCCGCGATATGCTCCAAGAGCTCGATCTTACCCGGACCGACCCTGCCTTCGGGGTCGAGCTGAATGCGCAGGCTGAGCGAAGCCACCGTGCCCCTCAGGAGGCTCTGGCGAGAGCCGGCTCGGCGGTCTCGCCGCAGGCGGCCAACCAGATCGCGGCGATCCGCTCTATCCCGGCCTGGTCCGCCGCGTCGAAGCGCGCCGGCGACGGGCTGTCGAGATCGATCACGCCGATGACGCCATCGCGGCCGATCAGCGGCACCACCAGTTCGGAGCGCGAGGCGGAGTCGCAGGCGATATGGCCGGGAAAGGCGTGGACATCCTCGACCAGCACGGAAGCGCGACGCGCCACGGCCGCACCGCAGACGCCCTTGCCAACCGCAATGCGCACGCAGGCCGGCTTGCCCTGGAAGGGCCCGAGCACCAGTTCGCCCTCGCGCATCATGTAGAAGCCGGCCCAGTTCAGATCGGGCATCATCTGGAACAACAGCGCCGACGTATTGGCCGCATTGGCGATGACATCGCGCTCGCCTGCGAGCAGGGCTTCGAGCTGGCCCGCAAGCTCGCGGTAGAACTCGGCCTTGTCGGTGCTGTCGATGCCACGCGCCTCGAACATGATCTCTCGTCCTGTTGAAACGGCCCCGCCGGAGGCCACGAACCGGGTTCTACCACCATCGTCCGAACGGAGCCAACGCCGGCCTAGTCGGAGCTTGCGCGCCGACGATGGCCGAGCCGGCTATCGACCGTCATGATCCTGTCATCGAGGCCGGGCCCTTGCTGCGGCTCCGATTCTTGCCTGATCCGGGAGAGAGGCCGTGACTGTAGAGACGAAACCCGCGACAAGCGCCCGCCGCGCGGACGGCAGCGCCGGTGACGCCGACTACGGGCGGATCGGACAGGGCTATGCGTCCTTCCGCCAGCCGGAACCGGCGATCGCGGCGTTGATCGAAGCGGCGCTCGGCCCGGCCAGGGCGATCCTCAATGTCGGCGCCGGAGCAGGCTCCTACGAGCCGCGCGGCCGGGACGTCACGGCCGTCGAGCCTTCGGCTTCGATGCGGGCACAGCGGCCGGCCGACATCGCCGTCGCGATCGACGCCACGGCGGAAAAGCTGCCCTTCGGCGACGGCGCCTTCGATGCCAGCATGACGACCTTCAGCGTGCATCAGTGGCAGGATCTCGATGCGGGCCTGCGAGAAATGCGCCGCGTCACGCGCGGGCCGGTCGCGATCCTCTCCTGCGATCCGGCTCTGGTCGAGGCCTTCTGGCTCTCCGATTACGCGCCCCAGGTGCTCGCGACCGAGGCGCGGCGCTACCCCTCGCTCGACCGCATGGCGACGGTGCTCGGCGGCGAGGTCGAGATCGTCCCCGTACCGATCCCGCTGGCTTGCGTCGACGGCTTCAACGAGGCCTATTACGGCCGGCCGGAAAGCTTCCTCGATCCGCGGGCGCGCTCGGCCTGCTCCGCCTGGAGCTTCGTCAGTGACGACGACAACGCGGTCTCGATCGAGAGATTGCGCCAGGACCTCGAATCCGGCGTCTGGGACGCCCGCCACGGCGCCCTGCGCAGCCGGCCGAGCTTCGACGGTTCGCTGAGGCTCCTGATCGCGCGGCCTTAAGCGCCTGACGTCATTCTCGGGCGGTGCCCGTGGCTATGGCTTGCGTGGCTCTCGGCGCGGCCCACCGGCTTCGACTAATCGCCGCGGAAGGCGCCGATCATGTAGCTCTCATTGCCGATCTCAGTGACGCGGCCCTTCACCTCGTAGCTGGCAAGATCGACGATCCAGACGACGCTCGAATTGGACTTGCTCTTCGGCGCGCCGGTGATCGCCGCGTATTTCCCGTCCGGGGTGATCGCGATGCCGCGCGGCCGCGACGGCTCGCCCCCCGGCGTCTTCAGCTCGACGCGCCTGATCGTCGCCGGTTGGCCGGCGAGGGCCTTGGCGACATCGATGATGTCGATGTTGTTCGAGCGGAACTGGGTCGAGAGGATGCGCTTGCCGTCCGGCAGGAAGGTGGCGACGAAGGGCCGCGTCGGCGTCTTCCCGTCATCGGTGCCGACGAGGACGCGCGCCACCTCGGCCTTGCCGGGGTCGCTCAGCGCCTTCTCGACATCGACGATGCTGACCGTGTTGCCGGGCGTGTCGGTCTGGGCGTTCTCGCGCGAGGCATGGGCGACGAGCTTGCCGTCCGGGCTGGTCGAAATGCCGAAGCCGCCGGCCTGGACCGGGATGCGCGCCACCTCCGCGCCGCTCTCGCCGGCGATCGCTTTCTGCAGGCTCATCACCGTGATGTCGTCGGTGCCGCCGTTGGCGCCGAAGATCGTGCCGCCGCCGAGCGGGCTGATGGTGACGCCGTTGGTGTCGGGGAAGCAGCCGAACTTGGGATCGGGCGCGCGATGCGGCACCGGATTGGGCGGGCAGGGGAAGCCGGGTTTGCCATAGGCCTGCTCGATCTTGCGGATCACCTTGTTGGTCGCAAGGTCGACGATGCTGAGATGGCGCCCGCCATCCTCGTCGCCCTCCTGCTCGGCATGGGCGAGGACCGCGTGCTTGCCGTCGGCCACGATGGCGAAGCCGGTCGGGCCGAAGCCGCCGGTCTCGATATAGCCCTCGACCGCATTGAGCGTGCCGTTGCTCGCCGGATCGAGCGCCTTCCTGAGGTCGACCACCGTCACCGTGCCGGCATGGCCGTGCTGGAAGGCGCCGGCGGCCTCCGGCGTCGCCCGGCCGGAATGGTTGACGACATAGGCGCGCCGCTGATCGGGCGCGATCGCGATCGAGATCGGCTGGCCGCTCGACACGACGGTCTTGCCGTCGACCTGGATGTCCGGGGTGACGCGCAGCCGGTTGACCACCGCCTTCGCCGTCCCGTCATTGGCCGGGTCGATCGCCTTTTCGAGATCGATGACCAGGACGACATTGTCCCAGCGTCCGCTCGCGAGGAAATAATCTTTCGCCATGACCTGATGCGCGCCTCCGATTGCGCAGAGCGCCAATGTGCTGAGAAGCGTCGTCCGTAGCATGATCGTCCTCCCTCGGTCGTCCCGCTTTCCGGGTTCGTCGTTTCTCTATGCCGGTGTGGCGCGCTCCTTCAGTGCAGCGTCCAGCACCCTGACGACATGCACCGCATCGCGGCTGGCCCCGTCATGGATCTGGTGGCGGCAGCTCGTGCCGTCGGCGACGACAAGATCGCCGGCCCCAGCCTTTCGCACCGCCGGCAGCAGCGCGAGCTCGCCCATGGCGAGCGAAACGTCGATCGTCGCGGCGCCATAGCCGAAGGCGCCGGACATGCCGCAGCAGCTCGATTCGATCGGCCTGACCTCGAGCCCGGGCACCGCCCGCAGCGTTGTCTCGACCGCGCCCATCGCGTCGAAGGCCTTCTGGTGGCAATGGCCGTGCAGATGCGCGACGCGCCCGCCTTGGTCACGCAATGGCAGGCTGGTCCTGCCCGCGGCCATGTCGGCCGCCAGCAATTCCTCGACCAGCAGCGCCGCCTTGGCCACGGGCTCGACCTCGGCCTTGGGCAGCAATGCCGCGAACTCGTCGCGGAAGCTCATCAGGCAGGACGGCTCGAGCCCGACGATGCGCGCGCCCTTGGCGACGAAGGGGCTGAGCGCATCGAGCGTGCGCCTTGCCTCGGCGCGGGCCTCCTCGACCAGCCCTGCAGAGAGAAAGGTGCGCCCGCAGCAAAGCGGCCGTTCGCCATCCCTGGCCGCAATGCGATGCAGCCGGTAGCCGCCGGCGAGCAACACGCGTTCGGCCGCTTCCAGATTCTCGCGCTCAAAATAGCGGTTGAAGGTGTCGGCGAAGAGCACGATGTCGCGGCCGTCGCCCCGCACGGCAGACGGACTCGCCGGCACCGCCGCCTCGCGCCAGGGTGTGCGCCAGACCGGCAGCGAGCGCCGCGCCGAGAAGCCAAGCCAGCGTTCGCTGAGCTTCGCCAAGAACGGGATGCGGTCGCGCAGGTTCATCAACGGCGCGAGTTTCGCGGCCAGCGGCGCATAGCGCGGCAGATAGGCGATCAGGCGTTCCTTCAGGGGCAGGCCGTGCTTCGCGTGGTAATGATGCAGGAACTCGACCTTCATCCGCGCCATGTCGACGCCGGTCGGGCAGTCGCGCCTGCAGCCCTTGCAGGAGACGCAGAGATCGAGCGTCTCCTTCATCTCGGGCGAGGTGAAGGCCCCTTCCCCAAGCTGTCCGGAGATGGCGAGCCGCAGCGTATTGGCCCGACCGCGGGTGACGTGCTGCTCCTCTCGCGTCGCCCGCCAGGACGGGCACATCGTCCCGCCTGCCATCTTCCGGCAGGTGCCATTGTTGTTGCACATCTCGACGGCGCCACCGAGACCGCCCCAATCGGACCAGTCGAGCGCGGTCTCCGGCGGCACCGGCGTGGCGTAGCCGGGCGGGAACCGCATCAGGCTGCGATCGTCCATATGGTAGGGGCGGACGATCTTGCCGGGGTTGAGCCGGTTTTCCGGGTCGAAGCCGTCCTTGACCGCCTCAAAGGCGCGGGTGAGCGGCTCCCCGAACATCGGCTCGACGAAGTCGGAGCGCGAGATGCCGTCGCCATGCTCGCCCGAGAACGAGCCCTTGAAGTGGCGCACCAGCTCGCAGGCCTCCTCGGCGATGCCGCGCATGGCCTTCACGCCGCTTTCGGTCTTCATGTTGAGGATCGGGCGGACATGCAGGCAACCGACCGAGGCATGCGCATACCAGGTGCCGCGCGTACCGTGCTTCTCGAACAGGGCGGTGATGGCGTCGGTATAGTCGGCGAGATGCTCGAGCGGGACAGCGCAGTCCTCGATGAAGGAGACCGGCTTCCCGTCGCCCTTCATCGACATCATGATGTTGAGGCAGGCTTCGCGCACCTCCCAGACCGGCTTCTGCCGGGCCGACTCGATCACCTCGACCACCGCATCGGGAAAGCCGTGATCGGCCATGCACTGGTCGAGCCGTTTGAGGTCGGCCTTCAGCGCGGCAAGGTCGTCGCCGGCGAACTCGACCAGCAGCAGGCAGTTCGGCTGGCCCCTGGTGATGTCGGCCAGCGTGCGCACGAAGAGCGGGATGTCGGCGCCGAGCACCAGCACGTTATTGTCGACGAGCTCGACCGCGACCGGCCCGAGCGCGACGAGATGCTGCGTCGTCTCCATCGCCGCACGGAAATTCGGGAAATGGCAGACGCCCATGACGCGGTGCCGCGGCAGGGGCGAGAGCTTGAGCGTCGCCTGCGTGGTCAGGGCGAGCGTGCCCTCCGAGCCGACCAGCAGGTGCGACAGGTTCGGCCGCGGCACGATCAGTTCGTCGAGATTATAGCCGCCGACGCGCCTTTGCACCTTGGGGAAGATTGCCTCGATCTCGTCGCGATGCCGATCGGCGAGCGCCAGCATACTCTCCATCAGCGCCCGCGCCCGTGGCGAGGCGTTGTCACTGATAGGCCCCTCGCCGAGTGCGAGCGGCTCGCCATCACGAAACATCGCCTTCAGCGCTAAGACGTTGTCGACGGTCTTGCCGTAGCGCAGCGAGCGCGCGCCCGAGGAGTTGTTGCCGACCATGCCGCCAATGGTGCAGCGGCTCGCCGTCGAGGGTTCGACCGGGAAGAAGAGGCCATCCTTCCTGACATGCGTGTTGAGCGCTTCCAGCACGATGCCGGGCGCCACCGAAACCGTGCGCGAAGCCGGATCATAGTCGCCGATCGCGTTGAAGTGCCGGCTCATGTCGAGGATCAGCGCATCGCCGATCGGCTGGCCGTTTTGCGAGGTGCCGCCGCCGCGGGCGATCACCGGCACGCCGTGCTCGGCAGCGATCGTCAACGCGGCTGCGATATCGGCCTCGCTCTTCGGGAAGGCGACGCCCTGCGGCACGATCTGGTAGATCGACGCGTCGGTGGCGTAGCGCCCGCGGGTGAAGGCGTCGAAACGCGCCTCCCCTTCCAGCGCCTGCGACAGCTTGCGTTCGAAGCCAAGATTGCGGCTATGCGGGCGCGACAGCGCGGCCTGCGTCATCTGGTGGCCTCTGCGGTCTCAGGATCTGTCCGGCGGCGCCCGCGCAGTGCAGCAATCGCATCGCCGGCCGGCCCCCAGCAGAGCAGCAGCAGAGCGAGCACGACGAGCGTCGCGACCAGCCCGTTGGCCCAGAAGACGCCGAGCGAGCCGCCGGAGCCGAGCAGCGCCTGGCGGAAGGCATCCTCGGCCCGGTCGCCCAGCACCAGCGCCAAGATCATCGGCGCGAGCGGGTAGTCGAGCTTCTTGAAGACATAGCCGACGACGCCGAAGACCAGCATCAGCCAGATGTCGAAGATCGAGTTGGAGATCGTGTAGGCGCCGATCGCACAGACGATCAGGATCACCGGCGCGACGAAGGAGAACGGGATCCGCATGATCGCGGCAAAGAGCGGCACCGTCGCCAGCACGATGATCAGGCCGGCGAGATTGCCGAGATACATCGAGGCGATCAGGCCCCAGACGAAATCCTTCTGCTCGACGAAGAGCATCGGCCCGGGCTGGAGACCCCAGACCAGCAGGCCGCCGAGCAGCACGGCCGCCGTCGCCGAACCGGGGATGCCGAGCGCCAGCATCGGCAAGAGCGCGCTGGTGCCGGCGGCATGCGCGGCGGTCTCGGGCGCCAGCACGCCCTCGATCTCGCCCTTGCCGAAGTTCTTGCCGCGCTTCGAGAAGCGCTTGGCGAGGCCATAGCCCATGAAGGAGGCGGCGATGGCCCCGCCCGGCGTCACGCCCATCCACATGCCGACGACCGCCGAGCGCAGCAGCGTCGCCCAGTAGCGCGGCAGACCGGCCCAGGTGCGGAGCACGACCATCAGGTCGATCTTCGCCTGCTTGCCCTTGAATACCAGCCCTTCCTCGACCGTCAGCAGGATCTCGCTGACGCCGAACAGGCCGATGACCACGATCAGGAAGTCGAAGCCACGCATCAGCTCGGTCGAGCCGAAGGTCATGCGCAGGTCGCCCGAGATCGAATCGAGGCCGACGGCCGCGAGCAGGAAGCCGATGCAGAGCGAGGCGATGATCTTGGCGCGGTTCTCCCGGCCCATGCCGATGAAGGAACAGAAGGTCAAAAGGAAGACCGCGAAGAACTCGGCCGGGCCGAAGCGCAGTGCGAACTGTGCGACCAGCGGCGCGACGAAGGTGATGAGCACGACGCCCGAGAGCGCGCCGATGAAGGAGGCGGTGAAGGCCGCCGTCAGCGCTTCCGCCGCCTTGCCCTGCACCGCCATCGGATAGCCGTCGAAGGTGGTCGCGACCGACCACGCCTCGCCGGGGATGTTGAACAGGATAGAGGTGATCGCGCCACCGAACAGCGCGCCCCAGTAGATCGACGACAACAGGATGATCGCCGAAGTCGGGTCCATGCCGAAGGTCAGCGGCAAGAGGATCGCGACCCCGTTCGGTCCACCCAGTCCCGGCAGCACCCCGACGACGATGCCGAGAATGACGCCGACCGCCATGAAGCCGACATTGTGCCAGGAGAGCGCGACCTGGAAGCCGGCGACGAGCGAGGCAAAATCGTCCATCTCTCGTCCTTCAATAGCCGAGCACGGCTTCCAGCGGCCCCTTCGGCAGGGGCACGCGGAACTGCAGTTCGAAGACCCAGAAGCAGGCGACCGGCACGATCAGCGCGGTCAGCAGGATCGACCACCAGCGCGAGGTGCCGACGACCACCATGAAGGCGATGATGAAGATCGCCGAGGCGACATAAAGCCCGAGCGGCTGGATCAACGCCACGAACAGGACAAGCGGCCCCAGCACCCTGACGACCTGCCGCAGCTGCTCATAGGTGACGAACATCCCGTCCGGCCGGCGGAAGGATTGCCAGAGGATGAAGAACGAGGCGGCGAGGAAGATCCAGCCGACGCGCGCCGGGAAGAAGCCGTTCTGCGGGCCGCCATCCCAGCCGGCGCCGCGCCCATGCGAATCGTAGAGGACGATGCCCGCAAGCCCGATCAGCAGTACCGCCGTCGCAATCTCGACCGGGCGGCGTGAGATGCCGCGTTCAGGCGCTTCGGTCTCGGAAGGTAATGACATCGATCGCTCCCGCTGGTCATCCCGGACAAGCCGCCAGGCGGCGCCGATCCGGGATCCACACCTGAACCACTCTGGAATGGATCCCGGGTCTCCTTTCGGTCGCCCAGGATGACGAGGCACCCAGGCAAAGGCGATCCATTCACTTCGCCATGAAGCCAGCTTCGGTCATCAGCTTCTCGTGCTTCTGTTCATCCGCCTTGAGAAAGGAAACGAAGGCCTCGCCGTCGCGGTAGTCCGGCACCAGCGCGTTTCGGGCGAGATATTCCTTCCACTCCGGCGTCTCGGAGACCTTCTTGAACAGGTCGACATAGAAGGCCTGCTGCTCCTTGCCCACCTTGCCGGGCATGAACATGCCGCGCAGCATCTGGTAGCTGACATTCAGCCCCTGCGAGGCGCAGGTCGGGATGTCAGCCCAGGACTGCCCGTCCGCGACCTTCTCGGTGTAGGCCATCTTCTGCTCGGCGAAGACGCAGAGCGGGCGCGTCGCGCCGCCGCGCCAATTGGCGAGGTCCTCGGCCGGGTTGTTGGTGTTGGCCTCGACATGCCCGCCGGACAACTGCGTCGAGGCCTGGCCGCCGGAGGTGTAGGGGATATAGGCGAACTTAGCCCCGCCCTGCTTCTCCATGGCGAAGACGAGGAGGTTATCCTCGCGCTTGGAGGAGGTGCCGCCGATCTTCATCGCCGGATTGGCACTCTTGGCGGCCGTCATCAGGTCGCCGGCGCTCTTGTAGGGCGACTTGGCGTTGACCCAGAGCAGGAAGGAATCCTGCGCCAACATCGCGACCGGGGTGTAGTCGGTCCAGTTCAGCGCCAGCTTGGTCGCCATCGGCGTCATGAAGATGCCGCTCGACGTCGTGATCAGCTTGTGCGCGTCGCCGGCCGATTTCTGGATGTCGAGCATGCCCTCGGCGCCGCCGGCGGCCGGCTTATTGACGACGATGATCGGCTGGGTGGTGAACTGGTGCTTCTGGATGATGCCCTGGATCGTTCGCGCCATCTGGTCAGACGCCCCGCCCGCCGAGAACGGCACCACGATCTCGATCGGCTTCGTCGGCTCCCAGGCGGCCGCCTGCCCGATGCCTGCGGCCAGAATCGCGGTCGCGGCCAGCCATTGCTGCTTCATGATCGCACCCTCCCGATAACTGCGCTCTGCCGGCGCGATGAAGGGACCTTAGATCAAAATTTTTTGCATTCAATCCGAAATTTCTGAGATTTCAGATTGGCGGCAATCATGGCCCGCCCTCATTACGAGCGCGACGAAGCAAGCCAGGCGACGCGAAGGCTGCCGCCTCTGGGATTGCTTGGTCAATCGCGCTCTTCGACCGACGATCAGGCTGAAGCCTGCGCTGCCTTCCGCTTGTTGCGCAGATGCAGGAACAGGATGTCGGAGAGCTCCGAGCCGGCGCGTCGCCGCAGCGCGTCGAGAATCGCCTCATGCTCGCGCATCGCTTCGCCCCAGCGGTCGCGATCCTTGGCGAGATTGGCGGAGTATCGCACCCGCCGGATCCGGCCAGCCAGGCCGGCATAGGTCGCGGCCAGCGCCGCATTGCCGGCAGCCGCGACGATCAGCTGATGGATCTCCTGGTTGCAGCGGAAATAGCCATGCATGTCGCGGCGCAGGTAAAACCGGTACATCTCATGGTGCACTCGCTCGATTTCGGCGAATTCGGCTTCCGAAATCTGCTCGCATGCCAAACGCCCGGCCAGCGCCTCGAGCCCGCCCATCACGTCGAAGAGCTCGCGGACATCCTCGGGGCTGAGCTCACGCACCCGCGCGCCACGATTGGGCAGGAGCTCGATGAGGCCCTCCGCCGCCAGCACCTTGAGCGCCTCGCGCAATGGCGTGCGCGAGATGTTGAAGCGCTCGCACAGCGCCCTCTCGGGGACACGGACGCCGTCGGCGAGATTACCCTCGACGATGAAGTCGCGCAGCGCGACCAGCAGCCCCTCATGCAGCGAGCCGGCCGGCCTCGGCGCCTCGGCCGACGCCGGATCGCGCTCATCAACAGAATTAAGAAGCGGCTCGCTCATGCATCATCGCTAAGTCGGTCCAGGCCATCTGTCGAGCCCGCTCGCGTTGATTTCGTATGCCATAAGGCAATTGATCTTTAAAAAAATGAATGCAAAATGTTCGGCGGTGGCGCCACGGTGCTGAGGCCATCAGGGAGACAAGAATATCATGCAAGGGCGTCACTTCCTGCACATCCCCGGCCCGAGCCCGATTCCGGACCGGATTCTGCGCGCCATCGCCATGCCGATCATCGACCATCGCAGCGCCGAGTTCGCTGTGCTCGGCAAGACGGTGCTGGAGGGCAGCAAGTCCGTCTTCAAGACGACGCAGCCGGTGGTGATCTACCCTTCCTCCGGCACCGGCGCCTGGGAAGCGGCGATCGTCAACACGCTCTCGCCCGGCGACACCGTACTGATGGCCGAGACCGGCCATTTCGCGACGTTGTGGAAGAATATCGCCACGCGCTTCGGTATCGACGTCGAGTTCATCCCGGGCGACTGGCGCCGCGGCGCCGATCCGGCCGCGATCGAGGCCAGGCTGGCCGAGGACAAGGCCCGCAGGATCAAGGCGGTGATGGTGGTCCACAACGAGACCTCGACCGGCGCGACCACCCGCGTCGCCGAGATCCGCAAGGCGATCGACGCCGCAGGCCACCCGGCCCTGTTCATGGTCGACACCATCTCCTCGCTTGCCTCGGTCGATTACCGCCATGACGAATGGCAGGTCGACGTCACCGTCTCGGGCTCGCAGAAGGGGCTGATGCTGCCGCCCGGCCTGGGCTTCAACGCCGTCTCGGAGAAGGCTCTGGCGGCATCGAAGACCAACACGCTGCCGCGCTCCTTCTGGGACTGGCAGGAGATGATCAAGATCAATGCGGGCGGCTTTTTTCCCTACACGCCGGCGACCAACCTCCTTTACGGGCTGAAGGAGGCGCTCTCCATGCTGCAGGAGGAAGGGCTGGACCAGGTCTTCGCCCGCCACCAGCGCCTCGCCGCCGCCTGCCGCGCCGCGGTCAGGGCCTGGGGCCTGGAGGTGCTTTGCGAGAACCCGGCCGAACACTCGCCGGTGCTCACCGCCGTGCTGATGCCGCCGAGCCACGACGCCGACCACTTCCGCAAGGTCGCTCTCGAGAAGTACAACATCTCTCTCGGCTCCGGCCTCGGCAAAGTCGCCGGCAAGGTCTTCCGCATCGGCCATCTCGGCGAGTGCAACGAGCTCAGCCTGCTCGGCGCCCTCTCCGGCGTCGAGATGGGCCTCGCCGCAGCGGGCGTGCCCCATCGCAGCGGCGGCGTCGCGGCGGCGATGGCCACTCTCGAAGGGCGCGAGCCCGGCAATGAGAAGTCCGTCGCGGCGGTCGCCTGAGACTACGCGCGCCCGGCTGCCGGCTTGGAAGGTGCCGCAAGGGTCTTCGCCGGGCTGCGCGCGCAGATCGGCTTAGACCGCGATAGTAAGGTCGCGCAGATCAGCGGCATACTCGGCGGGCGCGTGCCTCCGGCGACATCGCACCACACTCGCTTCGGGCCTTCTGGCGGGACCATTCGCGATCGACGGCGTCCCGATCTCCCGCGACACGCTAGTTGTCGGCGCGCCGCCGACGAATAGCCGTGGAGCAAGCACGATGGCCGCTTTGGTGACCTTCCGTGGGCATAAATATCATTGTCTGACGTTGGTACCCGAGCGTAGTGTTTCTAGGCGCAGACTAAGGCGGATGCCGCGCAATCAGATGGCTCGACACTCCCCACCCCAGCATGGGAGGCTGCTCGATGAATCTTCGGCCTGACCCGACATTTCATGCATCGCCGAAACTCGCGATGGAAGCGCCGGCCGAGAACTTTGCCTACACCCTGTTGCTCAGCCCGGACTTCTCGAAACCTGACGCCCTTGCCGTCGTCGACGTCAAACGCGGCTCGCCAACCTACGCGCAGGTCGTTCATACCGTGACCATGCCGAACAAGGGGGACGAGTTCCACCATTTCGGTTGGAACGCCTGCTCGTCATCGCTGTCGCCATTGACCGGTCACGTATTCCTTGAGCGGCGCTACCTGATCATTCCGGGAATTCGCTCCTCGCGCATCTATGTGATCGACACGAAGCCGGATCCGACGAAGGCCAGGATTCACAAAATCATCGAGCCCGAGGAGGTGTTCAGGAAGACCGGATATTCGCGCCCCCACACGATCCATTGCGGGCCAGAGGGCATCTATGTCAGCACCCTCGGCGGCGGCGGCAAGGACGGCGTCGACGGCCCTCCCGGTGTCTTCATCATGGACTGCCAAACCTTCGAGATTCTCGGGCGCTGGGAGATCGATCGCGGCCTGCAAGACAAGCACTACGACTTCTGGTGGAATCTGCCGCGTGACTACATGGTTTCGAGCGAGTGGGCGGTCCCGCCGCAGTTCGAGAACGGTATCGTCCCCGACGACCTTCTCGCCAACAAGTATGGCCATCGTGTCCATTTCTGGGATTTGCGGCAGCGCTGCAACGTGCAGACGATCGACCTCGGCGCAAACCATCAAATGGCACTGGAGGTTCGCCCGGCCCACGATCCAAGTCGCGAACATGGGTTCCTCGGAGTCGTCGTGGATACCACCAACCTTGAGGGTTCGATTTGGACGTGGTGGCGCGAGGGCGGCAAGTTCCACATTGAAAAGTCAGCCACCATTCCCGCCGAACCTGCGAATAAGGACGATTTGCCTCCCCTTCTGCAGGGCTTCGGGGCCGTGCCGCCATTGGTCACCGATATCGATCTCTCTATGGACGACCGGTTTCTCTACGTCTCGTGCTGGGGCACCGGCCAGATGCGACAGTACGATGTGTCGGAGCCGAGAAAGCCCAAGTTGACCGGCTCCGTGCATATCGGCGGCATCGCTCGGCGCACACCGCATCCAAATGGCAAGGCCTATGCCGGTGGGCCGCAGATGGTCGAGATCAGCCGCGATGGCAAGCGGGTCTACTGGACCAATTCGCTTTACTCGACCTGGGACAACCAGTTTTACCCGAATGGCGTGCCTGCAGCGCAGGTGATGGCTATTGCTGGCGCGGGAGGTGGTCTCGAACTCGCCCAGGACTACTGGGTGAGCTTCCCCGACGGCTATCGGGCACACCAGATCCGGCTTGAGGGTGGCGACTGCTCGACTGACTCGTTCTGCTACCCGTCGGTCTGACGTTGAACGAGTTTGACTGGGGCCGGGCCGGTCTGTGGGCCGCGGTGATGATCAGTGGCGCCTATCACGGTGTAAATCCGGGGATGGGCTGGCCGCTTGCCGTATCCGCAGGTCTCATGGAACGAAGCTCGCGCGCATTATGGGCGGCTCTCGGCTCCTTGGCGCTCGGCCATCTCCTTTCGATGCTTGCCGTGATCCTGCCCTTTGCGTTGCTGGCCGCCCTGCTGGATTGGCAGCGCCAGATTCAGGTCGCAGCTGGTCTACTCTTGATAGGCTTTGGCGGCTTTCTCCTCATCGTGCCAAGGCACCCACGTGCCTTGGCACGCATCCCGCCATCGCAACTCATGCTTTGGTCTTTTGCGGTTGCCATCGCTCACGGCGCTGGTCTCATGCTCGTGCCGATCTACCTCGGTCTTTGTCGCTCCTCCGACATGGACGGCGGACACCGGGCAGCCAGTGTTCTGATCAATTCCAGTTTCGACGTCGCCCTGTTGGTATCCTTGGTCCATACGCTCGTGCTGTTCGTCACGGCCGGCGTTTCGGCATGGTTGGTCTACCGATATCTCGGACTGAAATTCATATCGCGAGGCTGGTTCAACCTCGATGCAATTTGGGCAATGAGCCTCGTCGCGATCGGCGTTCTTTCGCTGATGTGAAACGGTGCGGGCAGGGCCAATTACCGGATAACGAAATTCTCTCTCGTCTCCCACCACCGGATGGCGGGCGGGCCCAGGGAGCTTTTTTACAAATGCTGACTTTCCGCACTATCGGAAACGAGCGCTGATCGCTCGACGGCTTGCAAAGAAAAAAGGCGTTGTACAACAACGCCTTAGTGCCGTTATCTTTACATAATCGGCGCAGGTGTTCGTTAGAACGGGATGTCGTCGTCGAGATGGCTGGAGGACGGGCGCCCGCCACCCCCGCCGCCACCCGACATAGCAGGGGCGCGCGAGCCGCCGCCCATCGCGCCGGAGCGGCCGAAGGAGCCGCCGCCCGAGCGTTCCTCGCCATAGCCGCCACTGCCGCCGCCCTCGCTATACTCTTCGCCGCCGCCCTGGCGGCTGTCGAGGATGGTGAGTTCGCCGCGGAAGCGCTGCAGCACGATCTCGGTGGTGTATTTCTCGACGCCGGACTGGTCCTGCCATTTCCGGGTCTGAAGCTGGCCCTCGATGTAAACCTTCGAGCCCTTCTTCAGATACTGCTCGGCGACCTTCGCCAGGTTTTCGTTGAAGATCACGACCGAGTGCCACTCGGTGCGCTCCTTGCGCTCGCCTGACTGCTTGTCGCGCCAGGTCTCCGAGGTGGCGATGCGCAGATTGACGACGGGCTCGCCGCTGCCGAGCCGGCGCACCTCGGGGTCCCGTCCCAGATTGCCGACCAGAATGACCTTGTTGACGCTGCCAGCCATGACAGGCTCCACTTCCTGCGCACTCAAAACACGAAACCCGGCCCCATGGCCGGCCAGCGACCCTATTCGCCTGTCCGGCCACTATCAATGATGTTCTCTTTTTGTTCAAGGGCCATCTCGCCGGTTTTCCCCGGAAATCGGCCGGCGCGACGCCCCGATGCGCGCTCCCGTCGCACTCGACTTTAGGCGCGGCCGGCTTGACGGGAGGGGATCGCAAGGCCTGTAACGTCCGCAGCAGCGGCCCTCCCCGTCGCGGGCCGCCCCCGAAGCCAGCCTCGGATCGATCATGACACGAATTGCGAACGCCGCGCTGCGCACGAAGATCATGAGCGCCGAGGCCGCGGCCGGGCTGATCTCGTCGGGCATGACGCTCGGCCTCTCCGGCTTCACCGGATCGGGCTATCCGAAGGCGGTGCCGCTGGCGCTCGCCGCGCGCATCGAGGCGGCCCACGCCGCCGGCGATCCCTTCCGCGTCCGGATCTGGACCGGCGCGTCGACCGGGCCGGAGCTCGACGGCGCGCTCGCCAATGCAGACGGCATCGAGTTCCGCCTGCCTTACAATTCCGATCCCGTCGCGCGCGAGAAGATCAATCGCGGCGAGATGGAATATTTCGACATGCACCTCTCCCAGGTCGCGCCGATGGCCTGGGAGGGCTTCCTCGGGCCGCTCGGCGTCGCGGTGGTCGAAGTGACGGGCATCAGGCCCGACGGCTCGCTGATCCCCTCCTCCTCGATCGGCAACAACAAGACCTGGCTCGACCGCGCCGAAAAGGTGATCCTCGAGGTCAATCGCTGGCAGAGCGCCGAGCTCGAAGGCATGCACGATATCTACTATGGCACGGCGCTGCCGCCGAACCGGGTGCCGATCCCGCTGGTGAAGCCGCAGGACCGGATCGGCGAGGCCTATCTGCGCTGCGACCCCAACAAGATCATAGCGATCGTCGAGACCGAGACGCCCGACCGCAACCTGCCCTATGCCCCGCCGGACGAGACCGCGAACGCCATCGCCGGCCATCTCATCGAGTTTCTTCGGCACGAGGTCGGCAAGGGCCGGCTGCCGGCCTCGCTGCTGCCGTTGCAGTCGGGTGTCGGCAACATCACCAACGCCGTGCTCTCCGGCCTGCTCGACGCGCCCTTCGAGAACCTCACCGCCTATACCGAGGTGATCCAGGACGGCATGATCGACCTGATCGACGCCGGCAAGCTCAAGCTCGCCTCGGCGACCGCCTTCTCGGTCAGCCCGCAGGCGGCAGAGAAGCTCAATGCCGGCATGGCGCGCTATCGCGACAAGATGATCCTGCGACCGCAGGAGATCAGCAACCACCCGGAGCTGGTCCGTCGGCTCGGCTGCATCGCCATGAACGGGCTGATCGAGGCCGATATCTACGGCAACGTCAATTCGACCCACATCATGGGTTCGCGCATCCAGAACGGCATCGGCGGCTCCGGCGATTTCGCCCGCAACGCCTTCGTCTCGATCTTCATGACGCCTTCGACTGCCAAGGGCGGCGCGATCTCGGCCATCGTGCCGCAGGCGAGCCATGTCGACCACATCACCCAGGACGTGCAGGTAATCGTGACCGAGCAGGGCCTGGCCGATCTCCGGGGCCTGAGCCCCAAGCAGCGCGCGAAGGTGATCATCGCCAACTGCTCGCACCCGACCTATCGCCCGGCGCTGGAGGATTATTTCCGCCGCGCCCTGGCCGGCTCCTATGGCCTGCAGTCGCCGAGCCTGCTGCGCGAGGCGCTGTCATGGCACCAGCGCTTCATCGAGACGGGGCGCATGCTCGGCTGAGAGCGGCGTCTTAGCTCAGTCTTCTCGCCGGCGCTCGACGAGGACGGCCTGGGCCATGCGGTCGAGCAGGATGGCGAGCAGCACGATCGCCAGTCCGCCGACGAAGCCGAGGCCGGGATCGGCGCGCTGCAGCCCGAGCAGCACGATCTCGCCCAGCCCTTTCGCGCCGATCATCGAGGCGACCACGACCATGGCGAGCGCCATCATGATCGCCTGGTTGAGGCCCTGCAGGATGGCGGGCCGAGCGAGCGGCAATTCGACCAGCCAGAGGGTCTGGCGGGGTCCGAGGCCGAGCGCGCGCGCCGCCTGCACCAGCCCGCCATCGACGCCGCGCAGGCCGAGTTCGGTCAGCCGGGCGAAGGGCGGCAGGGCATAGATCAGCGTCGCGACCAGCGCCGGCGCGCGGCCGAGCCCGAGCACCATCGCCACCGGGATCAGGTAGACGAAGCTCGGGATGGTCTGCATCAGATCGTAGAGGGGGCTGAGCGCCCGGCCGAGCCATGGCAGGCGCGCCGCCGCGATGCCGAGCGGCAGGCCGAGCAGAGCGACCAGCAGCACGGCGACGGCGACGAGCGCGAGCGATTGCATCGCCTCGTTCCAGACCCCGAGGCTCGCAAGGATCAGCGGCAGAACCGCCATCGCCAACGCAAAGCCGAGGTTGCGCCGCGCGAGCCATGCGCCTGCCGCGATGGCCACGACGAAGACCGGAACCGGGATGTGGAGGAGCGCCGTCTCGACGGCGCGCACCGGAGCCGTCAGCAGCGCGCGGAGCCCGTCGAGGTCGTCGCCATAGCCGACGACGACAGCATCGACCGCGCGGTTGACCAGTCTTTGCAGCGCCTTGCCGGCATCCGGCAACCAGTCCGGGGTCACAGGCTGGACGCGACCTTGGCGGCGATCTCAGCCGGCAACCACGCCTTCCAGACGCTTGCTTGCGTCTTCAGGAAGACGAGCGCCTGCTGCTCCGGCGTCACGCCCTTCTCGCGGGCCTCGGCGAGCATCTTCGAGGTCAGCTCGCTGGTGGTGGTGTAGTTCTTGAGGAACGCGGCGAGCTGCGGTGCCTTCTTCGCAAGCTCGACATTGGCGCCGATGACGACGCGGCTCGTCGGATAGGCCGTCGCCTGCTTGGGCGCGTCGCTCGCCTTCAGCTCGTCCCAGATCTTCTGATCGAAGGGCGGCTCCTCGAGCTTGACCAGATCATAGGCGCCAAGCAGCCAGCTCGGTCCCCAATAATAGAACAGCACCGGCCGCTTGCGCTTCAACGACGACTCGATCGCGGCGACGAGCGCCTCGCCGGAGCCGCCGCGCGTGTTGGTGAAGTCCTCGTTGAGCCTGTAGACGGCGAGCTTCTTGGTGTTGATGCCCTCGCAGACCCAGCCCGCCACGCAGTTGTAGAAGCGCCCCTTGCCGGGCTCGTCCGGGTCGGCGAACAGATCCTTGTAGCGCTTGAGGTCCTGCACGGATTTCAGCTCTGGCGCCTTGGCGTCCGGTCCGGAGACCAGATAGCGCGGCACGAACCAGCCTTCGTTCGCATCGGGGAAGGTCGTGCCCAGCGGCTCGACCTTGCCGGCCGCCGCCTCCTTCACCCAGGACTCGACCGGGTTCGCCATCCAGATTTCCATGACGAGATCGACGTCGCCGCGCCCCATGCCGTTGACCAGAGGGGCGATCGCACCGGGCACGCGCTCGACCTTGCAGCCGAAGCCCTTCTCCGCGATGGCGCCGGCCACCGCGGTGTGGAAGGCGGCGGAATCATAGTCCAGCCCGGCGATCTTCAGCGGGCGGTCGAGCTCGCAGCTCAGCGCGGGAGCGGCCAGACCGAGGCCGAATGCGAGTGCAGCAAGTCCTGGAAGGGCTTTCATGGTCGTCGCTCCCCACATGGTCATGCCGAAAGCCGCCGGGGATGCGCGCCCAGGCGGTTCGCGCTGTAACGCCCCACAGGGCGGATTGATCCCTGATCACGCCTTTCGTTCGGGAAGCATCGCTCAATTGACGCGGCGAGGCGACTCCCGATCCTGCCAACGCCCGTCAGGACCGCGCATGCGAGACGCCGCGTCGGCGAGAAACGAGGGGTTTGCCGGACGGAGCTGCCGCGGCCCTCGGCGGCTGTTCGCGCGGCCTATACGCCTTCGACAATGCGGATGTCGCGCTCGGCTCCGCCGGCCAGCAACGCCAAAGCCTCCTGATAGGCTTGGCTGTCATGCGTGGCCTTGGCCTGTGCGACGCTGTCGAACTCGATGAGGACGGTGCGCTGCTGAAGGCCGGCTTCATAGACGAGCGCCGGCAATCCGCGCGCCAGGATACGGCCACCGCCGGCGATGATGGCAGGCCCGCTCAGCTTTGCGTAAGCGGCAAGCGCGTCCGGATTGCTGACCGACCGATAAGCTCCGACCCAATAAGCCTTGGTCACTGGGAGTCTCCCGCATGAAATCGCTCTTGCAGTCATACTCCCACAACAAGATCGGCGATGAGAAGAGGTGCGGCTCGTTCCGCGCCCTGCCCGACCGCCGGTTCCGCGATCAGATTCGACCCTGCGTCCGTCAGGAGGATCGCGCGATCAAACCGGAACGTAGGTCAATCTGATCACGTCCTCGCCGACCCGATCGCTGGCCACGAAGCGGAGCGGCGGTCGCGGACCGGCGAAGAACGGGCTCCCGCGACCCAGCACCACAGGGTGGAAGTAGAGGCGATATTCATCGATGAGGCCGAGGTCGGTGAGGCTCTGCGCCAGGTTCGGTCCAGCGACGGTAATCTCCCCGGCAAGTTGGGCTTTCAGCTCACGGACCACGGCCTCGAGGTTGTCCTGAACGAGCGTGGCGTTGGGACCGACGGAGTTCGAGGAGCGCGACACGACCCATTTCGGCTGGCTCCGCCACGCGGTGGCGAAATCGCGTTCCTCTGCGCCCCACGCGGGATCGTCCTGGTCCCAATAGCGCATGATCTCGTAAATGCGGCGTCCGTACACGCTGCCGGCCAGGCCGCGCACATGCTCGATCCAGTGACGGAAGAGCGCGGGACCGGGCGCAAATTCCTGATAATCGACATAGCCGTCCAGGGACAGGTTCATTCCGAACACGAGCTTCGCCATGCTGCCAGACCTCCATCCCGAGCTCGCCAGAGTAGCTTGAGACGATGTTGCGCAGAAGGGCAGGTCCTTCCCACCGTATGCATCCAACGGGCGGGACCGTTCGCCGCATCGACTACCGACGGTAGAATATTTTGCTACTGTCGGCCGATTCAACCTCTCCCGAGCTGCAGTCCTGCCATGAACAGTCTTCCGAATTTTGACGAGCGGATCGAGCGCCGCGGCACCCACTCGGCCAAATGGGACATGATGGAGCCGCTCTACGGCGTGCCCTCGGATTCCGGCATCGCCATGTGGGTTGCCGACATGGACTTCCGGCCGCCAGCCTGTGTCCAAGCCGCGCTGGAATCGATGAACGCGCATGGCGTCTACGGCTACTTCGGCGATGACCGGGCGTATGTCGCGGCAATCCGCTGGTGGATGCAACATCGGCATGGCTGGGAAGTCGCGCCGTCCTCGATCTTCACGACCCACGGCCTGGTCAACGGAACGGCGCTGTGTGTCGATGCGTTCACGGAACCCGGCGACGGCGTCGTCCTGATGACACCGGTCTATCACGCCTTTGCGCGCGTGATCTCCTTCGCGGGCAGGAAGGTCGTCGAGTGCCCCCTCGCAGTGGAAGACGGGCGTTATGTCCTCGACATCCCGGGCTGGGACGCCCTGCTGACCGGCAACGAACGGATGATGATCCTCTGCTCGCCGCATAATCCGGGCGGGCGTGTCTGGTCGCGCCAGGAGCTGCAGGAGATCGCGGCCTTCTGCGAGCGTCACAATCTCATCCTCGTCTCGGATGAGATCCATCACGACCTTGTCATGCCCGGCCATAAGCACACGGTCATGCCGGTGGCCGTCCCGGAGGTCATGGACCGGCTCGTCATGATGACGGCGACGACCAAGACCTTCAACATCGCCGGAGCCCACATCGGCAACGTCATCATCCCGAACGAGGCGCTGCGGGCGCGTTTTCAGCGCCGCCTGAGCGCGATGGGCATCTCACCCAATTCCTTCGGCATGGCCATGGCGACCGCGGCGTACAGCCCGGAGGGCGCGGCCTGGGTCGACGCGCTGACCGGCTATATCGATGGCAATCGCCGGCTGTTCGACGAGGGGGTGAATGCGATCCCCGGGCTGCGCTCCATGTCGCTGGAAGCCACCTATCTCGCTTGGGTGGTCTTCGCCGGCACCGGCATGGAGCCCGGCGAATTTACCGAGCGGGTCGAGAAGCAGGCGCGCATCGCCGTCAATCACGGTCCGACCTTCGGAAAGGGCGGCGGGAGCTTCCTGCGGTTCAACCTCGCCACGCCGCGTGACGTCGTGCAGGAAGCCGTCGAGCGCCTGAAGGGCGCCTTCGCCGACCTGCAATAGCTTGCCGCATAGAAAAACCGGCGGGCCTCGGCCCGCCGGTCGCAATATTGGAGCCTCTGCCGAGGCTCAGCCGCGCGGCGCGAAGGCCTTGAGCGTGGCCGCAGCCAGCGCCGATTTCAGCACGGCGCCGAGGATGAAGGGCGTGGCGCCGACGGCGATCGCCTTGGGGAGGCCGATCAGGACGCCGAGCCAGGCCACGCCGATCACGAGGCAGAGCGCATTGCCGGCGAGCATCGCGGCAAAGGCGAGCCCGACGCGGCTACCGTTCCAGCCGCGCTCAGCGAGCCAGCCGGTCAGGGCCGCGGCGAAGGGGAAGGCGATCAGGTAGCCGCCCGTGGGCCCGGCGAAATAGGCCGCGCCGCCAACCGCGCCGGCGAAGACCGGCAGGCCGATCGCGCCTTCTACCAACCAGGCGATCACCGTGACGGCGCCGAGGCGCCAGCCATAGAGCGCGCCGATCAGGGTCACGGCAAAGGTCTGCATCGTCATCGGCACCGGATACATCGGCACCTTGATCTGCGAGGAGAGCGCCAGCAGCAGGCTGCCGATGATGACGGCGCCGGCCTGCCAGGCGAGCGAACGGCTTTCCAGCCGCAGCGGGCTGAAGGGACGGCGAAGAGCAAGATCGGTCATGGGCGCTCCGTGGACGTGATCGGCGACGCGATGTCGCGATTCAGCTTCGGCCTTGTGGGCCTTTTCCGACGCGGCACGCAAGGTCTGTCGGCACGAGGCCTGTGGGCGCGCCCTGCGTCCGCAGAAGAGCCATCGGCCCGTCTCATGCGCGGCGCTCGTGCGCGCAATGCTGCGCGACGTCTTGCGCGAAACCGCGAGATGTCGGATTGGCAGCGTCTGGCTTCCTTTCCCATTTCGAGGATTCCCGATGACCCTGGCCAATGGCCGGCCGCTGCTCGCTATGCCCGGCCCGACCAACATCCCCGACCGCGTGCTGCAGGCGATGATGCGCCCGGCCGAGGAGCTGAGCTCGGACAGCATCGTCAACCTCACCGAAACGGTGCTGGCCGATCTGAAGCGTGTCTTCCGGACCGGCGGCGAGACCTTCGTCTACGCCGCCAACGGCCATGGCGGCTGGGAAGCGGCCTTCACCAACGTGCTGTCGCGCGGCGACAAGGTGCTGGTGCTGGAGAGCGGGCGCTTCGCCACCGGTTGGGGCGAGATGGCGCAGTTCATGGGCGCCGATGTCGAGATGCTAGCCGGGAGCTGGCGCCGGGCGGTCGATCCCGCGGCCGTCGAGGCCCGGCTGCGCGCCGACGAAGACCATAAGATCAAGGCGGTGATGACGGTGCAGATCGACACCGCCGCCGGTGTCGTCAACGACATCCCGGCTATCCGCCGGGCCATCGACGCTGCCGGCCACCCTGCCCTGTTCATGGTCGACGGCGTCGCCTCGCTCGGCTGCATGGAATTCGAGATGGATGCGTGGCGCGTTGACGTCGCGGTCTCGGCCTCGCAGAAGGGGCTGATGTCCTCGCCCGGCCTCGCCTTCGTCGCGGCCAACGAGAAGGCGCTCGCCGCCCATGCCCGCGCCGACATGCGCAGCGGCTACTGGGACTGGACAGGCCGCATGAACACGCTGGCCTATATGAAGCATTGCGGCACCGCCCCGGAGCATCTGCTCTTCGGCGTGCGTGCGGCGCTCGACATGATCTTCGAGGAAGGGCTGGAAGCGGTCTGGCGCCGACACGCTTTGCTCGCGAAGGCGACGCATGCGGCGGTCGAGACCTGGTCGAGCGGCCAGACGCTGGCCTTCGGCGTGACCGAACCGCCGGAGCGCGCTCCCTCGGTGACCACGATCCTGACGCCCGGCCTCGATGCTGCGACCATCACCGATTTCACGCGCGACACCTGTGGCGTCTCGCTCGGCCTCGGCATCGGCGACTATAGCGGCAAGGCCTTCCGCATCGCCCATATGGGCCACTTCAACGCCGCCGCGCTGCTGGGCACGCTCGGCGCCGTCGAGATGGCGCTGCAGGCGAAAGAGATCCCGCACGGCTCCGGCGGCGTCGCGGCCGCGGTGGCGAGTCTCGCCGAAGCGGCCTGAGGCGGCCTGAGGCGGCCGACACCTCGCTCAGCGCGCCGCTCACCAATAGAGCGTCATCCCGGGGCCCGCCCCGGGATCCATCGCAGAGCGCACTGCCCTTCGATGGATCCCGGATCGGCGCCATTGGGGCGGCTTGTCCGGGATGACGGCCGATGACCGTAGAAGCAAAGAACGCCAGTTGAAGAGTTCCCAAGACACATGATCCGACTCGAAAACATCAGCAAGCAGAACGGCAAGCAGATCGTCTTCATCGAGGCGTCCGCAGCCTTGCAGAAGGGCGAGAAGATCGGCCTCGTCGGCCCCAACGGCGCCGGCAAGACCACGCTGTTCCGCCTGATCACCGGTGAAGAGGCGCCCGACGAAGGCCAGGTCTCGATCGATCGCGGCATCACCATCGGCTATTTCAGCCAGGATGTCGGCGAGATGGCCGGCATGAGCGTCGTCTCGGCCGTCATGGACGGTGCCGGCCCGGTCTCGAGCGTCGCGGCCGAGCTTGCCGCACTCGAAGCCGCCATGGCCGATCCCGACCGCGCCGACGAGATGGAGGAGATCGTCCTGCGCTATGGCGAGGTGCAGGGCCGGTTCGAGGAGCTCGACGGCTATGCGCTCGACGGACGCGCCCGCGAGGTGCTGGCTGGCCTCGGCTTCAGCCCGGCGATGGTCGATGGTGATGTCGGCGCGCTCTCCGGCGGCTGGAAGATGCGTGTGGCGCTCGCTCGCATCCTGCTGATGGCGCCCGACGCCATGCTGCTCGACGAGCCGAGCAACCATCTCGACATCGAGAGCCTGATCTGGCTGGAGGAATTCCTCAAGGGCTATGAGGGCGCGCTGCTGATGACCTCGCACGACCGGTCCTTCATGAACCGCATCGTCGGCAAGATCGTCGAGATCGATGGTGGCTCGCTCACGACCTATTCCGGCGATTACGAATTCTATCAGCAGCAGCGGGCACTGAGCGAAAAGCAGCAGCAGGCGCAGTTCGAGCGTCAGCAGGCGATGCTCGCCAAGGAGATCGCCTTCATCGAGCGTTTCAAGGCCCGCGCCTCGCATGCCGCGCAGGTGCAGAGCCGGGTGAAGAAGCTCGACAAGATCGAGCGGGTCGAGCCGCCGCGGCGGCGGCAGACCGTGAAGTTCGAGTTCCAGCCGGCGCCGCGCTCCGGCGACGACGTGGCGGGCTTGAAGGGCGTCGACAAGCGCTATGGCGAGAAGATCATCTATGACGGCTTCGACCTCCAGATCCGCCGCCGCGAGCGCTGGTGCGTGATGGGCGTCAACGGCGCCGGCAAGTCGACGCTGTTGAGGCTCATCACCGGCCATTCCGAGCCTGATACCGGCATCGTCACGCTCGGCGCCGGTGTGAAGCTCGGCTATTTCGCCCAGCACTCGATGGAACTGCTCGACGGCGAAAGAACCGTCTTCGAGACGCTGGAAGACGCTTTCCCACAGGCCAACCAGGGCTCGCTACGGGCGCTCGCAGGCTGCTTCGGCTTTTCGGGCGACGATGTCGAGAAGCGGTGCCGCGTGCTCTCCGGAGGCGAAAAGGCCCGGCTCGTCATGGCGTTGATGCTCTACGACCCGCCGAATTTCCTCGTGCTCGACGAGCCCACCAACCACCTCGACATCGCTACCAAGGAGATGCTGATCGAGGCGCTCGCCGCCTTCGAGGGCACGATGCTCTTCGTCAGCCACGACCGCCATTTCCTCGCGGCCCTGTCGAACCGGGTGCTGGAGCTGACGCCTGAGGGCGTCCATGCCTATGGCGGCGGGTATACGGAGTATGTCGCGCGAACCGGCCAGGAGGCGCCGGGGTTGAGGCACTGAGCCGCGGCCTCATCCCGCGTCAGCCTTAGCCCGAGAAACCGTGCCAGAGCCTTTCCGATCAAGGTTCCGGCACGGATCCCGGCCCTGCGCTTCGCCCCGGCCGGGATGACCCGCTCTCCCACCAGAACGCCGCTGGCGCGTCGCGAAGGAGGGAGCGCTCGCGATGAGCGCGGCCCTGACTGTTTTCGGCCAGTCACTGCGCCGGGACGGCCTCCGGGGTCGCGACGATGGCGGCGTCGATGCGTGACAGCAGACGCACGAGTTGCTGCAGCCCCGGCACCACCGAAGCGATCTCCATGCTCTCCCCGAGCGTATGCACGCCCCGGCCGAGGCTGGAGCCTACGCAGATGGCCGGAATGCCGAGGGCGAGCGGAATGTTGGCGTCCGTGCTGGATGACGAGAACTTGGGCTCGCGCCCCATCTCGCGCAGCGCCGCGGCCGCGGCCGCAGCCAGCGGATGATCGGCCGGCATGCGGCCCGCGGGCCTGTCGCCGACCTTCTCCAGCTCGAGCCGGCAGTCGAACTCCGCCGCCGCCTCCTCGAAGATCCGCAGCGCCTCGGTGCTGAGCCGGTCGAGCTCGGTCTGCGCGACCGAGCGCATGTCGATCAGCGCGACGGCCTCCTCCGCGATCGCATTGACGGAGGTGCCGCCGTGGATCGTACCGATATTGAAGGTCGTCTTCGGATCCTTCGGCACCTCGATGCGACAGAAGCGGGCGCAGGCCGTGGTGAGACCGTGGATCGCGCTCGGATTGCCGAACGCGCCGAAGCTGTGACCGCCCGCGGCATGATAGGTCACCTTGTAGCGCAGGCTCCCGACCCCGCCATGGACGACGTTGCCGAGGTCACCGTCATAGGCGATGACGGCGTCGAGCCGCTCGCCCCAATCGGCCATTAGCCGGCGCATGCCGCGCAGGTCACCGAGGCCCTCCTCGCCGACGCTGCTCGCCAGCACGAGATCGCAGGGCGGCAGCCAGCCGGCCTGCTTCGCCAGCGCGGCGAGGCTGATCAGATTGGCCACGGCGGTGGAATTGTCGCGGATGCCGGGGCAGAAGATCGAGCCGTTCTCGATCCGGGGCTGGAGCACGGTCCCGGCCGGGAAGACCGTATCCATATGCGAGACGACCATGATGCGCGGCCCCCGCCCCTTGAGGCGGCCGACGACATTGCCGAGATCGTCGGCAGCGACATCATCGAGCCCGACTTCGCGAAAACGCTTGGCTATATGGACGCTGCGGGTGCCTTCTGCGAATGGAGGGGCAGGTATCGTCGCGACGCCGATGGCCTCCTGAAGCAGAATTTCAGCCGAATTCTGGATCATATCCAGCAACATTAATGTATTTTCAGTCTCACGCATTCGTCATGACACTTATGATAGCTACAAACATGATCCCAATAATTGAGCAATACAGACACAGAATCGGGCATCACACCACACAACAGAAATCAGCCTGAAGTCTATAAAGCCCCTGATGGGTGGTCAAGGTCCATGCATCGGCAGATCAGGCACCATGAACGGCAATCCCGGCCGCGTTCTTGTCGATGCGGACGAGGGCATGGCGGCTCATCGAGAGAATGCTGCGCCCGACGGGACTGCATCCGAACCGCGAGGGACGCAGCGACGCATTCCTGCCATCGCCTGTCAGCAACGCTCGCGGCGGTCTCCCGTCCGACCCGCCCCGCGTGCTAGACATTGCCGCTGCCCGGAGGCCGGGCTGGCATGAGCGGGCTTCGGCCCTATCTCTAGCGCTTCACCGCAACGGACGCCCCGATGGCCCGCAAGACCGATACCGCCGCTGCCCAGGCTGCTGCGCTTGAAGACATGTTCGACCGCAATCGCGCGGCCGATCCGAACAGCCGCGTCATCTCGGTGCGCGGCGCGCGCGAGCACAACCTCAAGAACGTCGATCTCGCCATTCCGCGCGACAAGCTCGTCGTCTTCACGGGGCTTTCCGGCTCGGGCAAATCCTCGCTCGCCTTCGACACGATCTATGCGGAAGGCCAGCGCCGCTATGTCGAGAGCCTCTCGGCCTATGCCCGCCAGTTCCTCGAGATGATGCAGAAGCCCGATGTCGACCAGATCGACGGGCTCTCGCCGGCCATCTCCATCGAGCAGAAGACGACCTCGAAGAACCCGCGCTCGACCGTCGGCACGGTCACCGAGATCCACGACTATATGCGCCTGCTCTGGGCGCGCGCCGGCATCCCCTATTCGCCCGCGACCGGCCTTCCCATCGAGAGCCAGACCGTGCAGCAGATGGTCGATCGCCTGACCGAGCTGCCGGAGAAGACGCGCGGCTACCTGCTCGCGCCCGTCGTGCGCGGCCGCAAGGGCGAGTTCCGCAAGGAGATGGCGGACTGGCTGAAGCGCGGCTTCCAGCGCGTCAAGGTCAATGGCGAGTTCTACGAGATCCCGGACGCGCCGGCGCTCGACAAGAAGTTCAAGCACGACATCGACGTGGTGGTGGACCGCATCGTGATCCGGCCCGATCTCGGCGCTCGCCTGGCGGATTCGCTGGAGCAGGCGCTGGAGCTGACCGACGGCATCGCCGTCTTCGAATATGCCGACGAAAAGGAGGAGAACGGCGAGGCCCGCCGCGTCACCTTCTCCTCGAAATTCGCCTGCCCGGTCTCCGGCTTCACGATCCCCGAGATCGAGCCGCGGCTGTTCTCCTTCAACAACCCCTTCGGCGCCTGCCCGACCTGCGATGGCCTCGGCCACGAGATGCGGATCGACCCGGACATGATCGTGCCGGACCATTCGCTGACGCTGAAGAAGGGCGCCATCGCGCCCTGGGCCAAGTCGACCTCGCCCTATTACGGCCAGACGCTGGAAGCGCTCGCGAAGCATTTCGGCTTCTCGATGACCAAGCCCTGGTCGGAGCTGCCGGAGAGCGCACAGAAGGCGATCCTGTTCGGCACCGGCACGGAAGCCGTGCGCTTCGCCTATAACGACGGCCTGCGCGCCTATGAGGTGAAGAAGCCCTTCGAGGGCGTCATCACCAATATGGAGCGGCGCTGGAAGGAGACGGAGTCGGACTGGGCGCGCGAGGAGATCGGCCGCTTCATGTCCGAGACACCCTGCGCCACCTGCAACGGCTATCGCCTGAAGCCCGAGGCGCTGGCCGTGAAGATCGACATGCGCCATATCGGCGAGATCTCGAAGCTCTCGGTCAAGGACGCGCTGGAATGGGTCACCGCCCTGCCCGGCCGGCTCTCGAAGAAGCAGAACGAGATCGCCCCGCGCATCCTCAAGGAGATCCGCGACCGGCTGACCTTCCTGCTCGATGTGGGCCTCGAGTACCTCACGCTGGCCCGCTCCTCCGGCACGCTGTCGGGCGGCGAGAGCCAGCGCATTCGGCTGGCCTCGCAGATTGGCTCGGGGCTCACCGGCGTGCTTTATGTGCTGGACGAGCCCTCGATCGGCCTGCACCAGCGCGACAACGAGCGCCTGCTGGGAACGCTGCGCCGGCTAAGGGACCTCGGCAACACGGTGATCGTGGTCGAGCATGACGAGGACGCGATCCTGACCGCGGATTATGTCGTCGATGTCGGCCCCGGCGCCGGTATCCATGGCGGCGAGATCGTCGCCAAGGGCACGCCGCAGGACATCCTGAACGATCCCAACTCGCTGACCGGCAAATACCTCACCGGCGAGATGTCGGTGCCGGTGCCTGAGAAGCGCCGCAAGGCGCAGAAGGGCCGCGCGCTGAAGATCGTCGGCGCGCGCGGCAACAACCTCAAGGACGTGTCGGTCGAAATCCCGCTCGGCATGTTCACCTGCATCACCGGCGTCTCCGGCGGCGGCAAGTCGACGCTGGTCATCGACACGCTCTACAAGGCGGTGGCGCGCAAGCTGAACGGCTCGATCGAGCACCCTGCCCCGCATGACCGCATCGAGGGCATCGAGCATCTCGACAAGGTCATCGACATCGACCAGTCGCCGATCGGCCGCACGCCGCGCTCCAACCCCGCGACCTATACCGGCGCCTTCACGCCGATCCGTGAATGGTTCGCCGGCCTGCCAGAGGCGAAGGCGCGCGGCTATCAGGCCGGCCGCTTCTCGTTCAACGTCAAGGGCGGCCGCTGCGAGGCCTGCCAGGGCGACGGCGTCATCAAGATCGAGATGCACTTCCTGCCGGATGTCTACGTCACCTGCGACGTCTGCAAGGGCAAGCGCTACGACCGTGAAACCCTGGAAGTGAAATACCGCGAGAAGTCGATCGCCGACGTGCTGGACATGTCGGTCGAGGAGGCCAAGATCCTGTTCAAGGCCGTGCCCTCGATCCGCGACAAGATGGAGACGCTGCACCGCGTCGGGCTCGACTACGTCAAGGTCGGCCAGCAGGCGACGACGCTCTCGGGCGGCGAGGCGCAGCGCGTCAAGCTCTCCAAGGAATTGTCGAAGCGCGCCACCGGCCGTACGCTCTACATCTTGGACGAGCCGACGACCGGCCTGCATTTCCACGACGTCGCCAAGCTCATGGAGGTGCTGCACGAGCTGGTCGACCAGGGCAATTCGGTGGTGGTGATCGAGCACAACCTCGAGGTGGTGAAGACCGCCGACTGGGTGATCGACATGGGCCCCGAAGGCGGCGACGGCGGCGGCCAGGTGGTGGCGCAGGGCACGCCGGAAGACATCGTGCGGATCGGCAAGGGCCATACCGCAAGGTTCCTCAAGGAAGTGCTGGACCGCCGGCCGATCAAGAAGGGGAAGGCCGTGCAGCGGGAGGCGGCGGAGTAGAGGTGCAGAGGCGCCAGGAGCAGAAGTTGTCTTATGGCCCAGAGGCAGGCGCTAAGGATGGGCTGGCTTGAGCTCCGCTCGCGACCCTTCTGGCCTCTGCCCTCGGATCGTCGGGTAATGTCAGGAACGGGGGCGGACTGACCCTCGGGCAAGCGTTCGCGAGACGACGTGCCGCGCCGTCGGGTGCGCGCCCGATATGGTCTGGATTCTGGCGCAACCGGCGTCGCGCATAGGCCGAGGCCGCCGGCGGCCTCCGGACCTGCTTACGCACCACAAGGCTTCACGAAGCCCGGCAGCGAACGCTTGTCTTCGGATCAGCGTCATCCAGAATGCCAATGCGATTGCTGACGGAGAGGCAAATGTACAAACACATTCTCATCGCAACAGACGGCTCCGAACTTGCTCGCAAGGGTCTTGAACATGGCCTAGCACTCGCCAAGCCGCTCGGGGCGAACGTTACGGTTCTGACCGTGTCGGAGCCCCTGAGCCCGGAGATGGCAAGCGCAGCCCAACTTAGCGGCGTCAGGGATCCTATCGGGGGCTATGACCGACAGATTGATGCGCTCATGAAGGAACGATTTGCGTCGATCGAACAACACGCGTCCGAACACGGCGTCACAGTAGATCTGGAGCACGAAATCGATGATTCGCCTGCCGAGGCAATTGTCCGATCGGCCAAGCTCAATGACTGTGATCTAATCGTGATGTCCTCTCATGGTCGGCGTGGTGTGCAGAAGGTCTTGCTCGGCAGTCAGACATCTGAGGTTCTAGCAAATACGACAATCCCTGTTCTTGTGATCCGGTAGTCGACAATCTCTTCCGGTTTGTGACACTTCTTCGGCATGGCGGTCCTCCTGTCAGGCGGAGGAGGAAACGTCCCCTACGATGACGCCCGCATTTCGTTGCGGCAGCTTCGCTGGCTGCGTCAGCCGCGGCATTCCTCGAGGTCGAGATCGAGCTTGCTGCCCCGCAGGAAGGCCTCGATGGCGGGCTCGAAGGGCGCGGGGTCGAGTCCGTTCGCCTCCAGCCAGGCGTCGTCATAGTAGCTCTTGGAATAGCGATCGCCGGAGTCGCAGATCAGAGTCACCAGCGAACCTGTCTCGCCCGCGCTCGCCATGCGCGCCGCATGGAAGCACGTCGCGGCGAAGTTCGTGCCAGTGGAGCCGCCCACGCGCCGCCCGAGCCGGCGCGACAGCACACGCATGGCCGCCAGCGAGACTGCGTCGGGCACACGCAGCATGTTGTCGATCACACCCGGCACAAAGGAGGGTTCCACACGCAGCCTCCCGATGCCTTCGATGCGCGAAGGGCGATCGCATCTGCATGTGGGGTTTCGCGTGGAGAAACCCTCGAAGAAGGCGGAGTGCTCGACATCGGCCACGGACAGCAATGTCGCGTGGCGCTTGTAGCGGATGTAGCGGCCGATCGTGGCAGTGGTGCCGCCGGTTCCCGCGCTCATGACGACCCAGGACGGAATCGGGTAACGCTCGCTTGCCATTTGCTGGAAAATAGACTCGGCGATGTTGTTGTTCCCGCGCCAGTCAGTAGCCCGCTCGGCGTAAGTGAACTGATCCATGAAATAGCCGGACAATCGCGCGGCCAGTTCCGCAGACTCGGCATAGATCCGTGCGCCGTCGTCGATAAAATGGCAAAGGCCGCCATAATGTTCGATCGCCGCGATCTTTTCCGGCGAGGTGGCGCGTGGCATGACGGCGAAGAACGGCGTGCCGATCATGCGGGCGAAATACGCCTCCGACACCGCCGTCGAGCCGGACGAGGCCTCGACCACCGACGTGCCCTCGCGGATATGGCCGTTGCAGAGCGCGTACAGAAACAGCGAGCGCGCCAGCCGGTGTTTCAGACTTCCTGTCGGATGCGTGGATTCATCCTTCAGGTACAGGTCAATTCCAGCCAGCGCGGGCGTGTCGAGCTTCCACAGATGCGTATCGGCAGAGCGGCGCTGATCAGCCTCGATCAACGCAATCGCACGGTCGACCCAGTCGCGGGCCGTCGCTGTCGCGCTTCTGTTCGGTTCGCCTTGCACCTGAACGCTCCGCTCGTCGGCTGGCAGGCTGTGACTCAGCATCTGGCAGCGGTTCGCCTCTGGCGTAAAGCCCCGGTATGCGCGACGTCCCGATCAGCCATGTTCAAGGCCCGGCTGCCGGTACGATCTCGGTCCGGAATCTTGGCGCAACGCCTTGATGGTTCCAGTGTTCGGGCAGCAGCGTCCATGGCGCAGGGGGGACACCTTGCAAGTCCAGGTCGCTAAGGCATCGGCGCGCCATGGTGCGTCGCGAGCAAACGACCGCCATATCCCGTATGACGCCCGGATGCCTGCGGGTGAGATGTTCCGGGTCGATCCCCCAAGCTCTGAAGCAGTCGGCCAAGCAGCGCAGAATAGGTGTCGCTACGGGAAGGAGCCGGCGGAAATCAGCCTCGGGGATGGCATTGTCTCGGGCCAGCTCGGCGATCGTAACCTGACCGGGTGCCTCGCGTTTTCTCAGGAACAATTGAACGCGCCACCGTTGGCGAACCAATTCAACGATTTACATGGCTACCTCCACATCCCGGCGTGACTGTCGACGCGTCGGCTGTGGTGTTCGTTGCGCCAGCTCAAATCTCCAATCAAAGACCGGCAGTTTGAACGATGCCGATACTCGGATGCGCCAATTCCGCCCGTGCGCCCGGCCCCAGAACGGAACCGCGTGGAAGCGGACCTTTCAAACGTCGGGAACGGACCACTTTTTTCATCGACCCGCGCGCCAACCAGGCTGCCCGAAAGCAGACTCCCTGGATGCCGGGAAAGGGCTGGTATCGGGCACTTCGACTTATCCCCGCCCCTCATCACC
>UCLR01000069.1 GCA_900473415.1 Hyphomicrobiales bacterium
CTGTTGCAACCCCATTGAAATGTCTCAGGTTTTTGCAATTTAGAAATGTCACAGGGCGCGACAGAGCCTCTGCCGGGGCTGCGCAGACCTCACATCTCGCAGCAGCCCCGGCAGAGGCGGTATGAGTGGCGCTCAGGCCTCTCCCGACGGGCGTGAGGAAGACAAATCAGGGCTGCCGCAATGCCCGTGAGGAACATCCGGCTACCGGAAACGGAGCAAAGGCAGACAACGGCCCTTCTGAGACATTCCAAACGTCCGGAAAGGGGAGGGCATGGCGCCGTGTTCGCGCGAAGGAGGGCGCTCAAACAGGCCGTGATCCCTTCGCCGCGGCGTGGCGGTCGACGAAGGAGATCGGACCTCGGCGCCGCCCGGAGCGTGGGATGTAGCCGCCGGCCTCGCTGTTCGTCTTGGTCCGGACCGGTCGAATCTCATCCTGACGAGCCTTCACCCAGGCCAGCGCTTCCGAAAGCCGCTTGTTCTCGACGATCGCCGTGTGCGTGACCCGCTGCTTCTTGTCGAACACCCGATATGGCAGAGCGAGGCCTTTCCAGCGCACCTCGAACCGTCCATCGGGAAACTCGTAGGTCTCGACGTATTTGCCGGCCAGGCCGGCCGTCACCGGCGTCTCCTCCAGGATGATCCGCTTGCTGTCATAGGACAGCGCTAGCTGTTGCGTGACATAGCGCTGTTCCCGCCAGGCCAGAACCGTGTCGAGCTGCCGCACCGTATGCTCCAGCGGCCGATGCCGGTTCTCTGGCCGGGCCGGCGCCGTCGCGAAGCGCTCGTTGAAGCGCGCCATAAAGGCTGGCAGGTAGGCGTTCGCCTGGTCGATCGTCGCGATAGCTTCGAGGCGCAACTCCTTGACGAGGCGGTCCTGCAGCGTGCGGTTCACACGCTCCACCCGCCCTTTGGCCTGGCTCGAGTTCGCGCAGAGGATCTCGATGCTCAGCTCGCTCAGGGCCCGGCCGAACTGGGTCATGGCCTGACCACCTTGAGCCTGAGTCTTCGACACCCGGAAGATCGAGTGCTTGTCGGAATAAAAGGCGAGGGGGCGCCCGTGGCTCGTCAGATAGTCCCTCAGCGTCTCAAAATACGCAAAAGCGCTCTCTGACGGGACGAAACGCAGCCCGACCAGGCAACCGGTCGCATCGTCGATGAAGACAATCAACGTGCAGCGCGGGCCGCGATCCTCGAACCAGTGATGTTCGCTGCCGTCAATCTGAACGAGCTCGCCGAAGTGGTCCCTGCGAATACGGGGCTGGTGAAACTGCCGGCGCTGCTTGCGCGAAAGCCAGAGACCTTCCTCGCTCATCCATTTGCGCAGCGTCTCGCGCGAGACGCTCAGGCCGTGGCGTTCCAACAGCATCTGGCTGGCAAAGGTCGGTCCAAAATCCCGGTAGCGCTCGCTGACATGGGCGATGGCCAGTTCCCGAAGATGCGGGCCCAGCAAACGATTGGACGGTCGACCGCGGCCATGGTGGCGAAGGCCGGCCGCACCATCATCCGCGAACCGCAGCGCCAGTCGGTGCGCCTGGCGTCGCGTGACGCCCATCACCTCGGCCGCCGCCGTCATCGTCAAGCGACCCGCCTTGACCGCCGACAGTACCTCAGCGCGGCGAAGCTCTCGTTCGCTCATCTCGACCCACCCCATGCCAGACCCCCATGCCCATCCGTCCAAGGGGAGTGTGACATTCCTAGTTTGCCACGGTGAGACATTTTAACTTTGCGCCTACA
>UCLR01000031.1 GCA_900473415.1 Hyphomicrobiales bacterium
CCACTTTTCGGTCCGATGCTGAAGCAAAAGGTTGGATCGCCACTTCGCGTCCCGACAGGACGCGGGGCGATCTAAGTCCGCCTCAGCGCAGCCAGTGCAACCCGAGCGTGCCGTAGGCCTCGGAAGGCCGGTCGCTCGTCTTCTGCCAACCGCCGGAGAGTCGCCATTCGACACCGAGCAGGCGCAGGCCCGTGAGATGCAGCCCGAGCCTGAACTTGCTGTAGTCCCGCTCGCGATAGGCCTCGGCTTCCGGCCCGAAATAGGAGCCCGTCGGCATCTGCCAGCCAGTGGCGAAGCGCCCCCAGAGGCGGCGGTCCAGGGTCGAGGCATAGCCGCCGGCCTGGAGCATCATGCCCTCGGCCGGCGTTATCCAGAGATCGGCCTGGAGCCTGGCCCCGTAGCGTGTCGACAGGCCCAAGAAGAAGGGCTCGATGCGCCGCTCGGTCTCGGCATCGGAACCGGCATAGAGCGCGAAGAACGTGCTGCCGATGCGCCATTCATAGCCGAGCATCGACTGGGCTTCGGCCTTGTCGGTCTTGCCGTGCGGTGGTCGCCGGCGGGTCTCCTCGCGCGAGCCGCCCGCCTTGATGAAGAGCCGGAAGCCGCTCTCGGCCAGCCCGCCACCGATGGCGCGCTTCATGCCGATCGAGGCGAAGCTCTTCGTCTGGCCGGCTTCCATGGAACCGAAGATCACCATCGAGAGAGGGGGGCGTTCGTCCTCGCCCTCTTCAGCGCCGGCCGCGTCACAAGGGGCGGCTGCGACGAGAATCGCCAGCCCGGCCATACCGGCCTTGCCCCACCCATACGCCACGCACGCCCCCCAGCGCCGGCCGTGCCGATGGACCCTCAGGCCGTGACACGCGTTGGTATTTGAGCAGCCCGGCATTAGACTTGCAAGCATTCGTTAACCAGGCGGGAGCAGTCTCGGCTTATCCGGCAAAACTTTCATTCCGTGACGGAAAGGGAGGTTGCGATGGTCTCGACGGACTTCATCCGACAGCTGGAAGGCTACGGGCTGACCACGGCGAGGATCCTTTACCGGATGCCGGATCACCGCAGCGTCCTGCAAACCTATATCTGGCAGCAATACGACCTGGCGCCGCGCTTTCCGGTGCTGCTGGATTTCCTGGCATTCTGGGAGCGGGAACTCGACGGGCCGCTGCATTCCGTCACGGTCTCGCACGCGCGGCTGATCCGCCCGGCCGAGATCCGCGCCTTGAACGGGGTGCTGACGCTGCACTGAACACGGGAGCCGTTTGCGTCGGGCGCGCTTGTTGGCGACGGCCCGGCCATGCTACGCGGGCGCTCCGCTAGTAAGCGTACCGATCGGATTGCCTCGGCCCGGTCAGATGCGTTCGCTACCACTCGTTTAGGGCCGGGCTCGGGTCCGGCTCTAAGGCACGGCCTCGCTCCCCTTGTCATCGTCCCTGCGCACCTCTGGACTTCTGACGGCGCTGGCTGGCCTGCCCGGGGAGCGGATTGCGGTCGGCACCATCATTTCCGCGCTACAGGACAGGGCCTATGCGCTGCTCGTCGTGCTGCTCGGCCTGCCAAACTGCCTGCCGATGCCACCGCCCATCCCTTTGGTCTGCGGCTTTGTGCTCGCCTTCGTCGGCGTGCAGATGCTGATGGGGCGCCGGACGCCCTGGCTGCCGCAGGCGCTGCTGAAGCGCAGCATCGGCAAGCCGGAGCTCACCCGCGCCGTCGCGCGGGCGCTGCCGGCGCTGACGCGGCTGGAACGCTTCTCGAAACCGCGCCTGACCATGCTGGGCGGCGCCTATGCCGTTCCCGTGCTCGGCCTGGTTATCCTGATCCTGGCGCTAGGGCTCATCCTCGCCGCGCCCTTCATTGGCCAGATTCCGCTCGGCCTCGCGGTCTGTCTCGTCGGGCTCGGCCTCGTCGAGCGCGACGGTGTGCTGATCATCGCGGGCGCCGTCTTCGGCGCGGCCGGGCTGCTGCTCAGCGCCGGCTTCGCCTATGCGATCTTCAGCGGCATCCACGAATTGTTCTTCTAACCATTCGCCCGTGACATCGGCAGCCCTCATCCTGAGGAGCCGCGAAGCGGCGTCTCGAAGGATGGTCCAGACGGCGCTGGAGACTCCCGCGACATCGTTCGAGCCGCGCTTCGGACGAAGCGCTCCTCAGGATGAGCGCTCGCATGGAAAGGACACCGGCTTCAGGCCGCCGAGAGCACTTCGGAGAAGGGGTTGTCCACCGAGAGCAGGCGGTCGATCTGCTCGGCCGGAACGCCGCGGGAGAAGAGGAAGCCCTGGAGCTCGTGGCAGCCGATCGCCTGCAGGAAGCGGTGCTGCTCGGCCGTCTCGACGCCTTCGGCGCAGACGCGCAGGCCGAGCGCGCGGCCCAGATGCGCCATCGAGTGCACGAGGATCGCGGATTCGCCGGTCGCTTCCATGTATTCGAGGAAGGAGCGGTCGATCTTGATCTTGTCGAAGGCGAATCGGCGCAGATAGATCAAGCTCGAATAGCCGGTGCCGAAATCGTCGAGCGCCAGGCCCACGCCATGGGCGCGAATGTCCATCATCGCCGCCTCGGCCGCGTCGGCGTCCTCGATGAGCACGCCTTCGGTGAGCTCCAGCTCCAGCCGCGTCGGATCGAAGTCGGTCTCCTGGATGATGCGGATGACGTTGGCGACGAAGTCCTTGTGGCGGAACTGGATCGGCGAGACGTTGACCGCCAGTCGGACGCCTTCCCAGCGCTTTGCCTCGGTGCAGGCGCGGCGCAGCACCCATTCGCTCAGCGGCACGATCAGGCCGCGCTCCTCGGCGATGGCGATGAAGTCCGAAGGCGGGATCATGCCGTGTTCGGGATGCGGCCAGCGCACCAGTGCCTCGACACCGACGATGGTCGAGCCATCGACGGAGACCTGCGGCTGATAGTGCAGCGTCAGCTCGTCGTTCTCGATCGCGCGGCGAAGATCGTCCTCGACCATCCGCTTGAGCTGCAGCGAACGGTTCATCTGCGGCTCGAAGAAGGAATAGCGGTTGCGGCCGCCGTTCTTGGCTTCGTAGAGGGCGGTGTCGGCGAGCTTGAGCAGGGTCTCGCGGTTCGTGGCGTCGCGCGGGGCCATGGCGATGCCGATCGAGCAGCCGATGGTGACCTCGACATCCATGACGATGAAGGGCTCGGTGAGGCAGGCCAGGATGTGTTCGCCAAGCGCCGCGCAGCCGGCCTGAGTTGGCAGATGGGTGCGGATGATGCCGAACTCGTCGCCGCCGAGGCGCGCGACCGTGTCGCCGGGCTGCAGCGCGCCGGAGAGCCGCGACGCGACCTGCCGGATCAATTCGTCGCCGGCCGTGTGGCCGTAGGTGTCGTTGACGGCCTTGAAGCGATCGAGGTCGATCAGCACCACGGCCAGCGCCGCTCCGGACTGGGCGAGATCGGCGAGGCTCTGGTCGAGCGTCAGGTCGAAGCTACGGCGGTTGGGCAGCAGCGAGAGTTCGTCCTGCCCTGCCAGCCGCTGGATCTGTCGCTCGCGCAGCTCGATCTGCTCGGCAGCGGCGCGCAGCCGCTGGACGACGAAGACGAAGATTCCCGAGAAGAGCAGGGCGACCAGGATCAGGGCCCAGAGGAACCGATGCAGCATGGCGTCGCCCGGGCGGGCCGGCGACCAGGTGAGCCAGGCGCCGATCGTTCCGTCGGGAGCCCGCAGCGCGAGGACCGACGACGGATCAGTGGGGAACGAGGAGACGAGGCGGATGTCGGCGACGCGATAGCGCTCCGCGAGCTCCGAAAGCATGCTGGCGCTGATATGCCGGTAGGCGATGAGCGAGAGCTGATCGCGCATGCTGGAGACGTCGATCGGCATGATGCGCGACAGGTCGATCGCGGTCAGCAGCAGGGTCTCGCCGCTGTCATTGAGCACCATCGTGCGCGTCGGGCCCGTCTGGGGTAGGGCTTCGTCGCCGATCACGACTGAGACGGTCGGGCTCTTCGCGCCGCTCAGGAAGGCGTTCAGATGCCGCTGTCCCTCGGATTGCCCCTGGGCGGTGGGCACCATGTTCTCGATGCTCGCGACGACGCTGCCGCTCATCGAGACGATGTGGACGCCGTCGAAATCCAGAAGTTGGCTGCGCAGGCGCTTGAGTGTCGCCTGAAGCGCTGGCATCTGCTGCGGCTGCTGGAGCGCATCGGCGAGGTCGTTCGTCGACATCAGGCCTTCGAGCCTCAGCTCGCTCAGCCGGATCTGGCCGTTGACGGCCGCCTCGATGCGCTCCGCCTGGCGCTGCGCCTCAAGGCGATTCGCTTCGCGGGTGAGGGCGGTGACGACGGCGACGCCGGCCGCCATCAGCACGATGAAGGCGCAGCCAAGCGTCACCACCGTGCTCGCGAACATGCGAGCGGATGAACCCGCGTTCGTCATCTTCGCGGCAAGCGGTTGAGGCATCGGTTATCCGAGACAGATCTTAGAGAACCGACTTAACTGCCCAATTATTGATATCCCGTTGCTTCGATCGAATACATGCCCGCGAGAAGGCTCACCCTTCGGCCGGACCGTAAGGGGGCCTCGGGATCGCGAGATGGGCGGCTCGCAGCGCGGCCGACCAGCGCTCGCGCAGATCGTGGAAATAGGGCTCGCCCGCCTCGATCCGGCGGTTGAGCTCGGGCTCGGTCGCGTCCCGTCTCATGACGAGCAGGTCGATGGGCAGACCGACGCCGAGATTCGAGCGCATCGTCGAATCCATCGAAATCAGCCCGACCTTGAGGGCGTCGTAGAGATGTGTTTGGAAGGTCACGGCCCGGTCGAGGATGGGCTTGCCGTATTTGTGCTCGCCGATCTGCAGGAAAGGCGAGTCGACACCGCATTCGATGAAGTTGCCGGCGTCGTAGATCATGAAGAGGCGCATCGGCTCGCCCGTGATCTGGCCGCCGAACAGGATCGAGATGTCGAACTTGACCCGCGCCTCCTCGAGCGCGGCGCCGTCCATCTCGCGGACATGGCGGATGCAGTTTCCGACGAGTTGGGCTGCGCGAAACATCGTAGGCGCATCGTGCAGCGTATCGATCTCTCCGGTTTCCGGATTCGGCAGGCCTTCGTGCAGCAGGCTCACGACCGACTGGGTGATCGAGAGATTGCCCGCCGTCATCAGTCCAAAATTGCGCTCGCCCGGCCAGGAGAAGAGATGAAGCTTGCGATAGGTCGAGATGTCGTCGAGCCCAGCGTTGGTGCGGGTGTCGGCGATCATCACGAGCCCGTCCTTCACGAGGATTCCGGCACAGTAAGTCACGATGTCCGTCCCTCGCAGTCTGTCGCCCCCGTTCCGGGGTGCACGATCATTGATTGGCGAAGCGGCCTTCGCTCTCGCGGGCGCTGACGATGACGTTCAGGCTCTCGCCCTCTCCGCCCTGGCGCGAGCCGCGTACCGGCGCGGCATCGGCATAGTCCAGCCCGACGGCGACACGGACATGAGTATCGATCGGACACAAACCGTTGGCGCAGTCGAAACCGATCCAGCCGTAGTCGTCGACATGGACCTCGGCCCAGGCATGGGCGCCATTGGCATGGGGCAGGCCGGCCGCCTCGGCGACATAGCCGGAGACATAGCGCGCCGGCAGGCCCAGATGCCGTGCGCAGGCCATGAAGACATGGGCGATGTCCTGCGCGATCGCCTTCTGCGCGGCGAAGGCCGCGGCAGCGCCGACGCCGCGGCGGCCGCTTGCCTCGACGCAGTCCATCCGGTCGCTGACTGCCGCCATCAGAGCATGCATCTGCGACAGTTGCGTGCCTGCGCCGGTGGCGGCCTCTTCGGCAAAGCTGCGCAGCGCATCGTCCTGCCCGGTCAGCAGCGTGTCGCGCCGATAGACCTCACAGGGCACCCGCTCGCTGCCGCGGACCACGCCGGCGAGGTCGAGCGTCTCGACCAGCCCGTCGATGCGGATCGAGAGCGAGGAGATCGGCCCCTCGTCGTAGAAGCTGTGAACGATATTGCCATGGGCGTCCTGCGAGGCGCGCAGGCGGCCGTCGACACTGGGCTCGATGCGCCAGGACATGACGTGCTGGCCGTCATGGTCGCGCGGGGTCAGGCGCAGGATCTGCGTGATGTGTCGCGCGGGCTCCGCGTATTCGTAGCTGATCGCGTGGGAGATCCTGATCCGCATCGTGAGTACAGACCCTAGCCTCTGTCCGCCGGCCGCGCCGCGAGCGAACCGCTCATTGCAGATATTGCTCGAAGATGGTGTTGCCGAGGCGATTATTCTCGGTGATGAAATCTTCGATGAATTCGTGCAGCCCGTGGACGAAGATGTCGTCGATCTTCGTGTTGCTGAGGCCGGCCAGCGTCTTGCGCGCCTGGCGCTGGGACGGGCCCTGCCGGCCATAGGCGTCGCCGAGCAGATCGAGGAAGCGCGAGATGTTCTCGTAGCAGGCCGCAAGCGAGCGCGGCATGCGCCGGTTCAGGATCAGCAGATCGGCGACGAGGATCGGCTTTACCGCCTCGCGATAGACCCAGTGATAGGCGGTGAGCGCCGAGACCTCGCGCAGCACCGTGGTCCACTGGAAATAGTCGAGCGAGCCGCCGACCTGCTCGTCGGCCGGCAGCAACACATGATACTTCACGTCGAGGATGCGGGCGGTGTTGTCGGCGCGCTCGAGATAGACGCCGAGCCGCGAGAACCAGTAGCTGTCGTCGCGCAGCATCGTTCGGTACGCCGAGCCATCGAAGACCAGCGAGACGTTCTTCACCCAGTCGAGGAAGCGGGCGAACTCCTCCCGGTCCATGCGCGTCTTCTCGAAACGCTGCAGCTCCAGCCAGGCGGTGTTCAGCGCGTCCCACATCTCGGAGGTCAACGCGGTGCGCACGGCGCGCGCGTTGGAGCGCGCCAAAGCGAGGCAGTTGCGGATGGAGGAGGCGTTGTCGGGGTTGAAGGTCAGGAAGTCGCAGACATTGCGCTCGTTCGCTTCGCCATAGGCCTGGGCGAAGGTCTCCTCGCAGCCGGCTGTCGAGACGGCGCTCTGCCACTCGGTGCCGGCGCCGCCATAGGTGGTCGGCAGGTTGGTCAGGCGGGTCGTCGCGTCGAGAATGCGGGCGAGATATTCGGCTCGCTCGACATAGCGGGAAACCCAGTAAAGGCTGTCGGCGGTACGCGAGAGCATGGTTAGCGAGAGCCTTTCCGCGACAGGGCCGGAGATGATCCGGCCGGCGATGGTTGGGCGGGAGGAATGAGGGCGCCCGTCATGCGTCGAGCACCCAGGTATCCTTCGTGCCGCCGCCCTGGCTGGAATTGACGACGAGCGAGCCTTCCTTGAGCGCCACTCGCGTCAACCCGCCGGGCACGCAGGAGATGCCGTTGGCGCCGGAAAGCACATAGGGTCGGAGATCGACGTGGCGCGGCGCCACGCCCGAGGCGACGAAGGTCGGGCAGGTCGAGAGCGCTAGTGTCGGCTGGGCGATGAAGCCTTCAGGGCTCGCCTTGAGCTTGCGGCGGAAGGCCTCGATCTGCGCCTTGTTGGCGTGAGGGCCGACCAGCATGCCGTAACCGCCGGAGCCGTTCACCTCCTTGACGACGAGCTTCTCCAGATTGTCGAGCACATAGGCGTTGGCCTCTGGCTCGCGGCAGCGCCAGGTCGGCACGTTCTTCAGGATCGGCTCCTCGCCGGTGTAGAACTTCACGATCTCCGGCATGTAGCTGTAGACCGCCTTGTCGTCGGCGACGCCGGTGCCGATGGCGTTGCAGAGCGTGACGTTGCCGGCCTTGTAGGCGCCGACGATGCCGGGAACGCCCAGGATGGAATCGCCGCGGAAGACCAATGGATCGAGGAAGTCGTCGTTGATGCGCCGGTAGATCACGTCGACGCGCTTCGGCCCCTGGGTCGTGCGCATGTAGACGACGTCGTCCTTGACCAGCAGGTCCGAGCCTTCGACCAGCTCGATGCCGAGCTTGTCGGCCAGGAACGAGTGCTCGTAGAAGGCCGAGTTGTATTGGCCCGGCGTCAGCAGGCAGATGTTGGGGTCGGAGGGCGCGCTGCGCGGCGCGACCGAGCGCAGCGTTGCGAGCAGCTGGTCCGGGTAGTTGTCGACCGGCGCGACGCGATGCATGGCGAAGAGCTCGGGGAAGAGCCTCAGCATCACCTCCCGGTTTTCCAGCATGTAGGAGACGCCGGACGGCGTGCGCGCATTGTCCTCCAGCACGTAGAAGGTGTCGGGGTCGACCCGCACCACGTCGATCCCGGCGATGTGGCAATAGATGCCGTGGGGCACCTTGAAGTCGACCATTTCGAGCTGGTAGCAGGCGTTGCGATAGACCAGATCGGGCGGGATGATGCCGGCCTTGAGGCATTCCTTCGGCCCGTAGACGTCGGCCAGGAACATGTTCAGCGCGGTGACCCGCTGGCGCAGGCCCTTCTCTAGCTTCTCCCATTCCGGCTTGGTCAGGACGCGCGGGATGATGTCGAAGGGAATCAGCCGCTCGGTCGATTCCTCGTCGCCGTAAACGGCGAAGGTGATGCCGATGCGGCGGAAGAACAGCTCCGCCTGGCTGCGCCGGAGCGCCAGCGTCTCGGCCGGCGTTTCCTTCAGCCAGCGGTCAAGGGCGGTGTAGGCGGACCTGAGTTCAGCCCCCGAGCCGGTCATTTCATCGAATGCGACCATGCGCGCCGTCCCCTTTTCAGGCAGCCTATGCGCATTCGCAAGCATTCGGGAAGAGGGGGGCTGACTAGGAAAAAATGCGCCTCTGCCTCATTGTTGGGCAGGTCCCGCATTAAGGCGGCTCCGGCTGCTTTGCCACCGCTCAGCTGTTGCCGCGGTGGTCCCGGTCCGCGAGCCAAAGCCGCAACGCCTCGGCGTTGTTGCGGGTATCGTCCTTCGCCGCATAGAGCAGTGTGACGGGGCCGCCCTTGCGCTTTTCGTCGAGGATGGCGAGCGCTGCCTGGGCGGCGGCGGCGCCGAGCTCAGTCGCGTAGGCTGCCCGGAACTCCTCCCAGCGTTCGGGATTGCCGTGGAATTCGCGCCGCAGCGCATCGCTGGGGGCGATGTCCTTGAGCCAGAGCCCGATCCTGTCCTTGGTGACGCCGCGCGGCCAGAGCCGGTCGACCAGGATGCGGGTGCCGTCCTTGGGTGAGGGCGGATCGTAGACGCGCTTGACGAGAAGCTGAGACATGGCAGCCTCCTAGATCAGTCCGAGGCTGCGAAAGCTAGCATGGCCGTCGCGACCGACGACGATGTGGTCATGGATGGCGATGCCGAGCGGCTTGGCGATGTCGACCAGCTCGCGGGTCATCCGCATGTCGGCGCCCGACGGCGTCGGGTCGCCGGAGGGGTGATTGTGAACCAGAATGATCGCGGAGGCCGAGAGCTCCAGCGCCCGGCGCATCACCTCGCGCGGGTAGACGGGTGTGTGGTCGACCGTGCCCGTCTGTTGCACCTCGTCGGCGATCAGCGCGTTCTTCTTGTCGAGGAAGAGGATGCGGAACTGCTCGCGCTCGGCGAAGGCCATCGCCATGCGGCAATAGTCCAGCACCGAGGACCATGACGACAGGACGGGCCGCTTTGCGACCGCGCCTTTGGCCATGCGCTGCAGAGCGGCCTCGACGATCTTGAGGTCGAGCGCCACGCCTTCGCCGACGCCCTTCACCTCGGTCAGGCGATGGGTCGGCGCGGCCAGCACTTCGGCGAAGGAGCCGAAGCGCTGGATCAGCTCCTTGGCGAGCGGCTTCACGTCGCGCTGCGGGATCGAGCGGAAGAGCAGGAGTTCCAGCAACTCGTAGTCGGGCAGCGCCTCGGCGCCGGCCTCCTGGAAACGGGCACGTAGGCGCTCGCGATGCCCGTGGTAATGCAGCTCATGGTTGTTCTGGGCGGATATGTGCAATTTTTTTGACACGTTCCGTTACGTCTGCTCTGATTAATGGGGGCTGGCGTCCATGGGAGAAACCCAATGGCGGCCAAGCTCTCATTAGCAAAGCTCATCGCGCAAGTTGAAAACGGCGAATTATCTGCCGAAGCGGCGAAGCGTTATTTCCTGATCGACAAGAGCAGCAGGGTAGCGTTCTCTCCGGCACTCCGGTTCAATCCACGCACCGTCGACATCACCGGCCTCGAAAGCTCGGCTGAGGTCGTGGCGACCGCGCTCGCCCGCGATATCGACCTCGCGGACGCTCGGGCACGCGCGGCCGAGCGTCCGCGATCCTTCGCGCTGAAGGCCTATGGCGCGAAAGATGCCGTGGCGGCCGCCGAGCTCGGCGCAACGATCCTGGCGGAGGGTGATTCCTGGTTCGATCTGCCGCCCTTCATCTATCCGCGCACGCTGATCGACTTCCTTGGCCGGACGCATCGCGTGGTGACGCTGGCCAAATGGGGAGACACGCTGGAAGGGATGCTTGCGAAGAAGGAATTCGTCGAGCCGCTGCGCACCGGCGCCTTCAAGCATTTCCTGTTCTCAGGAGGCGGCACGATATCGTCGGCGGGGGCCATATCGAGGTCTTCCTGCGGCAGTTCGACATCGCCCATACCGACCCGAGCGACGCGGCCTGGTACGTCAACGACCAGTTCGTCCTCGCATTGGACAAGGTCATGGGCCTCTACAGGGAATTGCTGAAGATCGTGCGGCGCGTGTCGCCCGCGACGAAGCTGCTCGTTCACGGCTACGCCTATGCCATTCCCCAGCGGGATGGCCCATGGCTGGGCAAGGGGATGGAATTCCGCGGCCTGCATCCGGCCTACAGACCCGACCTCTGCAGGGCGATCATCGCGGTGATGATCGATGCCTTCAATGCGAGGCTCGCGCTGTTCGCTCAGCAGTCGAACGGTGACGTCATCCACGTCGCTTTGCGCGAGTTCGCGAGCAAGGGCGAGTGGTTCGACGAGCTGCACGCACGAGAGATCGCGACGGAGCGGTTCGCCGACGCGTTCGACCACGCTCTCTGAGCACGAAGGCGGCCGCAGGCGGGCCGCCAATCCCGCTCACCTGGCGGCGAGCGGATTGAAGAGCCCGGCGGGCGAGAGCGTGAAGATCTCGCAACCCGTCTCGGTGACGCCGATCTGGTGTTCGAACTGGGCGGAGAGCGAACGGTCCCGGGTCACTGCAGTCCAGCCGTCCGAGAGCACCTTCACGCCCGGCTTGCCGAGATTGATCATCGGCTCGATGGTGAAGACCATGCCGGGCTTGAGCTCGATGCCCTCGCCGGGGCTGCCGTAGTGCAGGATGTTCGGCGCGTCGTGGAAGAGCTGGCCGATGCCGTGGCCGCAGAAGTCCCGCACCACCGAGCAGCGCTCGGCCTCGGCATAGCGCTGGATGGCGAAGCCGATGTCGCCGGTCGTGGCGCCGGCCCGCACGGCCTTGATGCCGCGCATCAGGCTCTCATGGGTGATCTCGACCAGCCGCTCGGCTTTGCGCGAGATTTCGCCGACGCCGTACATGCGGCTCGAGTCGCCGTGCCAGCCATCGACGATCAGCGTGTAGTCGATGTTGAGGATATCGCCCTCGCGCAACGGCTTGTCGTCCGGGATGCCGTGGCAAACGACGTGGTTGATCGAGGTGCAGATCGACTTGGTGTAGCCGCGGTAGAACAGCGTCGCCGGAAAGGCGCCGTGATCCATGGCGAACTGGAAGGCGAGCTCGTCGAGGCGCTGCGTGGTGACGCCCGGCTTGACATAAGAGCCGAGCATGTCGAGGCCCTCGGCCGTCAGACGGCCGGCCTTATGCAGGGCCGCGAAGGCCTCGGGGCCATGAATCTTGATGGCCGGCTCGCGCGAGCGCGAGCGTCCCAGTGCTTCTTCGAATGTCATCGCGCGCGGAAAACTCCTCAGGTTCTTTATCTATTGCGTTTGACCGGTAGTGCAAGCCGATTGCGCGCACGGCTGGCGCGGGGGCGCAGCGCGGTGTATCAGGCGCCGCATGGCCATCCCAGAACAGTCCCAGGCGGAAGACCGGCCCTTCGGTGCCTTCGCGCCGAAAGCCTATCTCGCCCGTATCATCGCATGGACGCGCGCGGCGTCCGACAGTTTTCTCGGGCGCAAGTTCGCCTATGCGTTGCGGCGGCTGGGCCTCCGCTCGCTCGACGGCGCGCCCGTCGACATCGAGGCGCTGGGGGCTCGGATGCGGCTCTACCCCGACGGCAATGTCTGCGAGAAGCGCGTGCTGTTCACGCCGCAATATTTCGATGCGACCGAGCGCGAGATGCTGGCGGCGCGGCTGCGCGAAGGCTTCACCTTCATCGATGTCGGCGCGAATATCGGGGCCTATTCGCTTTTTGTGGCGGCCCGGGCCGGGCGAAGCGCCCGCATCCTGGCGGTGGAGCCGCAGCCGGAGATCTTTGCGCGGCTCGCCTTCAACATCGCGCAGAACCCCTTCGGCACGGTCAAGGCCGTGGCCTGCGCGCTGGCCGACAAGCCTGGCGAACTCACCCTGTTCATCGACACCGCCAACCGCGGCGAGTCGAGCGTGCGCATCCTGAATTCGAGCACCGCCACGGCCGTCAAGGTGCCGGCGATGACGCTGCTCGCGCTGGTGCAGGGCGAGGGCTATGACCGCATCGACGCGATCAAGCTCGATGTCGAAGGAGCGGAGGACATCATCCTCGAACCCTTCCTGCGGGACGCGCCGGAGGCGCTCTGGCCCGGCTTCATCATCATCGAGGATTCGCGCCAGCGCTGGCAGAGCGACCTCGTCGGGCTGCTTGGGCGCAACGGTTACAAGCTCGTGGTGCAGACGCGGCTGAATCTCGTCTTCGAACGCAAGCCTTCCGTCTGAGGAAACCTGCCATGACCGCCACGGACAACCCTCACGGCTCGATCGTCACGGCCGCGATCCTGGTGATCGGCGACGAGATCCTGTCCGGGCGGACCAAGGACAAGAATATCGGCTACATCGCCGAATACCTCACCAATATCGGCATCGAGCTGCGCGAGGTGCGTGTGGTGCCGGACATCACCGACGAGATCGTCGCCGCGCTGAACGCGCTTCGCGGCCGCTACACCTATGTCTTCACGACCGGCGGCATCGGCCCGACCCATGACGACATCACGGCGGACTCCGTCGCCGCCGCCTTCGGCGTCTCGATCGACCACGATCCGCGCGCGGTGGCGATGCTGGCGGAGCGCTTTTCGCCGGCCGACCTGAACGAGGCGCGGATGCGGATGGCGCGGATTCCAGCCGGCGCCGAGCTCATCGCCAATTCGGTGTCGAAGGCGCCGGGCTTCAATATCGACAATGTCTATGTGATGGCCGGCGTTCCGGCGATCATGCAAGCGATGATGGATGTGGTCGGGCCGACGCTGAGGACCGGCCGGAAGGTGCTGTCCGACACGATCCGGGCCGGGCTGCGCGAGGGCGACATCGGCGGCCCGTTGGCCCTGATCGCCCAGGCCCATCCGGAGGTCTCGATCGGGTCCTATCCCTTCTGGTCCGAGACTGGCCCCGACACCAACATCGTCGTGCGCTCCCGTGACGCGCAGAAGCTTGAAGCCGCGATGGCCGAGGTGAAGGCCATGGTCGAGGTCGAGCGGGCAAAGCTCTTGAGCTGACTGCGCCGCGACGATCCGGATTGGGGATCGCTGGCGCGAAGCCTCTTGCCAGCCGCGCCTTGATAGGGTTTTCCGACACGAGCGGCGCCGTTGCGCCGACGCAAGCACGAGAGACGGATTTCCCGAGCGGATCGAGATGACCCGGTCGGCCCCGGCTCCAGCAGTCCGGAGCGTAGCGCCATGGCCGAACCGACCTCGAACAAGGCTTTCCCGGTTTCCTGGGATCAGTTCCACCGCGATGCCCGCGCACTCGCCTGGCGGCTGGCCGAGAAGGGCCCCTTCGAGGCGATGGTGTGCATCACGCGCGGCGGCCTCGTGCCGGCGGCGATCATCTGCCGCGAGCTGGGCCTGAGGCTGATCGAGACGGTCTGCGTCGCGAGCTATCACGATTACAAGAACCAGTCCGAGCTCAAGGTGCTCAAGGACATCGCGCCGAACATCAAGGGCATCGGCGACGGCCGGGGCAAGGGCGTGCTCGTCGTCGACGATCTGACCGATACCGGCAAGACCGCCCGCGTCGTGCGCGAAATGCTGCCGAACGCGCATTTCGCCACGGTCTATGCAAAGCCCGCCGGCGTGCCCACGGTCGACACCTTCGTCACCGAGGTCAGCCAGGACACCTGGATCTATTTCCCCTGGGATATGGGGCTCTCCTATGTCGAGCCCATCGCCAAGGGACATCAGGGCTGAGGCGCCGGCCTCCGCTCAGCCCGCCGAGGGCGAGCGGAAGGCGATCAGCATGCCCGTCACCACGACCGCCATCCCGACCAGCTCGGTCGGGGTCGGGGTCTCGGCCAGGAAGAGGGCGCTGGCGGCCGCCGTCGCCACCGGCACCAGCGGCAGGAAGAGAGACGCCTTGCCGGCGCCCAGCGTCGCGACAGTGCGGGCGTACAGATAGAGCGCGACCACCCCGACCAGCACGCCCTGATAGACGGCTTGCAGCAGAACTTCCCGCAGGGGGACGTGCAGCAGGTTGATCGGCAGCACCAGCGCGAGCAGCGGCAGCAGAGGCACCGAGAGCAGGCAAGACGCCACGGTGATCTCCAGCGAGTTCAGCTTCCACTGCCTGGCCAGCAGGCCGAAGATCGACCAGAGCACCGCTACCAGCACGAAGAGCAGGTCGCCGATCCAGGCGTCGGGCCGGGCCGCCGTCGTGGCCAGCGCATCGCGGGAGAAGATCGCGATTCCGATGATGATGACACCGAGGCCCAGAAGCCGCATCCGTCCGGCGCGTTCGCCCGTGACAAGGAAGACCGCGAGTGCGGTGAAGACCGGGATCAGACCGGGCGAGATGATCGACGAATGCAGTGCCGGCGCGAAGGCGGCGCCACCGACGAGCGTCAAGCTGTAGAGCGGGCCGATCAGCAGTGCGATGACCCAGGCGCGCGGCCAGCCGATCGAGCCGACGGGGAAGGGGCGCATCCTCTTCAGCGCCCAGGGCAGCAGCACGGCCGAGGCCGCGAGAAAGCGCAGGATCGTCACATCCGCAGGCGAGAGCCCGACCAGCATGGCGTGCCGCGAGACGACCGACTGCACGCCCCAGATCAGCGCGGTCGCGAGGCCGCAGAGAATGCCGAGCCATTGCGTGCGGGAAGTCATGAACTCGGCGGCTTTCGGCAAGCGGTGTCGGCAGGGAGGGACAATCGCGCGCCGCTATGCCCTCGGCGCGCGCTGGCGACAACCCGCCTCGGAGAGGATGCCGGGATGCTCCCGCCGCAGGCAGTGCCGTCCACTGCGCGTGCCACTCCGTGGTCAGCCGCTTGCGTCGCTCTGGCCGGCCATCAGCTTCTCGGCATAGGCGCGGATATCCGCCGGCCAGCTGCGACTGTGCTCCGCGAAGCGCTCGCGGTCAGCGGCGAAGAGCGCGCGGGAGGCCTCCTCGAAACCTTCGCGATCGCCCGCGATGGCCGAGATGAAGGCATAGGCCGCGGTCTGCGCGGCCCGTTCCCGGCTGCGCCCACCATCGTTGCGGCGGGCCTCGTCGACCAGCCGCCGCAGCGCCTGTGACGCGCCACCCGGCTGCAGCGCGAGCCAGTCCCAATGGCGCGGCAGCAGGGTTACCTCGCGTGCGACCACGCCCAGCTTGGGTCGGCCCCGGCCACGCGATGTTTCCCCGCCATCGGGCTGTGGCGCGGCTTGTGCGGTTTCGCCCGCCGGAGCGGATAGTCGGGCCGTGATCTCGGCATCGCTGCCGCGCAGGTCGAGATCGATGACCTTTCCGGTCGCGTCGTCGAAGCTGAGGATGGCGGCGGTGGGATCGGCCGCAAGCGCCGCTTTCACAGCGAGCGCGACCTCGACCAGCGGGCCGCTCGCGATGCGTCGGGCGTCGTGGAAGGCGGTGCAGGATCTGGGCGAATGAACGGACATCGGTGCTCCTCGATTGCAGGTTTATTACCCGGGTGATTTGCTCGGCGCAATATAATCCGGGTAGAAAATATTCGAGGAGCCATCGCGCTTCCGGCTTGCGGCGATGGTCGCGCGATGCTGCAATGCAGCAAGCTCCGGCCGCGCTGGCGAAGTCGGGCGCACCACGGGAGGGGTGGTCATGGCCGTGACAGTCGCGAAGGAAACCCAGTCAGCCCCCGACACCGAGGTGCTGGCGGAGGAACTGCTGACCCGCATCGAGCGGGCGCGCCGCGAATCCCGCGACGACCCCTTCGGCAATCCTGTCCTGCGGGTGACGCTCTGGCTGACCCGGCTGATGGATCGCGGCGAGCTGACGCGCGAGGGTGTGGGCGAGCTGGTGCGCCATCTCGGCCGGCAAGCCCTGCGGCAGCGCGCGACGCGGGTCTCGCGCTATGTCGGACTGGAGAAGGACGAAGAGGCCGTCTTCGCGGGGTTGGCCGGTGAGGTCGCGGCGCAGGCCTCCTCTTTCGCGGATTACCAGCAGGCAGTGGAACGCGTGCGCTTCGCCGCCGTGTTCACCGCGCATCCGACCTTCGGGATGGCGCGCAGGCTCTGCCATGCGCTGGCCGATCTCGCTTCGGGCGGCACGCAGGGGCAGGCTGTCCTCGACGAGTCCGGGCTGAGCTTCCGTCCTGACGGCCGGATCACCTTGCAGGACGAGTTCGAGCAGGCGCGGTACGCGGTGCGCCATGCGCGCGACGCCATCGATCGCCTGAACGCCGCGATCTTCATGACCGCCCGCGAGCGCTGGCCCGAGCAATGGACTGAACTCGGGCCAAAGCCAGTCACACTCGCCTCCTGGGTCGGCTGCGACACGGATGGGCGCACTGATATCGGCTGGTGGGATACGTTACGCTACCGCCTGGAATCGAAGCGCGGGCAATTCGCGCGCATCCTGGAGAAATTGCCGGAGGTTCCGGCGGCGGAGGGTGTGCACAAGCTGGTGAGCGAGGCGTTGGCGGCGGTCGAGCGGCAGCTCGCATTGGCCCCGGAGATATCGACGCAGCCCTCGCTGCCGGCGCTGCAGGCTTTCGCCCTGTCTCTGGTGCATGAGCGCGAGACGGCGCTGCCGGAAGCCTCCCGCCTGATCGCGGCGCTCGATGCGGCGCTGGACGAGGCTTCCGATGACGCGACCAGGCTGACCCTGGCGCTGATCCGGGCGGGCAGCCTGGCGCACGGGGTCTCGATCGCCCTGCCGCATTTCCGGCTCAACGCGTCGCAGCTCCACAACGCGCTGCGTTCCGTCATCCCGCTGGAGGAGGAGCCGAGCCAGCCGGCGCAGCGGCGCGCCTTCCTCGCCGCTGCCAATGCGGCGCTGGCCGAGGTCGAGCCGGTAGCGGTGGATTTCGGGGCGCTCGCTGCCGAACGTGCCTCGGCCACGCGGATGATGATGACGACCGCGCAGATCGTGAAGCATCTCGACGGCTCGAAGCCGGTGCGCTTCCTCATCGCGGAGACGGAGACGGGCTACACGCTGCTCTGCGCGCTGTGGCTGGCGAGCCGCTTCGGCATCGCCGACCGCATCGAGATCTCGCCGTTGTTCGAAACCTCGGATGCGCTGGAGCAGGGGCCGCGCATCATCGATGAGGCGCTGCGCAGCCCGCATTTCCGCGACTACCTCAAGAGTCATGGGCGGCTGTGCATCCAGTTCGGCTATTCCGACTCCGGCCGCTATATCGGGCAGGTGGCCTCGACCTTCTGGGTTGAGCGGCTGCGCATCCGCATCTGCGAGCTTTTGAGCCGCTACAAGCTCGAGGATGTCGAGCTCGTCATCTTCGACACCCATGGCGAGTCGGTGGGGCGGGGCGCCCATCCCGACAGCCTCGCCGACCGGCTGGCCTATCTCGACCCCGCCTTCGCCCGGCAGGCCTTCGCCAAGGCCGGCATCCGCACGGTGCGGGAAACGAGTTTCCAGGGCAGCGACGGCTATTTGCTATTCGGCACGCCGCAGCTTGCCGGCGCCACCGTCGGGCGCATTGCAGAAGCCGTCCTCGCGCCGGCCGAAAGCGCGTCCGACCCGATTTATGACGAACCGGACTTCGCCAGCGAGTTCTTTCAGACCGTGCGCGAGGAGATGAACGTACTGGTCGACGATCCGGGCTATGCGGCGCTGATCGGCACCTTCGGCCCCTCGCTACTCGACAAGACCGGCTCGCGCCCGGCGGCGCGGCAGAGCGACGCCGGCGGGCCGACGCGCATTCGCCACCCGCGCGAGCTCAGGGCCATTCCCAACAACGCCATCCTGCAGCAGCTCGGCTGGATGGCGAACAGCCTGCACGGCATCGGCCACGCCGCCTCGCGCTCGCCCGACCTGTTCCGCCAGATGCGGGAGCGCTCGGAGCGTTTCGACCGCGCCTATCGGCTCGCCGCCGCCGCGATGGCGAACAGCGATCTCGACGTCCTGCGCGCCTATCTCGACTCGCTCGACCCCGGCAGCTGGTTCGATCGCGCGGGTCGGACGGAGCGGGAAGGGCGCCGCGAGGAGCTGCTGGCCGTCGCCGAGGCGCTGTCGCGGCTGGAACTGGCGCCGTCGCTGCGGCGGCTGTTCTGGCGCCTCTCGGCGGATGCGCTGAAGCTCAGGGTGGTGGCGCAGGATGCGCCGCAGATGCCGGCCAGGCTCGTCGCCCTGCACGCGCTGAGGCTCGCGGCCATGCATCGCATCTGGCTCGGCTTCGCGCATATCCCGGATTTCCGCCCCCATGCGGGGCTGACGCGCGAGGCGTTGGTCGAGCGGCTGCTGCGGCTCGACGTGCCGGCCTGCCTCGCGCTGATGGCGGAGATATTCCCGCAGGCGCCTGACCCGACGATCGGCCTCGATTTCGGCGAGCCGCCCGGTCCTCGCGAGGGCGGCACCTATGAGGCGCTGCACCGCGACCTCTTCGCGCCGATGCTGGAGCTGTTCGATCTGGTCCGCGAGATTTCCGGCGCGATCCAGCATGAGATCGGCGCCTTCGGCTAAGCCTTCCGTTGAAACACGCGCCGATCCCATTAGGTTGACGGGCAGGGAAACGCCGACCGGAAGGGGCACCGGACATGGCCGTCAGCAGCTTCGATGCCGCCGGCGCGCGGATCACGATCTTCCGCGCGCTGCTTCAGACCGTGGCGAAGCACGGTCGCAAGCGGATCGCGTTCGAGGACCCCGAGCGCAAGCCGGTCAGCTACGGCAATCTCGTGCTGGGTGCACTCGTGCTCGGCCGGAAGCTCGCCGCGATGACGGGGGCGCGCGAGCATGTTGGCGTGCTGCTACCCAATATGCAGGGCATGGGCGTGACGCTGTTCGCGCTCCTGGCCTATGGCCGCGTGCCGGCGATGCTTAACTTCACAGCGGGTGTCCGCAACCTGAAGGCGGCTGGCGAGCTCGCGCAGCTCAAGACCATCCTGACCTCGCGCCGCTTCGTCGATCAGGGCAAGCTCGACGAGGAGATCGCTGCGCTCGGCGAGGGCCGGCAGGTCGTCTATCTCGAAGACGTCCGCAAGCAGATCACCAGCCTCGACAAGGCGCTAGGCGCGCTGATGAGCCTGGTTCCGGGGCTGGCGCACCGTCAGCACGAGGCCGGGCCCGACGATCCGGCCGTGATCCTCTTCACCTCGGGGACCGAAGGCAAGCCGAAGGGCGTGGTGCTGAGCCATGCCAATATCGTCTCGAATGCCCGGCAGGTCTTCGCCCATGCCGCCGGCGCGATCTCGGAGCGGGATGTCTTCATGAACCCGCTGCCGGCCTTCCATTCCTTCGGGCTGACCGCCGGGATGATGGTGCCGCTGCTGCACGGCATGAAGGTCGTGCTCTATCCGAGCCCGCTGCACTACAAGCAGGTGCCGAAGCTGATCCGCGAGACGAAAGCGACCTTCCTGCTCGCCACCGACACTTTCTTGCAAGGTTACGCGCGTGCTGCAGATGCCGACGACCTCAGCAGCGTGCGCTACGTCGTCGCCGGCGCCGAGCGGGTCAAGCCCGAGACACGGCGGATGTGGGAGCCCTACGGCACGACCATCCTCGAAGGTTATGGCTGCACGGAATGCTCGCCGGTGCTCGCCGTCAACACGCCGGCCGCCATCCGCGACGCGACCGTGGGCAAGCTCCTGCCTAGTATCGAGGCGAAGCTGGAGCCGGTCGAGGGCATCCACGAGGGTGGGCGGCTGACCGTGCGCGGTCCGAACGTCATGCTCGGCTATCTCGACGCCGAGCAACCCGGCCGCGTCGTCCCACCCGAAGGCGGCTGGCACGACACCGGCGATATCGTCGTCCTCGACGATGGCTTCGTCGCGATCCGCGGGCGCGCCAAGCGCTTCGCCAAGCTCGGCGGCGAGATGGTTTCGCTGGCGGCGGTCGAAAGCATGATCGCGAAGATCTGGCCCGACCAGAACCACGTCGTCGTTGGCCTGCCGGATGCGCGCAAGGGCGAGCAGCTGGTCCTCGTCACCGAGAAGCCCGATGCCGACCGTGCGGCCTTGCAGGAGGCGGCGAAGGCGGAGGGCTTCCCCGAGCTGTGGGTGCCCCGCGCGATCCTGGTGACGCAGGCGATCCCGGTGCTCGGCAACGGCAAGATCGACTATGGCTCGACACGCGAGCTTGCTGCGTCCCGGCGCTCGCTGCTGTAATGCCATAATCATCATGCTCTTACGCGCCATGATGATTCCGGCCACGATCCTCGCCACGTTGCGGGTCGCTACGCTCGCACCCGTTCTCTCCTTCGCTAACCCCGCCGATCTCGCCGCTCAGTCGCCCGGCTCGACCTATGTCCGCCGCGACGAATGCATCGAAGCGGGGCTGTTGACGGCAGATCAATGCGAATTCGCCTATCGCAACGCCCGCGCCGAATTCGAGCAGCGTGCGCCGCGCTATGCGTCGCGCGCCGCCTGCGAGCGCAGCCACAAGCGCTGCGGTGCCCAGATTGTCTCGGCCGGCGGCTGGGAAGCCTTCGGCAAGGGCGGCGCGAGCTATGTTCCGCGCTTCATCGGCGTTCGCGTCACGGGTGAGGGCGCCGCGCGGCGGGCGCTGCCCGTCGTGGAGGGCGGCACCAAGGTCGCCTTCGTCGGGCGGCCGGTGACGGAGCTTCAGGACAAGGTGACGGGCCGGCAGGGCGTGATTGGCCTCGTCAGCAATGCAGGCCGTGGCGCCCATCGCCACGCGGGCCAGGGCTCAGGCACCTATACGAAGCGGGGCGACCGCGACGACACGGTGCCGGTGCCGATGGAGGAGAAGACGATCGGCTCCGACGTGCCACCCGGGCTCTATGTCGATCCGGACGGGGTCGAATGGTACAAGCCGGCGCATCGGCGCTGAGCACTTCGCATCGGCGCCAGGCTTGCGCCGGCCGCGCCCGCCCGCTATCGCTGTCCCGCCCGCGGACGTGGCGAAACTGGTAGACGCACGAGACTTAAAATCTTGCACTTTCGGGTATGCGGGTTCGACTCCCGCCGTCCGCACCAGATTGATAAATAAAGAAAATTCCATATTTTGAACGGGATTTCGCGTTGGTGTAGAAACGGCTGTGTCAACCGTTTGTCAACAGCCGTGACAGGGTTCGCGCACGGAACAACTCCGCGCCGGCTAGACCTTCCAGCCGACCACCAGCGCCAGCCTCGCCCGCGCACCATGGCCTGGCTCGCGCTTGCGATAGACCAGATCCCGGAAGGTTTCCGGCGTCGAGCCGCAGCGCGCCGCGGCTGCCGCGACGCCGATCGCGGCGAGCGTTTCCTTGACCGCCTCGCGCAACGCCGGCGACGACCCGGCATCGAGCAGCGCGCCGAGCGCATCAACGCCACTGACCGGAGCAAGCCCGGATGCCGCGCGGAGCGCTCTCATTCAAGTGCGGCGAGGCGCCGCTCGAGGTCGGCCAAGCACGCTTCCAGACTGCTGGGAAATAGTCTGTCGCTGACAATTGCTGCGGCACCAGCCATGCCCTCGAGACGTCATCGCAGGTCATCAGCCCAATGCCGACGCCGCATCATCGGTGGCGGCGCTCACCACGCGCCGGCCGATCGATGCAGGAGCGAGAGGCCTTCAGCGTGCGGGCGATTTGGGCACGGCGCAGCCACGACGATTCAAGACCGACGATCAACGCGGCGAAGTCGGGCGTGTGCGACATGCGATTTTGTAGTGCTGCTTAAGCTCGCCAAAAACCGTCCTCGTTCAGGACGAAAATGGACCTGTCGATGAGCAGACCCTCTTAAGGTAGCAGATTGGGTGAGAGGCGGACGCTCGCAGTGAATCCGACCAGGTGCCGGATTGCGCCGCTAGCGGACGTTGGCTCGTTGTCCGGAAGCGGACGCTTGGCGTTGCGGAGCGGGAGGTCTGCTCAACGCTAAGCGGGCATGGGCCGAGCGGTGAAGGTTTCGGACTGCGCGGTCGCGACACGCCGGTCTAGCTCGCCGCCGAAGAGCGCTGATCGGCAGGTTGGCGCGTGGTTCAGGCGGCTTCGGCCAGCTTGCGATAGAGCAGGGCCTCGGCGCCGGCCTCGGCGATCAGCCGGTCGTCCCGCCCGTACTTGGCCGTCTCGGGCAACCGCGCAGGCAGCTCCGCGGCAGCGGCGTAGCGTTTCGATGCCGCCGTATCAGTGAAGCGGAAGTTGCTGTGCTGCAGCAGCAGCAGGCCGCCCGTCGTCAGGTTGCGATCGAAGTCGGCGATCGCCGCCTCGAATTTCGCGAAACTCAGCAGCGGCGTGCAGCGGGCAGGAAGCTGTTGGTTCAGTTCGGTGCGCTGAAGCACGGCCATGCAGACGATCGCGTCGAAACGCGCCTCGCCTGGCGGCCCGATTCGACCGGAATGGATCAGGAGCACAGCCGTGCCGGCGAGGCGCCGTCGCGCCAGGGCGATGCTGTGGCGGTTGATGTCGATGCCGACGAAGACCGCGTCGGGAATAAGCGCCCGCAGACTCTCGATCTCCTCGCCGCTGGAGCAGCCGAAGCACAGGATCCGTGCCGCGCGCCGGTCGGCAAGGGCGCGTGCCAGACCCGCAAAAAGCACCGGGTAGCGGCCGGGCATCGTGTAGCCGGTTACCTGGAACAGATCCGGCGCCCGCGCCCGGCGCAGATGCCATTCCGACCGATAGCGCGCATCGAGGCAATAGCGCAGCACCCGTGCCAGCGGCACGGCGCCCGGAAGCCGCTTGAGCCGGGGTTTCAGACGATCCAGCGGCCGGACGAGAGATCGGTAGAAGCTCATCCCCGCCCGCTGCCGGTGGCCCGCTTGCCGTGCCATATGCCAGCCGGTATGCCTTTCGCCTCAAGCACCGCGCTTGTCCGACTGATGGTTTGAGACTGCATGATGACCCGCGACTCGCTCGTTTGCCGCAAGAGCGACATTCTCGCTGCCGAAGTCGGAGGGGAAGTAGTGCTCATGAGCGTTTCCCAGTGGCATTATTTTGGCCTGAACGCCATTGCGACCGACATCTGGAAGCGCTTGGAGCAGCGTCAGACGGTCGCCGCGCTTTGCGCCGGGCTTGCCGCCGATTATCAGGGTGATGCGGCGCAGATCGAGCGCGACGTGATCGAACTTCTCGACCGGCTGGCCGAACGGAACCTGCTGGAGCCGACCGGATGAAGGCGCTGCCTACGGGTCGCCTGCGGGATCGACTGCGCATTGTCGAGGCCGCATTCCTGTTCGGGGCCTATCCGCTCGTCACATATTTCGTCTCCGTGCCGCGTCTGCTTGGCCTCACCGGAATCGCTGTCTTGGCGCCGGAGGAAGCGGCGGCTCCGGCGGCGGCCCACGCCGCGCGCGCGGTCGGGCGCGCCGTCGAGGTTGCTGCGCTTCGCCTGCCCTGGCGACCGCTATGTCTGCCGCAAGCCGTGGTTGCGGGCCTGATGCTGCGTCGGCGCGGTTATGATGCCTGGCTCTGCTTCGGCGCACGCAGGGGCGATGACGGCCTGTCCGCCCATGCATGGCTGGTGCTTCCGGGGCCCGGAGGTGGCATCGTCTGCGGTGGGGCGCCGGTCGCCGGGCTCAGCCCCTTCGGGCATCTCCCGGAGATGCAGGCCAAGTGACCCCGCGATACGAACTCTGCGGTTGGCAGGTCGAAAGCGAGCTTCCACTTCCAGAACTGCCGCTCGTCGAAGAAGCCCTTTCCCCTCGGCCGGACCTGACCATCCGTTTCGGCGAGGTGCCCGAAAGCCTGCCCGATCTCAGCTTCAGCGGGCCGCTTCTCCAGGTTGGCTCCGACGGTACGTCTCGTCTGGCCCTGCCGGGGGGACTGACTTTTCTGGTCGATCGGGCCGGCCAGCAGATCACGATCGCGACGAAGCTGCCGGCCGGTTCTCCCGCCATCCGTGCTTTTCTCCTCGGCAATGTGCTCGGGCTCGTCTGCCTGCGGCGGGGAGGGCTGCCGCTGCATGCCTGCTGTATCGCCCTGCCGACGCCGGAAGGAGAGGTCGCAGTGGCATTCACGGCGCCCTCCGGCTCGGGCAAGTCGACGCTCGCTTCGGCCTTCGTTGCGCATGGCTGCCGCCTGCTGGCGGATGATCTCGCCGTCGTCTCCGCAGGGGCGGCCGGAGTGCAGGTGCTTCCGACCTTCCCGCGGCTGCGGCTGTGGCGGGACACGATGGATATCTTCGGCCACTCCGTCGAGGGTAGCGAGCGTGTCCGCGACGAAATGGAGAAGTATTCGGTCCCCATGGGCCGAGCTTTCGCGCGCAAGCCGCTGCCGCTCGCTGCGCTCTACCATTACGCCCGCGTCGAGGACGATCGCCATGCCGAGTTGAGGCGCGCCCGGGGCATCGATGCCACGGCCCGGTTCCTGGACGCGATCTACCAGCGCCGTGCCCTGCTCTGCGCGGCAGCGGCCGACCAGGCGACGCCGATGGCGCTGATCACGCGCACCGTGGGCGCGATCCCGGAACATTGGGTGCTCGCGCAGCCGAATGGCATCGCGCGGCTCGAGCAACTGGTGGAGCGGCTGATCGGCAAGTATGGCGTGGCGGCGGAGGGATGAGCGGCTTCTTCTGGCTCGCCTCCTATCCGAAATCGGGCAATACCTGGCTCAGGCTCGCCCTTCCCGCGCTCGGCCAGGGCAAGAAGGTCGACTTCTCGGCGGTTTCCGACTTTGCGCCGATCGCGGCAAGCAGGGTCGTCTTTGATCGGGTCATGGCGATCGAATCCTCCGATCTGACACCGGATGAGATCGCCCTTCTGCGCCCGCGCTGCTACGAGGCCCTGGCGGAGCTGGAGCAGAAGCCGCTGTTCCGCAAGGTCCATGACGCCTGGGGCCTGACGCCGGCCGGCGAACCGCTCTTTCCTGCGTCGGTCACTCTGGGGACGATCTGTGTCGTGCGCGACCCGCGCGATGTCGCTGTTTCCTTCGCTCATCATCTCGGTCACGGCATCGACCGGATCATCGCCCAGATGAACGATCGACAGTTCCAACTGGTCAGCCAGCAGACCCGGCTCGCCGAGCAACTTCCGCAACATCTCGGCGACTGGTCGGGCCATGTTGCCGGCTGGCTCACCGCGCCGGGCGCTCGGGCGCCGCTGCTCGTCCGCTATGAGGACATGCAGGCCGATGCTGCCCGTGAATTGAGGCGCATCGCTGCATATGTCGGCTGGTCTGCGACCGATGAGGCGATCATGCGGGCCGTCGACGCGACGCGCTTCGACGTCCTGAGGGCAGCCGAAAACGAGCACGGTTTCCGCGAACGGCCCGGCGCTGCGCAGCGCTTCTTCCGTCAGGGCAGGATCGGCGGCTGGCGCGACGCTCTGACCGCGGTGCAGGTCGAGTCCATCGAATCTGCACATGGCGGGATGATGCGCCGGCTGGGTTACCTCTAGGTCATGGGCCGAAAAGTGGAATGCGGTTTTCAGAGAATCCGATTCAAGAACTAATGCCTAGGGTATTCGGTCCGATACTCTAGCCATTGCCGCCTTCGAGCCAGCGCAGGAACTGGCCGCAATGCAGGCCGCGATGCAGCACGGTCATGTAGTCGGCTCCCGCATCGGCCCTGTCCGCCGGCCAGTCCGCCAGCATCCGCCTCATCCGGGGCAGATCGAGGAACTTATCGGCGAGTGCCGACCTGTGGAGCTGCGCCACGCCCTCCTCGATCGCGCCCTTCTGCAATGTCATGCGATGGAAGAAGTCGCCCCCCTGCCAGCCCTTCTGTCGGTTCTCGATGACCTCACGCGGCAGGCGATCTGCCAGGGTACGTCGGGCGAGCGAGCGGGTGATCCCGCTCTGCAGATACTGCCGGTCCGGCACGGCGAGGCAGAATTCGAGCAGGCGGCGATCGGCCAGGGGAGCGCGCGTTTCGAGTCCGTGCAAGCTCCGGCTCAGCCCCATCGCATCCATCGAACCCTGCAATGTCGCAAAGAACGGACGTCGGATCGCAGTCGTCGAGACGATCGGCATATGCCATTGCCGCGCCGCCTCCGCCTGCAGCCCGAGCGTGCGCGCGAGATCGGGCCGTATCGCCGAGAACCGGAGCCAGCGCGCCGCACCCTGCGTTCCGCGGAACTGGTCGAAGCGTCGTTTTGCCGGTTCCGGAAGCTGCGGCGCCAGCACGGAGCGCCAGAATTCCCGGGCGGAAGAATGACCGTTCGCGGCTGCCAGCGTCCGGACCTCACGCGCCACATAAGGCCATTCGCCGCGACGGAATGCGCCCGGCAGACCCTCGAGCCCGCTCCATGACAAGGTGAAGTTGCCGAGCACGCCGGACAGCAGGACTCTCGCACCCCGCGACCGGGCATGATCGCGGCTCGGGCCGAGCCAGGCGAGGTTCATGACGTTTCGCCAAGGCATGCCGGTCCGCAGGAACATCTCGTTCCAGCGTTCGTCCCACCGGTGCAGGTCGCTGCCCGATAGGAAGCTGGGCTCAAGGCCGGGGTGCATCCGCGCGATCGCCTCGACGAAGGGCCGCTCGTCGGGATAGGTGTCCGCGAGGTTCATCGTCGGCGCGCTGTGAATGGCGGTGACCGTGGTCAGGCGTCCGCCGGGCAGGTGGCGCAGCGCCGTCGTCGCGACGGCAGCCGAGTCGAGGCCGCCGGTGATCGCCGAGACCGGTTCTCCCTCGATGCGCAGGCAGGCCCTGACGGCCTGGTCCAACAACTCCCTCGCTGCCTCGACATAGTCGCCGTCGCGCTTGAACCTCAGCCGGCGCTCATAGTCCGGCTCCCAATAGCAGCACTGCCGAAACCGCCCATCCACAACGGTTGCCAGATGTCCTGGCGGAAGCCGCTTCAGCCCCGTATGCAGGGTGTCCCCCCGGCCGGTCGGCAGATCGAGCAGGAAGCGCGCGAAACTGCTCTCGTCCAGCCCGCGCGGAACATCCGGCAAGGCCATCAGCGCGCGCGGTGTGGTCGCGAAGGCGAAAAAGTCGCGGCCCTGATGGAAGTAGACCGGCCGCTGCCCGATTCCGTCACGTGCCAGGATCAGCGTCCTCTCGCGGCGATCCCACAATGCGAGGGCGAAATCGCCGAGGAGCCGCGAGACGGCCTGCTCGCCCCAGCGTTCGAAGGCGGCCATGGCAAAGGCACTGTCGGGCCGATTGCGCGCCTCGCCCGGCCAGCCTAGCGCCTGCATCAGCTCTCCGCGATTGATCAGATAGCCGTCGAAGACCAAAACCAGCGGCGAGCCGTTACCGTGGCGGGGCTGGCGATCCGCCTTGTCCTCGGGGGCCGTAACGTGCCGGCGATGCGTGAACAGAACGCCATCGTCGTTCCAGGATCGTGCCGGATCGAGGTCCGGGCCGTCGAGTGCCTGCGAGAAGATGCGATCGAGGTCCGGGCCGGGCAGGCGGCCCGAGGCGCCGTCCAGAGCGAGCCAACCCGCAAAGCTGCTCATGCCCTAGCGATCTTGTCCTGGAGATTTTGCCGTCGAAACAGCGTAGGCATGATCCCTCGGGGCTAGCAAATGCTGCGGCAGCGATCAATTCGCATCGGCAGGATCCGGCGCATAGGTCACGGGCGCGGGATGAAGTGATCTGCCGCCGGTGAAGTCGCGATAGGTCTCGTCGTCGATCTGGAATGCGGCCTGGAGCCAGCGCATGAACACCGTCTGCAATGTCGGCACGACGAAGGGCGGAAGGGGTTGCAGCCGCGCCAGAAGGGCGCTCTCGATGGTCTCGAGTTCGGGGGCGAAGGCGAAGCGATCGGAAGGACCGCAGTGAACCTCGTACTCGGTGCAGCCGCGCTTGATCGCGACCGCGACATCCGATCCGAGCAGCGGCTCTGAATCGATCATGCGGCGCAACGCGGCATGGGCAGCGCGAGCCTGCTCCAGTCCGTCGAAATAGAACAGCGTCGAGTAGGGCCCACCATGATAGCGGGCCGCGAGCCCGACACCGGCCTTGTAGGCGTGCCCCGCCGTCTCGGCGATCGGCACCATCGCGTTCAACTGGCGCAGCGTGCGCGGCTTGACCTGCACCTTGAAGCAGTTGCGGCAGCCGAAAGGCACGCAACCCCGCCCATAGGCATTGCGAAAGAGGAAGCCGAACAGCTTCGGGCAGGCAAAAGGTGTCGGCTGCGCTCCGAAATGCCAGTTCGCTGCGGATAGCGGCGGGGTCGTGAGTTCCCAGCTTCCATCCCAATGGAGCTTGACATCGCCTCGCTGCACGGCGCGTTCCAGATTGCCGCCGATCGTCGACGCGCCGATGCGGTAGGCGAGCAAGCTGTCGGCTGCCCCGGTCATGGACGCGGACCCTGCGGATACTCAGGAAACGTTGCTGAACCCGAAGGTGCCGTCGTTGCCGCTCGTCGCATAGATGCTCGCGGTGACATCGCCAACCGGAACCTCGATCAGCTCGGGCTTCTCCCAGAGCTTGCGCTCCGGCTCGGTCTGGGACTGGACCGCATCGTCGCGTCGGGCCGTGGTTACTGCTGTTGGGTCGTCGAAGCGCATGATCGCACGCCTAGCAAACGCCGGCGCGAGGATCAATTCTTCTCCGGCGGTACAGGCGCATAATCCACCGCGGCTGGCTGAAGCGGCCGGCCTCCGGTGAAGTCGCGATAGGTGTCGTCACCGATCTGAAACGCGACCTTCAGCCAATGCATGAACACGGCATGCGGGTGGGCGGCAGCCGGCCCGGCGGTCGATCGCAGCCGGGTCGTCAGCGTAGCCTCCACCGCCTCCAGCTCCTGAGCGAAGGTGAAGCGATCGGAAGGACCGCAATGGGCCTCGTACTCGGCGCAGCCGCGCCGGATCGTCATCGGCACGTCCCGGCCGAGCAGGGGGGCCGCGTCGACGGCCTGGCGCAGATTTGCATAGGCCTCGCGCGCCTGTTCGAGGCCGTCGAAATAGAACAGTGTCGAATAGGGTCCGAACGCATAGCGGGCGGAGAGAGCTGCGCCGGCTTTGTAGGCGTGGCCAGCCATCTCGGCGATCGGCACGACCGCATTCAGTTCGCGCAGCGTGCGCGGCTTGATCTGGACCTTGAAGCAGTTGCGGCAGCCGAAAGGCACCGCGCCCCGGTCGTAGGCGCTGCGGAACAGGAATCCGAACAGCGTCGTGCAGGGAAACGGCGTCGCCTTGGGGCCGAAACGCCAGTTGATCGACGAAAGCGGAGACTTGCTCAGCGCCCACTGGCCATCCTCATCCCGCGTGATGTCGCCACGCTGGATCGCCTGCTCCAGGTTGGCGCCGATCGTCGAGGCACCGATGCGGTAGGCCAGCGTGCGCTCCAGGTCGAACTCAGAATCTTCGCCTGCCATGCGCCCATCCTAGAGCAGCCGTTGCAGCGCGGGCAATGCGTGCCGTCTTCATCCCTGCGGAAAGCTCGCTGTTCAGCACGGTCGCGATGGCCGGAGCTGCGTCGCCGTCGCGGCCAGAACTTCGCGGTCGTTCATAGGCAGGACCGAGCTCGTCGCCGCCTTCGCCCGCCAGGACCCGCCCGACGAATATGTCGTGCTGGTGAAGCGCTGCAACAATGCGGTGACGGTCTTCAAAGATGTGTTTCGCGGCGAGCGATGGGACCAGACGCTGACGCTTCTGTGGTTCGAGGACACGACGCTCCGCCGCCGGCTGCGATCGTGCCGTCGTCAAACATAGCCGCAAAACCGACCATGCATTAGACTGAAACCGGGCCACTCAAGGGGGCAGGCCAGAAGGACCTAGCGAATAAATCACTAGACACGGTCAAACTCGCTAGATCGGCCCCTAAGGGGGCTCAGGATCAAGAAGCCGGCCGGGCTGCTCAAGCCTAAAACGGCGCTTTGGGGGAGGCTTCGGGTAGCTGACGCCTCCCCTGTTTTTTGCTTCAGCAACGCAGTACGCGGCTTGCCGACCGCTACAAAGGTGCGGTCTGGCTGGTCAAAAAGACTAGCGATTTCAATGTTTAGCTGCTGTCCTTTCGGTCTCCCGCCGTCCGCACCGCGTCCGCGTCAATGGCATCGATCGGCGCTCAGGGCCTCGGGCCCGGCGCCAGCCAGTCGCGGTAGCTGACCGCGAAATTCTGGGCCAGACGGTCGATTGGATCGGCCAGGAGGGCTGCGTCGAGCATCGTCCCGCCAATGCCCTGGCCGGCCATCGACGCCGTCCGGAACTCAGGATGGCTCAAGAGAACGGCTCCAGACTTCGCATCCACCACTGTGACGTCGGCGACCAGTTCGTGATGCCCGCCCACCACGATGCGCTGGATGGCGGAGGCCACATACAGGCGGCGCAGGCGCACGTTGAGCTTCACCGGGCGGTGCCCGGCCAGGACGGGCCTCAATTGCAGTTCGAGCGCAGCGTTGATCTTCGCCGCGGCCATCTTGGCGATGAAAAGGCGGGCTTCCGGCGTCTTGGACAGGTTCTCGGATTCGCTTTCCGGCAGGCCCTTGCTCCTCGCATAGGCGCGGTCGGCGTCGCCCTACCACAGGATGGCGGAATCATCAGCATCGACATGGATGCTCGCGAGGCGAAAGGCCTCCACGTCTCGCCCGGAGAGCGGGTTCTGCACGGTGACGCAGCCGGCGAGGGCGAACGCCAGAAAACCAAAGCACAAGATACGTCTGAACATGATCTCTCCCATCGTCGACGGGAGCGGCATAATCCGGATTGCCTTAGATTCGCCATAATTCGGCGACGGCCCGGTGCCGTGTTTGCGCAGCTGTGGCGGGAATACCTCATTCGAAAGTTGTGCCCGTGCGATCTCGTGCGTACCCGCTCGATCGCGAGTTGCTGTCGAAGCAGACCGCGCTGCTTGGCCAGAAGGGCAAGCCGGAGTTCACCGACGAGGAGGCTCGATTCATCCGCACAGAGCGTCGGACGGCTCCCACGTCTGGCGCGGCGAGGTCAGTTCCGCCGAAAAACCAGACTCAGATTGTTAGCCGGCATCTCGATGACTTGTGGCGGGCCGAAGCCACTTGCGGCGGCGAGGGCGGCCACGGCATCGACCTCGCGCAGTCCCCAGCCCGGATCGCGGCTGCGCAGGCTTTCGTCGAAGGCGGCGTTGCTCGGCTCGAGCGGGCGGTCCGCCCGGAGATAGGGCCCGTAGAGATAGAGCGGCCGGCCCGGCTCCAGCAGGCCGCCCGCTTGCCGGAACAGCCCCTCCGCGGCCGCCCAGGGTGCGATGTGGATCATGTTGATGCAAAGGATCGCATCGGCGGCCTGTATCGGCCAATGCGTCGCACTCGCATTGATGACCAGCGGCGGGAGGATGTTGCCGAGGCCGGATCCCTGCGCCCAGGCCGCGATGCTCGCCACGGCGTCCGGAGAGGGGTCGCTTGGCTGGAAGGTCAGGTGCGGCAGGGCCCGCGCGAAGTGAACCGCATGCTCGCCGGAGCCCGAGGCGACCTCCAGGACGAGTCCGGCCTGCGGCAGGATGCCTTCGAGGACGGCCAGGATCGCATCGCGATTGCGCTGGGCTGCGGGCGCATGAAGGCGCGCATCGGCATCGGGGCGCGCATCGGCGGTCGGCTGCCAGAACGTCGGCTTGCTCATGATCCACTCACGAATCTTTTGCCGCCCCCATCGCGTTGGGGCAGCGATCCGCTATAAGGGGCCTGGAAGTGGGCCGCCAGATGTCGCGGCTTCGCAGTAAGCAGGCTGGTTTTGCTAACCGAAATCCTGGTCGTCCTGGCGCTGACGATCCTCAATGGCGTCCTCGCCATGTCGGAGCTCGCCGTCGTCTCTTCCCGGACGGCCCGCCTCAAGGTCCTCAGCGATCAGGGCAACAAGGGCGCCACCACGGCTCTGCGCCTCGCGGAAAACCCCGGCCGCTTCCTCTCGACCGTCCAGATCGGCATTACGCTGGTCGGCGTGCTCTCCGGCGCCTTCTCGGGCGCCACGCTCGGCACGCGCCTCTCCGAATGGCTCGGCACGCACGGCTTCTCGCAGTCGGTGTCGGATACGCTCGGCGTCGGCCTCGTCGTCGTCGCGATCACCTATCTGTCGCTGATCCTCGGCGAGCTGGTGCCCAAGCAGATCGCGCTGCGCGATCCCGAGCGCATCGCTGCCCGCGTCGCGCCGACGATGTCGCTGCTGGCGCGGATCGGCGCGCCGCTGGTCTTCCTGCTCGACGTCTCGGGCAAGGCGGTGCTCGCCATGCTCGGCCAGAAGGGCGAGTCGGAGGAGAAGGTCACCGAGGAAGAGGTCCGCACCATCATCGCCGAGGCCGAGACGGCCGGCGTGCTGGAGCGCGACGAGCGCGAGATGATCGCCGGCGTGATGCGCCTGGCCGACCGCTCGGCGCGCGCGCTGATGACGCCGCGCCGCGAGGTCGAGGTCATCGACCTTTCCGACAGCCTGGAGCAGATCCGCGAGGAGCTTCGCGCGACGCGCCGTTCGCGCCTGCCGGTGCAGGACGGCGAGGCGGATTCGATCGTCGGCGTCGTCGTGGTCAAGGACCTGATCGACTTCCTGTCCGCCGCCGATGGCGACCTGGAGAAGCTTCGTGCCCATGTGCAGGAGGCGCCGGTGGTGATGGACACCGCCGACTCGCTGCATGTGTTGCGCGAGATCCGGTCAAGCCGGGTCCATATGGCGCTGGTCTTCGACGAATACGGCCATTTCGAAGGCATCATCACGCCGGGCGACGTGCTGGAGGCGATCATCGGCGCCTTCCAGGAGGAGGAGGAGAGCGAGCCGGCCATCGTGACGCGGGCGGACGGCTCCTATCTCGTCGCCGGCTGGATGCAGGTCGACGAGTTCTCGCATGAGCTCGGCATCCCGATCCCGCGCGATGCGGATTTCCAGACGGTCGCCGGCTTCGTGCTGGCCGAGATGAACCACCTGCCCAATGTCGGCGAGACCTTCGACAAGGGGCTGTGGCGCTTCGAGATCGTCGATCTCGACGGCCGCCGGATCGACAAGATCCTCGTCAGCCGGATCGAGTGAGGCGTGACGCCGGTGTTGACGCCGGCGGCGCTTGCATGGTCTAAATTGCGCAAGGGGTTCACCGCGACAACCCCGTGAGGCCACGGCCAAAAGATCGCGTCCAGCTTCCTAATCTTAGGATGGACGCCATGTCTTCCAACGAACAGATCACGGTTTCTCAGCTTGCCCGGCTCGTCGGACTGCCCGATGCGCCGGCCATTATCGATGTCCGCATCGATGAGGACATCCAGGCCGACCCGACCTTCCTGCCGGCGGCCGAGCATCGCGACTATCGCAAGGTCGCGGATTGGGCTCCGGCCTATGCCGAATGCCGACGCGTGGTCGTCGTCTGCCATCAGGGCCAGAAGCTCAGCGAAGGAACGGCGGCCTGGCTGCGGCATGCCGGCATCGCCGCGGAAAGCCTGGAGGGCGGGCATGTCGCCTGGCGGCAGGCGGGTGGAACCGTCTTCTCACCGGTCAAGCTGCCGCCGCAGAGGTCGTCGGGCGGCAGTGTCTGGGTGACGCGGGCGCGGCCGAAGGTCGACCGCATCGCCTGTCCCTGGCTGATCCGCCGCTTCATCGACACCAGGGCAGTGTTCCTCTACGTCGCCGCCTCCGAGGTCGAGGCGGTGGCGGATCGTTTCGGCGCGACGCCCTTCGACATCGAGGGTGTCTTCTGGAGCCATCGCGGCGAGCGCTGCAGCTTCGACATCATGATCGAGGAGTTCGGGCTGAAGGCGCCTGCGCTCGACATGCTCGCCCGGATCGTCCGCGCCGCCGATACCGCGACGCTGGAGGCCGAGCCGCAGGCGGCGGGGCTGCTCGCCGCCTCGCTCGGCCTGTCGCGGATGTTCAAGCACGATCTCGAACAGCTCGAAGCGGGCATGCTCCTCTACGACGCCTTCTATCGCTGGTGCCGCGACGCGAGCGAGGAGACGCATAACTGGCCGTCGACCCGGCCCGTGGGGGAGGCGCGTCGATGACGGTCGTGAGCGCGGGCGCCATCGAGCAGGCGCCCGAACGCTTGCCAAGCCTCGCGGCCGCCACCCGAATCTGGGCGCGCATCGGCCTGCTCTCGTTCGGCGGGCCGGCCGGGCAGATCGCGCTGATGCATCGGGAGCTTGTCGAGGAGCGCCGCTGGATCGGCGAGGAGCGTTTCCTGCATGCGCTCAACTACTGCATGCTGCTGCCCGGGCCGGAGGCGCAGCAGCTCGCCGTCTATATCGGCTGGCTGATGCACCGGACGGTGGGCGGACTGATCGCAGGCCTGCTCTTCGTCATCCCCGGCGCCCTGGTGATGCTGGGGCTCAGCATCCTGTATGTCACGCTACGCCATGTGCCGTTGGTCGACGGGCTGTTCTTCGGGGTGAAGGCGGCGGTGCTCGCCATCGTCATCGAGGCGGGGCTCAGGATCAGCCGCCGGGCTCTCCGCAACGGCGCGATGGTGGCGGTGGCGATTGCCGCCTTCATCGCGATCTTCCTGTTCAAGGCACCGTTCCCGGTGATCGTGCTGGGCGCGGGGCTCGTCGGGCTGCTCGGCAGTCGCATACAGCCGAGTTGGTTTGGCAACGGGGCGGGCCATGGCGCGGCGGGACGGGCGACAGTCGGCCTGCTCGACGGGCTGCTGGCGCGGGGTGAGTTGGCGCATGTCCGTCCCAGCGCCACGAAGGCCGCGGCCGTGCTCGCGGTCTGGCTACCGCTCTGGCTCGGGCCTGTCACACTGCTTTGGATCCTGACCGGCACGGGCAGCGTCTGGACGCAGATCGGCGGCTTCTTCAGCACGATGGCGGTGGTGACCTTCGGCGGCGCCTATGCGGTGCTGGCCTATGTGGCACAGGCTGCCGTCGATGGTTTCGGCTGGCTCGCGCCCGGCGAGATGCTGGATGGGCTAGGTCTTGCCGAAACCACGCCGGGGCCGCTCATTCTGGTGCTGCAGTTCGTCGGCTTCCTCGCCGGGTTTCGAGCGCCGGGCGCCTTGCCTCCGCTCGTCGCGGGCAGTCTTGGCGCGCTTCTGACCCTCTGGGTCACCTTCGCGCCGTGCTTCCTCTGG
>UCLR01000032.1 GCA_900473415.1 Hyphomicrobiales bacterium
GGGCTCAACGTCATCCAGGGCGCCCGCATGGTCGGAGCCGACAAGATCATCGGCGTCGACATCAATCCGGCCAAGCGGGAGATGGCGAAGAAGTTCGGCATGACCGACTTCATCAACCCCGCCGAGATCGGCAATGACAAGGTCGTGCAGGCGATCGTCGACCTCACCGGCGGCGGCGCCGATTTCTCCTTCGACGCCACCGGCAACGTCAACGTGATGCGCCAGGCGCTGGAATGCTGCCATCGCGGCTGGGGTGAATCGATCATCATCGGCGTTGCCGAGGCCGGCAAGGAGATCGCGACCCGTCCCTTCCAGCTCGTCACCGGTCGGGTCTGGCGCGGCACCGCCTTCGGCGGGGCGCGCGGCCGCACCGATGTGCCCAAGATCGTCGACTGGTACATGGAAGGGAAGATCAACATCGACGATCTGATCACCCACAAGCTCAGCCTCGACGAGATCAACCACGGCTTCGACCTCATGCATGAGGGCAAGTCGATCCGCAGCGTGGTGGTTTACTGAGGCGCCGTTTTGCGGCCTCATCCATGAGGCAGTGAGACATCCTTCGTCATTCCGGGGCAGCGCGCAGCGCTGAACCCGGAACCCACGACTGGACACGATGCTTGAACAAGCCGATCGGGCGAGGCTCGCCCGGTCGTGGGTTTCGCGTTCGATCCTGATGGATCGTGCCGGAATGGTGAAAGGTTTCGCCCGCAAGAAAGGACCCCACATGGAACTCCTCTCCGCCTCGAAGGCCTTCGGCGGCTCCCAGCGCGTCTACCGCCATGACAGTGCAGCCTGCGCCTGCCCCATGACCTTCGCGATCTATCTGCCGCATCAGATCGAGGACGGGCCGGTTCCGGTGTTGTGGTACCTCTCGGGGCTGACCTGCACGCATCAGAACGTCATGGACAAGGGTGAATACCGCGCCGCCGCTGCGGCGAACGGCATCGCCATCATCTGCCCGGATACGAGCCCTCGCGGCGAGGCGATCCCGGACGAGCCGGAGAACTGGCAGTTCGGCTCGGGCGCCGGCTTCTATCTCGACGCCACACGCGAGCCCTACGCGAAGAACTATCGGATGGAGACCTATATCCGCGACGAGCTGCCGGAGTTGGTGGCGCGGCATTTCCCGCTCGACATGAGCCGGCAAGGTATCTTCGGTCATTCCATGGGCGGTCACGGTGCGATCACGCTGGCGCTCAAGAACCCCGACCGCTACCGCTCCGTCTCCGCCTTCGCGCCGATCACGCAGCCCTCGACCGCCGGCTGGTCGCGCCCTGCGCTGGAGAAATATCTGGGCCCCGACGAAAGGGCCTGGCGGGCTTACGATTCCACCCTGCTGATCGCGGACGGCCACCGCATCCGCGACCTGCTCGTCGACCAGGGCACCGCCGACGGCTTCCTCGAAGAGGGGCTGCGCCCGCAATTGCTGGAGATCGCCTGCGCGACGGCTGGCATCCCGCTGCAGCTGACGATGCGGGACGGCTATGACCACTCCTACAACTTCATCTCGACCTTCATGGCCCAGCACGTCGCCTGGCACGCCGAGCGGCTGGTGGACTGAGCTCGCCACTCAAGGAACGGCCAAGCCTGAGCCGCGTTGAAGCTGTCGGGGTCCCTGCGAGGGCTCCGGCACGCTCACAGCAAGGCCATGACGCAAAGCAACCGTTCCTTCTTCACCCGCCTCTCGCAGACCGTCGCTCACTGGACCGGCAAGCCTGCAACCTTCTTCGCTGCCGCGGCCCTGATCGTGATCTGGGGCGTCTCCGGCCCCCTCTTCAACTTCAACGACACCTGGCAGCTCGCCATCAACACCTCGACGACCATCGTCACCTTCCTGATGGTCTTCATCATTCAGAACAGCCAGAACCGCGATACGGCCGCGATGCAGATCAAGCTGGACGAGCTGATCTCGAAGCTCGAAGGCCCGCGCGAGGAGCTGCTCGACCTCGAGGACCTCGACGAGAGCAAAATCGAGAAGATCCGCCAGGAATTCGAGGAGCTCGCCGAGAAGGCGCGCGAGGCCGGCGCCGCCGCGGCCATTTCAGAGAAAACTAAGGTTAGTTCTTAGGGTTAAGCCAGATTTAAGAAATCCTCGCCATTGTCCCGCCCATTGGTAACGCGCGCGGGCTGCGTATTTGCGCCGCGCAACGCTGGGAAGGACACTGCCATGGGCAGCCTGAAAACCCTCACGCTCGCGGGAATGATGGCGCTCGGCGCTTCCGCTGCATCTGCCGCCGACTTTCTGCCCGCTCCCCAACCCGTACCAGAGCTGAAGGGCACGATCGGCCATGGGTGGTATCTGCGCGCCGATATCGGCGTCGGCTCCCAGAGCGCCGAAAAGTACTATCAGCAGCAGGTGATCGAGAACGGCGGCATCTTCTTCAACAATACGTCGGAATCGGCCTTCTTCGGCGGCATTGGCTTCGGCTACCGCTTCAACAACTGGCTGCGCTTCGACCTGACCGGCGAGTATCGCGGCGGCGGAACCTTCAGCACCAACGAGCGAACCTATCGCAGTTTCGACGGCACCTATCAGACGAATACCTACAAGGGTAACCTGTCCTCGCTGGTGACGCTGTTCAACGCCTATGTCGACCTCGGCACCTGGAAGTGTCTGACGCCTTATCTCGGCGCTGGCATTGGCGTGGCCAGCAACCGCGTCACCGGCCTGACGGACCAGGGGGTGATTCAGGGCCAATGGCTTCAGCCGTCCACCGGAGACGTACTCGTCGATTGGACGCCGACGCTCGGCACCGCCGGGACCGGCACGAGCAACAACCTTGCCTGGGCTCTCATGGCGGGCATCGGCTATGAGGTGAGCAGCAACCTGACGATCGAGGCCGGCTACCGCTATCTCAACCTCGGCGACGCTCGTTCGGGCAATATTGTCAACAGCCTGACCGGCGAGATGTATTCCCCGCTCAAGGCCAAGAACATCGACAGCCACGACTTCAGGGTCGGCATGCGCTGGAACTTCGGCTCGCCCGATTGCTGCGGCCCGAAGGAAGTCGCCTATCAGCCGCCGGTCGTGCGCAAGTACTGAGCTCCGGCCAGTCCGAAAATCGAAACGGCGCGGATCACCTCCGCGCCGTTTTGCTTTTCAGCGCAGCAGCGATTGCCCGGTCATCTCGGCCGGCTGCTCGAGCCCCATCAGCGCGAGCATGGTCGGCGCGATATCGGCGAGCCGTCCGTCGGCCAGCGCCTTCGCATCGCCGCCGATCAGCATCAGGGGCACCGGATTGGTCGTGTGGGCGGTGTGCGGCTTGCCCGTGACCGGATCGACCATCAGCTCGGCATTGCCGTGATCGGCGGTCACGAGAAGCGCGCCGCCCGCCTTCTGCACCGCCTCGGCGATCGCGCCGAGCCCGGCATCGACCGTCTCGACCGCCTTGATCGCGGCGGCGAGCACGCCGGTGTGGCCGACCATGTCGGGATTGGCGAAGTTCAGCACGACGAGGTCGTAGCGGCCCGAGCCGATCGCTTCGACCGCCTTGGCGGTCAATTCCGGCGCCGACATCTCCGGCTGGAGATCATAGGTCGCGACCTTGGGCGAGGGCACCATCACCCGGGCCTCGCCGGCATAGGGCGTCTCCTCGCCGCCGTTGAAGAAATAGGTGACGTGCGGATATTTCTCCGTCTCGGCCATGCGGATCTGCGTGCGGCCCACCTTGGCGACCGTCTCGCCGAGCCCGTTGGCGAGCGTCTGGGGCGGGAACAGCACCGGCATGATCTTGTCGAGCTCGGCGCTGTAGGAGGTCATGCTGACCGCCTTGGCGAGCTTCGGCAGGCGCGGCCGGGCAAACCCCGAGAAATCTGGCTCCAGCACGGCGTTGAGGATTTCGCGGATGCGGTCGGAGCGGAAGTTGAAGCTGAGCAGCCCGTCGCCGTCCTTCATCCCGGCATAGCCGCCGATCACCGCCGGCAGGATGAATTCGTCCGTGACGTTCTGCGCATAGGCTGCCGTGATCGCGGCATCGGCCGTGGCGAAGGCCTCGCCCTCGCCCAGCGCCATGGCCTTCCACGCCTTCTCGACCCGCTCCCAGCGGTTGTCACGGTCCATCGCGTAGTAGCGCCCCGAGAGGCTGGCGATCGTCGCGCCGGCCGGCAGGGCGGCCGCGAAGGCCTTCACATAATCGGCAGCCGATTGCGGCGGCGTATCGCGCCCGTCGGTGAAGACATGAATATGCACCGCAATGCCCTGCCCGGTCAGGATGCGGGCAAGCGCCACCGCATGGTCCTGATGGGCATGGACTCCGCCGGACGACACGAGCCCGAGCAGGTGGCAGGTGCCGCCGCTCGTCTTCAGCGCCGCAACGAGGCCGCTCGCCTCCAGAGCCTTGGCGATCGAACCGTCCGCGATCGCCTGGTTGATGCGTGGCAGGTCCTGCATCACCACCCGGCCCGCGCCGAGATTAAGATGGCCCACTTCGGAATTGCCCATCTGCCCCTCGGGCAGCCCGACATCGAGCCCGGAGGTGCGCAGGAAGGCACGCGGGCACGTCTGCCAGAAGCGGTCGAAATGGGGCGTCTTCGCCAGCTTGACGGCGTTGTTCCCGCTCTCGTCGCGCCAGCCCCAGCCATCGAGGATCATCAGCATCACGGGGCGAGGCGGCATCGGAAGACCTTCGGCGAACGGTGAAAGCGATCGCTGCCGATACCATGCGCCGCGCCGCGGAAGCGAGTGCTAAGAAGGTCGCGCTGCCCCGCAACGGAGGAACGCGATGACGATCAAGGCACTGGTGTTCGATGCTTACGGCACGCTGTTCGACGTGCAGTCCGTCGCCGGCGTCACCGACGCCACCTTCCCCGGACGAGGCGCAACGATCACGCAGATCTGGCGCCTGAAGCAGCTCGAATACACCTGGCTGCGCGCCTTGATGGGCCGCTACGAGGACTTCTGGACCGTCACCCGCGAGTCGCTCGACTTCACCCTGAAGACGCTCGGCCTCGCCACCACGCCGGAGCTCCTGACACAGGTCGCGGAGGCTTATGATTCACTCAGCCTCTATCCGGAAGCGCTGGCCGCGCTGGAAGGGCTCGCCGCCCACCGCCTCGCCATCTTTTCGAACGGCAGTCCAGCCATGCTGAAGCGCCTCGTCGCTCATGCCGGCATCGGCGCCTTCATCGAGACCGTGGTCAGCGTCGACGAGATCGGCGTCTACAAGCCCGATCCGCGCGGTTATGCCCATGTCGAGAAGCGGCTCGGCCTCGCCCGCGAGGAGATCCTCTTCGTCTCGTCGAACGGTTTCGACATCGCCGGCGCCAAGGCCCATGGCTTCCATGTGGCGCGCATCGAGCGCGTGCCGTCCGAGCGCCTGCGCGCTGAGCTGGCGGAGGCCTCGGTCATCGACCCCGCGCTGATGTTCAAAGCGCTCCGGATGCAGCCCGAGCAGCTAGGCCTCCATGCGGATGTGACCGTTGCGGCGCTGACCGATCTCGCCTCCTATGTCGCCGGACTCGAAAAGGCCTGAGCGCCGGAGGACGACGCGATGATCAAGCTCTACTACCACCCCTCGCCCAACCCGGCGAAGATTGCGCTCTTCCTGGAAGAGGCCGGCCTGCCCTACGAGATGGTGCCGGTCGACACCCGCAAGGGCGACCAGCACAAGCCGGAATTCCTCGCCATCAACCCCAATGCCAAGACGCCTGCCCTGACCGATGGCGACGTCACCGTCTTCGACTCGAACGCCATCCTGCTCTACCTCGCCGAGAAGACCGGCAAGTTCCTGCCCGAGGATACCCCGAAGGCGCGCGGCGAGATGCTGTCCTGGCTGATGTTCGTCGCCACCGGCATCGGCCCCTATTGCGGCCAGGCCGTGCATTTCAGCCGCTTCGCCCCGGAGAAGATCCCCTACGCCATCAACCGCTACGCCCGCGAGGCCGAGCGGCACTGGGGCATCATCGACGAGCGTCTCAAGACGCGTCGCTACATGCTGGGCGACAGTTATACGCTCATCGACATGTCGGTCTGGGGCTGGGCGACGCGGCTCGCCTTCGCGGTCGGCGAGCAATGGGCGACGATGTTCCCGAACGTGAAGCGCCACACTGACGAGATTTCGGCGCGGCCGGCGGCCCAGCGCGCCGCAGCGCTCAAGGACCAGTTCGCCTTCAAGACCGAGGTCGACGAGGAGGCGCGCAAGTTCCTCTTCCCGCAGAACGCCCATCTCGCGGGCTGAACGCCACGCCGGGAACGACGCCCGATGCATGGCGCCTGCGCTGTGCATCACGGCCTCAGCCCTCGCAAAACCACTGGCGGCGCCGTGATTTTCGCGCCAGTGTCGCGGCGGCTCCGCCCCGGGAGGCGCGAGGCCCAACACAGTCTCCGAGAGGACGGATGCCCACCGATATCGAGATCGCGCGCGCCGCGACGCTTCTGCCCATTGCCGCCATCGCCGGGAAGGCGGGCATTCCCTCCGAAGCGCTCAACCCCTACGGCAAGTACATCGCGAAGATCGACACCCATGCCATACCGGGCTTCCAGTCGAAGCCGGACGGTAAGCTGATCCTCGTCACCGCCATCAGCCCGACGCCGGCCGGCGAGGGCAAGACGACGACCACGGTCGGCCTCGGCGACGGGCTCGCCCGCATCGGCAAGCGCGCCATGATCGCGCTGCGCGAGCCCTCGCTCGGCCCGAGCTTCGGCATGAAGGGCGGTGCGGCCGGCGGCGGCTACGCCCAGGTCGTGCCGATGGAGCAGATCAACCTGCACTTCACCGGCGATTTCCACGCCATCACCAGCGCACACAACCTGCTCGCGGCGATGGTCGACAACCATGTCTACTGGGGCAACGGTCTCGGGCTCGACACCCGTCACATCGCCTGGCGGCGCGTCATGGACATGAACGACCGGGCGCTGCGCTCGGTCGTCTCCTCGCTCGGCGGAGCGGGCAACGGCTTCCCGCGCGAGGACGGATTCGACATCACCGTGGCATCCGAGGTCATGGCGATCTTCTGCCTCGCCCGCGATGCCGCCGACCTGGAGGCGCGGCTCGGCCGCATCGTCGTGGGCCGCACCCGGGAGAAGCGCCTGATCACCGCCGCGGACGTCAAGGCGACCGGCTCGATGAGCGTCCTGCTCAAGGATGCGCTGATGCCGAACCTTGTGCAGACGCTGGAAGGCACCCCCGCCTTCGTCCATGGCGGCCCCTTCGCCAACATCGCCCATGGCTGCAACTCGGTCATCGCGACGAACGCGGCCCTGAAGCTCGCCGACTACGTCGTCACCGAGGCCGGTTTCGGCGCCGATCTCGGGGCCGAGAAGTTCTTCGACATCAAGTGCCGCAAGGCAGGGCTGAAACCCGACGTGGCGGTTGTCGTCGCCACGGTGCGCGCGCTGAAGATGCATGGCGGCCTGGCCAAGGATGCGCTCGCCCGCGAGGACCTCAAGGCGTTGGAGGCGGGCCTTTCCAACCTCGCCCGCCATGTCGGCAATATCCGCAAGTTCGGCGTGCCGGCCATCGTCGCGATCAATCACTTCACGACCGACACCACCGCCGAGCACGAGCTGATCCGTCACTACTGCCGCAACCATCTCGGCGTCGAGGCGGTGATCTGCCGGCACTGGGCGGAAGGCGCCGCAGGCGCGGAGGAACTCGCGCACAAGGTCGCGGTGCTGGCGGATGAGGACGAGGCCGATTTCGCCCCGCTCTATCCGGACTCCATGCCGCTTCGGCAGAAGCTCGACACCATCGCGCGTGAGATCTACGGCGCCGATCATGTCAGCGTCTCGCCCCGGCTGGAGGCCCGTTTCGAGGAGTTGGAGGCCGCCGGCTTCGGTAGCCTGCCAGTCTGCGTCGCCAAGACCCAGTATTCCTTCTCGGCCGATCCGACACTGCGCGGCGCGCCCTCGGGGCATATCGTTCCGCTGCGGGAACTCAGGCTATCCGCCGGCGCCGGCTTCGTCGTCGCCATCTGCGGCGAGATCATGACCATGCCCGGCCTGCCGCGCGAGCCTGCCGCCGAGCGCATCCATATCGACGCGCAGGGGCGGATCGAAGGGCTGTTCTGACGGAGACGCACGAACCGTCACGCCTTCGTCATACGAGTCGTCGATGCCGCCGCGCCTCGGTGACGACATGGCGACGGGGACAGGCATGAAAATGGAGATCACCGGAGCCGAAGTGCTCCTCGACGCGTTCGAGGCGACCAACGTCTCGATCGATGACGGGCGGATCGCCGCCCTCGGCGCGGTCGCCTCCCCGACCGGTCTTGCAATCCATGCCGAGGGCTGCCTTGTCCTGCCCGGCATCGTTGACTGCCATGGCGACGCCTTCGAGCGCCACATCATGCCGCGCCCGGGCGTCTCCTTCGACCTCGACCTCGCTTTGCGCGATGCCGATCGGGCCCTGCTGGCGAGCGGCATCACCACCGCCTTCCACGGCGTGACCTGGTCCTGGGAACCCGGCCTGCGCGGCGCTGAGAACGCCCGCCTTCTGGTCGATCGGATCGCCGCGCTGAAGTCCGAGCTCGGCGCCGATACCCGCTTCCACATGCGCCACGAAACCTTCAACCTCGATGCCGAGGAGGAGATCGGCGTCTGGCTGGAGCAGGGCCGCATCGGCGTGCTCGCCTTCAACGACCACACCGAGGGCACGCTGAAATCGCGCCATCGGCCGGACAAGATCGGCAAGATGGTTGAGCGCACGGGCCTGAGCCACGACGCCTTCATGGAGCTGGTCGACCAGGTCTATGCCCGCAAGGGCGAAGTCGCGGGCTCCGTCTCACGGCTGGCGGAGCGTGCCGGCCGTGCCGGCGTGCCGATCATGTCCCATGACGACATGAGCCCTGAGATGCGCCGCGAACACCGCGCGCTCGGCATCGCCATCGCCGAATTCCCGATCAACGAGGAGACGGCGCGCGAGGCGGCCTCTGCCAACGAGGCCATCGTCTTCGGCGCGCCGAATGTCGTGCGCGGCGGCTCGCATACCGGCTGCCCGGCGGCCGAGGAGATGGTCCGCGAAGGGCTCTGCACCATCCTGGCCTCGGACTACTACTACCCCGCCCTGCCGCTCGCACCCTTTCTGCTGGCCGAGCGCGGTGCGGCCTCGTTACGGGCGGCCTGGAAGCTGGTCTCGGAGAATCCGGCCACGGCGCTCGGCCTGACCGACCGCGGACGCATCGCGCCGGGCCTGAGGGCCGATCTCGTGATCGTCCGCCCCGAGCCGACGCCGCGCGTGGTCGCAACCATCGCCGGCGGCCGGCTCGTCCATCTGGCCGATCCGGATTTGCTGGGGCGGTAATCCCCGTCGCACGGAACCACGCTGTCATTCCGGGGCAGGCCGAAGGCCCGAGCCCGGAACCCAGAACCGATGCGCTTCATTGGAAGGGCACCGACAGCGACCGTTCTCTTCGGGGAACGCGTCGGTTCTGGATTCCGGGCTCTTCGCTACGCGAAGCCCCGGAATGACGGTATTCAGGCGAAGTCGAGCTGCACCTTGATCGCCTTCGATTTGTCGGCGGCGAGGTCGAAGGCCTCGACTGCGCGGTCGACAGGGATGGTCGCGGTCAGCAGCGGCGACAGGTCGATATTCCCCGAGCCGATCATCGCCACCGCCCAGTCGAACTCCTCGTGGAAGCGGAAGGAGCCGCGCAGGTCGAATTCCTTGGCGACCACGACGTTCATCGGCAGCGTGAACTGGCCGCCGACACCGATCTGCACGATGACGCCGCCCGACCGCACGACGTCGAAGGCCCCCGTCAGCGCATGCTGATTGCCGGAGGCTTCGAACATCACGTCGAAAGCACCCTTCTCCGCGCCGTATTCCTCCTTCAACCGTTCGGGCTCGGCCGCAACGTTCACGGTCGCTGTGGCACCCATCCGGCGCGCCACCGGCAGCGGCCCGTCCACCACGTCGGTCGCAACGATCTCGGCCGCGCCTGCCGCCTTCGCGGCGACGATGGTGAGCGCGCCGATCGGCCCGGCGCCCGTCACCAGCACGCGCTTGCCGAGCAGCGGGCCGGCGCGCTTCACGGCATGCAGGCAGACCGAAAGCGGCTCGGCGAAAGCCGCCTCGGCCGCCGTGACCGTTGCCGCCACCTTCACCGCCTGCCGCTCCTCGACGACGAGCACATCGCGGAACCCCCCCTGCACATGCGGGAAGCGCATCGCCGAGCCGTAGAACAGCATGTCGGTGCAGTGCTGCTGGAGACCCATCTGGCAGTAGCGGCAATGGCCGCAGGCCCGGCTCGGATTGACCGCGACCCGGTCGCCCGGCCTCACGCGGCTGACTTCGCCGCCCACCGCCTCGACGCGGCCGGCGATCTCATGGCCGAGGATCAGCGGCTCGCGCACGCGGATCGTGCCGAAGCCGCCATGCAGGTAATAATGCAGGTCCGAGCCGCAGATACCGCCGGCCTCGATCCGGACCCGCACGTCGCGCGGTCCGAGCTGCGGCGCGGTCGTCTTCTCGACGCGCAGATCCTTCTCGGCATGGATGACGACGGCTCGCATGGCCCAACTCCCTGAGGCTCCGGCTTATACGCCGGCGCCATTGTCTAATCGATTGAAACCTGCTTACCCAAGGAAGCGCCCCGGGCGCAAACCCAAAGAAACGATGCGAGGATACGCCATGTTGCTGTCGCTGTTCAGTCTGGAAGGCAAGGTCGCGCTGATCACCGGTTCGGGCCAGGGTATCGGCCTTGCGCTCGCCGAAGGCCTGTCGGAGGCCGGCGCCCATGTCGTGCTGAATGGCCGCGACAAGGCCAAGCTGGAGCGCGCCCAGCAAGCGCTGCTGGCTGCCGGCCGCAAGGCCTCCGTCGCCGCCTTCGACGTCACCGACCAGAAGGCGGTCGAGGCCGGCGTCGCCGGCATCGAGGCCGATATCGGCCCCATCGACATCCTGATTAACAATGCCGGCATGCAGAAGCGCGCGCCGATCACCGAATTCCCGGTCGAGGGCTGGCATGAGGTGATGAACACCAACCTGCATTCGGTGTTCTACGTCACCCAGGCCGTGACGAAGCGCATGGTCCCGCGCTCGCGTGGCAAGATCGTCAATATCGGCTCGGTGATGAGCGAACTCGGCCGCGCCACCATCATCCCCTACACCGCCTCGAAGGGCGCGGTGAAGATGATGACGCGGGGCCTGGCGGCCGAGCTCGGCAAGCACAACATCCAGGCCAACGCCATCGGCCCGGGCTATTTCGCCACCGAGATCAATGCCGCGCTGATCGCCGACGAAGCCTTCTCGGGCTGGGTCCGCAGCCGCACCCCGGCCGGCCGCTGGGGCGAGACGAAGGAGCTCGTCGGCGCCGCCATCTTCCTGTCCTCGGCCGCTTCCGACTACGTCAACGGCCATCTGCTCATGGTCGACGGCGGACTGACCGCCGTCGTCTAGAGCCGATCAGGCCGCAGCCTTCGTCACCGCCTCGACGACATCGTCCACGGCGCGCTCGACGAGGTCGCGGTCGTCGCCTTCCGCCATCACACGGATCACCGGCTCGGTGCCGGAGGGGCGGATGACGAGGCGGCCGCTCTCGCCGAGAAGCTGCTTCGCCGCCTCGATCGCCTTGACGACCGGCTGTTCCTCGAGCGGGCGGCCCTTCTTGTAGCGCACGTTCTTGAGGATCTGCGGCAGCGGCTCGAAGCAGTGGCAGACCTCCGAAACCGGCCTGTCCATGCGCTTCACCACGGCGAGCAGTTGCAGCGCCGCGACGAGCCCGTCGCCGGTCGTGCCGAAGTCCGAGAGGATGATGTGGCCGGATTGCTCGCCGCCCAGGTTGAAGCCGTGGTTGCGCATATGCTCCAGCACATAGCGGTCCCCCACCGCCGTGCGCGCGAGCGACAGGCCCAAGCCCGCCAGATAGCGTTCCAATCCGAGATTGGACATGACGGTCGCGACGATGCCCGGCGCCGAGAGCCGGCCATCCTCCAGCCAGGAGCGTGCGATCACCGCCATGAGCTGGTCGCCATCGACGATATGTCCGTGCTCGTCGACGACCAGCACCCGGTCCGCATCGCCATCGAGCGCGATGCCGACATCGGCGCGCAGCTCCCTGACCTTGGCGACCAGCGTCGAGGGATGGGTCGAGCCGATCTCCCGGTTGATGTTGAAGCCGTCCGGCTCGTCGCCGATGGTAATCACCTCGGCACCGAGCTCCCAAAGCGCCTCCGGCGCCACCTTGTAGGCCGCGCCATTGGCGCAATCGAGCACGATGCGCAGGCCCTCCAGGCTCATGTTGCGCGGCATGGTGCGCTTGGCGAATTCGATATAGCGCGCATCGGCGCTGTCGATGCGCTTGGCGCGGCCGAGCTTCGGCGGCAGAGCGAGGCGGGGGCCGAGATCGGAATCGACCAGCGTCTCGATCTCGTGCTCGACTTCGTCGTTGAGCTTGTAGCCGTCCGGCCCGAACAGCTTGATGCCGTTGTCCTCGAAAGGATTGTGCGAGGCCGAGATCATCACGCCGAGATCGGCGCGCATCGAGCGCGTCAGCATCGCGACGGCCGGCGTCGGCATCGGGCCGAGCAACATCACGTCCATGCCGACCGAGGTGAAGCCGGCGACCATCGCGTATTCGATCATATAGCCCGACAGGCGGGTGTCCTTGCCGATCACGACCCGGTGGCGATGCTCGCCGCGGCGGAAGGCCAGCCCCGTGGCCTGGCCGACCTTCATGGCGAGGTCAGGCGTGATGACGCCGTTGGCCCGCCCGCGAATGCCGTCCGTTCCGAAGTATTTGCGTGTCATGAAATTGGTTTCCGAGAGGCGCGGCGCGCTCGTTTTCCCGTTTTCTATAGCCAAAAAATCTTTCCGCCTTCTCACAAATTGTGACGAAACGTGACATGGGGCGGCAACACTGTGGCAACGTCGAGGCGTCTTGCCGGGATGGCGGCGGCGCGGATACGGAACAGAGAGAGCCAAACAAGAAGGGCGGCCTCGCGGCCGCCCTCTCCATTTCTATCGCCGAGCCGCGATCAGATCTGCGGCTGCGGCTCCATGCCGGCATCCGGCTCGCCGCGCTTGCGGCCCTTGCCGGCGCTCGGCACGGCCGAGCCGCGCGGGGCATGCGGCGTGTCGTCGAGGTCACGCGAGGGGCGCTTGCCGGCGATCAGGTCGCGAATCTCCTCGCCCGTCAGCGTCTCGAACTCGAGCAGCGCCTCGGCCACCGCGACGAACTCGTCATGGTGCTCGGTGATGATCTTCTTGGCGTCCTGATAGCCGGTATCGACCAGCTTCTTCACCTCGGCATCGATCTTCTGCGCCGTGGCCTCGGAGACGCTCTGGCTGCGGCCCATCGACATGCCCAAGAAGACCTCTTCCTGGTTGTCGCCATAGGCGACCATGCCGAGCTCGTCCGAATAGCCCATCTGGGTGACCATGGCCTTGGCCATCTTGGTCGCCTGCTGGATATCGCCGGTAGCGCCGGAGGTGATGTTCTCCCGGCCGAAGGTGATCTCCTCCGCCACGCGCCCGCCCATGGCGACCGCAAGCTGCGAGGTGAACTCCTTGTACTTCATCGAGTAGCGGTCGCCTTCCGGCAGGAACTTGACCATGCCGAGCGCGCGGCCGCGCGGGATGATCGTCGCCTTGTGGACCGGGATGCCGGCCGGCACGTAGAGGCCGACGATGGCATGACCTGCCTCGTGATAGGCGGTGAGCTTCTTCTCTTCCTCGGACATGGCCATGGACTTGCGCTCGGCGCCCATCATGACCTTGTCCTTGGCGTCCTCGAACTCGGCATGGGTGACCATGCGCTTGCCGCGGCGGGCCGCGAGCAGCGCCGCCTCGTTGACGAGGTTCATCAGGTCCGCGCCCGAGAAGCCGGGGGTGCCGCGGGCCAGGATCTTGAGATCGACATCCGGCGCCATCGGCACCTTGCGGACATGGACCTTCAGGATCTTCTCGCGGCCGGCGACATCCGGGTTCGGAACGACGATCTGGCGGTCGAAGCGGCCGGGACGCAGCAGCGCGGGGTCGAGCACGTCGGGACGGTTGGTCGCGGCGATGATGATCACGCCCTCGTTCGGCTCGAAGCCGTCCATCTCGACGAGGAGCTGGTTCAGCGTCTGCTCGCGCTCGTCATTGCCGCCGCCGAGGCCGGCGCCGCGATGACGGCCGACCGCGTCGATCTCGTCGATGAAGATGATGCAGGGCGCGTTCTTCTTGGCCTGCTCGAACATGTCGCGGACGCGGCTGGCGCCGACACCGACGAACATCTCGACGAAGTCCGAGCCCGAGATGGTGAAGAACGGCACATTGGCTTCACCCGCGACGGCGCGGGCCGTCAGGGTTTTGCCGGTGCCGGGAGGACCGACGAGCAGCACGCCGCGCGGAATACGCCCGCCGAGCCGCTGGAACTTCTGCGGATCGCGCAGGAACTCGACGATTTCCTGGAGATCTTCCTTGGCCTCATCGATGCCGGCGACGTCCTCGAAGGTGACGCGGCCATGTGCCTCGGTGAGCAACTTCGCCTTCGACTTGCCGAAACCCATCGCCCGGCCGGCGCCGTTCTGCATCTGGCGGGACATGAAGATCCACAGGCCGATGAAGATGACGAACGGCAGCGAATTGACGAGCAGCGCCATGAACCAGGGCGTGCCTTCGGAGGGGGCGCGGGCCGAGACCTGGACGCCCTTCTGCGCCATGGTCTTCAACAGGCTCGGGTCGCCATAGGGTGCGAAGGTGACGAAGCTACGGCCATCCGAGAATGTGCCCGAGATCTCCTGCCCCGACACGATCACGTTGGAGACGCGGCCGGCCTCCGCCTCGTTGATCAGCTGGCTGTAGGGAATCTCGTTCGTGCTCGCGCGCTGGCTCGGGCTCTGGAACAGCGTCACCAGCGCCAGCACCAGGAGAAAGATCACGACCCAGAGGGCGAAGTTGCGAAAATTCGGATTCATTACCGTTCCGATCGGGCCCGCCGGTCCAACCGGATAAGGCCAAGGGTTTCCGAGACTAATCTAGGTGCGGCGTGCGGCCTTGCCAAGGGAAACAGATAACCTGCCTTCACGATGATGTCGCAGGGTGAACACCACGTCGCCGCTGCCCTTCGGGCTTGAGCGTCAGCACGCCATTCCTCCCGAGCGAGACGATGCAGCCTGACAATGTCCGTCTCAAGGCGAGGCCGGCCCGCTGCGCAGCGAGCAGCGCCTCCGCACAATCCTCCAGTCGTTCCAGCCGCGCATAGCCCTCGCCGTGCGGCGCCACCGTATCGAGCGCCAGACCGAGCACCCGCAGCACGATCTCGTCGGGCTCGCCGGTGATCGCATCGAAGCGCAGGCTCAACCCCTCCCCGCCCGCACTATCGGCGAGCCTGGCTAACATGAAGACGTCCTCGGCGCGGTTGGCCGCCGCCGCATCCAGCCGCGCCATGCGCTGCGCCAGCCGCCCGAGCCGTTCCGCCGTCAGCCCCTGCTCATCCAGAAGCGGCATCATCTCCCGCCAGCGCACGCGCTCGAAGCGCTGATCGGCATTGCTCGGATCGCGCACGAAGGGCAGGCCGCGCGCCTCGGCCGTGGCGATAAGCCGTGCCTTCGGGATCGCGAGCAGCGGACGCACGAGCGAAACGCTCTCTTTCACAACGCGAGCCTGCATGCCGGTGAGGCCCGAGGGACCGGAGCCATGGGCTAGCCGCATCAGCAGCGTCTCGGCCTGGTCGTCGAGGGTATGGGCTGTCACGAGCGTCGCGCCGCCGAGCCGCGTGGCCTCGCGCGCCAACAGCGTGTAACGGGCGTTCCGGGCCTGCGCCTGCAGGCCGCTGGCAGGCTTCAGGCCCTCCCAGCGCAGAGTCGCATGCGCGATGCCGAGCCGCTCGCAAAGAGCCGCGACAGCGGCGGCCTCCGCCGCGGATTCCGGCCGCAAGCCGTGATCGACCGTCGCTGCGTGAACGTTCGGCCGCGCCGGCCCTCGCGCCCATTCGGCAAGCAGCGCCAGCAACGCGACCGAATCCGGGCCGCCGGAGACGGCGACCAACAGCGCCGCCTCATCCGACAGGCCCTGAAAAAGCACGCCAGCCTCGGCGACCGAGACCGGCGGAAAACCTAGTTCAGGGAGGGATGCGGCGCTCAAGCGCAGCCGGAGCGGCGCCGTTCGCGGGCGATGCCCTGGCGGACCGCATCGGAGGCGCTGGGATAGTCAACGCCGACCTTGGCATAGGTCGCGCAGGCCTGTTCCTTGGCGCCGAGCCCGTTCAGCGCCATGCCAAGCCTGAGCAGGCTGTCCGGCGCCTTGGTCGCGCGTGGGGACTCCCGCGAGATCTTCAGGAACTGCTCGGCCGCCTCGCGATAGCGCTGGCGCTGCAGATAGCTCTCGCCAAGCCAATAGGTGGCGTCCACCGCCAGCCTGTCGCGCGGATAGCTCTGCAGGAACTGGCGAAAGCCCATCTCGGCCTGCTCGTACTCCTTGCGCTGGAGCGAGGCGAAGGCGACGTCATAGGCCTCCTTCGCCGTGGCAGGCCCGCTGGCGGCGGCGACGCTCTGGCCGCGCGGCACCGACTGCGGCAGCGCGCCCTGCGGCACCGGCCGGCCGACGCCCTGCAGATCCAACGGCTGGCCGGGGGCCGAGCCGTCGAGATCATCCTCGCCCTGGATGATGCCGGCGATGCTACCGCCGCCGAGCGGCTGCGGCGCGCCAGCGGCGCCCTGCTGCGTGGTCGGGTCGAAGGCGTCGCCGCGGCGCTGCCGCTGCGGCGCGGGCGCACCGCCGGCCGGCGGTGCTGCCGGAGCGGGCGCCGCGGAGCGGCCGCCGCCCTTCTCGCTCAGGCGGAAATCGATATCCTCCTGGAATTTGCGGAGCTGGTCGCTCAGTCGGCGGTTCTCGAACTGGAGCTGTTCGATCTGGCCGGACATCTGGCGAAGCTGGTTCTCGAGCCGCGTGGTGCGGACGAGGAGGTCGGCGGCGTCCTGCGCCGAAGCGGGCGCCGCGCCAAACAGCGCCGCGGCCAACGCGAGAGCAGCCAGGCCCGGCTGGGCGAGGCGGCGGGCAATGATGAATCGAAGCATCGATGAAAGCCGGTTCCGAATATGTCGCACGCGCTTATAACACCTGCTCACCACGGCCAAAATATGAAGAAAGTCATGGCCGGACGCATTCGGCGCGTCATCAACGGCAAATCGCCTCTGGCGCTTTGCCGGCAGCTTGCCTACATTGGCGGAGCGGGGCTGCCTGGTGCGTGAGAGACAGCATTCCCCGGGCCCATACGACTCCCTAGGGAGCTGTCCCTGACCGGATCCATCGGAACCGGACACACGGCGCCCACCTACTTTAGTAGGTGTCCCGGGATTCAAAACTCCACGGCCAAGGTGGCTCCGCAGCCCTCATGACGACGCCTTTCGATACGCCGATCCTGCCCTCCCCGCAAAAGGCGGCGTTGCGCATCGCCGCGCTCGAGCGCCGCGATGCGCTGGAGATCGACGATCGGCTCGAATGGGATCCCGAAATCGCCGCTCGCGTGCTCTCCTTGCCCGTCTGGCAAGGCGCCGCCGGCCCCGTCTCGGCCTATTGGCCGATGCGCTCGGAGGCCGATCCGCGCCCGATCCTTGAAGCCTTGCACCAGCGCGGCCTGCCGCTCTGCCTGCCGGCCATCGTCGAGAAGCGCATGATCTTCCGCCGCTGGGCGCCTTATGGGCCGATCGTGCCGGGCGGCTTCGGCACGCTCGTGCCCTCCCCCGCCGAGCCCGAGGCGAAACCCACCGTGCTGATCGTTCCGCTAGCCGCCTTCGACCGGCGCGGCTACCGCATCGGCTATGGCAAGGGCTATTACGACCGCGCCCTGACGGAGCTCGCGCCGACCATCAGCATCGGCATCGGCTATGCCGCGCAGGAGATAGAGGCGGTGCCCCATCAGCCACATGACCGGCGCCTCGACTGGATCGTGACCGAGCGCGACGTCATCCGCTGCAGTTGATTCCGCCGCGCCTTCGGGCGAGGGAAGGAGTTTCAAGGCTCCCGGATCGGTTCCATGCGTTTTCTTTTCCTCGGTGACATCGTCGGCCGCCCCGGCCGGATCGCGGTGCAGGAGCGCCTGCCCGGCCTGCGCGAAGCCTGGAAGCTCGACTGCGTCGTCATCAACGGCGAGAACTCCGCCGGCGGCTTCGGCATCACCGAGGCGATCTGCGACGAGATCCTGGCCGCCGGCGCCGATGTCGTCACGCTCGGCAACCATTCCTGGGACCAGCGCGAGGCCCTCGTCTTCATCGAGCGGCAGGATCGGATGATCCGCCCAGCCAACTATCCGCCCGGAACGCCGGGCCGCGGCGCGGCCGTGATCGAGGCCCGCAATGGCGCCCGCGTCCTCGTCGTCAATGTCATGGGCCGGCTCTTCATGGATCCGCTCGACGACCCCTTTGCCGCAGTGGAACGGGAGCTGTCCGCCTGCCCTCTCGGCGCGGTCGCCGATGCCGTGATCGTCGATATCCACGCCGAGGCCACGAGCGAAAAGCAGGCGATGGCCTGCTTCCTCGACGGCCGCGCCAGCCTTGTCGTGGGCACGCACACCCATGTGCCGACCTCCGACACCCGCATCCTGCCGGGCGGCACGGCCTTCCAGTCCGATGCGGGCATGTGCGGCGACTACGATTCCGTGCTCGGCATGCAGAAGGACGAGCCGGTGCGCCGCTTCCTGCAGAAGGTGCCGGGCGCGCGGCTGGAGCCGGCGAGCGGCGAAGGCACGCTGTCGGGCGTCGCCGTCGAGATCGACGATGCGACGGGGCTGGCGAAAGCCGTCTGGCCGGTTCGGATCGGCCCGCATCTCAGCGAGGCGGTGCCGGCCGCCTGGGCTTCCTGACGCCGCAATTCGCGCGCCTCTTCTATGGCCAGCCGTCTTGCGCGCGGGCGCAGCCGACGCCTATAAGGCCGCGTTCCGACGAATTCCGCCGCAATACGCAAGGTAACGAGCACCCATGGCCGGCCATTCACAGTTCAAGAACATCATGCACCGCAAGGGCAAGCAGGATGCCGTGCGCTCCAAGCTGTTCTCGAAACTGGCCCGCGAAATCACCGTCGCCGCCAAGATGGGCATGCCCGACATCAACATGAACCCGCGCCTGCGTATGGCGGTGCTCGCCGCGCGCGCCGAGAACATGCCCAAGGACAATATCCAGCGCGCCATCAACAAGGCCGCCGGCGGCGAGGGCGAGAACTATGACGAGGTCCGCTACGAGGGTTACGGCCCGGGCGGCGCGGCCGTCATCGTCGAGGCGCTGACCGATAACCGCAACCGCACCGCCTCCGCCGTCCGCTCCTACTTCACCAAGGCCGGCGGGGCGCTGGGCGAGAGCAACTCCGTCTCCTTCATGTTCAACCGCGTCGGCGAGATCACCTATCCGCCGGAGGCCGGCGACGCCGACAAGCTGATGGAAGCCGCGATCGAGGCCGGCGCCGACGACGTCATCTCCGACGAGAACGGCCATACCATCCTCTGCGCCTTCGACGCGCTGAACGAAGTCTCGAAGGCGCTGGAAGCCTCGCTCGGCGCCCCGGCCTCGGCCAAGCCCGTCTGGCGACCGACCACGACCGCCCCGCTCGACGAGGACAAGGCCGCCTCGATGATGCGGCTGATGGAAGCGCTCGACAATGACGACGACGTCCAGAACGTCTTCGCCAATTTCGAGATCGCCGACGACATCATGGCGAAGCTCAGCGCCTGAGCCGCTTTACCTCCAACTTGCCGGCGTCATTCCGGACAAGCCGCAAAGCGGCGCTGATCCGGAATCCATCGAAGGGCGCTTGCGCTCTATGATGGATTCCGGGTCTGCGCTTCGCTTGCCCGGAATGACGCAAACACTCTCCGTGGCGGCTTCACCGCCCGATCACCGCATCCCAGAAGGGCAGGCTGATCAACGCGCTCAGGAAGATCACCGCATAGGCGCCGCGCCGGAAGCTCTGCTCCGACGCGATCCTAAAACCATGCGTGCCGGCCCAGAGCCCGATGCCGTAGACCGCGAAGAGTGGCACGGCCATCAGCAGCGAGCCCGTGGTGAGGATGCCCTTCCACCACAGGACCGTGCCCGAGATCAGCGTCGAGACGCCGAAGAAGGCCTGCATGTTGGCGCGGGTCTTGTGCCGATCGTTGCGCTGCGCGCCGAGCCAGAACACCGCGAGCGGCATGCCTCCGATCGAGGCCATGCCGTTGAACAGCCCGGACAGCGCACCGACCCCGAGCGAAAGCGATAGGGTCGGCTGCCCATGATAGCGCCAGCCCGAGGCCATCAGCGCGACCGCCAGCAGCACGAGCACCGCCAGGATCCAGCGCATCGTCTCGCGGTCGAGCCAGGTCAGCAGCCAGATGCCGGCCGGCAGCGCCAGCGTCGCCGTCAGCAGCAACGGCAGGATCTCGCCCCACTCCGCCCGCTTCGCGCTACGCGCCGCGATCGGCAGCGCGAATGGCAGGTCGATGAACCAGATCAGCCCGAGTGCTGCGACCGGCCCGAGCACCATGGAGGCCAGCGGCATGAACACCATCGCAAAGCCGAAGCCGGTGAAACCGCGCACCAGCCCGCCGAGCAGCGTTGCGGCCAGCAGCACGGCGAAACCGGAACCGGCGAGGCCCGGCATGAAGGACGAGAGTGCAAAAGGCATGGAGAACGGCAGGCAGGATGTGGGAGCAGCAGATGTCGTGGCGAACCATGCCCTCCCGGCCGCAGCAAGAACAATCTCGCTTTTTGATCGCGGCCATGAGGAGAATTCATCCTCGCGCAAGTTCCGCGCGGGACAAATCCGAAACACCCGCTAGTTTGATGGCGTCATGGCACCCGCGATTCGCATTCTCGGCGTCGATCCCGGCCTCCGGAAAACCGGCTGGGGCGTCGTCGTCTCCGAAGGCAGCAAGCTTTCCTTTGTCGCCTGCGGCTGCATCGAGAGCGACGGAAATCTCTCGCTGGGCGAGCGCCTGCGCCAGCTCCACGAGGGGCTGCACAAGGTCATCGACGCCCACCGCCCGCATGAGGCGGCAGTGGAGGAGACCTTCATCAACCGCGACCCGCAATCGGCGCTGAAACTCGGCCAGGCCCGCGGCATCGCGCTGGTCGTGCCCTCGCTCGCGGGTCTGAGCGTCGCGGAATATGCCGCCAACCTCGTCAAGAAGACGGTGGTCGGTGTCGGCCATGCGGACAAGAAGCAAGTGCAGGCGATGATCCGCGTGCTGCTGCCGAAAGCCGAGACCAGTTCGGCCGACGCGGCGGACGCGCTTGCGGTCGCAATTTGCCATGCCCAGCATCGCGGCATGAAGGCGCTGGTCGCGCAGATGCGCGTGGCGGGTAGAGCGTGACGTCTTTGAGAGGCAGGCGATGATCGGCAAGCTCAAGGGCCTGATCGATTCCTATGGCGAGGACCACGTCATCATCGACGTGCAGGGCGTCGGCTATGTCGTGCAGTGTTCGTCGCGCACGCTGCAGCGCCTCCCCAAGCCCGGCGAGGCGGCCGCGCTCTCGATCGAGACCCACGTCCGCGAGGATGCGATCCGGCTCTATGGCTTCATGTCCGATGTCGAGCGGGACTGGTTCCGGCTGATGCAGGTCGTGCAGGGCGTCGGCGCCAAGGTCGCGCTCGCCATCCTCTCGACGCTCGAGCCCGGAGCGCTCGCCACCGCCATCGCCACCAACGACAAGGCGGCGATCGCGCGCGCCCCCGGCGTCGGCCCCAAGCTCGCCCAACGTCTCTGCGCCGAGCTCAAGGACAAGGCCCCCGCCTTCGGCCATATCGACCCCGGCGTCGCCCAGCTCGCCGGCGCGCTGGAAGACAGGAAGCTGCCCCAGCCCGTCGCAGACGCCGTCTCGGCGCTCGCCAATCTCGGCTATCCGCAGGCCCAGGCCGTCGCCGCCGTCGCAGCCGCGTCCAAGGCCGCGGGCGAAGGCGCCGGGACGGCCCAGCTCATCAAGCTGGGCCTGAAGGAATTGGCGAAATGACTTCGCCGGGCCGGCTCGAACTGCGGGTCGTCACCGACAAGAGCGAGCTGCTGCGGATCATGATGGCGGCCTGGGGCTCGCATCGCATGATGATCAGCCTGCACGTCTACGACGTCGCCGAGATCGACGCGCTGGGACTTTTTGAACCCGACGGCAGCACGGCGGCGCTGGCGAGCTGGACGGTCCGTGGCGAGACCGCCTATCTCTGCGCCCTGCATTCGCTGAGGCCCGGCGAGGGCGCGGCTATCCGCATGCTCGACGCCGTGATCTTCGCCGCCCGCAAGGCCGGCGCGAAGAAGCTCAAGGCGATGCTGACCAATGACAACATGCCGGGGCTGACCTTCTATCAGCGGCGCGGTTTCCGTCTCTCGGGGGTTTATCTCGAAGCCATCGACGCCTATCGCTCGGTCGTGCCGACCATCATCAAGACGGGATACAAGGACATCCCGATCCATGACGCCATCGAGCTGGAGATCGCATTGTGAGAACCTTCACTTATAAATAATACAATCCGATCAAAGGTCAAAATATAGGAAATACCATAATACAATGATCCGAATAAAAATCATATTATTCTTCGTAATATTAGGACCAATCCTAGGATTGATATCATCGATATTTGGATTATATATAACGGAATATGCAGACAATACAGGAGAATCCATACCCAAGTCACTATCACCCGCAAGAATATTGGCAGCAAACGCAATTGGCTTCCTTCCCGCATTTATCACGGGAATTTCCTCCTGCCTTACAGCGGGAGAGAACGGTCAATTCTCATTGAAACGGGCTTTAATTTCCAGCGCAGCAATCGGCGTAATAATCAGCCTCCTCCTAACTTCTCCATTTCTTTTGCGCGGCTATGACATCCCGCCCGAATCAATTTCAGAGCGCCTTCGGGCTGCCTCGATGATTATATGGGCTCATGTCGGCGCAGCGATGCTCTCATGGGTTTTATGGGAGTTGTTGCGACGCGGAGCCATAATGGCCTCGAAGAGACAAGAAGCATGACGTCAAATGGCTGAATCCCGCCCCGGCCTCCTCTCTGCCGAACGCCGCGACGACGACAGCGAAGCCTCGCTGCGTCCGCTCTCGCTGTCCGACTTCACCGGCCAGGCGGCGGCGCGCGCGAATCTCCAAGTGTTCATCAACGCGGCCAAGAGCCGTGGCGATGCGCTCGACCATGTCCTCTTCGTCGGGCCGCCGGGCCTCGGCAAGACGACGCTGGCGCAGATCGTCGCCCGTGAGCTCGGCGTCAATTTCCGCTCGACCTCGGGCCCGGTCATCGCCAAGGCCGGAGACCTCGCCGCCCAGCTCACCAATCTCGAAGAGCGCGACGTGCTCTTCATCGACGAGATCCATCGCCTCAACCCGGCGGTGGAGGAAATCCTCTATCCGGCGATGGAGGACTACCAGCTCGACCTGATCATCGGCGAAGGCCCGGCGGCGCGCTCGGTCAAGATCGACCTGCCGAAATTCACCCTCGTCGGCGCCACCACCCGCGCCGGCTTGCTGACGACGCCACTCAGGGACCGCTTCGGCATCCCGATCCGCCTGCAGTTCTACACGGTCGAGGAATTGCAGGGCATCGTCGCGCGCGGCGCCCGCGTGCTCGGCGTGCCGATGTCGGATGACGGCGCCAATGAGATCGCCAAGCGCTCCCGCGGCACGCCGCGCATTGCGGGGCGCCTGCTCCGGCGCGTGCGCGACTTCGCCATCGTCGACGGCGACCCGATCGTCACCCGCAAGGTCGCCGACAAGGCGCTCTCGCTGCTCGATGTCGACGCCATCGGCCTCGACCAGATGGATCGGCGCTATCTCACCACCGTCGCGATCAATTTCGGCGGCGGCCCGGTCGGGATCGAGACCATCGCCGCCTCGCTCTCCGAGCCGCGCGATGCGATCGAGGAAATCATCGAGCCCTTCCTGCTCCAGCAGGGCTTCATCCAGCGCACGCCGCGCGGGCGTCTGCTGACGCCCCACGCCTTCCGCCATCTCGGCATGCCCGAGCCATCGCGCGAGACGGCGCAGTTCGGGCTGTTCGGAAATGACGAGGACGAGGCGTGAGGCAGGCCGTTCGGAATGTCGCGTTGGCGATCGCCCTGACGGGCCTGTTCGCGCTTCTGGCGGTTTCAGCTCGCGCCGGCGATGACGTCCCGCGTGGGCCGGTGGAAGAAGGGTACGCCATCACGATCAAGCTGCTGGCAGCTAAGGGCAAGGCTCCGCCGCCGGCCTGGCGCCCGCCGCATCGTGACAAGCTGATGAGCAAGAGCCTCGCCGCACTCTTCGCCCGCGACGATCTCTATCAGGACGAGAGCGGCGAGATGGGCCAGATCGACGCCGATCCCTTCCTCAACGGCCAGGACGGCGAGGTGAAGAAGCTGAGCTTCGACACGATCCCCGTCGCGGCCGGCAAGGCGACGGTGGTGGCCAATTTCCGCAGTTTCGGAAGGCCTGTCGTGGTCCAGTTCCAGATGGTCCGCGAGAACGGCGGCTGGCGCATCGACGACATCGTCAACCAGTTCGAGGGCAAGAGCTATTCGATCCGCGAGGCCCTCTCGCAGCCCTATGATTGCGGCTCCTTCATGGACAAGCCCTGCAAGCGCTGAGCGCTCGCAGGGCGCGCGGCGGCCTACTTCCGGGCGATCTTCGCCCGCATCATGGCGGGGCGAGCACCGGCGTCCTTGAGCGCGCCGGATTTCGCGGCCTTCGGATTCTCGATCGGCTGCATGCCCTTGCGAGCCGTCCGGCTCTTCGGGCGTTCAAGCACGTTCTCGCGCTGCTTCAGGGCGAGCGCCTTGCGGGCGAGGCTACGCTGGCTCGGCGCGCGCAGCTTCTCGGCACGGCGGGTCTGCTCGGCTCCCACCCTCTTGAGCGCGACCGTCAGCGCATCGGCCTTGGCCTTGGTTCCGTGGTTGTCCGAGGCCGCGCGCGTACCCTGCGGCGGCGCCTTCCCGCGGAACTCGCGGCGCTGCTGGCGGGCGATGTCGCGGGCGCGATTGCGCCGCTCGCGCAGGGTCCGGCCGAGATCGCGCAGGCCCTCGTCGCTTTCGCCCGGGAGCTTGCCGCGCCGGGTGCGCCCCACGAGGTCGCGTTCGGATTTGTCGAGAAGCCGGTCGAGTGCCTTGGCAGATAGCGACATGGAATTCCTCCGTAGCGTCGTTGCCCCGCCCACGGTCACGCGCCCGGCGCCTGTTTTGTTCCCGCAGCCATTTACTCGCGCTGCGTCTGGCCTATATGCCGGCCTCCATGACCAAGACCCATCAGATCACTGTCCGCGTCTATTATGAAGACACGGATTTTTCCGGCGTCGTCTATCACGCCTCCTATCTGCGCTTCATGGAACGCGGTCGCACGGAGCTGATCCGCGCGCTAGGCGTCGAGCAGCGCGAGCTTTTCGACGGCGAGACGGCGCTGGGCTTCGCCGTGCGCAAGATGACGATCGACTTCCTGCGGCCGGCGGTGATGGACGATCTCCTCACCATCGAGACACGCTCGATCGAGGCGCGCGGCGCCACCATGGACCTGGAGCAGCGCGTGCTGCGCGGCGATGACGTGCTGATCTCTGCGCAGGTCAAGGTCGCCTGCGTCGGCGGTGGCCGGGCGCGCCGCATTCCGGATGGGCTGCGCAAGCAGCTGATGCTCGACGAATGAGCCGATGAAGATCGGCATCGACGCTGGCCCCGCCGCCATGTTAGCGCTCCTTACATGAGCTGGAAGCGCGACAGGCCCGAACACCCCCGCGGCTATCACCACGGCAACCTCAAGGAGGAGCTGGTGCGCGCCGCGCTCGGGCTGATCGGCGAGAAGGGGCCGAACGGCTTCACCTTCGCCGAGGCCGCGCGGCTCGCCGGCGTCAGCCCCGCCGCGCCCTACCGCCATTTCCGCGACCGCGACGAGCTGCTCGCCGATGTCGCCGCCCGCGGCTTCCAGGCCTTCGAGGCGACGCTCGTGCGAGCCTGGGACCAGGGCCGTCCCGACCCGGAGACCGCCTTCCACCGGCTCGGCCGCGCCTATCTCGCATTCGCCCATGACGAACCGGCCTATTACTCGGCCATGTTCGAGGCCGGCGTGTCGCTCGATGCCAGCCCGGAGCTGCGCGCCTCGGCCGACCGCGCCTTCGCAGGCCTGCGACAGGCCGCCGAGGCGCTGATCGCTGGGCTGCCGCAGAACAAGCGCCCGCCCGCGCTGATGATGGCGCTACATATCTGGGCAATGTCGCACGGCATCGCCGCTCTCTTCGGCCGCGCCGATGGCGGGCGCCGGCCGCTGCCGATGTCCGCCGCCGAGCTGCTCGAGGCCGGCATGCTGATCTATCTCCAGGGCCTCGGAATCGGCCCGGAAACCGCCTCCCCGCCTGCCGGCTGACGATTTTTCGCACGGCCGTTCTTGACAAGAAGGCTAGCCGCGCGCATTTATGTAAATGTGATTTACATTCACGTCATTGGACGGAGGAGGACCATGCCGATCGTCGAGAAGCTGGACGAATATGGGAAGGGAGCCTGGATCGCCTTCGCGGTGCTCGGCTTCATCGTGTTCTGGCCCCTGGGTCTGGCGACCCTGGCTTTTCTTTACTGGAGTGGACGCATGGGTTGTGGTTACGCGGGAGACCGTTACGAGCACCGGATGAACCGCCTGCAGGACAAGATGGACCGCATGCGGGAGCGCATGGCCGGCCGTGAAGGCCGCGGTTTCGGCGGCGGCTTCGGTGGCTGGGGCCGCGGGCCTTCGAGCGGCAACCGCGCCTTCGACGAGTATCGTGCCGAGACGCTGCGCCGTCTCGAGGACGAGCAGCGCGAGTTCCACGACTTCCTGGGCCGCCTGCGCATGGCCCGCGACAAGGCCGAGTTCGATCAGTTCATGAACGAACGCCGCAACAACCCGCCAGCCAATCCCCCGGCCCAACCCGACGCGGCCTGAAGCCGGCGACACAATTCTGACGCGCAGTCTCTGCGCCCGCCTCGCCCGCTCCGCGCAAACGGAGCGGGTTTTTCATGTTCAGAGCACTGGCGGGGGATGCGCGGCCCTGGCGTATACGCCACATTAACCTTGCCGGAGGCTTAACTCGATACCAGCAGGCGTTTCGTGGAAACCCCGTTTCGGCCCATCTTTCGCCAATTTCACGCGCGATTGACGGGATACGGCATTTTCCCCGGATCGCGGAAACGGGCGGCGGCGTGGGTCTCCCGCGACGCGAGCGGCGGGGTTTGGGCCAAAGCTCGGGCCTTTAGGGTTCGGCCGGCGGCCATACCGCCTGGGTGAGAAGGATGACAGGATGAACCCCGCCGACGTTGCGCAGGCCGCGCCGCAGATCGACATGTCGTTCTGGACGCTGTTCTGGCATGCTCACATCGTCGTCAAGCTGGTGATGATGGGACTGATCGGCGCCTCGATCTGGTGCTGGTCGATCATCATCGACAAGACGCTGCTCTACCGCCGCACCCGCCGCGACATGGACGCTTTCGAGGAGAGCTTCTGGTCGGGCCGCTCGCTCGAGGAGCTTTATCGCGATCTCGCCGGCCGGCCGGTCAACGACATGGCCGCGGTCTTCGTGGCGGCGATGCGCGAATGGAAGCGCTCCTTCGAGAATGGCGGCCGCTCGGTCGCCAGCCTCTCGCAGCGCATCGACAAGGTGCTGGACGTCACCATCCAGCGCGAGACCGAGCGGCTCGAATCGAAGCTGCTCGTCCTCTCCACCATCGCTTCGGCAGCGCCCTTCATCGGCCTTTTCGGCACGGTCTGGGGCATCATGCACTCCTTCACCGCGATCGCGGTCTCGAAGAACTCCTCGCTCGCGGTCGTCGCCCCCGGCATCGCGGAGGCGCTCTTCGCCACCGCGATCGGCCTCTTCGCCGCGATCCCTGCCCTGATGGCCTACAACAAGCTGCAGGCCGAGGTCGCGAAGGCGCAGGGGCGTCTGGAAGCCTTTGCCGACGAGTTCTCCGCGATCCTGTCGCGGCAGATCGACGAGCGCATGGCGGCGTGAGGGCCTGACGATGGGTATGTCCGCAGCCACAGCCGCCAAGGGCGGATCTCGCCGGGGCCGTCGCGGGCGCCGTCACGGCGCCATCGCCGAGATCAACATGACGCCGTTCATCGACGTCATGCTGGTGTTGCTGATCATCTTCATGGTCGCGGCGCCTCTGATTGCGACCGGCGTCCCGCTCGATCTGCCGCAGACCGGCGCCAAGCCGATCAATGTCGACCAGAAGCCGGTCACCATCGCTATCGACAGCAAGGGCCAGATCTTCCTGCAGGATCAGCCGACGCTGGAGCCCGACCTCGTCGCCAAGCTGCAGAGCCTGGCCAAGCAGGGCTTCGACGAGCGCATCTATGTGCGCGGCGACAAGCAGGTCGATTACGGCCGCGTGGCCTCGGTGATGTCGACCATCACCGCGGCTGGCTACAAGCGGGTCGCGCTGGTCACCGAACCGGCGAGCCGCTGAGGGCGTAGAGCAGGGATGTTCAGAGCGTGAAGCTTTCGACCTCCGAACCTGGCATGCTGGTGTCGGCGCTTGGCCACGCGACGGTCCTCGTCGCGGGGTTGCTGGCGTTTTCGTCGCCTGCGCCACTGCCGGAGAACGAGGAGGCGATCGCCGTCGAGCTCGTCGACCCCAGCGCGCTGAATCAGGTCACCCATGGCGAGCGCAACGCCCAGAAGGTCGAAGCGCAGCCGAAGCCCCGCGCCGAGCGTCAGTCCGAGGTGGTCGAGCGCAAGGAGGCCGGCGAGGCCAAGACCGACACGCCTGCCCCGCCATCGCGGCCGCCCGAGCTGAAGACCGCCGACGAGAACGCCTCCGCGCCCTTGCCGCCGACGCGCACGGCCGAGGCGGCGAAGCCGGAGGCAAAGCCGCCGGAGCCCGCCAAGCAGCCGCCGCAGAAGAGTGAGGCCGCCGCCGCCCGCGAGGCCGAGCAGAAGCGCGAGGAGCAGGCGAAGCTCGCCGAGGAGGCCGAACTCGCCGCCAAGGCGAAGCAGGCCGAGGAAGAGCAGAAGGCCGCAGCCAAGGCGAAGGCCGAGGCCGACGCCCAGGCCGCCAAGCGCGCAGCCGACGCGAAGGCGAAGGCCGAAGCGCTCGCCAAGGCCGAGGCCGACAAGGCCGCCAAGGAAAAGGTCGAGGCTGCCGCCAAGGCCAAGGCTGAAGCCGAACAGAAGGCCAAGCTCGCCGCCGAGGCGAAGGCCAAGCAGGAGGCCGAAGCCAAGGCGAAGAAGGAAGCCGAGATCGCCAAGAACTTCAACGCGACCGACATCGAGCGGCTTCTGCAGTCGAAGGAAAAGGCGCAGTCCTCCGGTTCCGCGGCGCCTCAGGTCAACCGTACCGCTTCCCTCGGCACCGAGCGCGGCGCGGCGCAGAAGCTCAGCCCCTCGCTGCGCGCGCAGCTCATCGGCATCATCCAGGACCAGTTGCTGAAGTGCTGGAACGTGCCGATCGCGCTGGCCAATGCGCATGGCAGCGCCAATGTCGTTCCCTCCGTCAGGATGAAGCTCAATGCCGACGGCTCGCTTGCCGCCCAGCCCGGCGTGATCAATTCGTCGTCGGATCCGCTCTTCCGCGTCGCCGCCGATTCGGCGCTGACCGCGACCCGCCGCTGCGCGCCTTTGCGCATTCCGGCTCAATTCGCCTCCTATTATGACGACTGGCGCGACGTCGTCGTCAATTTCGACGCAAGGGACGTACTGTGACCCTGATCGACCGCAATCCCCTCCCCCTTCTGACCGCCGCCCCGACGCGCCGCCGCTTGCTGGCGGGCGCCGGCGCGGCGCTCCTCGTGCCCGCCGTGGCCCGCGCTGAGCTCGTCATCGACCTGCGCGGCGGCACCTTCCAGCCCATGCCGATCGCCATCGCCGATTTCGGCGGCGAGGGCGGCGTGCTCGTCTCCGGCGTGATCGCCAACAACCTGAAGCGCTGCGGTTATTTCCTGCCTGTAGACCGGTCGCGCTTTCCCGAGCCGAACCCGCCCTTCGACGTCGCACCACGCTTCGACGCCTGGAAGGCGGCCGGCGTGCAGGCATTGGTAACAGGCCGCCTGATACGCGACGGCGGGCGGCTGCGCACGGAGTTCCGCCTCTGGGACGTCGCGACCGGTACCCAGACCGACGGCCAGCAGTATTTCACCGACCCGAACAATGCCCGCCGCGTCGGCCACATCATCTCGGATGCGATCTTCAGCAAGGTCACCGGGCTCGGCGGCTTCTTCGACACCCGGGTCGTCTTCGTGGACGAATCCGGCCCGAAGGAGAGCCGTCGCAAGCGTCTCGCCATCATGGACCAGGACGGCGCGAATGTGCGCTACCTGACCGACGGCAACGTCTCGGTGGTGACACCGCGCTACTCGCCGGTCTCGCAGGACGTCACCTTCATGTCGCAGCGCCAGGGCGAACAGCCGCGCGTGCAGGTGCTCAACATCGAGACCGGCCAGCGCCAGGTCGTCGGCAATTTCCCCGACATGAGCTCGAGCCCGCGCTTCGCACCGAACGGCCAGCGCGTCGTGCTCTCGCTGCAGCAGGGCGGCAATTCCAATCTCTACGCCATCGACATCGGCTCCCGCACCACGATGCGGCTGACCTCGACGGCGGCGATCGACACCTCGCCCTCTTACTCCCCGGACGGCTCGCGCATCGTCTTCGAGAGCGATCGCGGCGGCCAGCAGCAGCTTTATGTGATGCCGGCCGGCGGCGGCGAGGGCCAGCGCATCTCCTTCGGCCAGGGCCGCTATTCGCAGCCCGCCTGGTCGCCGCGCGGAGACCTCATCGCCTTCACCCGCCAGGGTGGCGGCGGTTTCGCCATCGGCGTGATGCGCCCGGACGGTTCCGGCGAGCGCATCCTCACCGAAGGCTTCCACAACGAGGCCCCCAACTGGGCGCCGAACGGCCAGTACATCATGTTCTTCCGCGACCCGGGCGGACAGTCCGGCGGCAAGCTCTACATGGTGGACATCACCGGGCGCGTCGAAGTGCCGGTCCCGACCCCGGCCTTTGCTTCCGACCCGACCTGGTCGCCGCTGCTGAGCGGGCAGCGCTGAGGCGCGCGCCACAACGGTTTGTTCCTATGATGCGAGAAGCCGCCCTGCCGATGCAGGGCGGCTTCTTCACGACGGCGAGCCGCCCGATCGCTCGTCAGGCTCCCTCGGCCTGCCGCCTGCTGTGCCGCGCGGCGTAGGGCAGGACAAACATGTAGAGCCCGCTGAACAGCAGCAGGAAGAGCGGGGGTAGCGGCGCATAGACCACCCAGGCGGGTGGCTCGCCCACGGCCATCGCAACGAAATTCGCGATGACGGTGAGCGTAAAGGCCAGGGACAGCCAGCGGTGCCCCTGTCGGATCCAAGCGCTCCAGTTCAATTGAATCTCCTTTTCGACAAAGACTGTGAAGCGCGGCGGCCTAGTCGCCACGCGCCACGACCTCCTCCAGCTTCGCGAAGAACTGCTGCCAGCCGGCCCTGGCGCCGCCGAAGGCCTGCTTCTGCTCGGGCCGGAAGCCGGCCTGTTCCATGCGCAGATGCGTGCCCGTCTGCGTCGGCGTGAGCGTGAACGTCACGACACTCTTGAGAGCGTAGGCCGCGTCGTCATGCGCGAAATCCCATGTGTGGGAGAGCGTCCTGTTCGGCTCGAGCGCGAGGACCTCGCAATCCAGCACGCCGCCCCAATCGCCGCTCAGTTTGAAGCGATGCCCGACGACCGGCATGAAGTCGTTCTTCATGAGCCATTCCGCGATCAGATGCGGCTGGGTCAGGGCGCGCCAGAGCTTCTCCGGCGGATGAGGCATCTCCCGCTCGACGATGACGGAGCGTGTTTCGCTCGCTGCTTCGTTCATTGATCCATCCTCTTCAGCAAGTCTTCGAGGTCGTCGAACCGGCTCTCCCAGTAGCCGGCCATCTGGGTCGTCCAGTCGATGAGGGGCGCCAGGGCACGGGGCTGCACGCTGTAATGCGTCTGCCGCCCTTCATGGCGGTCGCGCACCAGCCCGGCCTGCTTCAGGACACCGAGATGCTTCGAGACCGCGGGCTGCGAAACCCCGGCTTGCGCCGTCAGAACCGAAACGGTCTGCTCCCCTTCGCGGCAGAGCCGCTCGAAGATGGCGCGCCGGGTCGGGTCGGCGAAGGCCTTGAAGAGCATGTCGCGAGCATCCAGCATCGGAAACCCATAACCAATTGGCGATGAATTACCCATAGCCAATGAGTTATGTATTCGTCAACAGCAAACCCGCGGGATGTTCCCTCATCGGCTGGCGTGGCGAGGCCCCTCGAACGGGAGCCGCAAAAGCGGCGCTTCGCATGACTCTGTCTGGCCAGCCCGCTCGCTTCCTGTATCCCGCGCGCCACAGACAAGCGCCGAAACGTCTTTCGCCATAATTGGTTAACCATACGCCGCAATGCCGCCACTTCGCCTTGTTCTGGCAAGGTCTCGTTTAGGTTGACGCTTCATTGATGGACGCCATGCGGGCCGTTTGCGAAGCGCGCCGCCAGAGATTTGAATTCCGGAGTTTCGAGCCAATGTTGAACACTCTCTTCGCCGGCGGCCGCACTGTCCGCTTCGCCGCCGCCATCGCCGCCACGCTGGCGCTCGGTGCCTGCTCCAAGGATCAGAACGCAGACGCCTCGGGCTTCGGCGCCGGCGGCGCCGCGACCCCCGGCAGCGCCCAGGACTTCGTCGTCAATGTCGGCGACCGCGTCTTCTTCGAGACCGACCAGACTGACCTGACCTCCACCGCCGTCTCCACCCTCGACAAGCAGGCCGCCTGGCTGCAGCGCTATCCGCGCTACACCTTCACCGTCGAGGGTCACGCCGACGAGCGCGGCACCCGCGAATACAACTATTCGCTCGGCGCCCGCCGCGCCCAGACCGTGCGCGACTACCTCGCCTCGCGCGGCATCCAGGCCAACCGCATGCGCACCATTTCCTACGGCAAGGAGCGCCCGGTCGCGGTCTGCAACGACATCTCCTGCTGGTCGCAGAACCGCCGCGCCGTCACCGTGCTGGACGGCGCCGGCGGCGTCTGATCGCCGCTGCAATCGAAAACAGAAAGGCCCCGGACGACGTCCGGGGCCTTTCGTGCTTCTGGCGGGTTGCCGCGCTCCCCGACTATCCCACCGCCGTCGGAATCAGGCTCTTGGCCACCCCCTCGATCCGCTCGGCGGCCGCGACCAGCGCTTCCGCCGCCCGGTCCTCGATCTCGCTGAGGCGTCGGTCGGTCGCGCCAGCATTGCCCTGTGTCGCCGCGAGATCGGTTTCGAGCCGCCCCACACGCTGCCGCAGTTCATGGACCTCGTCGGCCACCATCAGCGCGGCCATGACATGCAGCCGCATGTCGCCAATCTCGCCGAAGGCCTCCCGCATCTCGCCGATCTTCTCGTCATAGAGTCGGGCGAGCCCCTCCAGATGGGCTTCCTCCCCCTCCCCGCAGGCCATGCGATAGGCCTTGCCGGCGATCATGACGTTGACTTGCGGCATGGGTTGTCCCGCCTCTTTCCCTCTACGGCATCCGATCCCCCAAAATCGGACTTCCCTGATCTATCGTCCGCCGCCCTAGCCCGCCTCGGGCTCGGGCTCGGGCTCGACCGGCTGCTGCGCCTGAACGCGGTCGATCACCGCGCCGATGACGTTCATCGCCCGTTGCAGCCGCTGGTCGACATCGGCCGCCGCCGTCTCGACATGGCCGAGCCGCGCCATCGCGCCGTCGAGATCGGCCGCGAGCCGCGCCCGATCGTCCTGCATCAGCGCCAGTTCCGTCTCGAGATTGGCACGGCTGCGTTCCGCTTCGATCCGCCGCCGCGCCGCTGCTTCAAGCGTTCCCAGCGCGCCGTCCAGCCGCGCCAGCGCATTGTCCAGCATCAGGCTCGCCACCATCGCTCTCCTTTCAGATCGAAGCCGGCTCACGCGATTCGTGACTGAATTTACAGCAGAATGCCGGAAAACAGGAATCGCCCCGGAGCGGGAACCACAGCTTCGCAATGGCTTGGCCGCCGGGCTTCAGACGCAGCCTCACGGAAAACCGCCCCGAAACGGCTCAGAGAGCCCGAAAAGCGGGCATCGCGAATTGACTTGGGCCAAGCGCAAGGCCTAATCCACGCGTCCTTTCGAAGCCGAAGTCCCGGCCGAGCCCGCCCGCCAGACGGAACCCCGAGAGTATCATGACCACCATCGACCGCGCCCAGCACGACAAGCTCGCCAATGCCATCCGCGGCCTGGCGATGGACGGTGTCGAGAAGGCCAAGTCCGGCCATCCCGGACTGCCGATGGGCGCAGCCGACATGGCCACGGTGCTGTTTACCCGCGTGATGAAGTTCGATGCGACCGACCCGCGCTGGCCGGACCGCGACCGCTTCGTGCTCTCCGCCGGCCACGGCTCGATGCTGCTCTACGCGCTGCTCTACCTCACCGGCACGCCCGGCATGGAGCTCGATGACCTCAAGGCGTTCCGCCAGCTCGAGTCGAAGACGCCGGGCCACCCCGAAAACTTCATGACCACCGGCGTCGAGACCACCACCGGCCCGCTCGGCCAGGGGCTCGCCACCGCCGTCGGCATGGCGATGGCCGAGCGCATGCTCGCCGCCGATTTCGGCAAGAAGGTCGTCGACCACCACACCTATGTGCTGGCGTCCGACGGCGACCTGATGGAGGGCCTCAGCCAGGAGGCGATCGCACTCGCCGGCCACCACAAGCTCGCCAAGCTGATCGTGCTCTGGGACGACAACGGCATCTCGATCGACGGCCCGCTCTCGATCGCCGACTCGGTCGACCAGGTCGCCCGCTTCAAGGCCTGCGGCTGGCGCTCAGAGCGCGTCGACGGCCATGATCCGGACGCGATCGAGGCCGCGATCCGCCGCGCCCAGAAGTCGAGCAAGCCGACCATGATCGCCTGCAAGACCGTGATCGGCTTCGGTGCTCCGAAGAAGGCAGGCACTTCCAAGGCCCATGGCGAGCCGCTCGGCGCCGAAGAGCTTGCCGCCGCCAAGCAGAAGCTCGGCATCGCGGGCAGCGCCTTCGAGGTTCCGGCCGAGGTGCTCAAGGCCTGGCGCGGCTTCGGTGCGGCCGGCGTCGCCGCCCGTCGCGAATGGCAGGACCGCTTCGCGGCGCTGTCCGAGCGCAAGCGCGGCGAATTCGCCCGCCGCCTCGGCCATACCCCGCCGGCCAAGCTCGACCGCACGATCCTCGCCCATAAGAAGGCGCTGATCGCCAATCCGCAGAACGTCGCCACCCGCAAGGCCTCGGAGCTCGCGCTCGACGCCATCGTGCCGGTGATGCCGGAGCTGGTCTCGGGCTCCGCCGACCTCACCCCGTCGAACAACACCAAGGCCAAGGGGCTGGAGGACTTCTCCCCCAAGAACCCGAAGGGCCGCTACATCCGCTACGGCATCCGCGAGCACGGCATGGCCGCGGCGATGAACGGCATCAACCTGCATGGCGGCTTCCGCACCGCCGGCGGCACCTTCCTCGTCTTCGCCGACTATGCCCGCCCCTCGATGCGGCTCGCCGCGCTGATGGGCCTGCCTGTCGTCTATGTCATGACGCATGACTCGATCGGGCTGGGCGAGGACGGCCCGACCCACCAGCCGGTCGAGCACCTGGCCTCGCTGCGTGCCATGCCGAACATGCGCGTCTTCCGCCCTGCCGACACCATCGAGACGGCCGAGGCCTGGCAGTACGCGCTGGAGCACACGAAGGGGCCGACCGTGCTCGCCCTCTCGCGCCAGAACCTGCCGCAGCTGCGCACCGACGCCACGGCAAAGAACCGCAGTGCCTCCGGCGCCTATGAGCTGCTGGCGGCCGAGGGCGGCAAGGCCCAGGTCTCGCTCTTCGCCTCCGGCTCGGAGCTGGAGCTGGCCGTGAACGCCCGCAAGCTGCTCACCGAGAAGGGCGTACGCGCCCGCGTCGTCTCGGTGCCCTCGCTCGAGCTCTTCCTGGCACAGGACGAGGCCACGCAGGCCGCGGTCATCGGTTCTGCGCCGGTCAAGGTCGCGGTCGAGGCCGGCGTCCGCTTCGGCTGGGATGCGGTCATCGGCCATGACGGCGGCTTCGTCGGCATGCACTCGTTCGGCGCCAGCGGCCCCTACAAGGACGTCTACAAGCATTTCGGCATCACGGCGGAGGCGGTGGCCGACGCCGCGATGAAGAAGCACAACGCCTGACTTCCGTTGGCGAAGGCAGGTAGTCCCGAAACAGGTCTTGCGTTCGGCCATGCTTTGGCCGAATTGCCCGCGTGGATAGCGACGGCTGAGCCGGTTCGCTCGGCGAAGGAGAGATGAAGATGACGGTCAGGGTGGCGATCAACGGCTTCGGCCGCATCGGGCGCAACGTTCTGCGCGCGATCATCGAGTCGAAGCGTAAGGACATCGAGGTCGTGGCGATCAACGATCTCGGTCCGGTCGAGACCAATGCCCATCTCTTCCGCTTCGACTCCGTCCATGGCCGCTTTCCCGGCACGGTGACGGTCTCCGGCGACACGATCGATGTCGGCCGCGGCCCGATCAAGGTGACCGCCGTGCGGGACCCCAAGGACCTGCCGCACAAAGCGCTCGGCGTCGACATCGCGCTGGAATGCACCGGCATCTTCACCACCAAGGAGAAGGCCTCGGCGCACCTCGCCGCCGGCGCCAAGCGCGTGCTGGTCTCCGCGCCCTGCGACGGCGCCGATCTCACGGTCGTCTACGGCGTCAACAACGCCGCGCTGACCAAGGACCACCTCGTCGTCTCGAACGCCTCCTGCACGACGAACTGCCTCGCGCCGGTCGTGCGCGTGCTGCAGGATGCCGTCGGCATCGACAAGGGCTTCATGACCACGATCCACGCCTACACCGGCGACCAGCCGACGCTGGACACGATGCACAAGGATCTCTACCGCGCCCGCGCCGCGGCGATGTCGATGATCCCGACCTCGACCGGCGCCGCCAAGGCGATCGGCCTGGTCATTCCGGAGCTGAAGGGCCGCCTCGACGGCACCTCGATCCGCGTGCCGACGCCGAACGTCTCGGTCGTCGACTTCAAGTTCCTCGCGAAGCGCAAGACCTCGGTCGAGAAGATCAACGACGCGATCATCAAGGCGTCGAAGCGCGGTCCGCTCAAGGGCATCCTCGGCGTCACCGACCAGCCCAACGTCTCGATCGACTTCAACCACGACTCGCATTCGTCGACCTTCGCGCTCGACCAGACCAAGGTGATGGACGAGAAATTCGTCCGCATCCTCTCCTGGTACGACAACGAATGGGGCTTCTCGAACCGCATGAGCGACACGGCCGTCGCCATGGGCAAGCTCCTCTGAAACGCCTGAAGGCCGCGCCCCCAAAGCGCGGCCTTCTCACTTTCCGCATCAGAACGGACAGCTGATGACCAAGATCGAGCCGACCATCGACCCGCCCGCCTCGGAAGGCGCGGAACCCGCCACCTTCGCAGCCACCTGGCGGCAGGTCCGGCTGCAGGATTCCCCCTCCCCCGAGGCCCAGCCGGCCGCGGCCCCGGTCGCGGCTCAGCCTGCGGCGCCCATGCAGGCCTCCGCACCTCAGCCTCCAGCCGTAACGCCTCCGCCACCGGCCCCACAGCCGGTCGCGGCTCCTCCGCCGGTGGCCCCGCCGCCAGCGGCCCAGACGGTCGCCGTCGCGCCCGCACCGGTCCGCGCAGCGGCCCCGGCCGCTGACCCGCGCATGCTCGACCAGCTCGCTCGCATCGAGGACAAGGCCGCGCGCATCGAAGAGAAGTTCGCCCGCTACGAGGCCGTGCTGACCCGGGCCGAGTCTTCGCTGGAGCGCGCCGCCCATAAGGTCGACACCGCCGCCAGCACCATGGACTTCGCCTCGATCCGCGGTGAGGTCGCCTCGCTGCGCGAACGCATCGACGCGACGCCGCGCGCCGGCACGCTGTTCCTCACCGCTATCGTCACCGCGGTCCTGACCGTCGCCCTCACCATCCTGGTGCTGAAATTCGGCGTGCCTGGGCTGTTCGGGGGGCTGTTGTCGCGATGACCGCCTTTCGCACCCTCGATGACGCCGACCTCGCGGGCAAGCGCGTCCTCCTGCGCGTCGACCTCAACGTCCCGATGGAGGACGGCAAGGTCAGCGACACCACCCGCATCGACCGCGTGCTGCCGACCATCCGCGAGATCGCCGACAAGGGCGGCAAGGTCGTCCTGCTCGCCCATTTCGGCCGCCCCAAGGGCCGCGACGAGAAGAACAGCCTGAAGCAAATCATTCCGGCACTGACCCAGGCGCTCGGCCGCCCCGTCGCCTTCGTCGATGACTGCATCGGCGCTCCCGCGGCCGAGGCCCTGGCCACCGCGAAGAACGGCGATGTGCTGCTCTTCGAGAACACCCGCTTCCACGCCGGAGACGAGAAGAACGACGCCGAGTTCGTCCGGGCGCTCGCCGCCAACGGCGACGTCTATGTCAACGACGCCTTCTCGGCCGCTCACCGCGCCCATGCCTCGACCGAGGGCCTCGCCCATGTGCTGCCGGCCTATGCCGGGCGCACGATGCAGGCGGAGCTGGAGGCGCTCTCGGCCGGCCTCGACAACCCGGCCCGGCCGGTGATGGCGATCGTCGGCGGCGCCAAGGTCTCGACCAAGCTCGACCTGCTCGGCAACCTCGTGAAGAAGGTCGATGTCCTCGTCATCGGCGGCGGCATGGCCAACACCTTCCTCGCCGCCCGCGGCATCGATGTCGGCAAGTCGCTCTGCGAGCATGACCTCGTCGGCACGGCCCGCGAGATCGAGGAGAAGGCCAAGGCTGCCGGCTGCGAGATCCTGCTGCCGGTCGATGCGCTGGTGGCGCGCGAGTTCAAGGCCCATCCCAGCTACCGCGTCGTTCCCGCCGACGGCGTCGAGCCGGATGAGATGATCCTCGACGCGGGCCCGCTCTCGATCGCCGAGGTCGTGTTGCGGCTGGACAAGGTCAAGACGCTGGTCTGGAACGGCCCCTTCGGCGCCTTCGAGCTGCCGCCCTTCGATACCGCGACGGTCGCGGTGGCCAAGGCCGCCGCCAAGCGCGTCAAGGCCGGCGGGTTGGTGGCGGTCGCCGGCGGCGGCGACACCGTTTCGGCCATGAACCACGCCGGCGTCGCAGACGACCTCACCTATGTCTCGACGGCCGGCGGCGCCTTCCTCGAATGGATGGAAGGCAAGGCCCTGCCCGGCGTCGAAGCGCTGCGGAAGGCCTGAGCAGGACTGGCTGACGAAATCATGGCCGCGCTGGCGACAGCGCGGCCATTGATTTTAAGCGCAATCCTCGCTTTCGCTTTACCTTCGTCGCAGTTCACCGCTAAACCCTCCCCCATATCCGTTTGAGAAAGGGGAGAGCCAAAGTGGCCCGTATCACGCTTCGCCAGTTGCTCGATCATGCCGCCGAGAACGACTACGGCGTGCCTGCCTTCAACATCAACAACATGGAGCAGGCGCTGGCGATCATGGCGGCGGCTGACGCAACCGACGCGCCGGTCATCATCCAGGCCTCGCGCGGCGCCCGCAGCTACGCCAACGACATCATGCTCAAGCACATGATGGACGCCGTTACCGAGATCTATCCGCATATCCCGGTCTGCGTGCATCTCGACCACGGCAATGAGCCGGCGACCTGCATGACCGCGATCCAGGCCGGCTTCACCTCGGTGATGATGGACGGCTCGCTCAAGGCCGACGGCAAGACCCCGGGCGACTGGGACTACAATGTCGGCGTCACCAAGACGGTCACCGACATGGCCCATCTCGGCGGCATCTCCGTCGAGGGCGAGCTCGGCGTGCTCGGCTCGCTAGAGAGCGGCGAGGGCGAGAAGGAGGACGGCCATGGCTTCGAGGGCAAGCTCTCCCACGACCAGCTCCTGACCAACCCCGACGAGGCGGTGAAGTTCGTCGCCGAGACCAAGGTCGATGCGCTCGCCATTGCCATGGGCACTTCGCATGGCGCCTACAAGTTCACCCGCAAGCCCGACGGCGCGATCCTCGCGATGCATGTCATCGAAGAGATCCACAAGAAGCTGCCGAACATGCACCTCGTCATGCACGGCTCCTCCTCGGTTCCGCAGGACCTGCAGGACGTCATCAACCAGTACGGCGGCAAGATGCCCCAGACCTGGGGCGTGCCGGTCGAGGAGATCCAGCGCGGCATCAAGCACGGCGTGCGCAAGATCAACATCGACACCGACAATCGCATGGCGATGACCGGCCAGATCCGCAAGATCCTGTCGGAGCACCCTGGCGAGTTCGATCCGCGCAAGTATCTCAAGCCTGCGATGGAAGCGATGACCGCGCTCTGCAAGAAGCGGCTGGAAGAGTTCAACACTGCCGGCCAGGCCAGCAAGATCAAGCGCATCATCACGCTCGCCGACATGGCCAAGCGCTACGCCAAGGGCGAGCTCGACCCGACTTTCGGCGCCAAGAAGGCGGCGTAAGGGCTCTCAAGATCTCGGTGTGCGCTTTGTCGAAGGCGCACCAGTCTAATCGAACGCCGCCGGCAACCCCGGCGGCGTTTGCCGTTTCGGACTTGTCTTGACTGATTAGGTCAATCGTCCTAATGGCAATTAGGACGATTGACCTAAACATCGTGACAGCGGACCCCGAACCGTTCGGGTGCAAGGAGGCTGGATTGGGCGGCGCCGATACCCGGCAGCAAATCGTGGAGGCCGCCGACAGGCTGTTCTACGAGGGCGGCTTCGAGGCGACCGCCTTCGCCGACATCGCGGCGACCATCGGCATTTCCCGCGGCAATTTTTACTATCACTTCAAGACGAAGGACGAGATTCTCGACGCGGTCATCGCGCAGCGAGTGGAACGGACGCGTATGCTGCTCGCGGCCTGGCAGCGCGCAGGCAACACGCCGCTCGACCATCTCCGCTCATTCGCCGGGATGCTGATCACCAACCGCGCGAAGATCATGCTCTACGGCTGCCCTGTCGGCACCCTGTCTGCTGAACTCGCCAAGCTTGACCATGCTGCGCTCGACCGGGCAGCTGGAATCTTCTCCCTATTTCGGGAATGGCTGGCGGATCGCTTCGCCGCGCTCGGCCGGGCATCAGATGCCGATACGCTCGCCATGCACCTGCTCATGCGCAGCCAGGGCATTGCGACATTGGCCGCAGCCTTCCGCGACGAAGCTTTCATTCGCCGCGAGTTCGCGGCGATCAACATGTGGATCGATGAGCAACTTCCCTCTGCTGTCTTGTCGGAAGAGCCCTGATCGATCTCGAAAGGACACCGCGATGTTCCTCGTCACTCTCCGCTTCTCCGCCAACAAGGCGCAGGCCTCGAACCTGATGTCCGCCCACAACGACTGGATCAGACGCGGCTTCGATGACAGGGTTTTCCTCATGAGCGGCAGCCTCAAACCCGGCGTGGGTGGCATCGTCCTCGCCCATGGGTTGACGCGGGAAGCACTCGACGAACGCGTGAGTGAAGACCCGTTTGTGGTCGAGGATGTCGTGAGCGCCGAGATTCTGGAAATCGCCCCCGGCCGTACCGACGAGCGTCTCGCTTTCTTGCTGGCCTGAGAAAGATCGCTCCGCCGGCATGCCGGGCGCAGCCGCCCCGCCGTTGCAGGCCTTTCCGCATCGGCCGAATTCTGCTTGAAGGTCGGGCCCCAGCTTGGACCTTCTGCACCCATGTCGATCGTCTTCTCTGCCCTGGTCGCGGTCTTCGTCGGCTTCACGGCCTCGGTCGCCGTCATCCTCGCGGCCGCCCAGACGATGGGCGCCAGCGCCAGCCAGACCGTCTCATGGGTCGCGGCCCTCGCGATCGGCACGGCTCTGTCGAGCACGATCCTGTCCTGGCGCTACCGCATGCCGATGATCTGCGCCTGGTCGACGCCGGGCGCGGCGCTGATCGCCGCGGCGAGCGGTTTTGACATGGCGTCTGCCGTCGGCGCCTTCCTGCTCGCCGCACTGCTGATGATGCTGACGGCCGCCTTCCGCCCGCTCGGCAAGCTGATCGAGCGCATCCCGATGCCCATCGCCTCGGCGATGCTGGCGGGTGTGATCTTCCGCTTCGTCGTCGCGGTCTTCGATGAGATGCGGCTCTCGCCCGGCCTGGTGCTGCCGCTGCTCGCGATCTTCCTGGTGGCCCGACTGATCAACCCGTTCCTCGGCGTCATTGCCGCGCTCGTCGCCGGCATCGCCATCAGCTTCGTCGGAGGACACAGCCATTGGCCGGCGGACGGCGTCGCGCTGACCAGCCTCGAATTGGTCACGCCGCGCTTCGATATTGCCGCCATGCTCGGCATTGGCATCCCGCTCTATCTCGTCACCATGGCCGCCCAGAACCTGCCGGGCTTCGCCGTGCTGCGCGCCGCCGGCTATCACCCTCCGACCGCTCCCGCCCTCTTCGTCACGGGGCTCGCCTCGCTGATCACCGCACCCTTCGGCGCCCACATGACCAACATGGCCGCGATCAGCGCCTCGATCTGCACCGGTGGCGACACCCATCCCGACCCGGCCGAGCGCTGGAAGGCGGGCGTGATCTATGGTCTCTCCTATTTCGCCGTCGCCGCCTGCACCGGCCTGCTGATCGCGCTGCTGCTCGCCATGCCGAAGGCGCTTATCGTCGCAGTCGCGGGGCTTGGCCTCGTCGGCTCGCTGACGGGGGCGCTCGCTCAGGCCATGTCGGCCGACAAAGAGCGCTTCGCGGCGGTGATCGCCTTCGCCGTCGCAGCCTCGAGTCTCTCGATGTTCGGCATCGGCTCGGCCTTCTGGAGCCTCATTGCCGGGCTTGCGGTCTTGACATTGGACTTCGCTGCGGGCCGTTTGCGCAGCCGATCATGACCATGCAACCTTCCACCACCCGCCTGATGCTCGTCACCCCGCCCGTCGAGGATGCGGAGGCCTTTGCCTTTCGCCTGATGCAGGCGATGGCCGGCGGGGACATCGCCGCCATCGTGCTGCGGCTCGCCCCCGGCGACGACCGCAGCCGCATCGAACGCGTCAAGCGCCTCGCCGGGCCCGTGCAGGCCAACAGCGTCGCCCTTGTCGTCGAGGACAATGCGGTCGTCGCGACGCGCGGCGGCGCCGACGGCGTGCACCTGACCGGCGGGCCGGAGGCTGTCGCCGAAGCGCGCTCGAGCCTCAAGAACGAGCGCATCATCGGGGCTGGCTCCCTGCGCGCCCGCCACGACGCCATGGATGCCGGCGAGGCCGGCGTCGACTATGTGATGTTCGGCGAGCCGCGTCCGGACGGCAGCGTGCCACCGCTGCCCGCGGTGGTCGAACGTGCCGGCTGGTGGGCTGAGATCTTCGAGACGCCCTGCGTCGCCTATGCGCCGGATGCCGAGGCCGTAGCGGCGCTCGCCGAGACCGGCGCGGAATTCGTCGCGCTCGGCGCCTGGGCCTTCGAGGACGGGCAGGACATCCGCGCGCTGGTCGAGAACGCCAATGCCGCGATCGCGGCCTGCGTGGCGCGGAAGGCGGCGCGGTAATGCGGCTCGTCCGCCTTGCTCCCTTCGCCGCACTCCTGTTCGCGGCGCCGGCAACCGCGGCGCCTGTCGTCGACGATGCCTATGGCGCCTATCAGGCCGGCCATTACCGGCGCGCCCAGTCCGAGGCGCTGAAGCGCGTCGAGGCGAACAACAACGACGCGGCCGCGATGACGCTGCTCGGCGAACTCTATCGCCAGGGCCTCGGCATCCCGCCCGACCAGAAGGCCGCGACGGAATGGTATGAGCAGGCTGCAGCGCGCGGCGACATCAACGCCACCTTCGCGCTGGCGCTCCAGCTTCTCGACGAGAAAAGCAGCAAGCGCGACCCGGCCCGCGCCGGCACCTTGCTGGAAAAGGCCGCTGCCGCAGGCCATCCGGCCGCCAACTACAACCTCGCCCTCGCGCTACTAGCCACCGGCCGCCCGGACGAAGACAAGCGCGCCATCGCCTCGCTGGAGATCGCGGCCAAGGCGGGCCTCGGCGACGCCATGCACGCGCTCGGCATCCTGGCGCGGCAGGGCCGCGGCATGCCGGAGAGCGAGGAGGTTTCGGCGGGCTGGATGAGGAAGGCGGCCGAGGCCGGCAATGTCCCCGGCCAGGTCGAATACGCCATCATGCTGTTCAACGGCACCGGCGTCGCGAAGAACGAGGCCGCGGCGGCCAAGCTCTTCCAGCGCGCCGCCGCGCAGGGCAACGCCATCGCGCAGAACCGCCTCGCCAAGCTCTACCAGTTCGGGCTCGGCATCCCGCCAGACCGGATCGAGGCTGCCGCCTGGCACCTCGTCGCCCGCTCCCAGGGGCTCGAAGACGCTGGTCTCGACGATCTGTTCGACCGGTTGAACCCCGAGCAGCAGCGCCGCGCCGGGCGCATCGCCGCCTCCCGCATCAGCACCGCCGTCTTGACGGCGCCTTGATAGCCGCGCAAGTGACGCATTCGACGACCGAAACACAGCCCTCATCCTGAGGAGCCGCGCTTGCGGCGTCTCGAAGGATGTTCCAGTGCGCGCTGGAGCGTCCTGCGGGACGTAAGCCTCGCCCGCTCTTCAGGATGAGGGCTCGAGATTTCGCAAGCCCCCTTCCGACAGGCGCCTGCGGCGCGCAAGAGGTTTCAGATGATCCGCTCCCCCCTGATGAACGTGATGACCGACGCCGTCATGAAGGCGTCCCGCTCGCTCAAGCGCGATTTCGGCGAGGTCGAGAACCTGCAGGTGCTCGCCAAGGGTCCGGGCGACTTCGTCTCCAAGGCCGACCACAAGGCTGAAGCTATCCTGCGCGAGTCGCTGGAGAAGGCTCGCCCCGGCTATGGCTTCGTGATGGAGGAGAGCGGCGTCGTCCACGGCACGGATGAGAGCAACCGCTGGCACATCGACCCTCTCGACGGCACCCACAACTTCCTGCGCGGCATCCCGCACTGGAACATCTCGGTTGCGCTCGAGCGCGACAACCAGTTCATCGCCGGCATCGTCTACGACGCCGCCAAGGACGAGATGTTCATGGCCGAGAAGGGCAAGGGCGCCTACGTCAACAACCGTCGCCTGCGCGTCTCCGGCCGCACCGACCCGACCGAGATGCTGATCGGCACCGGTATCCCGCATATCGGCAAGGGCGGCCACGGCCAGTTTCTACGCGAGCTCGCCGCCGTGATGCCGCGCTTCTCCAATGTTCGGCGCATGGGCTCAGCCGCGCTCGACCTCGCCTATGTCGCCGCCGGCCGCTTCGACGCCTATTGGGAGCGCGGCCTCAACACCTGGGATTTCGCGGCCGGCAGCGTGCTGGTGCGCGAGGCGGGCGGCACCTTCGGCACGCTCGACGGCAAACCCGCGACCAGTGCCAGGGACATCATCTGCGGCAATGAGGCGGCCGAGCGGGCGCTACGCGCGGCCCTGAAGACGGCGGAAGCCTGAGAGCCGGTGTTGCTCTTTCGTGCTTGATCCCGGCGGCGGGGGAGGCGACAGTCCTCCCCGCACTCCGAGGCGAACGGAAGACGATTCATGGCGAATGAGGATCTCGCGGCCGAGCCGATCGCGGCCGCACCGACGCGGATCGAAACCCGTTTCTCGCGCCCGCTTCGCTACGTCGTCCGTGCGGTCCTTTTCCTCGCGCTGATCGGCTTTCTCGCCTACATCCTGCAAGCCGGCCTGCGCCAGGCCTTCATGACCAATCCGGGGCTGAACGGCCTCATCGTCGGCGCGCTCTTGGTCGGCGTGCTGATCGCGCTGCGCGAGCTCTGGCGCCTCCACAGCGAAGCCCGCGCCGCCACGCGGCTGGCTGCCTCTCCCGCCTCGGCCGCGATCAGGCGCGGGCAGGTCATCGCCCCGCTAGGCCCCCTGCTGCCGGCGCTGGAACGCGGCACGCTGCCGCCCGCCCAGGCCGTCTCAGCGCTCGAATCGATCGCGATCCGGCTCGATGACGGGCGCGAGGTGCTGCGCTACCTCGCGGGCCTCCTTGTCTTCCTTGGCCTGCTCGGCACCTTCTGGGGCCTGCTCGACACGGTCTCTTCCGTCGGCACCGTCATCAAGTCGCTGCGCACGGGCGCGGAGGCCGGAGTGCTCTTTGACGAGCTGAAGGCTGGGCTCTCCGCCCCGCTCGCCGGCATGGGCCTGTCCTTCTCGTCCTCGCTCTTCGGCATCGCCGGCTCGTTGATCCTCGGCTTCCTCGATCTCCAGGTGGCACAAGCGCAGCGCCGCTTCCGCAACGAGATCGAAAGCTGGCTCGGCACGCGTACCGGCATGGGGACACCGCACGAGGCCGGGCCGCAACCCGTGGCGGGGGATTCGCTCTCCTATCGCTTCGACCGGCTGAGCGTCGCGATGTCCGATGGCGCGGCCAACAACCGCGCCGCGACGCAGGCGCTCGCCAATCTGGCCGAGGGCATCCAGGGCCTCGTGCAGCATATGCGCTCCGAGCAGCAGATGATCCGCGACTGGGTCGAGGCGCAGGCCGCGCGCGAGAAGGACCTGAAGCGCGTCATCGACCGCCTTACGGCTGACCGGATTACCGAGCCATGATCGCCAGCCCCACAGCAGGAATCTGAGCATGGCCCTCTCCCGCGCCCATCGCCGCGAGGAAACGAATTTCTGGCCCGGCTTCGTCGATGCGCTCTCGACGATGCTGATCGGTATCGTCTTCCTGCTAACCGTCTTCGTGCTCGGCCAGTTCTTCCTGTCGCAGGAGCTGACCGGCAAGGACACGGCACTGGATCGCCTCAACAAGCAGATCTCCGAACTCACCGACCTACTGGCGCTGGAGCGCTCCTCCAACCGGCAGGCGCAGGAGAGCCTGCAGCTCATGCAGTCGACGCTGACTCGCGAGCAGGCCGAGCGCGGCCGCATCCAGGACATGCTCAGCGCCCAGTCCAGCAACGGCCCCGCCCAGCTCGCCGACGCGCAGAAGGCGCTGGAGAGCGAGAAGCAGCTCTCCGCGCGCGCCCAGGCGACGGTCGATCTGGTCAACCAGCAGATCCTCGCCATGCGCCGCCAGCTCGCCGCGCTGGAGGATGCGCTGTCCGCCTCCGAGGCCAAGGACAAGGATTCGCAGATGCGCATCGCCGAGCTCGGCTCTCGGCTCAACGTCGCGCTCGCCCAGCGCGTTCAGGAGCTGGCACGCTATCGCTCGGACTTCTTCGGTCGGCTGCGGCAGGTGCTGGGCACGCGGCCCGACATCCGCGTCGTCGGCGACCGCTTCGTCTTCCAGTCCGAGGTCTTCTTCGACGCCGGTCAGGCCGTGCTGAAGCCGGAGGGCCAGGCCGAGCTCGACAAGCTCGCCACCATCCTGCTCGACCTCGGCCGCGAAATGCCGCCGGACCTGCCCTGGATCCTGCGCGTCGACGGCCACACCGACAACCGCCCGATCAAGACCGCGCAGTTCCCCTCGAACTGGCACCTCTCCTCGGCGCGCGCCATCGCCGTCGTCGAGTACCTGATCTCGCGCGGCCTGCCGACCGACCGCGTCGCCGCCACCGGCTTCGGCGAATTCCAACCGCTCGACGTCGCCAATACCGACGACGCACATCGCCGCAACCGGCGCATCGAGTTCAAGATCACGGAGCGTTGAGGCGATGATCGGCCGGCTCTCGGCGGGGCTGTCGCTCGTCGCCGCCTCATTGATGCTGGCCGCCCATCCGGCGCCCGCCGAGCCGCGCTCTTCGCCGGCGGAGGAATGCGCCGCCTGCCACGGTCTCGACGGCATCGCCCGCAGTGCCGACGTGCCGCATCTGGCCGCGCAGAACGAGCTCTATCTCTACAACCAGCTCCTGGCGTTCCGGTCCGGCAAGCGGCCGCACAAGGAGATGCGCTACATGGCCCGCTCGATCTCGCTGGCCGAGGCGCAGGCGCTCTCGGCCTATTTCGCCTCGCTGCCGCGCTGAGGCGTCAGGCCGCTTCCAGTCCGAACTGCAGCGCCGCCAGCCGCGCATAGAGCCCACCGCGCGCCTTGAGCTCGGCATGGCTGCCCTGCTCGACGATGCGCCCATCCTCCAAGACGAGGATGCGGTCGGCCGAGAGGATCGTCGCGAGGCGATGCGCCACCACCAGCGTCGTGCGCCCCTGCATCAGCCGGTCGAGCGCGTCCTGCACGGCCCGCTCGCTCTCCGAGTCGAGCGCGGAGGTCGCCTCGTCGAGCAGCAGGATCGGCGCGTCCTTGAGGACCGCGCGGGCGATGGCGAGGCGCTGGCGCTGGCCGCCCGAGAGCGTGACGCCACGCTCACCGACGACCGTGTCGTAGCCCTGCGGCAGGGCGCGAATGAACTCGTCCGCGGCCGCGAGCTTCGCCGCAGCCTCGATCTCGTCGCGCGAGGCATCCGGCCGGCCATAGGCGATATTGTCCCGAACCGAGACGCCGAACACGGTCGGCTCCTGCGGCACCAGGGCGAAGCGCTCACGCCAGACGTCCGGATCAGCTTCCGGCCCGGCGACGCCATCGACCAGGACACGCCCGCCCTGCGGATCGTAGAAGCGCAGCGCCAATTGCAGCACCGTGCTCTTTCCTGCCCCCGAGGGCCCGACCAGCGCGATGCGCTCGCCTGGCCGCACCGCGAAACTGAGCTTGGAGAGTGCCGGCCCCTCGCGGCTCGGATAGTTGAAGGAGACGTCCTCGAAGGCGAGCTCTCCGAGCGACGGCTCAGGCATCGGCTTGGGATGCGGCGGGGCCGCGATTGCCGGCTTCAACGCCAGGATCTCACCGAGACGGCTCGAGGCGCCGGCCGCAGCGCTGATATCGCCATAGACCTCCGAGAGCTGGCCGAGCGAGCTCGCCGCCAGCACAGCGTAAAGGATAAACTGCGAGAGCCGGCCGCCGGTCATCCGCCCGTCGAAGACCTCCGTGGCGCCAGTCCAGAGCACCCAGACTACGCTGGCGCTGACGAGGAAGATCGCCACGCCCGACAGCAGCGCCCGCGAAGCGGTTGCAGAGCGCGCGGTGTTGTAGACCTCGTCCGAAGCAGCCTCGAAACGCTGCGCCGTCTGCGCGGCGGCGCCGAAGGACTGCATGGTGCGGATCGCGCCCACAGCCTCGGCGGCGAAGGCGGAAGCGTCGGCCAGACGGTCCTGCGCCGCCCGCGCCCGGCGCCTGACCGAGCGACCGGACAGGACCAGCGGCAGGACGATCAGCGGAATGACGCCGATGACGATGGCGGAGAGCCGCGGGCTCGTCGCGATCATCAGCCCAAGCGCGCCCAGCGTCATGATGGCGTTGCGCAGCGCGATCGAAGCCGTGAAGGCGAAGGTCGACTTGATCTGGGTCGTGTCGGCCGTGAGCCGGGAGACGAGATCACCGGCGCGGCTCGAATCGAAGAAGGCCGGCTCCAGCCGGGTCAGATGGCGGAAGACGTCGGACCGCAGCGAGGAAACGATGCCCTCGCCGACGGTCATGACGAGGTAGAAGCGGGCCGAGCTCGCCAGCGCCAGCACCGCGACCACGCCAATCAGCAGCACGAAGTAGCTGTTGGCGAGCTGCCTCTCCCCGCCGGCGAAGCCGACATCGATGACGCGCCTGACAGCCAGGGGCAGCGCCAGCGTCGCGAGCGAGGCCACGACGAGCGCGATGAGCGCGAGCGCAATCCGCTTCTTCTGCGCGCGGGCATAGGGCCAGAAGGTCATGAGCGACCGGAAATCGGGCCGCACCTTGTCCTTGTCGTTCTTTTCAGCTTCGGCCACGCGCCGGAACTCCTGTTTCGAGCGCGCCTGCCGCGCGCCAGTCACGATCAAACTCAAGCCGGCTCCGTGAAGCCGATCGCGGCAGCCTTGGCAAACGACGCAACGCCGCAGGGGCGGTGGCCAGCTGCCGAGTCTGCCGATGAACTTGCACTGAAGCCCCGGCTGCGATATGTGCACGCGACTTCACGACAGGCTCATCCGAATTCTTTCGACGGGCCGGCAGGCTTGAGGCCTGCTTGTCGAAACGCCCGTTTTTGTAAGGTTCGAGGATTTCGTCATGGCCAAGACCGGCATCCACCCCGACTACCACACCATCAAGGTCGTGATGACCGATGGTTCCGAATACTTCACCCGTTCGACCTACGGCAAGGAAGGGGACACCCTCAACCTTGACATCGACCCGAAGACCCACCCGGCCTGGACCGGCGGCACGACCCAGCTGATGGACCGTGGCGGCCGCGTCTCGCGCTTCAACACGCGCTTCGCCGGCCTGGGCACTCTCGGCAAGAAGTGATGCTGGGACGGCCCCGCGCCGTCTTTGAGCTAAGACAAGAAACCCGGCCTTTCGGCCGGGTTTTTCGTTTTTCCGAGCTCCAACGCCGTCATTGCGAGAAGCGAAGCGACGAAGCAATCCAGGCGCCGCAGGGCTGAACGGTTCCACCGCCCTCCGGATTGCTTCGCTACGCTCGCAATGACGATGCGCTCCGCACCGCCCGAGAATGACGCCTGATGTTACCAGGCGATCCCGAGGCGCGCCTGCAGACTCGCAAGCTGGTTCTGGACGGGGTTGGCGGCCTCGCTGGCGTCGGCCGTGCCGTTCATCTGATTCTCGAGATGGCGCACGCGCGCCTGAAGCCGCCCCGCATGCGCCATGAGATCGCGCAGGCCCTGCGGCAGCTGCACGACGATGTGCTCGGCCGGCGATCCCATCGGCTCGCCGATCCGGACCTTGCTCTGCTCGGTGCGGGCCTGTTCGGTGGTCAATTCGCCCTCCGCCACGGCACGCTGCGTCAGCAGCCAGGACGCGAGCTGCATCAGCCGCGTCGTGAGCCGCATGCTCTCGGTGGCGTAGCTCAGCGCGACCTCGCGCGGCAGCGTCGCCGCGTCCTTGCGCCCCTGGCCGTCGAGATAGGCCGCGGTCTGCTCGACGAGCCCCATGCCCTCGCGGAAGAGCAGCATGAAGGCATCGGAGCGGACGAAGCGGCGGGCGAAGGACAGGGCGCCCTCCTCCGTCGGCGGATCCATGAGCTGAGCGTCGTTCATGCGGTGTCTCCCATCGGCACAAGCCCGTGTACGTCTGGTACGCGCCACGGATCATGCCAGCCCACGTCGCAAGGATAACGCCGATCGATGCAATCCATGCTGGTAAGATGTTGTTAACCTTAACGGCGCTAGACATCTGTGGCGAGAACAAGGCAGCAGCCTGCGCGAAGCAGGGAACGCGGCCGGGTCGCAATGGGGGACGCCGAACAAAAAAGAGCCGCCTGAAGGCGGCTCGAGGTCAACAGGGAGGCGTCAAACAGAGTGGGCAGGAGCCACTCGACATCCAGAGGAACTGGATGCTCCGATTCATACTTTAGAATCATTAATGAGCCGTTAACGGCCCTCCCTTTCGCCTGTTCTTCAGGCAGGTTTCCGAAAGAAGGCGTCGGCCGCCGAACGCGACGCATCCTTGCGCGCCCGTATCTCGGCCAGCCTCTCGATCTCCGCTCTGAGCGCGGCGATCCGGTCGTCGATCTCGGCCAGCGACAGCATCGAGAGATCCTGGCCGATCTCGTGGACAGTCTTCGGCTTGGGACGGTCATCATCCGGGAATATCGACATGGCGACCTCGCATCTGCTCAAACTGCGCGCGAGAAGCTAGCCGACTCACGGCGGCAGTCACGCTGCGCTGCAACATGCCGGAAGGACCAGACGCGATGAATGCCACGCCGGAAACGATGACCGTGATCGGAATCGCGGCGCCGGGCGAGCCCGAGGCCCTGCAGCCCGAAACCCGGCCGGTGCCCAGGCCGGGGCCGGGCGAGGTCCTCGTCGCGGTCGCGGCCGCTGGCATCAACCGCCCCGACGTGCTGCAGCGCCGGGGCGGTTACGCCCCGCCGCCGGGTGCCTCCGACATCCCCGGCCTCGAACTGGCCGGCACGGTCGTCGCGCTGGGCGAAGGGGCGGAGCGCTTCGCCATCGGCCAGCAGGTCTGCGGTCTCGTCGCGGGCGGCGGCTATGCGGAATATGCCGTCGTGCATGAGAGCAATGCCCTGCCCGTGCCGAAGGGCTTCTCGCTCACCGAGGCCGGCGCGGTGCCTGAGACCTATTTCACGGTCTGGACGAATGTCTTCCAGCGCGGGCGCCTCGCGGCCGGCGAGAGCTTCCTCGTCCATGGCGGCTCCTCGGGCATCGGCACCACCGCGATCCAGCTTGCCAAGGCCTTTGGCGCGACCGTGCTGGCGACCGTCGGCTCCGACGACAAATGCCGGGCCTGCCGCGAACTCGGGGCCGATCACGCCATCAACTACCGCACCGAGGATTTCGTCGCGGCGGCGAAGGCTGCGACCGGCGGGCGCGGCGTCGACCTCATCCTCGACATGGTCGGCGGGGACTATATCGACCGCAACTACGAGCTGGCGGCCGACCAGGGCCGCATCGTCCAGATCGCCTTCCTCAACGGCCCCAAGGCGACGGCCAATTTCAGCCGGCTGATGTTGAAGCGGCTGACCCATACCGGCTCGACGCTGCGCCCCCGTACCGTCCCGGAGAAAGCCGCGATCGCCGCCGAGCTTCACGAGAAGGTCTGGCCGCTGCTGGAGGCCGGGCGCTGCAAGCCGCTGATTCATGCGACCTTCCCGCTGGCGCAGGCCGCCGAGGCGCATCGCCTGATGGAGTCGAGCGCCCATATCGGCAAGATCGTTCTGACGGTGTGACGGCGCACGCTTTTCATGGACACTTGCCCCGCCCTCGCCTATAAGGCGCGCCATCCTGTTCATCGTCGATGATTTGGATGGCCGGCCGGGGAGGCCGGTCGGCGCATGAGAGCTATTGTCCGCGACCCTGCCCTGCCGAGCCTTCCGATGGCGCCAGGGCATTTCAGGAGACGCAACCCGTGTCACAAACTCCGCTGATGCCCAAGGCCACCGCGGTCTGGCTCGTCGAGAACACCTCGCTGACCTTCGAGCAGATCGCCGAGTTCTGTAAGCTGCACCCGCTCGAGGTGCGCGGCATCGCCGATGGCGAGGTTGCGGCCGGCATCAAGGGCCTCGACCCGATCACCTCCGGCCAGCTCACCCGCGAGGAGCTGGAGCGCGCTGCCAAGGACCCAAACCATCGGCTCCGCCTCGCCGAGCGCAAGGTGAAGGTGCCTGAGGTTAAGCGCGCCAAGGGGCCGCGCTACACCCCGGTCTCCAAGCGTCAGGACCGCCCGAACGCCATCCTTTGGCTGCTGCGGAACCATCCCGAGCTCAAGGACGCGCAGATCATCCGCCTGATCGGCACCACCAAGTCGACCATCGCGCAGATCCGCGACCGCACGCACTGGAACGCCCAGCAGCTCACGCCGATCGACCCGGTCAGCCTCGGCCTGTGCTCGCAGATCGACCTGGACTTCGAGGTCGGCCGCGCCGCCAAGGATCGCCCGGCCGCGCTGGCGGAAGCCGGCTCGACCCTGCTCTCCGCCGAAGAGACCACCGCGCGGGAGCCCGCACACACTGAGAGCCAGCCCTTCGCCGACATGAGCCGGCCGAAGCGCGAGGAGGAGGCGGCGATCGACGTCGACTCCGTCTTCGCCAAGCTGAAGCAGCTCAAGCGCCCGGCCGACGAGGACGACGAGGACTGAGTACGCTTGTCATTCCGGGGCTTCGCGAAACGAAGAGCCCGGAACCCACGACTGGGCGCGGCCTTTGGCTTTGCTGCCGGGACGGTCTCACACCTGTCGAGGGTTCCGGGTTCAGGCCTGCGGCCTGCCCCGGAATGACAACGCGGCCTACCCGAATCCGCGCCCCTTCAGCACGGCGCTGATCTCGCTCAGCACCGTTACATCCTCGATCGTCGCCGGCACGGCGTAGTCCTCGCCATCGGCGATCTTCCTCATCGTCGCCCGCAGGATCTTGCCGGAGCGCGTCTTCGGGAGCCGGTTCACCGTCAGCGCCAGCTTGAAGGCGGCGACCGGCCCGATGCGATCCCGCACCAGCGCGACGAGCTCCCGTTCGATCTCGTCGGGAGGCTGGCTCACGCCTGCCTTCAGCACCACGAAGCCGCAGGGCTGCTCGCCCTTCAGCGCGTCGCGGATGCCGACCACGGCGCATTCCGCTACGGCCGGATGCGCGGCCAGCACCTCCTCCATCCCGCCGGTCGAGAGCCGGTGACCGGCGATATTGATGATGTCGTCGGTGCGGCCCATGATGAAGACATAGCCGTCCTCGTCGATGAAGCCGGCATCCGAAGTATCGTAATAGCCCGGGAAATGCGCGAGATAGCCCTCGCGGAAGCGCCGGTCGTCACCCCAGAGCGTCGGCAGCGCGCCGGGCGGCAGCGGCAGCTTTAGGACGATCGCGCCCATCGTGCCGGGCTTCACCGGATGGCCGCCCTCGTCGAGGCACTGCACGTCCCAGCCCGGCAGCGGCACGGTCGGGGAGCCGTGCTTGATCGGCAGGGCGCCTAAGCCGATCGGATTGCCGACGATCGGCGAGCCGGTCTCGGTCTGCCACCAATGGTCGATCACCGGCACCTTCAGCAATGCCTCGGCCCATTTCAGCGTCTCGGGATCGGCGCGCTCGCCGGCGAGGAACAGCGCTCCGAAGCCGGAGAGGTCGTAGCCGGCGAGATGCCGGCCCTCCGGGTCCTCCTTGCGGATGGCGCGGAAGGCGGTCGGCGCCGTGAACAGCACCTTGACGCCATGCTCGGCGATGACCCGCCAGAAGGCGCCGGGATCGGGCGTGCCGACCGGCTTGCCCTCGTAGAGCACCGTGGTCGCGCCCTGGATCAGCGGCGCATAGACGATGTAGCTGTGGCCCACGACCCAGCCGACATCGGAGGCGGTGAACATCACCTCCCCCGGCTGCACGTCGTAGAGCTGGTCCATCGTCTCCTTGAGCACGACCATGTGCCCGCCATTGTCGCGCACCACGCCCTTGGGCCGCCCGGTCGTGCCGGAGGTGTAGAGGATGTAGAGCGGGTCGGTCGCGGCGACCTCGACGCATTCGGCCTTGCGCCCCGCGGCCTTGGCGGCGGCGGTGAGCGTGCGCCAGTTCTTGTCACGAGTCGCATGCATCGAGGCGTCGGCTTGCGGCCGCTGCAGCACCACGCAGGTTTGCGGCTTGTGCCGCGCCATCTCGATCGCGCTGTCGAGCAGCGGCTTGTATTCGACCACGCGCGTCGGCTCGATTCCGCAGGTCGCGGTCAGGATCACGCGCGGCTCGGCATCGTCGATGCGGCTCGCGAGCTCCTTGGCGGCGAAGCCGCCGAACACCACCGAATGCACGGCGCCGATGCGTGCGCAGGCGAGCATGGCGAAGGCCGCCTCCGGGACCATCGGCATGTAGATCAGGACGCGATCGCCCTTGGTCGCGCCAAGATCCTGCAGCACGGCGCCAAGCGTCGCGACCTCGTCGAGCATCTCAGCATAGCTGTAGCGCGCCTTGGTGCCGGTGACGGGGCTGTCATAGATCAGCGCCGCCTGTTGCCCGCGCCCATCGCGGACATGGCGATCGAGCGCGTTGAAGCAGGTGTTGCAGGTCGCGTCCGGAAACCAGCGACCATAGGCGCCCGCCGCCGGATCGAAGGCCCGCTCGGGCGCCTTGATCCAGTCGATGCCGCGTGCCATCTCCAGCCAGTAGGCCTCCGGATCGGCCTGCCAGCGCGCATAGGTCGCGCGATAGCTTTCAGCCGCGCGGGCGGACGCCGCATGGGAGCCATTCATCGGAAGCGTTCCTCCAGGCCGGCTTTCGTCCTAAAGCCTCGCGGCGAGCCGGCATGCGCGAGGCGGATCTGGGAGAAATCCTGCGCACTCCCCCTGCATGGCGCAAGCTCGACCGTTTAAGACTTTCGCCCATCCCACCCCGCACGCGGCCCCTCGATGAGCTTCGACCTTGCCTTCTTCGCCGCGATGGTGCCGGCCGTCATCCTGATGGGACTGTCCAAGGGCGGCTTCGCGGGGCTCGGCCTGCTGGCGCTGCCGCTGATGGCGCTCGTCGTTTCGCCGGTAACGGCGGCCGCGATCATGCTGCCGCTGCTGATTTCCCAGGATGTCGTGACGGTCTGGTCGTACCGGCGCGAGTTCGACCGCCGCAACCTTGCGACCCTGGCTCCGGGCGCGTTTCTCGGCGTGCTGGCCGGTTATCTGCTGGCGGCCAAGGTCTCCGACGCCGCGGTCGGGCTCGCGGTCGGCGTCATCTCGATCGGCTTCGCGCTGCGCAACCTGCTGGGCGGCGGCAAGCGCGCCGGTGCGGCGACGCATGCGAGCTGGGGCGCTGGCGGCTTCTGGGGCCTTGTCTGCGGCTTCACCAGCATGATCGCCCATGCCGGCGGCCCGCCCTTCCAGATCTACGTCATGCCGCAGAAGCTCAAGCCCGCCATCTTCGTCGGCACCGGCGCGATCTTCTTCGCCGCGATGAACCTGGTGAAGGTCATACCCTATCTGGCGCTCGGCCAGTTCAGCCCCCAGAATCTCGGCGCCTCCGCGGCGCTGCTTCCCGTCGCGGTCGCCGCGACCTTCGCGGGTGTCTGGCTGGTCCGGCGCGTCCCGGCCGAGCGCTTCTATCGCCTCATCTACTGGCTGCTGCTGCTGGTGGGCACGAAGCTGGTCTTCGACGGGGTGCGGGGGCTGCACCTTCTCGGCTGATCGCCGCGCGATTGCGCCGCATCGGAAAAAGGGATGGATTACGTAAGCGATCGCCGGCCGCTAAGGCTGTTCGAGCTTGCGTGGAAGGCCCTGCGATGACCCGTTCGCCTTACGATACCGATCTTGACCGCAACCCGGCGAATTTCCAGCCGCTGACGCCGCTCACCTTCCTGGAGCGCGCCGCCGCCGTCTTCCCCAGCCGCACGGCCATCATCCACGGTCCGCTGCGGCGCAGCTACGCCGAGTTCTATGCCCGCTCGCGCCGCCTCGCCTCCGCACTGGCGAAGCACGGCATCGGCAAGAACGACACGGTCGCCGCGATGCTGGCCAACACCCCGGCCATGCTCGAATGCCACTACGGGGTGCCGATGGCCGGCGCAGTACTGAACACCCTCAACACCCGGCTCGACGCCGCTATCATCGCCTTCTCGCTCGACCATGGCGGCGCCAAGGTGCTGATCACCGACCGCGAATTCTCGAAGACGATCCGGGAGGCGCTGACGCTCTGCAAGGCGAAGCCCATCGTCATCGACTATGACGACCCGGTCTATGACGGCCCGGGCGAGCGCCTGGGCAGCGTCGAATACGAGGATTTCGTCGCGCAAGGCGACCCCGATTTCGACTGGCTCATGCCGGGAGACGAGTGGGACGCGATCGCCCTCAACTACACCTCCGGCACCACCGGCGATCCGAAGGGGGTAGTCTATCACCACCGCGGCGCCAGCCTGCTCGCCACCTCCAACGTCATCACCGGCAATCTCGGCCGCCATCCGGTGTATCTCTGGACGCTGCCGATGTTCCACTGCAACGGCTGGTGCTTCCCCTGGACGATCTCGATCGTCGCCGGCACCCATGTCTGCCTGCGCCAGGTCCGCGCCAAGGCGATGTACGACGCGCTGACCGACCATGGTGTGACGCATCTGTGCGGGGCGCCGATCGTGATGTCGACGCTGCTCAACGCCAGGCCCGAGGAGCACCGCGACTTCCCGCAGACGGTCTCCTTCTTCACCGCCGCCGCCCCGCCGCCCGAAGCCGTGCTCGCCGGCATGAAGCAGGCAGGCTTCGTGGTCACCCATCTCTACGGGCTGACGGAGGTCTATGGCCCCGCCGTCGTCAACGATTGGAACGGCGAATGGGATGCCCTCCCCGCCTCCGAGCAGGCGGCGCTGAAGGCCCGCCAGGGCGTGCGCTATCCGGCGCTGGAGGGGCTCGACGTGCTCGACCCCGAGACGATGCAGCCCGTCCCGCGCGACGGCCAGACGCTCGGCGAGGTGATGATGCGCGGCAATGTCGTGATGAAGGGCTATCTGAAGAACCCGAAATCCACTCAAGGAGCCTTCGCCGGAGGCTGGTTCCATACCGGCGATCTCGGCGTGCGCTATCCCGACGGCTACATCCAGCTCAAGGACCGCTCCAAGGACATCATCATCTCGGGCGGCGAGAACATCTCGTCGATCGAGGTCGAGGACGCGCTCTACAAGCACCCGGCAGTGCAGACCGCCGCTGTCGTGGCAAGGCCGGATGAGAAATGGGGCGAGACGCCCTGCGCCTTCATCGAGCTGAAGCCGGGCATGGCAGCGAGCGAGGCCGAGATCATCGCCTGGTGCAAGGAGCACCTTGCCTCGTTCAAATGCCCGAGGACGGTGGTCTTCGTCGAAGTGCCCAAGACCTCGACCGGCAAGATCCAGAAGTTCCGCCTGCGCGAGATGGCGCGGGCGCTGTGACACGCAGCGTCATTGCGATCGAAGCGAAGCAATCCAGGGAGGCATAGAGCTCTGCCGCCCCTGGATTGTTGCGTCGCTGCGCTCCTCGCAATGACGGCGTCCGGTCAAGCCCGGTTCAGGTTGCCGCCCGGCGTATAGCGATCCACCGCACCCGGCAGGACGCGCGAGAGCCGGTCCAGCAGCTCGGCCCGGGACAGCCCGGTGTGCTGGCTGATCTTGGCCAGAACCTCCGGTCCGAGCACCTGCTCGAGCTCGTTCGGCGCGACCTCCTGGTTCGGTCCCTGGCTCACCCAGGAATCCGCCTTCGGGCCCTGCCCGGCCTGGTTGAAGCGGTCGACCAGCTCGCCGAGCCCGCCATTGACCAGGGCGCCGGCGCCGCCGGCGCCCAGCAGCCCGCCGAGAAGGCCGCCGAGGCCGCCGCCGCCCGTCTGAGCCGCCACATCGGTCTGGCCCGGCTCCGGCGGCGGAATCCGCCCCGGCGGAAGCATGGTCCCCGACTCCGGCTCGAGCTGGCTCTTGCCGCCGAGCCATTCCGAGATCTTGTCGCGGTTCTGATAGCCCGCGACGGCGAGAAGGCCGAGAAGGGCGGTCAGGGATGGAAAGCCGCTGCTGCTGTCTTCGTCACTCACGGCACTCACTCCTTTGCGGATGGAAAGGCAGCTCAGGCGGCGCGATTGCGGCTGATCATGCCCCAGATGGCCAGCACGAGGACGGCGCCGACGATGGCGCCGATAAATCCCGCTCCCTGCCCCGGCGCATACCAGCCCAGGGACTGGCCGAGGAAGGTCGCTAGGAACGCGCCGACGATTCCGAGGATCGTCGTCAGCACGAAGCCCGACGGCTCGTTCGAACCAGGCATGATTAACTTGGCAACGATACCGGCGATGAAACCAATGATGATGGTCCAGACGATCCCCAAAGCTGCCTCCCTCGTTCCGGGCCGGCGGCGCCGGCCGCAGAAAACGGAGGTTCCTGCCCGATTGCGTCATCTTGGTGACGGAAGGACAGGCTGCAGCGCAACAAAAAACCGGCCCTGTTCAGGGCCGGTCTCCTCCGGAACGTCAAATCCCCCTGCGGGCTCGCGGCCCGCTTCGCCTTAATGCAACGTCGGCTCCGGCATGGTCTGCTTCACACGTGCGATCTCATCCTTCAGTTGCAACTTCTTCCGCTTCAGCTCGGCGACGCTGTGATCGCTCGCGGACGGGCTCGCCACGGCTTGGGCGATAGCGTCTTCAAGCTGACGGTGCTTGCGCTCGAGTTCGGCAAGACGTGTCTGCAACGACATCTGGATCCTCCTGATGGTCAGTTGACGTATCAATCTGGCATAGAGCCGGCTTCGCGTCTGCCCGCGCTGTCATATGCCATTCATGAGATTCTGTGATCATCGACGACCCGCTCTCGGAAAGCCGTGAATAGGAGACTTCCGGCGGCCGCCGGCGCTCTTGCGGGGGGCACGGCAGCGCAGGCATAGTCGCGCCCAAGTGCGGCGACGATGAGATGGCGGCCATGGGATTCGAGCTCAGCCCGGAAGAGGTCGAGACCTTCACCGCGGAGCTGGCACGGCTGCGTGAGGAGCACCGCGACCTCGACAGCGCCATCGACGCGCTCGAACGCGTCGGCTCGGTCAACCAGGTCCAGGTGCAGCGGCTGAAGAAGCGCAAGCTCTACCTCAAGGATCGCATCGCCCAGATCGAGGACGCGCTGACGCCGGACATCATCGCCTGAGGCTCTGACGCGCCGCCGGCTTCCCGCTCCGGCCGGAACGACCGCGCCCATCGCCGATTCGCCCTTGCCTCACGGGCACCGGGCGTCTAGATGGCCGGTTTCAGCAGCCCGAGCGCTACAATGGCCGAGACCAGCCCACCCGTCGCCATCATCATGGGCAGCCAGTCCGACTGGGCGACCATGCGCCATGCCGCCGAGACGCTCGATGCGCTCTCCGTCGCTTACGATGCCCGCATCGTCTCGGCCCACCGCACACCGGAGCGGCTCTTCGACTTCGCGAAAGGCGCCAGGGCCGAAGGCTTCAAGGTGGTGATCGCCGGCGCCGGCGGGGCCGCCCATCTGCCGGGCATGACCGCCTCGCTGACGCCGCTGCCGGTATTCGGCGTGCCGGTCGAATCCAAGGCGCTTTCGGGCCAAGACAGCCTGCTCTCCATCGTGCAGATGCCGGCCGGCATTCCGGTCGGCACGCTGGCCATCGGCCGCGCCGGCGCCATCAACGCCGCCCTGCTCGCCGCCGCCGTGCTCGCGCTTTCCGACGAGAAACTGGCGAAGCGGCTCGATGCCTACCGCGCCCGCCAGAGCGCCGGCATCGCCGAACGCCCGAACCGCGAGGACGCATGAGCCCGCCCGTCCCGACGGGTCTCGCACCCGGAGCCATGCTCGGCATCCTGGGTGGCGGCCAGCTCGCCCGCATGATCGCGCTCGCGGCCGCCGATCTCGGCATCCGCTGCCATATCTTCGCGCCCGAGGCCGATAGCCCCGCCTTCGACGTCGCCGCCCGCCACACCGTCGCGGATTACGAGGACGAGGCCGCGCTCGCCGGCTTCGCCGCCGCCGTCGATGTCGTCACCTATGAATTCGAGAACGTGCCGGCCGCGACCGCTTCCTTCCTCACCGGACGCATCCCACTCCACCCCGGCGCCCGGGCCCTTGCGATCACTCAGGACAGGCTGAGCGAGAAGAACTTCGTCGCCGATCTCGGCCTGCCCGTCGCGCCCTTCCGCGCCGTCGATACGCTCGCCGATCTCGAGGCGGCGGTCGCCGAGCTCGGGCGCCCTTGCGTGCTCAAGACCCGCCGCTTCGGCTATGACGGCAAGGGCCAGGTCAAGATCGCGCGGGGTAGCGACCTCGCCGAGGCGCATGAGGCGATCGGCCGTTTCCCGGCGATCCTCGAAGGCTTCGTGCCCTTCCTGCGCGAGGTCTCGGTCGTCGCCGCGCGCGGGCTCGACGGCGCCTTCGCCGCCTTCGACGTCTGCGAGAACGAGCATCGCGACCATATCCTGGCCTTCACCCGCATCCCGGCGAATCTCTCTGCCACGGCCTGCGACGTCGCCATCGACGCCGCGCGCCGCATCGGCGAGGCGCTGGGCTATGTCGGCGTCTTCGCCGTAGAGATGTTCGTCATAGAGGAGAACGGCGCCGAGCGCGTCGTCATCAACGAGATCGCCCCGCGCGTCCACAATTCCGGACACTGGACCAGCGAGGGCGCGCTGACCTCGCAGTTCCACCAGCATGTCCGCGCTGTCTGCGGCTTCCCGCTCGGCGCGACCGCCCGGCGGGGCCGCGTCGAGATGGAGAACCTGATCGGCGACGCCGCGCTGCGCTGGCGCGAGTACCTCTCCGAGCCCGGCGCGCATCTGCACCTCTACGGCAAGCGCGACGCCCGCCCCGGCCGCAAGATGGGCCATGTCACGCGGGTCATCCCGGAATAAGCAGGGGACGCGGTCATCCCGGACGCAACCGAGCGGAGATCCGGGATGACGACGGGGAGTTCGAATCGTGAGTTGGAACGGCCAAAGCAGCAAAGGCTGCGATTTTCACGGCCTCGTGCCGTGGACAGGCGAAATGAATTCTGCTATCCGCACGAACCTTCGAGCGATGCACTCCGTGCTGTCGCCGGCCCTCATTATTGGATCAACCGCTTAAGGACGGACGTTTCACGTGCAGGTTCTCGTTCGCGACAACAATGTCGACCAGGCTCTCCGCGCTCTCAAGAAGAAGATGCAGCGTGAGGGGATCTTCCGCGAGATGAAGCTCCGCGGTCACTACGAGAAGCCCTCTGAGAAGAAGGCGCGCGAGAAGGCCGAGGCCGTCCGCCGCGCCCGTAAGCTCGTCCGCAAGAAGCTGCAGCGCGAAGGCCTCCTGCCCGCGCCTGCCAAGCCGAAGCGCCCCTGATTCCAGCTCCGGCGGCCTTAGGGCCGCTTCGGACAGGGCCGATAGCGAATCGCGCCTGGAGCCTGCTCCGGGCGCTCTTGCTTTTCAGCCGTGTTAACCAAGTTTTGCCGGTTTCAGGCGTTCTGTTCGGCAAGGCGCTGCCGACTCGGAAGCGCGATCACGCCGCCGCCGGCCCTTCGCCCCGGCAGGCCCATAAGGGCCAGGCGCGGCAGCACGGCACGAAACCAAAGAGGCAGAGCATGATCCGAGGCAGTTATTGGCTGGCAGCAGCCGGCATGGCGCTGACGCTCGCAGGCTGTGACACCGTCTCCAACCTCTCCTCGCAGCCCGCCGTCGCCGAGCTCGATACCCGCGACAGCGCCGATGCCAGCGTGAACATCGGCTCGCTGAGCGAGGTCGTTAATCGCAATCCCAACGATCCGGGCGCCTACAACACCCGCGGCGCCGCCTATGCCCGCGTCGGCCGCTTCTCGGACGCGATCGGGGACTTCACCAAGGCGATCCAGCTCGATCCGAACCTCGCCTCCGCCTATACGAACCGCGGCCTGGCGCTGCGCCAGAGCGGCCGCGCCGATTCGGCGCTGACCGACTTCAACCGCGCCACCACGGCCAATCCGAACTACGCGCCGGCCTATATCGCCCGCGCCAACCTGCTGCGCCAGCAGGGCAACAGCCAACAGGCGATCGCCGATCTCAACACCGCGATCCGCCTCAATCCGGAATCGGCCGAGGCCTTCCATGCCCGCGGGCTCGTCTACCAGAAGGAAGGCCAGCACCAGCATGCCGTCACCGATTTCGACTCGGTGATCGACCGCAACCCCTACACCGCCCCGCCCTATATCGCCCGCGGCCAGAGCCTGAATGCACTCGGCAAGTATGATGCGGCGCTGGAGGACTTCACCGCGGCGCTCAACGTCGACAACCGCAACGCCGACGCCTGGGCCGGCCGCGGCTTCGCCTTCGAGAAGCTCGGCAAGAAGACGGAGGCCTCCGAGGCCTATCAGCGGGCGCTGAGCCTCGACGGCAACAACGCCCAGGCCCGCTCCGGCCAGTCCCGGATGGGCGGAGGCGGCGGCGGCTTCTTCCGCAGTTGATCAGGGTGCGGAGCCGACCCTCCTGGCCGGCTCGCCCACCGTTCGCGTATCGGCCCCCATCACCCTGGCTTCGGCGACATCGCCGAGAAAGCGCCGCACCTCGGCGAGCGAGCCGTGCTGCGGCAGGTCCTGGTGCCCGCCATCGGGAAAGCGCAGGAACCGCTTGGGCGGGTTGGCGAGCTCATAGAGCGCGCTCCCCTGGGCGAAGGGGATGACCCTGTCGCGCTCGCCATGCATGACGAGCACCGGCGCCTTGACCCGGCCAATGACCTCGTCCGAGCGGAACTGGTCCTTCATCAGCAGCCCCACCGGCACATAGGGATAGACGGCCTGCGCGACGGCGGCAGCCGAACGGTAGGGCGCCTCGAGTACGACGGCCTTTAGCGGCACCTCCGCCGCCAGCTTCAGCACCACGCCCGTCCCGAGCGATTCGCCATAGCCGACCACCCGCCCCGTGCCGAAACGGTCAACTGCAGCGCCATAGGCGGCTCGGGCATCCTGCAACAGCCCCTCTTCGCTCGGGCTGCCGGTCGAGCCGCCGTAGCCGCGATAGCTCACCGCGAAGAGCCCGGTGCCGTCCTCCGTCAGCGCCCGGAAGCGCGCCGCCCGGCCGGCCCCGCCGAGATTGCCGGCGTTGCCGTGGAAATAGAGCAAGAGCGGCTTGTCGGCCCGCGGCGGCACGATCCAGGCGACGAGCCGCTCGCCATCGGCGGTCGCGATGGTCACCTCTTCGGCTGCGACGAGCCCTGCCGCCGCGATGTCGGCCTTCGCTGGATCGCGTGGATACAGCAGCTCGCGCTGCCGGGCATAAAGCATTCCGAGCATCGCAAGATAGCCGGCGACGCCCAGGACGACGATCAGCTTCAGAAGGCGCAGGATCACGGCGGCACGCCCGGAAACAAAAGGGCCGGCGATCAAGCCGGCCCTTTGCAGCAATCCGATGACAATGACGGCGTTTCGCCTGGAACCCGTCCTCGTCGCAAATGGTTCCCGCTCTTGCGCGGCGCCTCAGTGCGCCATCGCCTTGACGATCTCGTCGGTGACCTTCTTGGCGTCGCCGAAGAGCATCATCGTGTTGGGCATGAAGAACAGCTCGTTCTCGACGCCGGCATAGCCGGAGCCCATGCCGCGCTTGATGAAGAGCACGGTCTTGGCCTTCTCGACGTCCAGGATCGGCATGCCGAAGATAGGCGACTGCGGATCGGTCTTGGCCGCCGGGTTGGTGACGTCGTTGGCGCCGATGACGAAGGCGACGTCGGCCTGGCCGAATTCCGAGTTGATGTCCTCGAGCTCGAAGACCTCGTCATAGGGCACGTTGGCCTCGGCCAGCAGCACGTTCATGTGGCCCGGCATGCGGCCCGCCACCGGGTGGATGGCGTACTTGACCTCGACGCCTTCCTTCTTGAGCGAATCCGCCATCTCACGCAGCGCGTGCTGCGCCTGTGCCACCGCCATGCCGTAGCCCGGCACGATGATGACCTTGGCGGCGTTCTTCATGATGTAGGCGGCATCGTCCGGCGAACCCTGCTTGACAGGGCGCGCCTCGACGGCGCCGGCGGCGGCGGCGGTCGTCTCGCCGCCGAAGCCGCCGAGGATGACCGAGATGAAGGAGCGATTCATGCCCTTGCACATGATGTAGGACAGGATCGCGCCCGAGGAGCCGACCAGCGCGCCGGTGATGATCAGCGCCATGTTGCCGAGCGTGAAGCCGATGCCGGCGGCAGCCCAGCCGGAATAGGAGTTCAGCATCGAGACGACGACGGGCATGTCGGCGCCGCCGATCGGGATGATGAGCAGCACGCCGAGCGCCAGCGACACCGCGACGATCAGCCAGAAGACCGCGTGGCTCTCCGCCTTGATGAAGATCGCCAGCAGCACGACCAGCGCGATGCCCAACCCGATATTGATGCCGTGGCGCTGCGGCAGCATGATCGGCTTGCCGCTCATGCGCCCGTCGAGCTTGAGGAAGGCGATGATCGAACCGGTGAAGGTGATCGCGCCGATCGCGACGCCGAGCGCCATCTCGAACAGGCTGGAGCCGTGGATCGAGCCGGTATGGCCGATGCCGAAGGCTTCCGGCGCGTAGAGAGCGGCAGCCGCTACCAGCACCGCCGCCAGACCCACCAGCGAGTGGAAGAAGGCGACCAGCTGCGGCATCTGAGTCATCTGCACGCGCTTGGCCATGAAGGCGCCGAAGCCGCCGCCAATGGCGATGCCGACCGCAACCAGCAGCCAGCCTGAGAAGCCGGCAGGCGGGAAGAACACCACGGTCGTCAGGATGGCGAGCGCCATGCCGATCATGCCGTAGCGATTGCCCTGGCGCGATGTCGTCGGGTGCGACAGGCCCCGCAGGGCCATGATGAAGAGGACGCCGGAAACGACGTAGAGCAGGGCTGAGAGGTTCGCGGCCATGCGTCAGCCCTTCTTCTTGTACATCGCGAGCATCCGCTCGGTGACGAGGAAGCCGCCGAAGATATTCACCGAGGCCAGGATCAGCGCGATGAAGCCGAAGACCTTGGCCCAGATCGGCCCGTCGCCCAGCGCCGGCAACGCCTCGACGCCGACCGCCAGAAGGGCGCCGACCACGATGACCGAGGAGATCGCGTTGGTGACGGACATCAGCGGCGTGTGCAGCGCCGGCGTCACCGACCAGACCACATAGTAGCCGACGAAGACGGCGAGCACGAAGATCGCAAGACGATAGATCGTCGGGTCGATGCCGCCGGTCGCGATGCTGGCGGCGGCCGCCGCCTGGTCGGCATAACGCTCGGCGAGCTCAGCCGCCTGCTTGGCGAGCGCCGCTGCGTTGCGGGCCTGCTCGAGAGCCTGTTCGGGAGAGGGATTTGCCATGGTCGGAATTCCTTCGCTCAGGCCTTCGGCGCGAAATTCGGATGGATGACGGCGCCGTCCTTGGTCAGGGCGGTGGCCTTCACCAGCTCATCATCCCAGTTCACCGCGAGCTTCTTCTCGGCCTTGTCGATCAGCGTCTCGACGAAGGCGTAGAGGTTCTTGGCGTAGAGCGAGGAGGAGGTGGCGGCGAGACGGCCCGGCACGTTGAGATGGCCGACGATCTTGACGCCGTTCGGCGTCGTAGCGACCTCGCCGGGCTTGGCCAGCTCGCAATTGCCGCCGCGCTCGACCGCGAGGTCGACGATGACGGAGCCAGGCTTCATGCTCTCGACCATCGCGGCCGAGATCAGCTTCGGAGCCGGCCGCCCCGGGATCAGCGCGGTGGTGATGACGATGTCCTGCTTGGCGATGTGGCTGGCGGTCAGCTCCGCCTGCTTCGCCTGGTACTCCTTGGACATCTCCTTGGCGTAGCCGCCGGCGGTCTGCGCCTGCTTGAACTCCTCGTCCTCGACGGCGAGGAACTTGGCGCCGAGCGACTCGACCTGCTCCTTGGTGGCGGGGCGCACGTCGGTCGCGGTCACGATCGCGCCGAGGCGGCGCGCGGTGGCGATGGCCTGCAGGCCCGCGACGCCCACGCCCATCACGAAGATCTTCGCAGCCGGAACGGTGCCGGCCGCGGTCATCATCATCGGCAGCGCCCGGCCGTACTCGGCGGCGCCGTCGATCACGGCGCGATAGCCGGCGAGGTTCGCCTGCGAGGAGAGCACGTCCATCACCTGCGCGCGGGTGATGCGCGGCATGAACTCCATGGCGAAGGCCGCGACATTGGCCTTGGCCAGCGCCTCGACCTCGGCCTCGCTGCCATAGGGGTCCATCACGGCGAAGACGAGCGCGCCCTTGGGCAGCGCCGCGATCTCCTTCTCCGCCGGACGGCGCACCTTCAGCACGATCTCGGCGCCCTTCAGCGCCTCCTTGGCCGTCTTCGCGATCGTCGCGCCGGCCGCCTCGTACTCGGCATCCGGGATGCCGGAGGCTTTGCCTGCCCCCGCCTCGATCACGACCTCGGCGCCGAGGCCTTTGAACTTGCGGACGGTCTCCGGCGTCGCGGCGACGCGGGTTTCCGCCCCTTGCGTTTCGGCTGGGACAGCAATGCGCATGGCGGGGGAAGGCCTTTCCGGCGTTATGGAGTGTCGGTCAGAGAAGCAGCAGCGCGAGCAGCATCAGGACCAGGGCGACGAGGGGAGCGCGCCAGCCGATCGAGGGGGCAGCAATGCCCACGCCCGTGCCAAGCACCGCGAGCAGCGTGCCGACCAGGGCGGTGCCCCAGGCGTGCCTGGTGCCGCCGACCGCGAGCGCAGCCACGATGGCGAGCGCGCAGACGGTGCCGACCTCGGCGAAATGCACGAAACCGGTATAGGTCCGCTCATGCTCCTGATAGTCCATCGCGGGGATGTCGGCGCTGTGGGCGTGGTCGGCCATGATCTGTTCCTGCGGTACGAAAAACGGTTCCTGAAAGCCGTGTTAGCGCACCCGCGCAAGGTCGGCAACGGACCGCCGGCCACAGCCTGTCCTTGCGGAAGAACAGGCGCGCGGCCGCGCTCCCTGTAGCGAGGCGGCCGCCCGATGTAAAACGATTTAATCGGAGAATATTCTTCTATATGACCGTTGCGCACACTTTTCTGCGCAGTTAGAGCAAGAAGGTCGCAGGCTTCTCAGCCGCCGGCCTTCAGCCCGGCCGCCAATAGTGCCTTGCGCTGCCGCTCGGCCACAGTCTCGACCGCGAATCCCTCGATCTCGACCTCGAAAAGCCGGTGGAAATTCAGTTCCGCGTCGAGATGCAGGAAGACCCCGCCGAGCCCGATCGCGGCGCGGTCCATGAAGACGAATTCACGCGGCACCGTCACCGGCCCGCGTTTCTTCAGCGCCTGATGGACCTGGAAGGCCTGCTTGCGGCCGTATTCGGAAGGGCTGACGCCCTCGGCGATGCGCCGGACGCGATCCTCCAGCAGCGGCCCGTAGATGAAGCGCGCCCAGATGTTGAGCGTCTCGACCAGATCCTTCGTCAGTCCCTTGAAACCCCAGGTCTCATAGGCATGGACGACGCGCGCCTCGTCGCCCTCCAGGATGCCGCGATAGAGATCGACCACCCCGCCGACGAAGGAGGGCGGGAAGATGCGGATGCAGCCATAGTCGAGCAGATTGATGCCCTGCGGCTCGCCACCCTCCGAGAACACCGTGTAGTTCCCCAGATGCGGGTCGCCATGGATGACGCCGTGATGGCTGAACGGGCGCCACCAGGCCTTGAACATCGCGGTCGAGATGCGGTCGCGCGCCTCCTGTCCATCCTGCTTGTGCGAGAGGATCGGGCTGCCCTCGAGCCAGTGCATGGTGAGCAGACGCCGCGTCGAGAGCGCCGGTTCTACCGCCGGCACGCGCACCTCCGGCGTGTCGGCCAGGATTGCCTGGTAGAGCGCGATATGATTCGCCTCGCGCTTGTAGTCGAGCTCCTCGCGGACGCGGGCGCCGATCTCCTTGGCGATCTCGCTGGTGTCGATCACCGCGCCCATGCGCCTGTGCAGCGCGAACAGCACCTCGAGCTGCGCGATGTCCGCCTCCACCGCCGATTCCATGTCGGGGTATTGCAGCTTGCAGGCGAGCGGCGCCCCGTCCCTCGTGGTCGCGCGATGCACCTGCCCGAGCGAAGCCGCGGCAGCCGGCTTCAGGTCGAATTCGCCGAAGCGCTCGCGCCATTGCGGGCCGAGCTCCGCCATCATCCGGCGCTTGACGAAGGCAGCCCCCATCGGTGGCGCCTGCGACTGCAGCTTCTGCAGTTCGGCGGCATATTCGGGCGGCACCACATCGGGGATGGTGGCGACGAGCTGCGCCACCTTCATGATCGGCCCCTTCAGGCCACCGAGCGCCTTGGCCAGCGCCTCGGCATTGGAGGCATCTCTCCCCTCGACACCGAAGAGCCGTGCGCCCGCGATCCGCGCCGCCACCCCACCGACATTGGCGCCGACGCGGGCATAGCGCGCGGCACGGGCGGAAAAGCGATTGGCTTCGGCATCACGGTCGGACATGGGCGGCTTCATTCCTGCGGGCTCTCCTGCATGTAGGTCCGAACCCGGCCGGCGCCAACGACCCATGAGCGGATATCGCCCCTGCCCTGCCGCTCATCAGTTTGTCACGGGCGGGAGCGCAACCTAGCATCTCGCAACGATTCCGACCGGAACCCGCAGAGAGGCACCCATGGCGTTTTACCGAGGCATGACCTGCGAGAACGTGACGCTCAGCGGCGACGGCGGCACCTCCATCACAGCCTATGTGGCGAAGCCGGAAGGCCCCGGCCCCTTCCCCGGCGTGGTGCTCATCCACCACCTTCCGGGCTGGAGCGAGCTCTATATCGAGACGACGCGGCGCTTCGCCCATCACGGCTATCTGGCGATCTGCGCCAATCTCTATGAGCGCTCCGGCCCGGGCGATCCGGACGACGTCGCGGCGAAGGTCCGCGCCGAGGGCGGCGTGCGCGACGCGCAGGTGGTCGGCGACACGGCGGCGGCAGTCGCCTGGATGCGCGCCCAGGCCAGCCATAACGGCAAGGTCGGCCTCTTCGGTTCCTGCTCGGGCGGTCGCCACGCCTTCATCTACGCCTGCCAGCGAAGCGACATCGACGCCTGCGCCGAGCTCTGGGGCGGGCGCGTCGTGATGGAGCCGGGCGAGCTCAACGCCAAGACGCCGGTTTCACCGATCGACCTGACGAAGGATCTCTCCTGCCCGCTCATCGGCATCTTCGGCAACGAGGATCGCGCGCCCAGCCCCGAGCAGGTCAACCAGCACGAGGCCGAGCTGAAGAAGCAAGGCAAGGACTACGAGTTCCACCGCTATGACGGCGCCGGCCACGGCTTCTTCTACTGGCACCGGCCGATCTACCGGGCCGAGCAGGCCATGGACGCATGGGGCAAGATCTTCGCCTTCTTCGGCAAGAAGCTCGCCAAGTAAGCCATCGCGCGCAACAGGAGGCAGCAATCATGTGCACGTCGATCGTCGAGATCATCCCGGCCGAAGGCATGGCGAAGCGCGGCGCGGAATGGTTCGCGCTGACCCAGGCCGTCGTCGCCTACGACCACGCGCGCCACGCGCCGCTCGCCGATGTCATTACGCTCGACTTCATCAACAGCGACCTCGACGCCGGCGCACGCGCGGGCATCGAGCTGACGCTGGACAGCGCCAAGGAGCTGCTCGCTGCGCTGGAGCGGGCGATCACCGCGGCCGAATTCGAGGAGGCGGAGGTGCGCGGCAAGGGCGCCGCGCCGGGGCTCGTTCGCGCCGCGTGAGAAAAGCCTGACCGTCGGCGCTGCCGCGCTCCGGGATCAAGTCCTTGATGGTATTTCGGGCAGTCGCTGCACAACACCAACGCAGCGAACCGCAATTACGACCGTCGAGCGCCGATATGCGGCAGGAAAACCTTGCGGCAGCGCCGCGATTTCAGCCGAAGAATGGGCTGATCCGGAACGGACGCTCGGGCGCTTCCATGCGCCAGACTGGTCCGCTTCTTGCTGCCGCCGAACCAGCCGACCGCCTCTGCCTTCTCGCCGATCGTTCCACCGCTATGTGCAGAAAGCATGCACCCGAAACGCGTCGCCGACTATTACGGGATCGACGCCGTGCCAGGCTTCGTGGCGCGCATGGTCAATTCTGCGCACAGGCATGTCCCGGAATTGGCCGGCTTGCGCGGCATTGCCATTCTGACGGTCGTGATGGGGCACCTGCTGCAGCGTGTCGAACGCTTCTACGGACGCGAAACGCTCAACCAGATCGAGACCTTCATCCTCGCTGTCCTGGCGACACCCTTCTCAGGCTGCAGGCTGCTTTTCTGCATTACCGGATATACGCTTGCGGTCCATGTAAGCAAAAACATTCAGAGAAATAATTCTTTCTTGGACATATCTTTTCTCAAGAAAAGATTACTGAGATTATGGCCGCCATACGCCATAATATTATTATCTACATTCATTTTTATCAAGATGACCGAATACGAACCGGAAAGGACATATCATTTTCACGCTGCGCCGGAATCGATGACGCTGAGCCTGAGCGCGAGCCTGCTTTACCTCCATGCTTTGGTTTTCAATACATTTCCTCGCCTCTTCCCGCCCGGCTGGTATCTCGAGGCGCATATTCAGTTTCTCCTGATCGCGCCGCTGCTGTTCAAGCCCTATGCGAAGCTGAAGTCCCCGGAGCTGAAATTCAAAATCGGAATGGCGGCCCTGGCCGTATCGACCCTGCTCGCCATGATTGCGTCGAAATACGGCACGCGCGGGATCCAATACTCGGTCGTCTCGTTCTTCCCGTATTTCCTGGTCGGAGCCCTGGCTGCTGAATTCCGCGCCCGCGCGAGCTATCAGCACCTCGCGCGGACGCTCGAGCGGGTGCCGCTAGGCCTGCTCGGTCTGACGACGCTGATCCTCCTCGGCGCGCCCTGGGGTGCGATATGGTGGCAGCTTCCGGCGCAACTCCTCGCCATCGCCGCCATCATGACGGCCTGTCTCGCCGGGCCGTCACGTTTCCGCGCCGCCATGAGCGATCGACACCTGACGCGGATCGGCATCGCATCCTTCTCGATCTACCTGGTCCATCTCCAGATCCTGCAGATCGTGGTGCCGATCATCGTCGAGCGCTGCCGCGACTATCCTTTCCTGGCCGTGGCTCTCATCTGCGGCACGGTCGGAATAGGCCTCGTGCTGGTGCTGTCCTTCGTCTTCTATTGGGTCGTCGAGCGCCCCTTCGTCGCGCTGTCGCTGCAGTTGAAAGGGTCGTTCTCCGCCGCGCGGTCGGCGTAAAGGCGATATCCGGGGCAGCCGGCATCGGCGGCACGCGTCGCGCGGGCGGAAAAGCTGTACGACTGTGCCCTCGCCTGGTTGATCACGGCGCTGGCACGGTTGCCTGCCGTCCCGGTGCCGGTCAGGGCCGCCCCAACCGCTCCAGTGCTGTTCTGAAAGGTGCATCCGAGACGCGGATGAAGCCGAGATAGGGGTGGTCCATATCGATGATGAGGACCAGCGCGACGCTGACGGACAGCGCGCAGGCCAGCAGCGTGAGCACGACCGTCCCGTTGCCCGGCGCGAGGAGGCCGAACGACGCAAAGAGCAAGGTGAACCACAGGATCAGCACCGCGAGGAAGGGCGCGGGAAACCCGCCCACCTCCGTTTCAGTGCGCAGCCATCTCGCCTCCGCGATATCGCCACTGACCTGAATCGCCCGCGCCCGAAGCAGATGCTGTGCGTCGGTCTGCGGCGCCAAGGTTCGCAGGCCCTCCTGAATCGCCTCGACATCGAACCCCTCGGCGAGCGCGACGTTGCGACCCTCGTCGCCCTGCTCGACGCTCAGCCTGGCTTCGACGGCCTTGCGAAGCGCCTCCCGCAGCGGCTGTGTCTCGGGGCCGTAACGCGCCAGGACGCGATCGAGCAGCACGACGCGCGCCGCCGAGGTTCGCCTCTCCATGCCGGCATCGTCGAAGGATCGCTTCGCCGAGGCGATGAGCAGGCCCAGCGCCAGCGCCGAAAGCGTCCCGATGATCGCCGTCGCCAGCTTGATCGCATCCCGGGATTCGGCCGCCAGATGATGGTCGGGCAAGCGCGATCGCAGCGCCATCCCCGCGAGCGCCGCGCCGAACACACACAGGAAGGCGATGCAGCCGATGACGATGGGGCTCATTGTGCGCGTCTATGGCCAGCGCCCGAGAGCGCAAGCCGGCAAGATATCGTCGCGTTGACGTTAGGTCCACCGCCTCCCGTCAGCGTCTCGCGAAGTCCGCCCGCACCTCGGCCGCGCTCGCGGGGCGGCCGCCTGCTGCCTCGACCAACCGGACCGTCTCCGCGATCAGCGCGGCATTGGTCTTCGTGCAGCCGAAGGGCGCATCCTCCAGCCCGCCGCGGACATGGACGCCACGCGCGACCGCGGGGCCGATCAGCCCGGAAAGATCGACGCCGAGCCCGGCGATCATCACCGGCGCCTCTGGCGCATCCTCCGCCAAGAGCTTCAGATGCGCGTCGAGCGCCCATTCGCGCGGCGGGAAGCCCCAGGCGAAGGCGTCGGAAAACATAAGCCGGTAGATCGGCATCGGCATGCCGGGATAGGCCTTGGCCAGCGCCGCGCCCAGACGCGTGAAGCCGGGCTCGTAGATCGCATAGCTCGGATGGACCTTGTGGCGCTGCGCCACCTCCATCCCCTCGCGGATATGCTCGCCGGGATTCTGGTAGATGAAGCCGGCCTCGCCTTCGGGGATGCCGGCGAAGGTGGTCCAGTTGCAGGAGCCGGGATCGAGCACGCCCCATTCGGCGAGCCCGCGCTTCGCCAACTCCTCAAGATGGGTGTAGCGGCCGGAGCCGATCATGTCCCCCGCATAGCCCGAGCCGAGAATCGGGATCGTCGGATAGACGATGGCGTCGACCCTGGCGCGAATGCCCTCGATCGCCTGTGCATAGAGCTCCCAGTCGTCACGCTGGCGGCCCGTCGCAGGATCGTAGACATGCAGATGCACGATCGCCGCGCCGGCCTGGACCGCAGCAATACCATCCGCGACGATATCGGCGATGCTGGTCGGGATGCCGGGCTGGCGCTCCTTGCCCCAGGGCCCGTTGATCGCGGCCTCGATCCAGATCGGTGTGGTCACAGGCATTTCCTCGTTCGGCCTTTGTGGCTTTGTGGCTTTGTGCAGACCGTAAGCCGCATCGCCCGGGCTTGTCAGCCTGCCCGGCCGCCGTTCAGGATCGGCCGACTGCACGGGAACGGAGTGAGGCGACCCCATGCTGGAGCGCGGCACCACCTATGACGACACGCTGCGCCATTTCGCCTGGCGCATACCGGAGCGCTTCAATATCGGCGCGGCCTGCTCGGACGCCCATGCTGACGGCAGCCACCGGCCGGCGCTGGTTTTCGAGGAGGACGGCGGCAAGGTCTCGACCCTGTCTTTCGACGATCTCGCGCGCGCCTCAAACCGCTTTGCGAACCTGCTTGCCGCCCACGGCATCGGGCCCGGCGAGCGCGTCGGCATCCTGCTGCCGCAATCGCCGCAGACGGCAATCGCCCATCTCGGCACCTACAAGCGCGCGGCCATCGCGCTGCCGCTCTTCATCCAGTTCGGCCCCGACGCGCTGGAGCATCGGCTGGGCCACAGCGGCGCCAGCGTGCTCGTCACCGACCTGGAGAACATCGGCAAAGTCGAAGCGATCCGTGACGCGCTGCCGAATCTCCGGCGGATCTTTGTTATCGGCGGCGCCGGCCACACCGATTTCGAAGCGGAGATGGCGAAGGCCTCGGATCGCTTCACAGCGGCAGACACCCGCGCCGACGACCCGGCGCTGATCATCTACACCTCCGGCACGACGGGAAAGCCGAAGGGTGCGCTGCACGCCCACCGCGTCCTGCTCGGCCATCTGCCGGGCGTGCAGATGCCGCAGGATTTCTTCCCTAAAGGCCATGACCTGTTCTGGACGCCGGCCGACTGGGCCTGGATCGGCGGCCTGCTCGACGTGCTGCTGCCGAGCCTCTATTGCGGCGTGCCGGTGCTGGCCTCGCGCGCTCGCAAATTCGACCCCGAGGCTGCCTTCGCGCTGATGGCGCGGCACAAGGTGCGCAACGCCTTCCTGCCGCCGACCGCGCTCAAGCTGATGCGCCAGGTCCGCGATCCCCGGCGTTTCGGTTACGCCATGCGCTCGATCGGCACCGGTGGCGAGACGCTCGGCGCCGACATGCTGGACTGGAGCCGCGAGACCTTCGGCTTCCCGGTCAATGAGTTCTACGGCCAGACCGAGGCAAACCTCCTCGTCTCGAACTGCGCGAGCCTCTTTCCGGTGAAGCCGGGCTCGATGGGCCGCGCGGTGCCCGGCCATCGCGTCGCCGTCATTTCGCCCGAGGGCGAGGAACTGCCGCCAAGCGAGCAGGGGCTGATCGCGGTGGCCCGGCCAGACCCCGTGATGATGCTGGAATACTGGAACCAGCCCGAGGCGACGGCAGCGAAGTTCATCGGCGACTGGCTCGTCACCGGCGACACAGGCGCACGCGACGAGGAAGGCTATTTCTGGTTTCAGGGCCGCGACGACGACATCATCTCCTCGGGCTCCTACCGCATCGGGCCGGGCGATATCGAGGACTGCATCATCCGCCACCCGGCTGTGCTGATGGTTGCGGTGGTCGGCGTGCCGGACCCAGTGCGCACCGAGATCGTCAAGGCCTTCGTGTTGCCGAGGCCCGATGTCGAGCCGACGCCCGAGCTCGCGGCTGAGATCCAGGACTTCGTGAAGGACCGGCTGGCCGCCTATCAATATCCCCGCGCGGTCGAATTCGTCGCCGAACTGCCGATGACCGCGACGGGGAAGATCAGGCGAAAGGATCTGCGGGATCAGGAGATCGCCAGGCAACAAGGCCGCTGAAGGGCGCGGGAACCCCTCTCCCGTGTGGGAGAGGGGTTCCCGCGCCGTTTCAGGACAAGCCGAGCAAGCGTCAGCGCGCCTCCACCACCAGCTCGAAGGTCATCAGCACCGGGTTGTTTCCCCGGACCAGCCGACCGCTCGCCAGCGCACTGGTATAGTCCACCAGCGCAACGTCGATGCTGGCCTCGCTCTCCGCAATCGCCCCACCGGTGATCGCGACCTCGGTGGCAAAATTCTCCACGACCCCGCCATCGGCAAGCCGCGCCCCGATGGTCGAACCGACGCCGCCATGGATCGTCGCCGCACGGATGTCCTGCTCCCGGCAGAAGGCTTCCAGCGCCCCGCAGAAATCGATGTTCGGCTTGACCCGCAGCGCGAAGAAGCGCCCCTCCCGCGATGCTCCGAGGATCGGGGCGGCCTGCGGCCCGAACAGCTTGAAATTCGTCTCGCTGTCCGGCTCGGCCACGAAGGCAGCGCCGTCGAGCCCGACGGCCGGCACGGTGATCGTCTCCGCCACCACCGTCTCGTCCGGCAGGATATGGCCGCCGCTGCGCTTGCCCCCGGCTTCCGTCCACAGCGCATGGGCATGGAAGAACGGCGCGCCGTCGCGCTGGCCGAAGGTCATTGCACCGACCTCAACGCGCGCGATGCCGCCCGGCCGGAAGGTCGCGCTGTAGAAGGCGGCGTGCTCCGGCGTCTCGGAGAGCGCCGGCATCACATAGGCGAAGGGCGAAAGCGCAAGCCCGTCGAGCTTCACAACGCCCGACGTGAAGCCCGCCGCCGCGAAGCCCCGCCTGACCGCTTCCAGCAGCGGCAGCCCTGCCTGCAGCGCCATCGGGAAGCGCAAGCCATGGCAGGCCGCCCACTGGATGCGTTCCGGCGTCCCGGTGCCCGGCTGTTCGATCCGCCTCACGAAGCCTTGTTCCCCCTCAGCCAGTCGAGTTCGCCGCGCTTCTCGAGCTCGTCCTTGACGAGGCGCTTGGGCACCTTGCCATAGCCCGATTTAGGCAGTGCCTCCCAGAAGAAGAAGCGCTTCGGCATCTTGTAGCGTGCGATCTTCTCCCCAAGGAAGTCCGCGATCTCGGCCTCGCTGGCGCTCTGTCCTGGTCGCGCGACGCAGACCGCGACGCCGATCTCGCCCCAGACAGGATCGGGCAGGCCGAGCACCGCCACCTCCGCGATCGCCGGATGGGTCAGGATCTTCTCCTCGATCTCGCGCGGATAGATGTTCGAGCCGCCGGAGATGTACATGTCCGAGGCCCGGCCGGTGATGTAGACGAAGCCCTGGTCGTCCATGTGGCCGAGGTCGCCGGTGCGGAACCAGCCGTCGCGGAAGGATTTCGCATTGGCTTCCGGGTTGTCGTAGTAGCCCGCGAAGACGGCCGGACCGATCACGCAGATCTCGCCCTGCACGCCGGGCGCGACTTCCTTCCCATCATCGTCCTGGATCTGCACCTGCATGCCGGTGCGCTCGAACCCGCAGGTGCCGATGCGCGCATGCGGCCCGTCCTCCGGCTCGTGCAGCGCCGGCGGCAGCACGGTGATGTTGCCGGTCACCTCGCCCAGCCCGAAATACTGCACGATCACTTTGCCGAGCTTCTTCAGCGCAGCCTTCTGGTCCTCGCGATACATCGGCGCGCCCGCATAGATGATGTAGCGCAGGCTCGAATGATCGTGCTGGTCCGCGGCCGGATGCTCGACGAGCATCTTCAGGATCGTCGGCACGGTGAAAATGTTGCTGACCCGATGCTTCGCGATCAGCCGATAGGCCTCGTCGATATCGAAACGCTCCGTCGGGAGCAGGATCGAGGTGGCGCCGCGGGCCGACATCATCAGCTGGTGCACGCCGGCGCCATGCGAAAGCGGCGCGACGACCAGCGAGGCGTCAGCCTCCGTCGAGCCCGGCACGAGATCGCAGAGATGGTTCGTCACCACGAAGCTCATCTGGCCATGGGTCAGCACAGCGGCCTTGGAGCGCCCGGTCGTGCCCGAGGTGAAGAAGAACCAGCAGGGATCGTCCCGCTCGACCGCCGCATTCTCGACGCGCTCGCCGCGATGGCGGGCGATCACCGCACCGACCTCGTCCTCGCCGAAAGCGCCCTCCCCGATCCGCCAGGTGAACTCGGGCGCCGGGCTCGCCGCCGCGACCGCAGCTGCATGCTCCGGGAAGTCGCCATGACAGAGGAAGCCCTTCGCGCCCGAGGCCGTCGCAAGATAAGCGACCTCGTCCGGCAGCAGGCGGAAATTGGTCGGCACCCAGACGGCGCCCAGCCGGAAGGTCGCGAACATCGAGACGAACATCGCATCGCAATTCTTCGAATGGACGAGCACGCGGTCTCCCTTGCCGATGCCGCGCGCCCTTAGGCCGGCGGCGAGCGCCGACACCTGCGCGTCCATCTCGCGCCAGTCCAGCGTCCTGCCGCCCCAGATGAAGGCGGGGTGCGCGGCCAGGCGGCGTGCATTCTGAGTCACGATATGGGCGAGGTTCATCACCCGCCGTGACATCGGCACGACGCCTCCCAACGGGGCTGCGGTTACGGCGCTCATCTTCAGGCTCTCCCTGTCTTGATCCGTCGCGGTGCGGGCCTGGCCTCGCTGCCGCGACGGGCAACGAACATCTGCGCCAGCAGCGCTTCCATACGCGCCGCCTCGCGTCCTAAAAGCGCCGACAGCTCCGCCTGCCGGGTGGTGCCCATGCGGCTGTCGATCGCCGCGACGGAAAGCGCCCCGGCGACGCGCCCGTCCGGATAATAGAAGGCCCTGCCCATCCCCCAGGAACTCGTGACGAGCCGGCCGGGATTGATCGAAAAGCCACGCTGACGCGTCTCGGCGATATCGGCCTTGAGAGCCTGCGGCGCGAAGCCGGGATAGCGCTCCAGCAGCACGGCTTCGTTGGCGGCGATGATGCGGTCCACATCGTCGTCCGGCAGCGCAGCCAGCATGGCGAGCGAACCCGCCCCGACCCCAAGCGGATGCTGGTCCCCGGTCTGCAGCGCATGTGTCCGGACGGGATAGGTGCCCTCCTCCCGATGCAGGCAGATCGCGTAGTTCTCGCGCCGCACGGTCAGGAAGCTCGTATCCCGCGTCTCGCCCGCGAGGCGCCGCAGGCTGTCCATCGCCATCTCCAGCAGACCGTGACGGCGCGCCGCCAGCACGCCGAGCACGAAGGCCTCCTCGCCCAGACAATAGTGGCGCGTCAGCGGCTCCTGCTCGACGAGCCCGGCCCGCATCAGCGCCAGCAGCAATCGGCGCACCGTCGGCTTGTTGAGCCTGCTGCCGGCGACGATCTCGCCAAGCGGCAGGCCTTCGGCCGGCTCCCGCCCGATCAGCGAGAGCAGCCCGAGCGCGCGGTCGACGCTCTGCGAACCGGACAGGCCGGCTCCGGCAGCGAGGCTAAGTGGCGGCAAACGTTCCTCCCGGCGATCCACGATATGGACCTTATTTTTATGAATGAAGCCTAGATCTCCCCTTTGCGGATTGCAATGCGGACATACACGTGCAAACCTGCAGGTCGTCTCCGCTGCCTGATCATTCACAGTGTGGACCGCAATCGACGCCGACAGAGATCGGCGCGAAGGGAGGAATGGATGATGACCATCGAGGCACCCCGCGCAGCGGGCGCGAGCGAAACGCGCCCGGCGACCCCTATCTGAGGTCGCCGCATGGTCGATGTCGTCGATACGCTGACGCTGCCCGAGAACCTCAGCGAGAACGAGGGCGCCCGCCCCGGTTCGCCCATCATGCGCCCAGTCGAGGCCGTTGCCGGCGCGCTGGTCGCCTTCATCATTTGCGTGCTGCTGCTCGGCGTCGTCTCGCGCTATGTCTTCTCGTTGCCCTTCGTCTGGGTCGACGAGGTCGCCTCGATCTCCTTCATCTGGCTCGCCATGCTGGGCGCCGCCATCGCCATCGACCGCAACGAGCATCTCAGGCTCACGCTCTTCGTCGGCATGATGCCGGAGCGGCTGCGGCGGCTTGTCGAGACCTTCGCGCTGCTCGCCGTCGCGGCCTTCCTCGCCGCCATGGTCTGGCCAGCGATCGACTATGCGATAGAGGAGAGCTACGTCACCTCCGCGGCGCTCAACATCCCCAATAGCTGGCGCGTCTCGGCGCTCGCCACCGGCATCGTGCTGATGCTGCTGCTGGCACTGCGCTATGCGGTGAAGACCGCGCGCCCGCAGGACCTGCTTCTCGCCGCCGCCGCGGTTGCGGGCTTGGGCCTGATCTTCTGGCTCGGCACGCCGGTCTTCAAGGGGCTCGGCTACTACAACATCCTGATCTTCCTGATCGGCATCGTCGCGCTCTGCCTCGTCGCCGGCGTGCCGATCGCCTTCTGCTTCGGGCTGGGCACCCTTTGCTTCCTGATGTTCTCGACCAGCGTGCCGACCGTGGTGATGATCGGGCGCATGGACGAGGGCATGTCGAGCATCATCCTGCTCTCGGTGCCGATCTTCGTGCTGCTCGGCTGCATCCTCGACGCGACCGGCATGGGCAAGGCGATCGTCGATTTCCTCGCCTCCATGCTCGGCCATGTCCGCGCCGGCATGTCCTATGTGCTGCTCGGTTCGCTCTTCCTGGTCTCCGGCATCTCGGGCTCCAAGGTCTCCGACATGGCGACGGTTGCGCCCGCCCTTTTCCCGGAGATGAAGCGGCGCGGCTACAAGCCCAAGGACCTGATCGCGCTGCTCTCCACCGGCGCCGCCATGGCCGACACCGTGCCGCCTTCGATCGTGCTGATCGTGCTCGGCTCCGTCGCCGGCGTCTCGATCGCGGGGCTGTTCAACGCCGGCTTCGTCATCGCGGGCGTGCTGCTCGCGGCGCTCGCCGGCCTCGCCCGCTGGAAGGCGATGGCGGAGGACATGAAGGGCGTGCGCCGCGCACCGCTCGCCGCCGTCGGCAAGGCAGCGCTGATCGCAGGCCCCGCCCTCGTCCTGCCCTTCATCATCCGCGCCGCGGTCGGCGGCGGCGTCGCCACCGCCACCGAGGTTTCGACCATCGCCGTGCTCTATGCGCTGATCATCGGCATCGTGCTCTATGGCGGGATCAGCCTGCGCAAGTTCTACGCGATGCTGGTCGAGACGGCGGCGCTTTCGGGCGCGATCCTGATGATCCTCGGCACGGCGCTGGCCATGGCCTGGGCCCTGACGCAGACCGGCTTCGCCCGCGACCTCGCCAGCTTCATGGCGCATCTGCCCGGCGGCTGGCTCAGCTTCATGGCGGTGACGATCGTCGTCTTCATGATCCTCGGCTGCGTGCTGGAAGGCCTGCCGGCGATCGTGCTGCTGGCGCCGCTGATGTTCCCGATCGCCAAGAACCTCGGCATCAACGACGTGCATTATTCGATGGTCGTCGTCACCGCGATGAACATCGGCCTGATGACGCCGCCGATCGGCATCGGCTTCTACATCGCCTGCAAGATCGGCAATGTCTCGCCCGACGAGGCGATGGGCGCGATCTGGCCCTATCTCGTCGCGCTTTTGGTCGGCCTCGTCGTCATCGCGCTCGTGCCCGGCCTCTCGACCTGGGTGCTGTAGCGCTCGCCATTCCCAAAAGAAACCGGACAATCCGGACGATCATCTCAAGGAGAAACGCCATGACCATCTCACGTCGCACCCTGCTCAAGGCGACCGCCGCCGCCTCTGCCGTCGGCACCTTCCATATCGGCGGCGCCCACGCGCAGAGCGCCGAGTTCACCTACAAATACGCCAACAACCTGCCGGTCGCGCACCCGATGAACCAGCGCGCGAACGAGGCCATGGCAAAGATCAAGGAAGAGACCAAGGGCCGCGTCGACATCCAGATCTTCCCGAACAACCAGCTCGGCTCCGACACCGACATGCTGAGCCAGGTCCGCTCGGGCGGCGTCGAGTTTTTCACGCTCTCGCCGCTGATCCTCTCGACGCTGGTCGCCAACGCCTCGCTCTCCGGCATTGGCTTCGCCTTCCCGAACTATGACGCGGTCTGGAAGGCCATGGACGGCGAGCTCGGCGCTTATGTCCGCGGCCAGATCAACAAGGCCAACCTCGTGGTCATGGACAAGATCTGGGACAACGGCTTCCGCCAGATCACCTCGTCCAAGGGCCCGGTCAATTCGCCGGATGACCTCAAGGGCTTCAAGATCCGCGTGCCGGTCTCGCCGCTCTGGACCTCGATGTTCACCGCCTTCCAGTCGGCCCCGGCCTCGATCAACTTCGCCGAGGTCTACACCGCGCTGCAGACCAAGATCGTCGACGGCCAGGAAAACCCGCTCGCCATCATCTCGACGGCCAAGCTCTACGAGGTGCAGAAGTACCTCTCGCTGACGAACCACATGTGGGACGGCTTCTGGTTCCTGGCCAACCGCCGCGCCTGGGAGCGCCTGCCGGAAGACCTGCGCGCCATCGTCGCCAAGCACATCAACGCTGCAGCGATCCTGGAGCGCGAGGACGTCGCCAAGCTCAATGCCGGCCTGCAGGGCGAGCTCGCCTCCAAGGGCATGGTTATCAACGAGACCAAGGCCGACGCCTTCCGCGACGCGCTGCGCAAGGCCGGCTTCTACGCCGAGTGGAAGAAGAAGTACGGCGACGAGGCCTGGGCCATCCTGGAGAAGGCCGTCGGCAGCTCGCTGAGCTGATCGCCCGCCCCTCACACCACTGCGCGTCATTCCGGACAAGCCGCGCTAGCGGCGCCGATCCGGAATCCATCGTGGAACGGCACGCCCTATGATGGATTCCGGGTCTCCGCTTCGCTCCGCCCGGAATGACGCTTTATCGATCGAGGCACGGACAATCACCATGGCCGACCGGCTGAAGGGCAAGATCGCGATCGTCTTCGGCGCCGGCTCCTCCGGGCCGGGCTGGGGCAACGGCAAGGCCGCCGCCGTCGCCTATGCGCGCGAAGGGGCCGCCGTCGTTTGCGTCGATCTCTACCTCGCCGCAGCCGAGGAGACGGCCGGCATCATCACAGGCGAGGGCAACACGGCGCTGGCGCTCGCCGCCGACGTCACGAAGCTCGATTCGACCGAGGCTTGTGTCGCGGCGGCGGCAAAGCATTTCGGCCGCATCGACGTCCTGCACAACAATGTGGGCGTCACCCATATGGGCGGCCCGGTCGAACTCTCGGAAACGCAGTTCGAGGCGGCGCTCCAGCTCAATCTCGGCTCGGTCTATCGCTGCGCCAAGGCCGTGATCCCGCGCATGCTCGCGGCCGGCGGCGGCGCGATCGTCAACATCTCATCGCTCGCCGCGATCCGCTGGGTCGGCTACCCCTACTTCGCCTATTACGCCACCAAGGCGGCGGTGAACCAGGCGACGGTCGCGCTGGCGATGCAATATGCGAAGCAGGGTATCCGCGCGAACTGCATCATGCCCGGCCTGATCGACACGCCGCTGATCTACAAGCAGATCTCCTCGCAATACGCGACGCCGGAGGAGATGGTCGCCGCCCGCAACGCGCTGGTGCCGATGGGCCAGATGGGCACCGCCTGGGACGTCGCCAACGCCGCCATCTTCCTGGCCTCCGACGAGGCGAAGTTCATCACCGGCGTCTGCCTGCCGGTCGATGGTGGCCAGAGCTGCGCCGCAGGCCCGCTGGCCTGACATCGACCGTTCGTTCCGCGCTGGAACGCTTGCTCCATTTCCGCTTCGCTGCCACAAAAGGAATCAGTCATCGACCGATTCCGAACGAAAACGAGAATCCGGAGCAGGAACGGACACGGATGAGCGAGACTGCGATTGCCGAACTGCCGCGTGATTTCGACGGGCTGCGCACCACCATCCTCGCCCAGCGAGAGCGCCTGCCCAAGCGCATCGCGCAGATCGCGGCTTACGCGCTCGACAATCCCGACGAGATCGCCTTCGGCACCGCCGCCAGCATCGCGGTCTCGGCCGGCGTCCAGCCTTCGACGCTGATCCGCTTCGCCCAGCATCTCGGCTTCGACGGCTTCACCAGCCTGCAGGGCGTTTTCCGCGAGCGCCTGCGCGAGCGCAATTCGAGCTATGAGGAGCGGCTCAACACGCTGCGCGCCGGCGAGGATACCAGCGAGGGCAACCACCGCATCCTCGACGGCTTCCTCACCGCCTCGCGAAAATCGCTCGACGTGATGAGCCGCACGCTCGACCAGGCCGCGCTCGATCGAGCCATCAGCATGCTTGCCGGCGCTGAAACCATCTACATCCTGGCCCGGCGCCGCTCCTATCCCATCGCAGGTTACCTCGCGTACGCGCTCGGCAAGCTCGAGGTCCGCAGCCAGCTCGTCGAATCGGCGGCAGGGCTCGACCCTGAGATCATCGCCTTCGCGACGCCCAAGGACGCCGCCATCGTCGTCAGCTTCTCGCCCTACGCGCCGGCGACGATCGAGGATGCGCGCGGCCTCGCCGAACGCGGCGTGCCCGTCGTCGCCATCACTGACAGCGCCTTCTCGCCGCTCGCCAGCGTCGCGCAGGCCTGGTTCGAGGTGGCGGAGGCCGATTTCGGCGGTTTCCGCACGCTATCCGCAACCATGGCGCTCGCCATGACGCTTGCGGTCGGCATCGGCGAAGCGAAGCGGGCCGGGCGGCGACGCCGGCGCGGCCGCGACTAGAGCATTCTCAAGCGAAGTGGGCTCCGGTTCGCTTGAAGAAAATGCGATAAAACAAGGACATCGAGTGCCTCCCCGGTTCTCCCGAACACGGAAGCGCCCCAGGAACGAGCATTCCGCGTTGACGATGTAATAGAATTATTATTTCATGCCGCCGGTTCGCGACCGCCCGGTCGCGGCTCAAGCAATGCGGCAGGCCGGGAGGAACATATGACGGAACTGCGCGGCGGATCGGCGCAAGCGCTCGACGTCATCACCATCGGCCGTGCCTCGGTTGATCTCTACGGTCAACAGATCGGCTCGCGGCTGGAGGATGTCACGTCCTTCGCCAAGTCGGTCGGCGGCTGTCCGGCGAACATCGCCATCGGCACGGCGCGGCTGGGCCTACGCTCGGCTCTGCTCACCCGCGTCGGCAACGAGCAATTCGGCAGGTTCCTGCGCGAGCAGCTCGCCCGCGAAGGCGTGAACCTCGACGGGCTCAAGACCGACCCCGAGCGGCTGACGGCGCTCGCCATCCTCTCGGTCGAAAGCGACACCTCCTTCCCGCTGCTGTTCTACCGCGAGAACTGCGCCGACATGGCGCTGGAGGCAGGCGACATCGACCCTGCCTTCATCGCGAGGGCCCGCGCGGTCGTCGTCACCGGCACGCATTTCGCGCGTCCGAAGCCGGAAGCTGCCCAGCGCAAGGCGATGAAGCTGATGCGCGAGGCCGGCGGCAAGGTCGTGCTCGATATCGACTACCGCCCCAATCTCTGGGGCCTCGCCGGCCATGATGCCGGCGACAACCGCTACATCGCCTCCCAGGCTGTCTCCGAGCGGATGAGAACGGTCCTGCCCGGTTGCGACCTGATCATCGGCACCGAGGAGGAGGTGCTGATCGCCTCCGGCGAGAGCGAATTGCTGCCGGCGCTGAGGACGATCCGCTCGCTGACGCCGGCGACCATCGTGCTCAAGCGCGGTCCGATGGGCTGCATCGTCTATGACGGCGCGATCCCCGACGATCTGGAGCAGGGCATCGTCGGCCGCGGCTTCCCGATCGAGGTCTACAATGTGCTCGGCGCCGGCGACGCCTTCATGTCCGGCTTCCTGCGCGGCTGGCTCGGTGGCGAGAGCCTGAGCACCGCCGCGACCTGGGCCAATGCGTGCGGCGCCTTCGCCGTCTCGCGCCTGCTCTGCTCGCCCGAGAGCCCGACCTTTGAGGAGTTGCAATACTTCCTCAAGAACGGCAGCCCTCACCGGGCGCTGCGCAAGGACGAGGACATCAACCACATCCACTGGGCGACGACGCGCCGGTGCGACATTCCCTCGCTGATGGCGCTGGCCTGCGACCACCGCGCCCAGCTCGAGGAGCTGGCGGAGAGGCTCGGCGCCGATCCCGGTCGCATCCGCGATTTCAAGGTGCTCGCGGTCAAGGCCGCGGCCCGCGTCGCGAACGGCCGTCCGGGCTATGGCATGCTGCTCGACGAGCGCTATGGTCGCGAAGCGATGTTCGAGTTCGCCCGCCACCCCTTCTCCTGGCTCGGCCGCCCGGTCGAGCTGCCGGGCTCGCGGCCTTTGCGCTTCGAGGGCAGCCAGGACATCGGCTCCGCCCTGCCGGAATGGCCCGTCGACCACTGCATCAAGTGCCTGTGCTTCTATCATCCAGACGACCCTACCGAGCTGAAGCAGGCGCAGCAGGAGAAGCTGCGAGGGCTGTTTGAGGCGGCCCGCAAGGTCGGGCGCGAATTGCTGATCGAGATCATCGCGAGCAAGAACGGCCCGCTCACCGCCGATACGATCGCGCGCGCACTCGGCGAGATCTATGCGCTCGGCATCAAGCCGGACTGGTGGAAGCTCGAGCCACAGCCCTCCGCCGCCGCCTGGGCCGCGACCGAGGCCACCATCGCCAGGCATGACCCCTGGTGCCGCGGCGTGCTGCTGCTGGGGCTCGACGCTCCGGCAGACGAGCTCGAAGCCGGCTTTGCCGCCACGGCAGGCACGCCGATCGTCAAGGGTTTCGCGGTCGGCCGCACCATCTTCATGGCCGCCGCCGAAGGCTGGTTATCGGGCAAGTTCGACGACGAGGCAGCCATCGCCGACATGGCAAAGCGCTTCAAGGCGCTGACCGGCCTCTGGCTTGCCACACGCGGCCGCAAGGCGGCATAGAATCCGGCGCCGGGGGAGATTTCCATGACAGGCACGATCCGCCTCACCATGGCGCAGGCGCTAACGCGCTTTCTCAGCCGCCAGATGACCGAGATCGACGGGCAGCGCCTGCCGATCTTCGGCGGCGTCTGGGCGATCTTCGGGCACGGCAATGTCGCGGGCCTCGGCGAGGCGCTCTGGCATGAGCGCGAGCAACTGCCGACCTTCCGCGCCCATAACGAGCAGGCCATGGCGCACGCGGCCATCGCCTATGCCAAGGCGAACATGCGCCGTCGGTTCATGGCCGCTACCACCTCGATCGGCCCCGGAGCGACCAACCTCGTCACCGCTGCCGCCCTCGCCCATGTCAACCGCCTGCCGGTCCTGCTGCTGCCGGGCGACGTCTTCGCCGGTCGCATCCCCGACCCTGTCCTCCAGCAGGTCGAGGATTTCGGCGACGGCACGGTCTCGGCCAATGACTGCTTTAAGCCCGTTTCGCGCTATTTCGACCGCATCACCCGGCCTGAGCAGATCATCCCGGCGCTCACCCGCGCCATGCAGGTGCTGACCGGCCCGGCCGAATGCGGCCCGGTCACGCTCGCGCTCTGCCAGGACGTGCAGGCGGAGGCCTACGACTATCCCGAGAGCTTCTTCACTGAGCGTCTCTGGACGCCGCGCCGCCCTCGCCCCGACCGCGCCGAGCTGAAAGCCGCCGCCGCGGCACTCAAAGTTGCGAAGAAGCCGCTGATCGTCGCCGGCGGCGGCGTACTCTATTCCGGAGCCTCCGACGAACTCGCGCGCTTCTCGGCGGCAACCGGCATTCCGGTCTGCGAGACGCAAGGCGGCAAATCCTCCCTGCCGGACGACGATGCGCTCAACATGGCGGCCGTCGGCGTCACCGGCACCTCGGCAGCCAACCGCCTAGCCGCCGAGGCCGACCTGATCCTCGCCGTCGGTACGAGGCTGCAAGACTTCACCACCGGCTCCTGGGCGCTCTTTGGCGCGGCGGGCAAGACGATCATCGGCCTCAACGTCCAGCCCTTCGACGCCGGCAAGCATCGGGCCCTGCCGCTGGTCGCGGACGCCTGCGAGGGGCTGGCCGAACTGGCCCAAGCCATCGGCGGCTGGAAGGCCCCCGAGAGCTGGACGGCCAATGCCAAGGCCGGCAAGGCCGACTGGCGCAAGGAGGCTGAGAAAGCCACCGTCGCAACCAACGCCGACCTGCCCTCGGATGCACAGGTCATCGGCGCCGTGCAGCGCGCGCTCGGTTCCGAGGTGCTTCTGCTCCACGCTGCAGGCGGGCTGCCGGGCGAGTTGCACAAACTCTGGCAAGCCGGATCGCCCGGTTCGTACCACGCCGAATACGGCTATTCATGCATGGGCTATGAAATCGCCGGCGGCCTCGGCGCCAAGATGGCGCGGCCCGATCGGGAGGTCGTCGTCATGGTCGGCGACGGCTCCTATCTCATGATGAATTCCGAGATTGCGACCTCGGTGATGTTGGGGCTCAAGCTCACCATCGTGCTGCTCGACAATCGCGGCTTCGGCTGCATCAACCGCCTGCAGAACGCGACCGGCGGCCAGAGCTTCAACAACCTGCTCAAGGACGCCCGCCACGAAACGCTGCCGGAGATCGACTTCGTCGCCCATGCGGCGAGCATGGGTGCAATCGCGACGAAGGCGGCCTCCATCGCCGAGCTCGAAAGCGCGCTCACTGCGGCGAAGACCAAAGCGCGCACGACTGTCGTGGTCATCGACACCGACCCGCTGATCTCGACCGGCGCCGGCGGCGCCTGGTGGGATGTGGCGGTGCCGGAGATCAGCGAACGCGAGCAGGTCCGCACCGCGCGGGCGGATTACGATACGCTGCGCAAGCGTCAGACCATCGGCAACTGAAGCCGTCCCTTAGGCGAGAAAGACTCCTGATATGATCCGCATCGGCGCGAACCCCATCGGCTGGTCGAATGACGACATGCTGGAGATCGGCGGCGACATCCCGCTGGAGACCTGCCTGAAGGAAGCCCGCGCAGCCGGCTTCACCGGCATGGAGCTGGGCAACAAGTTTCCGCGCGAGGCCGCGAAGCTGAAGCCGATCCTCGACGCCCACGGCCACGCCCTCGTCTCGGGCTGGTACTCGACCGAACTGCTCATCCGTGACGTCGCCGCCGAGATGGACGCCGTGAAGGCCCATGCGACCCTGCTCAGGGACATGGGTTGCGCCGTGCTGATCGCGGCCGAGACCTCGAACGCGATCCATTCCGACATCACCAAGCCGCTCTCGGCCCGCCCCGTCCTGCCCAAGGCGCGCTGGGACGAGTTCGGCGCGCGCTACACCAACTTCGCCGAGGCCGTGAAGGCCGAATACGGGCTCCAGCTCGTCTACCACCATCATATGGGCACGGTGGTTCAGACCGAGGCCGAGATCGACCGCTTCATGGGCGTCACTGGCCCGGCCGTCGGCCTGCTGCTCGACACCGGCCACGCGACCTGGGGCGGCGGCGATCCGGCGCGGATCGCCCGCCACTGGAAGGAGCGCATCCACCACGTCCATTGCAAGGACATCCGCGAGGCGGTGATGTGGCGCTCGAACCGCGAGGACTGGTCCTTCCTCGAATCCGTTCTGGCCGGCGTCTATACCGTGCCGGGCGACGGGCTGATCGACTATGTCGGCGTGCTCAAGGAGCTGCAGGGCTATTCGGGCTGGATCGTGGTCGAGGCGGAGCAGGACCCGAAGAAGGCCGAGCCGGCCGCTTACGCCAAGCTTGGCCACGCCAATCTGGTGCGCTTCATCAAGGACGCCGAGCTGGGCTGAAAGGACCGCGCCATGTCCCATCTCAAGATCAGACCCTCCGGCAGCCACGGCCGCGTCACCCATGTCACGCCGCAGAGCGCCGGCTGGGCTTACGTCGGCTTCGACCTCCATCGCCTGAAGCCGGGCGAAACCGTCTCCGCCCGGACGGAGGACCGCGAAGCCTGCCTCGTCTTCGTCACCGGCAAGGGTGCGGTCGCGGCCGGCGGGCAGGCGCTGGGCGAGCTTGGCGGCCGCATGAGCCCTTTCGAGGGTAAGCCTTGGTCCGTCTACGTGCCGCAGGATTCCGACTGGGCGGTCACGGCCACGACCGATCTCGAACTCGCCGTCTGCACCGCACCAGGGCTGAAGGGCGGGCTGCCGGTACGTGTCATCGCCCCCGACGATCTCGGACAGGAGATCCGCGGCAAGGACTCGAACACCCGCCATGTCACCAATATCCTGCCCGAGGGCGAGCCGGCGGATTCGCTGCTTGTGGTCGAGGTCATCACGCCCGCCGGCAACACCTCGAGCTACCCGCCGCACAAGCACGACGCCGACGATCTGCCTCGAGAATCCTATCTGGAAGAGACCTACTACCATCGCCTCAACCCGCCGCAGGGCTTCGGCTTCCAGCGTGTCTACACGGACGACCGCTCGCTGGACGAGGCCATGGCGATTGAGAATGGCGACGTCGTGCTGGTGCCGAAGGGCTATCACCCCTGCGCCACCTGCCACGGCTACGATCTCTACTATCTCAACGTGATGGCCGGCCCGAAGCGGACGTGGAAGTTCCACAACGCCGCCGAGCACGAGTGGCTGCTGAAGAGCTGACCACCGCCGTCTCCCGGATTCGGTCCCGGCTAAGAAACCGGGATAGCAGACGAGTTCCGGGCGGAATCGGCCCGCCTAGGTATTGCTGCACTTGTAGACGGTGCCGATCGCATCCGGCCCCTTCCACTTCACATCCGCGACGCTGGCCAGCACATGGGTGCCGCCCATCTCGGCCGCACGGATCTTCAGGTGGGCGATCACCGTATCGCGGCTCTTGTCGAGCGGCATGATCGCCTGGAACTGGGACTGGCCGTCGATCTTGCCGAGATCGGTGCAGTTCTCGACGACGCCCTTGGCATCGGTGACGACAACGACGCTGCTGCGGGAGGTGTGGTAGGCGCAGGCGCCCAGCATCAGCGCGGGCAGAAGGAAGAGAAAGCGCGGCATCGTCGGTCCGGACTGTTTCAATGTGCAGGTCGGCGCCATGTTCCGCTGCTTTGGCGCAAATGCAAGCCCGACTCTGCAGGTGTCTGCCGGGTATGCCCAGTACGAGCATCCTTCGATCGCAGGAAGTTTAACGTAACGGCAGTGTTATTCTTGACCTGCATATGCACCTGCCCTTAAGTCCCGGCAGGCCAATGGGAGGCTGAGAAGGATTTGACGATGCGTAGCATTCTGATTGTTGGCGCCATGGCCGCGCTTCTCGCCGGCTGCCAGACGGCGCAGGAGTCCATGGCTGACGCCGAGGTCACCTGCGAGGCGCAGGGTTTCCGTCCGGGCACGCGCGCTTATCAGCAGTGCCGCTCGGCGAATTATGTCGAGAACCGCCGTGCTTCGAACGAGGCCGGCAACGCGGTCGCCGCTGGCGTGGCCGCGGGCGTCGTCGGTGGCGCCATCGCAGCTGGCGCCAGCCGCCACTACTATGGCGGCTACTACGGCCCGCGCCGCTACTGGTATTGATAGAGGCCGGCGCCTCCGCCCGGATGGCGTAGCCTGAAAAATCGGAAGCCCTGCGGCGCCCAAGCGTCGCAGGGCTTTTGTTTGCTGGCTACAGGAATACCACGGGTTAGCGGCGGCTTGTTCGCTTCCTGGCCGGCGCGCGCGAAGCAGCCGGAGCCGAAGTGGTTTCGCTGACAGCCGACGCGGTCGAACTCAGCAGCGAGCCGATCACATAGACGGCAAGCCCCAGCCCGAGCAGCGCGGCCATCGGTTCGCGCTCCGCACGCCTTGCCAGCATGCGTCCGCCCAGATCGGCATAGTCCCGTGCCCGCGCCGCATAGTCGGCCGCATAACCGCTCGCGCGGTCAGCATAGTCGTCGGCCACGTCGCGCTGCGCGTTGAGCCATTTGCCCCCGCTCCTCAGCGCGCGCTGTCCGGCCGCGGCAGCATCGTCGCCGTAGTCGCTCAACCAGCCGCGCCAACGGTCATAGGCCGGCCGGCGCTCCCAGGGCTGCGGGCGCAGCATCGCCCAGGCGATCAGGCCGAAGCTGAGCGCACCGAGCCCGAATACGGCGAGCGGATGACGCTCGACGCCGCGCGCGACCGCCTCCCCGCCTTCACGAAGGGTCTCCATCGGCTCGGCCTCGTCCCAGGCCTCCCGGGCGCGCTCATAACCCTCCTTCACCGTCTCACCCGCCCGGCCGGCCATATCCGCCGCCTTGCTGCGCAGGTTCTGCACGGTGGCGCCCGCCTCCTCGCGCGCCTCCTCGGGATCGGGCGGCACATCGGGCGGAAAGCTGTTCGTCATCGCCATGGCGGCCTCTCCGTTTCTTGATGATGTCATGGCAGTGAACAGCCGTCGCCGCTGCATGTTCCCGCGGGCGTTCCCACTCCATGCGACATGCCGAATTCCTGGGTCACATTTCTTCGGCTGTTCGGCCATGACGGCGTCATGATTGGATGCGATCCAGCACCCCATAGGGGCCTCCATACGAGAAGGAGACGCTTATGCACGTTCAGCACCTCCAGATCGCACATTCCTCAGTGCTCTCGGATCCCGAATGGATCGCACTCGAGAGCATTGAAGAAGAGACCCGGCACTTCATCTTCGACGATACGATGCTGCTTGCCCTGCAGGATCGCGGCCTGGTGGAATCCGACGGCATCGCCTGGCGGGTCACCGAAACCGGGCAAAAGCGTCTGAGCGAGCGCGTCTGATCGACCCGCGTCGCAAGACGTATCGGCGCAAGCCAAGGCTGCCGTAGTCAGAAACTCCCGAACCGATATGGTTGTCCCCGCCCTCCGAGGCGGGGTTTTCGACGGCGCTGGAAAAACTCCAGCGCCGTCGCCATGTCGGGAGTCCCTCTCCGCTTGCGACGAGACACCATGGCCAGACCCGTCACCATCACCATCTCGCATGAGCTCGGCCGGGAAGGCGCGGTGAGCCGCCTGCGCAGCGGCATCGACAGCATCCGCGACAGGCTCGGCATGGTGCGGATGCAGCTCGTTGACGAGAGCTGGGAGGGCGACAGCCTGCGTTTCGGCGTGGCCGCGCTGGGTCATACGGTCCACGGCCGCATCGATGTCGAGGACAGCCTGGTCCGCGTCGAGGTGACGCTGCCCTGGATGCTTGCCGTCTTCGCAGAGAAGCTGAAGATCGGGGTCGAGAAGCAGGGTCAGGTGCTGCTGGAAAAGCCGAAAGGCTGAGCGCGCCCGCCGGGGCGGATGGCCTGGCGCTTTCGCCCGCCACCGACCTCAGCCCCACGAAAGACCTACGGCTTAGGTTGAAATCGAGCGCCTGAACCCCCATGCTCGGAATCGCCCCAAGCATTTCGATTATCTGACATTTTGGATTAGGGAGACCTATGCACCACGGCCCGCTGATCGCCATCATCGTCGCGGGCCTCGGCCTCGCCTTCGTCTTCGGCGCGCTCGCCCAAAGGCTCAGGATCTCCCCTCTGGTCGGCTATCTCGCCGCCGGCGTGGCGGCCGGCCCCTTCACGCCCGGCTTCGTCGGTGACCAGAACCTCGCCAACGAATTGGCCGAGATCGGCGTCATCCTGCTGATGTTCGGAGTCGGCCTGCACTTCTCGCTGAAGGACCTGCTCTCGGTGAAGGCGATCGCCGTGCCGGGCGCGGTCGTGCAGATCGGTATCGCCACGCTGCTCGGCCTCGGGCTCGGAACGCTGCTCGGCTGGCCCCTGATCTCCGGCGCCGTCTTCGGCCTCGCGCTTTCGACCGCGTCCACCGTGGTGCTGCTGCGCGCGCTGCAGGAGCGCCGCCTGGTCCAGACCGAGCGCGGCCGCATCGCCGTCGGCTGGCTCATCGTCGAGGACATGGCGATGGTGCTGGCGCTGGTGCTGCTGCCCGTGCTGGCGGAAATCCTGGGCGGCCAGCCGGGCTCCGGCAGCCCGCCACTGGCGGCGCGCTTCGACCTCGGCGTCTGGGGCGTGCTCGGCCTCACCATCGCCAAGCTCATCGGCTTCCTCGCCTTCATGCTGGTGGTCGGCCGACGGGTCATCCCATGGGTGCTGCACTGGGTCGCCCATACCGGCTCGCGCGAGCTCTTCCGGCTGGCCGTGCTCGCCGTCGCGCTCGGCGTCGCCTATGCCGCCGCCACGCTGTTCGGTGTTTCCTTCGCGCTCGGCGCCTTCTTTGCCGGCATGATCCTCTCGGAATCGCCGCTCTCGCAGCGCGCCGCCGAGGAGACCCTGCCACTGCGCGACGCCTTCGCCGTGCTGTTCTTCGTCTCGGTCGGCATGCTCTTCGACCCCCACATCGTGCTGACGGCGCCCTGGTCGCTGCTGGCCACCCTCGCGATCATCCTGCTCGGCAAATCGGTCGCAGCCTGGCTGATCGTGCGCAGCTTCGGTCGCTCCAACGCGGTCGCGCTCACGATCTCGGCCTCGCTCGCCCAGATCGGCGAGTTCTCCTTCATCCTCGCCGGGCTCGGCACCGCGCTCGGCCTCCTGCCGCCAGAGGGGCGCGACCTGATCCTTGCCGGCGCGATCTTCTCGATCCTGCTCAACCCCGTCGTCTTCGGCCTGGTCGACCGCTTCTCCAGCGAGGCGCCGGCGCCCAAGCCGAAGCCCGTCACTCCCGCCGCCGAGGCCCCCGCCGCGGGCCATGCCGACAGCCCGGAGCCGCAACCTGCCGCCCCGCCGGAGCGCGACATCGTCCCGACACAGCTCAGCAATCACATCGTCGTGGTCGGCTATGGCCGCGTCGGCAGCCTGCTCGGCGCCGGCCTGCTCTCGCAGGGCTCCAGCCTGCTCGTCATCGAGGACAATCCCGAGGCCGTCGCCACGGCCAGGAGCGATGGTGCCGAGCTTCTGGTCGGCAATGCGGCCGATCCCGAGGTGCTCGCCGCGGCTGCCGTCGACCGTGCGATCCGCCTCTTCATCGCCATCCCCGGCAGCTTCGAGGCCGGCCAGGTCTGCCAGCAGGCGCGGGCGGAGAACGCGACCCTGCCGATCGTGGCGCGGGCCCATTCCGACGCCGAGGTCGCGCATCTGATCAAGTGCGGCGCGACGCTGACTATCATGGGCGAGGCTGAGATCGCCCGCGCGATGTTGTCGCTCTGCCAGAACCTCGGCGCTGCGCCCGCCGAAGCCAAGGCGGTCGGTGAGGCTGAGCAACCGGCTCCGAAACCGCCCGCTTCGACGCACGAAGAGCCGCCGGAAGAGTCCTCCACGGCGGCCTGAACTCCTGCGTCATCCTCGGGCGCTGCAAGGCGCGGGCCCGAGAATTTCGGGACCAGAAGGCGCTAGAGCCCCCTTCTGCAAGAGCTCGGGTCAAGCCCGAGCATGGCGCTCAGTGGCGAGCCGCCCTTGGCCCATTCAGCCGGCCAGGTCGAAGCGGATGTCCTGCGCGCCTTCGTAGAGCGTCTTGCGGCCGAGGGGGTGGACGTTCTCCAGCCCGGAGGTCAGGGTCAGGAAGTGGTTGCCCGAGAGCTGGCCCGCCTTGCTGGCGAATTGCACCGGGCCATAGGCGAGCAGGATCTCGGTCTCGCTGACACCGCCCGGATACAGGATGATCTGGCCCGGAGCCGGATAGCTGGTGTTGTTCTCGTAGCCCACGCCGAAATCGAGATCGCCGAGCGGCATCCAGACGCCCTCGCCGCTCCAGCGCACATGCACGATCCGGCTGATGAAGGGCAGATGGGCCAGGAACGCCGCGCAGGTCTTCGGCGCCGCCTCGAGTTCGAGCTTGGCATCGAAGCGATAGGGACCGGCGGTGACGATCAGCTTGCTCATGGAACACCTGTCCTTGGATGAAGAGGAAACCTATCGCTGAATGGCATTGCGCGCGACTGCTGCGCAAGTGCCTCGCCGGCACAGCAGCGTGTCCGGGATGCGAAGGATGCTCAGTCCAGCCGCGCCGACGAGGATTCCTCCGGCACATGGCGCACCCGCTCGCGATAGAGCAGGTAGAGGCCGGAGGCGATGACGATCCCGGCGCCGATGAAGGTCCAGCGGTCCGGGAGCTGGCCGAAGACCAGCCAGCCGAGCAGCAGCATCCAGACGATCTGCGAATAGATGAACGGCGCGAGCACCGTCGCCGGCGCCAGGCGATGCGCCAGGATCAGGAGCCAGTGTCCGAAGCCGCCCATCGCGCCGGCAACGAACATCACCACCCAGGTCAGCGGTGTCTGCGGTGTCTCCCAGATCCAGGGCAGCAGCGGAAGGGTGGCCAGCGTGCCGGCGGCGCCGGAATAGACCATCGTCGTCTCCGACGAGTCATGGCCCGCGAGCATCCGGGTCGAGAGCGAATAGAAGGCGTAGAAGAAGCAACCGACGACGGTGAGCAGCGCCGCCGGATGCATGCCGCCGAAGCCCGGTCGCGTCACCACCAGCACGCCGATGAAGCCGACGCCGATCGCGGCGAGCCGGCGCGGCCCCGCCCACTCGCCGAGCAGCGGGCCCGACGCCAGCGCGACCAGCAGCGGCCCGGCGAACATGATCGAGATCGTCTCCGCGAGTTGCAGGTAGCGCAACGCCACGAAGTTGAGCGCGGTCGAGCCAAGCAGCAGGAACGACCGTATCCATTGCAGGCCGGGCTTCTTCGTGCGCAGCACGCCCGGATGCGTCCATGGGTTGATGAGGAGGAAGACGAGCACCATGCTGCCGGCATAGCGCACGAACACCACCTGCAGCGGGTTCATCGACTGGCCGAGCCATTTGGCGCTGGTATCGAGCAGCGAGAAGCACAGCACGGCCGCGCAGATCAGGCCGATCGCGATCATCCGCGTTCGTCCCGCCTCGGAAGATACCTCGGATGGGAGGCGCACGCCGGTTCCCGCCATGCTCTAGAGGAATGACGAGAGCAGATCTAACCGATTTATAGCGCTCCGCCACAACATAGAAGCATGCGATCCATGCGCGAGCCGGGCGACCCGCTCTCAGGCGTCGCTATCGGCCTCGTCGATGTCGGCATCGATATCGTCATGCTCGGCGCCGGCCTTGGAGAGCCCCTTGGCCGCCTTGCGCAAGAGCTTGCGCAGTTGCTTGCGCTCCTTGCCGTCGAGCTTGTCGAGGAGCTCCTCCTCGACATCGTTCCAGAGCGCGTCGAGCTCGGCGGCGGTCTTGTGACCGGCCTCCGTCAGCGCGACCTGCACCAGCCGCCCGTCGCGGCTGCCGCCCTCGCGCGTCACCAGTCCCTGCAGGGACAGGCGCCCGATCGTCTTGGAAACGGTCGGCGGCTTGACGCGCAGCAGCGAAGCCAGCTCGCCCATCGTCATAGGCGCCGGCTGCAAGGCCTTCAGCGCCTGCTCCTGCCCCGGAAACAATCCGAGCCCATTCAGTCTCTCACCCATCCGGGACCGGTGCAGCCGCGCGGTGACAAGCAGGGCACGGCCGACGCTCTTCTCGATAGCCTTGGTCATGGTCAATCCTTCGGGCCGATCCTTGGACGGATAAGGAAGACGCTTCGCCGGCTCCGTGCTCGCTCGCCAAGATGACAGAGAAATGACGATCGGATGTCAGAAAAAAACGACTGCGGCTCTCGCGGCGACTTTCTGCAAAAGCGCGTGAAAACCGCCGCGCCACAATTTTAAGCCTGCCGCCGATAGCCGGCAAGAGGCTCCGCATGCCCCGATATGACGTTGTCGCGGCTCAGCATCCCGCGTCCTCACCAGGCTGGCGAGAGCGGCCCGGCCCGCATATCGCTGGCGGTTTTCAGGCTTGTCGATGCACGCCGGATCGCGCATGACGGCGGCGTCACCACCAAGGACGAGGTCTGGCCATGGCTGCTGAAGCGCGCATCATCGACGGGAAGGCGGCGGCCGCAGCACTCCGCGCCGAGATCGCCAGTGAGGTCTCCGGCATCAAGGCCGCGCGCGGGCTCGTGCCGGGCCTCCATGTCGTGCTGGTCGGCGAGGATCCGGCGAGCCGCGTCTATGTCGCCTCCAAGGAGAAGCAGGCGGTCGAGGTCGGCATGAACTCGGTGGCGCATCGCCTGCCGCCCGAGACGAGCGAGGCAGAGCTGCTCGCCAAGGTTGCGCAGCTCAATGCCGACGACAGCGTCGACGGCATCCTGGTCCAGCTTCCGCTGCCCGCCCATATCGATGCCGACCGCATCATCGACGCCATCGACCCGGCGAAGGATGTCGACGGCTTCCATCTCAGCAACGTCGGCAAGCTCGCCGCCGGCCGCGCCGCGCTCGTTCCCTGCACGCCGCTCGGCTCGATGATCCTGCTGCGCCAGACGCTTGGCTCGCTCGCGGGGCTGGAAGCGGTGGTGATCGGCCGCTCGGCCATCGTCGGCAAGCCGATGGCTCAGCTCCTGCTGCAGGCTGATTGCACGGTGACGCTGGCCCATTCGCGCACGCGTGACCTGCCCGCCGTCGTTCGCCGCGCCGACATCGTCATCGCCGCGGTCGGCCGCCCGCGCATGGTGAAGGGCGACTGGATCAAGCCCGGCGCGACCGTGATCGACGTCGGCATCAACCGCCTGCCCGACGGCAAGCTCGCCGGCGACGTCGATTTCGCGGAAGCGGTGAAGGTTGCGGGCGCGATCACGCCGGTCCCCGGCGGCGTCGGCCCGATGACCATCGCCTGCCTGCTCAAGAATACGCTGACGGCCTTCCACGCCCGGCGAGGGTAGAACTCACCATTGTCATTCCGGGGCATCGCGTAGCGATGGGCCCGGAACCCATGAACACGACGCATAGAAAAAGGAGCCGCAACCGGTGCGACTCCTTTGAAAGTCCGTGTTCATGGGTTCCGGGCTCGTGCCTTGCGGCGCGCCCCGGAATAACGGTGGTCCCCGCCGATCACATATGGATCGGGCGCTTGTCGACCGCGAGCGCGGCTTCCTTGACCGCCTCGGCCAGCGTCGGATGGGCGTGGCAGGTGCGGGCGAGGTCTTCCGCCGAACCGCCGAACTCCATCAGCACCGTCACCTCGGCGATCAGGTCGCCGGCATGGGGGCCGATGATGTGGCAGCCGAGCACGCGGTCGGTCGCGGCGTCGGCGAGGAACTTCACGAAGCCGTCCGTATGGCGGATGGCGCGAGCGCGGCCGTTGGCCGTGAACGGGAATTTGCCGACCTTGTAGGCGACGCCCGCGGCCTTCAGCTCCTCCTCGGTCTTGCCGATCGCGGCGACTTCCGGCGCGGTGTAGACGATGCTCGGAATGGCGTCGTAGTTCACATGGCCGTGCTTGCCGGCGATGATCTCGGCGACGGCGACGCCCTCGTCCTCGGCCTTGTGCGCCAGCATCGGCCCGCGCACCACGTCGCCGATGGCGTAAATGCCCGGCACGTTGGTGCGGAAATGATCGTCGATCACGACGCGGCCGCGATCCGTCGCGACGCCGGCCTTGTCGAGGCCGAGGCCGTCGGTGTTCGGCCGCCGGCCGATCGCCACCAGCACGATATCGGCTTCGAGCGTCTTGGCCTCGCCACCGGCGGCGGGCTCGACGGTGATGGTCGCGCCGCCCTTCTTGGAAACCTCGACCTTGGTCACCTTGGAGCTGAGCTGGAAGGTGAAGCCCTGCTTCTCCAGGATGCGCTGGAACTGCTTGCCGACCTCGCCGTCCATGCCCGGCAGGATGCGGTCGAGATATTCGACGACGGTGACCTTGGCGCCGAGGCGGCCCCAGACCGAGCCGATCTCGAGGCCGATCACGCCGGCGCCGACCACCACGAGCTCCTTCGGCACGGCGCCGATCTCGAGCGCGCCGGTCGAGGTGACGACCGTCTTCTCGTCGATGGTCACGCCCGGCAGCGGCGCCGATTCAGAACCCGTCGCGATGACGATGCTCTTCGCCTCCAGCTCCTCCGTCTTGCCGTCCTCGGCGGTGACGACGACCTTGCCGGCGGCCGGGATCGAGGCTGTGCCGTGGAAGGCGTCGATCTTGTTCTTCTTGAGCAAGAAGCCGACGCCGTTGACATTGGCATCGATGGTCTCCTGCTTGTGGGCCATCATCGCCTTGAGATCGAGCTTCGGCTTGCCGACGACGACGCCGAGCTTCTCGAAGGTGTGGCCGGCTTCCTCGAACATCTCGGAAGCGTGCAGCAGCGCCTTGGAGGGAATGCAGCCGACATTGAGGCAGGTGCCGCCATGGGTCTTGCGCTTCTCGACCACGGCGACCTTCAGGCCGAGCTGGGCGGCGCGGATGGCGCAGACATAGCCCCCGGGGCCGGTTCCGATGACGACGAGATCGTAGGCCATGACATCCTTCCGCTGCTGCTCGTGAAGCCACCGGCAAGGGCGGCGGCACGCTCGCGCGGGCATACATCGGTTCCAGCGCGGGCGCTACCGCCATTCATGTGTTGACGAAGGGCGGCACACCCTTGCTGCGGCAGGCTGTCGCAGGCTTACTAGCCGCAACCTGAGAGGGAACTACGCATCCACTGAACCATTTTTTAGATCAGCCCGCCCGAGGAGCACGCCGCTATGTGGAATCAAGTCTATGATCCCTTCGGCAACAGCGCCCTGTCGACGCTCGCAGCCGCGCTACCCGTCGTCATTCTGCTCGGTCTCATCGCCTCGAACGCCGTCAAGGCGCACATAGCCGCTGTCATCGCGCTCATCGTCGCCAATCTGGTCGCGATCTTCATCTTCACCATGCCTGCCGGGATGTCCCTGCGCGCAACCGCACTCGGCGCGGTCACGGGCTTCTTCCCGATCGGCTGGATCGTCCTCAACGTCATCTTCCTTTACCGGCTGACGGTCGAGAAAGGTGCCTTCGCCACGCTGCAGACCACGATCGGCGGCGTCACCGACGACCGGCGCATCCAGCTCCTATTGGTGGCCTTCGCCTTCGGCGCCTTCTTCGAAGGCGCGTCGGGATTCGGCACGCCGGTCGCCGTCACCGGCGCCATCCTGATCGGGCTCGGCTTCTCGCCTCTGGCGGCGTCCGGCCTCTCGCTCATCGCCAACACGGCGCCCGTCGCCTATGGCGCGCTCGGCACCCCGATCCAGGGGCTCTCCCAGGTTACCGGCATCGACCCCTTCCTGCTCGGCGCCATGGTCGGGCGGCAACTGCCCTTCTTCTCGGTGCTGGTGCCGTTCTGGCTGATCTGCGTCTTCGCCGGCTGGCGCGGCATGATCCAGATCTGGCCCGCGATCCTCGTCACCGGCGTCTCCTTCGCCGTGCCGCAATTCCTGATCTCGAACTTCATCAACCCCTGGATCGTCGATATCGGCGCCTCACTGATCTCGATGGCCTGCCTGATCGGCTTCCTGCAGATCTGGAAGCCCCGCGAGATCTGGACCTCGCCGAAGCTGCGGGGGCACGACATCTCGGACGACGGGCGCATCGTCGCCCCGGCCAGCACCGTCAAGCCCAGCACACCTCAGGTCTGGATGGCGCTGACGCCCTGGATCATCGTCTGCATCATCCTGCTGGTCTGGGGCACGGGCTGGTTCAAGAGCGCCGTGAACCCGTGGGCGACCTGGAACTTCCCGGTTCCCGACCTGCACAACCAGATCAACAAGGTCGCACCGGTCGCCGCCAAGCCGACGCCGGAAGCCGCGGTCTTCTCCTTCACCTGGCTGTCCTATACCGGCAGTGGCATGCTGATCGCCGCGATCATCTCCGGCTTCGCCATGGGCTTCGGCCCGGGGAGGATGCTTTCGATCTACGGCAGGACGCTGAGGCTCTGCGCCTATTCGCTGATCACCATCGCCGCGATGCTGGCGATCGGCACGCTGACGCGGCTGTCCGGCATCGACGCCACGCTGGGTCTCGCCTTCGCCGGCACGGGGGTGCTCTACCCCTTCTTCGGCACGCTGCTCGGCTGGCTGGGTGTCGCGCTGACAGGTTCGGACACGGCCTCCAACGTGCTCTTCGGCAACCTGCAGCGGGTGACCTCGGAACAGCTCGGGCTCTCGCCGATCCTGATGGGTGCCGCGAATTCCTCCGGCGGCGTCATGGGCAAGATGATCGACGCCCAGTCGATCGTCGTCGCCTCGACGGCAACCAACTGGTTCGGCCATGAGGGCGCGATCCTGCGCTTCGTCTTCTGGCACTCGATCGTGCTGGCGAGCCTCGTCGGCTGCCTCGTGATGCTGCAGGCCTATGTCCATCCCTTCTCGGCGATGGTCGTCCAGCCCTGATCCTGAACCATACGGCGCGGCGGTTTCCCCCGCCGCGCCAGGCATCCTCACATCATCAGGCGCCAGAGCATCAGCGCCAGCCCCACGACCGAGACCAGCCAGACGAGCGTGCGGACCACAGGGATGCCCGCCGCATAGAACACGACATAGACCACCCGCGCCCCCAGATAGAGCCAGGCGCCCGTCGCGCCGAGCCCCCCGGCCTTGCCGCTGATGGTCAGCGCCAGCGCCAGCGCCACGAAGGCCGGATAGGTCTCCAGCAGATTGTCGAGCGCCCGCTTCAGCCGCCGCGCGGCGAGGTTCGCCGGTTCGCGCTGCTCGTCGCGCGGACTGAACAGATAGGCCGGCCCGAGCTCCGCGGCGCTCCCCGCCTGCAGGATGACCTGCACCAGCAGCAGAAGAACGCTCCAGCCGAGAACCGTGATTTCAGTGGATGTCGCAAGCGCAGTCATGGCCCCTCCCCATCGCGAGGCCGACACGATGCCAGCTTGCCTGGCCCACGCCAATCCATCCGGAGGTGGAAACGCGCCGGTGCTGCGCCCGGCGCGGCTCTCAGCGGCCGCCGGTGACGTTCAGCACGGCGCCGTTGGTGTAGGAGGCTTCGTCCGAGAGCAGCCAGGCGATCGCCTGCGCCACCTCGAGCGCGGTGCCCTCCCGCTTCATCGGGAGCTGGTCGCGCATGTCCGCGACCCGGTCGGGCCAGCCGCCGCTCGCATGGATGTCGGTATCGATGATGCCGGGCCTGACCGCATTGACGCGCACGCCCTCGGCGGCGACCTCACGGGCGAGGCCGAGCGTGAAGATGTCGATACCGGCCTTGGCGGCGGCATAGTCGACGTACTGGCCGGCGGCGGTCAGCACCGCGGCCGCGGAGGACAGGTTGACGATCCCACCGCCCTGCCCGCCATGGCGCGTCGACATGCGCTTCACCGCCTCGCGGGCGCAGAGGAAGCTGCCGATCATGTTGATCCGGAACATCCGCTCCAGCCGCGCGACGCTCATCGCGTCGACGCGGGCCGGCGTGTCGATCACGCCGGCATTGTTGACCAGCGCCGTCAGGCGGCCGAGCTTGTCGGCCGCGGCGAAGATCGCCATGACGTCGGCCTCGACGCCGACATCGCCCTGCACTGCCACGCCGCGCCGGCCATGGGCCTCGACGGCCGCGACCGTGTCGGCCGCCGCCTGCGCATTGGCCTGGTAGTTGACGACGACGTCATAGCCGCGCTCGGCGAGCAGAACCGCGGCCGCGCGGCCGATTCCCCGGCTGCCGCCGGTGACGATGGCAACGCCCGACATGGCGCCCTCCCCCTTCGTCCCGTCCGATCAGAGATCGAGGACGAGGCGCGCCGGGTCTTCGAGGCCTTCCTTGATGCGCACGAGGAAGGTCACGGCCTCCTTGCCGTCGATGATGCGGTGGTCGTAGCTGACCGCGAGATACATCATCGGGCGGATCTCGATCTTGCCGCCGACGACCATCGGGCGCTCCTGGATCTTGTGCATGCCCAGGATCGCCGACTGCGGCGCATTCAGGATCGGGGTCGACATCAGCGAGCCGTAGACGCCGCCGTTCGAGATCGTGAAGGTGCCGCCCTGCATCTCCTCGATCTTGAGCTGGCCGTCACGGGCCTTCCGGCCGTACTCGCCGATCTTCTTCTCGACGCCGGCGATGGAGAGCTCGTCCGCATCGCGCACCACCGGAACCACCAGGCCCTTCTCGGTGCCGACGGCGACGCCGATGTGGTAGTAGTTCTTGTAGATGATGTCGGTGCCGTCGATCTCGGCGTTGACGGCCGGGATCTCCTTCAGCGCCTGCACCGCGGCCTTCACGAAGAAGCCCATGAAGCCGAGCTTCACGCCGTGCTTCTTCTCGAAGACATCCTTGTACTGGTTGCGCAGCGCCATGACGTTGGTCATGTCGACCTCGTTGAAGGTCGTCAGCATCGCGGCGTTGGACTGGGCTTCCTTGAGGCGGCGCGCGATGGTCTGGCGCAGCTTCGTCATCTTGACGCGCTCTTCGCGCGAGGCGTCGTCAGGCGCGGACGGAGCGCGCAGCTGAACCGGGGCGGGAGCCGCAGCAGCCACGGCGCCGCCGGTCGCGATGGCAGCCAGCATGTCGCCCTTGGTGACGCGGCCATCCTTGCCCGAGGCAGCGACATTCGCCGGACTGACGCCGCTCTCCGCGGCGAGGCGAGCCACGGCCGGGCCGGAATCGGCAGCCTTGGTGGCGGCAGCCTTCGGCGCCTCGGCGGCAGGCGCGGGAGCCGGGGCGGCAGCGGGCTTCGCCTCGGCCTTCGGGGTCGGCGCGGGTGCGCCGGCACCGTCAGCGATCGAGCCGAGCAGCGCGTTGACGCCGACCGTATCGCCTTCCTTGGCGACGATCTCGCCGAGGACGCCGGCGGAAGGCGCGTTGACCTCCAGCGTCACCTTGTCGGTTTCCAGCTCGACGAGGGGCTCGTCGGCCTTCACGGCCTCGCCCGGCTTCTTGAACCACTTGCCGATGGTGGCCTCGGAAACGGATTCGCCGAGGGTGGGTACGCGGATTTCGGTCGCCATGTCAGGCCTCTGTTATCTCGTTCTCTGGCGGTCGGTTGGGCATCGGCCTGAAGTCCGGAACGGAATTCGCGAGCACCGATGCAGCATGGAAACCCGGCGATGCCAAAGCGGCACCGCCGGGCGTTTGATCAGCCTGCGAAGGCCTCGTCGAGGAAGGCATTGAGCTGGGCCGTGTGCTTGGACATCAGGCCCGTCGCCGTCGCGGCCGAGGCCGGGCGGCCGACATAGCGTGGCCGCTTCGACTTCGAGCCGGCATGGCCCAGCACCCACTCCAGATAGGGCTCGACGAAGGTCCAGGAGCCCATGTTCTTCGGCTCCTCCTGGCACCAGACCACATCGGCGGCCTTGAAGCGCGAGAGCTCCTGCGCCAGCGTCTTGAGCGGGAAGGGATAGAGCTGCTCGACGCGCATCAGGTAGACGTCGTCGACGCCGCGCTTCTCGCGCTCCTCCAGCAGATCGTAATAGACCTTGCCCGAGCAGAGCACGACGCGACGGATCTTGCCGTCCTTGACGAGCTTGGTGGTCGAGCGGCCGCGCTCGGCGTCGTCATGCAGCACGCGGTGGAAGGTCGAGCCTTCGGCGAGGTCCGTCAGGTCCGAGATGCAGCGCTTGTGGCGCAGCAGCGACTTCGGCGTCATCAGGATCAGCGGCTTGCGGAAGTCGCGCTTCAGCTGCCGGCGCAGGATGTGGAAGTAGCTCGCGGGCGTCGAGCAGTTCGCGACCTGCATGTTGTCCTCGGCGCACATCTGCAGGAAGCGCTCGAGGCGGGCGGAGGAATGCTCCGGACCCTGGCCCTCATAGCCGTGCGGCAGCAGGCAGACGAGGCCGGACATGCGCAGCCACTTGCGCTCGCCCGACGAGATGAACTGGTCGAACACGACCTGCGCGCCGTTGGCGAAGTCGCCGAACTGCGCCTCCCACATCGTCAGCGCGTTCGGCTCCGACAGGGTGTAGCCATATTCGAAGCCGAGCACGGCCTCTTCCGAGAGCATCGAGTTGATGACCTCGTAGCGGGCCTGGTCGTCGCGGATGTTGTTCAGCGAGGTATGGCGGGCTTCCGTCTCCTGGTCGATCAGCACCGAATGGCGCTGCGAGAAGGTGCCGCGTTCGCAATCCTGGCCGGAGAGGCGCACCGGGTTGCCGTCGAGCAGGAGCGAGCCGAAGGCCAGCGCCTCGGCGGTCGCCCAGTCGATGCCCTCGCCGGACTCGACCGCCTTCTTGCGGTTGTCGAGGAAGCGCTGGATCGTGCGGTGGACGTTGAAGCCCGCCGGCACCGAGGTGATCTTGTCGGTGATCTCCTTGAGGGTCGCCGCCGGCACGCCGGTGGCGCCGCGGCGCGGGTCGTCCTCGTCGGCGCGGATCGCCTTCATGCCCGCCCAGCGGCCGTCGAGCCAGTCGGCCTTGTTGGGCTTGAAGGTCTGGCCAGCCTCGAACTCGATCTCGAGCTTCGCCTTCCAGTCGGCGCGCGCCTTGTCGAGCTCGCCCGGAGCAAGCACGCCATCGGCCTCGAGCCTGGCGGCGTAGAGCTCCAGCGTCGTCTTGTGGCCGCGGATCTTGCGGTACATCAGCGGCTGGGTGAAGCCCGGCTCGTCGCCCTCGTTATGACCGAAGCGACGATAGCAGAACATGTCGATCACGACCGGCTTGTGGAACTTCTGCCGGAACTCGATCGCGACCTTGGCGGCGAAGACCACCGCCTCCGGATCGTCGCCATTCACATGGAACACCGGCGCCTCGACCATCTTCGCCACGTCGGACGGATAGGGCGAGGAGCGCGAATAGCGCGGATAGGTCGTGAAGCCGATCTGGTTGTTGATGATGAAGTGCAGCGAGCCGCCGGTGCGGTGGCCCTTCAGCCCGGAGAGGCCGAGGCATTCCGCCACCACGCCCTGGCCGGCGAAGGCAGCGTCGCCATGGATCAGCAGCGGCAGCACCTTCGAACGCTCGACGATGTCGCCGAACTGGTCCTGCTTGGCGCGAACCTTGCCGAGCACCACGGGATCGACGATCTCCAGATGCGACGGGTTGGCGGTCAGCGAGAGATGGACGTTGTTGCCGTCGAACTCACGGTCGCTTGAGGCACCGAGATGGTACTTCACGTCGCCCGAGCCCTCGACGTCGTCAGGAGCGAAGGAGCCGCCCTTGAACTCGTGGAAGAGCGCGCGATGCGTCTTGCCGAGGACCTGGGTCAGAACGTTGAGGCGGCCGCGATGGGCCATGCCGAAGACGATGTCGCGCACGCCGAGAGCGCCGCCGCGCTTGATGATCTGCTCCAGCGCCGGAACCAGCGCCTCGCCGCCATCGAGGCCGAAGCGCTTGGTGCCGGTGTACTTCAGGTCGATGAACTTCTCGAAGCCCTCGGCCTCGACGAGCTTGTTGAGGATGGCGCGCTTGCCCTCGCGGGTGAAGGCGATCTCCTTGTCCGGCCCCTCGATGCGCTCCTGCAGCCAGGCCTTCTGCTCAGGGTCGGAGATATGCATGAACTCGATGCCGACCGTGCCGCAATAGGTCCGCTGCAGCACCGCGACCATCTCGCGGACGGTGGCGAACTCCATGCCGAGCACGTTGTCGATGAAGATCTTGCGGTCGAGGTCGGCATCGCCGAAGCCGAAGGCGTGCGGCGAGAGCTCCTCGGAATCCTTGCGGGTCTCGATGCCGAGCGGGTCGAGATTGGCGTGCAGATGGCCGCGCATGCGGTAGGCGCGGATCAGCATGATGGCGCGCACGGAATCGCGCGTCGCCTGCTGCACATCGGCAGGGGAGAGCGTCGTGCCCGCGGCCTTGGCCTTGGCGCCGAGCTTGTCGGACACGGCCTTCTCGACCTGCGCCCAGTTGCCGTCGAGCGCCGAAACCAGCTCGCCACTGGCCGCGACCGGCCAGTTGGGCTTTTTCCAGGATGCGCCCTTGGCGTTCTTGAGGACGGCTTCCTTGTCGTCCTTCAGCGCGCCGAAGAAACTCTGCCACTGCTCGTCGACCGACTTCGGGTCGGCCTCGTAGCGGGCATAGAGATCCTCGATATAGGCCGCGTTGCCGCCGTAGAGGAACCCGGTCTGCGCAAGAGCCTCGTTGATGTCCTGGCGAGCCATGATGGTCCTGCCTTCCTTCGCCGCTTTCGGCATATCCGGGCCCCTCTGCCCGGACATCCTTCGGTTTGTCGTCATGCCCGGGCCTCGCCCGGACATCATGCCATTCTGCCGTCGCAACCGCGGCACGTTGTGGCCGGGTCAAGCCCGGCCACAACGTGCCGACGGAACGTCAGCCCTTCAACACTTCGACCAAGGTCTTTCCAAGGCGCGCCGGCGAGGGCGAGACCCGGATGCCGGCCGCTTCCATGGCCGCGATCTTGTCCTCGGCGCCGCCCTTGCCGCCCGAGATGATCGCGCCCGCATGGCCCATGCGACGGCCGGGAGGAGCCGTGCGGCCGGCGATGAAGCCGACCATCGGCTTCTTGCGCCCGCGCTTGGCCTCGTCCTTGATGAACTGCGCCGCGTCCTCCTCGGCCGAGCCGCCGATCTCGCCGATCATGATGATCGACTTGGTCTTCTCGTCCGCCAGGAACATCTCGAGCATGTCGATGTACTCGGTGCCCTTGACCGGGTCGCCGCCGATGCCGACGGCCGTGGTCTGGCCGAGGCCCTCGCGCGTGGTCTGGAACACCGCCTCATAGGTCAGCGTGCCGGAGCGCGAGACGATGCCGACATTGCCGGGCTTGAAGATGTTGGCCGGCATGATGCCGATCTTCGACTCGCCGGCGGTGACGACGCCCGGGCAGTTCGGCCCGATCAGGCGGGTCTTGGAGCCGGCCAGCGAGCGCTTGACGCGCACCATGTCGAGCACCGGGATGCCCTCGGTGATGCAGATCACGAGCGGGATCTCGGCGTCGATCGCCTCGCAGATCGCGTCCGCCGCGCCCGGGGGCGGCACGTAGACGACCGAAGCGGTGGCGCCGGTGGCGTCGCGGGCCTCGGCGACCGTGTCGAAGACAGGCAGACCGAGATGGATCGAGCCGCCCTTGCCCGGCGAGGTGCCGCCGACCATCTGCGTCCCGTAGGCGATCGCCTGCTCGGAGTGGAAGGTGCCGTTCTTGCCGGTGAAGCCCTGGCAGATGACCTTGGTATTCTTGTCGATGAGGATGGACATCTAGTCTTTCCCGATTTGCTTTTCGAATGATCTGGTAGCTTCCGCGGGAGCGGGCATCGCCCCGTCGGCTGGAGCCTGAAGCTCGTAGACCCCGAAAACTGTAGTTTCACCGGATCTCAACCGCTGACGCTGGGTCGAGACGATACGTGTCACTTCATGCGGCTTCAGGGCGTCTCCAGATAGTATCCAGGATTTCCCAAAGCCGTTCGATGTTTGCGGCTCTTGAAGATTGAGAGCAGCGCGAGCGGACAGGACGGCGTGCTCTTCGGAAACCGCCTGCGTAAGAACCATGCAACCGTTCTGACGCCATCCGGCCCATTCGGGCCGAACGACTGCGATTCGGAACTCGCCGGACACGAGCGGCTCCTCGAAACGCCAGTGGCGGACCTCAAACATCTCCGGGCGTTTGAGATCCTCTGGATTCGCGACTAGGCCGCGCTTCCGCCCCGACTGTGTCGTGTCGAGCGTCCACTTCAGCGCGGCGGCCTGACGTTCCGAAGCCCGCAGTTGATCCAACGGCGTCGCAGGATCGATGCAAGCTTCTTTGACGATCGCCACCACGCGCTCCGCCGCCGCGTCGGCATACGCCGGCGCGGTTGCGAGTATCAGAGCGAGGGTGGCGATAGACCGCATCGTTTTCGATCAGGCCTTCTTGACCGCGGCGACGATCTTCTGCGCCGCATCGTCGAGGTCGTCGGCGGGAATGACGTTGAGGCCGGATTCGCGCAGGATGGCCTTGCCTTCCTCGACATTCGTACCTTCGAGGCGAACCACCAGCGGAACCTGAAGGCCGACGGCCTTCACCGCCGCGATCACGCCGCGGGCGATGACGTCGCACTTCATGATGCCGCCGAAGATGTTGACGAGGATGCCCTTCACCTTCGGATCGGCGGTGATGATCTTGAAGGCCGCAGTGACCTTCTCCTCCGAGGCACCGCCGCCGACGTCGAGGAAGTTGGCGGGAGATTCCCCGTAGAGCTGGATGATGTCGAGCGTGGCCATGGCCAGGCCCGCACCGTTGACCATGCAGCCGATCGTGCCGTCGAGCGCGATATAGGCGAGGTCGTACTTGGAAGCCTCGATCTCCTTGGCGTCCTCCTCGGTCTCGTCGCGCAGCGCGACGACATCCGGGTGGCGGTAGAGCGAGTTGGAATCGAAGTTGACCTTGGCGTCGAGGCACTTGATCTGACCCTGGGTGGTCACGATCAGCGGGTTGATCTCGAGCATCGCCATGTCCTTGGCGACGAAGGCGTTGTAGATCTGCGTCAGCACCTTCTCGGCCTGCTTGGCGAGATCGCCGGTCAGGCCCAGCGCCTTGGCGACGGTGCGGCCGTGATGCGGCATGATGCCGGTCGCGGGATCGACCGAGAAGGTCTTGATCTTCTCAGGCGTGTCGTGGGCGACGGCCTCGATGTCCATGCCGCCCTCGGTCGAGACGACGAAGGCGATGCGCGAGGTCTCGCGATCGACCAGCGCCGAGAGGTAGAATTCCTTCTCGATGTCCGAACCGTCCTCGATGTAGAGGCGGTTGACCTGCTTGCCGGCCGGGCCGGTCTGCACGGTGACGAGCGTGTTGCCAAGCATTTCCTTGGCGAAGGATTCGACCTCCTCCACCGACTTGGCGAGGCGCACGCCGCCCTTGGCGTCGGCCGGCAGTTCCTTGAACTTGCCCTTGCCGCGGCCGCCCGCGTGGATCTGCGACTTCACGACGTAAAGCGGGCCCGGCAGCTTCCTGGCGGCCTCGACGGCCTCCGCCACCGACAGCGCCGGGAAACCGGCCGAAACGGGCGCGCCGAAGTCCTTGAGGATGGCCTTGCCCTGGTATTCGTGGATGTTCATGTGCTCGGTTTCCCTGACAGCGACAGACGAAGACGAAAAGGCGGCGGGACGAAACGTCGCCCGCCGCCCTGAACTAGATCACGCGAGCGACGAATCGACGGTCTTGCAGGCGTCGATGAGCGTCTGCACAGAACCGACCGACTTCGTCAGCATTTCCTTCTCGGCGCCGTTGAGGCGGATCTTGACGACACGCTCCACGCCCTTGGCACCGATCACCACCGGCACGCCGACGAAGATGTCCTTCACGCCGTACTGGCCCTTGAGATAGGCGGCCGCCGGCAGGACGCGCTTCTGGTCCTTGAGATAGCTCTCGGCCATCGCGATCGCGGAAGCGGCGGGAGCATAGAAGGCAGAGCCGGTCTTGAGCAGGTTGACGATCTCGCCGCCGCCCTTGCGGGTGCGCTCAACGATGGCGTCCAGCTTCTCCTGCGTGGTCCATTTCATCTTGACGAGGTCCGGCAGCGGGATGCCGGCGACGCCCGAATAGCGGACCAGCGGCACCATGTCGTCGCCATGGCCGCCGAGCACGAAGGCCGAGACGTCCTTGACCGAGACCTGGAACTCCTCAGCGAGGAAGTGGCGGAAGCGGGCCGAGTCGAGCACGCCGGCCATGCCGACGATCATGTTCGGCTTGATGCCCGAGAACTTCTGCAGCGCCCAGACCATGGCGTCGAGCGGGTTGGTGATGCAGATCACAAAGGCCTTGGGCGCATACTGCTTGATGCCCTCGCCGACGGCTTTCATCACCTTGAGGTTGATGCCGATCAGGTCGTCGCGGCTCATGCCCGGCTTACGCGGCACGCCGGCGGTGACGATGATGACGTCGGCGCCCTTGATGTCCTCATAGGTGTTCGTGCCCTTGTAGGCGGCGTCGAAGCCATCGACCGGGGCGGACTCGGCGATGTCGAGGCCCTTGCCCTGCGGGATGCCCTCGGCGATGTCGAAGAGGACGACGTCGCCGAGCTCTTTCAGGCCGGCGAGGTGGGCGAGCGTGCCGCCGATCTGGCCGGAGCCGATGAGGGCGATCTTCTTACGGGCCATAACCTAGTCCTCTTGTCTGGCGCTTCGTTCAAAAAAGCCGTGGTGCTGCGAATAGCCGGCGGGCCGGCCAAACCGTGGGTTCCTTTGGCCCAAACCGGGCTTTTGCCGCAACCCTCGCCGCAAAAGAGGCTTTTTCCGGGCTGGACCGCGCACGTCTTACGCGCGAGGGCATTAACAGTTTACATTTCAACGACTTGCCGGAAACACACTCTTCCCGACCCGATCCCCCTGGCTGGAGCCGGGCTGGAAAATGAGTAGTTACAACTTACGATTTCTGTAATTGGTAACAGAATTTCTCAGACGATGCCGTTGCCGAGCACGCGCAGGATCACGCGGATCAGGGTCGAGAGCCGCGTATCCACCGAGGCCTGCGGCACATCCGCCTCCAGCGCCAGCGAGGCGGGGTGGATGAAGCGATGAGTGGCGTCGATGACGAAAGCGATGGCGCGGTCACGGTCGCGCGGCTCGAAGACGCCGGTGGCGATGCCCTCGTCGACGACGCGTTCGAACAGGGCCCTGACGCGGCTTCGGTTGCGGCGGCTGATGGCATGGCGCTTGGCCACTGCCTGCGACAGCGCCGCGAAGAGATGCGGCTCTTCGCCGAGCAAGTCGCGATTGGCCTTGGCGAGCGCCATGATCAGCCGCTCCAGCTTGTCATCGGCGGGATCGGGGCCGTCCGCGATGTCGGCAAGCTTGCGCTCGGTGGCCTTCAGCCAGAGATCGACCACGGCATCGACGAGCGCCACCCGCGAGGGGAAGTAGCGGTAGACGTTGGCGTGGGTCATCCCCGCCTCCTCCGCCACCGCGACGACCGTGAAGCGCTTCAGCCCGAACTTGCGCAGATGCTCGCTGGCGACCGTGAGGATCCGGATCTCGCTCGGCTCGCGCTGGGGCATGGTCAGGTCTCCACCAGCCCCGTCGTATCGCCGCTCGCGGTCGAATCCGGCCGGCCGTGCGGCATGGCAAGATATTCCTCCGAACGCATCTCGATCAGCCGCGAGACGGTGCGGTCGAACTCGAAGGCCTCGCGTCCCTGGCGCGCGTGGTAGAGTTCATGTGGCTCCGCCGCCGCCGAGGCGACGAGCTTCACATGATGCTCGTAGAGCGTGTCGATCAGGATGATGAAGCGCTTGGCCTCGTTGCGCCGGTCGAAATCCAGGATCGGGATGTCGTCCAGCACCAGCGTGTGGAAGCGTTGCGCGAGCGCAATGTAGTCCGAGGCGCCATAGGCCTGGCTGCACAGGTCGGCGAAGCTCGCCCGCGCCACGCCGCCGGCCGCCTGCGGCACGACGAGATCATGCCCCTGCACGCTCAGCACCGCCTTGCGCCCCTCACCCGCGCCGGAGAGCGCCTTGAAGGCGGCATCGAGCGCGCTCTTCGCCTTCTCATCGGGGGGCACATGGTAGACCGGCGCGCCGCCGAGCTTCTCCAGCCGGAAATCGGTGCGCGCATCGAGGCGCAGCACCTCGACCCTGGTCTGCAACAATTCGATGAAGGGCAGGAAGAGCGCCCGGTTGAGGCCGCCCTCATAGAGCCGCGACGGCTCGACATTGGAGGTCGCGACCACGACGATGCCGGCCGCGAAGAGCGCCGTGAACAGCCGCCCCAGGATCATCGCATCGGCGATGTCGGTGACGGTGAACTCGTCGAAGCAGAGCAGATAGGCTTCCTCCGCCAGATCGGCCGCGACGAGCGCGATCGGGTCGGACTCCTTGATCTCACCGTTCTTGATCTTCTGGCGGTAGGCGTGGACGCGCCCATGCACATCGGCGAGGAATTCGTGGAAATGCACCCGGCGCTTGCGCCTCACCGGCGCCGCCTCGAAGAACATGTCCATCAGCATGGTCTTGCCGCGGCCGACCGAGCCCCAGACATAGAGCCCTTTCGGCGCCTGCGCGGTATCGGGCTTCTTGCCGAACAGCCAGCCGAGCGCGCTGCCCTTGCGGGCAAGCCGCCTTGCCGCGAGCGTCGCAGTCAGCGCCTCGAGCTTCTTCACCACCGCGACCTGCGCCGGATCGCGCTCGATGGCGCCCGCGGCGACCAGGGCGGCATAACGGTCGGTGATCGAGGCTGTCATGATGCAGGAGCGGTGGCGTGGTCCGGAGGGAAAGCCTCAACGGGTTACGGCAGCCCCGCCGGCACCGCAAGCCCGCGGGGCGCATGCAGGGCGCCGTCATGCTCGGGTTTGACCCGAGCATCTCCTCGACGCGATTCTCGGGTCGCCGCTACGCGGCGCCCGAGAATGACGCTCTGTCGCTCACTCGCCCTTGTTGAGCGAGATCGGCTTCAGCGGGTTGTCGACAAGGCCGTACTTGGCGATCAGCGCGTCATAGCCGCCATTGGCCTGCAGCCGGTCCAGCGCACCCTTGACCGCGTCGCGCAGCTGCGTGCCCTCGGCCGTCTTGGCGAAGGGCATGCCGGACAGCGACTGGGTGAAGGGCTTGCCGAGCGGAATATAGGTGTTCGGCTCCAGCTTCTGGAAATGGCCCATCGTCTCGCTGCCCTGGACGCCGCCCTGCAGGCGCTGCGTCTTGAGCTGGGTGCGGGCGTCGGCCGAGCCTTCCGTGCCGACCGCGGTGATCGCCGGCTTGCCCTTGGCGACGCAGTTGGCGTCGCTCCACTCGCCGATCTGCTTCGGCCAGTTAGTCGAGCGGCTGGCGCCGACGCTCTTGCCGCACAGATCCTCAGGCGACTTCACCTGGTCCTTGAAGGCCGTGACCGTGTAGAACTGCGCACCCGAGATCATGTAATCGACGAAGTCGACCTGCTCGCGCCGGGCCGGAAGGTCGCTCATACCGGCCAGCACCGTGTCGACGCGGCCCGTCTGCAGCGAGGGCAGCATCTGCGCGAAGGCGATTTCCTGCCACTCGACCTTGACGCCGAGCTCCTTGGCGATGGCCTCGCCGAGATCGATGTCGAAGCCGGTGAGCTGGTTGGTAGCGGGGTCCTTGAACGAGATCGGCGCATAGTTCGGCATCGTCGCCATGACGATCTTGCCGGCGGTCTTGATGCGGTCCGGCAGGGCCTGGGCCTGGGCGGCGAGCGTGGTCGCGGCGAGCAGCGCCGAAGCGAGGGTCAAACGAAGCATTGGGTCTCTCCCGGTTATGAATCTGGTATCGGTCGTCACTTCAGGACGGCGGCGATGAAGTCGCGGGTGCGCGGCTGGCTGGGCGCGACGAGCACGGTCTGCGGCGGCCCCTGCTCGACGATCTCGCCCTTGTCCATGAAGACGACGTCGCTCGCCACCTCGCGCGCGAAGCCGAGCTCATGGGTCACCACGATCATGGTCATGCCGGTGGCGGCGAGATCGCGCATCACGTTCAGCACTTCGCCGACGAGCTCGGGGTCGAGCGCCGAGGTCGGCTCGTCGAAGAGCATCAGCTTGGGCCTCATCGCCAGCGCGCGCGCAATGGCGACGCGCTGCTGCTGGCCGCCCGATAGCTCGCTCGGATAGGAATCGCGCTTGTCGGCCAGGCCGACGCGCTCCAGCAGCGCCATCGCCTCCGCGACGATCTCCTTGCGCGGTCGCCTCAGCACGGTGAGCGGCCCCTCGATGATGTTCTGCAGCGCCGTCATATGGTTGAACAGATTGAAGCGCTGGAAGACCATGCCGGTCGAGAGCCGCTGCTGCGCGATCTCGGCATCGGTCAACTCGTGCAGCGTCTCGCCGACGCGGCGATAGCCGATCAGCGCGCCATCGACGCTGATCGCGCCCTCGTCGATCTTCTCGAGCTGGTTGATGCAGCGCAGCAGCGTCGACTTGCCCGAGCCCGAGGGGCCGATGATGCACTGGACCGTGCCGGGCTGGATCGAGAGCGAGACGTTATTCAGTGCCTTCAGCGGGCCGAAGAACTTGCTGACATGGGCGATCGTGACGATCGCGTCGTCGCTGGCGGCTGCCTTCTCGACCGCGCTCATGCGGCGTCCTCCTGCACGGCGACGCGCCTGGCGCGCCGCTCTCCCCGCCCCTTCGAGAAATGGCGCTCGAGGAAATACTGGCCGATCTGCAGCACGGTCACCACGATCAGGTACCAGCCGGCGGCGACGATCAGCAACTCGATGACGCGAGCATTGGCGTAGTAGATCGTCTGCGCGTTGCGCAGGATCTCGGCATATTGGATCACGCTCGCCACCGAGGTCAGCTTCACCATGCTGATCACCTCGTTGCCGACCGGCGGGATGATGACGCGCATCGCCTGCGGCAGCACGATCCGGCGCAACGTCGTCAGCCGCGTCATGCCGACCGCCTTGGCGGCCTCGGTCTGGCCGGCATCGACGGAGAGGATGCCGCCACGCACCACCTCGGCGGTATAGGCGCCCTGGTTCATGCCGAGCCCGAGCAGCGTCGCCATGAACGGCCCGATCACGTCGATGGTGCGCCAGGAGAACAGGCCGGGGATGCCGATAGTCGGGAAGACCAGCGCCAGGTTGAACCAGAGCAGGAGCTGCAGCAGCAGCGGCGTGCCGCGGAAGAACCAGATGTAGAACAGCGCGACCCCGCGCAGCACCGGGTTCGGCGACATGTACATGATCGCGAAGACGACACCGAGAACGATGCCGAGCGCCATGGCGCAGACGGTCATGATCAGCGTGTTGCTCAAGCCCGAAAGGATGGCCGGCGCCGTGAAGAACTGGGCGACGACCGGCCAGGCGATGTCGCCCTTGGCAAAGGCCAGCACCAGCCAACCAAGCACGCCGAGGATCGCGGCCGCCGCGATCCAGCGCCCGTAGAAGCGCCGCGGCACGATCCTCATGCGCGCGATCGCGGCAAGGTCGCGGCTACTGACCGGCGAGGTGATGGCGCTCATCGCCGCTGCTCCTTGCTCCAGGCTCGGTGGGGAGGAACTATCGCGGAAACGCCTGTCCTCGGCGAGATCGCGGTTATAGAAAAGTCGCAATTCCTTCAAGCAGCCGGCGGAGAAGAAACCTCCCTGGTCACGGCGCGTTGAGCGCGCAGGAGGGACCATGCTCACCATTCTGCCCGCGCCGGACCATGTCGGCGCCTATCGTTTGTCGCAGACGCTGACGGAGGACGATCTCGACCGCATCGTCACCGACATCGAAAGCCGGCTCGAACGGCACGAAAAGCTCGGCATCGTCGCCGACATCACAGATTTCAACGACATGACGCTGAAGGCTGCCTGGAAGGACGCCCGCTACAGTCTGAGCAAGCTCTGGGAGCTGCGCCGCTTCCCGCGCGAGGCCGTCGTCACCGATAGCGGCTGGCTTTCTGGTTTCGTCAGTCTGGTCAACCCAGCGATCCCCTTCGTCACCGTGCGCGCCTTCAAGCCGGACGAGTTCGAGCAGGCGCTCGCCTGGGCCGGCGACATCGAGGGCGGGCCGAACGCCTGAGAAAGCGCCCTGAGACGAAGCTGCGCCCGCTGGAAGCCGCCAGGCACAGCCTGCGGCGGCTGTTTCATCGGGAGCAGGTGTTTGGCCAATTCATGCTCGAACAGCGGCGGAACTCACCGCCCACCCTTCCCCCGCGCCTCATGCGTATGATGGCTGTCGCGCTCGCCGCCTCCGCCGGAGACGGTGGCGCGGCGGCGCGTGCCGTCATCGGCCGGCGGCTTGCGGATCTCCACCGGCTTCTTGGCGTTCTCATGCGAGGAACCGGGGCCGCCATGGCGGATGGTCTGCGGCGCCTTCGTCGAAGTGGACATGGCCGCACCTCCTTCAAGCATCGGACCGAAAGGTGGCGCCCACCTCTCGAAGAAGTCCGATGCAAACCAAAGAGACAGATCGCCACTGCGTCCGAAAGGGCGCGATCACGACCTATCGATCCTGCTGGTGGCCCTGACGGCTGGCGTTCATCCTGGTGTTGCCCTGCTGCCCCTGCTGGTCGGGGTGCTCCGGGCGGCGCTCGCCCGCCTGCCGCGCCGTGTCGCGCGGTGCATGATCGGGTCCGCCGGGCCCCTTGTCGCTGCGGCTGGCCGGCGGGATCGGGGGTAACTTGCTCATGGCGCCCTCCTTCGCTGCGTCGAACCTTGTCTGGTTCAACGCGGGCGAAGGGAGATGGTTCGCGAGGAAAAGCGGCCGGCGGGCGCGGCCCCCAGGCGCGTCGCGCACACCGCGCTCAGCTGCGCGCGAAGGTCTCGTCGAAAGCGTAGCCCGCGCCGCGCACGGTGCGCAGCGGATCCTTGGAATTGGCCGGCGTGATCGCCTTCCGCAGCCGACCGACGTGGACGTCGACGGTCCGCTCGTCGATATAGACGTCGCGGCCCCAGACGGCGTCGAGGAGTTGTGCGCGCGAATAGACCCGGCCCGGCGCCTGCATCAGGAATTCGAGCAGGCGGAACTCGGTCGGGCCGAGATGCAGCTCGCTGCCGGCGCGCCGGACGCGCCGCGTCGTGCGGTCCAGTTCGAGATCGCCCGCCTGCAGGAGGCCGGCGACATGGCCCGGCTTTGCGCGGCGCAGCAGCGCCTGGATGCGCGCAATCAGCTCCGGCAGGGAGAAGGGCTTCACGACATAGTCGTCGGCGCCGGTGGCAAGGCCGCGCACCCGCTCGGTTTCCTCGCCGCGGGCGGTCAGCATGATGATCGGCACCCGCTCGGTGTCGCGGCGCGAGCGCAGGCGCCGGCACAGCTCGATGCCGGAGAGCCCGGGCAGCATCCAGTCGAGCAATACGAGGTCCGGTGTGTGGTCGCGCAGATGCAGCTCCGCATCATCGCCGCGCGCGACGCTGTCGACCTCGAAGCCCTCGGCCTCGAGATTGTAGCGCAGCAGCAGGGTGAGCGGCTCTTCGTCCTCCACGATCAGGATGCGTGCTGCCATTTCTTCTTTCCGTTCGTCATTCAAGCCCGCCGTCATGCTCGCCGGCGCGGTAGGCATCGAGGGTTCGAACACCGCACACGACAAACGAAAACGGGGATGGCCGGGGCAAGCCCGGCCACGCCGGCAAGAAACCTACGCTTTCCTCACTCAGCTACCCGTGACCGCGTCGACCTCGATATTGGTCGTGTCGAGCTTCGGCCGGTTCACATCGAGCGAGTCGCCGGTGATGAGGTAGTGGATCGTCTCGGCGATGTTGGTGGTGTGGTCGCCGATGCGCTCGATGTTCTTGGCGCAGAACAGGAGATGCGTGCAGAAGGTGATGTTGCGCGGATCTTCCATCATGTAGGTCAGGAGCTCGCGGAACAGCGAGGTGTAGAGCGCGTCGATCTCGTCGTCTCGGCCCCAGACCTCCAGCGCCTTCTGCTCGTTACCGGCGGCATAGGCGTCCAGCACGTCCTTGAGTTGGGCCTGGACCAGCCGGCTGATGTGCTCGAGGCCGACCACCGCGCGGTGCGGCGGCTGGAACTGGCCGGAGATGGCGACGGCGCGCTTGGCGATGTTCTTGGCGAGGTCGCCGACGCGCTCAACGTCGGCGGCGATGCGGATCGCCGAGATCAGCTCGCGCAGGTCCTGCGCCAGCGGCTGGCGGCGGGCGATGGTCAGCACCGCCCTCTCCTCGACATCCCGCTGCAGATTGTCGAGGCGCTGGTCGGCGCTGATGATCTTCTGCGCAAGGCTGGTGTCGCGGCGCACCAGCGCCACGGTCGAGTCGGCGAGCATGCGCTCAGCCATCCCGCCCATTTCAGCGAGGCTGCGGCGGAGGCCTTCGAGATCGGTGTCGTAAGAACGGACGATATGGTCGGTCATGGCGTGGTCCTCAAAGCATTTTCAAGCGAAGTGGCTACCGGTTCGCGTCAAGAAAATGCGATCCAACAAGAGACGCGGCATCGCTCAGCCGAAGCGGCCGGTGACATAGTCCTGCGTCTGCTTCTTGCCGGGGTTCATGAAGATCGTGTTGGTCGGCGCGAACTCGATGACCTCGCCCAGGTACATGAAGGCCGTGTACTGCGAGATGCGCGCGGCCTGCTGCATGTTGTGCGTGACGATGACGATCGTAAAATCGGTCTTGAGCTGCTCGAGCAGGTCCTCGATCTTGCCGGTCGAGATCGGGTCGAGCGCCGAGGTCGGCTCGTCGAACAGGATCACCTCGGGCTTCTGCGCGATGGTGCGCGCGATACAAAGGCGCTGCTGCTGGCCGCCCGAGAGGCCCATGCCGGAACTCTTCAGCTTGTCCTTGACCTCGTCCCAGAGGGCCGAACGGCGCAGCGCGCCCTCGACGCGGTCGTCGAGCTCGGACTTCGGCGGCTTCTCGTAGAGGCGGATGCCGAAGGCGACGTTGTCGTAGATCGACATCGGGAAGGGCGTCGGCTTCTGGAACACCATGCCGACGCGCGAGCGCAGCTCGTTCACATCGACGTCGTTGGAGATGACGTTGCGCCCGTCGAGCAGGATCTGTCCCTCGGCGCGCTGCTCCGGATAGAGCGAATAGATGCGGTTGAAGATGCGCAGCAAGGTCGACTTGCCGCAACCCGAGGGACCGATCAGCGCCGTGACATGGCGGTCGCGGAAGTCGAGGTTGATGTTCTTCAGCGCCTTGTGCTCGCCGTAGTAGAAATCGAGGTTCTTCACCGCGATCCGGACGGGCGCCTCGGCATCGAGCGTCTGCGGGGAGAGTTCAAGGGTCGAGAGCATCGACATGGTCCTTAAGGTCGGTCGCAGCCGGGTTGGATTCAAGTCTCACTTGCCGCCGGCGACGAGCCGGCGTGCAACGATCGACAGGATGAGGATCGAAAGCGTGATGATGAGAGACCCGGCCCAGGCGAGCTGCTGCCAGTTCTCATAAGGGGCCGAGGCGAACTGGTAGATCGTCACCGGCAGGTTGGAGACGCCGCCGACGAGCGTGGGCGAGAACCAGAAGTTGTTGTTGAGCGCGGTGAAGATCAATGGCGCCGTCTCGCCGGCGATGCGGGCAAGCGCCAGCAGGATGCCCGTCACCATGCCGGCCTTGGCGGCGCGCCAGGTCACGCTGGTGATGACCACTGCGGGCGGCGCGCCGAGCGCCGAGCCCGCTTCCCGCAGCGGGCCGGGGACGAGGTTCAGCATGTCCTCGGTGGTGCGCACGATGACCGGGATCGCGATGATGCCGAGCGCCACGCCGCCGGCCCAGCCGGAATAGCCGCGGAACGGCTCGACCAGGATGACGTAGACGAACAGGCCGATCAGGATAGACGGCGCCGAGAGCAGGATGTCGTTGATGAAGCGGATCAGGTTCGCGAGCTTGGACTTCTTGCCGTACTCGGCGAGCCAGGTTCCAGCCAGGACACCGATCGGCGTCGCGACCGCAATGCCGAGGAAGGTCAGCACGAAGGAGCCGACGATCGCATTGGCGAGACCGCCGCCCTCCGAGCCCGGCCCGGGCGTGACCTGGGTGAAGGTGGCAGGCGAGAGACCGCCGATGCCCTTCACCAGCAGCATGCCGAGGATCCAGAACAGGACGAAGATGGCGGCGAAGGTGAAGCCGGTGGCGATGAGCTTCATCGCACGGTCGGCTGTGCGGCGGCCCTGGCGCACGCGCCCCCAGGGGATGTGCGCTTCAGCCTGCGGGTTGGCGGCGGTCGTCATGGTCATGGCGTTTCCCCCGGGGCTCAGTAGCGCTCGACGCGGGAGACGAGAAACCGCGCGATGACGAGGACGACGAAGGTGACGAAGAACAGGATGCAGCCGAGCGCGATCAGCGACGAGAGCTGCAGCCCCATCGCCTCGTTGAACTCGTTGGCGATGCGCGAGGCGATGGTCGAGCCGGGATCGAGGATCGAGGACGAGAGGCGATTGGCGTTACCGACGACGAAGGTCACCGCCATGGTCTCGCCGAGCGCGCGGCCGAGGCCCAGCATGATCGCGCCGATGATCGAGACACCGGCCTGCGGCACCAGCACATGGCGCACGACCTCCCAGGTCGTCGCCCCGATGCCGTAGGCGCTCTCGCGCAGCACCGAGGGGATCTGCTCCAGCATGTCGCGGGTAATCGAGGCGATGAAGGGCACGATCATGAAGGCCAGGATGATGCCGGCCGTGAAGATGCCGAGGCCGGAGGGCGAGCGCGAGTAGAGGACGGTACCCAGCACCGGCATGCCCTCGACGATGCTCGAGAGCGGAATCTGCACATATTGCGCGAAGAGCGGCGCGAAGACGAACAGACCCCACATGCCATAGATGATCGAGGGCACGGCCGCGAGGAGCTCGACAGCGGTCGCCACCGGCTTCTTGAACCACGGCGGCGCGAGCTGGGTCAGGTAGACCGCGATGCCGAGCGACAACGGCACGCCGATGATCAGCGCGATCAGCGCGGTCGAGAGCGTGCCGACGATGGCGGGCCAGGCGCCGTACTGATCGTTCTGGGTATCCCAGACGCTGGAGGTGATGAAGCCGAGGCCGAATTCGCGGAAGGCCGGCCAGCCGCCGATGATCATCGAGACCATGATGCCGGCCAGCAGCAGCAGCACCAGAAGCGCGGCGCCGAAGCTGGCATTGCGGAAGACGAGGTCGAAGGTCGCCTTGGGCGTCTTGCGCACCACCACCGGCCCTGAAGAAGGAATGCTCGTCATGTCGGTTGCTGCGGTCATCCGCTGGCTCCGTATCCTGGGCGAGACAATCCCGGACCGTCGATCGGGCCGGGCAACCTCCCCCTCATCCTCAGGAGCGCTCCGCAGGGCGCGTCCCGCTCCTCAGGATGAGGGTTGAGTGTGATGGCGAAGCGGGTTTCCCCGCCTCGCCCTGTCGTTGGCAGCGATCAGAAGATCGGCTTGCCGGCGTTGTCGGTCACGCCCTTCCAGGCAGTGCGGACCTGATCCTTCACATTCGCCGGCAGCGCGACGTAGTCGAGGTCGCTCGCCAGCTTGTCGCCGTTCTTGTAGACCCAGTCGAAGAACTTCAGCGCGGCCTGCGTCTCTTCCGGCTTCTCCGGCTTGGCATAGACCAGGATGAAGGTGGCCGAGGTGATCGGCCAAGCCTGGGCACCCTTCTGGTTGTTCAGCGAGATGCCGAAGCCGGGGGCTTCGTTCCAGTTGGCGTTGGCGGCAGCGGCCTTGAAGGCCTCGTCGTCCGGGGCCGGGAACTGGCCGTCGGCGTTCTTCACCAGAGCATGGGCGAGCTTGTTCTGCTTGGCATAGGCGTACTCGACATAGCCGATCGAGTTGGCAACCTGCTTGACCGAGGCCGAGACGCCTTCGTTGCCCTTGCCGCCGATGCCGACCGGCCACTGGACCGACTGGTTGGCGCCGATCTTGGACTTCCAGTCAGCCGAGACCTTGGAGAGGTAGTCCGTGAACACGAAGGTCGTGCCCGAGCCGTCCGAACGGTAGACCGGGTTGATGTTGGCGTCCGGCAGGGTGACGCCGGCGTTGAGGGCGACGATCTTCGGATCGTTCCACTTCTTGATATCGCCGAGATAGATCTGGGCGATGATCTCACCCGAGAGCTTCAGCTTGCCCGGCTCGATGCCGGCGATGTTGACGGCCGGAACGACGCCGCCCATGACGGTCGGGAACTGGATCAGGCCGTCCTTGCTCAGGTCCTCGCCCTTGAGCGGAGCGTCGGTGGCGCCGAAGGCCACCGTCTTGGCCTTGATCTGGCGGATTCCGCCACCCGAGCCGATCGACTGATAGTTCAGGCCCGTGCCCGTCTCCTTCTTATAGGCCTCGGCCCACTTGGAGTAGATCGGAAAGGGGAAGGTCGCGCCGGCGCCGGTGATGTCGGCGGCCTGGGCGGAACCGGCGATCCCAGCGGCAACGGCCGCGAGAACGAGAATCTTGCGCATTGAGATGTCCTCTCTGGTCGCTGTTAACAGCGGCCTGTCAGAACACCCTCTATATGACAGCCAGATGACAATCCGTCACGAGAACTGTCACAAATGAGCGACGCCAAAAAGCGGCGCTCCGACGGACTGCCCTCGTCTTCCGCCTGTCCGCGAAAGACGAGGGCGTGACGCCCGCCTTCGGCTATTGCCGGGCCTCGATGATCAGGTTGAACGGCGTCGACCCGGCCCTGCGCACGCTTCCGAACCCCGCCGTTTCGAGAAGGGCCTCGAGTTGCTTCGGGCCCACCTGCGCACCGAGGACATGCGTTCCGTTCTCGGATATCGCGTGGGCACAGCACATCGTCGTCGAACCGGCATAGTAGAGCCGACCGATCGGATTGATGTTCTCCTCGACACGATCGCCGGCGAACGGCTCGATCAGCATCAGCGTGCCGCCCTCGGCCATGGCCGAGGACGCGTAGCGCGCCGCTTCGATCGGCCGCCCCATGTCGTGGAGGCAATCGAAGAAGCAGACGAGATCGTAGCCGCGCCGCTCATAGCCATCGGCCTTCGCAATCTCGAACTGCACCCGATCCTCGACACCCGCCGCCTTCGCGACGCGGCGCGCGATGTCGATCGACTCTCCATGCGTGTCGAAGCCCCAGAACCGGCTTTCGGGGAAGGCCTTGGCCATCAACACGGTCGAGTGGCCGTGGCCGCAGCCGACATCAGCGACGGTCGCGCCCTTTTCGAGCTTGGCCGTCACCCCGTCGAGCATCGGGAGCCACGTCTCGATGAGGCTCGCGCTGTAGGCATTCCGGTAGAACGCCGCGATGCCGCAGAACAACCGCTCGTCATGCTCGCCCCAGCTCACACCCTTGCCGGATTGGAATGCGGCGAGTGTCTTGGCTTCATCCGCCCACATCGACGCGACGATCTGCCAGGCATAGGGCAGGAAGACGGGGCTCAGCTCGTCCGCGAGCACGGCTTCCTGCTCCGGCGACAATTCATAGGTCCGGGACAGCTTGTGATAGTCGACATAGCCGCCCGCCACCTGCGAATTCAGCCATTCGCGGACATAGCGCTCCGCGCAGCCGCTGCGCCGGGCCAGCTCCTGCGAACTCAGCGGCCCCACCCCCGCCATCGCCTTGTAGAGCCCGAGCTTGTCCCCGAGCGCGACCATCACGCCGCCATAGCCCGCCGAAATCTCAGTGATCAGACGCCCGACGAGCGCGTCGAGTTTCTCCTGGTTGACCGCCATCTTTCGCTCTTTCCTTGCATTCCCGCGCCCCTTGCGCGGAGAGTGGCGGCAGGATGGCGAGCCGCCGCTCGGCCCGGCAGTGCGAGTTCGGCCAGGGACGGTCCGTTCGTGCCAGGAGGGCCACAAATGTCGGCGACGGCGAGGCCGCTGCATGTCAGCCTGGTCGCGATCCCGGATGCGGTCATCTCGACGCTCAGCGGCATCTACGACGTGCTCGGCTCGTTCCGCATGCTCGGCCAGATCGAGCCGGCATTGCCGACGCAAGCCCCCTTCACCGTCGAGATCGTCGCGGCCGAGCGCGGCAGCGTGCAGCTCGCCAGTGGCCTGCCGGTCGAGGCGCATCGCGCGGTCGGCGAGGTCGCCAGGACGGATATCGTGATCGTGCCCTCGATCCTGCTCGGGCCGGAGGGCTGGAAGACGGGCCGCTATCCGCAGCTCGTCGACTGGGCGAGACGCATGCATGCCGATGGCGCGCTGCTCTGCTCGGCCTGCTCGGGCGTGTTCCTGCTCGCCGAGACCGGGCTGTTCGACGATCAGGACACGACCGTTCACTGGGCCTATGCCGAGGCCTTCGCCAACGCCTTTCCGCGCGTGCCTCTGAGCCCGGAACGCGTGCTGGTGGTCTCAGGGCTGCGCGAGGAGCTGATCACCTCGGGCGCTTCGATGACCTGGCACGATCTGGTGCTCTATCTCATCGTCCGCCATGTCGGGGCGACAGCGGCGCAGACCGTGGCGCGTTCCTTCGCGCTGCAATGGCATCATGACGGACTCGCGCCCTACATCGTCTTTCAGGGCCGGACCGACCATGGCGACGCGGTCGTCGCGGATACACAGAGCTGGCTGGCCGGCCATTTCTCCGTCGCCAGCCCCATCGAGGAGATGGTGCGCCGTTCCGGCCTCGCCGAGCGCACCTTCAAGCGCCGCTTCACCGAAGCGACCGGCTTCGCGCCGATCGACTATGTTCAGCGCCTCAGGATCGAGGACGCCAAACGCCGCCTCGAACGGACGGACGCATCCGCGGACGACGTCAGCTGGAAGGTCGGCTACGAGGACGCCGCCTTCTTCCGCCGGCTGTTCAAGCGCATCACGGGCATGACGCCCGGCGCCTATCGCCGGCGCTTCCAGGTGCCCGCCTTCGCGCATTCGAAGAAGTAGCGGCCGCCGCGACAGAAGAAGCGAATGCGACGCGCTCTAGCCGGCGCCTGCAGCCTGGAAACGCGGCAGGATCGCCTTGAATGTCGCGCCCGCGCCCGGCTTGCTCTCGATGGTCAGCCGCCCGCGGTGACGCAGCACGATGTGCTTGACGATGGCGAGGCCCAGCCCCGTGCCGCCCGCCTCGCGGCTCGCCGCAGTGTCGACCCGGTAGAAGCGTTCGGTGAGGCGCGGCAGGTGCTCGGGCGCGATGCCTGGCCCGTCGTCGCGGACCTGGAAGCTGGCCTCGCCGTCGCCGGCTTCGACGGCGATCGTCACCTCACCGCCCTGCTTGCCGTATTTGATCGCGTTCTCGACGAGGTTCTCCATCAGCCGCAGCAGCTCGTCGCGGTCGCCGGGCACCTGCAACGGCTCGCGCGGCGTGTGGAGCGTCAGCGTCACCTCCCGCTCGCGCGCCATCAGGGCAAGCGAATCGACGATCTCGCGCGGGATGCCGGCGAGGTCGACCGGCGTATCGGGCGCGACGTGAGCGCGCTGCTCGATGCGCGACAGCGAGAGCAGGTCGTCCACCAGCCGCGCCATGCGCAGGCCCTGCTCGCGCATGATCGCGAGGAAGCGCTCGCGCGCCCGCTCGTCGTTGCGGGCCGGGCCCTGCAGCGTCTCGACGAAGCCGAGCAGCGAGGCCAGCGGCGTGCGCAGCTCGTGGCTGGCATTGGCGACGAAATCGACGCGCATGCGCTCGATGACGCGCTGCTCGCTCAGATCCTGGAAAGTCAGCAGCGTCCGGCGCCGGCCGACGCCCTCCAGCGCGGCGATATGGATGCGATAAGCCCGCTCGAACGGCACTCGCTCGACGAGCTCGATCGTCTTGCTCCCACCGTCGCGCGCGACATCGTCTATGGCGTCATTGAGATCCGGGTCGCGCAGCACCAGCGCCAGCAACTTACCCGTCTCCAGCCCCGGAACGAGCGCGCGCATGCCCGGACTCAGCGCCAGCGCGACGCCCTGCTCGTCGAGCAACACCGCCGGCGCACCCAGCGCCTCGATCAGGCTGCGCGTCGTCGTGGCCTCGGAAATGACAGTGTCGACCATGGCAAGCCCGCAGACTGCCGGCGTTGTCCGGCGCGGCGCCCTTCTGGGCGGAAGTCGGCAAGGCGTCAATTCCCTTCGGTGCTGCAGCCGGCTAGAGTTTGGTCAAAGGGAGGCGCCTATGGCGAAAACTGCAGCGAAAGCGGGCAAGCGTGCCGCAAAGGTCGCGGAGGCCTCCATCGCGGCCCCAAAGCCGGCTTCGGATCGCAAGAACGGCAAGTCCAGGCGTGGCAAGTCCAGCAACGGCAAGTCCGAGGGCTTCGACATCGAGGCCGAGGAATTGCCGGAAGCCATCGTCGACGCGGCCTATCACAGCGGCGGCTATCCCTACGGCAAGCGGATGAAGCGCAAGCGCTACGACCGCGAGCTGCTGCCGCTCCAGATCGAGCTGCTGAAGCTGACGCATTGGGCCGTCGAGCAGGGCGAGCGGATCGTCATCGTCTTCGAGGGGCGCGACGGCGCCGGCAAGGGCGGCACCATCTCCCGCTTCACCCAGCACCTGCCGCCGCGCCAGGCCCGCATCGTCGCCCTGCCCAAACCCTCGGACACCGAGAAGGGGCAATGGTATTTCCAGCGCTATGCCGCGGAGATGCCGGCCGCCGGCGAGATCGTCCTTTTCGACCGCTCCTGGTACAACCGCGCCGGCGTCGAGCGCGTCATGGGTTTCTGCACGCCCGAGGAGACGGAAAGCTTCCTGCGCGAGGCGCCGGTCTTCGAGGGCATGCTGGCGCGCGACGGCATCCGCCTCGTCAAGCTCTTCATGACGATCGGCCGCGAGATGCAGATGACACGCCTGCACGCCCGCTGGCACGACCCGCTCAAGCGCTGGAAGCTCTCGCCGATCGATTTCCAGGCGATCGCGCGCTTCGACGACTATTCCCGCGCCTTCGATGAAATGCTCGGCCGCACGACCTCCGAGGCGGCGCCCTGGCATATCGTGCGCAGCAACGACAAGCTGCGCGCCCGGCTCAACGCCATCCGGCACGTGCTGAGGGCGATCCCCTACAAGGACAAGGACGAGGACGCGATCGGCCAGATCGACCACGAGGTCGTCATCCCGGTCGATCGCTATCTCGACAATGGCGGCGAGCCGGAAGGGCAGTAGCTCCTCCCGGCGCGGCCGCTCACTTCCCCATCACCAACTGCGGCAGCCACGTCGAGAGCGGCGGCCAGAGCGTGATCGCGATCAGCGTCGCGAGCAGCGGGATCAGCCACGGCATGATCGCCTTCGACATCGCCTCGAAGCTGATATTGGCGATCTTGGCCGTGACGAAGATCACCACGCCGACCGGCGGGTGGATGGTGCCGAGGATGAGGTTGAAGATGAACATCATCCCGAAATGCACCGGGTCGATGCCGAAGCTGTTGGCCGCCGGCACCAGGATCGGGATCAGGATCAGCATGGCGGCCAGCGCCTCCATGAAGCAGCCGACCACCAGCAGCAGGATGTTACAGACCAGCAGGAAGACGAGCGGGTTCGAGATGTTCTCGACGATGGCCGGCGTCAGCGTCTGCGGCACGCGCGAGATGGACATGCACCAGCCGAGCGCACCAGCCGCCATGACGAGGCACATCACCACGCCGGTGGTTTCTACCGTCTCGACCACGATCTTGGGCAGCTCCGAGAGCCTGAAGTCGCGATACACGAAGAGGCCGAGGATCAGGGCATAGACCGCGGCCACCGCGGCAGCCTCAGTCGGCGTGAAATAGCCGCTCATCATGCCACCGAAGAGGATCACAGGCGCCATCAGCGCCCAGAAGGCCTCGCGGAACGCCTTCCAGACACCGCCGAGCCCAGGCCAAGGATGGCGTGGGAGGTTCCGCTTGGTCGCAATGTACCAGACCATCACCATCATCGCGCCGGCCATGATCAAGCCGGGAATGACACCGGCCAGGAACAGTGCGCCGATCGAGACATCGGCCGAGACGCCGTAGACCACCATCGGCAGCGAGGGCGGGATGATCGGTCCGATCGTCGCGGAAGCCGCGGTGATCGCCGCCGCTGTCGGCCGGTCATAGCCCTCGTCGACCATCGCCTTGATCTCGATCGTGCCAACGCCGGCCGCATCCGCCACCGCCGAGCCCGACATGCCCGAGAAGATCACGCTCGCGATGATATTGGCGTGGCACAGTCCGCCGCGCATCCAGCCGACCACCGCCGTGGCGAAGGCGAAGATCTTCTCGGTGATACCCGCCGAGTTCAGGATGTTGCCCATCAGGATGAAGAGCGGCGCCGCCAGCAGCGGGAAGGAATTCGCCGTCTGCGCGATCTTCTGCGGCACGATCGAGAGCGAAAGATCGGCGAGCGCCACGAAGGCGAAGGCCGCCAGCCCCATCGAGGCGAAGAGCGGCATCCCGGCGAGCATCGCGAGGAACCACACTCCGGCGATCTGGAACATCAGGGTGGTCATTCGATCACCTCGCTCACGATCTCGGGCACGCGCATCCGTCCCGCCATGGCCTGCGCCGCTTCGGCCAGTCCCTGAACCAACACGAAGATCCCGATCAGGATCAGGGGCATGTAGAGCCAGGAGACCGAGATCGGCATCGCGGTGGCCTCGAGGTCGTAGTTGCGCTGTACGAGCTCTGCCCCTTGCCAGACCAGGAGCAGCCCGAAGAGCGCAACCGCCATCTGCAGCAGCGCCTCGAAGCCGTGCCTCAAGGTCTTCGGCAGCAGGTCGACGAAGAAGGTGATGCGGATATGGACGCGCCGGCGCGAGGCGATGACCCAGCCGAGCGCGGAGGTCCAGACCAGCAGGTAGCGCGACGCCTCGTCGGTCCAGATCAGGGGATCGTCATAGGAGCGGGTGATCACGCCGAGCATGACCGCGGTGAGCATCGCCAGGAGAGCGACGACAGCGAGCGCATCGATGGCGCGGTCGCAGAATCGGACGAGTCGATCGAGCATGCAGGTGTTCCGGCGACGGAAAGAGCGGCGAGACTGTGCCCGTCATCCCAGGCGACCGGAGGGAGACCCGGAATCCATGCCTGAACGCCTCCGAAAAAGGTTCGCGCATGGATCCCGGATCGGCGCGGCTTCGCCGCTTGTCCGGGATGACACGGAGAGGCTCAGAGCGTCTGGATGCGCTCCCAGAGCCCCTTGCCCCATTTGCTCTCGAACTTGGCCGGCAGCGAAGCCAGCACCGGCTTCCGGAAGCTCTCGAGATCGGGCGTGATCACCGTCATGCCGCCCTTGGCGAGCGTGTCGGCGAGGCCGCTCTCCTGGGTCATGATCTCCTTGTCCTGCCAGACGGCGGACGCGTCGACCGCGGCCTTCACCGCCGCCTGATCGGCAGGGGCAATCTTCTTCCAGGCCGCCTCGTTCACGATGACAAGGCGCGGCGTAATGATATGCGCGCTGAGGATCAGGTATTTCTGCACCTCGCCGAGCTTGGCCGAGGCGATGGTCGGCAGCGGGTTCTCCTGCCCGTCGACGGCCCCTTGCGACAGAGCGAGATAGAGTTCGGAGAAGTTGAGCGGCGTCGGCCGCGCGCCCCAGGCTTCCGCCATGGCCTTGAAGGTGTCGACCTCCGGCACGCGCAGCTTGAAGCCCTTCATGTCCTCGGCCGAGCGGATCTCCTTCTTGCCGCTGGTGATGTGGCGCACGCCGTAATAGTTGACGCCGATCACCCGCATGCCGCGCTTCTCGACGAGCGCCTTGTTCAGCTCGTCCATCAGCGGCGAGGAGAGCGCGCGCGTCATATGCGCCGGGTCCCGCCAGATATAGGGCGCCTCGATGATCGAGAGCTGCGGCACGAACTGGCCGAGCTGCGCCGCGCCTTCTGTCACCATGGTCAGCGCGCCGGAGGCGACCGCCTCGACCATGTCGCGCGAGGAGCCGAGCTGTCCGCCGGGGAAACTCTGGATTTCGATGCGCCCGCCGGTCTTCTCCTTCACCTCCGCTGCGGCCCTGACCGCCGCCTGCGGCGAGGGATGCGTCACCGGCTGGCCGTCCGCCCAGCGCAGCACCGTGGCCTGCGCCCTTGCGATCGCCGGCATGAATACCGCCGAGCCCAGTGCCGCCGAGCCTTGCAAGAAGTCTCGCTTCGTCAGTTTCGTCATCGTCGTTCCCTCCCTGGATGCGGCCGGTTGCTCCGGCTCGTCGTCATGGTTGCGGTGTCGTCTTGCTGCGTGCTATTCCTGCTCTTGCTTCGCAATAATATCGCTTCTCAGTATCGCATCGCCCGCTCGCGGGCATTGCCGATATGGGCGGCCATGGCCTCCGAGGCCCGCACCGGATCGCGGGATTCGATGGCTTCGATGATGGCGAGATGGTCGCGCATCACCGGCACGATGATGCTGTTGTGGATGCGCGTCTCGTATTGTCGGATCAGCCTGATCTTGAGCCAGGTCACCCGGAACGCCTGGCTGACGATGTCATTGTCGAGGTGGTCGATGATCGCCTCGTGCATCAGCCGGTCGACATCCTCGGCATCCTCGATCAACCGCTCGTCGCCGCCTGCCTCGGCACGGGCGACGATCGCCTCGTGCCTTGCGCGCTGCTCGGCGAGCTCCTCGTCGGTCGCGTCCCGCGTGTAGAGCGCGGTGGCCTCCTTCTCGAGGAAGAGGCGGAACTGGAAGGCGTTGCGGATCAGGTCGAGATCGACATGGGCGACCTGCATGCCGCGCTGCGGCACCGTCTTGATCAACCCCTCCGCCTCCAGCCGCGGGATCAGCTCGCGGATGGCACCGAGCGGAAAGCCCGTCATCGCGACAAGCTCGCGCTGGGTCACGAACTGGCCGGGCTTGATCTCGCGCGCCAGCAGCCGCTCGGTGAAGGAGGCATAGGCGCGCTCCCTCAGCTTCAGCGGCTCGCTTTCGCGCGGTTCCTGCTCCGGCTGGCTCACAACGCCTCCTTCAGGCCGCCTCGTCAGGCAGCCTTGGCCTGGGTGATCGAATCGAAGGCGGCAAAGAGCCGCTTCCGGGTCGCTTCGTCGAGCGCCTCCAACGGCGGTCGCATCGCGCCGTAGCCGGAATCGCCATGAATATGGCCGACCAGCGCCTTCACGGCCGCCAGCACCGGGTGCGAGCAGATCTCGTCGACGAGCGCATCCACGACCGGGCTGTCCTTGCCCTCATAGACCATCGGCCGAAGCAATTCCGGAACCAGATTGGCGACGCCGCAGATCGTGCCCTGCGCTCCGTTGCGCACCGCCTTGGCGAGCTGGCGCTCGTCGCCGACCAGGATGGCGAGCTCGCCATGCGCCCTCAGCAGCGCCTCGGTATTGGCATAGCTGCCGGAGGAATCCTTGACGCCGATGACGAGGCCGGGGAACGCCGACTTCAACCGCTGCACCAGCCCGACGCTGATGTCGACCGCCGTCACCGAGGGGATGTGATAGAGCACGACATTGCGCGCCGAAGCGCCAAGCTTCTCGAAGAACTGCGCGAACCAGGCGTAGAGGCCCTCGTCGCTGACGCCCTTGAAATAGAAGGGCGGCGCGACCAGCAGCCCCTTGGCGCCGGCGGCGAGCGCAAGCCGCGCCTGCTCGACAGCCTCGTGCAGCGAGGCCGCCGCGATGCCGGCATAGATCTGCTTAGCCGGATCGATCCCCGCCCCGATCAGAGCCCCCATCATCGCCCCGCGCGCCGGCAGGCCGAGCGCGGCGCCCTCGCCGGTGGTTCCGAACAGCGTGACCGAGTCGCAGCCGCGGGACAGGACGTGGCGGGCATGATGGACGAGCCGCGCGAGATCGACGCTCCCGCCCTCCCGCATCGGGGTCGTGATCGCGCAGGAGAGGCCGAAGCGGTTGGGATCAAGGGCCATGGGGAACACTTTCAGGTCTGAACGGTGGCTGACATGTTAGTATGGAGACAGAAGCGCCCGCAAGCCGGGCGCCGCAAATCGGTTGCGTTTCGCTAGCCGTCCTTGAGGCCTCCGGCCGAGAGCCCGGCGACGATCTGGCGTTGCGCAATGACAGTCACCAGCAGCACCGGCAGCGTCACCAGCAGCGCCGCCGCCGCGAGCGGCCCCCAGGAGATCTGCTCGAAGGTGAGCGAGTTGTAGACGGCCGAGGGCAGCGTTCGGCTCGCCTTGCCGCCGAGCACCACCGAGAAGATGAAGTTGTTCCAAGAGAAGATGAAGGCGAGGATGCCGCCGACCACGATGCCGGGCTTCGCCAGCGGCAGCGCGACATAGCGGAAGGCCTGCCAGGTCGTGGCGCCGTCGATGCGCGAAGCGTCCTCGAGCTCCATGGGAACGTTCTCGAAGTACCCGATCATGATCCAGACGATGATCGGGATGGTGATGACGAGATGGGTGATGACGAGCGCCGTGATCGTGCCGACCAGCCCCGTGATCTGGAAGAGCAGGAAGAGCGGGATGAGGTAGGAGAGCGCCGGCGTCATCCGCGCGACCAGAATCAGGATCGCGAATTTATGCGCCTTGCCGCGCGCGATGCCGTAGCCCGCCGGCACGCCGACCAGGAGCCCGAGCAGCACCGCGCCCCCGGTGACGAGGATCGAATTCCAGAGATAGAGCCCGAAATTGTTCTGCGCGAAGACGTCGACATAGTTCTTCAGCGTCGGCGGGTTCGGGATGAAGACCGGCGGGAAGGCCGTGTTGTCGAGCTCGTTCTTGAGCGACAGCGAGATCATCCAGAGGAAGACAAGCACCGCCGGCGAGACCAGCACGAAGACCGAGGCGTAGAAGCCGAGCTTTTTGACGAAGCGGTTCATCACGCGTTCCACTTCGACTTCTGCCGCGCATAAAGCAGCAGCAGCGAGAGCATGATGATGATGACGAAGAAAATCACCACGACCGCCGAGGCGTAGCCGATCTTGTAGAACTGGAAGGCCTGCAAATAGAGGAAGATGTTGAGCGTCTCGGACGCCGTGCCCGGCCCGCCCTGCGTGATCACGAAGATCGTGTCGAAGGCCTTCAGCGCATCGATGGTGCGGATCACGATCGCCACCATGATGAAGGGCCAGACCAGCGGCAGCGTGATGTGCCGGAACATGTGCCAATCATTGGCCCCGTCGATAAGCGCGGATTCATAGGGCTCGCGCGGCAGCCCGGCGAGGCCGCCGAGCACGATCAGCATGACGAGCGGCGTCCAATGCCAGACCTCGACCATGACCAGCGTCGGGATCACTGTGTTCGGATCGTAGACCCAGGCCGAAGGGCCGATGCCGACGAGCGAAAGCAGGTAGTTCAGCACGCCGAGCTGGGGATGGAACATCATCGTCCAGACCAGCGCGACCGCCACCGGCGTCGCCATCATCGGCATGACGAAGATGGTGCGCAGCAGGCCACGGAACGGGAATTCGCGATGGAACACCAGCGCCGCCGCGGTGCCGAACACGATAGGCAGCACCACGGCGAGGATCGTGAAATAGGCCGTGTGCCCCATCGACTCGATGAAGCGCTGGTCCTTGGCGAGCGCCGCGAAATTGCCGAGCCCGACGAACTCCGCCCCGCCGCCGATCTTCCAGTCCTGCCCGGACATGTAGAGCGTGAACAGCCAGGGAAAGACGATCACCGCCGCAATGACCAGCACCGCCGGCAGCGAGAACAGCCAGTAGCGCGGCGTGAAATCCTGCGACGCCGCGGCCGCGCCCGGAGGCGCAGCATTGGCGAGGCTGGCAGGCAGGGACGTGCTGGTCATGCGTCTGGAACCGTTATGCTCGGGCTCGACCCAAGCATCTCTTCGAGAGTGCGCACTGGTCACGAGATGGCCGGGTCAAGCCGGCCATGACGCGTGTCGTCTTTCAGCCCTGCTCGCTCTTGGCGAGCACGGGCGCGAAGGTCTCGGTCGCCTTCTTCAACTCGGTCGCGACATCGGCGCCGCCGATCATGTTGGTCAGGCCGACGCCGAAGACATCGCGGAACTCGGTGACCGGCACGATCTGCGGCAGGCCGGCCCGCGCGATCTTGGCCGAGTTCAGCAGGCACTCGAAATACTGCTTGCCGAACTTGGACTGGGAGATGGTCTCCTGGTCGAGATAGGCTGAGGAGCGGCCCGGCGCGCCGGCGCCGGCCTTCAGCATGGCGATCTGGTTCTTCTTGTTGGTCATGAACTGGATGTAGAGCCAGGCCGCCTCCTTCTTCGAGGAGCCGCGCGAGATGCCGATGCCGTCGGCGAACATCCCGGCGTGATGCGCCTTCGGCCCCGGCGGCGTGACGCCGTAGCCGACCTTGCCGACGATGCGCGACTTCGACGGATCTTCCAGCGGCGTGGCGAAGCCGATGCCGTCGAGCCACATCGCGGCGCGGCCCTGCATGAAGGTGGTCTGGCACTCGTTCCAGTTGAAGCCGACGGCGCCCTGCGGGCCGGTATCCTTGTTGAGCTTCTTGTAGAGCTCGCCCGCCCAGATCGCCTCGGGCGTGTCGGTCAGGAGCTTGCCGTCCGCCGAGGTCGTCTCGACGCCCTGGCCGAGCAGCAGCGAGGTCCAGACCGGGACATTGGCGTTCTTCAGGCCGCGCGAGACGAAGCCGGCGACGCCCTTGGCCGGATCGTGGAGCTTGGCCGCGACCGTCGCGATCTCCTCCATCGTCTTCGGATAGGCCACGCCCTTCGCGTCGAAGAGCTCCTTGTTGTAGTAGATCATCCAATAGTCGACGAAGAACGGGATCGTATCGAGCGCCCCGTCCGCCTGCCGCGCATAGGCGACCGGACCGGCACCGAAATCAGCGAAATCGAAATCCGGCGCGGTCAGCGAGGCGTCCTTGAGGAAGGGCTCGAGGTTCTCGAACCACTTGCCCTTGGCCGCCATGCGCTTCTGGACGTGCAGCGAGATGCCGCTGACGTCGAAGCTCGGCTTGCCCGAGGCGAACTCGATCACCGCCTTCTGGCGCTGCTGCTGCTCCGGCACCTGCTCGGCCGAGACCTTGATGCCGGTGAGCTCGGTGAACTCCTTCTCGGCCGCCTGCATCAGATCGGAGCGCGGGTTCTTCACGAGCAGCACGTCGATCGACTGGCCGGCGAAGCGCTTCCAGTTGAACGGAGCCTGCGCATGCGACTCGCGCAGCACGAGCGGCGAGGCGATCGCGACGGCAGCGCCGCCCAACAGGGCGCGACGGGTCGGCTTGAGAATCTGGTCGGTCATCGGCGTCCTCCCCAGGACATTGCGTCTTCGTGACTCGTAACTTTGGCCACGCCCGTTTGCGGGCTTCGGTCGCGCGGGATTTCCTCCCGCGATCGGGCTGGACGCTAATCTGGTTTCAGGCCGGTTGCAAGCTAACATGTCGGCGTGCACATAGTAGCGCGACGACCAGCCGGAGCCACGCACGAGAGCCCGCCGTGAAGAGCCCGCCCCGCATCGATTCCCACCAGCATTTCTGGCAGATAGCCCGCGGCGACTATGGCTGGCTGACGCCTGCAGTGGGCACGATCCACCGCGATTTCGGCCCGGACGACCTAAGCCCTCTCCTCGCCGCGCACGATATCAGCGCCACTATCCTCGTCCAGGCCGCGCCGACCGAGGCCGAGACGCGCTTCCTGCTCGAGACTGCGGCCGCCACGCCCTTCGTCGCCGGCGTCGTCGGCTGGGCCGATTTCGAGGCGCCCGACGCCGCCCGGCGCATCGCGGCCCTGGCCGCAGACCCGCTGCTCGTCGGCCTGCGCCCCATGGTCCAGGACATTCCCGATCCGGACTGGCTTGCCCGGCCCGATCTCGCCCCCGCCTTCACCGCGCTTAAACACCACGGCCTCGTCTTCGACGCGTTGGTGAAGCCGCCGCAGATCCCGGCGCTGCTCAAGCTGCTCGATCGCGAAACGGAGCTCCCCGTCGTCATCGACCACGGCGCCAAACCTGATCTCACCGGCACCGATCTCGGTGCCTGGCGCGACGGCATCACCGCGCTCGCCGCCCGGCCGAACACGGTCTGCAAGCTCTCCGGCCTTGTCACCGAGGCCGCGCCCGGCTGGAGCGACGCGACGCTTCAACCCGCCATCGCCCATCTCCTCGCCTGCTTCGGGCCTCGGCGCCTGCTCTGGGGCAGCGACTGGCCGGTGGTGACGCTGCGCGCGACCTACCCGCAATGGTTCGGCACGGCCGTGCGCATCACCGCCGCGCTCTCGCCCGAGGACCGCGCCGCGATCTTCGGCGGCAACGCCGCCCGCATCTATCTCGCCAACAGGGGCCGCAGCCCCGCAGCAGGAACGCCATGCTGAAGAACCTCGACCCTGTGCTCTCCGCCGACCTGCTCTGGGTGCTCGCCGCCATGGGCCATGGCGACGACCTCGCGCTGGTCGACGCGAACCACCCCGCCGAAACCATCGCCAGCGCCACCACGAGCGGCCGGTTGATCCGCCTGCCGGGGCTGACGATGGAGCGCGCGGCCCGCGCCATCCTCTCCGTGCTGCCGATCGACGATTTCGAGCCCGGCCCGCTGCGGCGGATGGAGGTGGTCGGCGACGCCGCGGCGCTGCCGGATGTGCAGCGCGCCGTGCAGGCCGAGATCGACAAGGCTCTCGGCCGCCCTGCCCCGCTCGCAGGCATCGAGCGCTTCGCCTTCTACGAGGCGGCGCGGCAGGCTTTCGCGGTGGTGCAGGTCGGCGATCCGCGCCCCTATGGCTGCTTCCTGCTGCGCAAGGGCGTCATCGCCGGCGAGCCGGGCTGAGCCAGCGCCTCAAGCCCCCTTCGCCACGGCCTGCTTCAGCCGCGCGATCGCTTCCGCCGCGCCGGCCTTCACCGAGACGTCCTGCGTCTCGCCCTCCCGCTCGATCAGCGCGATCAGCGTCTGCGGCGTGATCTCTTCCCGCGCCGCGGTGAGCTTCAGCACGGCGTTGGCGAGGATGTTGGGCCAGAACGCCGCCCCGCCCTTGGCCAGCCCCTTGGCCTTGCGGCCCTCGAATTCACGGGCGAGCTGTTCGGGGGTCTTCTTGGCCATGGTCTCGTCACCTCATTCGGAATGAGCCGCTGCCTATCACGAAACGCCGGCCCTTGCCTGCCCCCGTCCGGCCGGCCGCCCAGCGACCGCACTGCCCTGCCCGCGCATCGGGGCCGCGACAATCGCATTTGCATGAGGCCGCGACGCAAGGCAGGAGCGCCGCTCAAGGCAGGCCTGTGATGCGGCTGCCCGATCAGGATTGAATAGCTATGCCCCGTCTTTCCCGCGCCCTGCTTGCCGCCCTCGCCGGCCTCCTCCTCGCTGCGCCTGCCGCCGCCCGGATCACCGATCCGGAGCTGAGCTGCGCCGACTGGCTGAAGGCCAGCGCCCACAGGAAGGGCGAGCGCTCCACCGTCACGGAGCGGATCAGGGCCTTCTGCGCCGCCAACCCGAAGATGAAGGCGATCGACGCCGAGATCACGATGACGGGGGATTGAGGGGCGGGAGCCTCTTTCCTTCTCCCCGACCCTCCCGTGACGAAAGGGCGCGGGGAACCCCTCTCCNNAGGGGCAGGGGTGAGGGCAGGCCCGAAAACGTTAGTTGCCGGCCCCAGCCGCTGCCGCCGTTAGCTTCGCGCCTCACTGGTCCAAGGGCCTACACCTCACCCCTGCCCCTCTCCTTACAGGAGAGGGGTTCCCCGCGGTTCACGCGCATACGTCTTCACCCGCCCGCGTCGCCGCGTTCGGCTGTGAATGAGGGGCAGCGGAGCGCCGCGAGGCGCGGGTGATCTAAGCCGCTTCCATTGAGCCAGGATGCGGCGCGGAAGGATTGAGCCACCTTCCGCACGCCCCGTGGCGCTCCGCTCATCGGCGTTTTTAAGTCTCCGGGCCGCGCTTATTGGGTCGAAGCCATCCTTCGCCGCGAGCCCTTTCGACGCCAGTTCGGCAGAGAGCGCTGACGCGCTCTCCTTTGTCTCGTGCATCGGATGGCTCCGAAACGGGAATGTCCCTTTGCGGTCCGATGCCGGCCTTGTCGCGTCTCTTCGGGCATGGGACGAAGGCGTGATGCCGCCGACCGTTCCAGCGAGCTCCTCGCACAGGGGCCGTAGTACCCCCAGGGCGGTGCCCCGAAGCCTCCCGGGAGTGGATCGTGACTCCACCCGCAGGCGCCGCCCTCATCCCCACCAACGGCACACCTCCGGATGGCTGCCCCTCGGGGACGAGGTGGGTCGAAGATAGGCGGGCACGGAAGGGCGGGGATTAGTTTCGCACCGCTCGTCCAGCAAGCGCGGCCCCCCTCTCCCGGACGGGAGAGGGGCAGGGGCGCGGGCATGCCCTACATGATAAGGGCCGCAGCGGCGTTTTGCGTTCGGCGCATCTTCTGGGCCATCCTAGAGGCAGAATCATGCGTGACACATCAGCGGAGGGGTACCCTTTCAAAGCTGCCATCCGCAAATGGCCGCTTAATTTACGGAAGAAATTTTCTAGAAGAAATATAGATAAGGATTATAAAGATGCATTTGTTCGTCCCGGAATCTCAAATAGATTTTGACGATGGCTTCTCTGAGAAGAACGATATTTTCGGTCGGAAAAATTTCGGAGAAATGCTAACGAGAATCGTATCAAATTCAAGCTCTCCCCTCACCATCGCCATTGAAGGTCAGTGGGGATCTGGAAAGACAACTTTCCTAAGATTGTGGGCCAGCGAACTTCGCAAAACTGGTTTCCCAGTCATTTTCTTTGATGCCTTCCAAGCTGATTTTCACTCAGATGCGTTTCTTCCGCTTGTCGCCGAGATCGTCTCGCTAGCAAAATCGCACAGTAAAGCAAAATCATCTACAGAATTTACCAAGAAAGCGGTGAATGTCGGGAAAATTATCGCACGAAGCGCGATAAAGATCGGCGTCAAGGCAGCTACGGTCGGAGCCTTAAGCGATACGGATTTTGAAAGCGTGGCGTCTGACATCGCATCTGGGGCGAGCGATGCGATTGATAAGCACGTTTCAGATATAATTCTTGGAAAAGAAAAAGAAGACGCTGCTAGAGAAGCTTTCTCGAAAGCCCTAGAAAATCTAGTTGACGATATCAACGATGAATCCGATCAAAAGAAGCCGCTGATTTTCATCATAGATGAACTTGACAGAGCAAGACCAGATTTCGCGCTTTCTATAATGGAAAAGATTAAGCACTTTTTCAATGTAAATAACGTTCATTTCGTATTTGGAGCAAATCTAGAACAACTATCGGCAACCATAAAGCACATGTACGGGATTGAGACGGACGCAAAGATTTATCTTGAGAAATTCATACATTTCTCAATTCGCTTAACCGATGAGAACGATCAATTCAATCATAGGAATACAGAAATATACGCTGATAGATTGCAGAAAACGATGGAGCTACCAAATCTAAAAGATGGAACCGCATCTTACGCTGTGAAGTTTATCGGAAAAATATCATCAAAAAAACGTATCAGCCTGAGATCGGTTGAACGGATAATGACGAACCTCGCTGTGGCAATAGCTTCAACACCTGAGGGATACATTTTTCCACCCGCGATCGCAGCAGGTATAGCTGTAATAAAATCAACAAACGGAAAATTATTTCAGTCGATAATAAGCAGTGAAGCCAACTATGATGAAATAATAGTCGAGCTTGGAATAGATAAAGACTTCCAAGAATCCGACGGAGCAGATCTAAACTATGCTCGCGATGAGTGGAGGCGCTTCCTCGGCCCCATAAATGAAGAAGAAAAACGAAGATTTTCCAGCTTGTTTTTCAATTACTCGTTTTCGAAACGGGAAGACGTTGTCCGGCACATCGCTCAGCGGTTCGCACAGCCGACACTGGTGCGGGTGGGCAACGAAAGCACAAATCCCTCCGCTTGACTCCCCCTCCCTCCAAGCCTACCCCCATCCGCGGGACACGCCCCCCCAACGGGGCGCGCCCATCTGTAAGGATGGAGACATCGATGGCGAATACCGCACCGAGCACGCGCCCGCGCGTGCCGAATTTCTCGTCCGGCCCCTGCGCCAAGCGCCCCGGCTGGAACCTCAAAGCCCTCTCAGACGCCCCGCTCGGCCGCTCGCACCGCGCCAAGATCGGCAAGGACAAGCTCAAGCTCGCGATCGACCTGACGCGGGAGGTGCTGCAGGTACCCTCTGATTACCGCATCGGCATCGTGCCGGCCTCCGACACCGGCGCCGTCGAGATGGCGCTGTGGAGCCTGCTCGGCGCCCGCGGCGTCGACATGCTGAGCTGGGAGAGTTTTGGCGCCGGCTGGGTCACCGATGTCGTGAAGCAGCTCAAGCTGGCCGACGTCCGCACCTTCGACGCCCCCTATGGCGAGCTGCCGAACCTGAAGAAGGTCGACACCAAGAACCGCGACGTCGTCTTCACCTGGAACGGCACCACCTCCGGCGTGCGCGTGGCCGACGCCAGCTGGATCGCGGATGACCGCGAGGGGCTGACCATCTGCGACGCCACCTCCGCCGCCTTCGCCCAGCGCCTCGACTGGCAAAAGCTCGATGTCGTCACCTTCTCCTGGCAGAAGGTGCTCGGCGGCGAGGCCGCGCATGGCATGATCGTGCTCTCGCCCCGCGCGGTCGAGCGGCTCGTCACCTACAAGCCAGCCTGGCCGCTGCCGAAGATCTTCCGCATGACCTCGGGCGGCAAGCTGATCGAGGGCATCTTCTCGGGCGAGACGATCAACACCCCCTCCATGCTCGCGGTCGAGGACTATATCGACGCGCTGCAATGGGCGCAGAAGGTCGGCGGATTGGACGGGCTGGTGAAGCGCGCCGACGCCAATGCGCGCGCCATCGCCAAGTTCGTGCGCGAGAACGACTGGATCGACTTCCTCGCCGTGAAGCCGAAGACGCGCTCCAACACGAGCGTGTGCCTGAAGTTCACCGACCCGGCCGTGACGGCGCTTTCGGCCGAGGCTCAGGCGGCCTTCGCCAAGCAGGTGGCGGGCATCATCGAGAAGGCCGGCGCCGGCTACGACCTCGGCCACTACCGCGACGCCCCTCCCGGCCTGCGCATCTGGTGCGGCGCGACCGTCCAAGTGCGCGACGTCAAGGCGCTGCTGCCCTGGATCGAATACGCCTTCGCCGAGGCCAAGGCGGGGCTGGGGAAGAAGGCGGCGTAAGACGGCCGTCATTCCGGGGCGCGGGCTAAAGCCCGCGAGCCCGGAACCCAGAACCGATGCGCGGCCTCGCTGGCCGCGCCTGTTCCGCCATTTCCTGATTCACCTGCGCTTCTGGGTTCCGGGCTCCTCGCTGCGCTCGGCCCCGGAATGACAGTGGAGCCCATCCCATGACGAAACCCCGCGTCCTGATTTCCGACGCCCTCTCCCCCGCCGCCGTGCAGATCTTCAAGGATCGCGGCATCGACGTGACCTTCGATGCCTCGCTCGGCAAGGACAAGGACAAGCTCGCCGCCGTGATCGGCGAGTATGACGGCCTCGCCATCCGCTCGGCCAGCAAGGTCACCGCCAAGCTGCTCGAGCAGGCGACGAACCTGAAGGTGATCGGCCGCGCCGGCATCGGCGTCGACAATGTCGAGATCCCGGCCGCCACGGCGCGGGGCGTGATCGTGATGAACACGCCCTTCGGCAACTCGATCACCACCGCCGAGCACGCCATCGCCATGATGTTCGCGCTCGCCCGCCAGATCCCTTCTGCAGATCTCTCTACCCAAGCGGGAAAATGGGAGAAGAACCGCTTCATGGGCGTCGAGATCACCGGCAAGGTGCTCGGCCTTGTCGGCTGCGGCAATATCGGCTCGATCGTCGCCGAGCGCGGCATCGGCCTGAAGATGCGTGTCATCGCCTTCGACCCCTATCTCTCGGCCGAGCGCGCCGTTCAGCTCGGCGTCGAGAAGGTCGAGCTGGAAGACCTGCTGAAGCGCGCCGACTTCATCACCCTCCACGTCCCGATGACCGAGAAGACCAAGAACATCCTCTCGGCCGAGAACCTCGCCAAGACCAAGAAGGGCGTGCGCATCATCAACTGCGCCCGCGGCGGTCTCGTCGACGAGGCGGCGCTCGCGGCGCTGATCAAGTCCGGCCATGTCGCCGGCGCGGCCTTCGACGTGTTCTCGCAGGAGCCGGCCGAGGCCAACCCGCTCTTCGGGCTGGAGAACGTGGTCTGCACGCCGCATCTCGGCGCGAGCACCAACGAGGCGCAGGAAAACGTCGCGCTGCAGGTCGCCGAGCAGATGAGCGACTACCTGCTCAAGGGCGCGATCACCAACGCGGTCAACTTCCCCTCGATCTCGGCCGAGGAAGCCCCGCGCATCAAGCCTTTCGTCGCACTCGCCGAGAAGCTCGGCTCCTTCCTCGGCCAGCTCACCGAGGCCAAGGTCAAGGGCATCCGCATCGAGTACGAGGGCGCGGTCGCGAGCCTCAACCTCAAGGCGATCTCGGCTGCCGCCATCACCGGCGTGCTGCGCCCCTTCCTGCCCGAGATCAACATGGTCAATTCGGCCATGATCGCGAAGGAGAAGGGCATCGTCGTCGAGGAGCTGACGCGGGACGTCGCCGGCAATCTCGAAAGCGTCATCCGCATCGTCGTCGAGGCCGAGGACATGCCGCGCCACGCTTCCGGCACGGTGTTCCAGGACGGCAAGCCGCGCATCGTCGAAATCCGCGACATCGCTGTTGATGCCGAGTTCGCGCCGCATATGCTCTATGTCCGCAACGCAGACAAGCCGGGCTTCATCGGCGCCTTCGGCTCGCTGCTGGGCGCTGCCGGCGTGAATGTCGCGACCTTTTCGCTCGGCCGCGACAAGCCGGGCGGCGACGCGATCTGCTACGTCGCCATTGACGAGCCGATCTCTGACGAGCTACTGGCCCGCATCCACGAGATCCCGATGGTCAAGCGGGCTCGGCGTTTGAGGTTCTGACCCCGAAAATGCGTTTCAACACCCTGCGCGCCATCGTCGCCTCCCGCCCGGAGGCGCCGATGGAGCCGATACGCTTCGAAGTCCGCCGCGACGAGGCGGCGGACCTCTGGTACGCGGTCGACACCGGCGACCTTGGCATCGTCACCGAAGCGAGCACGCTCGACGAGTTGCGCGAGCGGCTGCAGCAGGCCCTGCCCGAATGCTTCGGCATCGAAGGCTGCCCTGTCGAGCTCGCGCTCTGCTACGACACCGACGGCGCCTGAACTCAGACCGTCACGACGATCGTCCCGAACGGATCATCCGTCGCCGGATCGCGCCTGTATCGCAATCGATGAACCGGCACAGGTGCTGCCAACACTAATGGTGGGTCCGGGTCCCCGGACGCGTTGCCGTAACGGCGCCGCAATCTCCCTTCCCTGTGGGGATATTCCCTTTGAGGACCGCCATGCCTGCCCGCCTTCGCCTTGTCGCAGTCGCCCTCGGCTGCCTCGTCGCCCTGCCCGCTCTCGCGGATTGGGACAGGAGAAAGCTCGATGAGGGCATCGTCGCGATTGAGAAGGAGGCGGAGGGCCGGCTCGGCGTCGCGCTGCTCGACCTGAAGGACCGCAAGAGCTGGTCGCATCGCGGGGCCGAAACCTTCCCGATGCAGAGCGTCTTCAAGCTGCCGCTCGCGGTCGCCGTGCTCCAGCAGGTCGAGGCCGGGACATTCCGGCTCGACCAGCCGATCACCGTCACCCGCAAGGATTTCTCGCTCTTCCACAGCCCGCTCGCCAAGGCGTTCAAGGGCGAGCGCAACGACTATCCCTTGAGCGAGCTGATCCGCCTCGCGGCCGGCGAGAGCGACAACACCGCCGCCGACCTGATGATGCGCGAGATCGGCGGTCCGCAGGTGGTGACGAAAATGCTGCGCGACGGTGGCGTCACCGGCATCTCGATCGACCGCTACGAACGCCAGTTCCAGCCGGAGATCTACGGGCTGCCGGGCTTCGGCTGGGATGAGGTCGTCGACGAGCCGCGCTTCCGGGCGCAGCTTCGGGCCCTGAAGCCGCGCTACCGCCTCGCCTCCCTTGCCAACGCGCTGGCCGACCCGCGCGACGCCTCGACGCCCGAGGCGAGCGCGCAGTTCCTGGAAGCGCTCGCCCGCGGCAGCTGGCTGCGGGAGCCCGCGCACAATGCCTTCCTGATGAAGGTCATCACCGAGACGAAGGTCGGCGGCGCGCGCATCAAGGCGGGACTGCCGGCTGGCTCTCAGCTTGCGCACCGCACCGGCGCCGGGCTGACCACGGACGGGGTCAACCACGCGACCAACGACATCGGCATCGCCACCCTGCCGGACGGCCGGCGCTTCGTCATCGTGACCTATCTCGCCGGTTCGCGCGCCGAGGCGGCGGAGCGGGAAGCGGCGCTGGCGGCCGTGGCGCGGCTCGCGGTCTCGGCCCTGCGCTGAAGGCGCGGCCCGGTCGCCTTCCCCTGATCGACGCGGGTACTGTCGGACGCAAGGTGTCGATCGATCTCCTTGTTTCAGCATCGGATGGGTCCGATGCTCCAGCCGGCTGTTGAAGAAGTCGCTCCGCACGGGTCAGTGACGGCAGCACCCGCCGCCGACGCCCTGGCGTTCAAGCTGGATCGGTGGACACGGCACCGAGCCGTAGGAGCAGAAGACGCAACAGTCGCCCGGCTTCGGGCGCAGGAGGGTATGGCAGTCTTCGCATTCGTAGAAGAACTGGCAGGCGTCAGTCGGCATGTCCTCGACCTTGCGATGCGCACAGTGCGGACATGTGATCTCGGAGCGAAGCTCGGGCTGCACGGTCATGGAGCCATCACCACCAGTTTGGACATCCTCGATGCGCTTGCGGATGCGCAGGGCACCACGTAGCCGGGGGGCCGAATGATGCCCCGGTCGATGACCGAGCGCCAGCCGCGCCGACCCATCATCGGCATTCCCGCGCCGCTCGATCCTGAGCGCCTCCCGTCTGGCACGAGCGGTCATGCCCTGACTGCCGACGCCTGCGGCTCGGGCGGCGGGCACTTGCTTGATCTCAGCCGCCTTGGCCCGATCAGACCGACGCGTGCAGACCCTAGCGTCCCAGCCGCTCGGCGATGAGGATGCCGCCGAGCACCAGCACCAGCGCGACGGCATGGAAGAGGCCGAAGGGCTCGCCGAGGATCAGCACGGCGAGGATCGGCGCGAAGACCGGCACGAGGTTGACGAAGACGCCGGCCCGTCCCGGCCCGATGAGTTCGATCGCCCGCATGAACGACAGCTGCGACAGGATCGAGGGGCCGATCACGGTGAAGGCGAGAATGGCCCAGCCCGCAGGCGTCGGCATGTGGAAATGGCCGAGCGCGATTTCCGTGGCTAGCATGGGCAGCGAGAACAGGCAGGCAAAGCCGGCCGCCACCGTGAAGAAGACGAGCTGCGGCATCGGCGGTCGGTTGCGGACTGCGACGGTGAAGCCCGCATAGAAGAAGCAGGCGAGGATCATCAGCAGATCGCCGGGGGCGAAACGAAAGTTGGCGAGGACCTGGAAGTCGCCGCGGCTCGCGGTCACGGCGACGCCGAGCAGGGTGACCAGCACGCCGAGCGCCTGCATGGCGCCGATCGGGATGCGATAGGCGATGAAGGCGCCGAGCAGCACGAAGATCGGGATCGAGCCCTGCAGGATGCCGATATTGATCGCCGAGGTCGAATAGGCCGCGACATACATCAGCGTGTTGAAGGCGGTGAAGCCGGCGATGCCGAGCAGCGCGATATGAAGCCAGTGCGCCTTGATCTGGGGCATCTGCTCCGCGATCTGCCGCCGGAGCAGGACAGGCATGATCAGGCAGACGCCCATCCAGCGGAAGGCGGTCAGCGCCATCGGCGTGATGTTGTCGACCGCGAGCCGGCTGGCCACGGAATTGCCCGCCCAGATCAGGGTCGTCGCGATCATCAGCAGATAAGCGTTGTTCCAAGCCCGCTGCGGCCAGCTCAGCGTCGTAGTCCGGTCGGGGTGCACGATCTCGCCCTGTCGCATGGGAGGGCTTCTGCAATAGCCTTGCGCCCTGCCGGTCTCATATGAGATTGCGCGCACACCCGCCCATCGCCCGACGCATCCCGAATGGAGCCCGCCTGATGATCGAGACCGCCTCCCGCCCGCTGCGCCTGCTCTTCGTCGACGGCAATATCCGCGAGCAACGCGAGGGGGCGAAGGCGTCCTATGGCCAGGCTTTCGGCGAGTCCTACGCCGCCGAGATCGCGGCCTTCGCGCCGGACATCATCTCCGACATCTGCCTGCCGGCCGACGAGGGCGCGAACCTGCCCGACGGCGCAGGGCTGGAATCCTACGACGGCATCTTCCTCACCGGCTCGACGCTGCACATCTACGAGGACGACCCGGCCGTCACCCGCCAGATCGAACTAATGCGGGCGATCTATGCCAGCGGCACGCCCTGCTTCGGCTCCTGCTGGGGCATCCAGATCGGCTCGGTCGCAGCCGGCGGCACCGTCACCGCCAATCCGAAAGGTCGAGAGGTGGGCTTCGCCCGCCGGATCACCCCGACCGAGGCCGGCCGTAGCCACCCGCTGCTCAAGAGCCGCCCCGCCTCCTTCGACGCGCCGGCGATCCATCTCGACACGGTCGCCCTGCCGCCGCACGGCACGACCATCCTCGCCTGCAACGCCTACAGCCAGGTCCAGGCGGCCGAGATCAAGCACAATGGCGGCTGCTTCTGGGGCGTGCAGTACCATCCGGAATTCCCACTGAAGCAGGTCGCCACGATCCTCGGCCGCATGGTGCCGACCCTGATCGCGGAAGGCTTCCGCAAGGACGAGAGCGCCGCTCACGCCTGGCTCGACGACCTCAGGACGCTCGACGCCGAGCCGGCGCGGCAGGATCTCGCCTGGGCACATGGGCTGGACCGGGAGGTGCTGGACACCGAGCGGCGCGTCACGGAACTGCGCAACTTCGTCGAGCACCGCGTGAAGCCGCGCGCGAGCGAGCGCGGCCGGGCCTAGAGCATCTGACCGAAAGCTGGAATCCAGTTTTCGGAAAAATCAGATGCTGAAACAAAAGGCCAGATCGCCACTTCGCGTCCGATAGAACGCGCGGCGATCTAGGGTCTGGCCGGACCGGCAACCCGTTCCGGTCAGGCGATCTTCGGCAGGAAGCCGGCCGCGAGCAGCAGCAGCTTCTGGCGCGGCGACACGTCGTCGGGGCTCCAGCGGAAATGCAGGCGGTGCACATACACCCACCCGAGCTTCATCGGGGTGTGCCGGCGCAGCCGCGATAGCCACGGCGCCGCATCATGGTCCGTCACCACGCTGCCACCGCCCATCATCGAATAGAATCTCCCGAGCGTGCGGCCATATTGCGCTTCGTCCTGCTGCGCGCGCGGCAGGGTGAGCGCGTATGTGCGATCGACATGGTCGAAGACCTTCGTGCCCGGATCGCGCAGCCAGTGGCCGACCTCATGTGCCGCGGCGATCTGGCCGGTCTCGCCACCGACCCCGCGGGCCCGCCCGGCCGTGAAGTGGTTCGGCCCGAACAGCACGCTTTCATCCGTGATGCGCGTCATCCGATCGCGGAAGGTGTCGCCCGCATTGGCGAGGTGAGCGACTTCGATAATCGCATGAGCGTCCGCGCCCGGTGGCTGCAGGTCGATTTCGAGGACGCCCACGACGTGCGCCGGCATTTTCGGATTGCCGATCAACTGCTTGAAGTCGGCATCACTCAGGGCGTCACCCTTTTCGGCGGGAAGGAACACCATCTGGTTGTTCCATGAGTTCTGCACCGTGTGCTTGAAGCGCGTGGTGAAGGCCTGCCATTCGGTGGTGAGCCAGCTGCGGCAGGGCACGGGGTTGCTGCTCGCATCGAGGACGTTGCCGCGTTTGATGGCCGCCTGGTTCGCCGCCAGATGGGAGGGCGGCAGCGGCCCTGGCGCCGCCCCCGGCAGCTTCGAGGAATGCCCCGTTCGAGCCCATGCCGTCGAGGGATCGAGGGGAATGAGCGTCACCTTCAACCTGATACGCAGCTGCGCGGCTCGCCCCGGTCCGGCCGGGTCGAAGAAGGAGTCGTAATTCGGCTCGATGATGGAAGCCCGGATCGCCATTTGATCACCTGTCTCTTTGAACAAGCAAATCAGAGTGGGAAAGCACCCCTCTCAGGCACGGCTATGGTCTTGAGTATATCAGCCGCACGCGCTCCCGATAAGCTGGACAGTGGCACCGGCAATGTCTGTGACAGGCTGCACACAGGCACCAGCAGATCGAGCGCTCAGATGACCGGCTTCTGTGGACGCGCGATGCCGCCAAAAAGGAAAGTCGTTCCTGAACTTCGGCAGCACTGCGTGAAGCCGCATGCGAGAGCGCGCGGCCGCGTCTAAATGCCTGCGCCGGCCAGGGGTGCGAAGCGCATGTTTTCCCCGGTCCGCGCGCCTGGGCCGAAGTTCGCGCTTTGACTCGCGAACGAAGTTCGGGGTCCTCTGAAAGAGCCCTCGACGTGAGGGCCTGCCCGCACGTATGGTCTGCGACCCCGGGCACAATTTCGAGCCGGGTACTGTTGGCGACACGGCTGGTTGCGGAGCGTGCGAAGCTCCGAAGGTCGGGATCAAGCACGCGCAGTCCGAAAGTATTGGCTACAAGCCGTCAGCCGTAGCGACCATTCCAAGGAGCAAGCAACCCAGGGGGAACGATCATGAGATCCAGTTCTTTCGTGCTTATGTCCGTGCTGGTTGTAACGTCCCAAACTGTTTTCGCACAAACACGAGAAGAGACGACAAAGACATTAAATGAGATGCGTTCGACCGGAAAGATGGCGGAAATCCCGCTGATTCCGCAGACCGGGACAAAAGCGAACGCAATCAAGAAGAACCTCGAGTCGATCAAGCTTCCGCCAGGATTCAAGATCTCCCTTTACGCCATCGTACCGGACGCGCGCCATATTGCCGTCGGGCCGCAAGGCGTCATGACGATCGTCAGCACCCGCAAGAACAAGATCTACGCCGTCACCGACAGGACCAAGTCAGGCACCGCAGAAGAGGTCAAGCAATTCGCCCCGACTCTCGGAGATCTGACGATCCCGGATGGGGTCTGCTTTTCGAGGGATGGCTTTCTTTATGTCACCGAGCAGAATGCTCTCTGGGAATTTCCGGCAGCCGAATTCTTCTACGAGAGCCCAGACGTCGTCATCAACCCGATCGTCAAGGCAGGTGAGCTGATCCCGAAATCCGAGGAAAGCTACAATCACACCTCGCATGCCTGCACCGTCGGACCCGACAACAAGATCTATTTCACGTTGGGTCAGCCATTCAATGTTCCGCCCAAGGACAAGACCGAGCTTTACAGCAATGTGGGGATCGGCGGGATCGTCCGCGTGGACCGGGACGGGAAGAATCGCGAAGTCTTCGCCCGCGGCATTCGCAATTCCGTGGGGCTAGCCTTCAATCCGAAGGATAAGGTGCTCTGGTTCACCGACAATCAGGTCGACGGCATGGGTGACGATATCCCGCCGGGCGAGTTGAACCGCGCACCGAACGCCAATCTCAACTTCGGTTTCCCGTGGTATGGCGGCGGCAAGGTCCGCACGACCGAATACAAGGATGAAACGCCTCCCGCGGATGCCGTCTTTCCGCAGGTCGAGACAGTTGCCCATGCCGCGGACCTCGGCATGAGCTTCTACACCGGGAAGATGTTCCCGAAGAAGTACCAGGGCGCCATCTTCTCCGCGCAGCACGGCTCCTGGAATCGGACCGAGCCCGTGGGCGCGCGCGTGATGGTGACCTACCTGAAAGAGGATGGAACGGTCGATAAGATGGAGCCATTCGCGCAGGGGTGGCTGACCGCCGATGGCGAATACACGGGACGTCCTGTCGACGTACAGTCGCTGAGGGATGGGTCATTGCTCGTGGCCGACGACTTCGCCGGCGCGCTCTACCGTATCACCTATTCCGCCAGGTAATCTCGACATCGAAGGCTGCATCCATGATGCAGCCTTCCTTTCCCATAAGAGGAATGATGCTGCCTCGGTCCCCGATAGTCTTTGCGCTGATTGGCGCATCCGCAGCGTCGTATTTGCTCACCGCGGGAACGTCGCTCGCCGCCGGCGACCCGAAAGCGGGTCGCAAGAAAGCTCTTCAGTGCCAGACCTGCCATGGTCTGGATGGCGTCTCGAAACTGCCCGAGGCTCCCCATCTTGGCGGTCAGGTCGAAATCTATCTCGTCAAGGCGCTGAACGACTACAAGTCGGGCGCACGCACCAATGAGATGATGTCGGTCATCGCATCGCCGCTGTCCGACAGCGATATTGCCGACCTGGCGGCCTGGTACTCGTCCATCGAGGTAACGGTCCAGAAGCCCCAATAGAAACTGGCACTCCGAAGCTGGCATCCCGATGCCTGCCTTGGGGGCCGGGATCAGCCGCCAGCCTGACGCCGCTCCTGACTCGCGCTCTGCCACCGCGGCTTCCGCGGGCGCGCGTAAGGGACGCTCAAAAAAACAGAAAGTCATTCCTGAATTTTCGTGGCACGCCTCCTCATATTTGACAAAGTGCTGCTGCGACCTTATCTTTGGAAGATCGATCCAGGCCGAATGAATTGGCCCCGCGCATTATCGCGCTTTGCTGACGAACTTCCTGCTCAAATCGAAACACACGTGGCATCCGTCGCGAGTGAATGGTCGCTTTTACAGGAGGTCAGCATGGCCAGCGGCACAGTCAAATGGTTCAATTCCGACAAGGGCTTCGGCTTCATCCAGCCCGAGGACGGCGGACAGGACGCCTTCGTCCATATCAGCGCCGTTGAGCGCGCCGGTCTGCGCACGCTCCAGGAAGGTCAGAAGATCTCCTACGAGCTGGTGCAGGACAAGCGCTCGGGAAAAACCTCTGCCGACAATCTCCAGGCAGAGTGAGCCGAGACACCGCCCAGCGCGACAATCGGGATTGGAGGCGACCGCGGATGTACCGGCGCCTGTCCCCCGTTTGAAGCCGTGCGGTCACGAGGGTCGGGGAATAGCCCGGCCCTTTTTTGTTTCCAGAAGAGGATACCCGCATGCAGGTTCTCGTTCGCGACAACAATGTTGAGCAGGCGCTCCGCGTTCTCAAGAAGAAGCTCCAGCGCGAAGGCGTGTTTCGCGAGATGAAGGCACGGCGGTCCTATGAGAAGCCTTCCGAGCGGCGGACCCGCGAGAAGGCGGAGGCGATCCGCCGCGCACGCAAGGCGGCGCGCAAGCAGGCCCAGCGCGAGGGATTGATCCCGGCGCCGAAGCGCGTCGAGCGGCCGGCCCGTGCGCCGCGCCCCGCACTGGCCTGATGATTCAGAGGAAACGCAGTTGAGCTTTAACCAACAGAGCTTCGCCGACCGCCAGGCGACTTCCATCAATGCCAGGAAGGCGCTGCTGGAGCGCTTCAAGGCGCGGCCGAAAGCGGATGACCCGGTCATGCTGCAGCGCCGGGCGGAGCGCGAGGGCTTCGCCAGAGCCCGCGCCGAACGGGAGGTCGAGAAGACGAAGATCCGTGCCGAAGCCGAACGCCTCGCGGCGCTCGAACAGGCGCGGATCGCGGAAGAGAAGCGGGAGGAGGAACGCGCTCGCGAGGCCGCCATCGTGGCCGAGCAGGCGCGTATCGAGGCCGAGCGGCCGCGCAAGGTGCTGCTAGAGGCCGTCAGCTACATGCAGATGCGATCCAGTCGCAATCGGCGCTGACGCTCCAGCGTCGCTGCGTTGCGGATCGAGGGAGTACCGTCCATGTCGACCAAGGTGAATTCGGCGGAGCAGGTCGCGCTGAGGGCCAACAAGGCTGCGCTGGCCGCGCAGCGTCGCGTCGACGCCGAAAGCGCACTCAAGGCCTTGCGCGCCGAGCAGGATGCCGTCCGCGAACGAACCGATCGGCTGCGGGCGCTGCGGCTGGCCAAGGAGGCGGACGATGCGGCGGCAGCAGCCGCCAAGGCCGCCCTACCCGCAACGGGGGGCAAGCCCGCCAAGAAGAAGGCACGGAGCGCGCAATAGTTTTTCAGGCCCTCGACAGGTCAAGGGAGGTGGCGATGGATACGACCGTACGCGCAAGCCTGACCAATCGATGGGCGGTGACCGACCTGCTGGAGCGCTCAATCTGCTCGATCGTCTGCGACCCGGACCGTCAGTTCTGGATCGTCATGACGAGCGCGGAGCTTCCGCGCATGCAGGACGTGCGCAGGGGGCCTTTCAAGGCTGTCGAGGGGGCCATGCAGGCCATCGAAAAGAACCTGCGCGGCTCCTGCCGGCATGGCGTCAGGGTCGCGCCGGCGCATTATTTTCCCTGATGCAGCGGTGACGATGGCCGAGCGTGCAACGTCAATCCGCCACAATGACCCGCTAGAAGACACCATCGACCGAGGTATTCGGCTGGAGCATCGGACGGGAAAGTGGAATCCACTTTTCGGAAAAGCTGATGCTCAGATAACAGCCAGATCGCACTTTGCACCTGCTGGGTGCACGATCTGGCCCTTGTCGCCTTGGAGGCGACCGGCCCGATTTCCGTTTCCATCGAAGTTTGGTTGCCGCCTCGCGGCACCGTCGTCGCGGCATGATGCTCGACGATTTCACAATGCGCATGGCGCGAGCATCGCCCCGAATATCGCGGGACGCCGATGCGGGAACGAAGCCTGCGATTTCGGATCTACAATGAAAAACACAGTACAGCACCAACAGGCGAAGGCACAGCGAGCCGCTGCGGCCGCGCGCCGGACACCCCCGCCCAAATCACCGCCGGACTGGATGCCGCAACCTTGCGGCCTGTCCCGCGAGGAACTGCGCGAGATCGTCGCCCAGATCATGGGTTGAGGAGAACGAGATGGACCGGACAAGACCGCGTCTGACGGCCGAGGGCGCAGCCCGAAGCGGGCGACGCTCGCCGGCCAACCTCACCGGCTCCGACCTGCGGGCGCGCTGCGAGCACTATACGAGCCTGGCGCGCGCGCAGGAGGCCGCGGGCGACCGCATCGAGGCCGAGCGCAGCTACCAGCAGGCCGACCACTATCGTCGTATGCTCAACGACGTTCGCCCCGACCAGAACCATGCGCCGGCCTGACGCCACGCCTTATCCACGCTGCCGCCGCGCCGCGAAATCCTGCATCAGCACCCAGGCCCCGTCGATCTCGCGCTCATTGCGCCAGGTGAAGCTCTCTGGCGTGATGTCGAGGAAGCGCCAGCGCATGCGTTGGCCGTCGAGGACTGTCTCCAACTGAACCTGATCGCCGACACGTCGCGCCGTGAAGACATGGACGACGTGGTGCTGCGGGCCGATCCAGGTCGAGCGCCAGGCCTCGATCGTCGGATCATAGAAGCGCAGGCTCGTGCCGTATTCGTAGTCGCCACCGGCGGCCGGCCGCTGCGAACGCGGCGGCACGATCCAGACATCCTGGATGCCGCGCCCTTCTAGCACGCGCGCGAAATGCCATTCGCCGTCCTGCCGGCGCTCGAGCGACCCATCCGGCTGGTACCAGCTCACCACCAGATCCCAGCTGCCGATGAACGGCTCGAAGATCCGTTGTCCGGCCGGAATCCCCTCATGCGGCGCGGCGCTGATCAGGGCCTCGGAAAAGATGGTGGACATGACCGTCTCCCGTTTCCTACCCCCGCTATCCGTTTTGATCGCGGACCTTCGTCAGGAGCGTGGTGGCAGCACCTGGCCACCTCCCCTGAACGCAGGATGTCGGGCACCCGCATTCCGGCCCAATTCCGCCATGGGCCAGCCGAATTCGAAAGCACCTATCGCTATTTGTCGATGCATTCAGGGGGACGATTTCATGAAGAGCCACATTGCCGCCGCGGCCCTGTTTCTGGCGCCGGGCCTGGCCGGCGCCGCCGAGGCGGACCTTGCGAGCCGGATCGACCGCGTCACCGTCTATCCTGACGGGGCCGTGGTGACACGCCTCGGCAAGGCGGAACTGCTGCAAGGCGCTTCCCAGATCGTGCTGCGCGGCCTGCCGGGTTCGATCGACCCGTCCTCGATTCGCGTCGAGGGCAAGGGCGACGGCGCCTTCTCGGTCGGCGCCGTCGATGTCCGCGCCGCGCCCGGCGACGCCAAGCCGGTGCTCGACGCGACGATCGAAGCGAAACTCAAGGTGCTGCGCGAGGAGAAGGAAAAGCTGGAAGGCCAGATCGCCGCGATCGAGGCCAAGCGCACCACCATCGAGCATTTCTCCCAGACCGGCCCCGACAAGCTCGGCCCCGACGGCAAGGCCCTGCCCGTCGCCGACTGGCCGGCCGTCTTCGAGGCGATCGGCACCGCGCTGGTCAAGGTGCAGGACGAGCTGCGCGGCGTGCGTGGCCGCCTGGCCGATGCCGAGGCGGAGATCGCAGCGCTGGAGCGCGCACGTCCTCATCCCGGCCGCTCCGCCGCCTTGAAGCGTGACGTGGCCATCGCCGTCGAGGCTCCCCAGCCCGTCGCGGCCGAGTTCACGGTGAGCTACCGCGTCTCCGGCGCGAACTGGACGCCGAACTACGAAGCGCGGCTGACGACGACGGGCGAGAAGCCCGAGATCGCGCTGACGCGCCGCGCCGAGATCCGCCAGCGTACCGGCGAGGCCTGGGACGAGGTGGCGCTGACGCTCTCGACCACGCGCTCGGCCGGCGGCACCCGCGCGCCCGAGCTGACGCCGATGCAGGTCGCCTTCTTCGAGCCGCCCTCCATCTATGAGAGCCGCCCGCGCGCGGCCGCCGCGCCCCCGCCGATGGCGGCGGCACGCGCGAAGGCCGAGGCCGAGGCGGAGGCGATGGCGCAGATGAAGGCCCAGGAATCGCAGCGCGCAGCCGCGCCGGCTCCCCGCCAGGCGGATGTCCAGGTCGCGCAGATCGAGGCCGGTGCCTATCAGGCGAATTTCCAGGTGCCCGGCCGCGTCACCATCCCGCAGGACGGCTCGCCGAAGACCGTGGTTCTGACGCAGCGCAAGCTGGAGGCGACGCTCGCCGCCCGCACCGTCCCCGAGCTGGAGCAGAAGGCCTATCTGGAGGCCGGCTTCACCCATGACGAGGAGGCCCCGCTGCTGCCCGGCCGCGTCGCGCTGCATCGCGACGGCACCTATATCGGCATGGGCCGGTTCGGGCTGGTGGCGCCGGGCGACAAGGTCGAGCTCGGCTTCGGCGCCGACGACCGCATCAAGGTCACCTTCGCCCCGGTGAAGCGCCGCGAGAACGAGCCGAGCTGGCTCGGCCAGAGCCGCACCGATCTGCGCGAATTCCGCACGGTGGTGAAGAGCCTGCATGCCCGCCCGGTCAAGGTGACGGTGCTGCAGCGCACCCCATTCACGGAGAACAGCGCGATCACGGTCGAGACCATCGCGGCGCAGACCACGCCGCCGACCGAGAAGCAGCTCGGCGACAAGCGCGGCGTCTCCGCCTGGACCTTCGACCTCGCGCCGGGCACCGAGAAGGAAATCAAGCAGGCCTATCGCATCAAATGGCCGGGCGACCGCGAGCTCACCTTCGAGCAGCCGCCGCTGCCGCCGCGCGCGGAGTGACGACGGCCAATTCCCCGGCTGCCTCTCAATGCCGCCGGGGAATGCGCGGCAGCAGGATCGTCAAGAGTCCAAGCAGCGGCAGATAGGAGCAGACCCGGTAGACGAAGGCGATGCCATGGCTGTCGGCGAAGCTGCCCAGCAATGCCGCGCCCAGCCCGCCGGCACCAAAGGCGAGGCCGAAGAACACCCCCGCGATCATGCCGACCCGCCCGGGAACCAGATCCTGCGCGAACACCACGATGGCCGAGAACGCAGAGGAAAAGACCAAGCCGATCACGATGCTGAGCACGCCGGTCCAGAACAGATTGGCGTAGGGCAGCATCAGGGCGAAGGGAATGACGCCGAGGATCGAGAACCAGATCACGAAGCGCGCCCCAAAGCGGTCCCCGATCGGCCCGCCGAGGAAGGTGCCCGCCGCGGCCGCGCCCAGGAACAGGAACAGCATGAGCTGCGCGTCGCGCACGCCGAGGGCGAACTGCTCGATCAGATAGAAGGTGAAATAGCTCGATATGCTGGCGATGTAGACGTTCTTGGTCGCGGTCAGCAGCACGAGAAGCCCGAAGGCCATCGCCACCTTGCCCCGCGGCAACGGCAGGGCGCGGCTGGCGGCCGGCTTGCCGACATGTCGCGCGCGATGGTCGGTATACCAGGCACCGACACGCCACAGCACGACGACGCCGATCATCGCGATCGGCGAAAGCCAGGCCACGCTGCCCTGGCCGAAAGGCAGCACGATGAAGGCTGCCAGCAACGGCCCCGCCGCCGACCCCATATTGCCGCCGACCTGGAACAACGACTGGGCGAGGCCGTGCCGGCCGCCCGAGGCCAGCCGCGCGACGCGCGATGCCTCAGGATGAAAGATCGCCGAGCCCAGCCCGATCAAGCAGGCCGCCGCCAGGAGCAGCGCGAAGCTGCCGGCATTGCCGAGCAGCACGAGACCGCAAAAGGTCGAGGCCATCCCGACCGGCAGCGAGAACGGCATCGGCCAGCGATCGGCCACGATCCCGACGCCGGGCTGCAGCAGCGAAGCCGTGACCTGGAAGGCCATGGTCAAGAGACCGATCTGGACGAAGTCGAGCGAATAGCTCGCCTTGAACAACGGATAGAGCGAGGCCAGCAGCGACTGCATCACGTCGTTGAGCAGATGGCAGAAGCTCACGGCGAGAAGGATCGGCATCGCCGTCCTCTCCAGCCGGGGCTTCGCCCCTTCCGATGTTGCAACCATCACAAGAGCCCTCATGCGCCCGAACCGGCGTCCCTTCACGCTCCTTCTACAAGGCTTGCCGATGGCCGGCATTCGTGTTCTGGTCGAAGACTTTCGCGATTGGGCCATTTTGATGAGCGGCTTGCCGGCACCGATCGTCGCGACGCTGGACGAGACCTATGTGCAGGAGGTCGGCTGGGTCTCCCAGCCCGACAACCGCATCCTGCTGCACCACTCCGACGACCCCGCCGGCTATGTGGTGCCGCCGCACTGCCATCGGCATGTCCAGCTGCTCTGCATGTTCTCGGGTGCCGCGCTCATCGTGACCGAACTCGGCGGCTGGATGATCCCGCCCGGCCATGCGCTGCTGATCCCGGATCGCATGGCCCATTCCGTCGAGATGATGAGCGAAGCCAGCATGCGCTCGGTCTACCTGCCGCCGGATGAAACAGCGCTCGCCGGGCGCGGCCTGCAGGTGCTCGAGATCACCGATCTCTTCCGCAGCCTCATCGTCGAGGCGATCCGCCTGCGCGAGGGCGATAGCGGCGGCCGGAAGGCGCGGCTGGTTCTCGACCTGCTCGTCGCCGAGATCGCCGCGCTGACGCCGCAGCCGCTCGCCCTGCCCTTCCCGCGGGATACGCGGCTGGCAGCCTTGTGCCGCGCTTTCATGGAGGCGCCATCGGCGAATGTCCGGGTCGACGACTGGTCCGGCAGCCTGGCGATGAGCCGGCGCACCTTCACGCGATTCTTCCGGCGCCAGACGGGGCTCAGCTTTGCGACCTGGCGGCAGCAGGCCAGCCTGTTCGCCTGCCTACCGAAGCTTGCCGACGGCGCGCCGGTCACGCAGATCGCGATGCTGGCGGGCTACGACAACGTCGCCGCCTTCACCACCATGTTCACCCGCCGCCTCGGAACCTCGCCGCGCGTCTACATGCGCCGCGCGACGAGCGGCTGAATCACAACGCCATCTCCAGCTCGCGCTTGCGGCCGAGATCGTTCATCCAGACGCGGAATTTCGGCTGCACTTCGATCTGGTGGGCATAGTGCCGGCCGAGCGCCTCGGTCAGTCGGCCCTGGCGGCCGAGCTGCCGGTCCGCGAAGCCGACCATCACCGAATTCGGCCAGGCCTGCGGGCGGATCTCCCGCAGCCGGGCGAAGAGTGCATCCTCGCTCTCGGTGGGATCGGCCTGTGCCATCAGCGCCAGCATCGCCGCGGTCGAGCGCGAGATGCCCATATGGCAATGCACCAGCAGATGGCCGGCCGTGCGCGCCGTCGCCGTCTCCCGCCGGCCCTCGCCGAAGCGGAGGATCTCGCCGACATGCTCCGCCGCCGGCATGATCTGGCCGGGCAGCGGCTCGATGATGTCGTGGAAGCGCAGCGTCACGCGATGATGCGCGCCATAGGCGCCGAAGGCGTCGAGCTCGGCCCGGTCGGGGTCGAGCACCGAGAGCACATGCGTCACCTCGCGGCTACTGTTGCCGGGCAGCTCGTCGATGCCGCAGATCGTCAAGGTCGAGATGGCGAGCGTCTTCATGGTCTCGTTCCGTTCGGAGGCCGGATCGTCATGGCCAGACTCAGTCCGAGCATGACGACCGGCTTGTTGCTCACTCCGCCGCGACCGCCTGCAGGGGCTGGCCGAGCTCCTGCTCGACGAGGCCGACCCAGTAGCGCACGCCGTCGGGGATGATGGCGTCGTTGAAGTCGTAGAGCGGCGTGTGCAGGCCGACGAAGGAGCCGTCGGGATTGACGCCGTTGCCGATGCGCATGAAGGCGCCGGGCCGCACCAGCATCATCTCGGCGAAGTCCTCGCCGCCCGTGCCAGGGCGCAGCTGGCCGTTGACATGCTCGGCGCCGACCGCGCCGGAGGCCGCCGCGACCGCGACCTTGACCTGCTCGGCCTCGTTCACCAGCGGGCTGGTGCCGCGACGGTAATAGGCTTCGGCCCTGCAACCCCAGGCCTGTGCGGTCGCCGCAGCGAGCTCGGCGATGCGGCGCTCGACGCTGTCGCGCACCTCCTGCGAATAAGTCCGCGCCGTGCCGCCGATGATGAGTTCGGAGGGGATGACGTTCGAGGCGTTGACGTCGCCGCCATGGATGTAGCCGACGCTGATCACCGCCGTGTCGAGCGGGGCGACGTTACGGCCGACGATGCCCTGCAGACCGAGCACGAAATGCGCCTGCGCATAGGTGATGTCGGTCGAGCGGTGCGGCTGCGAGCCGCCGTGGCCGCCAACGCCGTGGAAGGCGACCTTCCAGGTGTCCGCCGCCGCCAGGAACGGTCCGACCGTGGTGCCGAAGCTCGAGCTCGGCATGCCGGGCGTGTTGTGCAGGCCGTAGATCGCATCGCAGGGGAAGCGATCGAACAGGCCGTCCGCCAGCATGGCGTTGGCGCCGCCGCGGCCTTCCTCGGCAGGCTGGAAGATCAGGTTGACGGTGCCCTCGAAATCCCGGTTCTCGGCGAGGTAGCGACCGGCCGCGAGCAGCATCGTGGTGTGGCCGTCATGGCCGCACGCATGCATCCGGCCGGGATTCTTCGAGGAATAGGGAAGATTGGTCGTCTCATCGAGCGCCAGGCAGTCCATGTCGGCGCGCAGGCCGATGGCGCGCGCGCCCGGCTTGTTGCCGCGGATCACACCGACGACGCCGGTCTGGCCGACCTTCTCGGTGACTTCGACGCCCCATTCGCGCAGCTTGTCGGCGACCAGCTTGGCGGTGCGCACCTCTTCCAGCCCGAGTTCGGGATGCGCGTGGATGTCGCGGCGGATCTCCGTGAACGCGGCATGGTGCTGGTCGAGCCAGGCGTCGAGCTTCGTCATGATCGGTGTAGTCCCCTTGGTTCTAAGCGCAGACAAGCACGATCCTTGCCGGCGCCTGTTACCCTTTACGCCGATTGCGGCAGCATCACTGCGGCGATCCTGCAGAGCGGCCATGCTCCCCGGGTTTATCCCGCATTTTGTCCTGCTTACTTACGGAAAACTTGACCTGCAGAGCACATTGGCCCATGAGGGCTTGCAAGGACCTGCCCCGAACCCCGGCCTTGCGTCGGGGTTCTGCATTTGCGCGGGCGCTTGCGCCAGATACGCGAAACAAGCAGGGACACCTCGCTCATGGCGAACGTTGTGGTGGTCGGCGCCCAGTGGGGCGACGAGGGCAAGGGCAAGATTGTCGACTGGCTGTCGAGCCAGGCCGATGTGGTCGTCAGGTTCCAGGGCGGGCATAACGCCGGCCATACCCTCGTCATCGACGGCGTCACCTACAAGCTCTCGCTGCTGCCGTCCGGCATCGTGCGGCCGGGCAAGCTTTCGGTCATCGGCAACGGCGTCGTCGTCGATCCCTGGCACCTCGTCGAGGAGATCAACAAGCTGCGCGCGCAGGGCGTCGCGATCACGCCCCAGAACCTCCGCATCGCCGACAACGCCACGCTGATCCTGCCGCTGCACCGCGAGCTCGACCATTTCCGCGAGACCTCGAACGCCGGCATGAAGATCGGCACGACCAAGCGCGGCATCGGCCCGGCCTATGAAGACAAGGTCGGCCGCCGCGCCATCCGCGTCGTCGACCTCAAGGACGAGGCGCTGCTCGCCGCCAAGATCGAGCGCCTGCTCGCCCATCACAACGCGCTGCGTCGCGGCCTCGGCATCGACGAGGTGAATGCCGGCGAGCTGCTCGGCCAGCTCAAGGCCGTCGCCGCCGAGGTGCTGCCCTACGCCGACACGGTCTGGGCGCTGCTCGACGCCGAGCGCCGCGCCGGCCGCCGCATCCTGTTCGAGGGCGCCCAGGGCGCGCTGCTCGATGTCGACCACGGCACCTATCCCTTCGTCACCTCTTCCAACATCGTCGCCGGCCAGGCCGCGACCGGTTCCGGAATGGGTCCGTCTGCAGTCGGCTATGTGCTCGGCATCGCCAAGGCCTATACGACCCGCGTCGGCGAAGGCCCCTTCCCGACCGAGCTCTTCGACGAGATCGGCGAGCTGATCGGCACCAAGGGCAAGGAATTCGGCGTCGTCACCGGCCGCAAGCGCCGCTGCGGCTGGTTCGACGCCTGCCTCGTGCGTCAGACGGTGAAGACCTCCGGCATCGACGGCATCGCGCTGACCAAGCTCGACATCCTCGACGGCTTCAAGGAGATCAAGGTCTGCACCGGCTACAAGCTCGACGGCCAGATCCTCGAGCATCTGCCGGCCGGCCAGAGCGACCAGGCCCGCGTCGAGCCGATCTACGAGACGATCGAGGGCTGGGAAGGCTCGACGGCCAACGCCCGCTCCTGGGCCGATCTGCCGGCGCAGGCGATCAAATATGTCCGCCGCATCGAGGAATTGATCGGCGCGACCGTGGCCGTGCTCTCCACCAGCCCCGAGCGCGACGACACCATTCTGGTCCATAATCCCTTCGAAGGGTGACCTCGCCCTTCGAAGGATGACGCCGCCCTTCGAGGGTTGACGCAAGCCGCCATCAGCGACAAGTGAGGCGAATGGCCGACTTCCATCCGATCCTGGCGCGTGCCGTCGCCGGGCTGTCCGACAACTCTCCCGAGGCGCGCCGCGCCATCTACGAGCGGGCTCGGGCGGCACTGCTTGCGCAGCTGCGCGGTCTCGACCCGCCGCTGAGCGAGGCCGAGATCATGCGCGAGCGCCTGGCGCTCGACGAGGCCGTCGCCCGGATCGAGGCGGATTACGAGGACGAGCCGGCCCTGCAGGCGGCAGCCGGCGGCCCGGTGATCCGCCCGGCCGAACCCGCAGCAGCCCCCTCCTGGCCGCCGGAGCCGCGGCAGGCGCCGGAATTCGCGCCGCTGCCGCCCGCCGCGGGCGAGGACCATGGTGAGCCGCTGCCAGAGCCGGCCGAGCCGCAGGTCGCCCGGCCGCGCCTGCTGCCGCCGCGCGAGCCGCGGGTCAACCCGAACCATATCCGTTCCGCCGTGGTCGGCGTCGTCGTCGCGATCGCGGTGGCGGCGATCGCGGGCACCGCGATCTATGTCCACAAGCTCAGGCCGCAAGAGCCGGCGCGCACCACCAGCGAGTCGACGGCGCAGGCCTCCCGCCCTGCCCAGCCCGATGGCGGCGGCAAGATCACCGAGCGCCTCGGCGAGGCCGGCGCTGCATCCCAGAACCGTCCCGGCAGCGCGACGAACGCCTCGCCAGGCATCCCTGTGCCGCAGCCCGGCGGCGAGATCGCCGTGGCGCAACGCGCCATCCTCTACACGGAAGTGCCGGAGAACCCGCAGCAGCCGCGGGCGGTCAACGGCCGCGTCTTCTGGCGCCTCGACAGCGAGAGCGGCGGCCAGGGGCGCCCGGTCGAGACCATCGTGCGCGCCACCATCGAGATCCCCGACGCCGGCCTGAACCTCGACTTCACGATCCGCCGCAACACCGATTCCGCCTTCCCGGCCTCGCATATCATCGGGCTGCGCTTCACCGTCACCGGCGAAGCGTCGACGCAGGCGGTCAAGGAAATCGGCGTGCCGCAGTTCAAGACCGAGGAAGGCGAGCGCGGCGCGCCGCTCTCGGCGATCAACTCGGCGCTCGGCGACAATCTCTTCGTGGCGGCGCTGTCGAACGTGCCGGTCGAGGTCGAGCGCAACATCGACCTCATTCTGAACCGGGCCTGGGTCGATATCCCGGTGCGCTTCGCCTCGGGCCGGCGCGGCATCATCACCTTCGAGAAGGGCATCTCCGGCAGCCAGACGCTGGCGGACGCCTTCGGCCGCTGGCGGTAACGGACCACGATCATTCTCGGGCGAAGCGCAGCTTCGACCCGGGAATCTCAGGACGAGAAGATTCCGGTCGGAGAGATGCTCGGGTCAAACCCGAGCATGACGGCGTTTTGGCGGCAACTAGCTCTTCCGCTGCGCCGCGAAGCTCGCGGCTGCCCTGAGCACATCGGCCGTGTTGCCGAGGCCGGCGAGCGCCGCCACCGCCTCGTCGCTCAGCCGGTCGCGCTCGCGCTTGGCACCGTCGAGGCCGAGCGCACCGATCAGCGTCGCCTTGCCCTTGTCGGCATCCTTGGCGGTCGCCTTGCCCATCTGGGTCGCGTCCGATTCGACGTCAAGGATGTCATCGGCCACCTGGAAGGTTGCGCCGAGCGCGCGGCCATAGCGGCCGAGCGCTGCCAGTGCTGTCGCATCCGCGCCGCCGAGCCGCGCGCCGATCTCGACGCTCGCCGCCAGCAGCGCGCCGGTCTTCATCGCCTGGAGCTGCCGGATCGCGGCCTCGGAGAGCGCGCCCCGCTGCTCCTCGAAGCGTCCCTCGGCAGCCAGGTCGAGCATCTGGCCGCCGACCATGCCGCCGAGGCCGGAAGCCCGCGCCAGCGTCGCGACCAGCGCCGCGCGCACCGCGCCGTCAGGATGCGTCGCCTCATCGGCCAGAACCTCGAAGGCGAGCGTCAGCAGCGCGTCGCCCGCCAGAATCGCGGTCGCCTCGTCGAAGGCCTTGTGCACCGTCGGCCGACCCCGACGCAGATCGTCGTCGTCCATCGCCGGCAGATCGTCATGGACGAGCGAATAGCAGTGCAGCAGCTCGACTGCCGTGCCTGCCCTGAGCGCCTGCGCGGAGGGTGCACCGAAGAGCCGCGCCGTCTCGACCGCCAGGAAGGGCCGCAGGCGCTTGCCGCCGCCGAGCGCGCCATGGCGCATCGCCGCGACGAGCCGCGCCGGGCGCGCGATCTCGCCGGCGGCCGGCTCGGCCGAAAGCAGCTCCCCGAGCAGCCGCTCGACGGCCTCGGCCGTCTGCGCAAGGCGCTGGCCGAGATCGCTCTCGCCGCGGGATGACGGTACGGAACTCATTGACGGATCTCGCGTTCGCTGCCGAACGGGGCCTTGCCGGACGTTTGCCACATCGTCAAGGTGCGAGGCCATGGTGAGCGTGTCGACGGGACGACGGGGGCGAAGCAACCCGCTGGGCTGGTTTCTGGGGCTTTGCCTGCGGATCGCCTTCTGGCTCTTCCTGGCTTTCGTGGTCGCCACCGCCCTCTACCGCTTCGTACCCGTGCCCTCGACGCTGATGCTCGGCCGCTGGGCGACATTCCGTTCCGTCGAACGCGAATGGGTGCCACTGACCCGGATCTCGCCGCATCTCATCCGTGCCGTCATCGCCTCCGAGGACCAGCGCTTCTGCAGCCATCGCGGCGTCGACTGGATCGAGCTCAACGCGGTGCTGGACGATGAGGACGGACCCAGCCGTGGCGCTTCGACGCTGACGATGCAGACCGCCAAGAACGTCTTCCTCTGGCCCGGGCGCTCCTATGTCCGCAAGGGACTGGAAATCCCGATGGCGATGGCGCTCGACCTCGCCTGGGGCAAGGAGCGCGTCATGGAGGTCTACCTCAACGTCGCCGAGTGGGGCGAGGGCCTCTTCGGCGCCGAGGCCGCGGCCCGGCGCTATTTCGGCAAGCCCGCCAGCCGGCTCACCCCGGCGGAGGCCGCCCGCCTCGCCGGCGCCCTGCCGAACCCGGCCCTGCGCAATCCGGCCAGACCCAGCCGCGCGCTGCAATCGGCCTCCGGAAGGATTCTGCTCCGCATGGAGCAGCTCGGCTCCCTCGGCGACTGTGCTATACCGGGCTGACTGGCCTTGCGCGGCAAAGAAATCCGGATTCAGCACTAGCCATCCGGCGCCCGAGCGTGTATGGGCAACGCCTCACGAGATTGATCCGTCGCCGTGGCGGAGGCGTGGCTTTGAAGCCAGCGCGTCCCGACGGCGGCACGATGGAGAGTATCATGGCCGTTCCGAAGAGAAAGACGTCGCCGTCGAAGCGTGGCATGCGCCGCTCGGCCGACGCGCTGAAGCAGCCCACCTATATCGAAGACAAGAACTCCGGCGAACTGCGCCGCCCGCACCATGTCGACCTGAAGTCGGGCATGTATCGCGGCCGCCAGGTCCTGAAGGTCAAGACCGACGCCTGAGGCCGAATCGGCCATCGGACGAATGATTGAGAACCGGCCGCTAGGCCGGTTTTTCTTTGCGCGCTGCCCGGGCCTGCGCAATCCCGTGGAAAAGCGCTCAGGAGCGGCCGGAGGCCGCCTCCCCGGCTAATCGCGCCGCCATCCGATAGCTTCCGGCGGCCGCCTGCGGTGTCGCCCGCCCCCGCCGGGCGAAAGGGCCGATCTCGGCCCGCGCAGCCGCCGCCTGCAGCAGCAGAAGCGCTGACGCGCTGGTGTTGCGCGCACTGCCCTCGATTCCCGATGCGGCCTCGGACATGTCCCACTCCGACACGGATAGGTTGTGACGGAGGACCGGGAGCAAATCGCTGGCCAGGCTTAACGGGGCGTTAATCAGGCCAATCGTATCGTTCCGAAGCACTCCCATCATCGGACGGGACGCCGCCCCCCACGCCGCAGCGCATTCTGCAACGAGGCCGCACGATGCCCACGCCATCGATCTTCCGCTTCCAGAACGGCGGTCCGGTCGATCCTCGCGGTGTCCTCTCGTCGATCGGAGAGGTCGTGTATGGCTGGGACATCCAGAGCGACACGCTGAGCTGGGGCCCCAATGTCGGCGAGGTGCTCGGGCCGGTTCCGGAGCAGGCGCTCACGCGGGGGCTCTCCTTCGCCGGTCTGGTCGAGCCCGGCAGCGGGCCCAGCCGCTATGACGCGATCTTCTGCTCCGGCGACACGGATCAGGGCGAGGGCGTCGTCTACCGCACGCGCTATGCTCTCGAACTCGCTGGCCGCAAGATGTGGGCGGAGGACACAGGCCGCTGGTTCGCCGGCACCGATGGTCGTCCGGCGACCGCGCGCGGCGTGCTCCGGATCGAGCGGGCGGCAAGGCCCGAGGAACTGGCGCAGCCCGGCAGCGAGCTTTGCGACCGCCCTGCGCTGATCGAGCGAATCGACACGACGCTGAAAGAGCATCTGCCGGCAGAGCGGCCGGTCGTCGTCCTCGTCGCCTCGATCGACGAGCTCGCCCGCCTCAACGACGATTTCGGCCATGAGGCCACCGACGAGATCATCGACACCGTCCATGAGCGGCTGCGCTCGGTGACGCGCCGGCGCGACCACCTCGTCCGCTATGCCGGCAACAGCTTCGCGATCCTGCTCGTCGGCTGCCCGCAGGACCAGATCGAATCGGCCGCCCGCCGCTTCACCAAGATTGTCGCGCAATCCGCGATCGAAACCGCGCGCGGCATCGCGCTGGTCAGGCTGCGCGTCGGCGCCGCCAGCGCCCCGGAGCTCGGCCACCATGGCGGCGAGGTCCTGACCGCCGCCGAGGGCGCGCTCGCGAGCGCCCGGGCCGGCGCCGTCGACGGGGCGGTCATCGCCAAGCCGCGGCCGCGCCGCAGCCCCGGGGAAGATCCGGTCGGCTTCGACGTGCAGGCCATCGCCGCGCTGAACGAGCGGCGCGTGCGCCTCGCCCTGCAACCCATCGTCCGCACCGTCTCGCGCGAGATCGCCTTCCACGAGGCGCTGCTGCGCGTCGGCCAAAGCGAGGCCGGGCTCTACTTCGCCTCGACCGAGCTCGTCCCGATGCTGGAGCGGCGCGGGCTGGTGCGGCTCTTCGACCATCGCGTGCTCGAGCTCGCCATGGAGATGTTGAAGGCCGATCCGAAGCTCGTGCTCTCGGTCAACGTCTCGCCGCGCTCGCTCTCCGATCCGGAATGGTTCGACGCCTTCGTCGCCTGCACCGGCATGGCGAGCGACAAGGCCGCCCGGCTGATCGTCGAGGTCACCGAGACCGCGACCATCGACAACCCCGCCCGCATCGCCAAGCTGCTCGGCCGGATCAAGGAACAGGGTGCGCGCATCGCCATCGACGATTTCGGCGCCGGGCACTCCTCGATCAAGCATTTGCGCGCCTTCCCGATCGACATCCTGAAGATCGACGGCGCCTTCACGCAGAACCTGCGGCGTTCCACCGACGACCGCTTCTATGTCCGCACGCTGGTCGACCTCGCCGGCCATCTCGGCGTCGAGACGGTGGCGGAATGGGTCGATGACGAGCCCCAGGCCGGCATGCTGCGCGACTGGGGCGTGACCTATCTGCAGGGCCACCTGGTCGGCCGCGCCGAGCTGCAGGAGCCGACCCGGCCGGAATGGCGAACGGCTGCGGGCTGACATAAGCGCCGTTTCGAACAGGCGAGGCGGCAGACCACGAGTCACGACCGCGCCCGCGACCGCGCGCGGACCACCTGATCGCCTGTGTCTCGGCCTCTTTGCCTCCGGTCCCTCCTGATGATACGCCGGCTGTGCAGGGAGCAACACTCACGGACCTGCCCCGGCGTTGAATTGCTCCGCGGAGGCCATGCTGGATGACGGAAGCTTCTCACTCCCTCGTGGCGCCAGACTTCCTGACGTTGACGCTCGGCATCGTCGTCTACCTTGTCGGGGTGCTGCTGACGCGCCGGATCGCATTCCTGCGGGACTACAACATCCCGGAACCGGTGACGGGCGGCTTCCTCGCCGCACTCGCCTTCTGGGCCTTCCACGCCGCGACCGGCGCCGATCTGATCTTCGAGATGACAACGCGAGACAGGCTGCTTGTCATCTTCTTCGCCACGGTCGGGGTCAATGCGCGCCTGTCCGACTTGCTGGCAGGCGGCAAGACCTTGATCATCCTGTGCGTGCTGACGGTGATCTTCGTTTTCCTGCAGAACGGGGTCGGCGCGCTCGGCGCCTCGCTATTCGGCCTGCCATCCGCCGCCGGCGTGATCATGGGGTCGGTCGCGCTCGTCGGCGGGCACGGAACGACGATTGCCTGGGCGCCGGCCATCGCTGCCGAACATGGCTTCCCGGCCGCGATGGAAACGGGGACCGCGGTCGCGACGCTGGGTCTGGTCGTCGCAAGCCTGCTCGGCGGCCCAATCGCGAAGTTCCTGATCGAACGCGGCAAACTCATCGCCGAGGCCAAGGAAGCGGCCCAAGGCGGCATCGCCCCTGAAGCCGATGCCGCGCCGATCGACAAGCTCGGCATCATGCAGGCCCTCCTGGTGGTCAATGTCGCGGTGATCCTCGGCTATCTCGTTCACGGCCCACTGACCGCGACGGGTATCAAGCTGCCGCTCTTCGTGCCCTGCCTCATCATGGGCATCGTCCTCTCGAACTCCGTACCCCTGATCTTTCCGAAACTGGCCTGGCCCGCGCGCTCGCCCGCGCTGTCGCTGATCTCCGCCTTTGCGTTGTCGATTTTTCTGGCCATCTCGCTGATGAGCATGCAGCTGTGGACCCTGGCGGAGATCGCAGGGCCGCTCCTGATCGTCGTTGCGATGCAGGCGGTCCTGGCCGTGGCCTTCATCCTGCTGGCGATCTTTCCGCTGCTGGGCCGGGACTATCAGGCGGCGGTGCTCAGCGCCGGCTTCACGGGTCTATCGCTCGGGGCGACTCCGACCGCGATCGCAAGCATGACAGCCGTGACCAAGCATTACGGGCCGTCGCCGAACGCCTTCATCATCCTGCCGTTGGTCTCGGCATTCTTCGTCGATCTCGTGAACGTCGTGGCGATCACGCTCTTCCTGGGACGCTGACCGCCGCTGCTGCCCTATCCCCCAACGAAAAGCCGCGCCCCCGCTTCGCAGGGGCGCGGCTCAAAACCGGCAGGGCGGGTTCAACGGCCCCGCGACAGCTTGTCCAGCCGCTCGCGCATCTCGCTGAGCTCGCGCTTGAGATCGCTGAGCTCGCCGCTGCTCGTTTCCGTGCCCGGCTTGGCGGCGGGTTCCGGCACTGTGCCGCCGGCCTTGGCGGCGGCCGCCGCCGTGAACGGATTGAACATCCGGAAGGCCTCGGTGAAGATCTGCATATTCGCCCGCGTCTGCGCCTGGATGGCGTCGAGCGCGTTGCCGCCGAAGGCCGATCCGCCGAAGGCCTTGGCCATCTGCTCGCGGAACTTGCTCTGCTCCTGGGTGAGATTATCCATCGAGAATTCCAGGTAGCGCGGCACCAGCGCCTGCATGCTGTCGCCGTAGAAGCGGATCAGCTGGCGCAGGAACGCGATCGGCAGAAGGTTCTGCCCGTCCTTGGCCTCCTCGTCGAAGATGATCTGCGCCAGCACGGAACGGGTGATGTCCTCGCCCGACTTCGCGTCATAGACAACGAAATCCTCGCCCGAGCGCACGAGCCCGGCGAGGTCCTCCAAAGTCACGTAAGAGCTGGTTCCGGTATGGTAAAGGCGCCGATTGGCGTATTTCTTGATGACGGTCGGTTCTTTGTCGTTGGCCATCAGATCCTGCTTGCATTTCATCCGCGGCCATCGGTGAACCCGGCGTGCTCTACGGAACTGCCTCCCCCAAGGGTCTTCGACCCCAAGGTGACGATAGCCGGTCGGTGCTGCACTGCAAGCTCTTTGCGTGCGCGCTGCAAAAATCGCCGCAGGATGGTTGAGCGGCATGGTTGACCTGGCGCATTGCGCTGGCCCGCGACCGGACGCTCTCCCGAATTCCCCCTCCGTCCGTCTTGACGGCGTCGCAGCAGGCTTCGAAGGTGGCGGAGAAGGCTTTCGCCGACGGGAGCGGCGAGAGTCATGAACACAAAACGAGGAACCCTCTCATGGCAGATACGGACATCGTGATCGTCGGCGCGGCCCGCACGGCGGTCGGCGCCTTCAACGGCGCTTTTGCCAACACTCCCGCCCACGAGCTCGGCGCGGCCGCGATCAGGGAGGCGCTGTCGCGCGCCAAGGTCGAGGCGGCCGAGGTGGACGAGGTCATCATGGGCCAGATCCTGACTGCGGCCCAAGGCCAGAACCCGGCCCGCCAGGCCGCGATGGCGGCCGGCATTCCGCAGGAGAAAACGGCCTGGGGCCTGAACCAGCTCTGCGGCTCGGGCCTGCGCACGGTCGCCATCGGCCTGCAGCAGATCGCCAATGGCGATGCCGACATCATCGTCGCCGGCGGCCAGGAATCGATGTCACTCGCGCCCCATGCGCAGCATCTCCGCGGCGGCATCAAGATGGGCGACGCGAAGTTCCTCGACACCATGATCAAGGACGGGCTCTGGGACGCCTTCAATGGCTACCACATGGGCACGACCGCCGAGAACGTGGCGACCAAGTACCAGATCAGCCGCGAGGAGCAGGACAAGTTCGCCGTCGGCTCGCAGAACAAGGCCGAGGCCGCGCAGAAGGCCGGCAAGTTCAAGGACGAGATCGTCCCCTTCACCATCTCGACCCGCAAGGGCGACATCGTTGTCGACAGCGACGAGTATCCGCGCCACGGCGCGACGCTCGAGGCCATGGCGAAGCTCAAGCCCGCCTTCTCGAAGGACGGCACGGTGACCGCCGGCAACGCCTCGGGCCTCAATGACGGCGCCGCCGCGCTCGTCATCATGACCGCCAAGGAAGCCGCCCGCCGCGGCCTCACCCCGCTCGCCCGCATCGCCTCCTGGGCAACGGCCGGCGTCGACCCGGCGATCATGGGTACGGGGCCGATCCCGTCGACCCGCAAGGCGCTGGAGAAGGCCGGCTGGAAGATCGGCGATCTCGAGCTCGTCGAGGCCAACGAGGCCTTCGCCGCGCAGGCGCTCGCGGTCAACAAGGACCTCGGCTGGAACCCGGACATCGTGAACGTCAATGGCGGCGCCATCGCCATCGGCCACCCGATCGGCGCGTCCGGCGCGCGCGTCCTCGTCACGCTGCTGCACGAGATGGCCAAGCGCGACGTGAAGAAGGGCCTCGCCACGCTCTGCATCGGCGGCGGCATGGGCGTCGCCATGGCCGTGGAGCGCTAAGTCTTCAACGGCTGAACCTTCCCGGCCTTTGACACAGCTCAAGGCCGGGCCACCCCCTACAGGGTCATCATGATGGAAGCGGACGAGTTTTTCTCGCCCGCTCCCGGATCGTCCAAACAACAATGGCGGCAAGCCCGTCGGGGAACGACCAAGGGGAGACCGACTATGACGAAGGTTGCGCTGGTTACCGGTGGGACGCGCGGCATCGGCGCGGCGATCTGCAAGGCCCTGCTCGAAGCGGGCTATAAGGTCGCCGCCAATTATGCCGGCAATGACGAGGCCGCCACCAAGTTCAAGTCCGAGACGGGTATCCCGGTCTATAAATGGGATGTCGGCGACTATGACGCCTGCGCCGCCGGCATCGCGCAGGTCGAGGCCGAGAACGGCCCGGTCGACATCCTGGTGAACAATGCCGGCATCACGCGTGACGGCTTCTTCCACAAGATGACCAAGGACCAGTGGTCGGCGGTGATCCGCACCAATCTCGATTCGCTGTTCAACATGACGCGCCCGGTCATCGAGGGCATGCGCGCGCGCAACTTCGGCCGCGTCATCGTGATCTCCTCGATCAATGGCCAGAAGGGCCAGATGGGCCAGGTGAACTATTCCGCCTCGAAGGCCGGCGACATCGGCTTCGTCAAGGCGCTGGCGCAGGAGAATGCCAACAAGGGCATCACCATCAACGCGATCACCCCCGGCTATATCGGCACCGACATGGTCGCGGCCATGCCCGAGGAAGCGCTGAAGCGCGTCGTCGCCGGCATCCCGGCCGGGCGCCTCGGCAAACCGGAAGAGATCGCGCAGATGGTGGTCTGGCTCGCCTCCGACCACGGCGCCTTCGCCACCGGCGCGACCTTCGCGGTCAATGGCGGGCAATACATGGCGTGAGGTCCCTGGCGCGGCTTTGCCGCCGCGCTCGCGAGGAACCACGCGGTCATCCCGGCTCTGCGCTTCGCTGCAGCCGGGATGACCTCGCGACCCAAGAGCCGACCCATCCCCGCCGTCAGACAGCCAAGGGACGCGGCGTCCCGTCGGCTTCGGTCGCCTCGGGCTCCTGGGCGATCGGCGGGTTGAGCGGCGCGATGACGTCGAAGGGCCGCTCGACATGGGCCGGCGCGTCCCGCATCCGGATCCGCAGGACAACCAGGCCGGCCAGCAGCAGTGCCGTGGCGGCCATGAAGTAGAGCAGTCCGTCGATGTCGTAGCGCGCCATGATGGCCGTGCCGACGAGCGGGCCGAGCGCAGAGCCGAAGCCGCTGACCAGGATCAGCCGCCCGCTCACCGCCACCACGCGGTCGGCCGGCATCCGGTCAAGCGCATGGGCGACGCAGACCGGATAGAGCGTCGACATGAATCCGCCGAGCGCCGCCGCAACCGGCAGCACCAGGATGAGTGAGCGCGGCACCACCGTCAGCAGGATAACGGAGACGGCGAAGCCGACCGCCAGCCCGACCAGCACGCGCCGGCGGTCGTTGCGGTCCGACAGACGCCCGACGGGAACCTGGAAGGCGAGCCCGCCCAGCACCGCGACCAGCATGAACAGCGCGATCGTCTCCTGCGAGATGCCGTAGCTGAGCATCCAGGCCGGCACGAGCGCGTAGAAGGCGCTGGTGACCACGCCGCTGACCACGCAGCCCGCGACCGCGGCCGGCGCCTGGCGGGTGAGATCGCCATAGGGCAGCTTCGCCTCGGGGGCGAGCCCGGGCGCCTCCGCCCGCGTCGTGCTGACCATCACCAACGCCAGCGCGAAGAGCGCGATGATAACCTGAAACGGCCCGGCGGAGCTGATCGTGAGCCGGGCGATCGCGAGCTGGCCCGCCGCCAGCGCGAGGAACGTCCCGACCATGTAGACGGAGAAGACGCGGCCGCGCTGGTCCGGCCGCGCCTTGGCGTTCAGCCAGCTTTCGGTGGTGATGAAGAGGCCGACACAGCCGATGCCGATCACCATCCGACAGCCCGCCCAGACGAACGAGCTCGTCAGCAGCGGCATCGCCGCAGTCGCGATGACGACGAGCCCGGCGAAGGCAGTATAGGCGCGGATATGGCCGATGCGCTGGATCACGTCGCCGCAGTAGACCGCGCCGACGGTGAAGCCGACGAAATAGGCGCTGAGCACGACGCCGGTCGCGGTCGGGCCGAAATCCTGCAGTGTCAGGCGCAGCGAGAGGAAGGTGTTGAAGAAGCCGTTGGCGAGCTGCACCAGGCTCGTCGCGGCGATGAGCGTTCCGATCTGTACGAGCATCGGCCAATCCCTGCGGCAGCGGCCGTCAGCATTCCGGCCGGTGGAGGCGCCGCGCTGTAGACCAGACAGGGTCCCAACGCTTCGGCAAGCGATTCTGATCCCTGCCGAACGTCCACAGCCATATTGGCCGCAGCATGGCGAGCTCGCACATGGCATCGGACCGAAAAGTGGAAGCCACTTTTCGGATCAATCCGATGCGACAACAAATACACAGATCGCCGTTATCGCGTCCTATCGGACGCGCGGCGATCTGGCACTGCCGTGCAGCGCGCCTATCGCGTGCTCTTCGGAAGCAGGAAGGTCAGGAGGCCGAGAGCCGGCAGCCAGGCGCAGAGCTTGAACACGGCGATGATGCCGATCCAGTCGGCGAGCGCGCCGATGCCGGCCGCCGCTACGCCGCCCAGCCCGAAGGACAGCCCGTAGAACAGCCCGCCGACGAGCCCGACCCGATGCGGCACTAGGTCGATCGCGTAGATCAGGATGGCCGAGAAGGCGCTCGCCATGATGAAGCTGACGATGATGCTCAGCACGGCGGTCCAGAACAGGTCGGCATAGGGTAGCATCAGCGCGAAGGGCAGCGAGCCCAGGATCGACAGCCAGATCACGCGGTCGCGGCCGATCCGATCACCGACCATGCCACCCACGATCACGCCGATGGCACCGACCACGAGATAGAGGAACAGCATGATCTGCGAGAGCTGCAGGTCGATGCCGAAACGCTCGATCAGGTAGAAGGTGTAGTAGGAGGTGAAGGCGGCGGTGTAGCCGTTCTTCGAGATCAGCAGCACCACCAGGATGGCCATCGCCAGCAGCACCCGCCCGCGCGGCAGGCCGTGGTTCGCGACCTCCTCGACATGGTCCTTGGCGGCCTTCTGGTCACGCCGGAGCGCCGAATAGCGCGCCCCGAGCCAGCCCATCACCAGCATCGCCAGCAGCACCACACCGGAGAACCACGACAGACTTTCCTGCCCGCGCGGCACCACCACCATCGCCGCCAGCAGCGGGCCGATGGCGTAGCCGACATGGCCGCCAACCTGGAAGACGCCCTGCGCCAGCCCCTGCCGGCCAGCCGCCGCGTGGCGGGCCATGCGCGTCGCCTCCGGATGGAACACGGCCGAGCCGAGGCCGACCAGCCCTGCCGCCAGCAGCACCGTCCCGTAGTTGTGCGCGAAGGAGAGCAGCAGCAGCCCCGATAGCGTCGCGCACATGCCGGCGACCATCGCATAGGGCCAGGGGCGGCGGTCCGTGACATAGCCGAGCAGCGGTTGCAGCAGCGACGACGTCACCTGGAAGGCCAGCGTGATCAGGCCGATCTGCACGAAGTCCAGATCGTAGGCCTTCTTGATCAGCGGGTAGAGCGCCGGGATCATCGACTGGACGAGATCGTTCAGCAGATGCGCGAGGCTGAGCGCGGCCAGGACCGGCATCAGCGGGCGGCGAGCGGCGGACGACATCGGAATCGCGGTCATGACTGAGGCAATGGGCCGCAGCGCGCTTCCGGTCAACCGCCCGGCTCGGCGCCCTGAGCATGGCCCCCATGGCCGCTGTGCCGAGCTGCACTGCAGCATGGCAGCGGCCTGTCAGCAGCCCCTTCCGCGCCCCCCCTGATGGGGCTTGCTGCGTCATTGGCGCCGCCATCACGCCGAAAAACGCCGAACGCCGCCGCGCTCATATCGGCAAGCCCCCTGAAACCTGCTATCGCCGGTCAGTACCCTCCCGCCTGTCTCACCCTCCATGACGACCCGCACCGCAACCCTCATCGGCTTCTGCGCCATCCTGCTCTGGTCGACGCTCGCCCTGTTCACGGCGATGTCCGGGCGCGTGCCGCCGCTGCAGCTCGTCGTCATGACCTTCGCGATCGGCGGGCTGCTGATCCTCGCCATCGCCGTGCTGCGCGGCCAGGCCTCCCGCATCTGGCCGACGCCAGCCTCCTTCACACTCGGGCTGTACGGCCTCTTCGGCGACTCGACGCTCTACTATGCCGCGGTGAAGACGGCGCCGGCTGCCGAGGCGAACCTGATCCACTATCTCTGGCCGCTGCTGATCGTGCTGTTCGCCGCGTTGCTGCCGGGCGGCGGGCTGAAGCCCCGCCATCTCGTCGGCGCGCTGATCGGCCTCGTCGCCACGGCGCTTCTGGTCTCCGGCGGGCTCGGGACCGGCAGCGGGCTCGCTCTCGGCCATGTCCTCGCAATTCTCGGCGCCTTCGTCTGGGCGAGCTATTCGGTGGTCTCGCGTCGCTTCTCCAACGTGCCCTCCGAGAGCATCGGCCTCACCGTGCTCGGCTGTGCCGTGCCGGCGCTCGTGCTGCACATCGTCTTCGAGACGACGCTCTGGTCGCTGACGACGGCCGAATGGGTCGGCGTGCTCGGCCTGGGGCTGGGTTCGATGGGACTGGCCTTCGCCGTCTGGGACATCGGCATGAAGCGCGGCGACGTGGCCCTGCTCGGTGTCGCCTCCTATGCCGCGCCGGTGCTCTCGACGCTGACGCTGGTGATCTTCGGCTATGCGCAGCCGAGCTGGCTGCTCGCCGCCGCCTGCGCGCTCATCGTCGTCGGGGCGCTGGTCGCGAGCTGGGGTGGGCGCAAGGCCTGAAGCCGGCCGTCATGCTCGGGCCTGACCCGAGCATCTCGTGGGCAACGGAGCCTCCCGCACCTCATCTTGCAAGAGGTTCTCGGGCCGAAGCTCCGCTTCGCCCGAGAATGACGCCCCGGCTCAATTCCGCCGGAGCAGCCGCTCCAGATATTCCAGTTCCTCAGTCGGGCGCAGCGGATCGCCGAGGCGCTTGCGCAGCTCCTCGAGGATGCGCCGGGCGCGCTGGGTCGCGCTCTCGTCGGCGCCGGGGACCCTCACCCGACCATCGGCCCAGTCGCGCTGGCGCTGTGGCCGGCCGAGCGGATCCTCGCTGCTGCGCTGCTGCGCGGAGGGCCGGCCGGCCGGGCGCCCGTCGGGCTCGCCATAGGCGCCCTCGGTTCCGTCGCCTTCGCCGGGTTGGCCCTGCATCTGCTGGGCAAGGTTCTGGCCGCCGCGGCGCAGCGCGTCGAGCGCACGTCCCTGGGCATCGAGAGCGCCTTCGCCCTGCCCCTGGCCGAGCTGGCCTTCGGCCTCGCGCATCGCGTCCTCGGCCTCGCCGAGTTCGCCGCTCTGCGGGGCGCCCATGCCGCGCATCCGCCGCTGCAGCTCCTGCAGCCGCTCGCGCAGGGCCTGCTGGCGCTGCGAGAGGCCCTGCCCCTCGCCGTTCTCGCCCTGCATGCCCTCGCCGCCTTCGCCGTCCTCCCCCTGCTCGCCGGGCTGCTGGCCCGGTTGCTGGCCGCGCTGGCCCTGCTGTCTGCGCTGCCCTTGCTGGCCCTGCTGACGCTGGCCCGGACGCGCCTGCTGCTGACCGGGGCGCTGGCCGCGCTGGGCGCGGTTCTGCTGGCGCTGCTCGTTCTGATAGGTCTCGTCGCGCAGGTTCTGCTGGTCGCGCGTCATCCGGTCGAGATCGCCGAGCGCCTGGTTCATCTGGTTCTGGCGCGGGTCGCCGCGCTGGCCCGGCTTCGCCATCTGCAGATTGTTGAGCATCCGGTTCAGCTCTTCCATCAGGCGCTGCGCCTCGGCCATGTCGCCCCGCTTCGACAGTTCCTCGATGCGGTCGAGCATGTTCTGCAGGTCGCGCGGCGTCACCGTCCGGAAATTCTCCGGCAGCTGCGACATCTGGTTCTGGTCGCCGTTCTGCTGCTGGCGCATCATCTGCTCGGCGAGCTGGCGCATGAAATTGTCCATCGCCCGCCGCATCTCGTCGGTGAGCTTCTTGATCTCCTCCTCGGAGGCGCCACGTTCCAGCGCCTGCTGCAGGTTCTCCTGTGCCTGCCTGAGCGCGCGCTCGGCGTCGGACATGTCGCCGTCCTCGAGCTGCAGCGCCATCGCCCACATCAGCTCGGAGACCTCACGCAACGCGTCGTCGCTGTCGGACCGGCGCAGCCGCTCGGTCAGCAGGCGCATGCCGAGATAGACGCCGGTCTCCTTCATGAAGAGATCGGGCTCGATCAGCAGCGCATCCATGGCGAGCTGCACCTTGGAGCGATCGTCGACGTTCATCACGAGCTTGCGGCGCTGCTCGACCAGCGCCTTGGCCAGCGGCTTGGTGAAGGTGCGCTGCGGCAGCACGACCTCGATCGCCTCGCTGCGGCCCTCCTGCCCCGCCTCGTCCTTGGCGGTCAGCACCATGCGGACCTTGGCCCCGGCCCAGGGATGGGCGGAGAAGTCGACCGTGCTCTTCATCTCCTCCTCGACACCCGAGGAGGGCGGCACGGCGAGGTTCTGCTTCGGCGGCTCGACCAGCGAGCGGCCGCTTCCGGTATCCGGCCGCGAGACGGTCGCCTCGACCGAGGCGATGCCGTAATCGTCCTTGGCGCGATAGGTCAGGCTTAAAGCACCCGTCTGCGCCCCGGTGACGGGCTTCGGCGGATCAGCGAAGCGGATCTGCGGCGGCTGGTCGGCGATCGCCGTGATGTTGAGCGTCATGCCCGGCGCGCCGCTGCCGGTGAGCTTCAGCGTACCGTTGCCGGCGAGCGTATAGCGTCGCTCCAGGACAGCCTGCTGCGCGCCCGCCGGTTGCGTCGGCTTGGCCGGAGCGGCAGCGTCCTTGCCCTCGCCCTGCTTGGCTTCCGGCTGAACGAGCTCGAGCCGGCCTGTCGTCGCCACGTCCATCTTGGTCTTGCCGGCGATGCGCACGACGATGACGGACTTCTCCGGCGCGCTGAGATGGGGGCTCGTCAGCTTGGCGAAATCGATCAGGATCGGCGGCAGCCGCGTATAGGCGGGCGGATCGATCCAGGCGTCGATGCGGGTCGAGGGCGCGGTGCCGGACGGCCCCTTCCAGTCGAAGGCGGCGGAGAGGCGTTGTGTCGTCTCAGGCCCGGCGACGAAGAGGGCGGTGATCGCGGCAAGCAGCGGCACGGCCCGTAGCGCGAGCCTGTCGCGGCTGGCCATGAGCGGGCGCGGCGGCGCCACGCGGAGGCCGGCGACCTGCCGGCTCTGGCGCTCGACATGCAGCTTCCACAGCGCCTGCGAGACAGGGTCGGACGAGCCGACGGCAAGGCTGTCCTCCAGCGCCGCGGCCGGGCGGTGGCCGCCGGGGAAGGAGCGATCGAGCCGGGTCAGCGCGTCGCGATGCGTCGGCAGCACCAGCCGCGCGACATGCCAGAGGCTGCCGGCGAAGGCGGCGGCGAAGGCGAGCACGCCCGCCATGCGCCCATACCAGGGCAGATGCGTCCAGAGGCCGAACCAGGAGACGGCGAAGAAGCTGAGCGCAACACCGAGCGGCAACCACAGCCGCGGCCACAGCCGCTCCCAGCCGAGCGAGAGGCGCGAGGCCAGGGCGAGGCGGGTGAGCCGCTTGCGGATGCCGTGGATCGTATCGGGCGCCTTGCGGCGCTCTGCCTCGCTCATGCCATCGCTCCGGGCAGCCCCCCACCTGTGAGATCGTCCAAGAGGAGTAAGCTAACATGGGAATGTGGCATTGCCAGCGCGAAGGTGCCGCGGTGCACAACGCTCCGTCTTTCGTGAACGCACGGCACCGTCATGCTCGGGCTTGACCCGAGCACTTCGGAAACCAGCGCCTTATCCTGCGAGAAATTCTCAGGCCTGCGCTTCGCGTCACCCGAGAATCACGGCGCCGATCAGCCGAACCACCCCGGCAGCCGGTCGGTCCCGATCAGCTCCTCATAGCTCTGGCGCGGGCGCGTCACGGCGTAGGCGTCGCCCTTCACCATCACCTCGGCAACCAGCGGGCGCTGGTTGTAGGTCGAGGACATCGAGGCGCCATAGGCGCCGGCGGTCATGAAGGCGATGAGATCGTCCTGCTTCAGTGCCGGCAGCGCGCGGCCGGCGGTGAAGGTGTCACCCGTCTCGCAGATCGGCCCCACCACATCGTAGGCGGTTGTGGCAGCCCCGTCGGCCGGCTCAGCCACCGGCCAGATCTCATGATAGGCCTCGTACATGGCCGGCCGCACCAGGTCGTTCATGGCCGCGTCGACCACAAGGAACTGCTTGGTGGGGCGCGGATTGAGATGCAGCACCCGCGTCAGCAGGATGCCCGCATTGCCGACGATGAGCCGGCCCGGCTCGAAGCCGAGCTCGACGTCGAGCCCCTTCGTCACGCGGCCGACCATCGCGGCATAGGCCTCGATCAGCCCCGGGCCGTAATCGAACTCCCTGGGGATGTCGTAGGGGATGCCGAGTCCGCCGCCGAGGTCGAGCCGCTCGACGCGATGGCCCTCGTCCTTCAGCTCGCCGACCAGCGCGACCATCTTGGCATAGGCTGCCTCGAAGGCGTCGATCTCGCGGATCTGGCTGCCGATATGGACCGCAAGCCCCATGAGCCGCACGCCCGGAAGATTGGCCGCACGCGCATAGAGCCGCCCGACCTCCTCGAAGGAGACGCCGAACTTGTTCTCCGAGGAGCCGGTCGTGATCTTGGCATGGCCACCGGCGCCGATGTCGGGATTGACCCGGAACACCGCTTCCTGGCGCTTGCCGAGCTGGCTTGCGACCTTCGAGAGCAGGTTCAGCTCGCTCTCGCTCTCGATATTGACCTGGTAGATCCCGGCCTCGACGGCAAAGCGCAGCTCCTGCTCGCTCTTGCCGACGCCGGAGAACACGATCCGCTCAGCCGGAATGCCGGCGGCAAGCGCCTTGCGCACCTCGCCTTCCGAGACGGTATCGATGCCGGCGCCGAGCGCGCCCAGCGTCTTCAGCACGCCGAGATTACCGTTCGCCTTCATAGCGTAGAAGACATGGGCCTTGCCCGCCGGCGCAGCCTGTTTCACCGCCGCCTCGAAGAGCTTGTAGTGCCGCTCGATCGTCGCGGTCGAATAGACATAGACCGGCGTGCCGACCTCCGCCGCGATGCGTTCGAGATCGACGCCCTCGGCATGAAGCGAGCCGTCGCGATAGGCAAAATGGTGCATCAGTATGACTTTCGGGCGCAGCTGCACTCCGGCCGGATCGCGGCCGGAGGAGGATCACATCAGCGGATCGAGCAGGAAGGGCTTGTCCGGAACGGTGATGGCCTTGCTGGCCTTGGCCGGTTTCGCCAGCACCGAGGTCGAGCCATAGGAGGACATGTCATTGTTGGGCTGCGCGCCGATCTGATCGTCGGGCAAGTCGATCGCGTTGGTCGCGGTGGGCGGCGCCTCCAACGGGCCCTTGCGGCCGCAGGCACCGAGCGCAACAGCCAGGAGGCCGACGACCAGCAGGGTGCGGCCGAGTTTCAGGCGGGAATCAAGCACGAAAGCGAACCCTCGAACGAAGCGTGGCGGGACAGTAGCGGAGGAAGCGGCGGAGCGCGAGGCTCTCGCCGCCACAGCCTTCAGCCTTTCTTGAGCTGCTTCAGCCAGCGACGCGCCTGCCGGCGGACATTGGCCGGCGCCGTACCGCCGTAGCTGACGCGGCTCTTCACCGACTGATCGACGCCGAGCACGGCGAAGATGGCCTCGGTGATCTGTGGCTCCACGGCCTGCATCTCGGCGAGGCTGAGTTTCTCCAGCCCGATCTTCTTCTCCGAGGCGATACCGACGAGCCGGCCGGTGACGTGATGCGCGTCGCGGAACGGCATCTTCAGCACGCGAACCAGCCAGTCGGCGAGGTCGGTGGCAGTGGCGTAGCCGAAGCCCGCCGCTTTCTTCATCGTCTTGAGATCCGGCTGCATGTCACGGACCATGCCGGCCATGGCGGCCAGGCACAGCGACAGTGTCTGCAGGGCATCGAAGGTGCCTTCCTTGTCCTCCTGCATGTCCTTGGAATAGCTGAGTGGCAGGCCCTTCATCATGGTCAGCAGCGCCTGCAGCGCGCCGAAGACGCGCCCCGCCTTACCGCGCACCAGCTCGGCCGCGTCGGGATTGCGCTTCTGCGGCATGATCGAGGAGCCGGTCGAGAAGGCGTCGGAGAGCTTGACGAAGCCGAATTGCGGCGTCGCCCACAGCACGATCTCCTCGGCCAGGCGCGACAGATGCATGGCGCAGATCGAGGCCGTCGACAGCGTCTCCAGCACGAAGTCACGATCCGAGACCGAATCGAGCGAGTTCGCGGTCGGTCGGTCGAAGCCGAGCGCCTTCGCCGTCATGTGCCGGTCGATCGGGAAGGAGGTACCGGCGAGCGCCGCCGCGCCGAGCGGGCATTCGTTCAGACGGGCGCGGGCATCGCGGACACGGCTGCGGTCGCGGCCGAGCATCTCGACATAGGCGAGGAGATGGTGGCCGAAGGTGACCGGCTGCGCCGACTGCAGATGGGTGAAGCCCGGCATCACGGCGCCGGCATAGGTGTCGGCCTTCTCGGCCAGGGCGAGCTGGAGATCGGCCATCTGGACGTCGAGCTCATCCAGCGTATCGCGGACCCAAAGCCGCATGTCGGTCGCGACCTGGTCGTTGCGCGAGCGGGCGGTGTGAAGCCGGCCGGCGGCGGCGCCGATCTTGTCCTTGAGGTTCGACTCGACGTTCATGTGCACGTCTTCAAGCGCACGCGAGAACGTAAACTTGCCGCTCTCGATCTCGCCTTCGACCTGCTTCAGGCCGGCCGTGATCGTCGCGACGTCATCCTTCGTCAGGATGCCGGTCTCGGCCAGCATGGCGGCATGGGCGAGCGAGCCGCGGATGTCCTGTCGCCAGAGCTTCTTGTCGAAGTCGATCGAAGCGTTGATCTCTTCCATGATGGCGTCGGGGCCTGTGGCGAAACGCCCTCCCCACATGCGATTGCTCACGGCGGTCTTTCCTGCTTTTGAGGACGCGCGATGACGTCTGGAACGAAGATCGGACTGGCCCTCGGGGTCGTGGCGGCGCTCGGCCTCGCTGGCGTTGCGGCCTTCTACTCCGTGAGAGGCGATGCCGGCAACGGATCATGCAGCGCGGCGCGCACCACGGCCCAGCGCATGAAGCCGCTCGCCAGGGGCGAGGTCGCGGCCGTCGAGGTCCGCTCCCAGCCGCAGCCCGCGCCCGAATTGTCCTTCAATGGGCCGGACGGCCAGCCGACGACGCTCGCCGCCTTCAGGGGCAAGACGCTGCTCGTCAATCTCTGGGCGACCTGGTGCGCGCCCTGCCTGAAGGAAATGCCAGCGCTCGACGCCCTGCAGAAAGAAATCGGCGGGTCCGATTTCGCTGTCGTCGCCATCAATATCGACACCCGCAACCTCGACAAGCCGAAGGCCTGGCTCGCCGAGAACAAGGTGACGGCGCTGGCCTACCACGCAGACCCGCAGGCCGGCGTCTTCCAGACTCTGCGCCAGGCCCACAAGGTCGAGGGCATGCCGGTGAGCCTGATCGTCGACAGGTCCGGCTGCGAGCTCGCCATCATCCAGGGCCCGGCCGACTGGGCCAGCGCCGATTCGAAGGCGCTGATGGCCGCGGCGATGGGGAAGTAGCCCCCGCCCGCCCCTCCCGCGATTTGCCCCAAACCGGCCGATGGGCGATAACCGTTCAGGCCATGACCTACACGATAGGCCTCGCGACCACCTTCCATGATCCGGCCATAGCCATCATCGGCCCCGATGGCGCGGTGCTCTTCGCCGAGGCGACCGAGCGCTACCTGCAATACAAGCGCGCCCCGAACTGCGAGCCGGACACGGTCGCGCGAATGGAAGGTCTGCTGAAGCGTCACATCCCGGCGGGCGCCGAAGTCCGCATCGCCACGAGCTGGAGCGAGGAGTTCACCGGCTTTCTCGACCAGATGGCGCGCGCCGGCTCCTTCACCCTCGACGAGGTATGTGGACTCTCTCCCGAGCTGAGCCGCTCGCTCGCGCCGGAGCGGACCGAGCGCGCGCTGATCGCCTCGCTCCATCACGCGCAGAGTCAGGCGGGGCTGGGCGTCCTCGTCGGCCTAGACCGTGCCCATGGCAAGGCGAACATCACCGGCATCGACCGGCACGGCCACCATCTTAGCCATGCGGCCTATGGCTGCTGGTCCTCTCCCTTTAGCAACGCCGCCTGCCTCGTCGTCGACGGCATGGGCGAAACCGGCGCCTCGGCGATCTTCGGGCTGGAGGGCGGCGATATCCGCGAGGTGAAGCGCCACCGCGGCCGGGAATCGATCGGCTTCTTCTACGGCCTCGTCACCGACCTCGCCGGCTTCGACCGGAGCAAGGGCGAGGAATGGAAGATCATGGGCCTCGCGCCCTACGGCAAGGCCGACCCGCGTCTGATGGCCCAGTTGCGCCGGCTCTACGGGATCGAGGGGCACAAGCTCCGCTTCGCCGATATCGACATCGTGCGAGACGTCGCGGCGGAGATCAGCGCCCATCGGCCAGCCGGCATCGGCGACCAGGGCTGGGCCGATCTCGCCCGCTGCGGGCAGGAGGCCTTCGCCGAGATGATGGAAGCGCTGCTCGCGGAAACAGCCGCGCTCGTGCCGTCGGAGAATCTGGTCCTCGCTGGCGGCTGCGCCCTGAACTCCTCCTTCAACGGCAGGATCGCCGGCCGCCACGGTTTCAAGAACGTCTTCGTGCCGTCGGCTCCCGCCGACGACGGCAACGCCATCGGCGCCGCCTGGCTGAGCCACGCCAAGGCCAAACCCGGCTGGCGCGCGCCGAAAGGCCCGCTCACGCCCTATCTCGGCTCATCCATCTCGACCGAGCCGCTCGTACGCATGCGGGCCTGGGAGCCGCGGCTGCAGAAGCTCCCGGCCGACCAGATTCCGCTCGCCACGGCCGAGCTTCTGGCCGAAGGCAAGCTCGTCGGCTGGGTGCAGGGCCGGGCCGAGTTCGGCCCCCGCGCGCTCGGCAACCGCTCGATCCTGGCCGATCCCCGCCCGCTCGACGCCAAGGACATCCTCAACGCCAAGGTGAAGTACCGCGAGGCCTTCCGCCCTTTCGCGCCCTCGATCCTGGCAGCGCACGGCCCCGACTGGTTCGAGGACTATCAGGACGCGCCCTATATGGAGCGCACCCTGATTTGGAAGGAGGCGGTGCGCCACCGCGTGCCAGCCGTCGTCCATGCCGACGGCACCGGCCGGCTGCAGAGCGTCACGCCCGAACGCAACCCGCGCTACCATGCGCTGATCGCGGCCTTCCACGCGCTGACCGGCGTGCCTGTCCTCCTCAACACCTCCTTCAACATCATGGGCAAGCCGATCCTGCACACGACGGAGGACGCGATCCTGATGTTCTATACGAGTGGGCTCGACGCGCTCGTCGTCGAGGACTGGCTGCTGGTGAAATGACGGTGGAATCCGATCGGACCGATTGATCGGTCCGATCACGCGAAATCGCTGGTCTAAGGCCCGATCGGCGTCATGCTTCGCAGCGACAGAGGAAGGAGATGACGATGCTGCAACTGCGCCCAAACTGCGAATGCTGCGACCGGGACCTGCCGCCAAGGTCCCGCGACGCCCTGATCTGCACCTTCGAATGCACATTCTGCAGCGATTGCGCCGAGACGCGCTTCGCCGGCACCTGCCCGAATTGCGGTGGCGAGCTGGTGCGCCGCCCGGTCAGGCCCGATTCCATGCTGGAGAAACACCCCGCTTCGACCGAGCGCATCCGCAAGCCGCATCCGCAATGCGCCGCGGCCTGAGACGAAAGGTGAGGAGGCCATGACCGAGGACCAGCAGCGCTTTCTCTGCGAGGCTATCGCGCTGGCACAGGACAATCTGGAGCATGGCGGGCGCCCGTTCGGTGCCGTGGTCGTCAGGAACGGCGAGGTCGTTGCGAGCGGCGTCAACGAGATCCTCAAGACCAATGACCCGACCGCCCATGCCGAGCTGATGGCGATCCGGGCCGCCAGCAGCAAGCTGGGCTCGCCCAGCCTCGCGGGGTGCACGGTCTATGCGAGCGGACATCCCTGCCCGATGTGCATGGCAGCGATGCGCCTCTCCGGCGTCGCGGAGGTCTACTACGCCTATTCCAACGAGGATGGAGCGCCCTACGGGCTCTCGACCGCAGCGATCTATGCCGATCTGGCGAAGCCCTTCGCCGAGCAGTCGATGAAGATCCAGTATCTGCCGGTCCGGCTGGATTCAGCCCCGGACCTCTACGCCGAATGGGCGAGTCGGCAGGCAACAACTTAGCGCTGCGGCGCAGGGCGATTTGCCGCAGCGATCAAGGGCGGCGCGGATGGCGCTACCGCCCTCTGGGAGAGGTCGAAGCCCGGAGTTTCAGCTCGCCTGCTTCACCGCGATGCCCTTCTCCTCGAAGAGCTGCTGCAGTTCGCCGGACTGGAACATCTCGCGGGTGATGTCGCAGCCGCCGATGAACTCGCCCTTCACGTAGAGCTGCGGGATCGTCGGCCAGTTGGAATAGGCCTTGATGCCTTCGCGGATTTCCTGGTCTTCCAACACGTTGACGCCGGTGAACGGCACGCCGATGTAGCTGAGGATTTGCACGACCTGACCGGAGAAGCCGCACATCGGGAATTGCGGCGTGCCCTTCATGAAGAGCACCACGTCGTTGTTCTTCACTTCCGCATCGATACGGGCGTTGACGTCGGACATCACTTGTTCTCCTGAAGCGGGTTCAAGGCCCGCCGGATGGTTTCGTTCTAATCTTGGGGAACCGCCGTCGTCAGCGCAAGGGCGTGCAGCACGCCGCCCATATTTCCCTGGAGCGCGGCATAGACCATCTGGTGCTGCTGCACGCGGGTCTTGCCCTTGAAGGCGGCCGAGGTGACGGTCGCGGCATAGTGGTCGCCGTCGCCGGCAAGGTCGCGGATCTCGACCGCCGCATCCGGCAGGGCGGCCTTGATCATCCGCTCGATCTCATGAGCGTCCATCGCCATGGTCTTGTCTCCTCAGGCCGTCTTGCCGGCCATATAGGACGGCAGCCAGTCTTCATGGATCTTGCGCAGCTCGGCGAGCGCCAGCGCCGGCTCGCCCGGCAGGGCAAGCGAGGCACCGCCGGTGCGGCCGATGGCCAGCGCCGGCACGCCGGCGGCCTTCGCCTCGCCAATCACCGCCTCGGCCTGCGCGGCCGGAACGGTGACCAGATAGCGCGCCTGATCCTCGCCGAAGAGCGCGGCATGGGCCGGGCCCGCCGGCAGCGCCTCGATGGCCGCGCCGATGCCCTTGGCCATTGCCATTTCGGTCAGAGCGACGGCGAGGCCACCATCGGAGAGGTCGTGGCAGGCGGTCACCCGGCCGGCCGTGATCAGCCCGCGCACGAAATCGCCGTTGCGGCGCTCGATCGCGAGATCGACGGGCGGCGGCGCGCCCTCCTCGCGGCCGCAGACCGTCGCGAGATAGGCGCTCTGGCCGAGCCACCCTTGCGTCTCGCCGATCAGCAGGATCGCCTCGCCCGCCGCCTTGAAGGCGATAGTGGCATGCTTCGTCACGTCGGCGAGGACACCGACGCCGCCGATGGTCGGGGTCGGCAGGATCGAGATGCCGTTGGTCTCGTTGTAGAGCGAGACGTTACCCGACACGACCGGGAAGTCGAGCGCCTTGCAGGCCTCGCCGATGCCGCGGACGGCCCCAACGAACTGCCCCATGACTTCCGGCTTCTCGGGGTTGCCGAAGTTGAGGTTGTCGGTGATCGCGAGCGGCGTCGCGCCGACGGCGGTGAGATTCCGCCAGGCCTCGGCGACAGCCTGCTTGCCGCCCTCGAAGGGATCGGCCTCGCAATAGCGCGGCGTGACGTCGGCGGTCATGGCGAGGCCCTTCGGCCCCTCCTCGATGCGGATCACGCCGGCATCGCCGCCGGGCGTCACGACCGAATTGCCGAGGATCAGCGTGTCGTACTGCTCGTAGATCCAGCGCTTGGAGGAAAGGTCCGGCGAGCCGATCAGCTTTTTCAACGCCTCGGCATTGCCACAGGGAGGCGTGACGCTCTCGGCCGCGATGCGCTGCTGCGGCGCGGTCTCGATCCAGGGGCGGTCGTATTCGGGGGCCTCGTCGCCGAGCTCCTTGATGGGCAGGTCGGCCATGACCTCGCCCTGGTGTTTGATGACGAAGCGCAGCGTGTCGGTGGTGTGGCCGATGACGGCGAAGTCGAGCCCCCACTTCTTGAAGATCGCCTCGGCGGCGTCCTCATGGCCCGGCTTGATCACCATGAGCATGCGCTCCTGGCTCTCCGAGAGCATCATCTCGTAGGCGCTCATGCCCTCCTCGCGGCAGGGCACCTTGTCGAGGTCGAGCTCAACGCCGAGATCGCCCTTGGCGCCCATCTCGACGGCCGAGCAGGTCAGGCCCGCCGCGCCCATGTCCTGGATCGCGTCGACATGGCCGGCAGCCATGATCTCGAGGCAGGCTTCGAGGAGGAGTTTCTCGGCGAAGGGGTCGCCGACCTGTACGGTCGGGCGCTTCTCCTCGGACCTGTCGTCGAATTCGGCCGAGGCCATGGTCGCGCCGTGGATGCCGTCGCGGCCGGTCTTGGAGCCGAGATAGACGATCGCCTTACCGACGCCGGTCGCCTTGGCGTAGAAGATCTCGTCGGCCCTGGCGATGCCGACCGCCATGGCGTTGACGAGGATGTTGCCGTCATAGCGGGTATGGAAGCCCGTGGCGCCGCCGACATTCGGCACGCCGAAGGAATTGCCGTAGCCGCCAATGCCGGCGACGACGCCAGAGACGAGGTGGCGGGTCTTCGGATGGTCCGGATCGCCGAAGCGCAGCGCGTCCAGCACCGCGATCGGCCGCGCGCCCATGGTGAAGACGTCGCGCAGGATGCCGCCCACGCCCGTCGTCGCACCCTGATAGGGCTCGATATAGGAGGGGTGGTTGTGGCTCTCCATCTTGAAGACGATGGCGATGCCGTCGCCGATGTCGATGACGCCGGCATTCTCGCCCGGCCCCTGAATCACCCAAGGCGCCTTGGTCGGCAGGGTCTTCAGATGGATCTTCGAGGATTTGTACGAGCAGTGCTCGTTCCACATCGCCGAGACGATGCCGAGCTCGGTGATCGTCGGCTCGCGGCCGATCAGATGCAGGAAGCGCTGATACTCGTCAGGCTTCAGACCATGCTCGGCGACGAGCTGGGGCGTAATCTTGATGTCGTTCGGAATCACGGGCTCAGGGTTCCTGACGGTCCGTCGAAAGGGGTTGAGGCGGCATAGCGTGCCTAAGCGCGCGAGACAACGCATTCCCGGCCTGCGCGCAGCCCTCAGCTCTGGATGGCGGCCATTGCGGCCCTGAGTTCATCCGGAATCGGCACCGGCTTCTGCTCGGCCCGCTGCACATAGACATGGGTGAAGCGCCCCTGCGCCGCGGCCTGCTCCCCACCCTGCCGGAAGATGCCGATGCGGTAGGTGACGGAGCTGGTGCCGAGTCGCTCCACCGCGATCGCCGCCTCGACGACTTCGGGAAAGGCGACGCTCTCGAAATAGGTGCAGCCGGTCTCGACCACGAGCCCGACGACCTCGCTTCGCGCCGGGTCGAGGAATCCGCTTTCGACCAGCCAGGCGGTCACGGCCGTGTCGAACCAGCTGTAATAGACGACATTGTTGACGTGTCCGAAGACGTCGTTGTCGTGCCAGCGCGTCGTAATGGTGCGGAAGACGCGGAAATCGTTGCGCGTCAGGCGAGGCTGCCTATGGCTCAACCCTTGTCTCCCGGCTTCTCGCCTGCGCCGATCTCGCGCACGCCCAGCGCATCCGCCAGCCGCGCCTTGGCCGAACCCGGCCGCAGGGGCTTCTGCTGGCTCTCATGCGGTGCCCAGCCCGAGACCCAGACGAATTCGAAGGTCGCCGGCAGGCGTCCGTCCGGATCGGCGAAGCGCTCGGCATAGAGCGCGGCTGCCCGAAGCAGCGTCTCGCGCCTGAGCGGCGCCTTGCGGCGGGCGGTAAGCGTATTGCTCCAGCCCATCGCCTTGAGGTCGCGGAACAGCCCGAAGGCATCGCGATAGCGCACCGTCACGGCTTCGCTGTCCACCACCGGCAGCGCGAAGCCCGCCCGCTGCAGCAGGCTGCCCAGATCGCGCAGGTCAGCGAACGGCGCGACTCGGGGGCTGACGCCGCCGGTCGTCTCGCTCTCGGCTTCGAGCAGCGCTTGCCGCAGCTCCTGCAAGGTACGGCCGCCAAGTAGGCAGCCCATGAACAGCCCGTCCGGCCTCAGCGCCCGCTTGATCTGCACGAGCGCGCCGGGCAGGTCGTTGACGCCCTGCAGCGCCAGCAGCGAGACCGCGAGATCGAGCGACTCCGCTGCGAAGGGCAGCGCTTCCAGATCGCCTACGAGATCGGCCCCGCCCCCCTCGGCCTCGGCCATGCGCAGTGCGTTTCCGGCCTTCGCGGCGATGACCGGCTGAGCGAGCGGCAGCGGCGTGCCAAGATCGGCCGCGACCTTGAACTCGCGCAGCACGGTGCCGAGCCGCTCCTCCAGATCGCCTGCCGCACGCTGGAGCAGGAAATCCGGATAGCCTTCAGCAAGAGCGCGCTTCAGCCGCGAGCGGCCGAGAGCGCGGTCGAAGACGAGAGTTTGATCGCTCAACCGCGCATCCGTTTCTTGCGAGGACACCAGCCCTCATCCTGAGGGGCAGCCGCAGGCTGCGTCTCGAAGGATGCTCCAGCTGGTTCCGACACGTCCTGGATCGCCCTTCGAGACGCCATTCCTAATCGGAATGGCTCCTCAGGACGAGGGCTGAGGCAATTTGCCTCGGCTCAGCGCTCCAGCAGGCGCTCGATCTCGGCGCGCAGCTGCGGGCCGAGATCGGCGCGATCGAGCGCATAGGCGACGTTCGCCGCGAGGAAGCCGATCTTCGAGCCTGCATCGTAGATCTCGCCGTCGAAGCGCACCGCATGGAACGGTTCCTGCCGCGACAGCGCGATCATCGAATCGGTGAGCTGGATCTCGCCGCCGGCGCCCTTCTCCTGATGGGCGAGCAGGTTGAAGATCGTCGGCTGCAGGATGTAGCGGCCGGAGATGTGGAGGTTGGAGGGAGCCGTGCCCTTCGGCGGCTTCTCGACCATGCCGGTGATCTTCGAGACCTTGGCATGGGCATCCTCGACACCGACGATGCCGTATTGATGAGTCTGGTCGTCCGGCACGGGCGCGACGGCGATGTGGTTGCCGCCATGCTTGTTGTAAGCGTCGATCATCTCGGCGAGGCAGCCCTTGCCGTGGCTGTAGTGCAGCATGTCCGGCAGCAGCAGCGCGAAGGGCTCGTCGCCGACGATCTCGCGTGCGCACCAGACGGCATGGCCGAGGCCGAGCGGCGCCTGCTGGCGGGTGAAGCTCGTCGCGCCGGCGGCCGGCAGATCGGCTTTCAACGCCTCGAGCTCCTTGGTCTTGCTGCGCTTGGCCAGCGTGTCATCGAGCTCGTAGGCCATGTCAAAATGGTCCTCGATCACGCCCTTGTTGCGGCCGGTGACGAAGATGAAGTGCTCGATGCCCGCTGCGCGCGCCTCGTCCACCACATGCTGCACGACCGGCCGGTCGACGATCGTCAGCATCTCCTTCGGCACCGCCTTGGTAGCGGGCAGGAAGCGGGTGCCGAGGCCAGCGACAGGAAGAACGGCCTTGCGGATGCGTTTCGTCATGAACAATCCATTGGGCACAGCAGCGTTGCCTCAGGGTATAGCCCCCAGCGGCAAGCAGTGGTGGGAATGGCCGTACAACCGTCATGGTTTAACGGCCATCTGGGACGATTAGCAGACAGGCCTTGAGAACCCGTCAACGGATTCTCGATAGAGCCTATTCCTGACGAAGATGAGGCGAGAGGGACGATGGCAGTATTGGTTTCCGGCGGCGCCGGCTACATCGGCAGCCACATGGTGCTGGAGCTCCTCGATCGCGGCGAGAAGGTCGTGGTGCTCGACGACCTCTCGACCGGCTTCTGGTGGGCGGTGCCTTCCGAGGTGGTCTTCGTGCAGGGCGATGTCGGCGACCAGGAGCTGGTCGCCAAGGTCATCGCCGAGCATGGGGTGACGGAGCTGGCGCATTTCGCGGCCCGGATCGTGGTCCCTGAATCGGTCAGCGATCCTCTCGGCTATTATTTCAACAACACTGTGAAGACCCGCGCGCTGATCGAGAGCGCGGTGCGCGGCGGGGTGAAGCACATCATCTTCTCCTCCACCGCGGCGGTCTACGGCGAGCCGAACGTCTCTCCGGTGCCGGAGGAGATCGCGCTCAACCCGATCAACCCCTATGGCCGCTCCAAGCTGATGAGCGAGTGGATGCTCCAGGACGCCGCCAGCGCCCACGGCTTCTCCTATGTGGCGCTGCGCTATTTCAACGTCTCCGGTGCCGATCCGAAGGGCCGCTCCGGCCAGTCCTCCCCGAACGCGACCCATCTCATCAAGGTCGCAAGCCAGGCGGCCCTCGGCCAGCGCGACAGCCTCACCGTCTTCGGCACCGACTATGCGACGCCGGACGGCACCTGCGTCCGGGACTACATCCACGTCACCGACCTCGCCCGCGCCCATCTCTCGGCACTCGATCACCTGCGCAGCGGCGGGACGAGCCTGACACTGAACTGCGGCTATGGACGCGGCTATTCGGTGAAGCAGGTCGTCGAGGTGGTGAAGAAGGTCTCCGGGATCGACTTCCCGGTGACGCTCGCCGGCCGCCGCGCCGGCGACCCGGCCTCTCTGATCGCGAAGGCCGACCGCATCCGCAACGAACTCGGTTGGCGGCCGGAGCATGACGACCTCGAGGAGATCGTCTCGCAGGCCCTAGCCTGGGAGGAGACGCTCAGGAAGAAGAACGCCTCGGCCTGAGAACCTCGCATTTATACCGGAGGCCGGCCGTCAGGAGCTCGCCTGCTCCTCGGCCGGCTCGCGGACCTCGATGACGGTCAGGCGCTTCACATCGCCTGAGCGCGTCGTCCAGTCGATCGAGCGCTCCGCTGCCATGCCGATCAGCGCGACGCCGATCGGGGTCATAACCGAGATGCGGTTCTTCTCGATATCGGCATCCTGTGGCCAGACCAGCGTTACGCTGGTTTCGCGCCCGGTGCTTTCGTCGCGATAGCGGATCTCGCTGCCGATCCGGGCGTGGTCGGACGAGACCCGGCCCTCGGGCAGGATGCGGGCGCGGTCGAGCTCGCGGGTGAGCTCGGCGGCGAGCTCCGGCATGGTGTTGACGGCGCCGGCAGCGATGCGGCTCAGCATGGCGTGGTCGGCCGCGGTGACGGTGATGGCGGGGCGCGCGGGCGTCCTGGTGGTCGTGCTCATGGTTTTTCGTCTTTCTTCAAAAATGGCTCGCGACGGCCGGGCGGACATGCGCCGCAGCCGTCAGGCGGAACCGGAATGGGGTGCGTGGAGGTGTAAGCGCCCCCGAGCCGGTGGCGCCAAGCGCGACTGGCCCGGGGCTAGAAGCCCGCGATGAGGTTGCCCGAGCGGTGCAGACCGCGGCGGAAGGGCGAGGCGCTGTTCATCCTGCAAGAGTCCGACAATGCCCCCGGCTTGTCAAATCAGCGTCTTTTCGCCGCCTCGCCGTGGGCTTAACCCAGGGTTAACCTTGTTCGGGCGGTCTGGAGGTGCTTCCATCAAGGTTCTGCAGGGGATCCCATGCGTCTGTCCGTCGTCGCAGCCTCGTTCGTGATCGGCCTTGCGCCCGCGCTGGCGCAGACGACCGGCTCGATCAATGTCGCCGGCGCCCATGCCCGCTCCCCCCAGGCGACGCCGGCGAGCGCCTCCTTCGACATCTTCCTGCAGCGGCTCTGGCCCCTGGCCCAGGCGCGGGGCATTTCACGAGCGACCTTCGATCTCGCCTTCCGCGGCGTGACGCCGGACGCCTCCATCGTCGCACTGACGAAGAAGCAGGCCGAGTTCAGCGCACCGATCTGGAGCTATCTGCAGAACGCCGTCGGCGGCGCGCGCATCGAGCGCGGCCGCGAGGCCGCCGAGCAGCATGCCAGCGTCCTCGCTCAGGTCGAGGCGCGCTATGGCGTGCCGAAGGAGATCGTGCTGGGCGTCTGGGGCATGGAAACCAATTACGGCTCCTTCAAGGGCGGCAAGGACGTCATCCGGTCGCTCGCGACACTGGCCTCGATCGGCTATCGCGGCGACTTCTTCCGCGACGAGCTTCTGACCGCGCTGGAGCTGATCCAGAAGGGCCATGCCGAACGCGACGAGCTCACCGGCTCCTGGGCCGGCGCCATGGGCCATACCCAGTTCATGCCGTCGAGCTACCTGAAATACGCCGTCGACTGGACCGGCGACGGCCATGCCGACATCTGGAGTTCGACGAGCGACGCCATCGCCTCCACCGCCAACTACCTCAAGGGCTATGGCTGGGTGCCCGGCCTGCCCTGGGGGATGGAGGTGACGCTGCCGGAAGGCTTCGACCACCGGCTCGGCAAGGCAAGCTTCGCCTCCTTCACCGCCGCGGGCGTCCGCCGCGCCGATGGCCGCAGCCTGCCCTCCTCGGGCGAGGCCCGGCTGTTCTTTCCCGCCGGGCATACCGGCCCGGTGATGCTGCTCACCGCCAATTTCGACGTCATCAAGAAGTACAACTCCTCCGACGCCTATGCGCTCGCCGTCGGCCATCTCGGCGACCGCATCATGGGCCGCTCCGCGATCCAGGCCGCCTGGCCGGTCAAGGCCCCTCGCCTCGACATGGCCGGCACGAAGGCCCTGCAGCACCGGCTCAAGGCTCTCGGCCTCTATGACCACGATCCCGACGGACGCATCGGCACAGGCACCCGCGAGGCCGTGCGTCGCTACCAGCTCAGCGCCGGCGAGATCGCCGATGGCTATCCGACGCCGGCCCTGCTGGCGCGGATGCGCGGCAAGCGCTGACTTCAAGCGCTGTCCGGCCTATATTGTCCGGACACGCCCGCTGACCGGATTGGCCGATGCGTCTGCGTTCGCTCGCTGTGGTTCTCTGCGCTGCCTGCCTGTTACTGGTCACCGGCGGGTCGGTCTCGCTTGCCCAGTGGTTCTGGCAGCAGCAACCTCAGCAGCGGCAGCAGTGGCAGCAGCGACCGCCACAGCAGCAGCGACTTCAGCCGCAACCGCAGCAGCAGCAGCAAGGCGGCCTGCTGCAGTTCCTCTTCGGGCAGGCACCGCAGCAGCAGCAGCGTGTCATCTATCAGCAGCCGCGCCAGCGCGTCGTCGCGCCGCCGCCGGTGCGCCGCCGGCAGGCGCCCGTCATCGTCCGCGATGATCCCGTCGTGCCGAAAGTCGATGTCGCGCACCATGTGCTGGTGATAGGCGACTCGCTCGCCAACCTCCTCGCCAACGGATTGGACGATGCGCTGGAGGACCGGCCCGATGTCGAGGTGGTCCACAAGGCGAAGCCCGATTCCGGCCTTGTCCGCAGCGACTTCTATGACTGGCCGAAGGCAGTCTCCGAGATTCTGACCGGCGACCAGAAGATCAGCGTCGGCGTCATGCTGATCGGCCTCAACGACCGACAGCCGTTGCGCGAAGGCGACACCGTCCATGAACCGCTGAGCCCGCGCTGGCTCGAACTCTATCGGAACCGCATCGACGCCATCGCGGAGGCCTTCGCCACCCGCCGCATCCCGTTGATCTGGGTCGGCGCCCCGCCGGTACAGAATGCGCGGTTCTCGGCCGATTTCGTCACCTTCAATGAGCTTTATCGCGAGCGTGTGGAGAAGGCCGGCGGCCAATATGTCGATCTCTGGGGCGGCTTCGTCGATGCCGAGAACCGCTATACCGCGACCGGCCCGGACGTCTCCGGCCAGCCGACGCGGCTGAGACTCGGCGACGGCATCCATTTCACCGCGGCCGGCGCCCGCAAGGCCGCCCATTTCGTCGACGTGCTGATCCGCCGCATCATCGAGGCGGCGCCGAAAAACAACCTCATCGCCGTGCCGACCTTCCCCGATGCCGCCGCCGGGCCGGAGCAGCCGGGCAGCGTCGAACACATGATCGACCAGATGGTCGCTGGCCTGCCGACGCTCGGGCTCACCCCCGCCCTGCAGGCACGGCCGCTGGCGGGGCCGATCCAGCCGCTCACCGGCCATCTGCCGGCGTCGGAGCAGCCATTGCTGACCTCGATCGGCGAGGCGCGCGGGCGCGGCGACGCCGCGCTGCAACTGGAACGCATCTTCGGCAAGGGCATCGCGCCGGAGCCGGTGCCCGGCCGGCTGGACGACTATCGCTGGCCGCGGTGAGGGCTTCCGTCACCTGGATCGACGATGAACGCGGGAAGCCACAATGCCCAGATTCGTGACCATCGGCTATGGCAACCGGGCCGGCTATGACCAGACGGCTCCCGCGATCCGCGATGCCGCCCATGCCCAGGATGCCGCACTCCTCGCCCGTGGCGCGGTGATAGGTATGGCCGGCAGTCCGGTGCAGGTGCGCAATCCCGATGCCACAGGCGTCCAGACGATGGCGGGCGCTTTCATGGCGTCGACTCTGCCCGTCGCTGGCTTCGCGATCATCGAGGCCGCCGATCTTGCGGAGGCGATCGACCTCGTATCGCGCGTGCCATGCGCCGTGGCGCATGGCGTCGTCGAAATCTGGCCGCTGGAGGAGCCGGGACAGTCTTGATCCCGGGTCCAGGCGGCGCGCCTCACATCGGCAGGATAGTCGCGCCCATCAGTTCCTTGTCGATCGAGTGCGCGGCCTGCCGGCCCTCGCGGATCGCCCAGACCACGAGGGACTGGCCGCGACGCATGTCACCTGCAACGAAGACCTTGTCGACGCTGGTCTTGTAGTCGCGCTCATTGGCGACGACGTTGGCGCGCTTGTCCACGGCGGCGCCCGACTGCGCGATCATGCCCTCGATCACCGAGCCGGCGAAGCCGATCGCGAGGAAGCAGAGATCGGCCTGAAGCACGAACTCCGTACCCGGGATCGGCTGGCGCTTCTCGTCGACGCGAACACACTTCACGCCGGTAAGCCGGCCGTTGCGGCCTTCGAGCCCCAGCGTCGCCGCCTGGAACTCGCGCTCCGCGCCTTCGGCCTGCGAGGAGGAGGTGCGGAACTTCGTCGGCCAATAGGGCCAGACGGTTAGCTTGTCTTCCAGCTGCGGTGCCATCGGCCGGATGTCGAGCTGCGTCACCGAGAGCGCGCCCTGGCGGAAGGCCGTGCCGACGCAGTCCGAAGCGGTGTCGCCGCCGCCGACCACCACGACATGCTTGCCGGCCGCGAGGATCGGCTCGGCGCCGTTGATATCCTCGCCGCAGGTGCGCTTGTTCTGCTGGGTGAGGTAGGGCATCGCGTAATGCACGCCCGCCAGGTTCGTCTCCGGCAAACCGGGATCGCGCGGGGCCTCCGCGCCGCCCGTCATCAGCACGGCGTCATGCTCCGCGGTGAGCGTGGCGAAGGGCAGCGTGACGCCGATATTGACATTGTAGTGGAAGATGACGCCCTCGGCCTCCATCTGCTTCACGCGGCGGTCGATATGGACCTTCTCCATCTTGAAGTCCGGGATGCCGTAGCGCAGCAGGCCGCCGGCCTTCGCCTCGCGCTCGTAGACATGAACGTCATGCCCGACCCGGGCGAGCTGCTGCGCCGCCGCGAGCCCAGCCGGGCCGGAGCCGACGATGGCGATGCGCTTCCCGGTGCGCTTGGCCGGGATCTCGGGCGCGATCCAGCCTTCCTCCCAGCCCTTGTCGGCGATCGCCTGCTCGATCGTCTTGATCGTGACCGGCATGTTCTCGAGGTTCAGCGTGCAGGCCTCCTCGCAGGGCGCGGGGCAGATGCGTCCGGTGAACTCCGGGAAGTTGTTGGTGGAGTGGAGGTTGCGCAACGCATCCTCCCAGCCGCCGGAATAGACCAGCTCGTTCCAGTCCGGGATCTGGTTGTGGACCGGGCAGCCGGTCGGACCATGGCAGAACGGGATGCCGCAATCCATGCAGCGCGCCGCCTGCTTTTTGACGTCTCGCTCCTCCAGCGGGAGCGTGAACTCGCGGAAGTGGCGGATACGGTCCCCGGCGAGCTGATACTTCTGCTCCTGCCGGTCGTATTCGAGAAAGCCAGTAACCTTGCCCATGCCGTTTCTCTCGCCGTGTGCCCGGGTTTACCCGCGCGCGTGCCAATCCATGATCGCGTGACCGGGGCCCGGATCGGCCCCGGCGGGTGGCGTGTCCTTATTCCGCGGCCTGCAGCGTGCGGGCCTGCTCCATCTCGCGTAGCGCGCGACGGTACTCGACCGGCATCACCTTGACGAACTTCGTGCGGTAATCCGCCCAGTTGTCGAGGATCGCGCGGGCGCGCTGCGAACCGGTATAGGTGAAGTGGTTCGTCAGCATCTGCATCAGGCGCTCCTCGTCATGGCCCGACATGTTGGTCATGTCGATGCGGCCCTTGTGCTCGAGATCGCCGCCGTGATGGTGCAGCCGCTCCATCAGCTCCTCTTCCTCCTCGACCGGCTCCAGATCGACCATCGAGAGGTTGCAGCGCGATTTGAAGGTGCCGTCCTCGTCCAGCACATAGGCGATGCCGCCCGACATGCCGGCCGCGAAGTTGCGCCCCGTCTGGCCGATGACCGCGACGACGCCGCCGGTCATGTATTCGCAGCCATGGTCGCCAGTGCCTTCCACCACCGCGATCGCGCCGGAGTTACGGACCGCGAAGCGCTCGCCCGCCACACCGCGGAAATAGGCCTCGCCCGCGATCGCGCCGTAGAGCACCGTGTTGCCGACGATGATCGAGCGCTCGGCCACGGCCTTGGTCGCCGGATCGGGCTTCACGATCACCTTGCCGCCGGAAAGGCCCTTGGCGACATAGTCGTTGGCCTGGCCGGTCAGCTCCACCGTCACGCCCGCCGCCAGGAAGGCCGCGAAGCTCTGGCCCGAAGTGCCGGCGAGCTTCACCGTGATGGTGTCCTCCGGCAGCCCGGCATGGCCGTACTTCTTGGCGACCGCGCCGGAGAGCATCGCACCCGTCGAACGGTCGACATTGCAGATCGGCTCCTCGATCACGACCGGCGTGCCGGTCTCGATCGCGCCTTCCGCCGCCTTGATCAGCCTGCGGTCGAGCACGGTGTCGATCGGATGCTTCTGCAGCTCGACATGGCGGATCGCCACGCCCGGCTGCTCGACCTTATGGAAGAGCCTGGTGAAGTCGAGCCCCTTCGCCTTCCAGTGGGCAATGGCGTCGCGCTTGTCGAGCAGGTCCGAGCGGCCGACGACCTCCTCGATCTTCGTGAAGCCCATCTCCGCCATGATCTGGCGGACATCCTCGGCGACGAAGAAGAAGTAGTTCACCACATGCTCAGGCAGGCCCTTGAAGCGCTTGCGCAGCACCGGATCCTGCGTCGCGACGCCGACCGGGCAGGTGTTGAGATGGCACTTGCGCATCATGATGCAGCCGGCCGCGATCAGCGGCGCGGTCGAGAAGCCGAACTCGTCGGCCCCGAGCAGCGCGCCGATGATGACGTCCCGGCCCGTCCGCAATCCGCCATCGACCTGCAAGGCGACGCGCCCGCGCAGATGGTTCAGCACCAGCGTCTGCTGCGTCTCGGCGAGCCCGATCTCCCAGGGCGAGCCGGCATGCTTCAGCGAGGTCAGGGGGCTTGCACCCGTGCCGCCCTCAAAGCCCGAGATGGTGATGTGGTCGGCGCGCGACTTGGCGACGCCGGCGGCGACCGTGCCGACGCCGATCTCGGAGACGAGCTTCACCGAGACATCGGCGGCCGGATTGACGTTCTTCAGGTCGAAGATCAGCTGCGCCAGATCCTCGATCGAATAGATGTCGTGGTGCGGCGGCGGCGAGATCAGCCCGACGCCCGGGGTCGAGTGTCGGGTCCGCGCGATCTTGGCATCGACCTTGTGGCCGGGCAGCTGGCCGCCCTCGCCGGGCTTGGCGCCCTGCGCCACCTTGATCTGCATCACGTCCGAGTTGACGAGATATTCGGTCGTCACGCCGAAGCGGCCGGACGCGATCTGCTTGATCGCCGAGCGCTTGGAGCGGCCGTCCGGCAGCGGCTTGAAGCGGATGGACTCCTCGCCGCCTTCGCCGGTGTTGGACTTGCCACCGATCTGGTTCATCGCCAGCGCCAGCGTCTCATGCGCCTCGCGCGAGATCGAGCCGAAGGACATCGCGCCCGTGGCGAAGCGCTTCACGATCTCGGAGGCCGGCTCGACGCTCTCCAGCGGCACCGGCTGGCGCCCGTTGTCGGCCGCCATCTTGACCTTGAACAGGCCGCGGATGGTGCTGAGCCGCTCCGCGTCGTCATTGACCTGCCGGGCGAACTCCTCGTAGCGATCCTGCGCGTTGAGGCGCACGGCGTGCTGTAGCGAGGCGACGACATCCGGCTTCCAGACATGGTCCTCGCCGCGGATGCGGTACATGTACTCGCCGCCGATATCGAGGCTGTTGCGGTAGAGCGGCGAGTCGCCGAAGGCGTCGCGGTGGCGCCGAAGGCTCTCTTCCGCGATCTCGTCCAGGCCAACGCCCTCGATCGCGGTGCCGGTGCCGAAGAAGAACTGCTCAACGAAGCTGGTCTTCAGGCCGACGGCGTCGAAGATCTGCGCGCCGCAATAGGACTGGTAGGTCGAGATGCCCATCTTGGACATCACCTTCAGCACGCCCTTGCCGACCGACTTGATGTAGCGCTTCACCACTTCCCCGGCATCGACCTCCTCGGGGAAGGCGCCCTGCGCGTGCTGGTCGAGCAGGGTGTCGAAGGCGAGATAGGGGTTGATGGCCTCAGCGCCATAGCCGGCGAGGCAGCAGAAGTGGTGAATCTCGCGCGGCTCGCCGGTCTCGACGACGAGGCCGACCGAGGTGCGCAGGCCCTTGCGGATCAGGTGATGGTGCACGGCCGCCGTCGCCAGCAGCGCCGGGATCGGGATGCGGTCGGAGCCCACCTGCCGGTCCGACAGGATGATGATGTTGTAGCCGCCATGGACCGCAGCCTCGGCGCGCTCGCAAAGCCGCGCCACCGCCCCCTCCATGCCGGCTGCGCCCTCGCGTGCCGGATAGGTGAAGTCGATGGTCTTGGTGTCGAACCGGTCCTCGTAATGGCCGATGCAGCGGATCTTCTCGAGATCGTCATTGGTCAGGATCGGGGTACGCACTTCCAGACGCTTGCGCCGCGAGGTGCCTTCCAGATCGAGGATGTTCGGACGCGGCCCGATGAAGGAGAGCAGGCTCATCACCAGCTCCTCGCGGATCGGGTCGATCGGCGGGTTCGTGACCTGCGCGAAGTTCTGCTTGAAATAGGTGTAGAGCAGCTTCGACTTCGAGGAGAGCGCCGAAATCGGCGTATCGGTGCCCATCGAGCCGACGGCTTCCTGCCCGGTCACCGCCATCGGTGCCATCAGCAGGCGGACATCCTCGGTAGTGTAGCCGAAGGCCTGCTGGCGATCGAGCAGCGGTACGTCGGTGCGCGAGGCGCGCGCCTCGACCGGCGGCAGGTCCTCGAGCACGATCTGGGTGCGCTTCAGCCAGTCCTTGTAGGGGTTGGCGAGGCAGAGCTCGGTCTTGATCTCGTCGTCGCCGATGATACGGCCCTGCTCCAGGTCGATCAGCAGCATCTTGCCGGGCTGGAGGCGCCACTTCTCGACGATCTTCTCCTCCGGGATCGGCAGCACACCGAATTCGGAAGCGAGGACCACGAGCCCGTCATCGGTCACGAGATAGCGCGCGGGACGCAGGCCGTTGCGGTCCAGCGTCGCGCCGATCTGGCGCCCGTCGGTGAACGCGATCGCCGCCGGCCCGTCCCAGGGCTCCATCAGCGCGGCGTGATACTCGTAGAAGGCGCGCCGCTCCTCGTTCATCAGCGGGTTGCCGTTCCACGCCTCCGGCACGAGCATCATCATGGCGTGGGCCAGCGAGTAGCCACCCTGCACCAGGAATTCGAGTGCGTTGTCGAAGCAGGCGGTGTCGGACTGCCCCTCATAGGAGATCGGCCAGAGCTTCGAGATATCGGAGCCGAAGAGCTCGGAGTCGACGCTCGCCTGCCGCGCCGCCATCCAGTTGACGTTGCCACGCAGCGTGTTGATCTCGCCGTTATGCGCCACCATCCGGTAGGGATGGGCGAGCCGCCAGGACGGGAAGGTGTTGGTGGCGAAGCGCTGGTGGACAAGCGCGATCGCGCTCTCGAAGCGCTCGTCCTGCAGATCCTTGAAGTAGGAGCCGAGCTGGTTCACCAGCACCATGCCCTTGTAGACGACGGTGCGGCAGGACATCGAGACGGGGTAATACTCCGCCGTCTTGCGCTCCTGATGCTTGTAGACCTTGTTCGAGACCGACTTGCGCAGGACATAGACCTGCCGCTCGAACTCGTCCTCGTCGGTAATGTCGTCGGGGCGGCCGACAAAGAGCTGGCGATGCGCCGGCTCGGTCTCCAGCACGGCCTTGCCGAGGTCGCTGTTGTCGACCGGCACGTCGCGCCAGCCGAGGAAGATGAGCCCTTCCTCCTCGACGGTCTGGGCAATGATCTCCTCGCAGAGAGCCCGCACCGCCGGATCGCGCGGCATGAAGAACTGGCCGATGGCATAGAAACCGGGCTCAGGCAGGTCGATGCCGAGCTTGGCCGTCTGGTCCTTGAAGAAGCGGTGCGGGATCTGCACGAGGATGCCGCAGCCGTCGCCCAGCTTCGGATCGGCGCCGACCGCGCCGCGATGATCGAGATTGTGCAGGATCTGCAGACCCTGCTGGACGATGGCGTGGCTCTTGCGGTTCTTCATGTCGGCGATGAAGCCGACGCCGCAGGAATCCTTCTCGTTCGCCGGGTTGTAGAGTCCCTGACGGACCGGCAGAGCCGGATCGCGCACCGTCGGGAAACGCTCGAAGCTCGGAGAATGCTCGAAGCCCTTGGCGTCGCTCGCCTTGCTGGTCGCGCTCATCGTCAAACCCCGCTTGCCGGAACCTGCCGGCACGACGCCGGCGGGCAGACCCACACCATTCTTCAGCCGGATGGCCGAAGCCCGCTTCCGCTTCGTACCGGCCCCGCGCCGGCTTCGAGAGGCCGGCAGCAAGGATCGGGCCGAGGCGGATCGGCCGTTCTTCGTCGGAGGCTTGCCTGCGCTTTGTTTCCACCGCGCCCGCGTCCTCCGCAGGCGCTTCGGGCTCGCTATCGCCCGGCCGCGCCTGTCTCAGGCCGTCGTTTTACGGACGGCGCGCGTGCGATTGGCTTTGGCAGTCGTAGCCTGGCCCTTCGTCATGTTCGCCTCCGTTGCGACGGCGCGTCCGTGAGCCTTACGACGGCTTCCGGGCGACGCGATGAAAAATGGGACAGCAACACTGTCCTATTTCCACGAATTTGCCAGAATTCCAATCTGGGCACAAGCAGCGATTTTGCGCGAATGCGAAATTTTATTGCATAATGGAGTCGCCACCCGACATTTCCGGCATGAAAGCCCAACGCCGGCAGCATGCTTCTTGTTCAGCGCCGCCAGCGAAGGCAGACCGGCGCAGCGCGCATTCCACCCTCCCATATCCGCCGCTTGGCAGGGGCTCGCCGCTCGCCTACCCCTGCGGCATGGATTTCTTCAGCGACAACTCGGTCGGCGCCAGCCCCCGCGTCATGGCCGCCATCGCCGCCGCCAATGACGGCTCTCTCTCCTCCTATGGCAAGGACGACTGGACGCAACGCGTGGAAGAGCGCTTCGCGGCCCTCTTCGAGCATGAGGTCTCGGTCTTCCTCGTCCTGACCGGAACGGCTGCAAACGCGCTCGCCCTCGCCAGCATCACCCGGCCCTGGGGCGCGATCCTCGCTCATCAGGAGGCCCATGTCTGCGAGGATGAATGCGGCGCGCCGGAATTCTTCAGCGATGGCGCCAAGCTGGTCGATCTGCCGGGCGTCGGCGCCAAGCTGACGCCGGGGACCGTGACCGAAGCACTGACCCATCTGCGGGCCGGCGACTTCCATCAGGTCCAGGCGCAGGCGCTGACGATCACGCAGGCGACGGAATGCGGCACGGTCTATGCCCCGGCCGAGATCGCCGCGCTGAAGCAGGCGGCCACGCCGCGCGGCCTCAAGCTCCACATGGACGGCGCCCGCTTCGCCAATGCGCTGGTCACGCTTGGCTGCACCCCGGCGGAGATGACCTGGAAGGCCGGCGTCGATGTGCTCTCCTTTGGCGGCACCAAGAACGGCGCGCTCGCAGCCGAAGCTGTGATCTTCTTCGACCCGGCCCATGCCGAGGAGATGAAGTGGCGCCGCAAGCGCGCCGGCCAGACCCTGTCCAAGGGCCGCCTGCTCGGCGCCCAGTTCGAGGGGCTGCTCGCCGACGACCACTGGCTCGACCTCGCCCGCCACGCCAATACCCAGGCGAAGCGGCTGGCCGATGCGGTGGCGAAGGGTTCGCAGGCGCGTCTTGCGTGGCCGTGCCAGGCGAATGAGGTCTTCCTCGTGCTGCCGCCGGCCACGCAGCAGCGCCTGAAGGCGGCCGGCATCGGATACTATGACTGGTCGCCCCGCTCGCTGCCGACGGAAGCCCCGCTCAAGGATGGCGAGATACTGGGCCGTTTCGTCATGTCCTTTGCGACGAAGCCTGAGGATGTCGAGCGGGCAATCGCCACGATCGCGGGCTGAACCGACCGTTTTTGCCCCGATTGCTGCCGTATTCCTGATGAGACTGCGCGCAACCAGTCAGTTTCGAGGAAGAATGGCATGATGCATCATGCGACCCCAGGCAGGCGCATCGCTCTGATGGGCTTACTCGTCGCCGGCGCGCTTGCGGGCACGGCGGGCAGCGCCAACGCCCAGTATTACAGCTACTACGACGAGGGCGATCCCTTCCCGCCCTATCGCGAGTTTCGCCAGCGCGACTACGGCTACCGCTACGCACCGCCACCGCCCTCCGTGAGGGTTGCGCCCAACGACGCAGGCCGCCATTTCGCCGCCCGCAATTACGGCCTCGCGCGGGTGGACCGCTCCGTCGACCGTGGCAATCTCCGGATCATCGACGGCGTAACGGCCGATGGACGGCATCTGCGCATCGTCCTCGACGCCTGGAGCGGCGATCTGCTCCGGCGCATCACGCTACCGAGCCAGCCCGCGCCACGCGTTGCCCGCGTCGATCCGCGCGAGGAGCATGCCGCGCCGCGCCCGCATCTCGTACCGCAGCCCCCGGAGCGACCGGCCGAGTTGAAGGCACCCGCCGAACCGGCGCCTCCGGTCGAAGCCACCGCTCCAGCGACGACGTCCCCGCCGCCGGCAGCCATGCCACCCGAGCCCTCCCCCGGACCGACCGATCCGCAGAGCGGGGCCGACAAACCGAAGCTGGTGAATCCGGACGATGTCCGCGGCATCGAGGAAGGCGAGCGTAAACCGCCGATCGCAGCCGCACAGCCTGACGTCCCGGCACCGGCCGCCCAGCCCATCGCCCCGCCGACCTCGCTGGACGCCGCTCCGCCGACAGCGCCGACGCCGACGCCTTCTTCCGAGGCCGAGATCGCGCCGGTCGCGCCACTGGAATAGTCTGAGTCCGAACGGAACACACCGTCATCCCGGGCTTGACCCGGGATCCGTGCCAGAGCGCTTCGGATCAAGGTTCAGGCGTGGATCCCGGCTCTCCGCTTCGCTCCGGCCGGGATGACTGCGCCTTCCGAAAAAGTGTCACGAGGCTTCGCCGTAACAAAAAAGGGCTCCCGTTTCCGGGAGCCCTTGTCGTCTCCGGCGTTCAGCCGGGCGGATTACGCGGCGACCTTGGCCTCGAGGACCTTGGCCGAGCCGCCGCCGATCGGAATCTGGCGCGGCTTCTTGGCCTCGGGAATCTCGCGTACGAGATCGATATGGAGCAGGCCGTTCTCGAGGCTCGCGCCCGTCACCTGCACATAGTCGGCCAGCTGGAAGCGACGCTCGAAAGCGCGCGCGGCGATGCCCTGATGCAGGACTTCGCGCTTCTCGCCATTGTCGCCGAGCTGCTTCTCGCCCTTGACGGTGAGCGTGTTCTCTTTCGCCTCGATGGCGAGATCGCCCTCACCGAAACCGGCAACCGCAATGGTGATGCGGTAGGCGTTCTCGGCGGTCCGCTCGATATTGTAGGGCGGATAGCTCGGCGCGGAATCGTTGCTCGTCGCCTGGTCGAGAATCGAGAACAGGCGGTCGAAGCCGACGGTCGAGCGATAGAGCGGGGAAAGGTCGAAATGACGCATGATTTGTCCTCCGAGGAAGCGACACTGTCATCAGCCCGCCTCGCCTGAGCGCGGGCCTGGTTTCGGTTCGCGCAGCCGGTTCCGGCCTGCGCAGAAATGATCTGGGAAGGGCTTTCCGGCTTTTCAAGAGCCCTCCGCCCCGGGCATAAAAGGCGCGCAATCCTTCGGCGGCACCGGGTTTGGACCTTCAAGCCGCGATGCGGAGTCCGTCTTGTCAGAAGCCGCCCTCTTCCACGACCCGAATTACCCCGTCCCCGGCCACGGCAAGGTCTGGTTCGCCGAGACGCGCGACCGGGCTCGCCTGCGCTTCGCCCGCTGGCGCCCGACGGTCAGGCCGGCGCGCGGCACCATCGTGCTGGCGGAGGGGCGGGCCGAATTCATCGAGCGCTACAGCGAGACCATCGCGGAGCTGCGCCGCCGCGGTTTCCATGTGCTCACCTTCGACTGGCGCGGCCAGGGCGGCTCGCAACGCTTCGTCCGGCGCGAGCGCAAGGGCCATGTCGGGCGCTTGAGCCATTACGAAGCCGACCTGGCGCTCGTCATGGCCGAGATGCAGGCGAAGTTCCCGCCGCCCTATTTCATGCTGGCCCATTCGATGGGCGCGGCGATCTGCCTCGACGCCGCCCGCCACGGCGCGCTACCCATCTCTCGCCTCGTCGCGATCGCGCCGATGCTGGAGCTTACCATCATCGAGCGGCCGCAGGCCGCGAGCCGGCTGGCGAGCACGCTTTACTGGCTCGGCCTCGGGCGCCTGTTCGTGCCCGGCGGCGGTGATACCGCCATCGCAACCAAGCCCTTCGAGGGCAACAGGCTGACCAGCGACCCCGTCCGCTATGCCCGCAACAGCGCGCTCTCAGCGGCCGCCCGCAATCTCAGCATTGGCGATCCGACCATCGGCTGGGTCAGGAACGCCTTCAAGCTGATGCGGCGGCTCGGCGCCCCTTCTGCCGCGCTGGAGGTCAAGGTGCCGACCCTGATCATCGCGGCGGGGCGCGATCCGGTCGTCTCAACGCCAGCCATCGAACGCTTCGCCGCGCGGCTCAAGACCGGCTCGGCCCTGGTGTTGCCGACGGCGCGCCACGAGATCCTCATGGAGAACGATGCCATCCGAGCCCAGTTCTGGGCGGCCTTCGACGCCTTCATCCCCGGCGAGGACCAATCCTCGGCCAGCTCAACCAGCGAGCAAGCCGAGGGCGGCCTCATGCAGCGCCTTGCTGCCGGCCGCGACGATCCGGCCGCCGCCGGCGGCGCTGCCGCCATCCCATGAGGTGACGACGCCGCCCGCGCCCTCGATGATCGGGATCAGGGCAACGATGTCGTAGGGCTTCAGCCCCGACTCGATCACGAGATCGACATGGCCGGCGGCGAGCATGCAGTAGGCATAGCAGTCGCAGCCATAGCGCGAGAGCCGGACCTGGCTTTCGACCCGGGCGAAGGCCGCTGCCTCCTCCCCCGTGAACAGGGCCGGCGAGGTCGTCATCAGTGTTGCCGCGGCGATATCCGTCCCGGACCTCGTACGCAGCTTGCGCGGCCCGCCCGGCCCCTCATAGCGCGCCTGCCGCCCGTCGCCGGAGTAGCGCTCGCCCGAGAAGGGCTGGTGCATCATGCCGTAGACCGGCACGCCCTGGCGCGTCAGCCCGATCAGCGTGCCCCAGACCGGTATCCCCGAGATGAAGGCGCGCGTTCCGTCGATCGGATCCAGCACCCAGACATATTCAGCCTCGGTGTTCTCGCTGCCGAACTCCTCGCCGAGCACGCCATGGGCCGGGAAGTTCCGCTTGATGAGATGGCGCATCACCGATTCGCCGGCGCGATCGGCCTCGGTCACCGGATCGAATACCCCGCCGCCGGACTTGTCCTCGGTGACGTGATGCGCGCGGAAAAAGGGCAGGATCGCCTGCCCCGACTGCGAGGCCAGCTCCGCGACGAAAGCGCCGAAATCGACTGCGCCCATGAACCTCTCTCCATTTTGCTGCTACGCAGCATAAACGCCGTCAGACCGGGAACTTCGAAGCACTCGCACGGTACGGAAACTTTGAGAATTCTCGGAAAAGTTGATCCAAACGCGAACTTTCATGCACGCAACGCATGACACCCCCGATTTTCGGCGAAATCGCTTGCGTTTTGCAGCGCACCCTCATATTGTGCATTGCGAAGGCGAGATGATCTCAAACCTTCGTTGCCCTCCTTGGGCGTTTCCTCCCTAGACTTGGGCCGCCGGTCTTCCGTGCGGCCCTTTTTTCTTGTCCGCGCGGCATGGCTGGGGCGCTCACCGAACGCTTCGATACCGGCAGATCCCCGCCCCTCGCAGGCCCGCTGACTGCGCGCTATTCGGCAGCCTCGCGCCATTCGTCAAGCCATCCGCTCCAGCGCGCGAAGCATTCCGCCATGGCGCTGGCGATCGCCTTCTCGATGGCGGCGAATCCGGCATGAGGCTCGAGCGTCGTCTCGCTCATGTAGAGCGCACGGTTCACCTCGATCTGCAGCGCATGCACCCCGGCGGCCGGCGCGCCGTAATGCTCGGTGATGAAGCCCCCGGCATAGGGCCGATTGCGGGTGACGCTGAACCCCAACCGCGTGAAGGCCTGTTCGGCGATGTCGCTGATGTAGCCCGCTGCGCTGGTGCCGAAGCGGTCTCCCAGGATGATGTCGGACTTCGCCAGCCCGTCCCTGTCGAGCCCGGCCGAGGGCATGGAATGGGCATCGACAAGGATGCAGGTGCCGAAGCTCGCATGGGTGCGCTGGACGAGGCCGCGCAAGCCGGCATGGTAGGGCCGGTAGAGGTCGTCGATCCGGGCAAGCCCTTCCCGGATCGGGATGCGCCCGAAATAGATCTCCTGCGCGTCGCCGACGATTCGCGGAATGGTGCCGAGCCCGCCGGCCACCCGCATCGAGCGCGTATTGGCGAAGGGCGGCAACCGGCCCTCGAACATGCGCGGATCGAGCTCATAGGGCTCGCGATTGACGTCGAGATAGGCTCGCGGGAACTCCGCCACGAGCAGCGGGGCCCCCAATGCAACGGACTGCGCGAAGAGCCGGTCGACGAAGGCGTCCTCCGAGCGCCTGAGGCTGCGCAGCGGCAGCCGCGCGCCTTCGACGAAGCCGCGGGGATAACGCCGGCCGGCATGGGGCACGTCCACCACGACCGGCACGACCTGCAGCGCCGGCTGGTAGAGGCTGTATGGCCGCTCAATCTCGGCGACGACATCGTCGGGTTCGGGCGGGAACGGGGCTGAGGAGAAGCTCATTCTCCTGAGAGAAGCACACAAACCCGGCCTGTTGAAGCGGCCTCGCGGAAGCCCGGCGATGCGCCATGTGATTCACGCGTTGTTTACGACGATGCTGCCTTATAGAAGCGCATGGTTCCAACTGCGCGGGCGGGTCTTTACTCAGCCGTTCCAGGCGCCGGCGCCAGTCGCAACGAAATCGAAGTCTCAGGACGGGACAGATCAGGCCGATGACGAAGATACTGCTCGCGGAAGACGACAACGACATGCGTCGTTTCCTGGTCAAGGCCCTGCAGAATGCGGGCTACGACGTCGCTTCGTTCGACAACGGCCTCTCGGCCTATAACCGGCTGCGCGAGGAGCCCTTCGAACTCCTGCTCACCGACATCGTGATGCCGGAGATGGACGGCATCGAGCTGGCGCGTCGCGCCACCGAGCTCGATCCCGACATCAAGGTGATGTTCATCACGGGCTTCGCCGCCGTCGCGCTCAACCCTGATTCGCAGGCTCCGAAGGATGCGAAGGTGCTTTCCAAGCCCTTCCACCTGCGCGAGCTCGTCAACGAGGTCGAGAAGCTTCTCGCGGCCTGACGATTTATCCGGCAAACACCCTTGCAAGCCGCGAGGGGAGCCGTTATAGCCCCCTCACCTCGCAGCGTGACCGCGGCCTTCACGGCCAGGACACGCTCCGAAGCCGCCTCGATGCGGCAACGGGCGCGTAGCTCAGCGGGAGAGCACTACGTTGACATCGTAGGGGTCACAGGTTCGATCCCTGTCGCGCCCACCATTTTGCCCTTGAAACACAGGGACGAAAGGCCGCCCTCACCGGGCGGCCTTTTTGCTGTGCGGCGCTTCATTCCTCGCTCGGCGCGAGCTGGCGCACGAAACGACGCAGCAGAGCTTCGAAGGCGGAGAGCGCCGGAGAGATCGACCGCCCGCTCGGCCGGATCATGACGATGTCGCGAGCGATCGAGGGCTCCGCCAGCGGCCGGGAGATCACGGAAGCCGGCGCCACCGCCCGCGCATAAGTCGGCAGCACTGCGACACCGAGCCCAGCCTCGACCAGCGCCAGCGCCGTCGTGATCTGCGCCACCTCATAGGCTGGCTTCAGGATGATCTGCGCGCTCTCATAACCGACCTCGACCAGCAGGCGGATGCCGCTGTCGCGCGTCAGCGTGATCAGCGGCTCCTCGTCGAGATCGCGCCAGAGCACCGTGTCTCGTTCCGTAAAACGGCTGTCGCGGCTGCAGAACAGCATCAGGCTGTCGCGCGCCAGCGGCACGCGCTCGATATTGTCCTCCAGCGCCGAGAAGGTGCCGACGCCGCAATCGGCCTTGCCGAAGCGCACCGCCTCGACGACGAGATCGTTGCGCGCATCGACGATCGCAACCTGCAGGCCGGGATGCCGCTCCTGCAGCGCCACGATCGTCGGGGGCATGATCACCGCCGCCAGCAGCGGCGGCACCGCCACGACGATGCGGCCGCGCCGGCGCTCCGCCAGCCCGTTGGCATTCTGCACCGCCGTGTCGAGGTCCTGCACGATCTTCAGCGCCGCGCCGTGGAACTCGCGCCCGCCCTCGGTCAGCTCGACCCGGCGCGTCGTCCGGTCCAGCACGCGGATGCCGAGCTCCCGCTCCAGTTCCCGCACGAGCTGGGAGAGCGCCGGCTGCGCCATGTGCAGCCGTTCCGCCGCCTTGGTGAAGGTGCCTTGCTCGGTCACGGCGAGGAAGGCCTGGATCTGGCGCAGCGTGATCGCCATGGAAACCCTGATTTATAAGGAGAGCTTCCGAATTCATACGAATGTTATGAGTTGCCGTATAGCCCGCCTCTCATCATCCTGCCCCGCAGCGGAAAGCGGGGATCGGGGCGATGAAATACGCGAAGAAGGACGCCAAGGCCTACGCCCGCGCCCATATGAAGGGCATCTGGGCGGCGGCGCTCACGCCCTTCACCGACAGCCTCGCCATCGACGAGGACGGCTTCCGCGCCAATATCCGCCACTGGCTCGACGATCTGAGGATCGACGGGCTTTTCATCGCCGGCAAGCAGGGCGAGTTCTTCTCGATGTCGGTCGAGGAGCGCAAACGCTCCTTCGAGCTGGCGGTCGAGGCCTCGGCCGGCCGCGGCCAGACGATCATGTCCTGCTCCGACCAGAACATGGACGTGGTGATCGATCTCGCCCGCCACGCGCAGAAGGTCGGCGCCGACTACATCGTCGTCCATGCCCCGATCCTGCATTTCTTCAAGGCGCAGGACGAGACAGTCTGCGAATATTACCGGACCATCGCCGAGAAGGTCGATATCGGCATCGCGCTCTGGAGCCACCCGGATTCGGGCTATCTGCTCTCGCCCCAACTCTGCAACCGGCTCGCCGATATCGAGAACGTGGTGGCGATCAAGTACAGCGTGCCGCGGCCGATGTATGCCGAGCTCACCCGCCTCGCGAGTGACCGCATCCTGGTCAGCACAGCCTCCGAGGAGGAATGGCTCGACAACATCCTCGAGCTCGGCTGGCAGCTCTATCTCTGCTCCTCGCCGCCCTATCTCATCCAGACCGCAAACGATCTGCGCATGCGCGAATACACCGACCTCGCCTTCGCCGGGCAGGCCGAGAAGGCTCGCGCCGTGCGCGACAGCCTGAACCCGGTGCGTGAGGCGCTGCGCGGGACGCGACCGGCCGAGAAGCCGCATGCGCATCAGAAATACTGGCAGGAGCTGCTCGGCCAGGTCGGCGGGCGGGTCCGGCCGCCGATGCTGGAGCTGACCGAGGCCGAGAAGGCCACGACGCGCTCAGCCTTCGAGACCTGCGGCCTGAAACCTGGCGCCGCGCTGGCCAGGGCTGGCTAGGAAACAATGGCCGGCCAAGACGACAACGGGAGAGGTGGAACCATGGCGACCGAAGGACGGCTGAAGGCCTTCAACTTCAAGAAATGGATCGAGGAGCACGAGCATCTGCTCAAGCCGCCGGTCGGCAACAAGAAGGTCTTCGACGATGGCCAGATGACGGTGATGGTCGTCGGCGGGCCGAACCAGCGCGCCGATTTCCATGATGATCCGGTGGAGGAGTTCTTCTACCAGCTCAAGGGCGACATGATGCTGAAGGTCGTCGACAACGGGAAGCACTACGATGTCACGATCCGCGAGGGTGAGGTCTTCCTGCTGCCGCCGCATGTGCGCCACTCGCCGCAGCGTCCCCAGGAGGGCTCGATCGGGCTCGTGGTCGAGCCGGCGCGCAGCGCCGATCAGGTCGATGGCTTCGAGTGGTATTGCTTCGAGTGCAAGGGGCTGGTGCATCGCATCGAGGTGAAGGTGAAGGACCTCGTCAAGGACCTTCCGCCGCTCTACGAGGCGTTCTTCTCCGATGAGAAGGCCCGCACCTGCAGGCATTGCGGCGCGTTGCATCCCGGCAAGAAGCCCCCGGCGGGCTGGGTTGCCCTCTGAAAGCGCCGCGCCGAAAGGCTGACTCCGCTTTTAGGTAGAGCCGATGCTGAAATGATGTGCAGCATCGCCTTGCATCCGGAAGGAAGCGCGGCGATCCTGCGTTTCCGCCGGGGCAGCGCCCGGATTCGAATACGCATAAGCGCGGCGGCGCAGAAACGCCGCGTCGAACCATTTCAGAGGCAAAACGGAACGGCTGGAGTCCAAGAATGAAACTGCGCGGATTGCTTTTCGGCATCGCGGCGTCGCTGGCTGCGACCACCGCCTTCGCCCAGGCGCCGGTCAAGATCGGCATGATCACCACGCTTTCGGGTCCCGGCGGCTATCTCGGCCAGGACATCCGCGACGCCTTCAAGCTCGCGATCGACATGGAAGGCGGCAAGCTCGGCGGCGTGCCGGTCGAGCTCATGGTCGAGGATGACGGCCTCAAGCCCGGCCAGGGCAAGCAGATCGCCGAGAAGATGCTGAAGACCGACGGCATCAAGATCATGACCGGCATCGTCTTCTCGAACGTCGCCGGCGCCACCGTGCCGGACATCGTCGATTCCGGTGCGCTCTATGTCAGCCCCAACGCCGCACCGTCCAACTTCGCCGGCAAGGAGTGCAACGAGAACTACTTCGTCATCGCCTGGCAGAACGACAGCCTGCACGAAAGCGCCGGGCAGTACGCCACCAATCTCGGCTACAAGAAGGCCTTCATCCTCGCCCCGAACTATCAGGCCGGCAAGGATGCGCTGACCGGCTTCAAGCGCCTGTTCAAGGGCGACGTCGTCGGCGAAGTCTATACCCGCCTGGACCAGACCGACTTCGCGCCCGAGATGGCGCAGATCAAGGCGGCCAATCCGGACGTCGTCTTCCAGTTCCATCCGGGCGGCCTCGGCATCGCCTTCATGCGCCAGTACCAGCAGGCCGGCCTGCTCGGCCAGGTGCCGATGGTCCTGGCCGCGCCCTCGGCCGACTCGACCACGCTCAAGGCGGTCGGCGATGCCGCGCTTGGCGCCAACGTCACCAGCCACTGGAACTCCGACTTCGACAATCCGGCCAACAAGAAGTTCATGGAGGCCTGGACCAAGGCCTACAACCGGGTGCCGACCTATTACGCCAGCCAAGGCTACGACACCGCCCTCGCCATTGCCTCCGCCCTGAAGGCGACCGGCGGGAAGGCCGACGTGCCGGCGCTTCGCACGGCTCTCGCCAAGGCCGATTTCCAGTCGGTGCGCGGTGCCTTCAAGTTCGGCAAGAACCAGCACCCGGTGCAGGATTGGTACGCGCTGAAGGTCGAGAAAGGCCCGGACGGCGCGCCCATCCTGAAGACGGTCGGCAAGGTGCTGAGCAACCACGGCGACGTCTACGCCAAGGACTGCAAGCTCTGAGTCTCTTATTGGAAAGTGCAGCCGTCATTCCGGACGGGCCGCGTTAGCGGCGCCGATCCGGAATCCATCGTAAGGCCCGGCGCTCTGGGATGGATTTCGGGTCAAGCCCGGAATGACGGCGTGTTTCCGTCGTAAAACGGCAGCGATGACGCTCGTTCTCGAACAATTGCTCAACGGCCTGCAGTTTGGCGTGATGCTGTTTCTGCTCGCCGCCGGGCTCACCCTGATCTTCGGCATCATGGGCGTGATCAACCTCGCCCACGGTTCGCTCTACATGGTCGGCGCCTATGCCTCCGCCTTCGCGGCGGCGCAGACCGGCTCAGTCTGGCTCGCGCTGCTGGCCGGGCTTGCCGGCGCCGCCATCGCGGGCATGGTGGTCGAAATCGTGGTGCTGCGCAGGCTCTACGCACGGAACCATCTCGACCAGGTCCTGGCGACCTTCGCGCTGATCCTGATCTTCAATCAGGGCGTGACCATCCTGTTCGGCCGTCAGCCGCTCTTCGTCTCGGTGCCCCCCGCGCTCAACGGCTCGGTCCAGCTTCTGCCGGGCCTGACCTACCCGGTCTATCGGCTGGCGATCATCGCGGTCGGCCTTCTGGTCGCGCTCGGCCTCTACCTCCTGATCAACCGCACCCGCATCGGCATGCTGGTGCGCGCCGGCGCCACGCATCGCGAGATGGTCCGCGCGCTCGGCGTCGACATCCGCCTGCTCTACACCGCGGTCTTCGGGCTCGGTGCCCTGCTCGCAGGCCTCGCCGGGCTGATGGCCGGCCCGATCCTCGCCGTGCAGGTCGGCATGGGCGAGCAGATCCTGATCATGACCTTCGTGGTGGTGGTGATCGGCGGTGTCGGCTCGATCCGCGGAGCCTTCTTCGGCGCACTGATCGTCGGCCTCGTCGACACCTCGCTACGCGCCTTCATGCCTGGCCTGCTGCGGCATGTCATGACTGGTCCGGAGGCCGATGCGCTCGGCGCCGGCCTCGCCTCGATGGGCATCTATCTTCTCATGGCCATCGTGCTGCTCGTGCGGCCCAAGGGATTGTTCCCTGCCCATGTCTGACGGCACCACCACTGACGAAGCGCTCAATCCTGCGGCGTCCGCCGCCCCCGCCTATGGCCGCAGCCTCGCATTGCTGGCGCTGGCAATCGTACTGATCGCACTGCCCTTCACCGTGCAGGCGATCGGCCAGCCGGCGCTGGTGCCGCTCGCGACACGCGTGCTGATCTACGCCATTGCCGCCGCCAGCCTGAACCTCGCGCTCGGCTTCGGCGGCATGGTCTCCTTCGGCCACGCGGCCTTCTTCGGAATCGGCGGCTATGTCGTCGGCATCCTCTACCGGACAATGACGGATGACGGGCTCTTCCTCGGCTTCATCCCCGGCACGGACCAATTGCTGATCACACTGCCGGCCGCACTTCTGGTCGGCGGCCTCTTCGCCTGCATCATCGGTGCACTCAGCTTACGCACCAGCGGCGTGCAGTTCATCATGATCACGCTCGCCTTCGCGCAGATGCTGTTCTTCCTCTTCGTCTCGCTCAAGGCCTATGGCGGCGACGACGGCATGACGATCCGCCGCCGCAACGCGCTCTTCAGCCTCAACACCCGTGACGACATCACCTTCTACTTCATCTGCCTCTTCGTCGCGGCGCTGGTCTTCCTCGTGCTCTGGCGCATCGTCGGCTCTCGCTTCGGCATGGTGCTGGCCGGCATCCGCCAGAATGAACGGCGCATGGCGGCAATCGGCATCGCGCCCTATCGCTACAAGCTCGCGGCCTTCGTCATCTCCGGCATGGGCACAGGCCTCGCTGGCGCGCTGATGGCGAACTATCTGCGCTTTGTCAGCCCCGACATGCTGCACTGGACCAAATCCGGCGAGCTGATGATCATGGTCATCCTCGGCGGCGTCGGGACGCTGCTCGGCCCGCTCTTGGGTGCAGCCGCCCTCGTCGTCCTCGAAACCGTGCTGACCGGCTGGACCGAGCATTGGCAGCTCGTGCTCGGCCCGATCCTGCTGCTCGTCGTGCTTTTCACGCAAGGCGGGCTCAACGGGTTGCTCGGCCGCCTCGGCCTCGGCAGGAGCGCGCCATGACCGCGCCGCTCCTCTCGGTCCGCGGCCTGCGCAAGCGCTTCGGCGGCCTCGTCGCCACCGACGGCGTCAATCTCGACGTGCGCGACGGCGAGATCCACGCGTTGATCGGCCCGAACGGCGCCGGCAAGACCACGCTGATCACCCAGCTCTTCGGCGAATTGACGCATGACGAGGGCGCGATCCTGCTCGAAGGCGAGGAGATCGGCGGCTTGACCACGGTCCAGCGCGTGCGCCGCGGCCTCGGCCGGACCTTCCAGATCAACCAGCTCCTGCCCGACTTCACCATGCTCGACAATGTCGCGCTGGCCGTGCAGGCGCAGGAGGGACACAGCTTCCGCTTCTTCGCGAATGCCCGCCGCGACGAGTCCTTGCGCACCCGCGCCCGCCAGCACCTCGCCACCGCGGGATTGAGCCACCGCGCCGAGGTCAAGGTCGCAGACCTCTCCCATGGCGAGCAGAAGCAGCTCGAATTCGCCATCGCGCTCGCCTGCGAGCCGCGCCTGCTGCTGCTCGACGAGCCGATGGCAGGCCTGGGCCATGCCGAGAGCGAACAGATGGTCGCGATGCTGTCGGCCCTGAAGGGCCGCGTCACCATGCTGCTGGTCGAGCACGACATGGACGCCGTCTTCGCACTGGCCGACCGCATCTCGGTGCTGGTTTATGGCCGCGTCATCGCCACCGGCACGGCCGAGGAGATCCGCGACAATCCCGAGGTTCGCACCGCCTATCTCGGCGAGGGAGACGCCTGATGCTGAGCGTGCGCGGCCTGCAATCGGCCTATGGCGCGAGCCAGGTTCTGTTCGATGTCGCGCTCGACATCGGCGATGGCGAGGTCGTGACGCTGCTCGGCCGCAACGGCATGGGCAAGACCACGACCGTGCGCTCGATCATGGGGCTGCTGGCGCCCAAGGGCGGCGAGATCAGCTTCGAGGGCCGCGCGGTGACCGGCATCGCTCCGGAGAAGATCGCCCGCTGCGGCATCGGCCTGGTGCCGGAAGGCCGGCAGGTCTTCCCGACACTGAGCGTGCGCGAAAACCTCGTCGCTACCGCCTCCAACCGGCTGAAACGCTCCTCTCCCTGGACGCTGGAGCGCGTCTACGCCCTCTTTCCCCGCCTCGGAGAGCGCGCCGGCCAGTCCGCCCGCACCCTCTCCGGCGGGGAGCAGCAGATGCTCGCGGTTGGTCGCGCCCTGATGACGAACCCGAAGCTGCTGATCCTCGACGAGGCGACGGAGGGGCTTGCCCCCGTCATCCGCGCCGAGATCTGGGGCTGCATCGAGGCGCTGAAGGCGCAAGGCCAGTCGATCCTGCTGATCGACAAGAACATCAACGTGCTGAAGCGCATCGCCGACCGGCATTACATCATCGAGAAGGGCCGCACGGTCTGGTCGGGATCCAGCGCCGATCTCGCGGAGAATGCAGAGCTGGTGCATCGCTATGTCGGCGTCTGAGATCGTTGCGCATAGCGCCGAGGCCGATCCCGTCGAGGCCCTGCGCGACGCCTTGAGCGACATCCTCGCCGGGCTGATCGCCGCCGGCTGCGGCCCGCATCACCTGCAAGGGATGGTCTGGGAGACAGACCGGCCGGAAGCCTTCCACTTCTCGCGCCATGCGGTCGAGCTCGCCTATCGGGAGGTCTTCGCGGGCTTCCGTCCGCCGATCGACCTGCGCCCCAAGACAGAACCCGGCCTGACGATCCGTGCTCGCCACGCCGCCCCACAGCCGCTGCCCGACGTGACCGTCGACGGCTACGCGCTGCGCGAGCTCGGCCGGCAGTACAGCCCGCGCCTGCAAGCCGACATGAAGGCGCTGTTCCGGCAATGGAGCCGCGACGGCGAGGCCTTCCGAGCCGGGCATGCCGGGGCTGACCTCGCCTATGGCCCGAGCCGCTTCGAGACGCTCGACCTCTACCGCCCAGCCGGCATGGCCCAGGCTCCGATCTTCGTCTTCATCCATGGCGGCTACTGGCAGGCCTCCGACAAGCTGCAGCACGCCCAATTCGCGCAGGGCCTACTCGCGGCGGGCTATGCCGTCGCCATGCCGAATTACGGACTGGCACCCGATACGCCGCTGGAGGCAAGCCTTGCCCAAACCGTCGCGGCTCTGAACTTCCTCGTGAAGGAAGCCGATGCGCTCGGCCTCGATCCGGCACGGCTACATGTCTCCGGCCATTCCGCCGGCGGCCATCTCGCCGCCATGGCACTTTGCGCGGCCGATGCGCCGCCGATCGCCTCGGCCCTGCTACTCTCCGGCCTCTACGATCTGAAGCCGCTCGGCCATCTTCCGCTCGGCCGCCTGCTCGGTCTCGATGACGCGACCCGTGCCACCCGGCTCAGCCCGATCGCGCAACCCCGCCCGCAAGCCGCCCGCATCGCGATCGCGGTCGGCGAAGGCGAGAGCGACGCCTTTAAGGAGCAATCGGCCGCCTTGGCTGCAGCCTGGCAGGCGCCCGCTCCGCTGATCTGCCCGGGACACCATTTCAGCATGCTCGACGGGCTAAATGGTGGAGCGCTGCTAGATCTGGCGCTGAAGACGGCCGAGGGTTGATCAAATCTAAGCTCGGACAGCGCGGGGAACCCCTCTCCTGTAAGGAGAGGGGTAGGGGTGAGGTGTAGGTCCCTGGACCAGCCAGGCGACAACCCAACGGCGGCCGCGGTGAAGTTTCAGCCAAAGCGTCCAACGGCCTACCCCTCACCCCGGGAGAGGGTTCCCCGCGTTTCGATGGCAATCGACAGCGCCCGATCCATAATAAATTGCATCTGAATTTATCTGATTTATCCAACTAGCTCGCAGAATATCCCGCCCCCTATCGTCCGGTCGAAAGCGGCGAAGCCGACCCTGGGGCCTTCATGACGACCTATCCCGATCTCAAGCTCTATATCGGTGGCGCCTGGCGGAAGACGGCCGAGGAGCAGGCGGTGTTGAATCCGGCCGATGAAAGCGTTATCGGCGCCGTTCCTCTCGCCTCCCATGCCGATCTCGACGATGCGCTCGCCGCTGCCGCCGAGGGCTTCAAGGTCTGGAGCCGCACTGCCCCGCGCACGCGTGCCGAGATCATGCTGAAGGCCGCGGCGCTGATGCGCGGGCGCGCTGAGGAAATCGCCCATTCGATCACGCTGGAGCACGGCAAGCCGCTGGCGCAGGCCCGGCTGGAAGTGGTCCGCGGCTGCGAGTTCTTCGAATGGGATGCGGGCGAGGGCCAGCGCGCCTATGGCCGCGTCGTGCCGAGCGAGCCCGGCATCCGCTATCTCGTCATGCACCAGCCGGTCGGGACGGTCGCGGCCTTCTCGCCCTGGAACTTCCCCATGAGCCAGCCCTCGCGCAAGATCGCGGGCGCGCTCGCGGCCGGCTGCTCGATCATCATCAAGGCGGCAGAGGAAACGCCGGCCGGCGCGCTCCACATCGCGCGCGCCTTGCACGATGCCGGCCTGCCGCCCGGCGTCCTGAACCTCGTCTTCGGCGTACCCGCCAGGATCTCCGAATACCTGATCCCGAAGCCGCAGGTCCGCCTCGTCGCCTTCACCGGCTCGACCGCCGTCGGCAAGCATCTGTCGGAGCTCGCCGCGCGGCACATGACGCCGGTGCTGATGGAGCTCGGCGGCCATGCCCCGGTGATCGTCTGCGACGATGTCGACCCCGTCGCCGCCGCCCATGCCTCGGCAATCCGCAAGCTCCGCAATGCCGGACAGGTCTGCACCTCGCCGACGCGCTTCTTTGTGCAGGAATCGATCTACGAGCCCTTCGCCCGGGCCTTCGTCGAGAAGGCGAAAACCGTCACCGTCGGCAACGGGCTCGACGAGAAGACGCAGATGGGTCCGGTCGCCAACCACCGCCGGATCGAGGCGATGGAAGCGCTCGTCGCGGATGCCCGCGCCCGCGGCGCCCGCATTCTCACCGGCGGCGAGCGCGTCGGAAACCGCGGCTATTTCTTCCCGCCGACTGTGCTCGCCGAATTGCCGGACGATGCCCGCGCCATGCGCGAGGAGCCCTTCGGTCCAATGGCGCTGATCAACCCCGTGCGCTCGGTCGAAGAGGCGATCGAGAAGGCCAACGCCCTGCCCTTCGGGCTGGCGGCCTATGGCTTCACCCATTCAGCGGCGCGCGCCGACCTGCTGGCGGAGAGCCTCGAGGCTGGCAACGTCTCGATCAACACGCTGGAAGCTTCGGTCGCCGAGGTGCCTTTCGGCGGCGTCAAGGACAGCGGCTATGGCCGCGAAGGTGGCGCGGAGGGCCTCTCGCACTACATGACGGTCAAGACGCTTTCTCACAAGATGGTAATCTGACCGCCATCTCCCGCCCATTCCGCCGGACCTAGCATGCGGCGAAATGACTATCGGGGCGAAAACTTGCGGATGGATGCAGCGGAGTGGTGCCGGGGACAGGATTTCCCGGCATTGTGGCCGCGATGATTCGCTCCGCAACCCTGGCTGTGTTGGCGCTGAGCCTCGGCGCCTGCGCCGTGGGGCCGGACTACGTGCCCCCCGCGCTTGAACTGCCACAGCGCTGGAGCGCGGCGACGAGCGGTCCGAAGGCGCCGAAGCCCTCCGAATGGTGGCGCGGCTTCCGCGATCCGACGCTGAACACCCTGATCGAGCTCGCCATCGCCGGCAATCTCGATGTCGCCCAGGCCAAGGCCCGCATCCGCGAGGCGCGCGCCACGCGCGAGCAGGCGGTCGGCGCGCTGTTCCCACAGGTCGACGCCGGCGCTTCCGCCACGCGCTCGCGCTCCCAGATCGTCACCCGCAACAGTTTCCGCGCCGGCTTCGACGCTTCCTGGGAAATCGACCTGTTCGGCGCACGCGATCGCGCCGTCGAGGCTGCGACCTACGGCACCGACGCCGCCTTCGACGATCTCGACACCGTCATGCTGACGCTGATCGGCGACGTCGCCTCGACCTATGTCGAGGCGCGCGGCCTGCAGGCGCGGATCGCGCTCGCCCGCTCGACCGCGCGCACCCAGCGCGAGACAGAGGAACTGACCCGCACGCGCTTCCGTGCCGGCGACATCTCCGCCATCGACACCTCTCGCGCCACGGCCCAAGCGGCCAGCACCGAGGCGCAGATCCCGGCGCTCGAAGCCTCGCTGGCCCAGGCGCAGCATCGCATCGCCGTGCTGACCGGCCGACCGCCGGCTGCCATGGCCCCCTATTTCGCCCGTGTCGCGGTAGTGCCCGGTACGCCCGCCCCGCCGCGCGCCGGCATTCCGGCCGATGTGCTGCGCCGTCGGCCGGATGTGCGCTCCGCCGAGCGCATTCTCGCCCAGCAGACCGCCCGGATCGCCCAGGCCGAGGCCAATCGGTATCCGTCCATCTCGCTCACAGGCAGCATCTCGACCTCGGCGCTGAAGCTCGGCGACCTCGCCAAGAACAGCGCGATCGGCTGGTCCTTCGGGCCGACGCTCAGCGTGCCGATCTTCAATGGCGGCGAGCTCGCCGCGGCCGTCGATGCCGCCCGCGCCAGCCGCGACCGGCAGGACGCGGTCCTGCGCCTGGCCGTGCTGACTGCGCTTCAGGACGTCGAGGATGGGCTCGTCGGCCTGCGCCAGGAACGGCTGAGGATCACGAGCCTCACTGAGGCCGCCACCGCTTCGAAAGAAGCCGAGCGGCTCTCCCGCGCGCTCTACACATCCGGCAATGCAAGCTTCCTTGACGTGCTGGAGGCGCAGCGTACGAGCTACGCCGCCGAGCAATCGCTGATCGACAGTCGAGTCACGCTTGCCACCCAGTTCATCGCGCTCAACAAGGCGCTGGGCGGCGGCTGGCTGAAGCCCGTCGACGTCGAGAGGCCCGCCGTCGTCGATGGCGAGACCGGCCCGCGCTTGCGCATCATTCCGGTGGAGGCACCGCAACCATGAGGCTTCGCCGCCTCCTCATGCCCGCCCTGATCGTCGCCGCAGCCGCGGGCGGCGGCTATTACTATTGGCAGACACGCCAGGCAGCGCAGGCAGAGACCGTCGTTTTGCCGAGCGTCGAGGCGACGATCGGCAATGTCGAGGATTCCGTACTCGCCTCCGGTGGCCTCGAGCCCGTCCGGCAGGTCAGCGTCGGCGCGCAGGTTTCCGGCCGCGTCATCTCGCTCAAGGTCAAGCTCGGCGACAATGTGAAGGCCGGCGACCTGATCGCGGAGATCGACGGCACCACCCTGCAGAACACGCTGCGCTCGACCGAGGCCGATCTCGCCGCGCTGAAGGCCCAGCGCGCCGAGCGCGCCGCGAGCCTCGCCTATGCCGAATCCGTTCTCGTTCGCCAGAAGCAGATGGTCGGCCAGAACGCCGTCTCGCGCGACGCCTACGAGAATGCCGAGATGACGGTGAACACCACCCGCGCCCAGATCGAGTCGCTCGACGCGCAGATCGTCTCGGGCCAGGTCAAGGTCGAGAACGCCCGCGCCAATCTCGGCTATACCCGCATCACCGCGCCCAGCGCCGGCACTGTGCTCGCCATTGTCGCGCAGGAGGGCCAGACGGTGAATGCCGTGCAGTCCGCCCCCACCATCGTCGTGCTCGGCGACGTTTCGACGATGACGGTGAAGGCCAAGATCTCGGAAGCCGACGTGCTGCGCGTGAAGGCCGGGCAGGAAGTCTATTTCAGTGTGCTCGGCGCCCCCGACCAGCGCTTCCCCGGCAAGATCTCCTTCGTCGAGCCCGCTCCCGACACGCTGAAGACGCAGAACGCGACGAGCTCCTCCGCGACCAGCAGCAGTTCGTCCTCCTCGACCACCAGCGCGATCTACTACAATGCCCTCTTCGAAGTGCCGAACCCTGAGGGCCGGCTGCTGACTTCGATGACCGCGCAGGTGACCGTCATCGTCGGCCGCGCCCAGAACGTCGTCACCGTTCCCTCGACTGCGATCCGCCGCCGCGGCCCGAACGCGCTCGTCGATGTGCTCGGCGAGGACGGCAAGCCGACGCCGCGCAGGATCACTGTCGGGCTCGACAACAAGATCGTCGCGGAGATCAAGGACGGGTTGAAGGCCGGCGAGCGCGTCGTCACGACGCGCGCCAGCGGCGGCCCGGATGCGACGCGTGCCCCGCGTGCGCGGCGTTCACCCTTTGGATTCTAGGGGTCCCGCTGTGGGCGTCCCGCTCATCCGTCTCAAGGGGGTTCGGCGCGATTTCGGCGAGGGCGAAGCCACGGTCGCGGCGCTGGACGGCGCCGATCTCGTGATCGAGGCCGGCGAGATGGTCGCGATCGTCGGCCAGTCCGGCTCCGGCAAGTCGACGCTGATGAACATCATCGGCTGCCTCGACCGGCCGACCGGCGGCAGCTACGAGATCGACGGCCGCCCGACGCGGGACCTCGACCCCGACGAGCTGGCGCGGCTCAGGCGCGAGTATTTCGGCTTCGTCTTCCAGCGCTACCACCTGCTCTCGGAGCTGACCGCGCTCGCCAATGTCGAGGTGCCGGCGATCTATGCCGGCATCCCGCCCGGCCCCCGCCAGAGCCGCGCTGCCAAGCTGCTGGAGCGGCTCGGCCTTGGCTCGCGCATGACGCACCGGCCCTCCGAGCTTTCCGGCGGCCAGCAGCAGCGCGTCTCGGTGGCGCGTGCCCTGATGAACGGCGCCCGCGTCCTCCTCGCCGACGAGCCGACCGGCGCGCTCGACCGCAAGAGCGGCGAAGAGATGCTCGCCCTGATCGAGGAGCTTAATCGCGAGGGCCACACGGTCATCCTCGTCACCCACGACATGAACGTGGCCGCCAAGGCCCGCCGCATCATCGAGCTCAGCGACGGCCGGATCGTCGCAGACCGGGTGACGGCGCCGCCCTCTGAAAAGGTCGCGCCGCCCTCGCCCGTACCGCCGCCAGCCGGAACGCTGCGTGGCGCTGTCGGGCGGCTGAGGGAGGCTTTCGGCATGGCCGTGCGCGCCATGGCCGCGCATAAGCTGCGTACCACGCTGACCATGCTCGGCATCGTCATCGGCATCGCCGCCGTCGTCGCGGTCGTGGCGCTGGGCGAAGGCGCGCGGCAGCGCGTGTTGCAGAACATCTCGGGCCTCGGCACCAACACACTCGAGATCTTCCCCGGCACCGGCTTCGGCGACACGCGCTCCGGCCGGGTGCGAACGCTGACGGTGCTCGATGCGCAGGTGCTCGCCAGCCAGCCCTATGCCGACAGCGTTACCCCCACAGTGACGACCAGCGCCACGATCCGCCTCGGCAATGTCGAGGCCAATGCCCAGGTCAACGGCGTCAGCGAGCGCTATTTCGACGTGCGCGGCAGCGTGCTCGTCCGCGGCTCCTTTTTCGACGCCAACGACGTGCGGACCCTCGCGCAGGACGTGGTGATCGACGAGAACGCGCAGGGCGTGCTCTTCCCGCAAGGCAACCCCAACCCCATCGGCGCCGTGATCCTGATCGGCTCGGTGCCCTGCCGCATCGTCGGCGTGACGCGCCAGCAGCAGGGCGGCTTCGGCGGCAGCCAGAATCCGCAGGTCTACCTGCCCTACACCACCGTGCAGGGCCGCTTCCTCGGTGATCTCTCGCTGCGCAGCATCACGCTGCGCGTCGACGACGAGACGCCGATGGCGGCGGCGCAGGAGGCGGTGACGGAGCTGCTCACGCACCGCCACCGCGCCAAGGACTTCTTCATTCTGAACCAGGACGAGATCCGCAACACCATCACCAGCACGACGCAGACGATGACGCTGATGATCTCCTCGATCGCGGTGATCTCGCTGCTGGTCGGCGGCATCGGCGTGATGAACATCATGCTGGTCTCGGTGATCGAGCGCACCAGCGAGATCGGGCTGCGCATGGCAGTCGGCGCCCGCCGCGGCGACATCATGCAGCAGTTCCTGATCGAGGCTTCGCTGGTCTGCTTCATCGGCGGCGCGCTCGGCATCGCGCTCGCGCTCGCCATCGGCTTCGCCTTCGAGGCCTCCGGATCGCAGCTCAGCTTCATCTATTCGGGCGAGGCCTTCATCGCCGCGATTGCCTGCTCGACCCTGATCGGGCTGACCTTCGGCTTCCTGCCCGCGCGCAATGCCGCGGGCCTCGACCCCGTCGCCGCGCTGGCGCGCGATTGAGCACAGCTCGGGAGGAACCGCGCCGCCGTCTCGCCGGTTGATGACCTGCACGGCACCGCCGTGGCCTCACGCAAGCCGGGACGTCCCGCGGCGCCGCGGGACGCGATCATGGAGGCGAGACATGCGGCAGCAAGAGATGCTGGACGAAAAGTCCAGGCGCGAGATCACGAAGATCGCCCACGAGCTGTGGGAAAAGGACGGCCGGCCCGAGGGCCGCGACCGCGAGCACTGGGAGGCGGCCAAGGAACTCTGGGCCTTCCGCAGCCATAATCACGTCCTGACCGACGATGGCGAGGAAGCGGGGGGACGAATGCAGCAGGCCGCCGATTCAGGATCGAAGAAGCGGGCTCCGCAGGACGCGGGCAAATCTTCGCGTCAGGGGCAGAGATAGCCGCCCTGCTGCGGCAGGCAGCGCGCGCCCGTCGGCAGGACGAGCGCGCCATCGGCGTCGCGCCTCACATAGTCGCCATTGGGCAAGTTGAAGCCGCCGCGCACATCGGGCGCGACGCGCGTGCCGTCCGGCAGGACGAATTCGGCGCTGTCGCGCACGATCCTCTTGCCCGCCGGAAATTGCGTGGGCGGCATCGATGCCGGCGGAGGGGCCGGCGCCACTTGGAACGTCGTCCCGCATCCGGCCGCCAAAGCGCCGAACACAAGCACGCCTGCCGTTTTCGCGATTCGGATCATGTCGGCAGTTTTGCCGCGCGAAAGCCGATCGCGCAACCCCTGCGAGCAGCTTTGCCAGCTTGCCATCGAGAGCCACATCAGAAGAGCGTGCGGAAGCTGTCGGGCAACCGGAACGCCTCCCCGCCCGCAATGTCGAGCGGCGCGACATACATCGTGCCGACCTCGCCGCCGCGCGGCGAGGCACGGACGCGATCGAGGAAGCTCTGGCAATGGCGCTCGATCGCCTCGTCCTCCCAATCCGTCCGCTCGAGGTTGCCGAAGGAGCGGTAGAGATTGAGGAGCGCAAGGTCGTTGCTGCGCTGGTGGTGGCCCTGATCCTCCTGGGCGAAGTCGAGGCCGCGGGTCAGCGCCTGGCGGCGCATCCGCTCACCGAGATCGGCATATTTCAGATGGAAGAGGTAGCCGCCGTGGAAATGCGGCGGCTGGTTGGCATGGTGAAAGCCGCCGCCCCAGCGGATCGGCTTGCGCACGATCAGCGTCTTGCACATCGGCGAGACGAAACGGGCATAAGCCCGCTGGCGCAACACCTGCCCGTCGAGCAGGATGGCGTTCTCCTCGTCCAGCATCGTCATCACGTTGAGGCCGATGCAGGTCGAATACTCGAAGTCGCTGGCGTCCAGCCAATCGGTGAAGCTGGCGAAGCGGCGCGGATCATGGCTGATGAACTCGTCGCAATCCGAATAGATCACGGTCTCATAGAGCTCGAGCAGCGCGCCGACGAATTTCGAGACGAAGCGCGCCCGCTCCTGGTCGTCCAGCGCCGAGCGCGGATAGCGCACGACGCTGAGGCCGCAGAGCGCCTCGCGCACCTCCGCATCGCTGTCATGGTCGATGACATAGAGGTTCTCTCGCCCGACCAGCCGGGCATAGTAGTCGATCCAGCGCGATGCATAGAACGCCTCGTTGTACTGCATCGTCACCACGGCGACCTTTTTCATGCGCTCGTCCTCAGAGCCTCGGGGCCGAGAAGCGGGGACCGCCTTTCGGGGCATCCGATGCTTCACTCGAGAGCGGGATCGTCCATTTGCGTCCACACGTAGGACGCAGAACGATCCGGCTCGTCACATCCGGTGCGGCACACCGTTAAAGTCCAGGAAATCCCTCATTCGGTCGTAGGAAGCGGCATAGGATTTCGCGAGCCCGCCGAGCGCGGCCTCCTTGTAGACGGCCCGCCAGCCGCCTTCGGCCAGCGCGGCCTCCGGCACCACCGGGATCTTCAGCGTCTCGGCCAATTCCTGGCTGCGCGTATCGTAGGCGACGAGCACGCCCGGCACGCCATGCGCCACCGCCGGCAGCACACCATGGACGCGGTAGCCGACCGCAAGGTCGATGCTCTGGGCAAAGCGGTCGTAGTGCTCGACATCGAAGAAGGAGAAGAGTTGCTTCTCGTAGATGCACCGCATCGCGGCGTCGTCCGGGCCGCTCCACCAGCCGGTGCGGACGAACTCGGCAACCGCCTTCTCCTTGGCCGCCTCGTCGCGCAGGAAGAACGCCTTCTCCTCCTGCTCGCCATGGGCCGACATCACCATCTCGCTCTGCGAATCGACCTTGAGCAGGGCCTCGCGCTGGTTGCGCAGGTACGCTTCCGGGTCGGCGGTGTAGCTCGTGTCGGCCTCGCGGCGCAGGCTGAAGGCGACCTTGCGGATATCACGCTGATCCGGCACGCGGATGGCGAGGTCGCGGTTGCGCGTCCTGAAGATCGAGGGACAGCCGACCACCTCGACATTGCCCACGCCGTTGCGCCGCAAGGTCTCGGCGCTGAAAGCGCCGCGCACGCCGATCGAGGCGCAGCGATCGCCGACGATCTGCCAGAAGCGCTTCGACATCTCCGGCAGCTCGATCGCGCGGTTCTGGCTCGCCTGCGCGCCGACGCCGATGGCGTAGACCGGCAGCTTCACCTTCTCCAGCACCTCGACGGCGCGGAACCACTCCATCTTCTCATGGATGAAGTTCGAGCCGCGCACGAAGACGAAGTCGAACTCCTCGGCGTAGCGTTCGATGTCGGCATCGGTCGGGTTCATGATCTTCATCGGCTCGACATGCGCGTAGCGCAGCAGCTTGAGCGTCGAGTCGAAGACGATCATGTCGCCGATGTTGAAGTAGTCGGAGAGCAGTTTCTCCATCGGCGCGCGATACCAGCGCACCTTGTCGTGCTCGTAGACCTCTCCCGCCGGATAGACGACGAGCGCCCGCAGGTTCCGTACGGCAGCGACCGGCCGCAACAACGAGCCGGGCGCGAGCGCTCCGGTCCTCGCATCGGCAACCGCGATGGAGCGCAGCCGTCCTTCCGCCAGCGCCGGCAGCGGGATCGCGATCTCGGCAACCGTAACATCGCCCTCGATCAGGGCGTCCGGATGGATCGTCGCGAAATCCTGCCCGTCGATGATGAGCCGCAGCGAAGGCCAGCCGGTGCCCGGCTCGCGGACGACGAGGACGACGACCTCCTGGGTGGTGGCTCGCAGGATCTTGAGGGGCTCGACCGCCTGCTCGCCGGCGAATTGGTGCATGGGCGCGTTCATGGCGTCTCTTTCACGATGCGGATTTTGATCCGGACGAGATCGCGTTGCGGCCCGAGCTTGCAGCCGGCCACATGCATCTTCGTCATGAACAGGAAAGGCTCGTCGCCGGTCGTCTCGAAATTTCGCGAGGGCGAAGCCGGGTCGACGACGGCGCCGTAGGAATATCGCTCCCGGTCGCCGCAATCCTTGCTCCACATCGTCGGATGCGTGAGCAGGGTCTGCAGCGGCGACCAGTTCAGCAGGTCCTTCGACCAGCTATAGGCCACGCGCCCACCGACGATGCCTTGCTTCTCGTCCGGCCCGAGATGGAAGATCGCGAGCCAGAGCCCGCTCGCCTCATGCCGCGTGATCGAGCCGACCACCGTCGGCAGCACCTTGAGCGGCTGGCAGGGCTTCGCCTGAGTCGTGTCCTCGCGATAGGGATCGACGGCGCGGATGGTGAAATCCTTCCCGTCGAAGGCCCGCCAGCCATGCGGGTCCGCGATATCCGTGGTCCGGTAGAGGCAGGTGCCGCCCTTCTGGCCCTCGCCACCGGTGGTGGCGATCAGCGCATACCAGGCGCCATCCTGCTGCACGATGTTGGAGGGGTTGAAGAAGCCGCGATGCCGGCCCTGCCCGACATCCTGCTTGAAGGCGGGCGCCGCGACCAGCGTCGGCGGCTCGTCGGAGGTGAAGCGCTTCCCGCCATCCTGCGAGCGTGCCGCCGTCACGACATTGTACCAGCAGCTCATCCCGTCCTTGAAGCGGCAGGCGCCGGGGTGGCGGTCGGCATGGTATTCATCGTGCATCAGCGCGAAGACGTCCCGCCCATTGGGGGTCCAGGTCGCCGCGATCCAGCTCATATCGCTGAATTCGCTCGGATCGGCGCTGTTCTTCGCCTGGAAGGAGATCGAGCATCTGGTCGCGATATGCGCCAGATCCGGGCCAATCAGCGGCCTGTTCTTGTAGTGGCTGGCGAAGGCGACGACCTCGCCCTTGTCGTCGCGGAAGGCACGCAGCGGAGCGTCGGGAATATGCCATTCCTCGCAGCGCTCCTTCGACCAGGCGAAGACGGTCTCTTCCTTGCCGCCCGGAGCCAGTTCCAGCCGGTACCCTGTCTCCTTCGCCGCAGCGACGAAGGAAACCGGCAGCATCAGCGCGGCGGCGAGGGACGCCGCGCCGAGCCAGGTCCTGCGGGCGCTCCTCATGCCACCTTCCTGGCAGGCTCCGCGCTGGCGCTGGCGCGTGCCGCCATCTTGTTGTCGACGCCGTTCTCGTCGAGGAAGTCGCGCATCTGCCCGTAGACCCGGGCATAGGCCGCGTTGAAGCGGTCGAAGCGCGTCTGGTCCCAGTAATCCTCGAGCCGAAATTCCTGCCGGGCGAAGACGTCGACGCTCGGGATCTTGAACGTATCCGCGAATTCGACCGTGCGGCTGTCATAGGTGAAGTAGATCGAGGGCGTGCCGTTGGCGAGCGCCATCAGGTTGCCGTGCAGCCGGTAGCCGAGGACGAGGTCGAGCCCGCGCACCAGCCGCTCGTACTCCGCGACCACATCGGAATAGAACATGCGGTTCTGGTAGAGTTCCTCCATCTGTCCGTCGAGGAACCAGTCGCGCGCCCACTCGTTGCGGCGCAGCGCCGCCATGGCCTCTTCCTTCTGCTCGGACGTGCCCAGCGCGAGCTTCTTCTCCTCGACCTCGCCCTGTGCCATCAGCGTGACCTCGAAGCGATCCGCCATCGCCTTCACCAGCGTACGGTGGAAGGTGAGATAGCGCTTGATGTCCTGCGCATAGGTCTTGGAGACCTCGCGCCGCAGCGTCACGCCGACCTTCTTCACCTGCTCCAGCGGCGGCAGGCTGATGGCGAGCTCGGGGTCGTTGCTGCGGAAGGCCGTCGGGCAGCCGACGATGCGGACGTTCTGGATGCCGAGATCATTGAGCACCTCGGCGGAATAGGCGCCGCGCACACCGAGCGAGGCGGCGGAACCGGAAATCAGCTTGAGCACCGTCTTGGTGTCCTCGCTGAGCTCGAGCTTGCCGCTGACAGGCGCCTGCGCGCCGATGCCGAAGGCGATGACCGGCAACTTCAGACGCCGCAGCACCTCGGCCGCCTTCGACCAGTTCATCTGCGCATGGATGTAGTTTGAGCCGCGCAGGAAGACATAGTCGTATTCGGCGTTGAGCCGATCGATCACGACCGGATCGACCTGGGAGATCGGCAGCTCGTCGAGCTTCTCGAAATTGAGCAGCTTCAGCGAGGAATCGAAGACGAAGGCGTCGCCGATATTGTGGTAGTGCCCGATATGACTGGCGAGATCGGCGTAGCGATACCAGCGCACATTGTCGTGGTCGTAAACCTCCCCGGACGGGCTGATGACGAGGATGCGGGCCATGTTCCGGTTTCTCCCCTGTTGTTATGGTTCAGGCGCTCATCGCCGCAGCATCGCGGGCGGCCGGTACGGGTTGCCGGTGCTCCGCCATCAGACGGCGATAGAGTTCGAGATGGGTTTCAGCGCATTCGACATGGCTGAGCGGGCGCTTGATGCCGCCGCGCAACCGGTCCCATAGCTTCGGCTCGGTCAGGGCCCGGGCCATGCAGTCGACGAGGTCCTCCGGGCTGCCGGAGCGGAAATGCAGGCCGTCGACCTCGTCGGTGATCTTCTCGGCCATGCCGCCGAGATTGCTCGCCAGGATGGGACGGCCGTGGAAGAAGGCCTCCTGGATCACGATCGGCGAGTTCTCCCACCAGACCGAGGGCATCACCACCCAGTCCACGGAGCGCATCAGGTTTGGCATCTCGTGGTTCTGGAAGGCGCCGCAGAAGCGCACGCGGCGCCCGGCGCGCTCGACGAGGGCGGCGAACTTGTCCTTGTAGTCCTGCGGCTGGCGCTCGAGATTGCCGCCATAGACGAGCAGGATCGAATCCTCGCCCCAGATGGAATCCGGGATGCGCGTCACCGCGTCGATCAGCACATCGGCCCCCTTGTAGGGCGTGAGCTGGCCGAAATAGGCGAAGCGCGAGCGGCGCGCCTTGCCGTCCGGCAGGGCCCGCGGCGGGGCGGCCTCGGCCACGTCGATGCCGTTCTCGATCACCGAGAAGCGCTCGGCGGCGAGCCCCCAGTCGACATAGCGCTCGGCCAGGAAGCGGCTCGGCGAGACGAAATGGTCGGCCAGGCCCAGCATGCCGCGCACGAAGGTCTCGCGCGCCAGGAAGCGGGCCGGCGAGATCTCCGGGAAGCAGGCGTTGCAGTCGGTCGGCGAGGAACGGTAGCAGAGCTTGAAGGCGCCGGTCTTCACCATCTGGCCGTGGTGGTGGCAGATGCTGAGATATTCGTGGAAGGTCACCACGATCCGCGTGTCGGGCAGCGCGTCGCGCACGGCGAAGAGGCATTCGAGACCGAGCCCGATGAAATGGTGGAAATGCACCACGTCGGGCTTCAGGTCCTGCAGCACGCGCACGAAGTCGCGCTCGATCTCCTCCGTCGCCCGGTTCGAGATCAGGAAGTGGTCGTAATCCTCGGCGTAGTAGAGCAATTCCCCGCCGCGCTGGCGCAGGCTCATCAACGCCGTGCCGGCATGGCGCTGCGTCGGCGCGCCGACCCGGGCGAGGTAGTGCGTGTCGACATCCCCGCAGGCCTGCAGCCCCTTGTGGAGGTTGTAGGAGGCGATCTCGGCCCCGCCGAGCGAGAGCGACGGATGGCCATGGGATATGACGAGAACCCGCATCCTCAGCCTTTCATGTTGGAAATGGCGAGCCCCCAGCGCCGGTCGAAGCTCATCCGGTCGGCAAGCTGCGCCAGCGCCGCGACCGGCGCGGCCGCCGCCTCGCCGTCATCGACGGCATAGACCTCGACCTCCGGCACCCAGAGCGAGGGCGCGCCCTGCATCCGGAGCCTGAGGCAGAGGTCGAGCCCCTTTTCCGCAGTGGTGAAATAGTTGCGCGCGAAGCCGCCGGCCTCGACGAAGGCGGCGCGAGACAGCACGCAGCATTCGCTCGCTCCGGCCGCGACCTCCATCGGCCCGAGATTGCCGATCGCATCGAGCGGATAACCGACGAAGCGGTTGGCGATCCGCCTGTTCTGGCCCTCGCCTTCGAGCCAGGCGCCGGCCCAGCGGATCGAGTTGTCCTCGAACAGCAGCGTCGGGCTCGCGACGCATTGGCCGCCGCGGGCACGATAGGCCCGCTCCAGCCGGCCGAGCCAGCCGGGCATGCGAATCTGCGCGGCGCCGGAGAGCAGCGCAACGGTCTGGAAGCGGCAGGCCCTGACGCCCGCCTCAATCGCGTCGCAGGCATCCTCGACGCCCTCGACCGCGACGAGGCGCATCGAAAGCCGATAGAAGCGGGCGAGCCGGCGAGCCTCCGCGCCGATCCGGTCGAAGCTCTCGGAGGGTGCGGCCAGCACGATCGGCAGCGGCCTCACCTCCGGGTCCATGGCGAGAAGTGCGAAGAGCGCCGACAAATCGCGTGGGCGATGGTCGAGCCCGACGACGACGCCGAGCGGCGCCTCGGCCTCGAAGCTGCCGACATCGCTGCTCTCCGCCGGCCGCGGCGGCGCGATCTCGGCCGCCTGCAGCGCCGGTGCAATCTGGCGCTCGACCACGGCGCCCGCGGTCGAGGAGCGCGGGTCGAGCAGGCCGAGGATCCGCTCCAGGCTGCGCCGCGCCTGGCCGCGCCCCGCGTCCAGCGGCAGAAAGGCCGGCCCGGTGCCTTGCACCTCGAAGGTGAGATAGAGCGGCTGGCCGGGCTCCGGCACCAGCTTGGGCGCGAAGACGATGAAGCCATGGCTGTTGCGGCGCGAGGCGAGCAGGCCGAAGCGCGGATCGTCCATGAAGGCCGCCGTCACGTCCGGTCGCGGCACGCGCGTCCAGAGCCGGTCTATGGCGCAGGACTGGTTGCCGCTGCGCAGGCTCACCGCGTCGACCTTGCGTTCCGGATCGAACATCCAGCCGATGATCAGCACACCGGTCTCGTCGATGATGGTGGCCGCGTCGATGCCGGCTCGCACCGGCTCGTCGAGTAGACAAACAGTGTCGCGCCCGTCGAAGCGCTGCGAGGCGCGGCGCAGCTTGTCGGAGGTGGCCTGCGGGGCGCTGCCGCGCTGCAGCCCGTCGCGCAGATGGCCCGGAACCGTGATCGGCTCCAGCAGCACATAGCGCTCATAGACTTCCAGCGCCCGCCAGCCGTCATTGCCGCGGAAATAGAGACGCTCGATCTCGCCCGGATGCTGCGCCCGGCAGTCCTCCAGCAGGCCGAAGAAGCCGCGCGCGCCCTCGCCGAGATCGTCTCGCTCGAAGGTGCCGGCCTCCAGATGCGCCGTGGAGAGCCCGCCATGGGCGATCAGCAGGCTGACCCGGCCGGCGGCGAAATGCGAGGTCCAGCCCTGCATGAAGATGCCGTCGCCTTCGAGAGAGCCCATCACCTCGACGAAGCCGCCCGGCCGGGCCACCGTCTGCAGCAGCATCGACACCGCCCGCAGTCGCCGCGGATTGGGGGCCCCGGAGAGCAGCACTTCGAGGAGCCCGTCGACCACGCTCGGGAAGGCCTGCCCGGCATCCCCGGCGAGCTCCGAGAGGAAGGCCTCGAGCGGCAGCGGCTTCGGCGCCAGGATCAGCCGGAGCGGCCGGCCCGGCCGGCCGATCAGCAGCGCGCCGCTGCCGGCCCTGTCGGTGGCGGGCGCCGGCGCCAGGCACAGGAAGCCGCTCGCTACGGAGGCATCCGCTCCCGGACGCCGCCAGCTCAGCACCATGGTCTGAGCGCGATTGCGCGGGTTGCCGTCGACGGCGACCGGCACCTTGGCCGGTATGGCGTCGCAGGCGCTCATGACGAGGATGGCGTTCTCGCCGAGCGGCGTCCAGGCGACGGTCGGCGCCGGGGCGACCGCGGTCCTCTCGGGAACGATGACCTCGCTCATGTCCTCTAGCTCCAGAGCATCACGGCGAGCGTGACGAAGGACATCGCCGCGGCGAGCCCCGACAGGAAGCCGAGTATCAGCGTGACCTGCCGAAGTGGCGCGCGCGCTTCCTTGCGCATCAAGGCGAGCCGCTCGTCGAAGGCGCGCAGAGTGCCGTCGAAGCGCAGCTGGAAGACGTCGAGCTCGCTGAGCCTCCGGGCGATCTCGCTGGTCTGCTCGGCATCCATCTTCGCGGCTGCGGCCAGGGCGTGATTGTCCTCGAGCCGCGCGGCGATCTGGTCGAGCTTCTCGCTCAGCTCCTTCTGGGCGAGCTGCCCGCGCCGGTTGAGCGCGATCAGCACCTCGACCTTGTCGAAGAAGCGCGCGAGCGGCACCGCGATAGCCGCCTCGGCCGCGAGCTCAGTCGCTGCCGGCAGGCGCAGCTCCATCTCGGCGCCGGTTTCCGGCGAGACGCCGACGACCGCCAGCCGATCGCGCATCGCGAGCAGCTTCTCTTCCAGCTCCATGGAGAAGGCGTGCCTGCCGTCGCCGATGCCGTTGCGACGCAGGTCGATGCGGGCCTGGTCGGCCTTCGTCTCGCCGACGACCTCGCCGTCGCGATAGAGCTTGATCGTCATCGCCTGGTCGGGACGGGACTCATCCCAGATCCAGCCATGCAGGCGGCTGCCGTCGAGGGCGTCGATCCGGCCGTTCAGCCGAGACGGGTTGACGTTGGGCAGGCGCGGCTCTGCCTGGGTTTCGGCGCGGATTTCCGCGTTCTCATGAGGTTGGGCTGTCGTGGTCATGCGGCCTCCTTCAGCTTGAGGCTGTCGAAGAGGGTGAGATGCCGGCCGGCGCATTCGGCCAGCGACGGTTGTTCGGCGATGCCGTGGACGAGGCGCTGCCAGAGCCCGGCCTCGTCCATCGCGCGCCGCATGGTGCGGGCGAGCGCCGCGGGATCGCCCGGGCGGACATGCAGCCCGTCGACCTCGTCGCGCACCATCTCCGCCATGCCGCCGATATTGCTGACGATCAGTGGCCGGCGATGCTGGAAGGCTTCCTGGATGACGAGCGGCGCGTTCTCCCACCAGGTCGAGGGCATCACCACCCAATCGACCTCGGCCATCAGCGCCGGCACGTCCTCGCGGCTATAGGGGCCGGTATGGCTGACATGGCTGCTGGCATCCGCCAGAGCCGCATACAGCGCCGTGGTGAAGCGCTCGCTCTGGAACGGCGCGCCGCCATGGATGCGCAGCGAGAAATCCGCCTCGCCCGAGGCGGCGAGCAACTTCGCCGCCTGCAGCAATGGCAGCACGCCCTTCCACGGATTCAGATTGCCGAAATAGCCGAAGCTTCCCCGGCGCGCGCCAGCCCGGCGATGGGCGGTCGGCGTCTGCGCCGGCCGGGCATTGGCGATGACCTCGATCTTCTCGGCCGGCAGGCCCCAGTCGACATAGCGCTGGCGCAGGAAGCGGCTCGGCGAGACGAAGCGGTCGACCACCGCCAGATGCGTCTTGAGGAAACGCTCGCGCAGCAGGAAACGGTCGGAGCCGATCTCGGGGAAGCAGCCATGGCAGGCGCCCGGCGAAGGGCTGGTGCAGCGCTGCCGGTCGCCCGGCCGCACCATCAACCCGTCATGATGGCAGATCGGATAGTAGTCGTGCAGCGTCATCACGATCGACGCATCGGGCAAGAGCCTCCGCGCCAGCGTCAGGAACTCGGCGCCGATCAGGACGAGATGGTGGATGTGGATCACGTCCGGCCGGAACTCGCTCAATAGCGTGCCGAGATCCTGCAACGTGCCGTAATGGTCGATCTGGCTGAGGTGGAAGCGATCGAAATGGCTGCTCCAGAGCAGCACGTCGTCGCCTTCCGACTGCAAGGCCGTGCCCGGATGCGGTTGGCGGTGCATTGCATTGGTGGCGCCGAGGAAAAGCACCTCGCAGCCCTGCTCGCGATAGGCGCCGGCCAGGTCATGGGCGAAAATCTCGGTGCCGCCGGGATGCAGCTCGGGATGGTTATGGGCGACGACGAGGATGCGGCGGGTCATCGGCCTGCTCCCGGCTTCACGGCAAGCAGAACGTCCTGGTAGTGGGCGGAGCTGATGCCACGCCAGTGACCCGGCCTGAAGCTCTCGACGGCGAGCCCGGCCTGCGTCGCCTTCTCCAGCAGGAAGGCCGTGTCGATCCCGGCGGCGGCGAGCGGCGCCTCGTCGATGGCGTACCAGCCCGGCCCGTCCTGCCAGCGCTTGAAGGAAAGCCGCTCCTGCCCGGTCTTCTCGTCGATGGCGAAGGCGGTCAGGAAGAGCCGCCCACCCGGCGCGAGCAGCCGCGTGGCCTCCTCCAGATAGACGACGAGCTCATCCGGCGGCAGGTGCGTCGCCACCGAGGTCATGGTGATGAAGTCGAAGCTGCCATTGGCGAAGCCGAAGCGGACCTCGATGCCCGGCAGCGAACCCTGCGGATTGTAGAGCGGGTGCGCGATGTCGAGCCGCTGGAAACGGAAGCGCGGATAGGCCGGGGTGATGGTCTGGGCGCACCAGAGGATGCCCTCCATCACCGGATCGACGCCGTCATAGCTGCCGCGCTCGGGATCGAGATATTGCGTCAGCGGCACCGCCATGCGGCCGATGCCGCAGCCGATGTCGAAGACGCGTTCATGCGGCTGCAGCCGGCCGATGCGGACGAAGTGGCCGAGGAACTCGGCGCCGATGGCGCGATAGTCGCCGTCGCCGACGAAGATCGAATCCGGTGAGGGATGCGGCATGAAGCGGTTCGTCTGCACCGCGGCCAGGAGCCAGTCGAACTCCGGCCCCGGCCCGGGCGGGGGCGTCGGGCCGGGCGCCTGCTCCGGCACCTTTTCTCTCAGAACTGTCATGTCGATGGCCGTCATGGCGCTCATGCCGCAGTCGCTCTTCCGAAGTTGAAGCGGGGAACGGGGTTGGCGACCTCCGGCTGCGCCGGATCGACCAGCGCCGGATCGGCCGCGGAAGTCTCGAAGGCCAGCATCAGCGCGTCGATCTGGGCGTCCCAGCGCTTGGTCTGCAGCCAGGCGTTGTGCTGGGAGGCGGCGCCGCGCGTGTAATCGGTGCTGCGCGAGATCGACTGCCGCTCGAGATGATAGAGCGAGACGGACGGCGCATAGACGATGCCGAAACCGGCCTTCCGGATCTTGAGGCAGAGATCGCTGTCCTCGTAATCACCGATCACGTAGCTCTCGTCGAAGCCGCCGAGATCGTCGTAGAGCGCGCGCGGCATCGCGATGCAGGCGCCGGTGACGCCGGGCACGGGCCGCTCGACATTGGCCGGGCCATAGCTGGCCGGCATGCCCTTGAAATAGTGGTGGTTGAGCCAGATGCCCTTGCTGTCGCGCTTGAAGAGCAAGCCGGCATGCTGCAGCGAGCCGTCGTCATAGATCAGCTTCGGGCCGACGGCGCCGACGCGCCCGCGTCGGTCGAGCCTGGCGATCAGCGCCGCGAGCCAGCCATTCGTGGCCGGGATCACGTCCGAATTGACCATCGCTAGCACCTGCCCGCGCGCCAGCCGGGCGCCGGCATTGCAGGCGGCCGAGAAGCCGCCATTGCGGCGCATCGCGGCGAGATGCATCGGCAGGCCATAGGCGAGGTAGAGGCCGCCGAGCAGATGCGCGACCTCCGCCTCGTGCTCGGGGGAATCGAGCACATAGATCAGCTCGGCATTCTCGACGAACCAGGGATCGCCAGCGAAGGCCGAGACCTGCACGCGCAGGAAGTCGTAGACGCGATAGAGCGGGATCACGACCGAGACCTTCGGCCGCGCCGGGCCACGCCCGTACTCCTTGACCGTCGGCTCGGCGCGATTCTCGCGCAGTTCCTCTTGGCAGGCGGCCAGAAGCGGCGCGAGCGTCGTCTCCAGCATGTCGGCGGTGAGGTATTGCGGCGGGATCGCGGCGAGAGCACGCGCCCGGATCGTCGCGGCATCGGCCGGCTGCACCGGCGGGCGCAGCGTCAGCGTCGTGCCGGATTTCAGCCTGATCTCACAGCGCGGCTGCAGCACCGGCGCACCGCCGGCATAATCGGGGGCCAGCGCCGCAAAGCCCGTTGCGGCGCGCGTCTCGCCCTCCTCGCCGGTCGGGAGACGCACTGGGAAGCGCTGCAGCCGGTCCAGCATCGGCACGGGCTCGCCCGCGCCGCGATGCAGCAACACCTCTTCCAGCAGTTCATCGGGATCGCGCAGCCAGCCACCGATCAGCAGGCCGGCGCCATTGCACAACGCCATGTCGAGCTCGGCGGCCGGCAGGTCGTCCTTGCGGCGCACATGCTGGACCGCGAGCGGCACGCGCCGCTGCATCTCGATCGCCAGGAGCCGCCCCTGCTCGGAAAGGCCGGCAAGTTGCTCCACAACCCAGTTGCGCAGGCCGTCGCGGCTCGCGGCCTTGCCGGCCCACCAGCGGCCGAGCGAGGGCGCGCCCGCCTGGCCCGGCAGGCTGCGGACAACGAGGCCGCGCTCGCCCTGCAGGATGAGAAGGCCGCCGCCGCGGGGAGGCGGCGCATCGAGCACGAGATGAAGCTCGCGCTTGCCGCTGCGGTCGGTGCTGCCCAGCCGCACGGGCGCGGTCGTGCGGGAAAGCCCGCCGGCGTCTAGGCGCGTCACGGTACGCGGCGCGCCGAAATCGACGGGAGCGAAGGTCTCGAACAACCAGCGCCCCTCGACCAGCGCCGCGGCGGGCTGCATCGCCACCGGCTTCGGGAAGAGTGCCAGCAGGAACTGGCGGAGGAAGGACAGATAGCTCGGAACCATGCCGAGGCCGAAGAGCGACGGCCAGGAGCCGACGAGCGCATTGGCCAGCGCAAGCCGCGCCCGCGGCGCCAGATCGCGCAGGATATCGGCCGGGTCGGCGGCGCCATGGACGAGGGCCGGATCGAAGCTTGCGGTGACGTCGCTCTGGGGGGCGTGGTCGGACAGCGTCGCCGTGATGAGGTCGCCGGAAGAGCGGAAGGCTACGGCGAGACGCTCGCGCCCGTCACGCAGTCCCAGCGAGACAGAAGCGGCGGCAAGGCGCCGGCCGCCGCTGGTCAGCGCGATTGACGGCTTGCCGAAGGGCGAGGCCTCGAGCGTCCAGCACAGCAGGAAGACGGAACCGCCGAGGCGGTGCAGCTCGAGTTGCGCCGAAGGCTGCTGGACGGGCGCGGCGGCCATGGCGGCGACGGGAGCGGGTGAAAACATCTGGGTTCCTTCGGGTCTTCCCTGGGGCCAATCCTGCCTTCGTCGGCGACTTTCCGACGGATCGAAGGAGTGGCGCCGGCCATGAAGGCCGGCGCCCCCTGGGGCGCGCTCCACAGGCGGGGTGAATGCGTCCCAGGGTCGTGTTCGGCGCGGCACCTGCCCACGGCCGCAAGCGGCCCGGCGGCAGGCGCCTCGGCTATCAGGCCACCGTGAAGTAGGTGTTCGGGTCGGCCTGGATGTCCTCGGCCGTCACACCGACGAGGGTCAGCGTGTCGCCATGGCCCAGATCCACGACCGCATTGCCATGAACCGTGGTGGTACGAGCCGCCACGTCCTCGGCCGAGGCCACGCCGGTGCCGTTGATGTCGGACGCGATCTGCAGCATGTCGCTGCCGTGCTCGAAATCGAGCACCACGTCGTTGCCGCCGCCACCGGTGAAGACGAAGGTATCGGCACCCGCGCCGCCATGCAGGATGTCGTCGCCGGCACCGCCGAACAGCATGTCGTCGCCGGCGCCGCCCTGCAGGAGATCGGCACCATTGCCGCCCTGCAGAATGTCGTCACCCGCACCACCCTGGAGCGTGTCGGCACCATTGCCGCCCTGCAGGATGTCGAGGCCGTCGCCGCCCTGAAGGATATCGGCGCCATTGCCGCCCTGGAGGATGTCATCCCCAGTGCCGCCCTGCAGGATATCGTCGCCGTTACCGCCGATCAGGACATCGGAGTCGGCATTGCCGCGCAGGATGTCGTCACCGTTGCCGCCCTGCAGGGTGTCGAAACCCTCGCCGCCGAACAGAGTGTCGTCGCCCTGCCCGCCCGAGAGCAGGTCGTCACCCAGCCCGCCGAACAGGCTGTCCTCGCCCTGCCCGCCGAAGAGAGCATCGTTGCCCCCATCGCCGAACAGCACGTCGTCGCCCTGTTCGCCGAACAGCGTGTCGACCTGGTCGCCACCATGGACGACGTCGTGACCTCCACCGGCGAGAATCACGTCACTAAATCGCGTTCCTATCAACGTGTCGTCGAACGCACTTCCTTCGATCGTTGCCATGAACACTTCCTTCGCGATCTGATGAACCCGGAGCCTTCCAACGGCCGCACCGCAGAAACTGAGGCCCAGGAACGGTTCCGGCAGCATCACAGAGCATGCCACCGCTCGACATCGTAAAGACTACTCGACAATTGTGTCCATGCAACAAATCTATTGTGATTATTTTGCGATGCAACACAGTTAAATTGCTATTTTAGGAAGATTCTTCTGCCGATAATAATGAGAATATACTTGCAAAATCGAACCAATATCTCGCCCCTGCATGCCCCTCGATAAGCCGGAGGCCATGACCGATCAGCCGGGCTCAATCCTCGCGGAAGGCGCGGTTGAAGCTGTCGGTGAACGGGGAAATCAGGTAGTCCACCGCCCGGCGCGCGCCGTTGACGATGAACACCTCGGCGGTCATGCCCGCATGCAACGTGACCTTGTAGTCGCGCAGGCTGTCAGGATCGATCTCGGCGCGCACCACGAAATAGGGAACGCCCGTCTTCTCATCTGTGAGTTGGTCTGGCGCGACATAGGTCACTTTCGCCTGCAACGGCGGCAGCAGCCGCGAGTTGAAGGCACTGAGCCGGACGCGGGTCGAAGCGCCGACACGCACCACGTCGATATCGCGCGGGTCCACCTTGGCCTCGACGACCAGCGGTTCGTGCTCCGGCACGATGTCGAGGATCGCCTCGCCGGCCGCGATGACGCTGCCCGCGGTTCGCATCCGGATATTGGAGACGATGCCTTCCTGCGGCGAGATGACGACGAGCCGGCGCAGCACATCCTGCGCCTGCACGATCCGCTCGGTCACCTCCGACAGCGTGAGCTGCGAGTCCTGGATATCGCTGGCGATCTCGCTCTGCCGTTCGAGGCTGATCGAAAGAATTTCGAGATTGGCGCCGGCGACGGCCTGCTCGGCCTTGGCCTTGCGTGCCGCGAATTCGCCGCCCCGGCCGGACAATTCACTCTGCTTGGTCTGCAGCTCGACGAGCTGGCTGCGCTTGGCGTAGCGCTTCTCATAGAGGTCGGACATGATCTTGACCTCATCGTCGATCAGCGAGCGCTGCCGCTGCGTGGCCTCGATCTGGGCCGCGAGCGCATCGGCCTCGGCCTTGTTCTGCTCGATGACACGCTGCTGGATCTGGATCTTGCCCTCCAGAACCTCTGCGCGCGATTTGAACAGCGTGCGTTCGGCGCGCAATACGTTGCGCGCGATCGGCGTCTCGCCCCGCTCGATATCGTCGGGAAAATCGACTTCCTTGGCGTTGGTTTGCTCGGCCCCGAGCCGTGCGAGCTTCGCCTCCAGCCCGACGCGCTTGGCCTGGAGCTGCAGGAGCTCAGCGCGCGCTCGCGCATCCTCGAGCTGCAGCAGCGGCTCGTCCTTGGTGACGCGCTCGCCCTCGGCCTTGAGCAGGGTCTTGAGGATGCCGCCTTCGAGGTGGCTGACGGTCTTGCGCTTGCTGTCGACCGCCACAATGCCGTTGGCGACCGCCGCATTGTCGAGCCGCGCCGTGACGGCCCAGGCGCCGAAGCCGCCGAAGCCGACGCCAATCGCGGCCACCCCCGCCAGAACGAGGCTGCGCAGGCTCGGCACGCGCTCGTCCTGTTCCTCGACTTGGGGCAGGACGACGAGTGACTGCTCGGGCCGTTTGATGAGGGAACGTCCGGTCATGCCGCACCTCCACGTACCTGTGCCGGCTTGGGCGGCGCCGTCACCACCGCCTCGGCGGCGGCAGGCTCGATCTCGACCCGCCCGCTCGGCGTGATCATGCCGGCGATCGCCGCGCGCGGCCCGAATTGCTGGACGCGGCCGTCACGCAGCACCAGAAGCTTGTCGACGACCTGCATCACAGAGGGCCGATGCGCGATCAGCACCACGATGGCCCCAGTCTCGCGGGCAGCCGCGACCGCCCGGATCAGGCTCTGCTCACCCTCGGCATCGAGATTGGCATTGGGCTCGTCGAGGACGATGAGGCGCGGCATGCCGTAAAGCGCCCGCGCCAGGCCGATGCGCTGCCGCTGCCCGCCCGAGAGCTTGAAGTCGCCGTCGTTGACATTGGTGTCGTAGCCAAGCGGCAGCCGGCCGATCAGTTCATGCACGCCAGCGATGCGCGCCGCCTCGAGGATCGCGTGCGGATCGGGATCGCGCATGCGGGCGATGTTTTCGGCGATGGTGCCGTTCAGGAGCGACACGGACTGCGGGAGATAGCCGACCATGGCGCCGAAGGAGCCGCGCTCCCAGAGGAAGGTGCTGTGGCCGTCGAGATAGACGCCACCGACACTGGGCTTGAGCACACCGACCAGCAGCCGGGCCAATGTCGACTTGCCGGCGCCGGACGGACCAACGACACCCAGCACCTCGCCGGGCTCCAGCATGAAGGACACGCCCTTGATCACCGTCTGCTCCTGGCCCGGCGGCGCGAAGACGACGCGGTCGACGACCAGATCGCCCTGGCACGGCGGTGTCGGCACGGTCTGCCGCTGCGAGGTCCGGTTCAGGACGAGATCGCGCACACGCCTCCAGGCGCTCGCCGCGAGAATCCACTGGCGCCAGTCGGCAATCATCGAATCGAAGGGCGCGAGCAGGCGCCCGAGCAGAATGCTCGCGGCCATCAGCGAACCGGCAGAGACCTCGTTGCGGATGATCAGCGTTGCGCCGGTCGCATAAACGGCCAGCTGCATCGTCATGCGCGAAGAGCGCGTCACCGCGAAGATGAACTTGCCGCGGCGCGTGCCCATGTCGAGCTGCTCGATCATCGCGAGCTGCTGGCTGCGCCAACGGTGCGCCAGGGCCGGCAGCATGCCCATCGCCTCGATCGTCTCGGCATGGCGCAGGCTCGCACCGACCTCGTTGATGCTGGCGACGCCGGCCTCGTTGGCCTCCTTCAGCACGCGCCGGGTCAGCATGTCCGAGAGCGCACCGAGCAGCAGCAGGATGACCAGCGAGATCAGGCCGACGAGCCCGTAAATCGGGTGCAGCGCGAAGAGGACGGTCAGGAAGATCGGTGACCAGGCCGCTTCCAGCGGCGTCGCGATGGCGGAGCTCGCGATGAAATAGCGAATGTCATTGAGATCACGGATCGCCTGCGTCGAGAGCCCGGACCCCTGCTCCAGCGAGGCGCTTACGGCCGCCTGCAAGGCTGGCAGATTGAGCCGGCGCGCGAAGATGCTCGCCATGGTCTGGAAAGTGAGCGCGCGAATAAATTCGATGGTGCCATACAGCGCCAGCGCCCCCACGCCGATCACAAGCAGCATCGTCAGAGTGTCCAGGCTGTGGCTGACGATAACCCGGTCCTGCACCTGCATCATGAAGAGCGGAACCGTCAGCAGCAGCAGGTTCACGCACAGGCTGAGGAAGGCCGCATATCCGAGACCGCCGACGAAGGATCGCTGGAGGCCTCGAATCAAAGCGTCGGGAGCCGGCTTCACCGCCTTCATTCATACCTCCGAGGATGAGGATCGCGAGCGCAGGAGACGCCGCGGCGGCGCCCTAAAACCTGTACGCACTTGGCAGCATACAGGGTGGCACGCAGGGGGTGTCAAGATTATGACAGATTAGGGCTATAGTTGATTCTCTCAGAATTAAGCAAATTTGGCGGAAATATGAGATATTTTGAATTTTGAACCATTTTCAATTCAATGTGGTATTGATACAATATTGATCACACGCCAAGTTTGCTGGCATGTGCTTTGCCTATAGGCTCAATGGAACAAATTGGGTTGGGGGTGATTTGGCTATTTTCGACCAGGCGGGGTTAGAGGATGCATTTGAAACTGCATGGCAGCGAGCAATTCGCAGGAGAGGCCCTGAATGGCCATCATCGAGCCCATGGAACTACCGAAATCGACGACGGTTCCGACCGCAGGATTTCCCCGTTCGATCTCGCACGTGTGATCGAACGGGTGAGCCGGCGTTTCCTTGACTATCTCAGGCTCGAACTCGGCAAGCTCGGTATCGACGACATTTCACCGTCGCAGGTGATGGTCGTCCTCACGATCGGACAAGGCGAGGTTGCGGTCCGCGACCTTCTGGACCGCGGTCACTACGGAGGCTCCAACGCCTCCTACAATCTCAAGCAGCTCGTAGAGAGCGGCTATCTCGAGCGCGGCGCTTCGCCTCGGGATCGTCGGCTCGCGCGCATCTCGCTTTCGCTCAAGGGGCAGATGCTCTGCGAGAAACTGCGGCTGCTCGACGAAACGAGCCAGTTCGGTCCGCGCACCGACGGCGGCAACGACACGGATCTGTTGACGACGCACGAGACGCTGCGCCGGCTCGAACAATGGTGGAATGATTCCCTGCGCTATGGCGGCATCCTGATCGCATCATGCATGTCCTATTCGTTCATCGCGCAGGATCTGGTCAGTTCGCTGCTCTGATCGCGAGCCTCGTCGCCCAGGGCGATGAGGTCACGCTGATCACCGAGCGTCCCGCGCCGGAACAGGCGGGGGTGCGGCAGTTCGCCTATGCGGTCGCCGAACCTTCGACACAGCATCCGGCGCTGGCGGCGACCGATTACCACCTGCGCACGGCCGAAGCCGTGGCCCGGCTGATGGAGCAGCTCCGGCCGAGCGACCCGCCCGACGTCGTCGTCGGGCATGTCGGCTGGGGCGGGCTCACCTTCGCGCGCGACGTGCTGCCCGATGCCTCTTTGCTGGGCTATTGCGAATATTATTATCGCAGTTCCGGCTCGGATCTCGATTTCGGCGCGACCGAACCAGTCTCCGTGACGGAACGTCAGCGTATACGTATGCGCAATGCTGCCCAGCTTCTGGCGCTTGACACGCTCGATGCTGCCTATGCCCCGACGCATTGGCAGCGCCAGCAATATCCGGCGGCCTACCGCCAGCGAATCGCGGTCTGCCACGACGGCATCGACACCGATTTCTGCCGCCCCAATGCTCGCGCGAGCGTCACCCTGCCCGACGGCCGCCGGCTGGAACCGGGCGCGCCCGTCATCACCTTCGCGGCGCGTGATCTCGATCCCTATCGCGGCTATCCCCAGTTCATGCGCGCCGCCGCCATCCTCGCCGCCCGCCGGCCGGAGCTCATCTTCGTCGCGGTCGGCGGCGACGGTCCGGGCTATGGCCGGCCACGCGAGGACGGACGCGGCTGGCGCGAGGCGATGCTGGCCGAAACGGGACTTGCCGACCGCATCCTCCATATCCCTTGGCTTTCGCACGAAGAACTGATCCGGCTGTTCCAGGTCTCCGCCGTCCATGTCTATCTCAGCGTGCCGTTCGTGCTGTCCTGGTCGCTGCTGGAGGCACTGGCCTGCGGCTGCCTCGTCGTCGGCTCCGATACGGCGCCGGTGAGGGAGGCGATCCGCGACGGCGTCAACGGCCTCCTCGTCCCCTTCCATGACGAGACGGCGCTGGCCCGCCGCATCGAGGATGCCTACCGGCACGGCCCTCGCCTGCAGATGCTTCGGCAGGCGGCGCGCGAGACGGTGATCGGCAACTACGAGCGCACGCGCTGCCTCGACCGGCAGATGAGCTGGATCGCGCGGCTTGGATATCAGGAGAGCGCCGCCTAGCCCGAGCTGCCTGCATGGCCCCATCCAGGAAACACGTCCCGGGGTGGAAGCTTTCAGAGCGGGCCGGCCTCACCCTCCGGCAGCAGTCTTTCGTAGCGCCGCAGAGCCGCGTCGGCCTCTCGCCCCGCCTTGGTCAGCGAATATTCGACATGCAGGACGCGCCCGCTCAGGTCGCGGCGCTCGACATAGCCGGCCGCCTCCAGCGCCTTCAGCCGCGCCGAGAGCACGCGTGCCGAGACGCGGCCCTGCAGGTGCCTGCGAATCTCGCTGAAACGCAGAGATTCATGCTGAGCCAGCGCAAGAACCACATGGCTCATCCATTCCTGTGCGAAGAATCTGAGCAACGGCTCCGCCGGGCAATGGTCGGCAGCCACCACTTCAATTTTGCTGTGCATGATCGCCGGCGGTATCCCGAACGTAACTAATGGTCAGTGCCTTGTGGCAGAGCTAACGTCCCCATCACTCAACAGGAGACGCGCTCATGTCAAACGCCAAGGCAACCCCCGGTAAGCTCCTCCTGACCCCCAAGGATCACACGCTGATCCTGATCGATTTCCAGTCCCAGATGGCCTTCGCGACCAAGTCGATCGACGCCGTCGCGCTGCGCAACAATGCCGCCGTCGTCTCGCATGCCGCCGCCGGCTTCGGCGCCTCCACCATCCTCACCACCGTCGCCGAGAAGAGCTTCTCCGGCCCGATGTTCGATGAGGTCACCGAACCGTTCGGCGGGCAGGCCATGCTCGACCGCACCTCGATGAACTGCTGGGAGGACACCGCGGTCATCGCCAAGGTCAACGAGATCGGCAAGAACCGGATCGTGCTGGCCGGGCTCTGGACCAGCGTCTGTATCGTCGGCCCCGCCCTCTCCGCGCTCGACCAGGGCTTCGAGGTTTATGTCATCGCCGACGCCTGCGGCGATGTCTCAGAAGAGGCACATGAACGTGCCATGGATCGCATGGTCCAGGCCGGGGCTCGTCCGATGACCTCTCTGCAGTATCTGCTCGAGCTCCAGCGCGACTGGGGGCGGGCGGAGACCTACGACCTCACCACCGGCATCGCCAAGAAGTTCGGCGGCGCCTACGGCCTCGGCATCATCTATGCAAAGTCCATGTTCGGAGCGCAGGAAGGACACTGATCATGCCGACAGTCACCACGAAGGACGGGGTCGAGATCTTCTACAAGGACTGGGGTCCAAAGGACGCGCAGCCGATCGTGTTCCACCACGGTTGGCCGCTCTCCTCCGACGATTGGGACGGGCAGATGCTGTTCTTCCTGTCGAAGGGCTATCGCGTCGTCGCCCATGACCGGCGCGGCCATGGCCGCTCGGAGCAGGTCTGGGACGGCCACGACATGGACCACTACGCCGCCGACGCCTTCGCGGTGGTGGAGAAGCTTAACCTCAGGAACGCCGCTCATATCGGCCACTCCACCGGCGGCGGCGAAGTCGCGCGCTATGTCGCGAAGTTCGGCGAGCCGAATGGCCGCGTCGCCAAGGCGGTGCTGGTCAGCGCCGTTCCGCCGCTGATGCTGAAGACCGACAAGAATCCGGGCGGTCTGCCGCTCGAGGTCTTCGACGGCTTCCGCAAGGCGCTCGCCGACAACCGCGCCCAGTTCTTCCTCGATGTGCCGACCGGGCCGTTCTACGGCTTCAACCGACCGGGCGCGAAGATCGATCAGGGCGTGATCTGGAACTGGTGGCGCCAGGGCATGGCGGGTGGCGCCAAGGCCCATTACGACGGCATCAAGGCCTTCTCGGAAACCGACCAGAGCGGGGACCTGAAGGCAATCACCGTGCCGACGCTGGTCCTGCACGGCGACGACGATCAGATCGTCCCGATCGGGGCGGCCGCGCATGAATCGATCAAGCTGCTGAAGAACGGCACTCTGAAGGTCTATCCGAGCTTCGGCCACGGCATGCTGACCGTCAATGCCGATGTCCTCAACGCCGATCTGCTCGCCTTCGTAAAGGGCTGAAGCCCGACGCAAGCCGTCGATCCAGGCGGCGGACCGGCCTCGCCCGTCCGCCGCATCGTCTCCCATGGAGGCCGCGATGCAAGCCTATGTTCTGTCGCTCGGCGCCGGCCTGGTGGTCGGCGTGGTCTACAGCCTGATGAATGTGCGCTCGCCCGCCCCGCCCGTCATCGCCCTGGTCGGGCTGCTCGGCATGCTGGCCGGCGAGCAGATCGTCCCGATTGCCAAGCGGCTGATCGCCGGCGAAGGCCTCAGCCTCGGCTGGCTGAAAAGCGAATGTGGCGAGCATGTCTTCGGCGCCCTGCCCTCCCGGCGCCCGGACAAAGACAACGGAGACAGCACCCCGTCATGAGTCCGACCCGCCGGCAAACCACCTTCGGCGCCGCGGCCGGGGCGCTTTCGGGCCTGATCGGCAGCGCCGCCGCCCAATCCCAAGGATCTCGTCCGATGACCGCAGACCTCATTCTCGTCAACGGCCGCTTCACGACGTTGGATCGGACGAATCCCGCGCCGGAGGCTGTCGCCATCGCCGATGGGCGCTTCCTTGCCACCGGAACCCAGGCCGAGATCCGGGCCCTCGCCGGCCCCGCGACTCAGGTCGTCGATCTCGGCGGCCGCCGTGCCGTTCCCGGGCTGATCGACAGTCACATGCACATCATCCGCGGTGGGCTGAACTACAACATGGAGCTGCGCTGGGACGGTGTGCGCTCGCTGGCGCAGGCGATGGAGATGCTGAAGCGCCAGGTCGCGGTGACGCCCCCGCCGCAATGGGTCCGCGTCGTCGGCGGCTTCACCGACCAGCAATTCACCGAGAAGCGCCTGCCGACGCTGGAGGAGATCAACGCGGTCGCCCCCGACACGCCGGTCTTCATTCTGCATCTCTACGACCGCGCCCTGCTCAACGGCGCCGCGCTTCGGGCCGTCGGCTACACCAAGGACACGCCCGAGCCGCCCGGCGGCGAGATCAGGCGGGACGCCAACGGCAACCCGACCGGCCTGCTACTCGCCAAGCCTAACGCCACGATCCTCTATGCGACGCTGGCCAAGGGGCCGAAGCTGCCGCTCGAATACCAGGTCAACTCCTCGCGCCATTTCATGCGGGAGATGAACCGGCTCGGCGTCACCGGCGTGATCGACGCCGGCGGCGGCTTCCAGAACTATCCGGAGGACTATCAGGTCATCGAGAAGCTGCAGGCGGACGGCCAGCTCACGCTGCGCATCGCCTACAATCTCTTCACCCAGAAGCCGAAGCAGGAACTGGCCGACTTCCAGAGCTGGTCGAAGCAGGTCAAGCCGGGCCAGGGCGACGATCTCTACCGGCACAACGGCGCCGGCGAGATGCTGGTCTATTCCGCCGCCGATTTCGAGGATTTCCGGGTCGAGCGACCGGAGATGCCGCCGAATATGGAAGGCGATCTCGAACCCGTGGTGCGGCTGCTCGCCGAGCAGCGCTGGCCCTGGCGCCTGCATGCCACCTATGACGAGACGATCTCTCGCGCGCTCGACGTCTTCGAGAAGGTCGATCGCGACGTGCCGCTCAAGGGCCTGAACTGGTTCTTCGACCATTGCGAGACGATCAGCGCCCGCAACATCGACCGCATCGCGGCGCTGGGCGGCGGCATCGCCGTGCAGCACCGCATGGCCTATCAGGGCGAGTATTTCATCGAGCGCTACGGCGCGAAGGCGGCCGAGCGCACCCCTCCGGTCGCGCGCATGCTGGAAGCCGGCGTGCCGGTCGGCGCTGGCACGGATGCGACGCGCGTCGCGAGCTACAACCCCTGGGTCTCGCTGTCGTGGCTCGTCACCGGCCGCACGCTCGGCGGCACGCGGCTCTATCCGCAGCGCAACCTCATCGACCGCGAGACGGCCTTACGGCTCTGGACGCAGGCCAACACCTGGTTCTCGACCGAGGAAGGCAAGAAGGGTCAGATCAAGGCCGGCCAGCTCGCCGACATCATCGTGCTGGACCGGGACTATTTCTCGGTGACCGAGGACGAGATCCAGGACATCGAGAGCGTGCTCACCCTGCTCGGCGGCAAGCCAGTCTACGGCGCGGGCGACTTCGCCTCGCTCAGCCCTCCATTGCCGCCAGCCATGCCTGACTGGTCGCCGGTCAGGAGCTTCGGCGGCTATCAGCGCCGAGCCGCTGCCGAGGGCGAGAGCAAATACGCCTTCGCTGCCAATTGCGGCTGCGCCAGCACCTGCGGCGTCCATGGCCACGCCCATGCCGCGGCGCTGGCGGCGGCGGTGCCGGCACGTGACGAGGGCTCCTTCTGGGGCGCGCTCGGCTGCTCGTGCTGGGCGTTCTGAAGAGGCTGTCTCATGAGCCAAGCTCCCCTCCCCGCGGCGGAGAACCCCATCGAGCGGCTGCTCGCCCAGCCCTGGTTCGCCCTGCTCGCACGCATCGCAGCCGCCCTGCCCTTCCTGCTGAGCGGGCTTTCCAAGCTCGCCGATTTCGGCGGGGCCATCGCCGAGGTGCGCGGGCTGACGGGCCTCGAACCCGCGGGGCTCTTTGCCATCCTCGTCATCGCGACGCAGCTCGTCGGCTCCGCCCTGCTCATTGCGGGCGGGCGCTTCGTCTGGATCGGCGCGGGCCTGCTGGGAGGCTTCACCATCGTGGCCACGCTCTATGCCCACGCCTTCTGGATGAAGCCGGAGGCGGAGCGCTTCCTGAACAGGAACATCTTCTTCGAACACGTCTCGATCCTCGGAGGACTCGCGCTGGCCGCGGCCCTCTCCGCACGAACGAAGCGGAATCGATCATGAGCGCGGCGCCGGAGACCCCGCACCCGGCCGCGCCGGTCTCGGCCTTCGCGCCGCTCAGGCAGCGCGTCTTCGCCGTGCTCTGGGCTGCGACGGTGATCGGAAATATCGGCAGCTTCATGCGCGATGTCGCCAGCGCCTGGCTGGTCACGGACCTCTCCGGCGCGCCGGCCGCCGTCGCGCTGGTGCAGGCCGCGGCGACCTTGCCGGTCTTCCTGCTGGCGATCCCGGCCGGGGTGCTCTCCGACATCCTCGACCGCCGCAAATTCCTGATCGCGATCCAGGTCCTGCTGGCGCTCGTCAGCCTGTCGCTGATGCTGCTCGCCCAGACCAAATCGCTCAGCGTCGCCGCCCTGATCGGCCTCACCTTTCTCGGCGGCGTCGGGGCCGCGCTGATGGCGCCGACCTGGCAGGCGATCGTGCCCGAGCTGGTCTCCGGGCGAGAACTCAAGAGCGCGGTGGCGCTCAACTCGCTCGGCATCAACATCTCCCGCGCCATCGGCCCGGCGCTGGGCGGGCTCATCCTGGCCGGCTTCGGCGCGGCGATGACCTATGGCGCGGATGTGCTGAGCTATGTCGTGGTGATCGGCGCGCTGCTCTGGTGGCAGCGCCCGGCGGGCGCCGACGACGCGCTGAGCGAGCGCTTCGCGGGCGCTTTCCGGGCCGGACTGCGCTATGCCCGGGCGAGCCGCGAACTGCATGTCGTGCTGCTGCGGGCGGCGATCTTCTTTGCCTGCGCCAGCGCCGTCTGGGCACTGTTGCCGCTAGTCGCGCGCAACCTGCTCGGTGGCGGCGCCGGCTTCTATGGCGTGCTGCTCGGCGCGGTCGGCGCCGGCGCCATCGCGGGCGCCCTTCTCCTGCCCCGGCTGCGCGACCACCTCGATGCCGACGCCCTGCTGCTCGCCTCCGCCGTCGCGAGCGCAGCAGTGATGGCGGCGCTGGCCTTCAGCCCGCCGCAATGGCTCGCCGTCGCGATCCTGCTGGTGCTCGGCATGGCCTGGATCGTCGCGCTCACCACGCTCAACGGCGTCGCCCAGTCGATCCTGCCGAACTGGGTCCGCGGCCGGGCGCTCGCCGTCTATCTCACCGTCTTCAACGGCGCGATGACGGCCGGCAGCATCGGTTGGGGCGCGGTCGCGCAAGCCGCCGGCGTGGCTGCCACGCTATTGATCGGGGCGGCCGCGCTGCTCGTCGCGGGCCTTGTCATGCATAGGCTGCGGCTCCCCGCCGGCGAAGCGGATCTCGCGCCCTCGAACCATTGGCCCGAGCCGCTCATCGCCGCCCCGGTCGACAATGATCGCGGCCCGGTGATGATCCTGATCGAATACCGCGTGCCGCAGGCCGATCGCGAGGCGTTCCTGCGCGCGATCTACGCGCTCTCGGCCGAACGGCGGCGCGACGGCGCCTATGGCTGGGGCGTCACCGAGGACACGGCCGATCCGGAGAAGCTGGTCGAGTGGTTCATGGTCTCGTCCTGGGCCGAGCATCTGCGCCAGCACAGGCGCGTCTCGAAGGCCGATGCCGACCTGCAGAGGGAGCTCGCGCGCTTCCACGCCAACCCCGAGAACCCGGTCGTGCGCCACTTCCTGCATCTCGACCGGCCGATGTGATCGCGGCTAGCAGCCGATCACCTTGAACTCCACGCGCCGGTCGAGCGCGTCGCTGGCGTCGTCCTTGCCGGTGCCGACGAGGTTCTCCTTGAAGCCGCGGCCGGTCGCGAGCATGCGGCCGCGGTTCTCCGGCGCGCCGGTCAGCAGCAGGTCCATGATGAACTGCGCCCGCAGCACCGAAAGCCGCTCGTTCACCTGCGGCAGACCCGTGTGCGAGGTATGGCCGACGATCTCCAGGCAGGCATTCTTCTGCCGCGCCCGCGTCGCGATCTGGCTAAGCCACATCGGATAGGGCTCGGTGACCTGCGGATTGTCGATGAACTGCGTCGTGCCGGGCCTGAACAGCAGCTTCACCATCAGCTGGTCGTTCTGAAGCCCAAAATCGACGAGGTCGCCGAAGGCATCGACCGTGTCGTCGCGGCGCCCCAGCTTGCTGGCGGCGAGATAGGTGCCGACGCGGACACGATGCTGCTCGCCGCCTGGCAGCTTGCGAGCGGCACGATAAAAGGCCAGTGCCTCGCGGAAATGACTGCTCTCATAGGCGAGGATTCCGTCATTGATCAGCGCGGCCGCCGTCAAGCGCTCGACATAGGCCGGGTCGATCGTCTCGCCCAACTTGGTGCCCTGGCAGGTTTTGATGTAGGCGTCCGTAGCCTGGTCCTTCGACCACAGCGGCGCATCCCGGAAGTAGAGCGTCGGTGTCGTATCGACCCCCTCGGGCTGGGCCCGCGCCACGCCTTTCGAGACGACGCTGTTCGATTTCAGATCCGCAAGCGTCAGGCAGATCCGATAGGCGTCGCGCGGCCCGCCCGCGACGCCTTGGTTGTTCACGGCCGTGAAGGTGCCGACCAGCACCACCGGCTTCCGCGACAGCGACTCGCTGTCGAAGGGCTGCACGGCGAAACGCGGATAGGACGCGCGCACGATCTCCATCAGCCGCTGCTGCATCGAGCGCGTGGCGGTGGATTGTCCGCCGGAAGCCGCATCGATCAGCGGGTCGATGACCAGCTCGATCTGATCGCCCGAGACCGAGGCCTTGCTGAACAGGTCATCGGCGGCTTTCTTGAGCGCGTCGGCAAAAGGAACGGGCGTCGGTGGGGCCGGCGGAGCCGGCTGCTGCGCCCTTGCACCGCCGGCGAGCAGAGCCACGGAAACCAGGACGCCCGGCAGAATGCCGCCCAAACGGAAAGAAGCCGCCATGCCTCACCTCTCCGGTTCCGGGAGGAGGCGACGCGGCCGCTCCCTAGATGTCACGCTCGAGCCGGCCGCGACGACGCAGCCAGCTTCAACGGCAATGCTGCAACTGCTCGCGCGCCGCCGCCGTCAGGTCCCCGAGCTGCGCCCGGACCAGAAGCTCGGCACATTCGGCCGCCAGCCGCGTCCGGGCCTGCGCACTTGGCGAGGCCGGGCGAGGCTCGGGCTGCGGTCGCACCTCCTCTATCGGCAGGACGGTCGGCACCGTCGACCGGTCGATCGGCGGCAGCGCCACCAGCCCCATCCGGGCCGCCATCGCCTGCTCGACCGTCCGCCGCTCCTCTGAGAGACGGCGCTTCTCGGCTTCGATCGCGGCGAGCTCGCTCTCGCGCTTGGCGAGCTCATCCGCCAGGCGGGCGCGCTCCGCCCTGTCTTCCGGCTTCGGTTGCGGGGCTGCCGGAGCGATGGCGATCGACGGAGCCCGCCCACCGGCATTGGCCGGGGGGGCCGGCGGCGCGGGGGCGGCGGCAGTGCTGCTGTCCTTGCGGGCGAGATCATCAGCGGCCTGGCGGCGCCCCTGTTCGGCGCGCTCCAGGCGCTCCAGCAAGGCGCGCTCCCGCGCGGCGAATTCGCGGGCGAGCCGGTCGCGTTCGCCGAGCTCCAGCGAACGACGCTCGATCAGATCGATCCGGGTGCGCGCATCGATGGCGAAGAAGCTCGCCGGATAGCGCTGGATGAAGTCCTTCAGCACCGCCGGATCGTCGGCCGAGCGGATGCGCCGCCAGACATCGGCATCCGTCTCCTCGCGGTTGAGGTAGAAATCGCCGAGCAGCGAGAGCGAGAGCTCCGGCGTCTGCTTGCCCTGCGTCTCGTCGTAGACGCTCTTCTGGACACGGCGGAACAGCGCCGCCACTTCCAGGCCCGGCTGGCTGATCTCGCGCACCAGCGCGCGGGTGAAGGGGCTGTTGCGCCCGGCACCATCGGCGGCGACATCGTTCGCCTGCGTCGCATAGGCGATGACCATACCCTGCGCCCGCTGGACCGGGGCGAGGCCAGCGCCGACGGCGAAGCCGCGCGTCGCCTGCCGCTTCGCCAACAGGCCGACGAAGGGGTTGTTGCGGCAGGCGTCGAGCACCATGATCTTGACGCCCTTGGCGAAGTTCAGGGCGGTGACGACGTCGGCGAGCCGCGTCGTCTCGTACTGCACGCCGATCTCGTCCTCGATCCGGGCCTCGACAGGCACCAGATAGTTCTCGCCGTTGAACTGGAAGCCGTGGCCGGCGAAGTAGAACATCGCGGCGTCGGCGTCCTGCGCCAGCCGGGCGAAGCGCGTCAGCGCCCCATCCATGCCGCGCTTGTCGAGATCCGTGCCGTCGACCACCTCGAAGCCGACCGCGCGCAGCGCCGTGACCATGTCGCGCGCGTCATTGACCGTATTCGGCAGCGCCGGGGCATTGCGGTAGCTCGAATTGCCGATCACGAGCGCGACACGGCGTTCCGGCGCTGGAGCCGGGGCCGCCACGGCCAGGCTCGACAGCATCAGCATGATCAGCCCGCAAATTCTGGCGACGACGATCATGGCTTCCTTCTTCCCAACGTCATGCTAGCGCATGACCATGCATAGCTCCAGAACAAAGGCGGCAACGACGTAGTGGCAGGCGGCGTTTTGCTTGAAGGCCGGCCGTTGCACTGGTAGCTTCGAACATATCGCCTCGTCGAAGGGGGGACGTCATGGTGAAGGCCGCGCTTCGCCTCGTACCGGCCGCCCTTGGGCTCGGTCTGGCGGCCCTCGTCGCGATCAGCTCCGCCCCAGCACAGCAGCGCAGCCCGGCGCCACGCTCCGCCAAGCTCTCCTTCGTCGGCCTCGCCAACAATGCCAAGGTGCCGGGCAAGCTCACCGTGCGCTTCGCGGTCACCGAGATGGAGGTCGCTCCGGCCGGGCAGGTGCGGCGCAACACCGGCCATCACCATCTCTTGATCGACACCGATCTGCCGCCGCTCGACCAGCCGATCCCCGCCGACTTCAACCATATCCATTTCGGCGGCGGCCAGACCGAAACCGAGATCGCGCTGACGCCCGGGAAGCACACGCTCCAGCTGCTCTTCGCCGACCATGCCCACATCCCGCATGATCCGCCGGTCATGTCCGAGCGCATCACGGTCGAGGTCGTCGCCGACCCGGCGGACAAGCCGCGCTCCGCTGCCGCGCCGGGCGCGAAGGTCTTCTTCATCGATCTCGCCGACGGCGCGACGATCCCGACCCGCTCGAAGGTCCGTTTCGGCAGCGAGGGCGTCGTCGTGACCCCGGCCGGGACGGTGAGCCAACATGGCGGCCATCACCATCTCCTCGTCGACACGGAGCTGCCGGCGCTCGATCGCGAGATCCCGAGCGACTTCAACCATCTGCATTTCGGCCGAGGGCAGACGGAGGTCGATCTCGACCTGCCGCCCGGCGAGCATACGCTGCAGCTCCTGATGGGCGACCATGACCATGTCCCGCACGATCCTCCGGTGATGTCCGAGCGCATCCGGGTGCGCGTCGTGGCGGCGCAGGGTGCCGCTCCGGCTTCGCCCGCGCCCACCGGCCGCTCCCGCCAAGCATCGCCCAACGACGCCGCCGTCTACTTCATCTATCCGAAGGACGGGGACACGATCTTCCCAACCTCGACGATCCGCTTCGGCCTGCGCAACATGGGTGTGGCGCCGGCCGGGGTCGTCAAGCCGAATACCGGGCACCACCATCTGCTGATCGACACGCCGACACCGAATCTCGACGAGCCGATCCCGGCCGACCTCAACCACATCCATCTCGGCGGCGGGCAGACGGAGCAGCGCGTCACCCTGCCGCCGGGCATGCACACCTTCCAGCTCCTGCTTGCCGACGAGAAGCACATCCCGCACGATCCGCCGGTGATGTCGGAGCGCATCACCGTCACCGTGATGCCGGGCGGCCCCAGAGCGACGAGGCGCCGATGACATCTTCGCCGAAGACGTTCTCGCGGAGCATCGCGGCCCTTGTTGCGGCGCTGGCGGCCTTCCTCGCCGTCTCCACGGGCACCGCGGCGCAGGACACCGCCGGGCGCCGGCAGGCACCACCCGGCGCCCTGGTCTATTTCCATTACCCGCTCGACGGGCTGAGGGTGCCCGAGCGCTTCACCGTCCGCATCGGCCTGCGCAACATGGGCGTCGCGCCCGCCGGCATCGACCAGGCGCGGACCGGGCATCACCATCTGCTGATCGACACCGATCCCGGCCCGCCCGACCAGCCGATCCCGTCCGACTACAACAATATCCATCTGGGCAACGGCCAGACCGAGGTCGTCGTCACCCTGCCGAAAGGGCGGCATACGCTGCAGCTTTTGGTGGGCGACCATCGTCATATTCCGCATGATCCGCCGGTGATGTCTCAGAAGATCACTGTCTACGTGCGTTGAAACAGGGACGTTCGAAAAGATGAGGATGCGCTCGCGAGGGAGGCGTATCCTGAGTCCGCCCTGACGAGGGGCGCTGGGAGGAGACGATCAGAAGCATGGCCTGGCTGCTGTCCCTCATCCTTGCCGTCGCGCTGCAGGCGCTGTGCGTCCTGCCCGGACTAGCGCAGCAGGACGCACCGCCTCCGGCGCGTGTGGCGCTCGTCGTCGCCAACGGCTCCTATCCGCAGGCCGGGTTTCCCGGCGCGATCGAGGATGGGCGGGCCGTCGCCGCCACCCTGCGCGAGGGCGGCTTCGATGTCGTCTCGGTCGAGGATGCCGGCCGCCCCGAGTTGCGCCGGGCCATCGCCGCCTTCGCCGGCAAGCTGAAACGCGGCTCCGAGGCGGTCGTGTTCTATACCGGCCATGCCCTCCAACAGCGCGGGCGCAATTTTCTGGTGCCCGTGCCGCCGCAGAATGCGGAGCAGGATGCCGTGGACCTCGACGAGTTGATCGACCCGTTGATCATCGCCCGGCCGACCAGCGCCTTCGTCTTCATCGACGCCAGCCGCGACAACCCCTGGCAGCCGCCCGGCCGTGGCCTGCTGGCGGTCGAGCCGCTGGAGCGGATCGCCGTGATGTTCTCGGCCGCGCCGGGCAAGACGGTCACGGACACCGGCGCGCGCGCCAGCCGCACCGTCGACGAATGGCTGAAGGCAATCCGCACGCCCAATCTCGACATGGCCGCGGCCGCAAAGCGCGCGCAGGACGCCATCGCCCGCGCCACCCGGCGGACCCAATTGCCCTGGCTCTCCTCGGAGCCGCCTGCTGGCCTCGTCGTCACACGGCCGGCCACGGTCGCGCAGAGCAACCGCGCCGTGATCCCGCCACTCGAAGGGAAAAGCGCCCCGCCTGACGCCTATGAGCTCGCTTTCTGGGAGACGATCCGCAACAGCGAGAGCTCGGCCGAATACCGCGCCTACCTCGACGCCTATCCGAACGGCCGCTTCGCCTCGCTCGCCCGCGCACGCGAGCAGCTCTACCGGGCGAAGCCGTCTTCCTCCGCGCCGCCGCCCGCAGCCACCGCCGCCGTCACCGCCCCGCTGACACCAGCGCCTCCCCCGCCTGCGGCCTCTGCTGCGCCAGCCGGTCCCAACACGCTGCGCGACTGCAACGGCTGCCCGGAGATCGCGGCGATCCCCAGCGGCAGCTTCCAGATGGGCTCCAACGACCTCTACGAGTTCGAGAAGCCGGTGCACGCCGTCACGGTCCGCGCCTTCTATCTCGGCACGCGCGAGGTCACCTATGAGGAATGGGACCTCTGCATCGACCAGGGCGGCTGCAGCTATCGCCCCGACGATCGCGGCCTCGGGCGCGGAAAGCGCCCCGTCGCCGACATCCACTGGAACGACGCCAACGCCTATCTCGCCTGGCTCTCGACGCGGACTGGCAAGCGCTACCGCCTGCCGACAGAGAGCGAGTGGGAATACGCCGCGCGCGCCGGCACGACGACCACCTATCCCTGGGGCGAGGCGATGGTGAAGGATCGGGCCAACTGCAACGGCTGCACCGACCAGCCGCGTCGGGCCACCGTGGCGGTCGGCCAGTTCCCTCCCAATGGCTTCGGGCTTTACGACATGGCCGGCAACGCAGCCGAATGGGTGGCTGATTGCTGGAGCGACAACTACCGCACCGCGCCACGCGACGGCAGCGCCTCCAGCGTTCCGACCTGTCGCGAACGGGTGTTGCGCGGCGGCTCGTTCAACAACGACCCGCGCTATCTGCGCTCGGCTGCCCGCTTCAAATATGACGCCGATGTGCGCTTCTACACCAACGGCTTCCGCGTCGCGCGGGAGCCCTGAGGCCTGTTGCGGCGCCTAACCGGCACCGCTGCCCCTCAGGCGGCGTGGTGATCGCGTGTCGCCTGCTCCTCGGCGAATCGCAGGCGGCTCTCGGCCGTATTCGGCAGGGCGCGTCGCGCGAGCCAGTCCAGGAACTTCTCCGGACGAATGGTCACGATCTGCAGGGCACGGCCACGGGCGAGCCAGGTATTGATGACGGACATCGCGTCACGATGCCAGACGTCGTAGTCGGACGGCATCGCGTCGCGATCATCCGCGAGCTCCCAGAGCTTCGTGAAGTCCTCGCGCTCATACCAAGGGATAGCGATCGTATAGGCGTCTGCGGTCGGTTTCATCGCGAAGCCGATCTTCCGCGCAACGCGCGGAGCTTGAGAACGCCGACCGTCCCGATGAAAGCCAGCCCGCTGCCAGTAGCGCCCATCTCGCTCGCCATTGTCAACTTACCCGGACATCCCATGTGGCAGACCGAACTGCAGAGGGTGGGCCAGCTGGAAGGGGCGGCGTCAGGAAGACGAAGCCCGCCGCCACCGCGATCACGCCGATCACTGCGAGCCACAGCCAGAAGTCGAGCGGCGGGCGTTTTTTGCGACGATCCATATTCTAGCAATGCGGTTCGTCGGACGAGGTTCCCGGGCGTCATTTCGCCGTCAGCGCGCAGGCGGGCCGGAAGAAGTCGCGCCATTCTTCGGGCAATACCGGACCACTCTTGTCGCCAACCGTGATGCCGTTCGGCGCGATGCGATCAAGGTCCGCCCAGGCGATCGGACAGGCGATCGACGCACCCGGCCGCGCCCGCGTCGAAAACGGCGCGATGGCCGTCGCACCGCGCCCATTGCGCAGATAGTCGATGAAGATGCGCCCGCGCCGCGCCTTCTTCGAGAGCGTCGCCGTGTAGAGCTTGGGCTCGGCCTGCGCCATCGCCTGCGCGAAATCCCGGGCGAAATCCTTGACCTCGTCCCAGGCGGCCTTGGGCTTGAGGGGCAGCACGACATGATAGCCCTTGCCGCCCGAGACCTTGAGCAAGCTCTCGAAGCCGAGTTCCTTCAGATGCGCCCTGACCGTCGACGCCGCCGCGCGGACGCGCGCGAGCGGCACGCCGTCATCGGGATCGAGGTCGAAGATGACCTGGTCGGGCGTCTCGATCGCCGCGACCGTCGCGCCCCAGAGATGGATCTCGACCGTGCCGAGCTGCACCAGCGCGGCGAGCCCGTCGAAATCATGGATATGGATCAGCTCCTCGCCGTCGCTGTCCTTCGTCTTGCGGATGGCTTCGGGCGTGCCCGGACCGGCATGTTTCTGGAAGAAGCGCTGGCCCTCGATCCCGCTGGGCGCGCGCACGAGGCTCAGCGGCCGGTCGATAACGAAGGGCTCCATCAGCGACCACACTTGGGCGTAGTAGTCCAGCAGCCCCTGCTTAGTCAGGCCGACATCGGGCCAGAGTGGCTTGTCTGGATTGCTCAGCTTCACGCTCGTCTTCGCCGCGGCAGCTTTCGCCTTCGCGGCGCTCCCTTTCGCTGGCCGTTCCGGCTCCGACGCGGCCGGCGCCTCGGCGACGATCTCCTCGGCCGGTTTGTCCTCGCGTAGGCCAAGGAAGGAAGCATGGCGCAAGGTCCGCGATGCCGTCCAGGCCCGGAACTCGACCTCCGCGACGAGCTCGGGCTTGACCCAGACCACACCGCGTTCCCGGGCAGCCGGCCCCTTGAAGGGCGAAGCTTCGCTTTTCAATGCGTCGAGCTTCGTCTTCAGGGCGGCCGCGGACTTGCCCGTAAAGCCCGTACCGACGCGCCCGGAGGGCTTGAGCTCCCCATCCTCGTAATAGCCGGTGACGATCGAGCGCAGCGTCCGTCCCGATGCCTCGGAGGGGACATAGCCGGCGATGACGAATTCCTGGCGCTGCGAACATTTCGACTTGATCCAGCTGCGCCCACGCCCGCTGCGATAAGGCGCGTCCGCGCGCTTGGAGACCACGCCTTCGAGCCCCATCCGGCAGGCATGGCTCAGCATCGTCTGGCCCGGCTCGACGAAGTGCTCGCTGTAGCGCAGCGAGCTGTCAGTCGGCAGGCCCTGCAGCAGCAGTTGCAGCCGTTCCTTGCGGGCAAGCAAGGGCTCGTCGCGCAGATCCTCGCCGTCGAGATGCAGCAGGTCGAATGCGAAATAGACGAGGCCTGCCGTGCGCCCATCGGAGAGCGCCTCCTGCAGGGCCGAGAAGGAGGAGATGCCGGCCTCGCCCAGCGCCACGACCTCACCGTCCATCAGCGCCGTCTCGCAAGGCAGTCCGCCGAGCGCGGCGACGAGCGCCTTGCCGAAGCGTACCGTCCAATCGAGCCCCGAGCGGGTCAGCAGCTTGACCTGGCCACGCTTGATGCGCGCCTGCAGCCGGTAGCCGTCGAACTTGACCTCATGCAGCCAGCCCTCGCCGGCCGGCGGCTTCTCCTGCAGCGTGGCGAGGCAGGGCTCGACGAAATCCGGCAGTTCGGCCTCATCGGCTTTCCGCCTGGTCTTCGTCGTCTTGGTCGTTGCCTTGGCCGTCGCCGCGCGCTGGGGGGGCTTCGTCGTGCCCCAGACCTGCCCCTTCGCCTCGTCGGTGCCGATCGCCTCGACCGAGAGCCCGGTCTTCACCGAATCCGGTTCCGTCTCCAGGATGTCCTCGTCGGTCCGCGCGAATTCGTCCTCGGACTTGATCAGCAGCCAGTTGTCGCGCTTCTCGCCGCGGCGCGGCTTCAACCGCACCATATGCCAGCGGCCATGCAGCTTGTGGCCCTCGAGCGTGAAGGCGAGGTGGCCCTTCTCCATCCCGGCGGCGGGATCGCCCTCCGGCTGCCAGCGGCCCTCATCCCAGATGATGACGGAGCCGGCGCCGTACTGCCCAGCGGGGATCGTCCCCTCGAAGGCGCCGTATTCGATCGGATGGTCCTCGACATGCACGGCGAGCCGCTTCTCGGCCGGATCGAGGCTCGGCCCTCGCGTCACCGCCCAGGACCAGAGCACGCCGTCATGCTCGAGTCTGAGATCGTAATGCAGGCGCCGGGCCGCATGCTTGTGGATGACGAAGGCCCCGCCCTCTCCCGCCTTTGCCGTCTGCCGCCGCGCCGCGCCCTTGGGCTCCCGCGTGAGGGAGAAGTCGCGCCTGGAGCGGTAGAGATCGAGCGTCGACATCCGCGTTTCTCCCGCGTGCGATCAGGTCGGTTCAGGCGCGTTTGCGGGCCTTGGCCGGAGCGCGCTTCCCACCCGGCTTCGACTTCGACTTCGATCGCGATGCCTCGCCGTCCTCTCCCGCCAGGCTCTTCTTCAACGCCTCGAACAGGTTGACGACATTGGCCGGCCGCTCCGCCGCCTGCACGACCGGGGGCTTGCGCCCCTTCTGCTTGGCCTGGATCAGCTCCAGCAGCGCGTCCTCATAGCGATCCTCGAAGCCGGAGGGATCGAACTTTGCCTGCTTCTTCTCGATGATGTGGGTGGCCAGCTCGATCAGTTCCGGATCGCTCTTGCGCTTGCCGAGGCCCTCGAAGACGTCCTCAGGCTTCCGGACCGTCTTGTCGTAGCGCAGCGTCGTCAGCAGCAGCCCCTCCTCGAAGGGCTCGATCATCACCGGCCGCTCCCGGCGATAGAGCACGATCCGCGCGATCCCGGCCTTCTTCTGCCGGGCCATCGCCTCGCGGATCACGCCGAAAGCCTCCTCCGAGACCTCGTCGGCGGGCGTGACGTAATAGGGCGTGTCGAAATAGATCTGCGGAATGTCGGCGCGGTCGACGAAGCTCTCGATCGAGAGCGTATGCGAGGATTCGATCTGGACGGACTCGATCTCGTCCTCCTCGATCAGGAGATATTCCTCGTCCCCGATCTCGTAGCCCTTGACCTCGTCCTCGTCGGCGACCGGCTTGCCGGTGACGCTGTCGATATATTGCCGCCGCACCGTATTGCCGGTCTTGCGGTTGATGACGCGGAAGGAAACCTTCTCGGCGTTGCTCGTCGCGCCCGTCAGCTCGACCGCGCAGGCGACGAGCGAGAGCTTGAGGTAACCCTTCCAGGACGGGCGCGGGGCCATCACGCCACCCGCGCGCCAGTGCAATCCATCATCGCCCGTCTCCCGTCATGCCTTCACCAGAACGGCGAGGGGAGCCAGGAGTTCCGGCAGGCGCTTTGCCGACCGAAGATAGTCTAGGCAGCGACCAGCCTGTTGCCGACGGAAGGCTGCCTGACGGGACCGTTCTCCGTGCGGAAATGAGCGAGCAGCCGGGTGAGTTGCTCGACCTGCTCGGCGAGCGCCGCCGAGGAGGCCGAGCTTTCCTCGGCCAGGGCGGCGTTCTGCTGGGTCATCTCGTCCATGCGGGAGACGGTGCGGCTCATCTCGTCGATGCCGCGGGACTGCTCGGTCGAGGCCGCGGAAACCTCCACGACACGCTCCGTGACGGTGCCGGACGCCTGCACGATCTGGCCGAGCGTGTCGCCGGACTCGCGCACGAGCCGGACCCCGTTCAGCACCTGCTCATTGGCCTCCGAGACCAGCTTGCCGATGTCCTTCGCTGCCTCGCTCGAGCGCTGGGCCAGGACGCGCACCTCGGAGGCGACCACCGCGAAGCCCTTGCCGGACTCGCCCGCCCGCGCCGCCTCGACGGCCGCGTTCAGCGCCAGCAGATTGGTCTGGAAGGCGATGTCCTCGATGACGCTGTTGATATCCGCGATCTTCTTCGAGGAGGCCTCGATGATGTTCATGGCCTCGACCGCGGAGCCGACGATGCGGCCGCCGTTCTCAGCGGCGTCCGCGGCATCCCGCGCAAGCTCCGCGGTGCGGCGGGAGGCGTCGGAGGACTGCTTCACGGATGCGGCAAGCTCCTCTGTCGCCGCCGCCGTCTCCTGCAGGGCATGGACCTGCTCTTCGGTGCGCTTGGCGAGATCGGTCGAGCCGACATCGATCTCCGCCGACGCGCTGCGGATCGCCGTCGTCGCGACCGCGACACCTGAGACCACCTCGCACAGCGTCGAGACCGACCGGTTGAAATCCGCCCTGAGCTGCTCGTATTCGGGCGGGAACGCCCTTTCGAGGCGGACGGTCAGGTTGCCGCGCGCCAGCTCGGACAGGCCCGTCGCAAGCCCGGAAACCACCTCGGAGCGCTCGCGCTCGACCGACTTCTGCAGCTCCTCGGTCTCCTGCGAAGCCGAGGCTTGCGCCTCGCGCGCCTGCTGCGCGGCGCCGAGCGCCGATTCCGCATCCTTCTGCGCCGCTGCCGCGACCCCGACCGCATCCTCGGCCCGCGCCCGCGAATGCTCCGAGGCCGCCAGCGTGGTGCGGATCATGTGGACGGCCCAGCACAACGTCACCGCCTCTGCGACCAGGATGACCGCATGAAGCACGACGCGACCGAGATCGCCATTGCCGGGAAAGACGGCCGCCGGGATGAAGACCGACAGTGACAGGTGATGGACCGCGACCACCGCCGTCGCGGCCAGGATGACGCCCACCTCGCAGAAGGCAATCAGCATGGCGAGCGCGGCGAAGTAGGCCATGTGCATGTCGATCTGCCAGGGGTGCCCCTGCAGCGCGGCAACCGAGAGCGAGACCTGGATCATGAGCGCGACCGCGAGCCCCACCGCCCCGATGACGGCGCTGCGGCTCGCTGCCCACAGCACTGAGCCCGCCCCGGCGATGGCCGCCGCGACCAGCATGGTCGCGAAGCCCGTGCCTGCGGCATGGCCCGCCAGGCCGACCACCGCGACGAAAACCCAGTTCACCGTCGCGATGAAGCGCCCGGCCAGGGTCTGGATCTTCGAAATCTTGTCCATCAGACCAGCCTCGTGATGCACGCTGCGGCGCCGAAGGCGTCCAGCGTGAGAAAAGCGCCGGCCGATCTGAGCCGCGCCGAGACATCGCCGTCCGTGCGGCGGACGACGACGATGAAAGGAAAGGCGCCGACGCGCTGGACATTCCCCGCCTGCGCGGCGGCGGCCAGCGCCTGCGAGGCGGACCACCAGGGCGGGAAGACGCCGGCCGCGAACTCAGGCTGCAGCGGCTGCGCCGCCATGAGCGGGACCGCGAGCAGGCCCGCGAGAAGCGTGGCTCCCGACGTCAGGGAGAGGAAAAAGCGCATGGGGACTTGGACCGCCGCGAACGCCATTGCCTTACGTAGGGATGGTGAAGATTTGGTTATACGCAAGCGGGCATGGTGAATCGCCGAGGCGCAGACAGCTGAGGTCGCGGCCGCTCGAAACGAGCAGCCGCGACCTCAGTGTGAACGTACTTCTCAGGACGCCGGGCAGGCCGCTCCGGTATCGGCCCAGGCCTGCATCAGCGCGCCGAACTCCGCCGCCGTGCCCGGCGCCGGCTCCCGCCCCCTGCCCGGATGCCAGGCCCAAAGCACCAGCGTGTCGGTGGTGACATGCCTCACCAGCGCTGCGAGGTCGCGGCTGCCGTTGCGGTTCTGGTCTTTCAACTGTTCGCAGATCTGGGCGACCGCCTTGCCCTCCCAGGCCATCGAGGCCGGAGCGAGCGCCCAGTGGCCGTCGCCGGGAATCCGGGCGGGATCGAAGTTCTGCTTGCCGTGGCAGGCCGAGCAGTGGAGACCGGCCGCGCCGTGTCCGTCCTTGCCGCGCACCACTAACGGCTCGTGCAGCTTGCGGATGTCGCCCTGGCGCGGACGGTCCGCCGCCGGATGGCAGTTCATGCAGCGCGGATGCGTCAGCACCTTACCCATCTCGTTGAACAGCGCGACCGAACGGTCGCGCTGGTTGGTGATGTTGGAGAAGCTCCCAACCGGGCGAAGCGAAGCTCCGCCCGGTTGGGATTGGCTGGCGCTCTGCGCAAGCGTCAGCGCCGTGCCGGCGATACAGAGCCCGACACCTGCAGCAGCAGAGAGAAGGGCTGTCCGCATCAGACCGTCCCGCCCTTGACCGGCAGCTGACGCGGCCGGCCGTGGCCGAGCGCGGCAAGCGCGTTGGCGACAGCCGGGCCGATCGGCGGCACGCCGGGCTCGCCGACGCCGGTCGGCGCGGCGGTGGAGGCGATGATCTTGACCTCGACCTCCGGCATCTCGTGGATGCGCAGCGAGCGATACTCGTGGAAATTGGTCTGGACCGGCCGACCCTGGTCGAGGGTGATCTCGCCATAGAGCGCGTGCCCCAGCCCGAAGCCGATACCGCCCTCCATCTGGGCCCGGATGACATCTGGATTGACGGCGACGCCGCAATCGACGGCGCACCAGACCTTGTGCACCTTCGGCTCGCCGTCAGGCCCCATCGAGACCTCGGCGATCTGCGCGACGAAGGACGAGAAGCTCTCGACCACCGCCACGCCGCGCGCCCGCCCGTCGACCGGGCCCGGCCCCTTCCAGTTCGCCATCTCGCCGACCGCGCGCAGCACGGCGGCCGCCCGCGTATGCTTATCGCCCATCATGGCGAGCCGGCCCTGCAGAGGGTCCTGCCCCGCAGCCTGCAGCAACTCGTCAACGAAGCATTCGACGGCGTAGCCGGTATGGGTGTGGCCGACCGAGCGCCACCACAACGTCGGCACGCCGACCTTGGGATTGTGCACCTCGCAGCGGAAATCCGGGACCTCGTAGAAGATCTCGTTGGCGCCTTCGACAGCCGTGGCGTCGATGCCGTTCTTCACCACCATCGCCTCGAAGGGCGTGCCGAGGAAGAAGGACTGGCCGACGATGTGGTTGGCCCAGGCGACGATCTTGCCGTCCTTCACCGCCCCGCGCAGGCGATGCACGAAGAGCGGGCGGTAGTAGCCGCCGGCGAGATCGTCCTCGCGGGTCCAGACCACCTTGACCGGCCGGTTCGGTCCGATCGCCTTGGCGGCCATGGCGAGCTCGGCGGCAAGATGCTGGCTGACCTGCGCACGCCGGCCGAAGCTGCCGCCCGCAAGCATGGTCTCCAGCGAGACCTTCTCCAGCGGCAGGCCGAGGATGGTCGCGATGGTCTGGTGCTCGGTGGTCTGGAACTGGCTGCCGAAGCGCGCGAGCGCCTGCTGGCCGTCCCATTCCAGATAGCCGTCGAGCGGCTCCATCGGCGCATGCGCCAGATAGGGGAAGACGAACTCGGCCTCGATGACCTTGTCGGCCTTGGCAAGCGCTGCCTCGGCATCGCCATGGCTGCCCGCGACCGTGCCCGGCTCATGGGCGAGCTTGCGATACTCGGCGATCAGCTCGGCACTCCCGCGCTTCTCGGCCTCGCTCTCGTCCCAGGTGACCTTCAGCACCTCGCGGCCCTTGAGTGCCGGCCACATGCCGTTGGCATAGACCGCGACGCCGGAGCCGATCTGCTTGACGTCGACCACGCCCTTGACCTCGAGCGTATCAGCGGCGTCGAAGCTCGCGACCTTGCCGCCGAAGCGCGGCGGACGCGCCACGACGACGGTGAGCATGTTCGGCGCATGGATATCGATCGTGAACTGCGCTTTGCCGCGCGCCTTGTCGGCGCTGTCGAGCCGCTTCACCGCGCCTTCCTTGCCGATCAGCTTGTAGGCCGAGGCCGGCTTCAGCGGCGGGTTCTCCGGCACGGGCAGCTTCGCCGCCGCTTCCGCGAACTCACCGAAGGAGCCCTTCTTGCCGGAAGCATGGCTGATGATGCCCTCCGAGACGGTGATCTCGCCGGCCGGCACCTTCCAGGCGGAAGCCGCGGCCTGCACCAGCATGACGCGCGCCGCCGCGCCGGCCTTGCGCATCTGCTCCCAGCTATTGGCGATGGCGGTCGAGCCGCCGGTGCCTTGAACACCGAACAGGAGATTGGCGTAGAGCTTGACGTCGGCCGGCGAATGCTCGGCCCGCATCTGGCTCCAGGCGGCGTCCATCTCCTCGGCGGCGAGCGTGGCAAGGCCGGTGAAGGGGCCCTGTCCGAACTCGATATGCTTGACGAGCACGGTCACGGTGGAATCGGGCGCCACGCGGATGAAAGCGTTGGGCGCGAAGGCGGCGTTGCCGCCCGGCCGATAGGCAGCGCCGGCGCCGGATTGGGCGCGGGCGGCACGCGGCAGGTGGAAACCGATGACGAGTGCGCCGGCGCCCGTCAACAGCGAGCGGCGCGAGAGCTTCGGATCATGCGCGGTCATGGCTCAGATCTCCAGCGCGCGGGCCGCGTCATGGATCGCGGCACGGATGCGGACGTAAGTGGCGCAGCGGCAGATATTGCCGTTCATCGCGAGGTCGATGTCGCGATCGGTCGGCTTCTTGTTCTCCTTGAGCAGCGCGATCGCGCTCATCACCTGGCCGGACTGGCAGTAGCCGCACTGGGGCACGTCGCGGCTGGTCCAGGCCGCTTGGACAGCCTCCGCCTCCTTGCCGGCCAGCCCCTCGATGGTGGTGATTTCGCTGCCCGCGACGGCCGAGACCGGCGTCACGCAGGAGCGCTGGGCCTGCCCATCGACGAAGACGGTGCAGGCGCCGCATTGCGCGATGCCGCAGCCGAACTTGGTGCCGGTCAGGCCGATATTGTCGCGGATCGCCCAGAGCAGGGGCGTTTCCTCGTCGATATCGAGGTTATGCGTTGTTCCATTGACCTTGAGAGAGACCATTGGCCGCCTCCGATGCTGGTAGGAGCAGCGCGGCACGATGGTGCGGATCGAGGCTTAACCTCGCTGGCCCGATCTGACATACCAGATGGCGGGCGATGTATCCGTAGCCCTGGGTCGCGCGACTGGACTAATTAGACTGTTTGAGTCTAATTAGGATGGTTGCGCGCAGTTTGGATTTTGTCAAGACTGCCAAAGCTGCAAATGCCGGACAGAAGCGAAAGTTCCGCCGCTCTCCCCGTCGACGACGCCAGCGCGCGCGTCGACCAGATCGCCGATGCCGCGCTGCGACTCTTCGCCCGCTATGGTTACAAGCGCAGCTCGATGGACGACATCGCCAGGGAGGCCGGGCTCGCCAAGGCGACCCTCTATCTCCATTTCAAGGGCAAGGACGATGTGTTCCGGGCCATGCTGCGTCTGCTCGCCCGTCGTGTCGAGGCACGTTGCCGTGAGGTGGTGGCGACGGAAGCGCCCTTCGCCGAGCGTCTCGGCGCGCTGCTTCTCGCCCATCACGGCCAGATCTATGCCAGCTTCGGCACGGGCGAGCATCTCGTCGAGCTGAAGGCGGTGATGGCCGCCGTGGCTGCCGATGAACTGCAGATAATCGAGCAGATCTTTGCCGATTCCGCACGCATTCTGCTGCAGCAGGCGAAGAAAAGTGGCGAGACTGCTCCCTCCCGCATTCCAGTCGGCGCAGATGAGTGGATCGCCGGCCTGATGTTCGCCTCGATCGGCGCGAAGATGGGCAGCGCACCAAGCTGCGATGTCTATGCGGACCGGCTCAAGGCGATCGCTGCGGTCTTCGCCGCCGCCGTCACTCCCTAGAGCGTACTGATTTTCTGCGGAAACACCGCGTCATCCCGGACAAACGGCGAAGCCGCGCCGATCCGGGATCCATCGTCGAGTGCGGAGCCTTACGATGGATCCCGGGGCAAGCCCGGGATGACGTCGTGTTTCCCGCGAAAAATCGAGAACGTCTTCAACCGGCCGCCATCGCCTTGCCGCGCGCGTTGATCCCCATGAGCTGCTTCGCCCGTTCGAGGCAGGCGGGCTGCTCGCTGCGATAGCGCCGGCCGATCTCCATCATCAACACCGTGCCCGGCAGGAAGCTGAGCTCGGCGAAGATGTCGTCCCAGTCGATATCGCCCCAGCCGAGCGGCATGTGCAGGTCGCCGATGCCCATCGCCGTGAATTCCGGCAGATGGAAGCCCTTGTAGAAGGCGGTGGGGCGACCGAAGGAATCGTGGACATGGAGATGGCCGGCCACCGGCGCCATGGCCCGCAGCTGCTCCCGGAAATCCAGCCCCCGATAGCTAGCCTCGAGATAGGCGTGGCTGAAGTCGATCAGCGCCACGAGGTTCGGGTGATCGACGGCTTTCACCGTCTGCGCGATCTCGGCGGGAGTCTGGCGATACTGGCCGGGCTCGGTGGTGAAGATGTTCTCCAGCGCGATCCGCACGCCATAGGGCTTTGCGAATTCCGCGAGCTCCCGCAGCGCCTCGCGCTCGCGGCGGTCGGCCTCGGCCCGCTCGAAGATCTGCTCAGCCCGCAGGAAGCCGCCATGGTGGACGAGAATGCGGGAGCCGACGCGGTCGCAAAGCTCGACCAGCGCCCTGGCCGCCTCGAGCTGGTAGCGCAGCGTGTCCGGGTCCATGAAGTTCGACGAGATGAGCCCGTGCATCGTGTAGCTGAAGGGGAAGGCCGCCGTCAGCTTCGCGAGCCGATCGGCGCGTTCCTTGACGATGCGCCCGCCGGCGATGAGATCCATGCTGGTCGGCGTCAGCTCGACCGTCTCGACGCCGAACCCGGCAAGCCGCTTCAGGTCGCATTCGAGGCTTTCCAGCTCGCCGTCGGTGGAGGCGGCGACGAAGCCGGTCGAGATGATGTGGCTCATGGGTGTCTCCAGTCGAAGGGCAAAGGCGTGGCTCAAGCGGCGGCCGACGCGCGCAAGGCGAGCGCCAGATCCGGGCTGTCGGAGGTCAGGCTGCCGATACCGCGCGCGAGCCAACGGCGCATGCCGGCCTCCTCGTTGACCGTCCAGACGCAAAGCCGGTCCAGCGGCAGGCGGTTGCGGATCAGCTCCCACTCGGCCGCCATCAAGTCCTGATGGATCGCGACGATCTCGACCAGCCCGTCGACACGGTCGAGGAAGGCGGCGAGCCCGCCCTGCTTCTCGGCCCAGGCCGCGTTGACGGAGACGAGGCGGGACACCTGCGGCGCAAGGCGGCGGCAATCCTCGAGCACAGAGGTATCGAAGGAGGTCAGATAGGAGCGCTCCTCGACGCCGAAACGAGCGAGCTCCGCCGCCACCCGCGCGGCAATGCCGGGATAGGGGGTGCCGGTCTCGTCGATCTTGATCTCGACATGCAGATCGATGCCGGTCGCCGGGGCGAGAATTTCGAGCACCTCGGCCAGCGTCGGAATGGACTCGTCCGCGCCCTTGAGCTTGGTCGCCTTGCGGGCTTCGGCCGAGAGCTCCCGCACCGGGCCTGAGCCCTCGGCTGTCCGCTCCTGCGTCGCGTCATGGATGACGACGAGCTCGCCGGCCTTGGTCAGATGCACGTCGAATTCGATGCCGTCGACGCCGAGCGTCAGGGCGTTGCGGAAGCCGATGAGCGAGTTCTCCGGCCAGAGGTTGCGGGCGCCGCGGTGCCCGGTGATCAGGGTCATGTCGAATCTCTCAGTGAAAGACCGCTCTCAGCGGATGGTGGGGTCTAGCTTGTCGCGCAGCCAGTCGCCGACAAGCGAGATGGAGAGCGTCGTCAGCATGATGACGATGGCGGGCGCGAGCATGATCCAGGGCGCACGCGTCAGATATTCCCGCCCGAAGCCCACCATGTTGCCGAGGCTCGTCTCCGGCGGCTGCACACCGAGCCCGAGGAAGGAGAGCCCCGATTCCATCAGGATGATCTCGGGGAAAGTCAGCGTCATCGAGACGATCAGCGTCGAGGCGACGTTGGGTAGGATATGGCGCAGATAGACGCGCGCCGGCGTGGCGCCCAATTGGACAACCGCCGCCGCGTAGCCCTGCGCGCCGGCCGCGATGGCGAGGCCGCGGGCGATGCGCGCATAACGCTCCCAGCCATAGAACCCCATCAGGCAGACGAGCAGCAGCATGGAGGAGCCGAAGAAGGCGAGCACCGCCAGCGACATGATCAAGAAGGGCAGCGCCGCCTGGAAATCCGCCAGCACCAGCACGAGATGCTCGACCGTGCCGCGGAACTGCGCGGCCAGGAAGCCGAGCAAAGTCCCGAAGAAGGCCGAGAGCAGCGTCGCGCCGAAGGCGATGACCAGCGAGATGCGGATCGACTGGATCAGGCGCGAGAGCACGTCGCGGCCGAGCTCGTCGGTTCCGAGCAGATGCTTCAGGCCGCCTGGCGCCGAAAGACGGCTGCTCAGGTCCATGGCCGTGATGTTGTAGGGGCGCAGCTGGTCGGCGAAGGCGGCGACGATGATCATCGCCGCGAGCCAGAACAGGCCGAGCCCGACCGTCAGCGGCACATTGCGGCGCAGCACCGCAAAGAAGCCGCTCTTCGGCGCGGCGGATGTCGGTTCGGAGAGATCGATGGCCGCCATGCGCTTCTCCTCAATGCCCACTCGCCTGCGAGCGCAGCCGCGGATCGAGCCAGCCATAGAGCAGGTCGACGACGAGGTTGGAGACGACCATCGCTGCTGCGACGATCAGCAGGATGCACTGCACGACCGCGAGGTCACGATTGCCGACGGAGACCACAAGCAGCCGGCCGATCCCTGGCCATGAGAAGATCGATTCCACCACCACGGCACCGGCGATCAGCGAGCCGACCATGAAGCCGACGATGGTGATGATCGGCACCGCCGCGTTCGGCAGCGCATGGCCCCAGACGACCTCGCGCCATTTCAGCCCCTTGGCGGAGGCGGTGCGGATATAGGGCTGCCCCGTCACCTCGATCATGGCGCTGCGCGAGAAGCGGGCGAGGATGCCGATGCCGCCGATGCTCATGGTCAGCGTCGGCAGGATGCCATGCACCCAGGTGTCCTGCCCGCCCGAGGGCAGCCAGCGCAGGATGACCGAAAAGATCAGCACCAGAACCAACCCCATCACGAAAGAAGGGATGGTGAAGCCGAAGACGGCCGCCAGCATGACGCCGCGATCGGTGAAGCTCTGCCGGTGCAGCGCGGCGTAGACGCCGGCCGGGATGCCGACGAAGAGCTTGAGGAGAAGCGCCGGCAGGGTGAGCTGCAGCGTCGCCGGTACGCGCTCCAGCACCAGATGAAGGGCCGAGGCCTTGTCGCGCATCGAGGTGCCGAAATCGCCGGTGAAGATCGCCTTGATATAGGCGACGTACTGCGCCCAGAGCGGCTGATCGAGGCCCCAGGCCTTGCGGAAGGCGACGACCGATTCCAGCGGCACGTCGGGGCCGAGCATGACCTGCGCCGGATCGCCCGACATGCGCAGCACGACGAAGGCGAAGGTGACGACCGCGAGGATCGTGACGAGGGCGCGGAAGAGGCGCACGAGAACGAAGCGGATCATCCCCCCTCCCTTATGCTTCAGCTTGAACAGGCTCGCCCGCCACGACATGGCAGGCGGCGGCGCGGCCTTCGCTAATGCGACGCAATTGCGGCACGGCGGAGCGGCAGATGTCGCGAGCGATCGGGCAGCGCGGATGGAAGGCGCAGCCGGCAGGCCGGTTGGCCGGATTCGGCGGCTCGCCCTGCAGGATGACGCGCCCCTCGAGCAGTTGGCCTGGCACCGGCACGCTGGAGACGAGCGCCTGCGTATAGGGATGCTGTGGCGCCTTGAAGAGCACGTCGGAGGAAGCTTCCTCGACGATCCGCCCGAGATACATCACCGCCACCCGATCCGCGATGTTGCGCACCACCTTGAGGTCATGGCTGATGAAGACCATGGCGATGCGGTGTTCTTCCTGCAGGTCGCGCATCATGTTGACGACCTGCGCCTGGATCGAGACGTCGAGCGCCGAGACGGGCTCGTCGCAGACCAGAAGCCGCGGCCGCGAGGCGAGCGCCCGCGCGATGACGGCACGCTGCCGCTGCCCGCCGGAGAGCTCATGCGGATAGCGGTCCGCCTGGTCGGAGCGCAGCCCCACCGCGGCCATCAGCTCTGCTACGTGGCTGGCGCGCTGCTCCTTCGGCAGGAGATCGTGAATCTCCAGTGGCTCGCCGATCTGAACGGCGATGGTCAGGCGGCGGTCGAGCGCCGCGAGCGGGTCCTGATAGACAAGCTGCATCTTCGCCCGGAGCGCCCGCCACTCGGCGGTGTTCATCGCCGGCATCGGCCTGCCCTCGAAGAGCACCTCGCCTTCCTGCGCATCGTCGACGCCGAGCAGCATGCGCCCGAGCGTCGATTTGCCGGAGCCCGACTCGCCGACGATGCCCAGCGTCTCACCCGGCATCACGGTCAGCGAGACGCCGTCCACGGCCCTGACGGGGATTGGGCGACCGAAAAGGCCGCGACGGACCTGATAGACACGCACGAGACCGCGGGCTTCGATGAGCGGACTCATGCCAAGGCCTCTTCGACGATCCTCACCGCGGTCTTGGCCACCGGCGGAACGGGATTGAAGCAAGCGAGCTTGCGCCCATTGTCGAGCGCGAGCAGTGGCGGTCGCGCCTCGCGGCAGCCGTCCTCGGCGCGCGGACAGCGCGGCGAGAAGGAGCAGCCCTTCGGCAGATGCTTCGGATTGGGCACCGTGCCCGGTATCGGGATCAGCCGCTCGCGCCCGCCATCGAGACGCGGGATCGCGTCGAAGAGCCCGCGCGTATAGGGGTGGCGCGGCGCGGCGAAGAGATCGGCAACGCTGCCCTCCTCGACGATACGCCCGGCATACATGACGCAGACGCGCTCGCAGACTTGGCTGACGGCGCCGAGGTCATGGCTGATGAAGACGGTGGCCATGCCGGTCTCTTTTCTCAGCCGGATCAGCAGGTCGAGGATCTGCGCCTGGATCGTGGCATCGAGCGCCGTGGTCGGCTCGTCGGCGACCAGCAGGTCGGGCTCGCCTGCGAGCGCCATCGCGATCATCAGGCGCTGGCACTGGCCACCGGAAAATTCGTGCGGATAGAGATCGAAACGACGGCGTGCATCGGGAATGCCGACCATATCCAGAAGCCGCAGCGCCTCGGCCCGGGCGGCCTCGCCGCGCAAGGACCGATGGACGGCAAGCGCCTCGACGATCTGGCGGCCGATGCGCAGCACCGGATTGAGCGAGCTCGACGGGTCCTGGAAGATCATCGCGATGCGCCCGCCGCGCACGCTTTCGAGCACCGAACGCGGCCCGCCGGCGAGTTCCTGTCCATCGAGCTTCACAGAGCCGCTGACCATCGCCTTCCCGGGAAGGAGCCCGAGCGCCGCCAGCCAGGTGACCGACTTGCCGCAGCCGGATTCGCCGACGAGGCCGAGCGCCTCACCCTTGGCGACGTCGAGGTTGATGCCGTGGAGAACCTGCACCCCGTCGAAGGCGACCCTCAGGTCGCGCAGTTCGACGAGCCTGGAGCCAGCCGCGCTGTTCTTGTCCATCGCCGTTCCGCCGATGCCGAAAATGACAAGTCTCCGGCGGCCTCGCGGTCGCCGGAGACGATGACGCGAGACCTAGTCAGATGAACCAGTTGGCCGTGCGGAAGTCCATGGCAAAGGCCGGGGCGGCCTTCCACTTCAGCGAGGACTTCATGCCGGTGAAGACGGCGTTCTGGTGCAGCACCTGATAGGCCGGATCCTCACGCTCGGCGATCTCCAGCATGCGGGCAATCGCCTTCTTGCGCTGGGCCCGGTCGGTCGAGGTCTCCATGACAACGGAGAGCTGGTTCAGCTCGGCGTTGGTCCAATCCTTCATCTGCTGGAGCTCGCCGTTCGGGCCGTACTGGACGACCATCGGCGTGATCGGATCGTTGATGTTGTTGGAGGCCGACCAGTCGCGCACGCCCTTGACGCCGTTGCGGTCGTGGATCTGGCCCCAGTTTTCCTTCATCTCGATCTCGACGTTGAGACCGACCTGCTTCCACATCTCGACCATGATCTGCCCGTTGGCGGTCTGGTTCGTGTAGTAGTTGTTGAGCAGGCGGAACGGGATGCGGTCGCCCTTGTAGCCAGCCTGCTTGAGCAGGTCGCGGGCGAGCGTCGGGTTGAACTCCGGCGCCTTCCAGCCTTCGATGAACATGTCGGTCGCGCGGAAGGACTCGAACTGCAGGCCGGCCGGCACAACGGTCTTGCCGCCCCAGAGCGCGTCCACGATCGCCTGGCGGTCGATCGAATGCGTCATGGCGCGACGCACCAGCGGGTTCGCCAGGACCGGGTTCTCGATGTTGAACACCGAGACGCGGTGGTTCCAGATGGTCGAGCTCTGCACTTCGTAGCCCGGCGCCTTCTGGACGGTCGCGATCTGGTCCGGCGGCAGGTCGCAGGCGAAGTCGTATTCGCCCGAGAGCAGGCCGTTGACGCGCGAGGCGACTTCCGGAACCTCGACGAAGCGGATCTGCTCCAGCGGCGGGCGGCCGCCCCAATACTGGTCGAAGGCGACGAGCGTCAGCGAGACGTCCGGCTTGAACTCGGAGACCATGTAGGGGCCGGTGGTGACGGGCTTGCGCGCCCAATCCGTGTAGCTCTTGGCTTCGTCCCAGGCGCGGCGGTTCGTGATCTGGCTACCGGCCGAATAGAGGCGGCCTTCCAGCGTCACGTCCGGCGTCACGTTGTGAAAGCGGACCGTGTACTTGTCGACGGCCTCGACGCCGGCCAGCGCCGGCCACAGGCGCCGCGCGATACCGGGCACGGAGGCCGGCAGCTCCTTGACGGTGGTGGGCTTGTGGTCGTCGGCGAAGATGGTCTTGCCGCCCTTCGGCTCGGTGTTGCCGAACAGACGTTCCTTGGAGAAGGAGAACACCACGTCGTCGGCCGTCAGCTCGTCGCCATTGTGGAACTTCACGCCCTGGCGCAGCTTCAGCTCCAGCGTCTTGTCGTCGAGGCGTTTCCACTCGGTGGCGAGGCCGGGGACCGGGCCCTGGTTGCCCATCCAGTCACGCAGGATCAGGCCTTCCCACAGGTTCGGGAAGAAGATGCGCTCGCCGACATTCGACTGCTCGTTCCAGACGTCGAGCGTGCCGTTGATCGTAATCTTCTGCACCGCGACGGTGATGGAGCGGCGCTTGCCCTGGGAAAAGACCGGGCGCGGCAGGATCAGAGAACCAGCGGTCGCGCCCAGCAGGCCAAGAGCGCCGCGACGATTGATGGATGGCATCGGAAATCTCCTTTCAACGCCGGACGCCCCGGAGGAGGAACGAGGCCGTCTCGTTGGCGGCACTGCGCTATGACGCTTAGTTGAAGGTCAGATGACAGCCGCCGGCGGCATCCCCAGCCGTGGTCGCGGAGAAGCAACAAAAGCGCAGATGGGCGCGGGCCGGACGGAACGACTCATTCCACGGCGCCGCTGGAACGGCCCGGCTTCGCGGCCCAGCTCGGTCCTTCAGCGCAGAACGTGCGCCAATTCTGGCATCCACAGCCGGCGATCCCGCTCATAACTTAGCCGCCTAAATATCAACAGATTTCGAGCTTTCATGAGCACCGTCCACTGGACTTGTGCGCCTCCTGTCGGATGAGCGCCGTGGTGTGGCGCCAAACGAGAGGGCTCCAGAGCGCCGGAACCGTCTACGCGCCGATCGCGGCAAGGGCGGCGGCTACGACGGCTTTCCGCTCGCCCCGGCTTGCCAGCTTCGTCCACTCGCTCGCGGCGCCTTTCCGGGCGAGCTGATGCATCACGATGTCTGGCGTGGCATCCGACGGATCGCCCCGTCGTGCGGCGACTCGCTCGACCAGCACACGCTCGGGCGCCTCGAGCCAGAGGCCGCGGAACGGCACGCCGACGCGTTGTGCCACCTCCGCGACCCGTTCGCGCGCGGCCTGTCGGTCGAACACCGCATCGGCGATTGCGGCGTGCCCCTGCGCGATCGCATTCCCGGCGATCCGGGCCATCTCGCCATAGGTCCGCTCGGAGACCTCATCGGTATAGCCCTCCGGCGAGAGGCGGGTTTCCGCAGCCACGCCGCAGAGCCTTTTCCGGATCCGGTCGCTCGCGGCGATGCGTGCGCCCGGAGCCGGGCCGAGCGCAGGGGCGATACCGGCCGCCACCGTCGATTTCCCCGAACCCGAATAGCCTCCGACCGCGACCAGGACCGGCGGCCTGGCCGCCAGAAGTTCCCGACAAAGGCGGAGATAGGCTTGGGCTTCCGCGAGCCGCTCAGTCGGCGCGCGTGCGCTATCAGCCGCGGCGACATGCGCGCGCACCGCGGCGCGAATCGCCATGAAGAAGGGCAGAAGGCTCAGCCCCGTCTCGTCGCCGGCAACGTCGAGATAGCGATTGAACAGCGCGTTCGCGCAGGCCTCTAACCCACGATGCCAGAGATCCATCAGGGCGAAGGCGAGATCGTAGAGGATGTCCGTAGTCGCCAGGTCCTCGTCGAACTCAAGGCAGTCGAACAGCACCGGCCTGTCCTCGATCAGGCAGATGTTGCGCAGGTGCAGGTCGCCATGTCCGAGCCGGACCTTTCCCTCGCGCGCCCGTTCGTCCAGCAGCGCCGCATGCCGCGCCAGCGCCGCGCGGCATGCGGCATTGACCTCCTCGACTTCGCCGACAGGCAGGATGCCCGCGGCTGCGAAGGCGCGCTCATTGACGGCAAGAACACGCTCGACGCGCCTGGCCCCCTGCTCGTCCGGCGAGACCTCCGCCAGCCGGTGCAATTCGGCCAGGGCGGAGGCAAGCCCGGCCATGTCGGTGGATGTCAGCCGCCCCTGCTGCGCCAGCCGGTCGAACAGCAGCTCGTCGTCGAACCGCTTCATTTCCAGCACCGCATCGACGAGCTCCCCCTGTCCATTGAGGGCGAGGTCTCCGTTGGGCTCGCGCGTGATCCGGTGAACCGCTTGATACAGCTCCGGCGCCGTGCGGCGGTTCAGCCTCAACTCGCGCTCGCACATCGCCAACCGCAGCTCCGGCGTCGACAGGTCGATATAGGGCAGCTTGACCGCGCGCTTGAGCTTGAATGCATGCGGGCCGAGCAACAGGACGGTGGAGATATGGGTCGAGATGACCTTCGCCTTCTCTCCGCCGCCGAAAGCCTGCGAGGAGCCCAGAAAACCGATCGTCTCGTTCTGATCGCAGACGGGCATGGGCTCACTCCGCATTGCCAAGACCAAACCTCAAGGCCACTCATCCGGATAGCGTGGGTCGCGTCCTTGACGAACATCAAGTGCCGATCGTGCGTTCGCCTCCATCCGCCCACCTGCTCTCACTGCATCGAAGCGCGCATCTCGCGGACGCCGCGCCCGAGGCGCCGCCTGAGGAGCGAGCGCAGCGTCGCCGCATCGGCATAGCCAACTTCGTCGGCTACATGTTCCAGATTGCGCCCAATCGAGATCAGATGCCGGGCATGCTCGATGCGGAGATCCTGGAAGAAGGCAAGCGGCGACTTGCCGAGCACGGCCTCGGTGCGGCGCTGCAGCGTCCGCGGGGAAACGCACAGAACGCGGGCCGCCTCCTGAAGCGAGAAGCCTGCCGCGAGATTGGCCCGCGCCCAGCCCTCGAAGCGCTCGATCAGGGGATCGGCATGCGCGAGAAAATCGGGGATGGCGTACTGCGCCTGCGACGGGCGCCCGTCGATCAGGAGAAACCGCGCGACCAGGGCCGCCATCTCCGGGCTGGCCTGCCTCATGAGCCACAGGGCGAGGTCGAGATGGCCCATCGCCGCTCCGGCCGTGACGACCGGCCCCGACGGCACGATCATCCGTCCGTCATCCAGCCTGACCGACGGATAGCGCTGGCGAAATAGCGGCGCGAGCGACCAGGTCGTCGTTGCCTCATGCCCGTCCAGAACGCCGGATTCAGCGAGAAGGAAGGTCCCGATACAGGCTCCGGCGATGCCGACGTCTTTCGCGCGCAAGGCCCGCACCTGCCCCATCGCATCGAGCACATCCTCGCGCTTCAATGCCTCGACCAGCCGCGCCGGCTGCTTGGTGTTCAGCGCCGGAACCACCAGCCAATCGGGCTTGCGCATCGTCGCCACCGGCTCGACGACAGCCGTCAGGCCCATCGCGGTGCGGATCTGCTCCCGAACGCCGACGAGGCCGATTTCAAAGGGCGGTCTCGCCATCCCTTGCAAGGCGGCCAGTTCGTTCGCGGCGTGAAGGTGTCGAGGAAGACCGAGATGCCGGTATCGAAGACGCCATCGAGGGCGAGGATCGCCAATTTCATGTCGCAAATGACCTCAAAATTGTCGCTTACGACGATAGTTCGCTCGGCCACCAGCGTCTAGGTTCCGTCACGACAACTTGGCCCTGTCGTGAGCGAGGCGATGAATGAACGCATCTTCGACCATCTCACCGGCGACATCGCAGCTGCTGGACCGGCCCGTCTGGTCGGCTCTCACCGATGGAAACGCTTCCTTTGCACAAGGTGGCGCGCGGGCGCTGCGCTATCCTTCCGAGGTCGCTCCGTTTGCGGCCCTGGCGGAAGAGACGGCCGCCTCATTCGAAGCCCTGGCCTCTGTGACGACGACCGGAGCCCGGGCTGCCCTGGTCGGCCCGCGCACTTTGCAGCCATCAGACGGCTTCGAGATCGAACGGCAGGCTCCCATCGTGCAAATGGTCCTGGTGTCGCCGGTAGCGGCCGGCGTGGCGGCTGACCCCGAGCATGTCATCCTCGGCGCGGCGGATGTCGCCGACATGATGGATCTGACCGGGCGGACGCGACCCGGCCCGTTCGGACCGAGAACGATCGAGTTCGGTCGCTATATCGGAATCCGCGTCGACGGCGCGCTCGTTGCCATGGCGGGCGAGCGGATGCGCTTCGACCGCTTCATCGAGATCAGCGCGGTCTGCGTCGACCCCGCGCATCGAGGCAGGGGCTATGCGGCTCTCCTGATGATGCGGCTGGCCCGCCAGATGCAGCAAGACGGGTTCACGCCGTTTCTCCATGTCTTCGAAGACAATCTCGGCGCGATCGCCCTTTACGAAAAGCTCGGCTTTCGCAGGCGGAGCACGCTGCGGCTGACAGTGCTCCTGCGGCGATAGCCGCGCACCGGCAAGCCCAGAAGGGGGTCCTTCTGCATGACGCGCAGGATGCTGTTCGGGACGCCGCAACGGATCTCCGAAGAGGACTGGAGGAACAAGCAGAGCAGGCGCGCTGGCGGGTCGGCACCCGCCAACCAGACCCCACGACGACGACTTACCGTTGGGGAGCGTTTCGACTAGTATCCGAGCGCTTCAAGCAAACATGCGATGTTGGTTGGAAGGAGAGACGGCCTTGCGCTTCGTGCCCTCCCGCTTGAGTGGCGCCCGCAGCCGAACAACGCGGCGCGATTTCTTTGCCTTCCTCGGCGGAGCGGCGGCATGGGCCGTTCCCGCTCATGCGCAGCCTTCCCCGATGCCGGTGATCGGATATCTCGGCTCTGAAACGCCAGACCGCTACGCCAGCCGCCTTGCCGCCTTTCGCAACGGCCTGGCCGAAGCCGGATATGCCGAGGGGCGCAATGTTGCGGTCGAATATCGCTGGGCGGAGGGCCAGTACCGCCGGTTGCCAGCGCTCGCGAAAGAACTGGTCGACCGCCAGGTCACCTTGATCGTCGCCCCCGGCGGCGCCGAAGTCGCGCTCGCGGCTAAAGCCGCGACGTCGGTCGTTCCAATCGTGTTCGAGATGGGCGGAGACCCGATCACCGTCGGCCTGGTGAGCAGCCTGTCGCGGCCGGGCGGCAATCTCACCGGCGTCTCCAGCCTGAGCGTCGAGGTCTCGCGAAAGCGGCTCGAATTCATGGGCGAGATGTTCCCGAACACCAAGCTGTTCGCCTTCGCGGTCAACCCGGCAAGCCCGACCGCGGAATCGCAACTGAAAAACCTCCAGGCGGCGGCAGGCAGCCTCGGGCTGGAGCTGCTCGTCCTCAAGGCCAGCATGGAAGAAGAGTTCGACGCCCTGTTCGCGACAGCCGCCCAGCAAGGTGCCGGCGGCCTCGTCTTCAGCTCCGACCCCTATTTCGCCTATCGCAGCCCGCAGCTCGCGACGATGGCCGCGCGCCGTCGCGTGCCGGCGATCACCCAGTCGCGCGATTTCCCGCTTGCAGGCGGGCTGATGAGTTATGGCGGCGACTTCGAGCAATCGCACCGGCATACCGGCAACTATGCCGGGCGCATCCTGAAGGGTGAGCGGCCGGCCGATCTGCCGGTCCAGCGCGTCACCAAGGTTGAGATGTGCATCAACCTGAAAGCTGCCAAGGCGCTCGGCGTCACGTTTCCGGCCTCGCTTCTGACCACCGCCGATCTCGTGATCGAATGAGCTGACCGGCGGGGCCAGCCATGCGCCAGAGCGTATTCAGACGGTTTTCCGCCCCCCGAATGTCGCTTTTCGAGAAGTATTTCGTCGCGCTCTTCGCTGCGGTCGTCCTGCCGCTGCTGATCGCGGGCGGCAGCGAGGCATGGCTGAGCTATCGTGACCGGCGCGCCGGGCTGAACAGCCTTCTGGACGCGGAGGCGCGGGGCGCCGCGTCCAAGATCCAGGATTTCATGGAGGGAATTCGCGACCAGCTCGGATGGACGGTGCAACTGGCCTGGTCGGAAGAGCCCAACGACAAGCGCAGGCTCGACGCCTTCCTCCTGCTGCGTCAGGTGCCGGCGGTCCTCAGCCTCACCCTCGTCGACGGCGCCGGCAAGGAACGCCTGTTCGTTTCGCGCATCGGCCTGAACCGGGCCGAGAGCGGCGAGGACTATTCGACGAGCCCGGCCGTGCTCGGCGCCAGGGAGGAGCGCGCCTGGTTCGGGGCGGTCACGTTCCAGCGTGGCTCCGAGCCGTTCATGACCATCGCCGTCTCGGGCAACCGCGCAGCCGCCGGCGTCGCCGTCGCGGAGGTCAATCTCAAATTCATCTGGGACGTCATTTCGGCGATCAAGGTCGGCCGCACCGGAGAGGCCTTCGTGCTCGACCGCCAGGGTCGCCTCATCGCCCATCCCGATATCAGCCTGGTGCTGCGGGCCGACGACACCGCGACCAAACCGCTCCAGGACCTGCGGGCGGCGATTCTCACGCGCCCCGGTGAAGCGGTCGCCGGTCGTGACGTCACCGGAAGCACGGTCCTCGCGGCTATGGCGCCGATCCCCGGTGTCGGGTGGAGCGTCATCGTCAAGCAGCCTGTCACGGAAGCCTTCGGTCCGATCTATGAAGCCATATGGCGCACGGTGGGCATGCTCGTCGCCGGTGCCGCGCTCGCAGCGGCGCTCGCCTATTGGCTCACCCAGCGCATGGTCCGGCCCATCCGCGTCCTGGAAGACGGGGTCGCCCGAATCGGAGCCGGGCAGTTCGACCACCGGATCGAGATCGCGACCGGCGATGAATTCGAGCGGCTGGCCGGCCGCTTCAACGAAATGGCGGGCGAACTGGCGCTGTCGCAGGAACGCTCCGAGCGCATCGGCCGGCTCAAGCGCTTTCTCGCACCGCAGGTGGCCGAACTCATCGACCGCAGGGGCGACGAGCACATGCTCGACGGCAGGCGCGTCGAGGCGGTGGTGGTGTTCTGCGACCTGCGCGGCTTCACCGCCTTTTCGACCCGTGCCGAGCCCGAAGCGGTCATTCATCTGCTCGGCGAGTACTACGATGCCCTGGAAAGGGCGGCGAACGCGCATGGCGGGACGCTGACGAACTTTACCGGCGACGGCGCGATGGTTCTTGTCAACGCTCCCGTCGCCAACCCCGATCCGGCGCTGAGCGCCGCCGAAATGGCCCGCGACATGCAAGTCGGCGTACAGGCGTTGCTGGCCGGCCAGCGCGCGCAGACCCACCAGCTCGGCTTCGGCGTCGGCCTCGCGATGGGACCTGCCACTGTCGGGCGGATCGGCTCGGAAGGCCGCCTCGACTACACGGCGATCGGCAACGTCGTAAACCTCGCCGCGCGCCTTTGCGCGAGCGCAGCCGATGGCGAGATCCTCATCGATCACAACGCCGCGCGCGCGATCGGCGCACGCTTGCCCCTCGTGGAACTGGAGGCGCTCGTCCTGAAAGGGTTCGATGAGCCGGTGTCGGTCTTCGCGATGAGGCTTATTGCAGCAAATTCCGACAGCTTGTCCCCCGACTCTTCACAACGGCCCACAGCTGGCCAATCATGAGGCCGGGTGGGCGGCTCCGACGTGAGAGGAATGCAATACCATCGAAATAGCGGCGGCACACGGCGGCGTTCCAGAAGCCGGTAATCGTAATGTCATTTGCGCTACCTAAGCGTCTCGCCTTGAACCCTTCACCTCATGCGACGGCGGAGACATCATATGCAGGCGCGATATTTGTTGACCATGGCGGTGGCCGCCACGTTCGTCACCGGCCTGCCCGCGACAGCGCAGACCATCTACCCGATCGACCGGGCCGAGATCCTCGAGGGATCGCGCTTCGACTTCAAGGTCGAGTTCCCGAACGCGCCGACCTCGGCGGATGTGAACGTCACCATCAACGGCAAAGCCCCGGCCGAGATCTTCGGCAAGGCGACCAACTTCATCCAGAGCGAGGAAGGCCAGAAGCACTCGGCGCTATGGCTGCGCGGCGCCTCGCTGCCGGCCGGCCGCTACGTCGTCGAGGCGACGCAAGGGGCGAACAAGTCGGCGGTTAACTGGGAGGTCTTCCCGGCTGCCGAGCGCCGCGCCAAGAACGTCATCCTCTTCATCGGCGACGGCATGACAGTCGCCAACCGCACCGCCGCCCGCATCCTCTCCAAAGGCTGGAAGGAAGGCAAATATGCCGGCGAGCTCGCCATGGACGACATGTCCAACATGGCGCTGATCTCGACCTCGGGCACCGACTCGATCGTCACCGACAGCGCCAACGCGGCAAGCGCCTACACGACCGGCCACAAGTCCTGCGTGAACGCGCTCGGCGTCTACTGCGCCAGGAACGCGCTGACGCTCGACCACCCGAAGGTCGAGACGATCGCAGAGCTTGCCAAACGCCGCACCGGCATGTCGGTTGGCGTCGTCACCAATTCCGAGATCGAGGACGCGACGCCGGCCTCGATGGTCTCCCATACCCGCCGCCGCTCGGACTTCAACGACATCGTCGATATGTTCTACGCGGTGAAGCCGGACGTGATCATGGGCGGCGGCTCGCCGAACTTCCTGAGCAAGGTCACCCCCGGCTCGAAGCGCACGGACGAGCAGGACTTCATCGCCAAGTTCAAGGAGGCCGGCTACACGCTCGCCACCACCAAGACCGAGATGAACGCCGCCGTCGCCGGAGGCTCCAAGAAGCTGCTCGGCCTCTACAACACCGGCAACATCGACGGCGCCTTCGACCTGCGTCTGGCGAAGAAGGGCACGATCTCGAAGTTCCCGGACCAGCCGGACGTGGTCGAGCAGACCAAGGCCGCCATCGACATGCTGAAAGACAATCCGGAGGGCTTCCTCCTGATGGTCGAATCGGCCCGCATCGACAAGTACAGCCACTCGCTTGACTGGGAGCGCTCGGTTTTCGACACGATCATGCTCGATAACGCGGTCAAGGCCGCGAAGGACTTCGCCGGCGACCGCAACGACACGCTGATCATCGTCGTGCCGGACCACTCGCACCCGATGTCGATCATCGGCACCTATGACGACAGCCGCCCGGGCCAACTCCTGCGCGACAAGCTCGGCGTCTACAACGAGTCACTGCCGCCGAACTACGGCCCGCTCGACGCCGAGGGCTATCCGACCGACGTGAACACCTCGCGCCGCCTCGCCATCGCCTACGGCTCCTATCCCGACACTTGCGACACCGGCCGCCCCTTCATGGATGGCGAGCGCGTGCCCGCCGTGAAGGGCCCCGACGGCAAGACCAATATCGCCAACGACAAGGATTGCGCGGGCCCGCTCGCGGCGCGCAAGGCCGGCAACCTGCCCTTCGACGCCAATAGCGGTGTCCACGCCGCCGACGACGTCATCCTGACGGCAATGGGCCCGGGCGCGGAGAAGTTCCGCGGCCACAAGCCGAACACCTTCGTCTTCCGCGTCATGGCGGAGTCGCTGGCGCTCGGCGGCAAGCAAGACTAGCAAGCAGGGCCGGCGAGCGAGCCGGACCAGCCATGCAAACGGGGGAGGAAGGAGCGATGGCATGACTGCGCACCTCTTCCCCTTTTTCTCCCGCCGCGCGCTCCTGCAGGGGCTCGCAGTGTCGCCTTGGGCGGCGCTCCCCGCTTTCGCGGCCGAGCCCGCATCGATCGCCTTCGACGGGCTCTACAAATCCTTCGGCGTCCTCGGCTTCGAGTTCTCCGACCGGGTCACAGCGCTGCGCGGCCAGGAGGTCCGGATCACCGGCTACATGGCGCCGCCGCTGAAGCCGGAGAGCCGCTTCTTCGTGTTGACCCGCGAGCCGCTGGCGATCTGCCCCTTCTGCCAGTCGGACGCCGACTGGCCGGTCGATATCGTCGTGATCTTCATGAAGGAGGAGACGCCGCTGGTCTCGGCCGGCCGCAAGGTCGCCGTCACCGGGCGGCTCGAGATCGGTTCCGTCACCGATCCGGAGACCGGCTTCGTCAGTCAGATCAGGCTCGTCGATGCGACCTTCCGCGTTGCCTGAAGGTCCGGGGGGACCAGGAGGGCGGGCGCTGCATCTGAGCGGCGTGAGGCTCGATCATCGCGGCGGCGATGGCCAGCCCTTCCGCGTGCTCGATATTCCCGAGCTTTCGATTGCCGCTGGCGAGCATATCGGGCTGCGCGGCCCCTCCGGTTCCGGCAAGACCTCGCTGCTGCACCTGATCGCCGGACTGATCGCGCCGAGCAGCGGCAGCGTGAGCTGGGACGGCCGGATCGTCTCGACCTTACCGGTAGCGGCGCGTGACCGCTGGCGGCGCGTGACGATCGGCTTCGTCTTCCAGGATTTCCACCTGATCCCCGAGCTCGACGTCGCGGCCAACATCACCTTGCCAGCGACCTTCGCCGCCTGGAGCATCGGCGCGGCCGGGCATGAGCGCGCCGCGGCGCTGGCCCGGCGGATGGGGCTTGCCGATCTGCGCCGCCGCGCGAGCGTGCTCTCGCGCGGCGAGCAACAGCGCGTCGCGATCGCGCGCGCCCTGTTCAACCGACCGGCCCTGATCCTGGCCGACGAGCCTACCGCGAGCCTCGACGCCGCCCATGCGCAAGAGGTAGCTGCACTCCTGACCGAGGTCGCGAGCGAGGTGGACGCGACGCTGATTTGTGCCTCGCACGACGCCGCGCTGCTGGCGCGGATGGGCCGCGTCATCGAGATCGGCGCACCAGCCGGCACCGCGAGCACGGAACGCGCGGCATGAACCCGTTTCCGATGGTCCTGGCCGATCTGCGGGCGTTGCGCTGGACGGCGCTCGCTATCGTCGCGCTGGTCGCGCTCGCCGTCGCCATCGGCGTCGCGATTGGCGCGCAGGAGCGGGCCATTCGACGTTCCTCCGCCGCAGCCGCCGATGATTTCGACCTGCTGATCGGCGCGCCGGGCAGCCAGACGCAGCTCGTCATGTCGACGATCTATCTTCAGCCGGACGCGCTGCCGATCCTGGATGGGCACCTGCTCAACACGCTCGCCAAGGACGAGCGGGTGGCGCAGGTCGCCCCGATCGCCTTCGGCGACATCAGCCGCGGCTACGCCATCGTCGGCACGACCGCCGCGTTCGCCGGGCGCTGGGGCAAGCTCCAGCCGAGCGAAGGGCGGCTTTTCGCCGCCGAAGGCGAGGCCGTGCTCGGCGCCGACGTCGCGTATAAGCTGGGCGACACGATCGCGCCGTCGCATGGCGTCGCCGGCCATGCGACGCGGCCGGGTGAAGTCGACGAGGAGGAGGCCGGGCATCGGCACGAGGGCCTAGGCTACACCGCGGTCGGCCGGCTGCCGCGCATGGGCTCACCCTGGGACCGGGCGATCCTCGTGCCGATCGAAAGCGTCTGGGAGGTTCATGGGCTGGGGAACGGCCATGCCTCGGAGGAAGCGGGGAACCCGTTCTGGGGCAAGAGATCAGAAACCGGCGAAGGCCATACCCCGGCAGAGGCCAGGATCGGCCTGCCCTTCGAGGGCCAGCGCGTGCCGGGCGTGCCGGCGATCGTGGTCAAGCCACGCAGCGTCGCCGGCGCCTATGCACTGCGGGCGCAGTACCGGCAGGGCGGCACCATGGCCTTCTTCCCGGCCGAGGTGCTGGTGACGCTCTATCGGGCGCTGGGTGACGTCCGCAACATTCTGGTCGTCGCCTCGACGCTGAACGCCGTGCTGATCCTGGCGGCCGTGATACTGCTGCTGGTCGCGGTCGCGAGCCTGCGGCAGCGGCGCTATGCCGTGCTGCGGGCGCTCGGTGCGCCGCGGGCCTATGTGATGCTGGTGATCTGGCTCGGCATGGCCCTGCTGATCGCCGCCGGCTGCCTCCTCGGTCTCAGCCTGGGGGCACTGGCGGCTCGGACGGTCTCCGGGCTGGTCGAGGCTCAGACGGGGCTCAGGCTCACCTTCGCGCTCGGGGCGCAGGAGATGCTGCAGGTGCTGCTGCTCTTCACCATCGGCAGCGTGATTTCACTGCTGCCGGCGCTCCTGTCCTATCGCTCGCCGATCGTGACAGGCCTGCGCGACTAGCCTCCCCTGGCGACAACCGACCGCTTTTGTCGGCGGTCATCGCGGATCTGGCCGTGGCGGCTGCTCACTTCATCGTGCAACCTGCTTCTTCCGATCATCCCTGACCGGCTCGGCCGATGACTTGGTCGACCGAACGAGCGTAGCAATCGCGAGCGGCGGCTTGCCCGACTTCTCAGAAATGATCTGATCCTGCTCCATGATTGTGGTCCTAGCCGGCTCATCGCCATCGAGGCCGCCGAGGAGCGAGGTGGGCACGCGCCGATTGGAAGTCCGAGAGCCATCTTCGTAGACGACATCGAACATCGTGAATTCGGCATCGAGCGCTTTGGATTTGGTACGCTTGGCCATTGCCTTTTCCTCATGCGAGTTCGTTGCGCCGTGGTGATCGGCCGCCGCCGTTCAGCTTTGTAGGAACCGGCAGCCCGTGCGCCCACCGAACTCAAGGAACATGGCCGGTGGGGCGAATGATGGGGCGACGGCTCCGGCCCTTAAGTTTTCCGATGTTAGATCAATCGGTTAAGGGCGGAGAGTGGCGGACAGGGAGGGATTTGAACCCCCGATACCCTTGCAGGTATGCCGCATTTCGAGTGCGGTGCATTCAACCACTCTGCCACCTGTCCGCGGTCGCTCTCGGTCGAAGCGAGGGGGTTACTACACAAGCCGCCGCCCGGAAACAAGCTCCCGCGGTGCAGAAATCCACGGCTCGTCGCAGGCTTTCGCTTGACCTTCCAACCGAGCGCGACTATCGAGCACCGTCCGGCGTGGGGAAACCCGCGCCTGATCTCTTTTGGCCTGTGCGATTGCGTCGCAGGTCGGCAAGAGCAACCAGACCACGCAACCGACTGCCAAAAAGCCGTCCCGCGTGCGCTTCCATTCCGGAGGCCATGACAGGGCGGGGCCGAACATGGAGGACAAAATGTTCGCAGTCATCAAGACCGGCGGGAAGCAGTTCCGCGTCGCCGCCAACGACAAGATCACCGTCGCCAAGATCGAGGGCAACCCGGGCGACACCGTCGCCTTCGGCAACGTCCTGCTCCTCACCGACGGCGACAAGACCACGCTGGACACCAAGGCCCTCTCCGAGATCACCGTTGCGGCCGAGATCGTCGAGCAGGCCCGTGGCGAGAAGGTCATCGCCTTCAAGAAGCGCCGCCGCCAGAACTCCAAGCGCAAGCGCGGCTTCCGCGCCGAGCTGACCGTCATCCGCATCACCGACATCCTCACCGGCGGCAAGAAGCCGGAGATGAAGAAGGGCGATGCCGCCGCTGAGCCGGTCGCCGCGAAGGCCAAGGCCGCTCCGAAGGCCGCCAAGGCCGAGGCTGGCGAGGAAGTCGAGCAGCCCAAGAAGGCTGCGGCCAAGAAGGCCCCCGCCAAGAAGGCGGCGAAGGACGAAGGTTCGTCCGAGGCCTGAGACCGGGTTTCCCGGCGTCGATATCTGCGCCGGATCACCATTGCCGAGGCTTACCCTCGGGCTGTCACTCCTGACAGAATGGTGTTCCGGCATTTCGTATCCGAGGCGGGTGGCTTTTGCTGCCGTTTCGGGTTAGAGAGACAGCACAAGTTTTGAGGTAGGGCGTTATGGCTCACAAAAAGGCAGGCGGCTCGTCGCGTAACGGCCGCGATTCTGAAAGCAAGCGGCTCGGCGTGAAGCGCTTCGGCGACCAGGCCGTCGTTTCCGGCAACATCATTATTCGTCAGCGCGGCACGAAGTGGCATGCCGGCGCAAATGTGGGCATGGGCAAAGACCATACCCTCTTTGCGACGACGAATGGCCGCGTCCGATTCACGACGAAACTCGGCCGAGCTTTCGTGAACGTAGTCCCGGCCCAAGAGGCCGCAGAGTAAAAGGCGGATAGGGAAATCTCTCGATCCGCCGGTTCCATCGAACCGAACGGATCAAGGGTTAAAGGCCCGAAGAGGGTCTCCCGAAGGTCAGCGAAGGGGAGATGGGACCGAAGTCCCAGCTCCCTTTTTTTTCGTTTGCGCCGACGGAGAGACAAGATGTTCCCCGAATTGACCCGCGACGATGTCTTCCGGCTCGAGACCCGGCGTCTCTGGCTGCGCTGGCCCCGCATGGCCGATTCCGCTGCCATCCTTCGCCAGGCCGGCGAGAAGGCGGTGGCGGAGATGACGGCCTCGATCCCGCATCCCTACCCGTCCCAGGCCGTCGAGCCCTTCATCTTCGCGACGCGCAAGGGCAACGCTCTCGGCGAGCATCTGGTGCTGGCGATCACCCCGCGTTCGAAGCCGAACGAGCTGATCGGCATCGTCAGCGCGCATCCGCGGGCCTCGGGCGTGCCCTTCATCGGCTACTGGCTCGGCACCGAGCACTGGAACAAGGGCTATGCGACCGAGGCCGTGCAGGGGCTGATCGACACGCTGTTCTCGCTCGTCGAGGTGCCGGCGGTCGACGCTGACACGCGCGTCATCAACCCGGCCTCGCGGCGCGTGCTGGAGAAGTCCGGCTTCCGGTCGGAGGGCTCGTTCCTGAAGGCGCTGCCGGCCCGTGGCGGGCTCTTCCCCTGCGAACAGTTCCGGCTCGACCGCTCGACCTGGTCGGCGCTGAAGAGCTGGAGCAGCAGCGGCTGGAAGCCCCAGCCGGACATCGACGCGCCCGAGCAGGCGCTCTCCGAAGCCTCCCCGCGTCTCCAGCAGACGCAGGGCGAGCCCTGTCTGGCTTGAAAAAATGCCCGGCACGAGGGCCGGGCATTGATAACCTAAAAAGAGAAGAGCCGGCCGCAAGGCCGGCTCTTCGTCATTTCACGAAGGTTCCGTGCAACTCGTCGTCGATATGCACGCGGATGATCTCCTCGAAGTTCGACTCCGCCTTGAAGCCGAGCGCGAGCGAGCGCTGCGGATTGAAGTTGCGCGGCCAGCCCTCGACGATCTTGTCGATCACCGGATCGGGCACGCGCTTGATGCGGGCGACGACGCCCTCGCCGGCGACCTTGCGCAGCGCCTCGATCTGCTCGGCGACGGTGCAGGAATAGCCCGGCATGGTCAGCGCCCGGCGCGGGCCGATCTTGGCCGTATCCATCGTCGCGGCATGGACCAGGAAGCCGACCGCCGAACGCGGGCTGGCGTGCCAGTGGCGAACCTGATCGGACACCGGCAGCACCGCGTCCTCACCGTTCAGTGGCTCGCGGATGATGTTGGAGAAGAAGCCCGAGGCTGCCGCATTCGGCTTGCCGGGGCGCACGCAGATCGTCGGCAGGCGAATGCCGACGCCGTCGAAGAAGCCGCGCCGCGAATAGTCGCAGAGCAGGAGCTCGCCGATCGCCTTCTGCGTGCCGTAGCTGGTCAGCGGCGTGGTGAAGAACTCGTCCTCGATCTTCTCGTGGAAGGGCGCGCCGAAGACGGCGATCGAGGAGGTGAAGACGACGCGCGGCTTGTAGCCGTCCCCGGTCTGGCGGATCGCCTCGAAGAGATAGCGCGTGCCGTCGAGGTTGATGCGGTAACCCTTGTCGAAATCGGCCTCGGCCTCACCGGAGACGATGGCCGCGAGATGGACGATGAGTTCGGGGCGCGTCGCGATCAGCTTCTCCGCTTCACCGACGATCGAGAGGTCGGAGACGACTGCTTCGAAATCGAAGGGCGCAGCCGCCGGCGGCGAAGCTGCAACCACGTCCTGCGCCGTCACGCGGGTGACCGGCTTGCCGCCGAGCCCGCCATCACGCGCCAGCCGTTCGATGAATTTGCGCCCGACCATGCCGGCGCCGCCGAGAACGAGAATATGCATCGGTTCTGTCCTGAAAGTTCGGTTCCGCGCCGGGCGCGCATCTCGTTCGGCCGCGATCAGCCGAACGAGAAGGCGTCGCGCCCGATCAAGAACTCAGAGAGCGAAGCCGCCATCCGCGAGATGGATCTGGCCGGTGGTGTAGCTCGCCTCGTCGGAAGCGAGATAGACCGCGAGCCACGCAATCTCCTCCGCCGTGCCGAGGCGGCCCATCGGCTGGCGGTCGATGAAGGCCTGGCGGGCCGCCTTCTCGGTCGTGCCGGTCGAGGCGGCCAGGTCCTTGATACGCTGGTCGAGCGAGGGCGACTGGATGGTGCCGGGGCAGATCGCGTTCGAGCGGACGCCCTGCTTGATGTAGTCGGCCGCGACCGCCTTTGTCAGGCCGATCACCGCCGCCTTGGTCGCGCCATAGGCATAGCGATTCGGCAGGCCGCGGACCGAGCCAGCGCCGGAGGCGATGTTGATGATCGAGCCGGCGCCCTTCTCCAGCATGCCGGGAACGAAGGCCTGGATCGTCCTGTGCATCGACTTGACGTTGAGGTCGAAGGAGAAGTCCCAGGCCTTGTCATCGGTGCTCAGCACCGTGCCGTGATGCACGAAGCCGGCGGCGTTCACGAGGATGTCGATCGCGCCGACCTTCTCGGCGAAGGCGTTGACGGCCTTGGTCGAGAGCACATCGAGCTTGCGCTTCTTCGCCTTCGGGATGCCGTCCAGCAGGGCGACGTCCTTATCGGTCGCCCAGACGGTGGCGCCTTCCGCCACGAAGGCTTCGGCGATAGCCCGGCCGATCCCCTGCCCCGCAGCGGTGACGACCGCGACCTTGCCCTTCAAACGTCCTGCCATGCTCTTTTCCTTTTTCAGCCGGCTTTTGCGATAGGCTTGCGCATATGGGTCAGCCGCCGGTCGGCCATGTCCTCATGATGCGTGATGGCGAAGCCGAGGCGCTCGTACCAGCCAATGCGCTGGGTCAGCTTCGCATGGGTATAGAGATGGACCGAGCCGTAACCGAGCGCCCGCGCGCGCTCGTCGGCGAAGGCCATCAGCGCCGAGCCGAGCTTGCGGCCGGCGGCCTCGGGCGAGACCGCCACGCTCCAGATCGTGAAGTCGTCAGGCTCGATGTCGAGCACGAGCGCGGCGCTGAGCCCCTTGCCATCCTCTGCCAGCCAGACCTCATGCTCGGCGACGACCTGGACGTAGTCGGCGATGCGCGGCAGCGAAGGCACGCCGATGATGCTCTCATTCGGCGTATAGGCGGCGTTCTTCAATGACAGAATGGCCGGAATGTCGGCCAAACCTGCCCGGCGCAGCGGTACTTGACCGGCCATGCCGGCGATCTGGTTGAAGGCGCCGAGCGAAAGCTTCTGCCGGCCCTGCTCGTCGAAGTTCTGCGGCGCCAGCCAGCGGCGGAAGGCCTGGGCCCGCACTGGCCATTCGCCGTCGAGGATAGAGAACCAGGCGGTGTCGCGGTTCTCGTCCTTCACCACCATGTGCTGGCGGAACAGCCCTTCATACTGGAAGCCGAAACGCAGCGCCGCACGCTTGGAAGGTTCGTTGCGGTTGTTACACTTCCACTCATAGCGGCGATAGCCGAGCGAGAAGCCGTAATCGCCGACGAGATAGATCGCCTCGGTCGCCGCCCGCGTCCGCTGCAGCGCGGGCGAGTAGGTTATCCAGCCGACCTCGAAGACGCCGTGCGCCGGCCTTATCTCCATGATCCAGAGATGGCCCTTGGCCTTGTCGTCGGCGTTGTCGATCACCGCCAGCGGCACGATGCCGGCCTGGCCGACCATCGACTGCAGCAGGACGCCGTATTCCTCCTTGCTCTGCGGAGGCCGCGTTGGCAGCCAGTCCCAGATATGGTCATGCCCGCCATTGGCGGCCCAGATATCGTCGAGATGGCGCGAAACATCGAGCGGCTCAAGCCGGCAATACTGCCCTTCCAGCACCTTCGCCGGCGGAAACGGTGGCGCCTTCCAGTCAAGCGTCATGACTTGTCCTTCCCCCGCCAGCCCGTGAAATCGTGCTGGATCTCCCAACCGGCGCCGAGCTCTGCCGCGATCGTCTTCGCGAGCGCATGGCCCTCGGCCTCCCAGGCCAACCGCTCGACCTCGTTGGCGAAGTCGGAGGCGGCTGCGTCATCCTCGTCATAAATCGCGTCGAAGGCGTCCATCCAGGTTTCGAGACGGTCGCCAAGTTCTTCGGAGAGGCCCACATCCTCCGCATCGACCGGCTTGCGGCGGCCCTTGGCGTCGATCTGCCAGAGGCCACTGCGGCCGAGCCATTCCGGCGCGATGAGGAGCGTGCCGCTCATGAGCGCGACTCGCGGTCCTTGGTGAAGAAGGGGTTGAGCGGCGCGGAGGGGCCGTTGCCGGCGAAGCCCTTGAAGCTGCCCTCCTCCGCAATCAGCCGCGTCGCCTCGATGAAGGCCGCCCAGGCCGCGCGCGCCAGCGCCCCACCGATCGAGATGCGCCGCGCTCCCGCCGCGGCAATGTCGGCGACCGTCAGCCCGAAATCACCATAGACCAGCACGTTGACCGGCCGGCCGCCGGCGGCCGAGACGATGGCGCGGATGTCGTCCGCCGTCTTCGGCCCCGGCGCGTAGAGCACATCGGCGCCCGCAGCCGCATAGGCCTCGATCCGGCGCACCGCCTCCTTCAGCGGCTCGGGATGGCCGGTGAGGAAGCATTCGGCTCGCGCCGTCAGCAGGACGCCCGAGCGCGTCTCGTCGATCGCCTTGCGGGCGGCCTTCACCCGCTCGACCGAGAGCGCGAAATCATAAAGCGGGTCTTCGCTGCGGCCGGTCGCGTCCTCGATCGAGAGCCCCGCCACACCGGTCGCGACGCAGAGCTTCACGTTGGCCGCAACGCCGTCGGGCGTGTCGGCATAGCCGTTCTCGAAATCCGCATTGACCGGCAGATCCGGCACGGCTTTCACCATCTCCGCGATATGGCTCAGCATCATGTCGCGCGGCACGTCCTGGTCGGCGCGCGCCTGCGTGAAGGCAAAGCCGGCGCTGGTCGTCGCCAGCGCCTTGAAGCCCTGCCCCCGCAGCCAGCGCGCCGACCCGACATCCCACGGGTTCGGCATGACGAAGCAGCCGGCCTCGTGCAGCTTGCGGAAACTTTCGATCTGGGGGGAATAGCTCATTTTAAATCGTTTCAGACGAGCCGGAGGCGGTAGGGCGGCATAGTGTCCGGCTCGGATCGGTTTGTCAGCCCCGAAGTCGCGCGCCGGCCGGCAGGTGCCGATGCGCGCGGCGAATGTCAGCCTGCGCCGTTCAGGGCGTCATTCTCGGGCGCCGCGCGGCGGCGACCCGAGAATCTCGTTCGGGAGATGCTCGGGTCAGGCCCGAGCATGACGGCGGCGTAAGACACCCATGCTCAGTGGTTGTCGCGCGGCACGCCGAACTTCTTGTGGATTTTCTGATACTTGACCGCCGGCTTGAGGACCATGCCCTCGGAGAGCTCGTCGACGATCTTGCGCTGGATCTCCTGCCAGGGCGTCTGGCTCTTCGGATACTTGTAGCCGCCCGCCGCCTTGAACTCGGCCTTGCGCTTGGCCAGCTCCTCATCGGAGATCAGCATGTTGGCGGTACGCTTGCGCAGGTCGATACGCACCCTGTCACCCATCTTGAGCAACGCGAGCCCGCCACCAGTCGCCGCTTCCGGCGAGGCGTTCAGGATCGAGGGCGAGCCCGAGGTGCCGGATTGGCGGCCGTCGCCCACGCAGGCGAGCGCAGTGACGCCCTTCTTGATCAGGTAATCCGGCGGACGCATGTTCACCACCTCTGCCGCCCCCGGATACCCGACCGGGCCGACGCCGCGGATGAACAGGACGCAGTGCTCGTCAATGTCGAGCGCCGGATCGTCGATGCGATGGTGGTAGTCCTCCGGCCCGTCGAAGACGATGGCGCGGCCCTCGAAGGCCATCGGGTCCTTCGGGTTCTCCAGATAGCGCTTGCGGAACTCCGGCGTGATCACGCTGGTCTTCATGATCGCGGAGTCGAAGAGATTGCCGGAGAGGTTGAGGAAGCCGGCCTCCTTCTTCATCGGCTCGTCATAGCTCTTGATGACGTTGCGATCGCCGGAGAAGAAGCCCTTGCAGTTCTCCTCATGGGTGCGGCCGTTCGCCGTGATCGCAGGCTTGAGCTTGCCCTTGGCGAGCAGTTCCGCGATCACCGCCGGCAGGCCGCCCGCGCGATAATAATCCTCGCCGAGATACTCACCGGCCGGCTGCATGTTGACGAGCAGCGGCACCTCGTAGCCGATCTTCGTCCAGTCCTCGTTGTCGAGCTTGACGCCGATATGCTTGGCGATGGCGTTGACATGGACCGGCGCATTGGTCGAGCCGCCGATCGCCGAATTGATGACGATGGTGTTCTCGAAAGCCTCGCGAGTCAGGATGTCGGAGGGCTTCAGGTTCTCCCAGACCATCTCGACGATGCGGCGGCCGGTCAGATAGGCCATCTCGTAGCGGTCGCGATAAGGCGCCGGGATCGCCGCAGCGCCGGGCAGGGTCATGCCCATCGCCTCGGCCAGCGCGTTCATGGTCGAGGCCGTGCCCATCGTGTTGCAGTGGCCAGCCGACGGCGCCGAGGAGGCGACGAGGTCGACGAAGCCTTTGTAGTCGATCTCGCCGGCAGCCATCATCTGCCGGGCCTTCCAGACGATGGTGCCCGAGCCGGTGCGCTCGCCGCGGAAGGAGCCGTTCAGCATCGGGCCGCCCGGCAGCGCGATCGCCGGGATGTCGACGGTCGCGGCGGCCATGATCTGGGCCGGGGTGGTCTTGTCGCAGCCAGTCGTCAGCACGACGGCGTCGATCGGATAGCCGTAAAGGATCTCGACCAGCGAGAGATATTGCAGGTTGCGGTCGAGCGCCGCGGTCGGCCGCTTGCAGGTCTCCTGGATCGGATGGATCGGGAACTCGAAGGGCACGCCGCCCATCTCGCGGATGCCGTCGCGGATGCGCGGGGCGAGCTCGATATGGTGACGGTTGCAGGGCGCGATGTCGGAGCCCGTCTGGGCGATGCCGATGATCGGCCGGCCGGACTGCAGTTCCTCGCGGGAGAGGCCGTAATTCATGGTGCGCTCGATATAGAGAGCCGTCATGTCGGCATTGGCCGGGTTGTCGAACCAGGCCTTCGAGCGCAGCTGCTCCGGCTTGATGCGCCGGACGGACTTCTTACCAGGTGCCTTGGCCATCCTTAGCCTTCCTCTCCCTGCGCCGACTTCGGAGGCTGTCGACGCTTTCTTCTTTAAAACGATTTGACGATTATCCGGTCCCTCTCCGCGTCCCGCAAGGGCTCCACGGCCATAAATCATACTATTGATCATGCGCTGCCTGCATGGCCCGGCCGGCGCCGTGACTTGCGCGGAACGGCCCTTTCCGGCCAAGACTAGATCAAGGCCGCCGCAAGCAGGCCGCTGGAAGCGAAAACCTGAGGCCCTAGAATGACCCTCCACGTCGTCCCCTCCTTCGCCCGCATCGGCGAGGAAAACGCCTTCGCCGTGCTGGCGCGCGCCACCGATCTGCAGCGTCAGGGCAAGGACATCATCAATCTCGGAATCGGCCAGCCCGACTTCTCCACGCCGGAGCACATCGTCGAGGCAGCGGTGAAGGCACTGCGCGACGGGCACCACGGCTACACCCCGGCCAACGGCATCCTGCCGCTGCGCGAGGCGGTGGCGGCCGACCTGCACAAGCGCTTCAAGGTCGAGGTCTCGCCGGAGAGCGTGATGATCGTGCCGGGCGGCAAGGTCACCATGTTCATGGCGATCCTGATGTTCGGCGAGCCCGGCGCAGAGATCCTTTATCCGGACCCCGGCTTCCCGATCTACCGCTCGATGATCGAGTTCACCGGCGCGACCCCGATTCCGGTGCCGATCCGCGAGGAGAACGGCTTCGCCTTCTCCGCCGAGGAGACGCTGTCACTGATCACGCCAAAGACGCGGCTGCTCATCATCAACTCGCCCGCAAACCCGACCGGCGGCGTCACGCCGAAGAGCGAAATCGACAAGCTCGTCGCAGGTCTCGCGAATTTCCCGGACGTCGCCGTGATGTCCGACGAGATCTACGACCAGATGGTCTATGACGGAGAGCAGCATGTCTGCCTGCTGTCCTATCCCGAGATCCGCGACCGGCTGATCCTGCTGAACGGCTGGTCCAAGACCTATGCGATGACCGGCTGGCGGCTGGGCTATTCGATCTGGCCGAAGCCGCTCCACGACAATGCCCGCAAGCTCGCGGTGAATTCGCATTCCTGCGTCAACGCCCCTGCGCAGTGGGCGGGGCTTGCGGCACTCACCGGCCCGCAGGACGCCGTCCACGCCATGGTTGCCGAGTTCGATCGGCGCCGGAGGGCCGTGGTGAAGGGGCTGAACGCCCTGCCGAACGTATCCTGCGCCGTGCCCAAGGGCGCCTTCTACGCCTTCCCCAACGTCTCGAGGACCGGCTGGAAGGCGAAGAAGCTCGCCTCCGCCCTGCTGGAGGACGCCGGCATCGCGACCATCGGCGGGCCGGATTTCGGCGTCCATGGCGAAGGCTATATCCGCCTCTCCTACGCCAACTCGCTGGAGAACATCGAGAAGGCCCTGGAACGCATGAAGGTCTTCCTGGAACAGGCAAAGGCGGCGTGAAGGACGCAGGCTATCTCTGGCTCGCCATCGCCATCGTCAGCGAGGTCATCGGCACCTCGGCGCTGAAGGCATCGGAGGAGTTCACGCGGCCCGTACCCGCGCTGATCTCGGTCGTCGCCTTCCTCTGCGCGCTCTTCTGCCTGTCGCTGACCTTGCGCACCGTTCCGGTTGGCATCGCCTACGCCATCTGGTCCGGCATCGGCATCGTGCTGATCAGCCTGATCGCGCTGGTGCTCTTCGGCCAGAAGCTCGACGCGCCCGCGCTGATCGGCATGGCGCTGATCATCGCCGGCGTGCTGGTGATCAACCTGTTCTCGAAGTCGACGGCCCACTGAGCCGTCGCGGCCGCCCGCTTCAGCGGCGCGCCGTCGCAGTGACGCCGGGATCGACCTTGAAGCTCGAAGCCTCGATCACGGCCGTGCCGATCATCGTCTTCACCGAGATGCGGACAGGAACCATCATGTCCGTGCCCGCGACCGGGGCGAGCCAGGTGGTGATGTCGCGATTCTCGGCCATGAACTTCGTGCTCGGCCGCAGCGCCCGATGGCCGGCGATCGGCACATAGCGCGCCTGGCAGATCGAGACCGGGCCCTTGTAGCCGTCGAGGTCGACCTCGCGCGTGCCGGCGCTGCTGAGCTTGATGTCGTAGCGCGCCGCGCCGTCGAAGATCGGCAGGGTGCGGTTGCAGGCGGCATCCTTGCCCTTGCCGTTGACGGGCATCAGGAAGGCGCTGAGCGGATCGACGACATTGCGCTTGTGGTTGCCGTTGAGCGGCACGCGGTCCGGCTTCGCATCGATCGGCGGCTCGATGTCGAGGGCTGCGACCTCGCCTTCGGCCAGCGCCATCCGCACCGTGCGGCTCTCGCTGTTGCTGGCGGAGCTGACGGCGAAATTCTTCGGGGCAAGCTTGCCGCCGACGAGCACGCCGCTCGCCGCGCCCGAACCGCGCCCCCCCGTGACGCCACCGACGAGGCCGGTGAGCTTCGCCGCCATGTCGAGCTTGTAGCTCGACCCGTCGATCCCGCCAGACAGGCTCGCCGTGCCCAGCGAGATGCCGAGCAGCGAGACGTCATAACGTGCATCGAGCGAGGCGGCCCCAGCCACCCCGACCAGGCACACTGCGAGGGCGAGACCTGCCAGGGACGATGCGACGGCGGGCTTCATCCATCTCCTCCGGAACGGCGCGAATCCTGTGCGAAGCGAATGCTCCGCGAGATGCACTTTGAATCGGTCCGAATCGTGACCAGCGACACCGCGCGGGGCGGTCTTGAAGCCGGAGCATCGGTATCCGATCTTTACACTCCGTTAACGCTGACGGCTATGTGAACAGGCAGCTCAGTTTTCCTTGACGTAGCCGGCTGCCTTGGTTATGGAACCGCGACTTCAATTTGACTTCCGGTGCTCGCCGGCACGTCGCGTGTCGGTTTTTTTGTTTGAGCCAGCCGGGGACCTAAGGAACGATTGCCATGGCCCGCCGTTGCGAACTGACCGGGAAAGCCACCCTGACCGGCCACCTCGTCAGCCACTCGAACCGCAAGACGAAGACCGTCTTCCGCCCGAACCTCGTGAACGTCACGCTGCAGTCGGACGCGCTCGGCCGTTCGGTGCGCCTGCGCGTTTCGGCCAACGCCCTGCGCTCGGTCGAGCACCGCGGCGGCCTCGACGCCTTCCTGCTCAAGGCCGCGGCCGGCGACCTCTCGGTCGGCGCGCTCGCCCTGAAGCGCGACCTCGAGAAGAAGCTCGCCGCCAACTGAGCGGGTTTCCCTTCCGGGTCTGAAGGAAGCGGCCGCGAGGCCGCTTTTTTCGTTTGTCCGCTCGCCGTCATTCTTGCGCGAAGCGCAGCTTCGACCCAAGAATCTCAGGACAGGAAGGCGCTGGTTTCCCAGACGCTCGGGTCAAGCCCGAGCATGACGGCGGAGGTCAATCACGCCAGCTCGAATTCCAGAAGCAGCGTCCGCTGCAGGAAGGAGAAGTTGTCGTCGGAGACCAGCGTCAGCACGGTGCGCCCTTGCTCCAGATGGACGGCCAACCCCTCCATATTATCGATCTCGTAGCCGAGATCGGCCTCGATCAGGTAAGGCCCGTCGAGAAGCGATCCGGCCCTCAGGTCACGCCCGGCGATTCGGCGGATGCGCATGCCGACGCCGCGCATCGGCTGGTACCAGCGTTCCAGCAGCAGCATGTCGCCGGAGGGCAGGAAGGCGAGATCGGTGATGTCGTAGCCGTCATGCCGGACGACGCTGAAGAGCCCCGGCTGCGCGCTCCCGAGAATGAAGCCGAGCGTCGGCTCGTCTAACTCGCCCGACCGCTCGGCCACGGCGACAAGCGCGCCCTTCAGGGCCCCAACCGGCACGACGCCCAGGGCCTCCAGCCCGCGATTGCGCGGCAGGCGCTTTGCCTCGCGCGGCACGGGCACTGATCGGGCGCGGGCGTTCATCCCCTGTGCTGCCCAGTCGAAGCGCACGATCTCGTGCCGGCGCTCGATCCCGACATAGGCAACGCCATCGGCGATGCACAGGCTTTCTGTATCGAAGAGGCCCGAGCGTGCCAGCGGCCGGCCAGACGTCCCCAGCATCGCCGCCATTTCCACGTCTTCGAGCGCGGCCGGCCTGCCGCCCTGGCTGACGAGCTTGCCCGTCAGCCAGTCGCCATGGTCGCTGACGGCCACGATGGCCCCGCCGGCGCGCCACAGCCCGGACAGACCACCGAACCGCGGATGATTCGAGGAGAGAACGAGCCCACCACGAAACTGGAGCGCACCGAAGCGGCGCTTCTCAGGGTTGCGCGGCTCGAACGCTGAGATGGGCCGTGCCGAGACGGCGACGGGAAAGCGCGTCTGCTCGGCGGCCTCGGCCGCGCCGGGCAGCGCAAGCGCGCCGAGCCCAGCGAGAGCCGCACGACGCGTCAGCCGCATCAGTGCAGGCGGCGCGAAGCGGGAGCGGAGCGCGAGGGCGCCCCGTCCTCCTCGAAGAGCTCGGCGAGCTTCTCGGTCATCACCCCGCCGAGTTCCTCCGCATCGACGATGGTGACGGCGCGGCGGTAGTAGCGCGTCACGTCGTGGCCGATGCCGATGGCGATGAGCTCGACCGGCGAGCGCGTCTCGATCTCGGCGATGACGTGCCGCAGATGCCGCTCCAGATAGTTGCCGGCGTTGACCGACAGCGTCGAATCGTCGACCGGAGCGCCGTCCGAGATCACCATCAGGATCTTGCGCTGTTCGGGCCGCGCCAGCAGGCGCTTATGCGCCCAGTCCAGCGCCTCGCCGTCGATGTTCTCCTTGAGCAACCCCTCGCGCATCATCAGCCCGAGATTCTTGCGCGCACGCCGCCAGGGCGCATCGGCCGCCTTGTAGATGATGTGGCGCAGGTCGTTGAGCCTGCCGGGATTGGCGGGCTTGCCCGATTGCAGCCAGGACTCACGCGCCAGACCGCCCTTCCAGGCGCGGGTGGTGAAGCCCAGCAGCTCGACCTTGACGCCGCAGCGCTCCAGCGTCCGCGCCAGGATGTCTGCGCAGGTCGCCGCCACCGTGATCGGCCGGCCGCGCATCGAGCCGGAATTGTCGATCAGCAGCGTCACCACCGTGTCGCGGAAGTTCACGTCCGATTCCTGCCGGAAGGAGAGCGGCTGGAACGGGTCGATGATGATGCGCGGCAGGCGCGCGGGATCGAGCGCGCCCTCTTCCAGGTCGAACTGCCAGGAGCGGTTCTGCTGGGCCATCAGGCGCCGCTGCAGACGGTTGGCGAGCCGCGCCACCACGCCCTGCAGATGGGCGAGCTGCTTGTCGAGATAGGCTCTGAGCCGCGTCAGCTCCTCGGCATCGCAAAGTTCTTCGGCCGTGACGATCTCGTCGAACTTGGTCGTATAGGCCTTGTAGTCGGTCTGGGGCCGCTCGTTGCCGCGGCCCTCGCGCGGGCGCGGCGCCTCGCCGGCCTCCTCGGATTCGGAGCTTTCATCCTCCTCGTCCCAGTCGCCTGCCGGTGCGTCGGTCGCCTCGGAGGCGCCCTCCTGCAGCTCCTCGGTTGCGTCCTCGCTGACCTCGACCTCGGAACGGTCGGCCCCGCTCTCCTGCTCGGCTTCGCCTTCCTGCTGCTGCTGATCCTCGGAGGACTGGTCCTGGTTGTCCTCGTCCTCTTCCGATTCGTCGCCCTGCGCCGTCTGATCGGCCATGTCGAGCGCGGCCAGCATGTCGCGCACCGTGCGGGCGAAGCCGCGCTGATCCTCGATCGCCTTCGAGAGCCGGTCGAGATCGCTGCCCGCCTTGGCCTCGATCTGCTCGCGCCAGAGCTCGACGATCTTCTCGGCCGCCTTGGGCGGCTTCAAGCCAGTCAGCCTCTCGCGCACCATCAGCGCCAGCGCATCCTCCAGCGGCGCGTCGGCCCGGTCGGTGATCTCCTCGTAGCGCCCGCCACGATGGTAGCGGTCCTCCAGCATCGCGGTAATGTTGCCGGCCATGCCGGACATACGCCGCGAGCCGATCGATTCGACGCGCGCCTGCTCGACGGCATCGAAGACGGCACGCGCGGCATCACCCTCCGGCGCCGCGCGGCGATGGATCGTCGCGTCGTGGCAGGCGAGCCTGAGCGCCATCGAATCGGCATGGCCGCGCAGGATCGCGACATCGCCGGCGGCGAGCTTGCGCGGCGGTTCGGGCAGGCGCGCCCGCTCGCCGACCAGCGAAGGCTTGTCGGCCGCGAAGACGATTTCCATCTCCGGCTTCCGCGCAATCGCCTTCATCGCGCCCGAGATCGCCCGCTTGAGCGGCTCGGCCGGGGCTTCCTTCGGCGTTCCAGGCTTGCGGTTCGAGATGCTCATAGCGCCTTCGTGAAGTAGTGCATCGTTTCACCCGCCACCGGATAGTTTTCCATCCGGCCGCATTCGCGATAGCCGAGGCGCGGATAGAATTTCGGCGCCTGGATGCTCATCGTCCCGAGATAGACGCCCTTGGCGCCATGCTCCCGCGCTTCCTGCTCGGCGCGCGCCACCAGCGCCTCGCCCAACCCTTCACCACGATGCGCCTCGTCGATCCAGAGCAGATCGACATAGAGCCATTCCCATTTCAGCTCGCCGACGAGGCCACCGACGATCGAGCCGCTCTCGTCGCGCAGGCTGATCGCCAGCGGCTTGGTGTTGCGAGGGCCGACTTTCGCCTCGTTATGCGCGCTCAGGCCCCGCACAACCGCGGCGCGCGTCTCGTCCTGGCCGGGCTCGACCGCGATCGCAATCATCGCCCCTCCTAGCGCGAACGCCCGTCATACGCCGTCGGCGTGAGTTCCCCCGGCTCGACGCCGGCGAGGCAGCGCACATTGACGGCGACCGTCGGCGTTCCGTCTGGCGCATTCGCTTTGGCGAAGGATTCGATGCCGCAGGTCTCACAGAAGAGATGCTGGATCTTCTGCGTGTTGAACCGGTACTCGGTCAGCGCATCCTCGCCCTTGGTCAGGGTGAAGGCCGTCGCCGGCGAGAAGGTCAGGATCGAGCCGCGGCGCTGGCAGTAGGAGCAATTGCAGGTCAGCGTCCGTCCGAGATCGGTCTCGACCTCGAAGGCGACGCGTCCACAATGGCAGCTACCCTCATAGCGCGCCATGGCTCAGGCTCCCTCAGCTCAGCACGACATTCGCCGCGCTCTCCGGCAGCTCCTTGCCGAAGGAACGCTGGAAGAACTCAGCCACCAGCGTGCGCTCCATCTCGTCGCACTTGTTGAGGAAAGTGACGCGGAAGGCGAAGCCGATATCGCCGAAGATCGCCGCGTTCTCCGCCCAGGTGATGACCGTGCGCGGGCTCATGACCGTCGAGAGATCGCCGTTCATGAAGGCGTTGCGGGTGAGGTCGGCGACGCGGACCATCTTGTTGACGATGTCCTTGCCGTCCGGCGCCTTCTGGTAGTGCTTCGACTTCGCGAGGACGATCGCGACCTCGTTATCGTGCGGCAGGTAGTTCAGCGTGGTGACGATCGACCAGCGGTCCATCTGGCCCTGGTTGATCTGCTGCGTGCCGTGATAGAGGCCCGAGGTGTCACCGAGGCCGACCGTGTTGGCGGTGGCGAAGAGCCGGAAGGCGGGGTGAGGACGGATGACGCGCTTCTGGTCGAGCAGCGTCAGCTTGCCGGACTGCTCCAGGATGCGCTGGATCACGAACATCACGTCCGGGCGGCCGGCGTCATACTCGTCGAAGACGAGCGCGATATTGTTCTGCAGCGCCCAGGGCAGGATGCCGTCCTGGAACTCGGTGACCTGCTTGCCTTCCTTGAGCACGATCGCGTCCTTGCCGACGAGATCGAGGCGCGAGACGTGGCTGTCGAGGTTGACGCGCACGCAGGGCCAGTTCAGCCGGGCGGCGACCTGCTCGATATGGGTCGACTTACCCGTGCCGTGATAGCCCGAGATCATGACGCGGCGGTTGTGTGCGAAGCCGGCCAGGATCGCCAGCGTCGTGTCACGGTCGAAGCGGTAGTCCGGGTCGAAATCGGGCACATGCGCTTCGGTCTCGGAATAGGCAGGTACCTCGAGGTCCGAATCGATGCCGAAGGTCTGCCGCACCGAAAGCTTCATGTCGGGCAGGCCGGGCGCGTTCGTCGTCGTCATCATCTTGTCTCCGGGCGCAGGGCCGTGGCCGGCTTACTGCCGGTTACCCAGTGCCGACCGAGGAGGGAGGCGGATCATCCCTCATTAGAGCGAAAGACCGAAACCGGCAATTCGCAAAGCTGCAACCCGGCCCTCGCAAAGGGCATGCCGGCTCACCGTTTTCGCGGGTTCAAACGCGCTCGGCCAGAAGCTGTTTCACGATTGCGGCGGCATTGCGCGCGCCATCGACGGCAAGCGCCGAAACCGGCGGAATCCGACCGATCGCGGCTGCAACCGCGGCAACGAGCCCGACAGGCGTCACTGCATCCCCGCCCGAGAGCCGCAGGCACAGCGCGAGCCCGGCCTGTTCCATCGACTCCGCGCGGATCGCCTGCTCCGTCTCGCTGCCCGCATCGAAGGGCACGACGATGGCGGGGCGCCGGGCCGCGACGAGACCGAGCACCGTGTTGTAGCCGGCCTGGCTGATCGAAACCGCGCAACCTGCCAGAAGCGCCGGAAAATCCGGCCTGACGCGCTCGACCACGACATGGCCGGGCGCATCGGTGGCAAGCCGGCGGAATGCGTCCTCGCCCACGCCACGACCCACGAGGATGCGCCAGCGCCAGTCGACCGAGCCCAGTCGTGCCGCAGCGATAGCGAGCCTGAACAATGGCAGGGCAGCTGCCGAACCGCCGCCGGAGACGAGGATTTCGCCGTTCTCGACGGCCGGGGCCGCGGCCGGCGTCTCCGCCAGATAGCCCGTATAACGCAGCTTCGCCGCAAGCCCCGCATCGACCGGCCACGAGCGATCGAGGGGCAGGAAAGCGGCGTCGCCATGGACCAGAACGGCCTCGAAGAGCCGCGCGATCCGCTCATGTGCCTGCGGGATCCGTGAAGCGCGCGGGCGAACCAGCACATCCCTCACCGAGGACAGCACCAGAGCCTTCGGATTGGCTGCCCTCGCAGCCGCGATCAGGGCGAGGAACTCGTTCGCGAGCTGTCGGCGACCGAAGGGGAAATGTTCGGTGACGACAACATCGGGCCGTAAATCCGTCGCCAGCTCTTCCAGGCGCGAAATACGGGCAGTGCCACGTTCGGTCGTGGCCGGCTGCCCGTCCTCGTCGAGCAGGCTGCGGAAGTCGACGCCCTCCGTCCGAACCGGCGGCAACTGAACGAAGGCGAACGGCTCCTTATCCATCGCCCGCAAGGGCATGCCGCCGCTCGCCAGCGTCACCGAGAAGCCCGCAGCCGCCAGCGCACGCGCCAGATTGGCGGCCCGGACCAGATGGCCCGAGCCAAGCAGATGCGTGACAGCGATGAGAACCGTCCCGCTCATGCGGCCTCGTGACCGGCTGAGGCCCGCAGCATCGCCGCAACCCGATCGAGCCCCGCCGCGGCCGAGAAGGAGGTGCTGAGCCGCGCGAAGGCGGCTTCGCCGAGCGCCGCCCGCCGCTCGGGCGAGGCGGCCAGTTCCGCGAGCGCGGCGGCGAGCGCAGCAGGATCGCCCGGCGGCACCAGTAGCCCCTCGACACCGGGGCGAACGAATTCGGGAATACCGGCAAAATCCGTCGCCACGATGGGCAGGCCCTGGCTCGCCGCCTCCATCACCACATTAGGCAAGCCGTCGCGATCGCCATTACCTGCCTGTTTCGAGGGCAAGACGAAGAGATCGGCAGCACTCAGCACCGCGACGACATCGTCCTGCGCCTTGGGGCCCGCCCAGACGATGCGATCAGCGAAACCGAGCGTCTTCGCCTTCTCTTGCAACGCCTTCAGCATCTCACCGCCGCCGATATGCGTGAGGCGCCAATGCAGCGTACTGGGCAGCCGCGACAGCGCCTCAAGCAGATCGTCGAAGCCCTTCTTGGCCACCGCACGCCCGATGGTGACGATGCGCAGCGGATCGGCCGGATCGGAACCGTTCCGCATCGAGCGGCTGCCGGGCGCCGGGAAGCGGGCGAGATCAAGCCCGTGATAGACCAGCGCGACCTTATCCGCCCGGTCGGCGAGCCGCTCCAGTTCGCGATGCCCGTCGGCCGTGCAGGTCACGCCCCAGGCTGCATCAGTGATCTTCTCGCGCCGCTCCCAGTCCGGCGTGGTCCAGATGTCCTTGGCATGGGCCGAGAATGACCAGCTCAGCCCGCGCAGCAGCGCCGCATAACGGATGACCGAGGCCGGCGTATGCAGGTAGTGGACATGCAGATGCGCGATGTCCGCCGGTAGCTCCCGCGCCATGACGCAGGCCTGGCCGAAGCGGCGCAGGCGGTTCCGCGTGCGGTCGCGAGCGAGATCACGCAGGAAGATCGGCAGGAGCCGGATGAGGCCCGGCCTGAGCAGTGCCGCGAGAGCGCCGCGCAGGACCCGCCCCGGCTCGTCGTGCAGATATTCCGGCAGGTAGCGCACCGGCGCCGCGATCTGGCCATGCATCAGATGCCGCGCCCCATCGGTCGGATGGCGTAGCGACCAGATCTCAAAGGCAAGCCCGCGCTGCTGCAGCCCGAGCAGCTCCTGCGCGATGAAGGTCTCCGACAGGCGCGGATAGCCCTTCATCGCCACCGCGATGCGCGGCTTGCCCCCTGCGCTCATCGCCGGCCGATCAGCATGAAGCGCGTATAGTTCTTTGTCGGCCGAGCCCCAGCGAACCAGACCTCGCCGAGGTTGGCCTGTTCGCGGAAGGCGTCGAGCGACGATACGCAGCTGCGATGATCCGGCTCGCGGAAGTAGTCGTTCGACTGCAACACCAACGGCAGCCCCTTCGGCAGCGTCGCCACCCAGCCCGGCACGTCTTCGAGATGCTCGCAGCTCGTATTGATGACGAGCCCGGGGGCCGGCGCCTGCGCCGCGAAATCGACCGCCATCATATCGGCCGTCACCGCCCGGAACCGCCCTGCCGCGACATGGCGGTGGTTCAGCGTCTGCGCGACCGGCGCGCAGCCAGGGTCGATATCGAGGCTCACCACCTCGGAGATCGACAGGCGCTCATCTTCGAGCAACAGCGCACCGAGCACACCGTACCAGGCGCCGAGCACCCAGACCGGGCCCTCGGGCTTGGGTAAGCTTTCGGCGAGTGCCTCGACCAGCCACTGCTTCGAGGCGATCTGCTTGTGGTTGCAGGCGATCGAGAGGTCCGGCGCGGCCGCCTTGCCGTAAAGGCGCGCGACATCGGCGACGATGCGGTTGCCTGACAGCGCAGCCATGCCGCGCAACAGATCGTGGAAGGCCTCGTTAGGGTCTGTACTCATCGGGGCGCAGTTCTGACGCAAGGCCTTTGGTCGGGTGGGCAACAGCGTGGTCGCCGCAAACCGTCCGGTTTGCAAGCCCGCGCGCGCCACTCACTGACCAAAAGACGGGCTTCAGCCGGGCCCGCCGCTGCCGTGCTGCTCGGCGGGCGCCTCGCCGGCAGCCTTCTCCGCCGGCGTCGGCGGCATGGCATCATCCTCGCGCTTGCGCCGGACGAGTTCCGGCGCGCTAGCGAAGCCGTAGGAGGTCAGCGGCTTCTCCCGTCCCCGGATCGAAATCTTCAGCGATGTCGTGCCTGCGTAGTTGCGGCCGGTGCTGCGAATCGTCTCCTCGGAGACGACGACATCGGCCAGCACGCGCCGCGTCGCCGATTCGAGCTGACTCGCGATCATGACCGTTTCGCCGACCGTAATCTCGCGCCGCCCGAGATTGTCGTTCTCGACCGCCCCGGTGATCGCCTCGCCGGTATGGATGCCGATGCCGATCCTGAGCGGCAGCGGCAGCGCCGCCCCGAATTCGCGATTGAGCGCCTCTACGGCGCGCACGATGTCGGCAGCAGCGGTGACAGCGGCCTGGGCTCCGCGGGCCTTTGGCCCCTCCAGCCCAAACACGGCCATGAAGCCGTCGCCATAGAAGGCATCGATGCGCCCGTCATGGGCGGTGATTGCCTGGCTCATCTCGTCGAAGAAGCGGTTGATCAGCCCGATCAGCTCCTGCGGCTGCTGGCGCTCGGAGAGGGAGGAGAAGGCGCGGAGATCGGCGACCATGACCGTCAGCCCGCGCTTGCCGATCGCCTCGTCGGGCTCGAAGACCTTGACGACGCCGGCCTTCAGCCGCGAGGCGAGCAGAAGCTGCACCTGCAGATCGTCGCGCGGCCTGATCTGGCAGGCGAGCCTCACGCCCTCGGGCGCCGCGATCCGCTTGAGCAACCTGGCCTCGTTCATCGCCGGTGGCGGCAGCTTGTCGATGCCGTCCATCACCAGCACGCGGCAGGTGGCACAGCGCGCGCGCCCGCCGCAAAGCGCCGCATGCGGAATACCGAAGCGCCGGAACATCTCGAGCACTGTGGGGCCAGGCGCGAGCCGGCGCGTGCCATGGCCGACGAAGCGCACGGTGATCTGGCGCGTCATCCGGACCCGGACCTCGCGGACGCCGATAAACAGGAGGAAGACGCCGACCAGCCCATAGAAGCTGCCCTTGGCCCACATCACGTCGCGCTCGAACATCGCCGTCTGCGCCACGCTGGCATGCTCCGACGGCATCCCCATGAGCTGCACCTCGCGCGCGGCGACGGCGAAGCCGATCAGAGCCAGCAGCGGGATCAGAATCGCGCCCAGCAGGAAGGGGTCACGCCAGTAACGATAGGCGTCGCGAGAGCGCAGCGTGAAATGGATGCCGATGATGCCGTGCGTCCAGACCAGCAGCATCAGCACCGTCTGGAGTATGGCCCTGTCTGGCCAGAGCCGACGCAGGACGGCGCGATAGCTCTCGTCGACGCCGAAATAGGAGCCCAGCACCCGGGTGCTGACGATGTGGTCGACCAGCAGGAGCGGGATCGTGAGGCCGAGCGCGATCTGCAGCATTTCGCGCAACGGCATCTTGAAGGTGCGCCTTTGCGCCACGCGCACCAACGCAAAGACCGGGTGGACGATGAACGCACCATAAAGAGCGATCGTTCCGGGCCAGGAATGCCAGAGCTCGTAGCGCCAGTTCTGCGCCCTTTCCATCACCACGACGCCAAAGATGCCCATGGCGTGATTGAGGAGATGCAGCGTCACGAAGGTGAGCAGAATCAGCCCCGACCCGAACCGGATGTCCCGGCTCCAGGAGGAAACCTGCCCCATCCCCATGCCTGCGTCGGTGCGTCTTGCGCCGGCGGCCGGGAGACTCATGAAAAGGCTTCCTCCTCGCGGAGCACGGCGGTGACCAGCCGGTGGACCCGGCCTGCGAGATCGCGACAGACGGCAAGCCCGAACTCGGGCACGGTCTGGAGCAGCTCGAAGAACAGATCCTTGGGGATCCGGAGCGCCGAGACCGGGGTCTTGGCCGTGACCGTGCCGAGGAAGCGATGGCCGCTGAGCAGCGAGACATCGCCGATGATGCTGCCGGTGTCCTTCTGGAAGCGCAGCGCTTCACCCGTGCTGCGCGGCCCCGCGAACTCCACCTCGCCGGAGAGGATGACGAAGACGCCCTCGGACCAGTCGCCGGGATCGATCAGAAGCTCGCCGGGCGCGAAATGCAGCTTCTCGCCCATCAGCGCGAGCAGCTTCAGCCGTGGCGCTGGCATGCCCTGGAAGAGCGGCAGTGCCTTGAGGCAGACGAGATCGGTTTCCAGAGTCATAGTCATGCCTCCTTTCTCCTGGGGTCCACCGTCGAGTCCGGCTCGCCCGGGGCGTCGCCGGCATCGTTGGCGGCTGCGGGCGCCGCCTCCGCCTCGACCGTGCCGGTCGCGCCGTGGAAGACGACCCGCAGCGGGACGTCCTCCACAAGATAAGCATCTCCGAGAAGAAGAAACAGGGTCGTATCAGCACAATATTCCCGCAGCCGGCGCATGATGCGCTCCGGCTCATCGGAAATCGCCAGGAGTGCCGTCAGGTCGAGCACCGCGATCTGCGGGGCCTTGACCAACGCCTGGACCAGCGGGACCGCGTGCTTCAGGCGAGCAGGCAGATAGCGACCGCGGATGCCGCTCTCGGTATCGAGCCCGAGCCGGTAAAGCGCTTCGCCCAGGCCCCCGCGCTCCAGCGCCCGAAAAACGATCTCGTCCACCTTGCGGCCGGCATCAGGAATGCCGTAGCCGATACGGCCGAACATCAGGTTGTCGCGCACGCTGGCGCTGAACATAACCTTGTTAGGATCGTAGAAGTCGACATCGCCCACGGCATCGGCCGGCAGATGGCGGTGGAAGCTTTCCCGCGCCCTCAGGATGCGCCGCTCGAGTCGCTCATCGATCAGGTTCAACCTGTGCTTGGGTTCACTGTAGCCGAGCGCGAGCGCCACGAGGTCCCGCTCCGTCTCCGGGTCGAGAGGACCGCGCATATCGTGCTTGGCGAGGATCTCGGCGAGCTCGTTCAGCCGCTCGAAATCGAAATGCTCCCCGAAGGAATAGCGCTCGAACAGCGCATGGCCGGCCGGCAGGCCGGCGAAGATCTCGACCACCGTCGCCACGATGCGCCCGCCCATTTCCACCAGCGGCTCGACCAGCGCCTCGGCCTTGAGGATCGACTGGGCGAAGGGCTCGAAGAGCAGGGTCGCGCTGGCGAAGCGCGGAGTCGTCCGCGTACCGAAGATCAGGTTCTCAGCCACCGTCGCGTTGCGGTTGTAGTGGTCGAGCCTGAAGGGTTCGATCAGGCCGCCCTGTTTGCCATGCTTAAGTTCGGCGGCCACCGCGCGCCGGGCCGTGATCAGGCGCTGCTTGCCTTCCTCGTGGAGGGGCGGCATCACCTTGCCGCCGAGGCCGAGCTCGTAGACGTCCCGCGTGCAGCCGAAGACGTCGAGCAGGTCGTGAATCCGCTGGACGAGTTCCACCCCGTCATGGACCCCGACGCTCTCATAGTCGGTCCAGTCCGCTTCAAAGGGGAAGGGCGAGTTGCCCGAGCGCAGAGCCTCGGTCAGGCGTTTGCGGTCATCTGGCGAAATTCCTGCCTCCAGCGTCAGCTTCGGCCGGCGCCGCCGCAGCGGCAGCAGGATGTTGTCGCGCATCGTGCCGCCGATCACCTCGGCCTCGTCGCCGGCATAGCCGACGATATGGCTCGCCCGCTCGACCGACATGCCCGCCAACGGCTCCCCGTCGATCAGGACGCGGCCGGTATAATTCGTGGCCTGCCGTCCGAGAATGCGCCCGAGCACCTCCTGGCCGCTGCCGTGCGGGCCGATGAGCGCGACCACGCCCGGGCGCGACAAGCTCAGCGAGAGCGGGGTCAGCAGCGGCTGGCCACGATTGTCCAGCATCTGCACCGCTTCGATGCGGATCTCGCCCGTCGCGGGCAGTGGCGCACAGCCGTCCTTCTCGTCGAGCACGAGCGTGTCGCCGCTGTCGAACTGCGAGATGACCTGGTCGTATTTGATGGTCACGTCGTTGCGCTGCTGGTCCCAGTCGATCAGCTCCTTGATCGGCGGCGGCAGGTCACGATAGGCGGCGATGACCGCGACGAGCTGGCCGATATCGAGCCGGCCCTGCAGCGCGAAATAGCCGCCGATGGCGTAGAAGAAGAACGGCGTGACCTGGGCGAGCAGGTTGTTCAGGAACTTCACCGCGAACTTGCGTTTGTACAGCGCGTAGCGGATGTCGAAGAGGCGCCCGAGCCGGCCCGCGATGTCGGACTGGACATAGGCCGTCGCGCCATGCGCCTGGATCATCGGCCCGACATCGACGATCTCGCCGATGCGCCCGGCGAGCTGACGCGAGACGATCTGCCGCTCCCGGCCGAGCCTGAGCTGCTCGCGGCGCAGGATCGGGATGATGATCGCCTGCGCCAGCACGATCAGAAGCGCGATCGAGCCGAGCCAGAAATTCTGCGCCATGATGAAGACCAGTGCCGTCAGCGCCTGACTGAGCAGGAAGACCGGCTGGATGAAGGCATCGCCGACGAAGCCGCCGATCGGCTCGACCTCGTCCTTGATCATGCTGGCGACCTCCGCCGGCTTGACCGAGCGGATCCCCTCCGGTCGGAAACGCATGAGCTGGCTGAACAGGTCGTAGCGCATGCGGCGGAGCATCCGCTCGCCGAGGATGCCCTTGCGCAGGTTGATGATGTATTTGAAGGCGCCGTTGATCAGGACGAGCAGCAGGAAATAGCTGGAGAGCGAAAGCAGCAGGCCGAGCTGCCCGACCTGGATGCCATCGAACAGCCTGACGCTCGCCCCTCCAAGCCAGGAGGGCAAAGTCAGGGACAGATCCATCACCGTGGTGGTGATGCGCCCGTCCCTGAAGGCGTTGCCCTGGATGGCGTCGTTGACGATCCGCTTCGGCACCGCGAAGGACGCCCAGTTGAACGGAATCGAGGCAAGGATAATCAGCAGGACGACGACCTGCTCGCTGCGGCTCTTCTGCCAGATGTAACGGAAGAGGTTGGGCTCCAAAGGCGACCCCGCAACGAAGCGCTCTCGGGCGCGGCCTGGTGGGGACTCAAGGAGGCCCCGAAGCGACCATATGTGGTGAGCTTGAAGCCAAGTGCAATGCGCACCGGCCTTGGGAGGCATCCGCCTCGCAACGCTGTCATCGGTGCCGGACAGGCTTCGACGAAAGACGCCGCGACGTCGAATTCCATTGGCAAATGGGAACTTTCGACGTCTAGTGACGTCAGGAAAGCATACGGTTGCGGGGCGGCGTCAGACCGACATCATGGACATCCTGCGCATCAGTGATCTGCGTATCGGCTTCACCGTCCACGGGCTTGCTCGCGAGGTGGTGAAGGGGGTGAGCCTGCGCGTGCCTGCCGGCAAGACCGTGGCTCTGGTCGGCGAGTCCGGCTCCGGCAAATCCGTGATCTCCCAGGCCATCATGGGGCTGCTGCCGCGCGCCGGCGCGGTGACCGGCGGCGAGATCCTGTTCCGCGAACCGCTCGAACCCGGGACCGTCGTCGACATCGCCACGCTGCCGCCGGAGGGAGAAGGCATCCGGGACCTGCGCGGCGGGCGCATCGGCATGATCTTCCAGGAGCCGATGTCGTCGCTCTCGCCGGTGCACACCATCGGCAACCAGATCGAGGAAGCGCTGCTCCTGCACCGGCCGATGCCGAAGCCGCAGGCGCGCGAGCTGATCGAGGCCATGCTGAAGCGCGTCGGCTTTAAGAACCCCAAGCGCGCCTTTGACCACTATTCCTTCGAGCTCTCCGGCGGCCTGCGCCAGCGCGCCATGCTCGCCATGGCGCTGATCTGCCAGCCCGCCCTCTTGATCGCCGACGAGCCGACGACCGCGCTCGACGTCACCATCCAGGCGCAGGTGCTCGACCTGATGCGCGAGCTCCAGGCCGAGATGGGCATGGCGATCCTGCTCATCACCCACGACCTCGGCGTCGTCGCCAACATGGCCGACGAGGTGGTGGTGATCTTCCACGGCGAGATCATGGAACGCGGCCCGGTCGAGGACATCTTCCGCCGTCCGCGCCACCCCTATCTCAAGGCCCTGCTGAACGCCTCGCCGCATTTCGACATGCAGGAAGGCGAACGCCTCGTCGCGCTGCGCGAAGCACGGCCGCGCCCGGCCGCAGCCCCCGCGCCGAAGCCCGCCCCCGACGCAGCGCCCCTGCTCAGCGTCCGCCACCTCCAGAAGACCTATGTCACCGGCTCGCGCAGCTTCTTCGGCAAGGGATCGCTCAGCGTCGTCAAGGCGGTCGACAATGTCAGCTTCGACATCAAGCGTGGCGAATGCCTCGGTCTCGTCGGCGAGAGCGGCTGCGGCAAGACGACGGTCAGCAAGATCATCATGCGCGCCGTCACCGCCAATGCCGGCGAGGTGATCTTCGACGATGGCCGCGAGCGCGTCGACGTGCTCGGACTCAAGGGCGACGCGCTGCGCGCCTTCCGTCCACGCATCCAGATGATCTTCCAGGACCCGGTCTCCTCGCTCTCGCCACGAATGACCGTGACGAACATCCTGCGCGAGCCGCTGGCGATCCATGACCGGGGCGAGACGCAGGGGCAGCTCGATCGTGTCAGGGCGCTGATGCAGGATGTCGGGCTCGATACCCGTTTCCTGAACCGCTATCCGCATTCCTTCTCGGGCGGCCAGCGCCAACGCATTGGCATCGCGCGCGCGCTCGCCCTCGATCCCGACCTCATCATCTGCGACGAGCCGGTCTCCGCGCTCGACGTCTCGGTGCAGGCGCAGATCCTTAATCTGCTCAAGGATCTGCAGGCCGAGCGCGGCCTGACCTTCCTCTTCATCTCGCATAACCTCGCCGTGGTGAACTACATGGCTGATCGCATCGCCGTGATGGCCAATGGCCGCATCGTCGAGCTCGCACCGCGCCACACGCTCTTCACCCGGCCGGTGCACCCCTACACGAAGGCGCTGCTGCGCTCGGTGCCCTTCGCCGATCTCGACCGCAAGCTCGACTTCAAGCTCGTCGCCCCGGGTGGCGCCTCCGACGATAGCCATTGGGGTGAGGCCTTCAGGATCGGCTCCGACGCTTCGGCCCTGGCGCCCGTGCCGCTCGGCGAAGGGCATTACGTCCTGGCCAGGCCCAATGCCGATGTCCGGGAGTTGGTGTCATGACCGCTCGCTCTCGCCGCCCGACGCGCCGCACGGCGCTGCTGCTCGGCACCGCCGCGCTCGCCGGCGCCAGCCTGCCGCGCAAAGCGTCGGCGCAAGCCAGGCCCGCTGCCACGATCGACAGCCCGCTTCTCGCCGACAAGGTCTCCGCCGGGGCGCTACCGCCCGTCGGCGACAGGCTGCCCGCCTCCCCGCGCATCATCGATCTGGCGAAACTCGACGGCGTGCCCGGCCGCCACGGCGGCAACATCCGCTTGCTGATGGGCGACCAGCGCGACATCCGCATGATGACGCTCTACGGCTACACCCGGCTCGTGGTCTATGACCACAGGCTCGAGATCGTGCCCGATGTGCTCGAGAGCTTCGAGGTCGAGGAGGGGCGGATCTTCACCCTGCGGCTGCGCCGCGGGCATCGCTGGTCGGACGGCTCGCCCTTCACCACCGAGGATTTCCGCTATTGGTGGGAGGACATCGCCAACAACAAGCGCCTCTCGCCCGGCGGACCACCCTCCGACCTGATCGCCGGCGATAACAAGCCCTTCTTCGAGGTGCTGAGCGAAACCGAGGTCCGCTACACCTGGGAGGTGCCGAATCCGGTCTTCCTGCCTTCGCTGGCAGGCGCGCAGCCGACCTATATCTTCATGCCGTCCCGCTACCTCAAGCAGTTCCATGAGCGTCATGCGCTCAAGCACGAGCTGGAGAAGCTGGTGAAGCAGCATCGTGTGCGCGACTGGGGCGCGCTGCACGAGCGGCAATCGCGCATGTACCGCCCGGAGAACCCGGACCTACCGACGCTCGACCCCTGGCGCAACACCACGCCGCTGCCGGCCGAGCAGTTCGTCTTCGAGCGTAACGCCTATTTCCACCGCATCGACGAGAACGGCCGGCAACTGCCATATGCCGACCGGGTGACGATGAACATCGGCACGAGCTCGCTGATCCCCGCCAAGACCGCGGCCGGTGAGGCCGATCTCCAGGCCCGCTATCTGCGCTTCGACAACTACACCTTCCTGAGGGAAGCCTCGAAGCGGATGAACTTCGACGTCAGGCTCTGGAAGCGGGCGGAAGGGGCTTATTTCGCGCTGATGCCGAATCTGAACGCCATCGATCCGGTCTGGCGCGACCTCAATCGCGATGTGCGCTATCGCCGCGCGATCTCGGTCGCGATCAACCGCGCCGACGTCAACAAGATCATCTTCTTCGGGCTGGCGCGAGAGAGCGGCAACACCGCCCTTCCCGAGAGCCCGCTCTATGACGAGAGGCTGAGCCAACTCTGGGCGCAACACGATCCGGCCCTGGCGAACAAGCTGCTCGACGAGATCGGCCTGACGAAGCGCGACCCCGATGGCGTGCGCATGCTCACCGATGGACGCCGTCTCGAATTCACCATCGAGACCGCCGGCGAGAACACCGAGGAGACCGATATCCTCGACCTGCTCAAGCAGGACTTCTTCAATGTCGGCATCAAGATCTATCCGCGCTCCACCCAGCGCGACGTCTTCCGCCGCCGCATCCTCGCCGGCCAGACCGTGATGTCCGCCTGGGCCGGCATGGACAATGCCCTCGTGACGGCGGACATGGAGCCGGATGCGCTCGCCCCCACCAACGCGGCCCAGTTCCAATGGCCGCGCTGGGGCCAGTTCTTCGAGAGCAATGGCCGCGAGGGCGAAAGGCCGGCCTTGCACGAGGCCATCCGGCTCGTCCGCCTCTATGAGGAATGGCGCCTGAGCGCGACGCGCGACCAGCGCCGGAAGATCTGGGAGGAGATGCTGACGATCAACGCCGAGGAGGTCTTCACCATCGGCGTCATCAACAGCACGCTGCAGCCGATCGTCGCCTCTCGCGATCTGCGCAACCTGCCCGAGAGGGCCTTCTACAGCTTCGAGCCCGGCGCCTTCATCGGCCGCTACATGCCAGACACGTTCTGGTTCGACCGGGACGACAAGAAGGCCTGAACCGTGCTGATCCGCTACATCCTCAAGCGCATTCTGATCATGATCCCGACGCTGCTCGTCACCAGCGCGCTGATCTTCACCGTGATCAACCTGCCGGAGGGGGACTATTTCGAAACGCTCGCGGCCGAGATGCAGGCTCAGGGCGAGAAGGCGGATATGAGCCGCATCGAGTTCCTGAAGAAGGAATACGGCTTCGACCGGCCGCCGGTCGAACGCTACGTGCGCTGGGTCGCGGGGCTCCTGCAGGGCGACATGGGCTATTCCTTCGAATACCAGCGCCCGGTGCGGGAGATCGTCGGCGACCGCCTGCTGCTGACCATGATCGTGTCCTTCGCGACCATCGTCTTCACCTGGATCGTCGCCTTCCCGATCGGCATCTATTCCGCCACGCATCAATATAGCTGGGGCGATTACGGGCTCACCTTCATCGGGCTGATCGGGCTCGCCGTGCCGCATTTCCTGCTGGCGCTGGTCTTCATGTATTTCGCCAACATCTGGTTCGGCACCTCGATCGGCGGCCTCGTCGACCCGCAATATCTCAACCAGCCGATGAGCTGGGCCAAGTTCAGATCGGTGCTGGAGCACCTCTGGATTCCGGTCATTATCATCGGCGCCGGCGGCACCGCGGGCATGATCCGGGCGCTGCGTGCCAACCTGCTCGACGAGTTGCAGAAGCAGTACTACGTCACGGCCCGCGCCAAGGGGCTGCCGCCGGGCAAGGCGCTGCGCAAATATCCGCTTCGGATGTCGCTCAACTTCTTCATCTCGGATATCGGCGACATCCTGCCCTCTATCGTCTCGGGTGCCGAGGTCGTCGCCATCGTGCTCTCGCTGCAGACGACCGGGCCGCTGCTGATCCGGGCGCTGCAGAGCCAGGACATGTATCTGGCCGGCTCCTTCCTGATGTTCCTCTCCTTCCTGACCGTGATCGGCGTGCTGATATCCGACATCGCCCTCGCGCTGCTCGACCCGCGCATCCGCCTGCAGGGAGCGCCCACCAAGTGACCGTCGACGCCCTCCAGGAGAACACGCTCAAGCAGCTCCCGCCGGACGGGGCGCCCCTGCCCCATGCGGCGTCGACCGCGCCCTTCGCGCCCTATGCCACCGAGGCGATGACGCCGGAGCAAGAGCGGATCTATCTCGCCTCGCAATGGCAACTGATGTGGTGGAAGTTCCGCAAGCACAAGCTTGCGGTGATCTCCGCCTTCGTCATCGTCGCGATCTACGCCATGGCGGCCTTCGCCGAATTCCTGGCGCCCTATAACTACACGACGCGCAACACCGACTTCATCCGTGCGCCGGGCCAGAGCGTCCATCTCTTCCATGAAGGCAGCTTCATCGGGCCGTTCGTCTACCCCTACGCGATGCGGCTCAACATGGAGAACCTGAAGCGCGAATATGAGGTCGACCACACGCGGCCACAGAGACTGCGCTTCTTCTGCCACGGCGAGCCCTACATGTTCTGGGGCCTGATCCCTGGCGACCGGCGCCTCGTCTGCCCGCCCGAAGACGGAACCTTCTTCTTCCTCGGCACGGACCGCCTCGGCCGCGACATGCTCTCGCGCATCCTCCATGGCGGGCGCATCTCGCTCTCGATCGGCCTGATCGGCGTCTCCGTCTCCTTCATTCTGGGCGTCATCGCCGGCGGCATCGCCGGCTACTATGGCGGGCGCGTCGATCTCGTCATCCAGCGGATCATCGAGATCGTGCAGTCGCTGCCGCATATTCCGCTCTGGCTGGCGCTGGCGTCGATCATGCCGCCCACCTGGAGTCCCCTGCTGGTCTATTTCGGCATCACGATCATTCTCGGGCTGATGGACTGGACGGGCCTTGCCCGCTCCGTCCGCTCAAAGCTGCTCTCGCTGCGCGAGGAGGACTACGTCGTCGCCGCGCAGCTCATGGGGGCGAAGCCGGCACGCATCATAGGCCTGCATCTCGTGCCGGGCTTCATGAGCCACCTCATCGCTTCGGCGACGATCACCATCCCCAAGACCATCCTCGGCGAGACGGCGCTCTCCTTCCTCGGCCTTGGGCTGCGGCCCCCGATCACCAGCTGGGGCGTGATGCTGAACGAGGCGCAGGACATCAATGTGGTGGCGCTCTATCCCTGGCTGCTCTATCCGGTCGTCCCCGTGATCGTGATCATCCTCGCCTTCAACTTCCTCGGCGACGGATTGCGCGACGCGGCCGACCCCTATCGCTGAACCTGCCTTTGCATATCGCCTTCCACACCCCTCTCAATCTTTTCGACGACGACGGTGTCTCGGGCGACAGGCGCATGGCGCATCAGCTCGTGGCGGCGCTGGAAACGCTCGGTCACAGTGTCGAGCCGGTGCGCGCCGGCCGCGACTATCTGCGCAGTGCCGACGCCGAAACCCTGTCTCGCCATGAAGCAGAGGCCGGACGGCTCAGCGACGCGCTGCTCGCCGGCTACCGCGCCGAAAACCGCAAGCCCGACCTCTGGTTCACCTACCACAACTATTACCGGGCCCCCGACCTGCTCGGCCCCCGCATCGCGGCGGCGCTCGACATCCCCTATGTCACGGCCGAGGCCAGCGACGCCGAACGCCGCGCCACAGGCGAATGGGCCGCCCAGACGGCCATCGTCCGGCGCGGCCTTGCCACCGGCGACGTCCACTTCTTCTTCACCGACCGCGACCGGCAAGGTCTCGAACCCTGGCGCCGCATTGGAACCGCGCTGATCGAGCTGCCGCCCTTCATTGCCTTCAACCGCGAGCCGCCGCAGGGGCGGAACCATGCCGGCCCGCCGCGCCTGATCACCATCGCCATGATGCGTGAGGGCACCAAGCAGAACAGCTATCTCACGCTCGCCCGCATCCTCGAACGTGTCCGCGGAGAGGACTGGCAGCTCAGCATCGTCGGCGACGGGCGCCAGCGCAGCGCGATCGAGGAGGCCTTCGCCGGACTTCCGCAGGAACGCATCGTCTGGCTCGGGTTGGTCCCCCGCGAGCACGCGCTCGATCGGCTCGCCGCCCATGACGTCTTCGTCTGGCCCGGCGTGCGCGAGGCCTATGGCCTGGTCTATCTCGAAGCCCAGGCGACCGGGCTGCCGGTCGTCGCCTTCGACAGCGGCGGCGTCTCCGCGACGGTCAAGGCCGGCGAAACCGCGCTGCTCGCCCCGGAAGGCGATGAGGCGGCCTTCGCAGAGGCACTTTCCACTCTGCTCCGCGACAAGGCGCGGCGCGAGCGGATGGGCGAGGCTGCGCGCCGCTTCGTGCTGGGTGAACGGACGCCTGCCGTCGCCGCCGGGCGCCTGGCCGAAGGGCTCGCCATCGCGTGCCGACACCGGTCGGACAAGCTGAAAGCGGCCGGAAGGGCCGCATCGTGACCGCCGAGCACTGGCAGGCGCTCTCCCGCGAGCTCGACCGCTGGAGCAACGACGGTCGCCGGCTCAGGCTCTGGCTGCGGGACGACGACGCGATCGCACCGAGCCACGCGCTTGACCGTCTCTGCGCTCTCGCTGAGCGCTTCTCGGCCCCCGTCCTGCTCGCCGTCATTCCGATGCTGGCCGAGCCCGCGCTCGCACCCGCGCTGCGCGCGATGCCGCTGCTGCGCCCCTGCCAGCACGGCGTTTGGCATCGCAACCACGCTCCGGCGGGCGGCAAGAAATCCGAGTTCGGCCCCGACCGCGACGCCCAAGCCATGGATGCCGAGATCGCGCTCGGCAGCAGGCGGCTCGCGGAGCTGCTCGGCCCGGCCGTCCTGCCGGTCTTCGTTCCGCCCTGGAACCGCATCGACCCCGGCCATGCCGCGCGCCTGCCCGCGCTGGGCTTCGCCGGTCTCTCCTGCTTCCGCGGCTACCGCCTTGGGCCACAGGGCGGCCCGCGGCTTCTCAACACCCATGTCGACGTCATGGATTGGCAGGGGGGGCGCGTCGGCCGCGCGCCGGCGGACCTGCTAGGGGAGATCGCCGCATGGCTCGCCGCGGCCCGGGAAACCGGCACGCAAAATGCAGAGCTCGGCCTGCTACTCCACCATCGCGACCATGACGAGACTGTCTGGTCGTTCCTCGCCGAGCTTCTGAATGCCGCCGCCCATCCCGCCGTCAATCTCGCCGATCCCGGGCTGCTGCTCGCGCCCCCCGCCCCCACTCGATCCCGGACCTGAGTATTGGCCATGTGGACAGGCTTGGATCGCACCGGCCGCCGGGTTATAAATCCACAGCGCTGGATCCTGCGGCGTTCGTCCTCGCCACGAGGTCGTGTGGCCTTTGCGGAGGGCGACGTCCGATGATTGACAACGTCGTCGACCTGATCGGTGCCGAGCGGCCGCCGCGCAGCCCTCATGCGCCGCGCGTCCTGATCTACAGCCACGACACCTTTGGGCTCGGCCATATCCGCCGATGCCGTGCCATCGCCAATGCGCTGATCGCGAGCTTCCCGCATATCTCGGTGATCATCGTCTCGGGATCGTCGGTGATCTCGAGCTTCCAGTTCGGCGACGGCGTCGACTATGTCCGCATTCCCGGCATCGAGAAGCAGAGTGACGGTCGCTACGAGCCGCACCACCTCAATCTCGAGCTCAGCGACACGCTGCGCCTGCGCGCCGACCTCATCAAGCAGACCGTGCTCTCCTTCGATCCCGATGTGGTCATCGTCGACAAGGAACCGGTCGGCCTGCGTGGCGAGCTGAAGCCGGCGCTCGACATCCTGCGCCGGCGCGGCGCGCGCATCGTGCTCGGCCTGCGCGACGTGCTCGACGAGCCTGCCGTGCTGCTGGAGGAATGGCGCCGTAGCGGCTCGCTCGACGCGCTCGACGCCTTCTACGATGACATCTTCGTCTATGGGCTGGAGAACATCTACCAGCCGCTCATGGGCTTGCCGGACGAGGGCCGTTTCGCCGACAAGGTCCGCTATGTCGGCTATCTGAAACGCGCGGTGCCGAGCCCGATGCCGCCCAATCGCTATCCGCGCATCACCAAGCAGCCCTTCATCCTCGTCACGCCCGGCGGTGGCGGGGACGGGGCCGGCGTGATCGACTGGGTGATCTCGGCCTATGAAGCCGATCCGACGATCCCGCTGCCGGCGCTGATCGTCTTCGGCCCCTTCATGTCGCGCGAGAAACGCAAGGAATTCGCGGAGCGGATCGCGCGCAACCCGAAGCTCGAAGGCCTGGGCTTCGACCCGCGTCTCGAATTGCTGATGAACCGCGCCCACTGCGTCGTCGCCATGGGCGGCTACAACACGTTCTGCGAGATCCTCTCCTTCGACAAGCCGGCGCTGGTCGTCCCCCGCGTCAAACCGCGCCTCGAACAGGCGATCCGCGCCCAGCGCGCCGAGGAGCTTGGGCTCATCGGCATGCTCCATGACCCGTCGCAGACCGGCGAAGACGCGCGCGATCCCCTGGTCATGGCCGCCGCGCTGCACGCCCTGCCAAAGCGTCCGCCGCCGTCGCAAGCCTTCGTGCCCAACCTGCTCGACGGCCTGCCCACACTCAGCCGCGCGCTGGCCGACAAACTGTCCATGCCGGTGCGTGGCCGCGCCCTCGCGCAGGCCGCCGCGACGAGCTGACGCGGGTCGCAGCGCTCCTCCTCGCCCCCGCTTTCCGCATGCGGCGCTGGTCAAGCGCCGGCCGCCGCTCTACAGGCTGGTGCATGACTCTGTCGAATTCGCTCGTGGGCGTCGCCGTCGGCGCCGTTGCTGTCGTCCTGGTGCTCGGCCTCGTCAACATGCTGCGCGGCGGCAGCGCCAACACCTCGCAGAAGCTGATGCGGCTGCGCGTCGTGCTGCAGTTCCTCGCGATCATCTTCATCGTGGTCGTGCTCTGGCTGCGCAACGGCTGAGGTACCGATTCGGACGACGCGGCCTGTCTTTGGTGCAGCAGCAGCGCCATCGGACGCCGTCCCCGCTATCCCCCGAAATCGGCTGCGACATTCGGCGCCTCTTGCGAAATCCTCCGGATCGCGAGATTAAGGCCTTGTTAACGAAACTCGGGACTGCCGGCGGGTCATATTCCGAACATGACTCCAGACGCCCGACTATCCGCCCTCACATCGCCCTAGGCCTATGGTTCGCGTCGCGTTTCTGCTCCTTGCCTGCGGCCTGGCCGCGTCCTCTGCCTCTGCGCAGACGCGGTCTCTCTCCGGCGCTGTCTCCAGCTACGCCCCGGCGAACGAGCCACCGGCCCCCGCCTGGGAGGCCCGCATCGGCGCTGGCCTGGCCAATCCCGGCGGCCGAGAGGGCGGGTTGGCGAACATCGCCGCCGAACTGCTCTCGCCCCGTATCCTGCCGCCGAGCGACCGGATCGCCGCCGCCTTCATCCCGCGCTTCAACCTCGGCAGCAGCCTGAATCTCAACGGCACGCGCTATGCCTATGCCGGCGCGACCTGGAACTTCGACGTCTCCAAGGACATCTTCGTCGAGGCGAGCCTCGCCGCCGCGCTGAACGACGGCAAGACAGGCTTCATCGTCCCCCAGAACCGCCTCGACCTCGGCTGCAACACCGGCACGCGCCAGGCTGCGGCCGTCGGCGTCCGGCTTTCCGATCGCTGGAGCCTCGTCACCACGCTCGAGCACTTCAGCGCCGCCGGCTGCGGCGACAAGGCTGGCGGCTCCGGCAGCGGCCCGGCCAACATCAGCGCACGGCTGGGTTACAGCTTCTAGCGCTTCCGTCTCGACCGGGCCGCGCTATAAGCGTGGCATGGTCAAGCTCAACCGCATCTACACCCGCACGGGCGACACCGGCACGACCGGCCTGACGACCGGCCCACGCCGCCCGAAGCACGATTTGCGCGTCGCCGCCTACGGCACGGTCGACGAGACCAATGCCTGCATCGGCCTGGCGCGACTGCATGCTGCAGCGGAGGATGCCGAGATCGAGGCCATGCTCGGCCGGATCAGCAACGACCTCTTCGATCTCGGCGCCGATCTCTCGACCCCGGAGACGGACAAGCCGCTCGCCTTCGAGCCGCTGCGGATCGTCCAGGCCCAGGTCGACCGACTCGAAGCCGAAATCGACCGGATGAACGAGAATCTTGCCCCGCTACGCTCCTTCGTCCTGCCCGGCGGCACGCCGGCCGCGACCCATCTGCACCTCGCGCGCACCGTGAGCCGCCGCACCGAGCGGCAGATGACGGAGCTCGCGGCGACAGAGGGCGAGGCCGTCTCGGGGCCTGCGCTGAAATACATCAACCGCCTCTCGGACCTGCTGTTCGTCGCCTCCCGCTTCCTCAATGCGAAGGCGGGCGGCGACGTGCTCTGGGTGCCGGGCGGCAACCGCTGAGCCGCGCGATGTTCGTCCCCCTGCATGACGGCGTGCCGCTGCGCTTCATGCGAACACCGTACGTCACCTATGGCCTGATCGGCGTCAGCATCGCCCTCGAGCTCGCCCTGACGCTCCAGCCGCAGCAGGAGCGTCAGCTCGCCATCATGGCCGGTTTCGGCCTGATCCCGTCCGTGCTGTTCGGCACGGCGCAGCTTCCCGACGGCCTCTCCCACCTCCCGCCCTGGCTGACCCTGTTCAGCAACATCCTGCTGCACGCCAACGTCGCACATCTCCTCGGCAACATGCTGTTCCTGTGGGTCTTCGGGGACAATGTCGAGGATGCGATGGGCCATGCGCGCTTCCTCGTCTTCTTCTTCCTCTGCGGGCTCGGCGGCTCAGTCATCCATGCCGGGATGTACCCGGATTCGGAGCAGCCTCTGATCGGCGCCTCAGGCGCGATCTCCGGCGTCATCGCCTCCTATCTGATGCTCTATCCGCAGGTGCGGATCTGGGGCGTCGCCTTCAACTGGATTCCGATCCATATCCCGGCCTTCTACGCGCTCGGCGGCTGGATTCTGCTGCAGGCGGCCTCGGCCCTGTTCCAGACCGATGGCAATGTCGGCTGGTGGGCGCATCTGGGCGGATTGGCGACCGGCGCGGCGCTGACGCCGCTCTTCATTCACCGCAATGTCCCACTTTTCGGCCGTAGGCCGGCCTGAAGCCGGGACCGTGCGCTTTTGCCTCTCCGCCCTGCTCTCTGACGCGTTGACAAGCGCAAACGGGCGTCGTTACGGTCCCGTCGCATTCCAGCCGAGGGCCACGATGCTGCCGTCCGAGCCGACGGGGCCCGAGGCGCATCTCTTCTGAACGGTGATCTGACGATGAAGATCTTGGTGCCCGTGAAGCGGGTCGTCGACTACAACGTGAAGATCCGCGTGAAGGCGGACGGTTCGGGCGTCGAGCTCGCCAATGTGAAAATGTCGATGAATCCGTTCGACGAGATCGCCGTCGAAGAGGCGCTGCGTCTGAAGGAAGCCGGCAAGGCGACCGAGGTGGTCGTGGTCTCGATCGGCCCGGCCCAGGCCGCTGAGACGATCCGCACCGGCCTGGCCATGGGCGCCGATCGCGGCATCCTCGTGAAGGTCGACGGCACGGTCGAGCCGCTCGCGGTCGCCAAGCTGCTCAAGAAGGTGGTCGAGCAGGAGAACCCCGGCCTCGTCATCCTCGGCAAGCAGGCGATCGACGACGACTGCAACCAGACCGGCCAGATGCTCGCCGCGCTGCTGGGCTGGCCGCAGGGCACCTTCGCCTCCAAGGTCGCCGTCGGCGACGGCTCGATCGACGTCACCCGCGAGGTCGATGGCGGCCTGCAGACGGTTGCGCTGAAGCTGCCGGCAATCGTCACCACTGATCTGCGCCTCAACGAGCCGCGCTATGCCTCGCTGCCCAACATCATGAAGGCGAAGAAGAAGCCGCTCGACGAGACCACGGCCGAGACGCTCGGCGTCGATGTCGCCCCGCGGCTCAAGGTGCTGAAGACGGCCGAGCCCGCCGGCCGCTCCGCCGGCGTCAAGGTGGCCAACGCCGCCGAACTCGTCTCCAAGCTCAAGACCGCCGGGGTGATCTGATGACCACGCTCCTGATCGCCGAACACGACAACGCCACCGTCAAGGACGCCACCGCCAAGGCGCTGACCGCCGCGCAGGCGCTGGGCGCCCCCGTCCACATCCTCGTGGCCGGTGAGGGCGCCAAGGCCGCGGCCGATGCCGCCGCCAGGCTCGCCGGCGTCGAGAAGGTGCTGCTCGCCGACGACGCTGCCTATGGCCACGCGCTTGCCGAGCCGCTCGCGGCGCTGATCGTCAAGCTCGCGGGGGCTTACGACGCCATCGTCGCCCCCTCCACCACCACCGGCAAGAACGTGCTGCCGCGCGTCGCAGCCCTCCTCGACGTAATGCAGGTCTCGGACGTCACCAAGGTCGTTTCGCCCGACACCTTCGAGCGCCCGGTCTATGCCGGCAACGCCATCCAGACGGTGCAGTCGACGGACGCCAAGAAGCTCCTGACCATCCGCACAGCCTCCTTCCCGGCCGTTGGCGAAGGCGGCTCGGCCTCGGTCGAGGCCGTCTCCGCCGCGGAGGACCCCGGCTCCTCCAGCTTCAAGGGCGAGGAGGTCGCGAAGTCCGACCGTCCGGAGCTGGCCTCGGCCAAGATCATCATCTCGGGCGGCCGCGCGCTGGCTTCGGCCGAGAACTTCACCAAGGTGATCGAGCCCGTCGCCGACAAGCTCGGTGCCGCCATGGGCGCCTCGCGCGCGGCGGTCGATGCCGGCTACGCCCCGAACGACTGGCAGGTCGGCCAGACCGGCAAGGTGGTCGCTCCCGAGCTTTACATTGCGGTTGGCATTTCCGGCGCGATCCAGCATCTCGCCGGCATGAAGGACTCCAAGGTCATCGTCGCCATCAACAAGGACGAGGAGGCCCCGATCTTCCAGGTGGCCGATTACGGCCTCGTCGGTGACCTCTTCTCGGTCCTGCCAGAGCTTGACGCCGAGCTCGCAAAGGCCGGCAAGTAAAGCGCGGCGAAAACTCCCGGGCCGCCCTCAGGGCGGCCCGTTCCGCTCCCACGGGAGCATAAAAAGAATATCCGGGATCAGACCATGTCGGACCAGGCGATCAAGACGATCGGCATCATCGGTGCAGGCCAGATGGGCAACGGCATCGCCCATGTCGCGGCGGTGGCAGGCTTCGACGTCAGGCTGCACGACGTCGCCGAGGACCGGATCAAGGCGGCGCTCGCGACGATCGACGGCAACATGGCCCGCCAGGTCGCCAAGGGCGCGCTGGCCGACGAGGAGCGCCGCGGCGCGATCGGCCGGATCGAGCCGGCGGTCGAGCTTGCAGATCTCGGAAGCTGCGATCTCGTGATCGAGGCTGCAACCGAGAACGAGGAACTGAAGCGCAAGATCTTCACCGCCGTCTGCCCGCATCTGAAGCCGACGACCATCCTCGCGTCCAACACATCCTCGATCTCGATCACGCGCCTTGCCGCCGCCAGCGACCGGCCGGAGCATTTCATCGGCATCCACTTCATGAACCCGGTGCCGGTCATGCAGCTCGTCGAGCTGATTCGCGGCATCGCCACGGACGACAAGACCTTCGAGATCGCCAAGGAGTTCGTCGGTCAGCTTCACAAGACCGTGTCGGTCTCGGAGGACTTCCCGGCCTTCATCGTCAACCGGATTCTGCTGCCGATGATCAACGAGGCCGTCTACACGCTCTACGAGGGCGTAGGCTCGGTCGAAGCGATCGACACCGCCATGCGACTCGGCGCGAATCACCCGATGGGCCCGCTCCAGCTCGCCGATTTCATCGGCCTCGATACCTGTCTTTCGGTGATGCAGGTGCTCCACGACGGGCTGGCCGATTCGAAATATCGCCCCTGCCCGCTGCTGGTGAAGTATGTCGAGGCTGGCTGGCTCGGCCGCAAAGCCAAGCGCGGTTTCTACGACTATCGCGGCGAGAAGCCGGTGCCGACGCGGTAGGCGAGCGGCAAAGAGCGGCGGGGAGTCGCGCGCCGAAATCTGGGCGCCAATTCTCCCCTTACTTTTCCCCGCTCTTCACATTCCTGTCGTCTCGCGCTTACATTCATCGTCAAGCGGGATTCGTCCCGCTCGACGAAGCGGAGGTGCGACGAGTTTGACGGCGCATGTGATGCATCCGATGGCGTCGCCGGACAGCTGTCCGGCACTCGTCCTGAACGCCGACTTCCGGCCGCTCAGCTACTATCCCTTGTCCCTCTGGAGCTGGCAGGACGCGATCAAGGCGGTCTTCATGGATCGCGTCAACATCGTCTCCGAATACGACACGGTGGTCCGCAGCCCCAGCTTCGACATGCGGTTGCCCTCGGTCGTCTCGCTGAAAAGCTACATCAAGCCCTCACGGACGCCGGCCTTCACCCGCTTCAACGTCTTCCTGCGCGACCGGTTCGCCTGCCAATACTGCGGCGAGCGGGATGAATTGACCTTCGACCACGTCGTCCCGCGCTCAAAGGGCGGCCTGACCACCTGGGAGAACGTCGTCGCCGCCTGCTCGCCCTGCAACCTGCGCAAGGGCGACAAGATGCCGGCCGCCGTCGAGATGTTCCCGGCGCAGAAGCCCTACGCGCCGACGGTCAACGACCTGCACCGCAACGGCAAGCTCTTCCCGCCGAACTATCTGCACGAGAGCTGGCTCGATTATCTCTACTGGGATTCCGAGCTGGAGCCGTAAGGCCCGCCGTCTCCGTTGTGCTCTGCCCAGCGAAATGAGCCTTTCCGCACCCCGGAAACCGCGAGCGCATAGGCTTCTTCGAACCATCCGATCCGTTCCTCATGAAGGGCTAGGCGCGGTGGCAGATCGTCGGTTGCAGCGCTTGCCTGAAGAAGCTCGCAGGCAGCATTGTCCTCTCTCAATACCCGCCGAGCGTAGAACGCAAAAATGCGATCGATGATCGGCCACGCGAGCCAGCGCGCAAACTTAAGCCAAGAATACTTCGTCTTTGGCTGGATGGCTCTGAATGAATATGAGACGAGCTTCGATTGATCGTGCGCCACAGGCAGGATGTGGAGCACGACAATGTACCAATAACCTTCGCCAAAGAGGCGAGTGGCAGGAACGAAGCTTACCACCAACCCGGCAAAAACCTGCAGAATACGATAGCGATGGGGAAAAAATTCTCCCTTCTCGCACTGGCTTACCATTTCCGGGAGCGAATTGGCATTTCCGGTATGGAAAAACATACTGTGCGGGCCGATCTGATCGTACCGTGTTGTCCTACCGGGGAGATAACCATTGCTCCCGAACGTCGACGGGTGGATGGCGACAATATGGTAGTCGTCAAGGGAGATCTCGTGAATGTATCGCCAATGAGCTTTCACGTCGAAGCTGGCCTTGATGGCATTCGTCGGCATGAAGGAAGAGATATAGTTGAGTATTGGAAATGCCGGTCCCAGCCATGCCTCGAGACTTGGCCCCTCCGGATCGGCGAAGCGCCCAAAGATGAGCCCACCGGCCTGCGCGAGCTCAACTCGCTTCAATCGCGCATCGATTTCACGCGGGGGTTTGCCGAACATGTCGATGCAATTGGGTATCCCGAGCGCAAGCCCCTCGTGGTTGTAGCGCCAGTGATGGAATCCGCAGAGTAGAGGCCCGTTGCCGCTGCCCTCATGTCTTAGCGGGTAACCGCGATGTGCGCATTTATTCTCGAAGGCAAAGACGCCCTGCTGGAACCGCTGCACGATGACCGACCGTCCGCCCAGCACGGAGCGGAACCAATCATTCTCTCCTGCGACCTGTTGTTCGAAGCCAAGGAAGGTCCAGCAGGTTTCGAGAGCCTTCCTTTCCGCAGCAAAGGCCCCGGGACATACCCTGGCGGCATTGAGAAGCGCTCGCATATCAGCAGGAAGCACATCCGGTAGGGGAAGCTCGGCAGGCATAAGTGAAACTATGCCGTACCGTCACGGGCGTCGCAACGTTGCTCGCGCTCACGAACGGACGCGCTGTCGGCGTCGCCAGGAATGAAAACGAGCGCCCAACGAGGTCCGAAAATTTCTCTTTCTCAGGGGCGCGCGATATCCGCGAATGTTCCCTGAAGCGCAGAGCGCTGCGGGTGGGGAGGAGCCGCCCAGCGCCGAGGTGCTTGAGCACTGACCATAGCCTGGCTGTGGATGTGACGGTACCCGCGCGCCAAGGTCGCGATCTGGCAGAACGTCGCTTTTGGTCGACTAAGCGATCTGCTACTGAGGCCGTCGATGCGCTCGCGGGAATGCGATGGAGTTCGGCAGTGCTGCCCTCGACCATATCATCGAGGCAATCGCGCTTTGCCTTCTATCGCCTCTTTGAACGCAGGCGTACCTGAGCCTGCAGGCGCCGCAGGAGCCGGCGCTGCCGCCTAAGGAAGAACGGCGCAGAGAGGCTGTGGAACAGCCCAAACAGCGCCATCAGCCGGGACGGCACGAGCAGGAAGCGGCCGGCTTCAGCCTGGCGGATCATCGATGCCGCCACAGCCTCGGCGGACAGCATGCCGCCGCTCTGCGCGATCAGGCGGGTCGCTTCGGGACGGCGGGTGCTCTCGTAGGCGAGCTGCGGCGTATCGGTGTCGGGCGGACAGGCGACACTGACAGCGATGCCGAAGGGCGCCAGCTCGCTGAACAGCGTCTCCGCCAGCGCGCGCACCGCGAACTTGCTCGGGCCATAGGCGGAATAGCCGACGACTCCCGTGAAGGCGGCGGCGCTCGCGACAAGCGTGAGGCGCCCCGCTCCCGCCGCCCGCATGGCCGGCACGACGGCGCGCAGGAGATGCAACGTCCCGAAATAATTGGTCTCGATCTGGACGCGATGGGCGGCGAGATCCAGGTCCGTGAACAGGCCGGGCTCGACGATGCCGGCAGAGGTGACCAGCCAGTCGATCCGGCCATGGCGCGCCAGCACGGCGGCGATAGCGGCCTCGCAAGCGGCCGCGTCGGTCACGTCCAGCGCATGGATCTCCGCCGCGGGCGAGGATGCATCCGCCAGGTTCTGCCGCGCCGCCCGAAGCCGCCCCTCGTCGCGCGCGAGCAGGACGACCCGGTAGCCTCGCTGCTGAAGCTGCCGCGCGCAGGCCAGGCCGATCCCGCTCGATCCGCCGGAGATGACCGCGACTGGCTGCTGGCCGGGATTCACGGGCGCAGCCTCAGGACTCGAGAACCGAACCTGCCGCCTCCTCGTCGCGGAGCTCCCGAGCATAGGAGGCGACGAACCAGATGAAGACTGCGAAAAAGCCCAGTGTCTCCACCAGCACCGCGACGTCGCACCAGGTGAACGCGAGGCCCATCCATGCGAGACCCGGCGCGCCGAAGGCGAGGATCAACATATTCATCGCGATGATCAGCATCCTGATCTCGGTCGGTCCGCTGCCCAGCAGCGCGACATGGAACTCGTTGGAAACGCAGGTCTTCACGAAGGAATAGATCGACAGCGCGTGATAACCGGCCAATGCCAGCAGGGCCGTATCCATCCTGATGAAGGGCGAGATGCCCATGCCCAGGCAGATCAGAAGATTGCCGACGACATCGACCGTCTGGTCGAGGAAATAGCCGTAGCGGGGCCGTTCGATCTTCCTCAGGCGGGCGAGCGTTCCGTCGAGGGAATCGCCGTACCAGTGCAGCACGAGCCCAAGGGAGGCCAGCCACAGGAAGCCCGGCGACAGCCAGGTCAGGGCATAGCCAAGGAGCGTCACGCCGGCGCCGAAGACCCCGAAGGCCGTCAGATGGTCCGGCTTCACCCAGCCCGGCAGCCGGGATGCGAGCCATATCAGGATCTTGCGTTCGACCTCGGCCGATACGCTCGTGTGAACGCGGATCAAGATCGCCCCTCGTCGCCGCCTGACGGAGAGCTAAGGCAAAGGCAAAAGCTAAAATCAAGCCAGATTGCCTTCGCATGGGCGGTGCCCTATGCGGAAAGCCGTCGTCGCTCGATGGATCTGTCGCGACGGCGATCCGGGGCTGGGGTCTTTCACGCATCATGGGCATGGTTCTGACGCAGGGCTCGAGTTGCAGGGAAGGCCGACGTGGCGATCGGGTATGATGCGACGAGGCTGTTCCTCGGACCGCTCTCGCTCACGCCTCGCGGAATCGACCGCATCGAGATGGAGTATGCGCGGCATTTCTTCCGGGATTCGGCGGAAGATTGCTTTGCCGTGCTCCCGACCCCGTGGGGCATGCGCTGCTATCCACGCGAACAGGTGCTACGCGGCCTGAAACGCCTGGAGGAGCTTTGGCCGGAACAGCTCGACCCGAATGCGGACCCGGCCTGGCTCTCGCTGCAGGATCGCGTCCGCGGCATTCCGGATGAACATGGCGCGCGCGGCCCGAGGGTGGGCCTTGCGACCCAGGCTCGACGCATGACCTCGCTATTGCGCGCAACCGGCATCACCCTGGGGAGCGATGTCGGCAGGACCCTGCCGCAAGGGTCGATCTATCTCAATATCGGGCAGGTTTCCCTCGCCATTCCGCTGCTTCTGCGCTGGCTGCGGCAACGGGCCGATGTCCGACCCGTCTTCATGTTGCACGACGTCATTCCGCTGCAGACGCCGGAATATGTCGAGCCGGCCGGCGTCAGCGGCCATGTCAGCATGGTGAAGCAGACCGTGCGCCATGCGGCGGGGCTGATCGTGTCGACGCAGGCGGCCAAAAGGGCCATCGGCACGGCGCTCGCGGAACACGGAGCTCCGGCGCTACCGACACTGGCCCTGCCGTTCCCGGTGCCCTCGGCCTTTCGGGAGGCGATTCTGAACCGGCCGCTCTCGACGGCCAAGCCGTATTTCCTGGTCTGCGGAGCGATCGAGCCGCGCAAGAACCACCAGATCCTCGTCGAGGTCTGGAAGAAGCTGCATGCCCGGCTGGGGCCCGAAACCCCCCTGCTGATCATTGCCGGCGCGTCTGGTTGGCAGGGGCAGATCATCGAAAGTCGCATTCGGCGAACCCCGGTCGCTAGCAATCACATCCACATCGCCAAGGGGCTGTCGACCGCCGCGCTCAAGCATGCGATGGCGGGCGCCGCGGGCCTGCTCATGCCGTCCTTCATCGAAGGCTTCGGCCTGCCGATCGTCGAGGCGGCCTCGCTGGGAACGCCGATCGTCGCCTCAGACATCGAAGCGCATCGGGAGGTAGCCCCGCCTTCCGCCCTGCTGGTCGACCCCATCGACGGGCCGGGCTGGGAACGCGCGATCCTGTCCGTCTTGGACCGCAGGCGCCCTGCGACCGCTGCCGATCGGATCGCCCTGCGACCATCGGCGGATACCTCCAGCGCGACTTGGCAGGGTTATTTCGCGCAGCTGACTGAGTTCACGAGGAGTCTCGAGCAGCGCTCCGGCACCGGTTGAGCGAGATATTCTTCAGGGAGACTGTGGGCGCGCGGCACCTAGCGGCGCGTCGGCCTGGGCGACTTGCAACGGACCTCGGCAATTTGGCGGCTCTCGACTACTTCCGGTTGATCATCTCCAGTCTCTATCGTATGCGTTCCTAGCGGCATCGCTCAAGGAGATGTGACTGAGCGAAGCGGTCTGCTTGATCTTGCAGCACCGTGATTCGGCTAGCTGGGATCTGATCGGAACTATACGGCGTGCAGCAGCTCCTCCTGAATGATCTCTCTTACGGAAAGAGCCTCGACCACGCTTCGCTCGATTCGGACCTGCAAATCCCAACATTTCGCAAGGTAAGCGACAAGGCGCGCTGAAGTTCAGATGTCCCGCGCGTCAGCCGTCATTGTCAGCGAAACCGCCATCGTCGGGGCCGCCTGCGAACTACCCGGAGCCCCGGACCTTGCCGCGTTCTGGGATGTCGTTCAGGGCGAACGGAATACAATCAGGCCGAAGCCTTCGGGCCGCTGGAACGTCGAGCGCTTCCTGCGACCGGGCAAGCCGATGCCCGGCTTCGCGTACACCTTCGCCGGCGGCTATATCGAGCGCCCCTTCGCCTTCGACCCGACGCTCTTCGGCCTGTCGCCACGGGAAGCGCAGCAGATGGACCCGCAACAGCGGCTTCTGCTGAAGACGGTCTGGCGGGCTTTCGAGGATGCGGGCGTCGCTCCCTCTTCGGTCGCGGGCCAGAAGGTCGGCGTCTATGTCGGTGCCTCGACCGTCGACTACCAGACCGCGCCATCCTATGACCCGGCCGTGATCGGCAGCCATTTCATGACCGGCAATTCGCTGTCGATCCTGTCCAACCGCATTTCATACGTCTTCGATCTCAACGGCCCGAGTTTCACCGTCGATTCGGCCTGCTCATCCTCCTTTCTCGCCCTGATGCAGGCGACCGCGGCGCTCGAATCGGGCGCGATCGACATGGCGATCGTCGCCGGCGTCAATCTCCTGCTCTCCCCGGCTCCGTTCATCGGATTTTCGCAGGCGCGGATGTTGTCTCCGACCGGGGCCTGCAGGCCCTTCTCGCGTGACGGCGACGGCTATGTCCGCTCGGAGGGCGCCGTGGCCGTACTGCTGCAGCGGCAGGCCGATGCGATTGCCCTCAAGCGGCGCGTGCGCGGCATCGTCGCGGCCGTCGGCACGAACTCGGACGGCTGGAAGAACGGCATCTCGCTGCCGTCTCCCCAGGCCCAGCAGGCGCTGATCGACGACATCTACGCCGCCGCGAGCGTCGCGGCGGACGACCTGGCCTTCGTCGAGGCGCATGGCACCGGCACCAAGGTCGGCGACCCGATCGAGGCCCTGGCCATCGGCGGCGGCCTCGGCAAGAGCCGGAGCACGCCGCTGCCGATCGGCTCCGTGAAATCGAACATCGGCCATCTGGAAGCCGCGTCGGGACTTGCCGGGCTGCTCAAGACGGCGCTCGCCCTCGAGAAAGGGGTCGTCCCACGCTCGCTGTTCTCGGACGCGCCGAGCGACATGATCGACTTCGTCGATCTCAATCTCGACCTGATCTCGGAGGCACGACCGGTCGACAAGACGGTCGCGGGCATCTGCAATTACGGCTTCGGTGGCTCCAATGCGCATGTCATCCTGCGCAAGGCGCCGAAATCCGCGGCCGACCCCCGGCAGAAGCCCCACCTCGTCACGGCAGCTCCCGCCAGCGAACCGCGCACCGCCGAGATCCTGCTCGTCAGCGCCGCGAGCGAGGACGCACTGCGCGTCCGAGCGCATCAGCTGAGCGAATGCCTCGGCCCGTCGTTGCCCGTCTGCGAGATGGCGGATGCGCTCGGCCACCAGGCGGAACGGCTGCCACACCGGCTCGCCCTGCCCATTCCCGAGGAGACCGACGCCGTCTCCGGCATCCTTCGCGATTTCGGAACCGGAATCTCCGTGGCCGGCAGGGCCGTGCAAGTTCTCTCGCAGCGCGACGACCGCAAGGCGATCTTCGTGTTCAACGGCAATGGCAGCCAGTTCCTCGCGATGGGCAAGGCTGCCTATGCCGGCAGCGCCGCCTTCCGGAAAGAGATCGACGAGATCGACGGACTCTATGTGGCCCTCGCAGGCTGGTCGCTGGCAGAGCATATCCGGGACGGCGTCCCCAACGAGGAACTCGCGCAGACCTCCGTCGCCCAGCCCCTGATCTTCGCGGTCCAATCGGGCCTAACGGCCGTGCTGAAGGAATACGGGCTGCGCCCGGCCGCCGCCGTTGGGCACAGCATCGGCGAGATCGCAGCGGCGGAGGCGGCGGAGATCCTCTCCCGCAGCGATGCCCTGCGCGTCGTCCATGTCAGGAGCACCCATCAGGAGGCCGTCCGCGGCGCCGGCAGGATGCTGGTGCTGGCGGCCGGGGAACCGGCCGTCCGCTACCTTCTCGACGAGCTCTCCGATCTGGCCATCGACATCGCCGCGCTCAACGGCCCCACCTCCACGACCGTAGCCGGCCCCGGCGCGGACATCGAAGCGCTCGCAGCAGCCGCCCGCAAGCGCCGGATCGCGAGCATCCCTCTCGATGTCGAGTACCCGTTCCATTCGGCGCTGATGGCTCCCATCCAGGGCGGGATCGTCGCCGATCTGCAAGGCGCCGCGGGCAAGCCCGCCGGGATCGGCTTCTATTCGACCGTCGCGGGGCAGGCCCTGGCCGGGACCGCGATCAATGCGCACTACTGGGCCGAAAACATCCGCCAGCCCGTGCGCTTTATGGCTGCGATCGAGGCCGCGACCAGGGATTTCCCCGACGCGGCCCTCATCGAGATCGGCGCCCGGCCGATCCTGGGCGGCGCCATGGGCGACATCCTGCGGGCGCAACAGAAATCCAATCCGGTCCTGGCGACGCTGTCCGCTGACGAGACCTCGCCCACCGACCCGATCCGCATGATCGTGGCAGGGCTGGTCGCCCATGGCGTGGAGCATGACCGCCAGGCAATCTTCGGCGACCGGCTTGCGGGCCCGGCCGTGCTGCCGCCCTATCCGTTCCAGGAGGAAGACCACCGTCTCGAGAAGACCTCCGAGGCGCTCGGCGCCTATGGCGGCAACATCGAGGCCGGCCCGCTGCATCCCTTGCTCGGAACGAGGATGGCGGACGGTTCGCCGGAATGGCGCGGCCTCCTCGACCCGACGCTGCTGCCCTATCTGAACGACCATCGCGTCGACGGAGCGGTCGTGGTCCCGGCGACGGCGCTGGTCGAGATCGCGCTGGCCGCGGGCGATGCCCTGCATCCCGGTGCGCGGCTCGAGCTGGGCGATTTCGACATCCACCGCCCCCTCGTCTTCGCCGAGGACGAGACGCGCGAAATCTCGACCCGCTATGCCAGCCGGTCGGACACGATCGAGATATGGAGCCGCAAGCGCCTGTCCGGGAACGACTGGCTGCTGCACGCGCGCGGCACCGTCACGGTGCTACCGGCTTCGGCCGTCGCCGAGCGCGACCTTCCGCAACCGTCGCACCCCGTCGCGAACACGGCCGCCGACGTCTATGCCGAAGCGGAGCGCGCCGGGCTCAACTATGGGCCGGCATTCCAGCTGGTCGATTCGCTCCAGCGGGACGACACCATTGGCGACGGCGTCATGAAGCGGCCGACGCCGGACATGGGCGCCTTCGGCGACAACCATATCCTCCATCCCATCTCGTTCGATGCCGCTTTCCACGGCCTGTTCCTGGCGCGCCGCCAGCGCGACGGCGAACGCAAGGCCTATCTGCCGATCCGCTTCCGCAAGATCCGGATCTGGCGCCCGAGGCAGCCCGTCCTGCGAGCCATCACGGCCCTCGCCGATGAAGCCGAACGGTTCAAATCGGTGCGTGTCTTCCTGCTCGGCGAGGACGACGAGATCGTCGCCTCGGTCGAGGCCGCCGTCTTCCGGACGGTGCATCTGATCAAGCCGTTCGTCGCCGAGCGCACCTTCCGGGAAAAGCAGGTTCCGGTCACGCCCGTTCCCGTCGCGGCGGGCGATCACGCCCTCGTCACGCCGGACGTCGCGCTCCAGCAGCGCGGCGAGCATGTCCGGCTGCTGCTGAAGGCGATTGCGATCGGGCTGGCGCGGGATCTCGTCGGGAAGCCCCCGACAGGGTTCGACCCGGCGCGGGCAGCGCTTTCGGAGGCCGCGGAAGCGTTGCTGGAAGCCGCCGGCGCGCTGACGGAGACGCCGGACGGACGCGCGCTTTCGACCTCCTTCGCCGTTCCGGCTCCGGGCTCGGTCCTCGCCACGATCTGCGCGCGCTTCCCCGAGGCCAATGCCGAGCTGCAGCTGGCCTCGCAGGCGATGGCCGGCATCGAGGCCGATCCCGCGGCGGCCTCCGAGCGCGGCCCGGCGGCGCGGCCGATCCAGGACTGGTGGGGCTTCTCGCTGCAGGCTCGCCTGGCTGCCGCCTCGCTGGCGCAGTCCGTTGCCCGGCTCGTGGCGGGTGCTCCTGCCCCGCGCATCCTGATCGCCGGAGACGCGCCCGCGATCCTGGCCGGGGCGATCGAGGCCGCTCTTGTGCCCGGCAGCGCGAATGTGACGGTCTTCCACGACAGGGAGCGGCCGCAGGATTCCGCGGTGCAGCTCGGCATCTTCGCGGGCCGGTTCGACCTGCTGATCGCCCTCTATGCGCCGACAATCTCCGAGGGCGGCGCCGCGGGGCTTGCCGGGGCGGTGCGCATGCTCGGCCCCGATGCGACGATCCTGCTTGGCGCCGCGCGCGCCGATGCCGCGATCTCCTTCCTGCAGGCAGCGGGTTCTCCCGGCGCCCTGCCGGAGCCGGCGCCCCCGCTTCGCGAATGGCTGGCGGCGGCCGGCGTGAGCGAGTCGGTTTCCGAGACCGGCACCGACGAAACCATCGCGCTCCTGCGGACCAGGGCGCCGGGCGCCGACATGCCGGCGCTGCGGGACAACCGCATCGCGCTTCTGACCCTGCCCGGCACCCCGGTCGACGCGGAAAGCCTCGGTTTCGACGCGGTGACGCCGTTCGACGCGGCGCCGTCCGACGCGCTGGAAGCATGGCTCGCAGCCGGCACCGACGATAGCTCCGCCCTCGTGCTGGCCTTCCCCGCCGGCTCGGCTGAGAGCGAGCCCCTGGCCGCGCAGCTCGACGCGCTGACCGCCCTGCTGCGCATGCTCGGCGAGGCGAGGCGCACGACCCGCCTCGTGGTGGTCACCCTGCCGGCGGCCGGGCTGGAGGAGACCGACGTCTCGCTGGCGCCGCGGGCGGCGATCCGGGGCTTCGTCCGCGTCGCGATCAACGAATTTCCCGAGGTCGATCTGCGCATCGTCGATGTCGACGCCACCGATCTAGCCGGCGGCGTCGCCCGGATCGTCAACGACGCCGGCGGCGAACGCGAATGGCGGATATCGCGGGACGGGACCTTCGTAACCCGCCTTCAGCGCGGCATGGTCGACGATATGGCGCTCGCGCCGGACGAGCGCGCCGTGCTCCATTTCGGCGAAAGCGGCAGCCTTGCCGGCTTCGAATGGCGCAAGGAGCCGAGGCAGGAGCCCGGCGAGGGGGAGATCGAGATCGCGGTCGGGGCTTCCGGCCTGAACTACCGGGACCTGCTCGTCGCGCTGGGCATCCTCGATGACGACCTGCTTGGAGCCGGCCTGACCCGGGCCGCGCTCGGCTTCGAATGCGCCGGCACGGTCCTGCGCGTCGGGCCCGGCGTGAGCGAGCTGCGCCCCGGCGACAGGGTGATGGGCTTCGCCTCGGGCACCTTCGCCTCGCATCTGGTCTGCCCCGCTTGGCACATGTTCCCCATCCCGGCGGAGCTGACACTGGAGGCGGCGGCGACGATTCCTGTCGCCTTTGCGACGGCCTGGTATGCGCTCGTCGAGCGCGGCCATATCCGTCCCGGCGAGAAGGTCCTGCTCCACGGCGCCGCCGGCGGCGTCGGCCTCGCCGCCACCCAGGTCGCCAGGCTGAAGCAGGCGACCGTGCTGGCCACCGCCCGCAGCGAGGCCCGGCGGACGCTGGCGCGCGCCGCCGGCGCCGACCACACCTTCGAATCCCGCAACGAGCAGTTCGACCCTGCCATCCGGGCCCGCTTCGACGGCGTGGACGTCGTGCTGAACTCGCTGGCGGGATCGGCCATGCATGCGAGCTTCGGGCTGCTGAAGCCCTTCGGCCGCTTCCTGGAGCTGGGCAAGCGCGACTTCCTCGACAATTCGCTGCTGCCCCTGCGCCCCTTCGTCCGGAATCTCGCCTATTCGGGCGTCGACCTGGACGAGCTGCTCGCGCATGATCCCGACTTCGTCCGCGGGATGATGCAGGAGATCGCGGCGCTCTTCCGGGCCGGCAGCCTGCAGCCGCTCACGCACCGCATCTTCGCGGCCGCCGATGTCGGCAGCGCCTTCCGGCTGATGCAGGCCTCGGAGCATCTCGGCAAGATCGTCGTCACGCCGCCCAGATCGGCGCGCCTCGATGTCACCGAGGCGGAATTCCACGCCCGGCCGGGGCTTTACCTGATCGTCGGCGGAACGACCGGACTCGGCTTCGCCACGGCGAAGTGGCTCGCCGAGCGGGGCGCCACGACGGTCGCGCTCCTGTCCCGCCGCGGGCAGGTCGACGCCGAGCTTGAACCGGCTGTCGCCCCCATGCAGGCCGCCGGCGTCACGGTTGTGGCCTTGCCGCTCGACGTGCGCGACGCCGCCTCGGTCGAGGCGACCGTGAACCGGCTCGTCGCCGAACATGGCCCGGTCCGGGGCCTGATCCATGCGGCCGTCCATCTCGACGACGGCCTGATCGGAAACCTGACGCCCGAGCGCCTGCGGGAGGTGCTGGGCGCCAAGACCGACGGCATCATCAACCTCGAGGTCGCTCTGGCGGAGCAGCCGCTCGACCTCTTCGTCGCCTATTCCTCCACCACGACGCTGATCGGCAGTCCGGGCCAGGCAGCCTATGTCGCCGCTAATGCGTTCCTCGAAGGCTTCATGAAGCGTCGCCGCAAGCTTGGGCTACCGGCGCTCGCGATCGGCTGGGGCGCGATCTCGGATGTGGGCATCCTGGCGCGCGACAAGCAGCTCGCCCAGCGCCTGCGCCGGACGACGGGCGTGTCCGCGATCAGGTCCGCGGAAGCCGTCGCCCATCTCGGCCGCCTGCTGAGCCTCGGCGACGCCGTGGGGCCGGTTCAGTTCCTGACCAATATCGGCCGCTCGGCCGCGGCCGGGAAGCTTGCGCTGCTGAAGAGCCCCGCCTTCACCGCGCTGGGGCTGTCCGGAGAGGGCGGCGACCAGGAGGGCACCGGCGAAGTCCTGCTCGACTGGGCCGAGAAGAGCCCGGAGGAGGCGCTGGCCATCGTGAAGGGCGCCATGCTGCGGGAAGTCGGCGCGATCCTGCGCCTGCCCGCCGACAGGATCGATCCCGACCGTCCGCTCGGCGAGCTCGGCCTCGATTCGCTGATGGGCCTCGAATTGCACCTGGCACTCGAAACCACCTTGGGCACGCAGATCGCGATGGTCGGCGTGGGAGACCGGACCTTGACGGGCATCGCGCAGGCGATCGTCAATCAGGCCTACCGGATCACGTCTTCCGACGATGAGGACGCCCCGCCCGAGGACACGGCCGAGGCCGGCCGGCCGGCCGAGATCCAGAGCAGCGCCGAACCGGGCAAGGAGGAGCCCAAGCTCATCGAGCCGGCGCCTCGCAGCACCCAGCACGGGACACATTGAGAATGAACGGGGGTGGGAGCGGGCTGCCGGACGACGCGCTTTCCAACCTGCTCGCCCAGATGCGGACGGCGGGCGACGCGGCCGCGCCGAAAGCCTCTTCGTCGGCGGAGCTCCGCCGCGATACCAGCATCGCGAACCATCCGCTCTATCGGCAGATGCAGTTCGAGCGGAACATCGCCAAGGTCACCGGCCTTTCGAACCCCTATTATCGACGCCACGACGTCCGCGCGGGAAGCGTCTCGGTCATCGAGGGGCGCGAGGCCGTCAACTATGCCTCCTACGACTATCTGGGCCTGAACGGCGACCCACGGATCGTCGAGGCCGTGACGGAGGCCGCCCGGGAGTTCGGGACCTCAGTCTCGGCGAGCCGCATCAGCGCCGGCGAGCGCCAGGTTCACCGCGACCTTGAGCTGGCGCTGGCCCGCAACTACGCTACCGAGGACTGCATCGCCTTCGTATCCGGGCATGCGGCAGCCGTTTCCACCCTGGCGACCCTGATGGGGCCGAAGGACCTGATCGTCCACGACGCGGCCATCCATAACTGCATCGTTGTCGGTGCCCAGCTCGCCGGCAGCGCGCGCCGTCTCTTCCCCCATAATGATCTCGACGTGCTGGAGGCCACGCTCGCGGCCGACCGCGCCCGTTTTGACCGCGTGCTCATCGTCAGCGAAGGCCTCTTCTCGATGGACGGGGACGGGCCGGACCTGCAACGCCTGCTGACACTGAAGGAGCGCTTCTCGGCCTGGCTGATGATGGACGACGCCCATGGCCTCGGCGTGCTCGGCGCGACGGGGCGCGGCATCTTCGAGCACCAGCAGGTCGATCCTTCGGGGGTCGATTTCTGGCTTGGCACCCTCTCGAAATCGCTGGTCAGCTGCGGCGGCTACATCGCCGGCAGCGCCATGGCGGTCGACCTGCTCAAATCCCACGCTCCCGGCTTCGTCTACAGCGTGGGCATGCCGGCGACGAACGCCGTCGCAGCCAAGGTGGCGCTCGAATTGATGAACAGCGAGCCGGAGCGCGTGGCGCGTCTGCAGCGGCAGTCGCAACGCTTCCATCAGGCGGCACGGCAGGCCGGGCTGGATGTCGGCGACAGCTGGGGATTCGGGATCATCCCCGTGATGATTCGCGAATCCCTGCCGACCGTGGTCCTGGCCGAGCGCCTCCTCGCCCGTGGCATCAATGCCTTTCCCGTCCTTCCGCCGGGCGTAGCCGAGAAGGCCGCCAGGCTGCGCTTCTTCATCAACGCCTCGCATAGCGACAGCCAGATCGACGAAACTGTTGCGGCCGTCGCGGAGGAAATGGCGCGCCTTTAGTAGCCCTGCCCCGGCCCCTCAGGACAGGCCGGCCAGATAGGCGCAGAAGCGCTCCACGGTCGGATATTCATCGAGGATGGCGGGATCGAGCTCGACGCCCAGCTTCTCCTCAGCCGCCAGGATGAGGTGGACCGCCATGGCGGAATCGAGCCCCAGGCTGGCGAAGGTCGCGGAAGCCGTGATGCCGCCTGCATCCATGTCGAGGATCGTGGCGAGTTCCCTGGCGCAGAAGGCCAGGATTTCATCGTAAGCGGGCATCGGCATTCCGGCGATCGGCTGTCAGGAAACGGCAAGAGACATATCGAGCAGCTCAAGCGCGTCATCAAGCCAGAGCTGCCGCGCGCGGAAGCGCTGGACCTTGCCGCTCGTCGTCTTCGGCAGGGTGCCCGGCCTGATCAGCGCGATCCGGGACATCGCCACCTCGTGATTCTCGACGATGGCGGCACGGATCGCCGCCTCGACCGCCGCGCGGTCCAGGGCATGGCGCTGAGTCCGCTCGACCTCCTGGACCAGCACGATCCGCTCGCCGCCCGTACCGTCCGGAACGGCGAATACCGCGCCATGGTCCCGCCGCAGCGCCGGATGCGCCGCGGCCGCTGTCGCCTCCAAATCCTGCGGATAATGGTTGACGCCGCGGATGATCAGCACGTCCTTCAGGCGCCCCACGACGAAAAGCCGCCCCTCCGCATCCAGATCGCCGAGATCGCCGGTCCGCAGCCAGCCCGGTGCGGTCGCCTCCCCGGCGATCGCCGCGCGGAAGACCTGGTCGCTCTCCGCCGCTCGCCCCCAATAGCCCTGCGCGATGCTGGCGCCGCGCAGCCAGATCTCGCCGGCCTTCGCCTGCGGCAGGCGCTGCCGCGTCTCGGGATCGACGATGGCGATCTCGATGCCGTCGAGAGCGGGGCCGCAGGACACCATCTGCGCCGTGTCATCCTCCGAGCGGGGCGGCGCGATCTCCCGCGCCCGCAGGCTCTCGATGCTCGCGCCGCGCAGGACGGCCCCCTCACATGGCGCCGCTGAGCTAACCATCAGCGTCGCCTCGGCCAGCCCATAGGATGGGTGCAGGCTCCCGGCACGAAACCCGTAGGGCTGGAAACAGGCGGCGAAGCGCTGCAGCGTCGCGGCCCGCAGCGGCTCGGCGCCGTTGATCGCCATGCGCCAGGCGCCCAAGTCGACACCCTCCATCTGATCCGCCCGGAAGCGGTCCACGCAGAGATCGTAGGCGAAGTTCGGCGCCGTGGCGGCCTGCGCCTCGAAACGGGCGATGCTGCGCAGCCAGCCGAGCGGCCTGTGCATGAAGCCGGAGGGCGACATCAGCACGCTCGTGCCACCGCAAAAGAGCGGCAGCAGCAGGTTCATGATCAGGCCCATATCGTGATAGAGCGGCACCCAGCTGACATGCCGGAAGCCGGCATCGGCGTTCAGCCGCTGCTGCATCATCGAGAGATTGGCCAGCAGATTGCCATGCGTCACCATCACGCCGTGCGGCACGCGCGTCGATCCGGAGGTGTATTGCAGGAAGGCGAGCGTGTCGGAGCCGAGCCGCCTCTGCGGCGGCATGCTTGGCGCGGCACCTCCGAGCACGACGGAGACATGCTCGATTCCGAGGCCGGCCAAATGCGTCAGGAAAGCCGGTTGCAGACCTCCCCACTCCCCTCCCGGCGTCAGGACGAGGCGCGGCGAGCAGTCGGCTATGATCGCCGCGCTGGCGTCCGCACGCGCCGTCCGGCGCGGCGGCATGAGCGGAACGGCCACGAGCCCGGCCATCAGGCAGGCGAAATAGGAGACGACGAATTCGAGCCCAGTCGGAAAGAGTAGCAGCGCTCGCTCCCCGGGTGGCGCTCGTTCGGCCAACTGGGCGGCCAGCGCGGCCGACTCCCGATACAGAGCTTCGAAGCTCAGCTCCGGCGCGCGCTCCTGGGCATCGGAGGCCAACACGACGGCCGGATGCTCCGCACGCCGCTGCGCGTGGCGAACTAACATCTCCGGCAGCGAAGAGACTTGTATCACGCCGCGTCCGCTCTCAGCCTCGCCCGACTGCAAGCGGTCCTTTTGAACAATCCAAACAGGTCGAATCCATGCCGGTCGCCGCGCGTTGCTGTCATGTCGCGCCAACCTTGCAAGAGGAGCGCGAACGAGGCAACTGTCGAGGCCAGCGCATGCCCGCGATCGTCTGTGGATGCGTGGCAACCGGGGCCCCGCAGAACAGCGCATGACGAGCGTGACTTCTCTTTCGACAGCGCTTCCTTTCGGCGAACGCGACCTGCTGCCTCTCATGGAGGTGCAGGCTCCCGGCCGGCGGAACGAGGATGGAACCGTCTCCTGCCGGCTGCGCCCGCCGTTCTGCCAGTTCATGTACGGGCCCTTCCTGCGGCTGCCGCAGGGCCGGTACCGCCTGCGCTTCACCGCGCGGCCTGGAAGGGGGCTGCCAGGGCAGAATCCCGTGATGGGCGTCGATGTCATGGCGCAGAACCGCATCCTGCGGGGCTGGCGCGATTTTACGGCCGCCGAGTTGCGGACCGGCGAGCAATCCCTGCTGTTCGAGGTGCCGGAAGCGCTCGGCACGGGGTCCGGCAACGACGTCGGCTTCGAGTTCCGTTTCACGGCTTTCGGAAACCGGGAACTCCACATCACCAGGCTCACTCTGGCGCAAATGCCGGAGGAGGACCCCGCCCTCCCTATCGGGGAGATGAGTTGGCGCTTGCTCGGCCGCTGCCGACGCTTCCCCTGGCCCGGCGGCCTGACGATCTCGCCCTTGTCGATCGGCGCGTTGAAATTTGCGGCTCCCTGGACGCCGCTGCGTCTCCCGGCCGGCCATTTCAATCTCGAGCTCGCTTTCAGGGTCGCGAGGCTGCGCTCGCCCAAAAGCCCCGCCCTCGAGCTGCAGCTGGTCGATCATCAGCAGCGCCTCATCGTCGCGAAGCGTTTTCTCGGCAGCGATCTCGATAGCGGCCGGCAGTCGATCCCCTTCACGATCCCGGCCGACCTCGGCTATGACGCCGGAATGCCATCCCGGCTGCGCATCCAGATGCGCCATTTCGGCACCGTCCGGCTCAGGCTTGACGACCTGCGCATCGTGAAAATGCCTGGCGAGGCTTCCCAGGAGGTTGCGACTCCCGCGAGGCCCGCCGCTCCAGCCCGTTCGGCGCTCCGGAAGAACCTCCTCATTCTCGGCAACTGCCAGGCGGGCATCCTGGCGCGCTCCCTCGAAACGCACGGCGGCTTCGCCCGCCGGTTCCAGATTCGCCACCAGCCCCTTGAGCCCCAGCAGAACCAGCTGGAACAGGGCAGGCTCGACCTCGAAGCATGCGATGTCCTCCTGATCCAGGACATCAAGGAATGGGAGCAGTATCCTCTGCGGGATCATGTGCCGCCGCGGGCGCAGGTCCTGCGCTATCCTTGCCTGCGCTTCGCCTCGCTCTGGCCATTCGACGCGTTCAACGGTCCCGACGACAAGCTGGCGGTCGCCAAGGATCATCCCAACTACGAATTCACCTATTTCGATGGCCTGCTCGCCCGGTTGCGGCGGGAGATTCCCGATCACGAGCAGCGCTTTCACGCCTATCGGGATCTCGCGATCGACGGCGTCCTCAATCCGGTCCGCCTGCATGCCTTCGAGGAAAAGCGCCTTCTCGCCATGGACCGGAAATTCGACACCGGCATCGGCGCCTTCATCCTCGCCAACTTCCGCAAGCGCCAGATCTTCCACACCACCGCGCACCCCAACGGCCAGATCCTGAACATGCTGTTGGCCTATCTGGAGCGCGAGCTCGAGACGCGCTGCACCTACTGGTCTGCGCAACGGCTCGACAAGCTGCGCAATTTGCAGATCCCGGTTCATCCGCTTGTCGCGGAAAGGCTGGGCGTCACATGGGCCAATGCGTCGACCCGTTACCAGTACCGCGGCGGGACAGTGAGCTGGGAAGAGTATTTTCGAAGGTATATTGCCTACTATGGGTAACCGTCTGGCCGCTCCCAGTTCAGCGGAAAAATCACGTCGTTGTTTTGGCGATTGTGCTGAAGAAGTCGAAATTGCAGTGAGGCTGAAGCCCTGTTTCAGTTGTCATCGCGAAGGAGTTGCGGCGGATTACGCATGAAAAGCCGTGGAGCAGAAAATTCTCTACTGTGAATTCAATTCGAAACGGTACGTACCGGCCGCTCGTCGGCTGCTTATGACAGATCGCTTGTTGACCTATTCGGCATCCGATGGTCCTGACCCGTTTTGCAGCCCAGTGGCTATGGGCATGTTCCGCCACATCATCAATCATACGAGAATATCACAGAAGAACCATCGGCAAAATAGACTATTCTTGTCGAGAATAATATAAAATAGACAATAATACCTAGAATAAACACTAGAGATTTCCGCAAATCTTCGCAGGCTATGGCATAGAATATGATGATTAGAATATAATATATTAGGTAATAATTTGTTTATATTATACACATGTAATTTTACGATCACAATTAAAGATAAACATCAGATAAATATAAATTACAAATGCCAAACTCGACGCATGTCACGCGTAACAATTCTGAATCAAATCCAATTAAAGATAGTTAATTGACGATAAACGTAGGTTTAATTATCAAACATAAAAATCCAAAGCTCCCGCGACCGCATTTTGTCGTGATGCGACGGGTCATCAGGGCAGCGATGACCTGCGCTTGGATCCGAGGCGGGTGCCTAGCGTGGGCTCGGGAAGCGTCGAGTGTCTCTGCGGATCGGTAGATGTTATGGTGGAAGTTGGTTGCATGATTTGCCCGAACCGGATGAACCAACGGAGAGCGCTGAAAGCACGCCCGTCGACACTTCCCGAAATCGATTGCGCGATCCCGACCAAAGATGCAAGACACGAACAAGGCGATCGGAAAGGCGTCGAACTCGTCGTGAAACTTTGCGCGAACTGCCAATGCGTGATGCACTGAGGCGCCCGCGCCTGCTCCGCCTGCTCCCGTCGTTGCGTCCTCAGACGCCGCCGGCGACACGCCCCACGGCCATCGCTCCGGGGAACTTCACGCCGCTCACCGAGGTGCGCCGTTTCGCCAGAGCGGCCGAGGACGGCTATGATCACGCCGCACTGAGGACGAAACGCTGGTTCGACCTTGATCGCCGGTTTGGCTTTGCGCTGCTCGTGCTGGTTCCGACACTGGCGGCGTCCGTCTATTACGGCCTAATCGCGGCTGACCGCTTCGTCTCCCAGAGCCAGTTCGTACTGCGGAGCGCAGGCGCGGCAGACACGAGCGGCATCTCCGCGATGATCGCTTCGCAGGCGGGAGCTCTCGCGAGCGGCGGATTGTCCGTGGGCGGCGACCGCGACGCACAGGCGATCGCGACCTATATCGGCTCGCATGATGCCATGGCCGCCGCCGATCGCGCCGTCGACCTGCGCCAAGTCTTCGCCCGGCCGGAATCCGACTTCATCGCGCGCTATCCCGGCCCGGTGCGTCACGACACGAATTATGCGCTGTTTCGGTACTATGAGCACATGACGTCGATTTCCTATGATTCCGCGACCGGCGTCATCAAGCTCTCCACCGAGGCCTTCCGGCCCGAAGACGCCAAGGCGATCAGCGAAGCGCTGATTGGCAGCGCCGAGGAGTTGGTCAACCGTATGGATCTGCGCGGCCGGCAGGACGCGATGCGAGCGGCGCGGGAACAGGTCGATTCAGCTCGCAGGCAGGTCGTGTTGGCGCAGGAGAAGCTGACGGAATTCCGGCTGCGCGAGCGGATGGTCGATCCGATCAAGATGAGCGCCGTCGTCATCGAATCGATCGCGCAGTTGGTTTCCCAGAGCGTCGGCCTCAAGGCCCAGCTGTCCGATCTCCTCAAGAACGCGCCCAGCAACCAGCAGGCGGCGGTGCTGAGAAACCAGATCGCTTCGCTGGATGAGCAGATTGCCGCGGAACAACGCAAACTCGCGGGACCGGCGGGTTCGCTATCGCCGACGCTGGCCGAGTACGCCCAACTCAACCTGCAAAGCGAGTTCGCCAACCGCATCTATACGGGATCCATGGATCAGCTCGAAGCAACACGGGCTGAAGCGGCGCGTCAGCGCGCTTTCATTGAGCGGATTTCGGGGCCGACCCTGGCGGACTATAGCACGCAGCCAACGCGCGCCTTGATGGTGTTGCTGGTCCTTGCCGTCTCGTTGAGCGTCTGGATCATTCTGCGCGTCGTCATCCGAGACTCCCGAATGCATCACGGCCGATGAGCGCGTCTACGCTTTCGGGGGCGGACGAACGTCTTCCGCTGCTGCAGCGCCTGCGTGGATTTTGGCGAGATCGGGGGGAAGGGAGTGACGCCGGCCCCTCGCGTCATGTCGATGCGATCATCGCGGACGGCGTTATCAAGGAGTTCGACACGGAGATCGGCCGGCGCCGCGTGCTCAATTCGATCTCTTTCGAAGTGCGGATGGGCGAGCGGCTTGCGATCTTGGGACGCAACGGCGCCGGCAAGTCAACCTTAATTAGCCTGCTCTGCGGGTTGCAGATGCCGACGGCCGGCGTCATCTATCGCGGCCTCAGCATGTCCTGGCCGATCGCGATCGACGGGGCCGTCCAGGGTGAGATGACGGGGTATGACTATGCGCGGTTCATCCTGCGCATCTACGGCGCCCCGTTTGAGGAAAAATTCGACTACGTCCAGTCCTTCGCCGAAATCGGCCGCCAGATCCACATGCCCATGCGGTTCTATTCGACCGGGATGCGGGCGCGGCTCGCCTTTGCGTTGTCCTTTGCGATCGACTTCGATTGCATCCTAATCGACGAGGTCCTCGCGGTCGGCGATCCGCGCTTCCAGCAGCGCTGCCACGACGAATTATTCGTTCGCCGAAAGGATTGCGCCATGATCATCGCGATCCATGATAGCGGTTTCGTGCGCGAGCACTGCACCTCGGCGCTCGTTCTCAAGCAAGGCCGTGGACGCGTCTTTCATGACGTCGAGTTCGCAACCGACATCTATCAGTCCCTCTAAGATAGCTTCATGCCGCAGCTAGTCACCTCGAAGACAGACCGGACCTCCTTAGACGGCACCATCCCACAGAGGCACGTGCGCCGGAGCCCGTCCCTGCGCACCGGTTTAATGTGGCTGACCGTCCTGCTGCCGACGCTGTTGGCGACAGTCTATTATGGTCTTGTCGCCTCCGAGCGCTACGTCTCGGAGGCGCAGATCGTCGTCCGGCGAACCTCGGACGAAGGTTCCAAGGGAGGGTTCGCCTCCTTCCTCCAATCGACCGGCATCGGCGGCCCAGACGACATCAGGGTTGTGCAGGCCTATATCTTATCTCGTGATGCTGTCGGCGCGCTGCAGAGCCGGCTGCCTATCAAGGCGATATTCGGCCCGCCTGGCGCCGACTTCATCGCGCGCTGGCCCTCCTTGATCTACGGCGCCACCGAAGAGGAACTCTACCGCCATTACCTGACTATGGTTTCGGCCGTCCCGAACCATGAGACAGGCGTGTTGACCATCGCCGTGCAGGCCTTTGATCCGTCACATGCCAAGGAGATCACCGCGGCGCTTCTCGAACTTGCCGAGGCCATGGTCAATCGTCTTAACGAACGCGCCCAGAACGACAGCATCAGATCGGCAAATGACGAGGTGTCGCGCAGCGAGGAGGCGCTGATTGCCAGCCAGATAGCACTAACGCGGTTCCGAAACCGGGAGATGATCCTCGATCCCGAGCGCAACGCCGCGCTGCTTTCTGAATTGATCGGCAAGCTGAACACCGAACTGGCTAGCACACTCGCCCAGATCTCGCAATTGAGGGAAAGTGCTCCAAACAATCCGCAACTGGGGCCGCTGAGCACGCATGCAGCATCTCTGAAGCAACAGATAGAGGCGCAACGCAACATCATATCATCAGCAGGCAGCGGCTTGGCCGACAAAGTTTCGGAATATGAGCGAGTTAACCTTCAGCAGCAATTTGCGGCGCGACGACTGGCCTCCGCTGTTGCCTCTCAGACGGTTGCGAAAGCCCACGCGCGGCGGCAGCAGATCTTCCTTGAACGCATCGTTGAGCCAAACCTCCCGGATAAATCCACGCTGCCCCGACGGCTTGTGAGTATTGTGACAGTCTTGGGTTGGTCCCTGCTGTTCTATCTAATCTGCTGGGTCGTCAGCGCAGGTGTCCGCGAGCACACGGCCTCGCATTAGGGTTGAGACTCAACGCAGCCAACACTGGCCCGACCGAACATCATCATGAGGCACTCGACTCGGAAAGGACCATGACCCCGGCGATGACGGCGCGAAATCTCAGGTTTACAGGCCCCCGCAATTAAATGCTCGAAACATAGTAAGGTCGATGGATGCCGACGAAGTCGCAAACTGCCACTCCTGCGACAGCTATCAACAGCTAACATCACACGAGATACTTGTGGGTCTCGCGCTTACCCGCTAAAGGGGCTCGGTTATATCTGCCTCCTCCGCGGGATAGATTACGTGAAGCAAGTCCTACTCTATTCGCCAATCCGGCCGATGAGAACCGGCACCGCGGATTATTTTGACAGCCTTATCCAGTCTCTCGCCTGCGCCGACATCGAAAGAAGTAGAATTAATATCGTCGTCGATGACCAATTCATCGAAGGGGTATTTTTGGATATCGATTACTTTGGATTTAAAATTCTAAGCCACAGGAAGATTTCTGATGTTATCGAGCCAAATCAGGTAAGAATTTATTTTCTGGCTAACAATGAATATCATTCATACTGCTATGAATCCCTGTCTCGGGTAAGAAAATTGCAAGAAGGCCGCGTTATATCGGTTATACATGAACCGTCATGCTTCATGTTATTAAATAATATTTGCAGCGAAGAGCGTTATTCATTCAACGATAACGACCTCATCGAATTTTGCGCTGCCCAGTTTGGATCGAAAGCTCTCAGCTTCATAAATGCCCGGAGGAAAGACATCTTGCCCTTCGATGTCGAGTACGTGATGCATTGCCAGCATTTAGCGCTCACGCGAAGCGATGAGATCTGGACGCATAGCGACTTTAGCGCGCTGAAGCTCCAGTTCGAGACAGAGACGACTTCTACTGCAAAATTTACAGTGTCCGAGCACCCCCATCTGGCTTCGGTTAGGGGGAGGGATCAGCAAAATTTGCCGCCGGATCTCGCAAAGCCAGACGGTGGCTTTCGAGTCGGCATGTTCGGTTGGGTAAGCCCGTCGAAGCGGGTCGATGTCGCGCTTCGTGCTTTCGCCGCGGCGCTGCAGACGGTCCCCCACGAGGTTGGCTCATGCGCCGAATTCCTTGTCGTCGGAAAGCTGCCGCCTCCAGAGCATTTCGATCCAGTTGGTTTGGCGTCCTCGCTTGGCATATCGCATCGGGTCAGATTTTTGGACTATGTGCCGTTGGATCAATTCGAGGCCTTGATCGAAAGCTGCGATCTTCTGCTCAATCTGCGGTTCCCGTCGTGTGGCGAGACAAGCGGCACTCTAGAGCGAGCCATTGCCGCGGGTGTACCGACCGTTACGACGGCATATCAGGGCTTTGCCGAGCTGCCGACCAGCGCTCAAGTCTCCTCGTTTTGGCCAAGGGAGCAGGTCCAACTGTTCCGGCTCCTCTGCCAATCCCTTCGTGGAACTGCAGGGTTGCAGCCGGCGACGCGTTCCAAGAGTCGGCCTAGGATCGCCGACCTCATCGCAAATGCATTGTAGGACAGGTCGAGCCGATGTTTAGGAATATCGAGCGGGCACTCGGCGGAAAGGGTCGCTCGGAAGTGGCCGAGCTAAGAGCCAAAGTGCGTGACCTTGAGGTATCGAAAGAATATCTCAAAAAAGAGATCATTAGACTGGCTACTGAAATAGAAAAACTGCAGCTTCGGCAGCAAACAAGCGTCCAGTTCTACGAGTTTCGCCTGGATCAAATCTACCACAACATTATTAAACGGCTTCCGGAAAGATCCTCTAGTGATGCAAGCGCCAGCGAGGCGATCAAGACGCTGGAAACAAATCCAGATTGGGAGAGGCTGGTTTTTGGCGCCCGGGAGTCGTTTCTGGAGCCTGGTCTCATTCCTTCCCCGCTTACACTGAGCGGCTTTCGGATCGACACTCGCCGCGCGATCGAGCGGATCGACCACGTCGAACTGCTACCTGGCAAGGCCGGGATTGCCGTTTTCGGTCCTTACCGCAAACTCCGGCCTGGCCGTTATGAAGTTCACTTCGCGCTCGCTGCGGCTTCCGATGGCGAGATCGATATCCTCATTGAGGCTTACACGGCGTTTCGCTCGGAAGATAATATTCTATCGAGCGTAAATTATTCCGGCAATGGCGATAGGGCTTTGCTGGAGTTCGAGTGGCCATTCAGTCTAGCGGAAGCTGAGATTGAACTCCGCATTCATCAGATGGGGCACGTCCAAGTCAACCTCACGTCTATCGAGATACGCAATCTATAAGCGCGGTCGGCCCGCGGTGTGGAGCCCAATTTTCTCAATGGCCGCTTGAACCGCCTGGCGGTTGGTTTCGGATAAGTTGATGAGGCGTTCCGGAATGCCGGGCTCCTCGGCTGCCTTGATCGCACGCAGAAGCCGCGGCTTGCTGAATTCATAGGGAGGCACCAGCACCTCCGATAGGCCGGACTGCAGACAATATTCTTGAAGCTTTCGTGTTTGCCCGATGCAGACAAATGGCACGCCTTGAATAGATGGGAAAATAGCCCCATGGAATTTCATTGTGATGATCAGGTCCATATCCGCGATCAGTCGCATTTGGTCGATGGGCTTGCTGCGAACGTAAGGCCAAAAGGTTTGCTTCTTTCTGACCGTCATCTTTCGCCGGACGCCGTAGTGGGCCGTCTCGTCCCACGCATCGGGGTCGGAAGAGAATGAGATCCAATGAATGTCGAAATATTGGACGAGCTCGTCTAGAGCAGACGCCAGCTCCCATTGAAGATATTCAAAATAACTGGCTTCGCGCATGGACGGCTGTTCAACGCCTGATATCGGGTGTCCGCTCAGGATCACGCCTAGTCTTTTTCGCTGACCTGCAGCTCTTGGTGAAGGGGCGATACGCGGAAGAGAAAAGCACAAATCAGGCGCGTATACGGCAGGCATGCCAACTTGGGACGCAATTTCGACATCGGATGGATTCCGAAAGATTGCGCCTTGGACATTGAACTTCGTGAGCTGATGGATCTCTGATTCGTATCCTAATCCACAGCCGACCACCCAGAGCGGCTGGGTTGGCTCGATGCTCTCAAGGTAATATTGCTTAATTACGTCACCACCACCAAGAATAAGTCGCTCGCTTTGCTCCAGTTGCGGTAGCCCGTCGGATGGCTCGAAAAAGCGCAGATCTTGCCCTGGCAGCAGCGCCTCGAAGGCGTCAACGAAGGCATCGTCACCGCAGTTTGCTCGGTTGTACCAACCCATGACCCAAAGCGACATTTCGGCGGAGAACCTTCAATCTGGCGTTGGCTATGGCATTCGAGAGGCCTATGAGGCGAGCGGATGCCAGTCAATAGCGAGGATCGAATGCGGCCCATCCTTGAGAAGGATCGTCACCCTGATTACGAAGCCTTCCTCCACGAGCGTGGTGTATTTTCGAACTCCGACCTTTCTGGGCATGTCCCGAGATACCTACATGCCCTTCGGCACATGCCGCACGGGGAGCATCTCCGGAACGGAGACTATTCGAAAGCATTGGAGCTAGGAACCACTTATATCTTCCCACAACTATTGCTGGACCGAATGGGCTTTGAACGTGTCGACGCGACCGATTTTAAGATCGGGAACATTGGCGACACCACAGAGATGGCGCTGCCTCGGGACTCCAAGGCGCGCGCGATGACGATATACAATGTAGATTTAGAAAAGCAGAGCATCCCTTGCGTTGATGAGAATTATGATCTCGCCATCTGTTTTGAAGTTATCGAACACATGGAAATTGACCCGATGTTCATGATCGCGGAGATGAACCGTGTACTGAAGCTCGGCGGCCTAATTTATCTCAGCACTCCAAATTCTACGAGCGCAAGAAACGTCCATAAGATCCTGAACGGGTATGCGCCTCATTTCTTTATGAAGTACTCTAAAAGCGCCACCTATCACCGACATAATATCGAGTACGCTCCACACCAGCTTATCGATATTATGAAATGCGGCGGCTTCGAAATCAGAAAATTTTGGACTGAGGACACATTTGAAGAAAGCATGCCTGAGACCCTAGAATTCCTCAAACAGAACAATTTTCGAACGGATCATCGCGGTGATAATATATTCCTGATCGCTGAGAAATCTGGCCCCGTCATTGATCGACATCCGACGAGCGTTTATTTTTAGAGCACTTAGAATTCCGCGGGCATTAGGGTAGGCAATGCAGTCAGGTCCGTCAGAGAAGTTCGGCGCTTCACTGAGGCGCCCGCGATTGTCCGGGCCCTCGCTGTCGAAGCGGCTGTCGATCCAGCGTGACGTGATCGTTGCGCTGATGACGCGCAATCTCATGGCGAAATACGGCCGTGGGAATCTCGGCTTCCTATGGTTGATCGTCGAGCCGACCTTTTTGGTCGCCGGCGTGATCACGCTCTGGAGCTTTCTTTATCCAGAGGGAAAGCATGGCATCCCCGTCGCCGCCTTCGTCCTCTCGAGCTATATGCCACTGACCATGTGGCGGCATCTCGCCACTACTCCGCGGCTGCTGTCGGGCAGCTTTGGGTTGCTCTACTTTCGCCGGATTACCGTATTCGACATCGTCATTGCGCGCGCACTGACGGAGATCGCCAGCGTGAGCGCGGCGGGCCTCGTCGTCTATTTCCTGCTGCTGTCGGTAGGTATCGTGCGTTGGATTTATGATCCCACGCTGGTTCTGGCGGGCTGGCTCATGATGTGCTGGTTCGGCTTCTCAGCCGGGTGTCTGATCGCCGGTCTATCGGAAAAGGCAGACATCGTCGATAGCCTGATCCAGCCGATCCAGTACCTGCTCCTGCCGATATCCGGCGTCTTTTTCATGGTCTCCTGGCTGCCAAAATCGGCGCAGGATTTGATCCTTCTTGTGCCTCAGGTGCATATCTACGAAATGTTTCGGGCGGGCTTTTTCGAGCCGTCGGTCCAGACGCATTATTCGATCGGCTATATTGTGATTTGGACTATCGTCCAGACTTGTCTGGGGCTTTGGGCTGTAGCTTCCTCACGGGAGCGGCTAACGTTTCGATGACCCATTGGGATGATTACTGCACCCTGGTCCTGACTCATATTGTGGTCTAGGCGCTATTGGGAATCCTGAACGATTCAGGCCGACGGGAAAACGCTCTAGCGACCCTTCCAAAACTCGCCGGACGGAAGCTTGCGACCCAAAGCTCCATCGTGTGGAGAAGGTCAGTCCGACAGAGCCCCTTCCTCGTTACCGCGTGACGTTGTAGACCGAAGCGCCGCTCACGATCGGGCTAACGACCAAATTGAAGAGCAGTAGGGCCTTCTGCACATCGCTCAGCTGAGCGTTCGAGACGTACAGCACGTCCCGCGCGTGAAGGGGGAAGCGTTCGGCCAGGAAGAGGCTACCGGTATCGCGAAGGTTCAGGCGATAAACGATCGGGACCCGCCCGCCGGCCTGGAGCAACGGACCGTCAGGAACGAGCAGCTTCGCCACGGATTGCGGCTCGTAGCGCAGAATAAATACGCCAGACGGATCGGCACGGCTGTCGATCAGGCCACCTGCCTTTGCGAGGGCCTGGGAAAGCGTGACCTTGTCCGATTCAAACGGGATTTCCGCGTTTCGCCCGGTAGCGCCATAGGCGATGAAGGTCTGCGGCTCTCTAACAACGGTTACGAGATCGCCCGGTCGCACGAAAATATTCTCGCCCGGATCAGAGGCGATCCGCAGCATGGAGACACGTGCGGATCGCTCGCCTCGCGTCACCTGAACAGCCGCCTCATTGACCGGGATGCGGATGCCGCCCGCGCCTGCAATCACATCCATCAGGCGATCGCCGCGCACTGAAAGGGGAACGCGCGCGCCTGCAGCGACCTCGCCAGCCACAGTTGCCGAACTGCTGATCGGCCGGACGATCGAGAGCTGGACCTGCGGCTGGATCGCCTTGCCCTCCAGGGTTGCGACGATCCGCTTCTGGGCCTCTTCGATCGTCAGCCCAGATACGCGAACCCGACCACCATAAGGCACGGAGATCGATCCGTCCCGGCCGACAGCCTGCTCAGGAATGGTTGCGCTCTTGGAGCCAGTGGTGAAACGATCCGTTACCATCGGCGCAGAAAACAGGCCGCCCGAGGACGCTTCCCATACCGTCACCGCAACCATATCGCCGACCCCGACCACGAATTCGGCTGGTGGCTGGCGGTTGCTGAAACTGGCCAGGAAACTGTCAGGTACCCGCTTGCCGAGGATGTTCGCCACCTCCGGCGTGATGTCGACAAGGGCGTAACGCTGCTGTTCAGCGCCTGTCGACTGCTCGACCACATCCTCTGCGGTAGGTCCGGACGTGGGAAGCGCGCTGCACCCGGCAAGGCCTGTCAATCCCGCGGCGACGAAGATGAGCTTACGCATGCTTGCCTTTATCCGAGCGACACGGCTTCTAGCACGGGGCCTGCCATGCAACCATGCCTTCGTCATAGTGCCACGCGACCTGTTGTGATCGCGCAACACCTTGAACAAAGAAGCGAGCCGCTATCCTGAGCGTAACTACCATGCTCACCCTAACGTATTGGAAACGCAGCGTCCGAAGGGTTCGCCTTCAAGAAACACTGCCATGCTAAAGTTGAACAGATGAGAGATATTGTCGTCGTCGGCCCGCCCTCCCCGCTTGTTTCCGGGAGCTTTGCGTTTCTCGAAAGGGCGCTCAAGGCAGTCTATCCTGGGCTCACTGTGTTGCGACTCGACCGTCTCGACGACATCGACGATTCGGGTCGTCCTAACGAAGTGCGACTGATTCTATCGACCTTCCCACCTCCTGCGCTGGCAACTTACTGTGATCGACTGAAGCTCAGACCCATCGTCCTTCTCGATGAGATGCTGCCCTCTGTAGCGTTCACGCGCGCGGGAGGGACTGTTCCTTCCCTGAATGCCGTTCGGATTGTCTCGGCGGGCCTAACGCTGACCGGTGCGTGCAGCCAACTGGCGGGAGCACACCTCGTCCGGCGCGCCGACGACGTAAGCTTGCTCGATCTGCTTACGCTTGCGGCCGGAAGTGCTGAATCAGCACCCAACCGGGCGCGGCTCGAGAAGGCGTGTGAGCTTCTGGGCGGCCCGGACAGGTCTCTTCGAGAATTGGTGGAGGCATCGGAAGCCAAGCAGAATGCCTCGGAATTGACGGCGGAGGACGAGCAGTTGGCCGAATGCGTTCTGGGCGGCCTTTACAACTACGCCGTGAGCGGTAGGCCGGGCCCAACGACCTGGCCGGGACGCACCTTCCTTCTTGGCGACGATCCGGGAACGCCGGCGCCGGTCGTCATGGACGTCACCGGGAGGGCGAGGATCATTTTCTACGGGCCGTATTTCCATCTGCCGCGCGGCCGCTGGAAAATGCGGATTTCCTACGGCTTTTCACACGACATTCGTGGCTTGCCCCTGAACATCCAAGTCGCCAGTACCTCAGTGCTCAGCGAACTTCGGGTTCTAGCTGAGCGAGGCGGAATCTTCGCGGTCGACCATGAGGTGGTGGTCACCGACCCTCATCAACCAATCGAAATTAGAACGATGAATGAGCAGGCGGCCATCGAGGGCCACGTCGCGCTGGCAAGTGTTGAACTGACCTATCTGGATTTGAGCTGAACGGACACGGACAGAATCCGACCGGAGAGGCTTTCCCGGAAAGGAAATTGCAGTATGGCTGACGCGAGCCTGATGGTCCCGGACGCGCCCTTCGGGCCTCATGCCAATCAGTGCTCATATTGCGCAACGTTGCACTTCCACGCTGGAGACCGCCTTGTCGGAGTTGCACTATCTGAGCACTGCGGATCTCGGTGCCATGCCCCGCGCGCGCGCCGAAAAGGAGATCCAGGCTCGCGTCCAGACCACCTACCTCGGCGGCGGCCTCGTCCTCGCGCGCGTGCTCGGCGGCCACAAAATGCTCCTGCGCGCAGACGACCGCGGCTTTTCCCGGCATGTCATGCTCGACGGATACTGGGAAAGCTGGGTCACCGTCTTTTGCGCCAGGACCCTGAAGCCCGATATGGTCGCCTTCGATGTCGGCGCCAATCTCGGCTATTACACGCTGCTCTTCGCCAACCGCGTCGGCGCTGCCGGGCGCGTCATTGCGATCGAACCCAACCCTCAGACCTTTGCGCTGCTCGCCGAGACCGTCAGCCTGAACGGGTACGACAGGATGGTGTCATTGGTGTCGGGTGCGGCCACGGCCCGATCTGGCGATCAGGTGGAGCTCTTTGTCCCTCTTGGTGAACCCAAGAATGCGACCATCGCCTTCGAGGCCGGCGACCGGCCTTCGGAACTGAGGACGATCGTCCCGACGATCTCGATCGACGACCTCGCCCAGGGGCTGGACCGGGTCGATTTCGTCAAGATAGACGTCGAAGGCGCGGAGCCGGCGGTCCTTGAAGGAATGACCGCGACGATCGAGCGCCATCGCCCGACGATCCTGCTCGAATTCAATGTAGGCCGCTACGACAACCCCGCCGCGATCCTCGACCGGCTGATCTCGGCATACGGGCAGGTCTGCGAGATCACGCTGGAGGGGGTCTCCGAGCCTGCCGAGCGGGAGAAAGTCCTGACCGAGCAGACCGGAGAGGACCGGCTGCTGTGCTTTGCCATGCCCGGGCAGCAGCGGCCCTGAGGAAATCGATGCAGAACAAGGTCCTCCTAGAAGCCCATGTCATGGGCCTGCAGGCCGGCACGGGCATCGCGACCTACAGCCGCAATCTCGGCAAGGCGGCCGAGCAGGCTGGCTATGCGGTCGACCTGCTCATGGGCGTCGACGGAAAGATCAACCGGCGCGACCCCTTGCTGGCCGAGATCCGACTGCACGACGCCAATCGGCGCAAGCAGGGTTTCTCGCCCTCCCTCTGGGCAGCGCGCGCCCGGGACTGGACCATCGGCGTGCCCGGCGGGGCTCGGACCGTGCCGATGCCCGGGCATCGGATCGTGATCGATCCGACATCCGGCCGCGTTTCCGGCCCGGCCCACCCGACGCATGCGGTGGAGCGGCTCGAAGAGCGCGCCTTCCTGCATTTCAACCGCTATGGGCGTCGGATGAAGATCGCTCACCGGGGGCATTACGACATCTTCCACGCGTCCCGGCCAATCCCGCTGGCTCTGCCCAAGACGCCGAACATCTACACAATCCACGACATCGTCCCGTTGCGGCTGCCGCACTCGACGCTCGACAACAAGCGATATTTCTATCGGGTCGTGAAGGAGTTGCTCGACAAGGCCGAGCACATCGTCACCGTCTCCGAATTCACCAAGCGCGACGTCATCGACGTCTTCGGCGTTTCGGAAGATCGCATCACGAATACATGGCAGTCGGTATCGGTTAGGCCGGATGTCCTCGAACGTTCGGAGGCGGAGGTCGCCAACGCCATCGACCTGCAATACGAGCTCGGCTTCCGGGATTACTACCTCTTCCTCGGCGCGATCGAGCCCAAGAAGAACATCTCGCGCATGGTGGAGGCCTATGCGGCGAGCGGCAGCAAGCGGCCGCTGGTGCTCGTCGGCGGCTTGGGCTGGCAGTACGAGCGCGACCTCGAGGCCCTGAACGACGAGCGCTTCGCCGGGTGGCGCTTCGATGGAGAGCGGATCAAGTCCGAGCGCCGGATCCGGCGCCTGCCCTATGTGCCCCTGGATACGCTCTATACCCTCATTCGCGGGGCGAGAGCCGTCCTCTTTCCGTCTCTCTACGAGGGATTCGGCCTGCCGGTCCTCGAGGCCATGCTGCTTGGCACGCCGGTCGTCACCTCGAATACGAGTTCGCTTCCGGAGGTCGCTGGCGAAGCGGCGATGCTGGCCGATCCCTATCGGTCCGACTCGATCCGCGACGCCATCAGGACGGTCGACGCGGATGACGCGCTCTGCACCGAACTGGCCCGCCGGGGAAAGGAACGGGCCGCCTTCTTCTCCCCGGAACGCCACGCGGAACGTCTCAAGGCCGTCTACGAGCAGGTGCGCTGACCAGGCCCAGTCCCGGGCAGGTCGCAGGCTCAGATTCGAAATCTTCTTCGGAAGTTTATGAGATGTTGAGCGAACTCACCTGACGGTTTGAATATCTTGCCTTCCTGCGATCTCGCGACCTGACGCGCCTCCTCCGTGTCGAACTCATAGGATTGATACAGATCTCGGTATCTTTCAAGAAAGAGCTCTTGATCGGCGTCATTCAGCTCCCGATACCTTAGAGCCTTACCCTTGCTGAACTGGCCAATTCGCGTTTTGTGTCGAAATACGTCGAGCACGCCATCTGAATTGACGCCGGATCCTATTTGCTCCGCGATGAGCTTTAATACAGCGGCACTGTTGAAGCAGATGTCATTGTACTTGAAGACCCTGACGGCCGCGATGTCGGCCCAAGACTGGAAATAGCGGAGCTGGCCGTCAATCGCATTCAGCGTGTCGTCGAGCACGGCGAATTCGGAAAAGCGCTGGTACTTCCACTTTCTGGAGCGTTGCCCGTGGTCCAGCATCGACAGCGCGATTTCCCGCGGATCCCTGATCGATGCGCTTGCCAGGAGTCGTCCCGACGCGACGAGCTTCGCGATGTCCTCCGTCGCCGGGCCGTGCGTTTTCAGCACGATGTCCTGATCGCCGATAGCATCCGCGATTCTGGATAGCAGCTCGCTGTCGATGAGGTTGAAATAATTATCGATCGAATCGTTCTTGCGAAACGGCTCCCGTAGCCTGGCTATCTTTCTGCCTGAAGAAGAAAAAACCTCTTCCGTCATCTGATAGAGAAACGTGCTGGCTGATTTTGTTATGCCGTAACATATGTATATCATACGCATGATCCAATTAGGCTTTTCGCAGCCGCTGTTTGCGGCGCGCAGCCTATTCCAGATGCGCGTTGTCGGCCAATGCGGCGCTCTAGCGGAGAGGTCGACGCGGGAAGCCTCAACCTGACGCCGGTCAAGGGTGGTCGATGAGCCGTTCCAGTACGCGATCGGCCAACACGTCCGGCGGGTGGAGGCTGCTGTCGAGGACGAGGTCGGGCGACGCCGGCCGCTCGTAGGGAGAATCGATGCCCGTGAAGTTGCGCAACTCGCCGCGCCGCGCCTTGGCATAGAGCCCCTTGGGATCCCGGCGGGCGCAGAGCTCGAACGGAGCATCGACGAAGGCCTCAAGAAACCCGATGCCGGACAGCCGCTCGCGGATCATCATCCGCTCCCGTTCGAAGGGAGAGATGAAGCTGCATAAGACGATCAGGCCCGCATCGACCATGAGCCGCGCGACCTCGGCAACGCGCCGCAGATTCTCGACGCGGTCCGCATCGGTGAAGCCGAGATCGCGATTGAGGCCGAGCCGGACATTATCGCCGTCGAGCAGGAAGGTCAGCTTTCCACGGCTGTGGAGCTTGCGTTCAAGCGCATCGGCGATCGTCGACTTTCCCGCGCCCGACAAACCAGTGAACCACACCACCGCGCCGGTCTGGCCAAGCAGGGCCTCGCGCGCCTTTCGATCGATCGTCAGTGCCTGGGCGACGACGTTGCTGCCGCGGTCGAGGGCGTTGCGAACCATCCCGGCACCGACGGTGTCGCCGGTCGTGCGGTCGACCAGGAGAAAGCTGCCGGTCGCCGCACAATGCCCGTAGGGATCGAAAGCGATCGCCGCCGGCGTTGCCAGATGGCAGATCGCGATCTCGTCGCGCTGGATTTCGGCCACGGCGAGCCGCTCGCCCGTTTCGACGTCGAGCTTGCCCCGAAGGGAGGTCACCGTCACGGGGCTCGTCATCGTGCCCAGCCGCAGTTCGTAATCGCGCCCAGCGAGCAGGTGGCTCTTGCCGAACCAGATGACATTCGCCGCGAGATGGTTGGCCCGGCACGGCGCATCGCTTTCGGCATGCAGCAAGTCGCCGCGACCCAGATCGATCTCCCGCTTCAGGGTGAAGGCCACCGGCGCTCCGCGCCCGGCGTATTCCACCGTGCCATCGGCGCCCCAGAGATGCGCGACCACCGCGCTCGCGCCGCTCGGCGCGACGGTGACCCTATCCCCAGGCGCCAGGCGGCCCGCGGCGATCGAGCCCATATAGATCCGTTCACCGGCTGGGCCGCGCCAGACCCCCTGAACCGGCAGGCGCAGCCCCAGGTCATGGTCGACCGGACGCGTATCGATGCGTTCCAGATGGTCGAGCAAGGACGGCCCTTGGTACCAGGGCATGTTCCCGCCGGACTTCATGACATTGTCGCCATGGCGAGCGGATATGGGAATGGCCACGCAGTCGAGGTGCAGGCGCGCTGCGGCCTGCCGGAAGCTCTCGGCGATCTGCTCGAAGCGGGCTTCCGAGAAGCCGACGCCATCCATCTTGTTGACTGCAAGGACAGCCTGCCGGATGCCAAGGGTGCTGCAGATCGCGGCGTGGCGATAGGATTGCTCCTGCAGGCCGCGTACGGCATCGGCCAGGATGATCGCCACCTCGCATTGCGATGCGCCCGTCGCCATGTTCGCGGTGTATTGCTCATGGCCGGGCGTGTCGGCGAAGACGAAGTCGCGCCGCGGGGTCGCCATGTAGCGATAGGCGACGTCGATGGTAATGCCGCGTTCGCGTTCGGCCTCGAGACCATCGGTCAGGAGCGCGAAATCGAGCTCACCCGGCGCGCCGCCGCCGTAGCGCTGCGAGTCGGCCGCGAGCGCCGCGTATTGATCGTCCGGCACTGCGCCGGCCTCGTAGAGCAAGCGACCGATCAGTGTCGATTTGCCGTCATCGACCGCTCCGCAAATCAGCACGCGCAGCGCCGGAGGGCGGCTGCGCACAGATCCCGCTTCGGTCGGCCCGAAAGCCGCGGCATAGGCCGTTCTGATCGGGCTCAAAAATAACCCTCGCGTTTCTTGGCTTCCATGGAAGCCGTGCCCTGCCCGTCGATCAACCGGCCCTGCCGCTCCGAGGTCCTCGAGGCTTCCAGCTCGGCGACGATGTCCGCGACGGTGGAGGCCTGCGACTCGATCGCCGCGCTCAGCGGATAGCAGCCGAGCGAGCGGAAGCGCACGGATACCTGTTCCGGCATCTCGCCTGCATCGAGGCGGATGCGCTCGTCGTCGACCACAATCAGAGCGCCGGCGCGACGCACGACGGGACGCGGACGGGCGAGATAGAGAGGTACGACGGGAATGCCTTCGGCGAGCGTGTAGCGCCAGACATCGCGTTCGCTCCAATTCGACAGCGGAAAGACACGCATGGTCTCGCCGGGACCCAGATGCGGGTTGGCCAGCCGCCAGAATTCCGGCCTCTGGTTGCGCGGGTCCCAGCCGTGGTGAGCGCTCCGCAGCGAAAAGATGCGTTCCTTGGCGCGGCTCTTCTCCTCGTCTCGGCGCGCACCTCCGATCGCGACGTCGAAGCCTCCGGCTTCGAGCGCCTGCTTCAGGGCCTCCGTCTTCATCACGCGCGTATAGGTGTTCGCGTCGGCCGAAAACGGATCAACCCCGCGGTTCGCTCCCTCCCGGTTGACATGAACCTGCAGATCGAGCCCGAGGGCTGCCGCAAAGCGATCGCGAAACGCGATCATCTCGCGGAACTTCCATGTCGTGTCGATGTGCAGCAGGGGGAATGGCGGCTTCGCCGGCCAAAAGGCCTTGGCCGCGAGATGGGCGAGTGCGCTGGAATCCTTCCCGATCGAGTAGAGCATGACGGGCCGCCGGAACAGCGCCGCCGTTTCCCGCAACACGAAGATCGCCTCTTCCTCCAGCCTCCGAAGATGATCCATCGCCCCTGAAGCCCCCAATCGATCAAACCGGAGACGCCCGACGAAGGCGCGCGGCCAGCCGCCGTACCTGAACCTCGAGCGTCAGCATGCGGATATCCCGCCTTCTCTCTCGCGTCATCGCCCTGCCGGCAAGCGAGCGCAAGGTCTCCAGCGCTCCGCCATGGTCGCCGGCGGCACATTGCGCTTTGGCAAGGCGCAACCGGGCGGCCGCGACATCGGGAAGCAGCTCAACGAGCCTGCGAAAGGTCTCCACCGCTTCATCATGCCGTTTCAGCCTGGACAGCAGGTGACCGAGGCGATCCCAGCCGGCCGCTGCGCCCGGCGCGATCGCGATTGCCCGGCGCACGAGCACCTCGGCGGTTGCGCTGCGTTTCATCCGCTCGGCACAAGCGGACAGCGCGATCAGATAATGCGGCGACTGCTTGCGCCTTGCCCTGGCCTGGCTGCCGATGCCCGCCAGGTCGGGCCAACCTGCAACCATCTGCAGGGCGATATCCGACAAAAGTCCGCATTCCGCGAGAAACGCAGCTGTCTGGTGGCCGGCATGAGGCAAGGCCAGCTTCCGCACCGACATCTCGGCGGCGATGCGCTCGGTGTGCAGCCGTTCGGCTTCCATGACGGGATCGTAGACGACCACTGCGGAAATCCCTGACGAAAGCGGGCCGGAGAGCTCGGGCAGCCATTTTCTTCTACGGAACTCGGGCCAGCGCCTTTCAAACGGCGCCTTCCGCGGGTCGATGCTGTACTGCGGCGAAAATGCCAGGGCGCTCGTGGCCCCGACGTGATCGGCGAACCGCAGCGCGGCATATCCCCCCATGCTCGACCCGTAGCTCAGGATGCGGGCATGGCCGGAGGCGGCGGCGCGGGCCGCGCTCACCGCTTCCCACCAATCCGGCTCGTGATACCAGTGGTTCCTGGCGTTCACGACATGGACGGCCGAGATCCCGTGCCGCGCCAGGAATTCCTCGCCGAAAGCAGGGCGGTCGAGATCCACGTTGTCCGTGAACGAATCGAACGTCACCACGCAGCATTCGCTGCCGCGATGCGCGGCCTTCACTAGAAGCTGTGCTGAGCGATAGAGGATCAATGGCATGTTCAATGTACAAGAGAGCTAGCTTTATCGAGATATTTCTAGCACGAGCCAGATATCAAAGTTTCTGCGGGCGCCGTCCGACATCAGACGAATGGGTGGAAAGGATCGAGCGGAAGCGAGGAAACACGCTCCACCCGAGCATCGCTGTTCACCCTAGCATCTGGCTAAAGGCAGAGTTCATCGAGCCGCACAGCCTGACCTCTGAGGCCGCACTCGAGCGGCCTGGCGTCGCTAATCGGAATCGGAGCAATCTGCTCGCCGGCCTGGTGGGTATTGACGCTGTCATGCCGACGGCTTCGAGAAGGGGTCTGGCGTGATGCGGCGACGCTGATGCTGACCGTCTTCGCCGGCTCGGCCAGCGTCGTGCTGCTGGCACTCGATCAACAGCTTTGCGCGCGCGCGCCAGGGGCAGCGCCTGCGGATCGCGGCGTCCGGCTGGCTGCCCGGAGCCCCAATCCATCCTCCGGCGCGACGCGACCGAGGGCGGTCGATTCCCCGGCCTCGATCGCATCCCGCAGCTCGCACGCGATCCTGACCGTTCAGCGGTATCGCGACGATCATCTCTTCGAGACAGGTTGCTAGAGGCCGGTCCCGATGAACTGTGCGAATTCGCTCGTCTTCGGAGACGAAAAGAGTTCCCTGGTGGGGCCGGCCTCCCAGACCTTCCCCTTGTGCATGAACACCACCTGATTGGCGACGCGCTGCGCAAAGGCCATCTCGTGGGTCACGAGAATCATCGTCATGCCACCCTTGGCCAAGTCCTCCATCACGCGCAGAACCTCGACCGTCAGCTCGGGGTCGAGCGCCGAGGTCACCTCGTCGAAGAGCATGACCTGGGGCGACAGAGCCAGGGAGCGGGCGATCGCCACGCGCTGCTGCTGACCGCCCGACAATTGCTCGGGATATGACAGCATCTTGTCCGCGAGCCCGACCTGGTCCAGGACCTGCTCGGCCAGTCGCTGGGCCTCGGCCTTGGACTTCTTCTTCACCAGGGTCAGGGCCAGCGTGATGTTCCGCTGCACCGTTAGATGCGGAAAGAGGTTGTAGCTCTGGAAGACCATACCGACGTCGCGACGGAGATCGGCCCGGTTCGATTGGCCGTACCCGACCTCATGGCCACAGATGACGATCTTGCCTTCCTGAATGTCCTCGAGCCCGTTCATGCAACGCAACAACGTGCTCTTGCCCGAGCCGCTCCGCCCGATGATGGCGACCATATCGCCGGCCTTCACGTCGAGGGAAACGCCGTCGAGGACCTTCAGCTGCCCGAAGAACTTGACGACATCGCGAACCTTGACGACCGCATCACCCTGCGGCTCCGCGAGGACGGCGCCGTTTGCATCGAACGCCATTGCGCTATCTCGCGACATTGAGTTTCCTTTCGAGCGCGCGGCTCGCAACCGACAGCGGGTAACAGATCGCGAAATAAAGCGCCGCGACCAGGATGAAGACCATCAGGGGCTGGAATGTGGAGTTGTTGACGATCTGACCTGCGCGCGTCAGCTCGACAAATCCGATGACGGACGCAAGCGACGTATTCTTCACGACCTGAACCATGAAGCCGACGGTCGGAGGCGTGGCGATGCGGATAGCCTGCGGCAGGATGATATAGGCGTATTGCTGAAAGCGATTGAGGCCGAGGCAGTCTGACGCTTCCCACTGCGTGCGCGGCACGGCTTGGATGCAGCCGCGCCAGATCTCGCCGAGAAAGGCGCCGACATAGAGGGTCAGGGCGAGCCCCGCGGCCACCAGCGGGGCGAGACGGTATCCCAGCAAGCTCAGCCCGAAATACGCCAGGAACAGCAGGATCAGGAGAGGCGTGCCCTGAACCGTCTGGATATAGGCGGCAGAAAAGGCTCTCAGGAGGATCGAGCGCGACACGCGCGCCAGCGCCAGGAGCAGCCCCAGCACCGCGCCGCCGGCGAAGGCGACCAGCGAAAGCACGACCGTCCAGCGAACGGCCTCAAGGATGTAGATGACGTGAGCGGGGCCAAACTGAATCATGACGACCTCACAACGCCGTGCCGAGCTTGCGCCGGCGAACGAACAATATCATGCCGGTCAGCGTAAAGAGGAACCTGTATACGAACGACAGCGATATATAGAGCGCGGCGACAATCAGGTAGACCTCAAAGCTGCGGTATGTATCCGACTGAATGACGTTCGCTACAGCCGTCAGTTCTTCAGCTGATATCTGAGAGGTGACGCTCGATGCCAGCATGAGCAGAACGAACTGGCTGCTGAGCGCGGGATAGACCCGCTCCATCGCCGGAAGCAGCACGACATGGACGATCGTGTCGAAGCGCGACAACCCGAGGCAGTCTGCTGCCTCGAGCTGCGTCTTGCTGATCGACTCGATGCCCGCCCGCATGATCTCGGTCGTATACGCGCCTGCATTGATCACGAGGGCGATCACGGCAGAGACTTCGGCGCTCAACTTCACGCCGAGGCTGGCTATGCCGAAGTAAACGATGAACATCTGGACGAGAAGCGGCGTATTCCGGATGATCTCGACATAGGCGCCGACGATGCGTCGCGTAAGACCGTTGCCGTAGACGCGCAAGACCGCGCAGATCGTGCCGACCAGAAAGCCCAGTGCGATCGATGTGACCGTCAATTGGACGGTCAGCCACGCCCCTTCCAAGAAGGCAGGCCAGCGATCAGCAAGGAAGGAGAAGTTGAACTTATATGCCATGCCGCGCGTTCCCGCCGATCCGGTATTGCAATATCAGGCGCCGAAACATTCCGCCGGATCACGGAAACACGGATGAGCATCGACCCTTGCCGCATTGATGCGCCAACGGGCCGATGCTCACCGGTAACTGTCCGTCAGTTGAACCCGGCCTTGACGGTCTCGGGAGCGAGATCGATGCCGTGGAAGGTCTTGTGGATCGCGCCGAGCTTTCCGTTCCGCAGGTTCTCCTTCACCCAGCTGTTGAGCCAGGCAAGCAGTTCCGGCTCACCCTTGCGCACGCCGATCCCGAGGAGGAACGTCTGCAGCGTGAACTTGGCCTCGAGCTCGCGGGAAGGGTTCTTGGCGTTGATCGTGGCGATCTGGGCGAAGGCGGTTCCGAACAGGTCGGCCTGCCCCGATGCGATGGCGAGCGACAGCGTCGCGTCGTCCTCGTAGCGCACGATCTGGCTCTTCTTGGCGCGCGCCGTCAGGTCGCTGTCCTGGGTCGTGCTGCGCGTGACCGCGACCTTCTTGCCTTCGAGATCGTCGATCGACTTGGCGTTGATACCCTTCGGCCCCGCGATGACGGAGAGCTGATCCGCATAGGGAACGGAGAAGTCGACGACCTCGGCGCGCGCCGGCGTGATCGCCAGGGACGAGATCGTGATGTCGGCCTTGCCGGTCTGCAGGTTGGGAATGCGGGTGGAGGCGGTGGTCGCGACCAGTTCGAGTTCCACGCCGAGGTCCTTCGCGAGCAGCTTCCCGATCTCGACATCGGATCCGCTCGGCTGCATCTTGTCGTCGACCTTGCCGTAAGGCGAGATCGTCAGGTCGGTCGAGATACGGATCTTCTTGGCGGCCTTGATGTCGCTCAGGAGGTCGGCTTGCGCGGGCATGGCCTGCAAGGTCCAGCCGGCAACGGCAGCAAGAACAAGAAATTTAAGCGTTTTCATCCCTAATCTCCCTTTTGATCTTTTCTATATTGTCCGGGTAGGCCTGCTTTACAGACATACGACCGCGCCCGGTTCGTCGCGATCAGTGCCGTTCCTTCGTCGCGTTAGGGCGCTTCTCAGTCCTTCTTGTACAAATTCACGATCGACGCGCCGTCTTTCATGTCATTGCCGGCCGAAACATAGGTTTCATACTGCGTCACGGCTTTCTCGATCAGCGGAAGCTCCAGTCCGAGCCCATGGATTTCGGACTGCACCGCATGCATGTCCTTCAGGAGTTGCCGGGCATAGCCGAGCGGCGGCTCGAAGGCGCGGGCCTGCATGCGGGGATAGAGCTGGCGCAGCAGGGTGCCGTCGGCATGCCCTCCGGCGAGACATTCCGGCAGCTTGGCTGCATCGATGTCGGACGACTCCGCGAGGACAAGGGCCTCAGCCATCAGGACATAAGTCGTTCCGACGATCGCCTGGTTCAGCATCTTCGCGACCTGGCCGGCGCCCGAACCGCCGGCGCGGGTAAAGTTCGCGGCAAGATCCGCCATGATCGGCCGGACCACATCGACATCCTGCTCCTCGCCGCCCGCCATGATGGTCAGTTCGCCCGCGCGGGCCGCGAGCGGGCCGCCGGAAACCGGCGCATCGACCCAGCCCATTCCGGTCTCGGCCCGCAGCTTCGCGGCAAGGCCCTTGCTCTTCTTCGGATCGGCCGTCGAATGATCGACCAGGATCTGGCCGCTACGCGCCGTCTGCGCGATTCCTGCTGGGCCGAAGACGCATTGCTCGACCGCCTGGGTGTGCAGGACGCACATCAAGACGATGTCGCTTTCCGCCGCGACCTGCGCCGGGGACGCCATGGCGACGGCACCGGCCGCAACCACGGGCGCGATCCGTTCAGACTCGAGGTTCCAGACGTTGAGTTGCCAGCCCTTCTCGAGGAGGCGCTGCGACATCGCCGTCCCCATCAGGCCGAGCCCGACAAAACCGAGGCTTGGTTTATCGGACATGGTTCATTCCTGGTCGGTCAGACGGTCGTAGGTGCGGTAGAGGCCCTGGTTGCCGTTGCCGCCTTCGCCATGGGCCCGCGCTTCGAGAAAGAGATTGGTGACCAGGCCATTGCCGGGAAGCGGCACCCCCAGCGCGAAGGCGAGCTCGGAGGTCAGCCGCAGATCCTTGAGCATTAGGTCGATGCGGAACCCCGCGCCGGGGTCTTTCGCAATCATCTTGGGCGCGAGATTCTGCATCATCCAGGAGGCGGCCGATCCGCCGAGCAGCGCATTGCGCAATTTGTCGAGGTCGATGCCAGCCGCGCGCCCAAGCGCAAGAGCCTCGCAGACGCCCTGCAGATTGATGCCGACGACGAGTTGATTGCAGAGTTTGGTCACCTGGCCGGCGCCGCTCTCGCCCATATGGACGATGGTCGTGCCCATTGCGGAGAGCACCGGCTTCGCCTTTTCCAGGGCCTGCTCTTCGCCGCCGACCATGATCGACAGCGTCGCATTGGTCGCCCCGAGCGGCCCGCCGGAAACGGGTGCGTCCAGCATCGACACGCCGACCTTCGCGAGCGCTGCGCTCATCTCGCGCGTCGCCTGCGGGGAAATGGTGCTCATTTCCACCAGCACGCCGCCGGCCGGCGGAGCGGAGAGGATGCCGTCCGGGCCCAATATCGCGGCCTGGACCTGCGGCGTATCGGGCAGCATCGTGATGGCGATGTCGGCGTGGCGCACGGCGTCGGCAGCGGAACGCGCCACAGTCGCGCCATGGCCGGTCAAGGCCTCGGCCGCCTCCTGCCGCGTGTCGTGGACGTGCACGCTGTGACCCGCCTTCAGCAGGTTGATCACCATTTCCCGGCCCATGACGCCGACGCCGACGAATCCAACGTTTGCCATCGGTCTAGCGCCTCGCCGAGATCAGCCGGGCGTTCCGATCGTTCACCTGTCTCATCATCCCCCCAACGCTTCTTGTTATAACGAACCGAACCAATTGGCCTTATGGATCAATGCCTTGCGCATTTTCCGGCAATTTCGACGGCAAGCTGCGTCGCGGCGCGGGCCGCGCTCGAAGCCCATCAGAACGGCTCCTGTCTCGTCATGGCTCTCCCCGCCCCCTGACCGAGAGGCACGCTATCGGGGCATCCTCACAGCGTCAATATGCTGTATACAGGATGCTATATTGCGCATTCAGTTCTACAGCCGCTACGATCCCGGCGAAGCGGACCTGGAGTAAACCATCAATGCCTTCGAGCGGCGCGCAGGGGAGACCGCCCGCCCCCCACGGCGGACAAGAGCAGTTGAGCCCGATCGTTCGCCAGAACCTGCATCATGTCGTCGCAACGCGGCTGCGAGACATGATCACGGAGGGCGATCTCGCTCCCGGGACGCGCATTCACGAAGTTAATCTCGGCCAGGAGCTTGGCGTTTCTCGCACGCCGCTCCGAGAAGCGCTCAAATGTCTGGCGGGCGAGGGACTGCTGGATTTATCGCCGGGGCGTGGAGCGATCGTTCGCGTATTCAAAGCAAAGGATGTCGAAGACAGCCTCAACGTTCTGGCGAGACTGGAGCACTTCGCAGGTTTTTTAGTATGCGCACACGCAACAGGTGAAGCAATACGTCGAATTCGTTTGATGCACGACGAAATGATACGCTTATATGAGGCCGGCAGTCGAAGGTCTTATTTTAAGACAAACCAAGCAATTCACTCGGCGATTCTGCAGGCGACCGGAAATTCGGCATTGGTGGATGTTCACAATCTCCTGCAGGGGAGATTGAGGCGAATTCGTTACATCGGCCATGAAGGCCCGGAAAAATGGGCCGACGCGGTGCGCGATCATCAGGAAATCATCGTGGCGTTGGAGAGCCGCGACGGGGAACGGCTTGCCACGGTATTGGCGGAGCATATCCAGAAAACCTGGGAGCGCGTCAAAACGCTTATCTGAGGACGACGTTCGGAACCTCGCCGCCGATTATTGTGGCATCCACGTTTCGGCTGCGCGGCCGGCGCAGGGCGGCAGATTTCCGGACGCGGCCTCGCTTCACGACCGGCAACGATGATGGTTGGCCTGATGGACGCAGAAGGCCAATCGAGAACAGGATGGAAGGCGGCGCTCCGAGCTCGAGCTCGGCAAGGGCCTCTCGCTCGCCGCCACCATCGAGGGCGAGTTCGCCCAGAACAGCCGCGGCCTCGGCGGCAAGGGCGCGGTCAGGTCCAGGGGGTGAGCGCTTAGTTTCTCGACGCCCCGGCCATCTGAGTGCGCGGCCGCATCAGGCCATAGACGGCGAGCAGGAACAGCCCCGCCGAGGCCAGCGCATTCCAGCCAGCGAGCGACAGGCCGAGGAAGCGCCAGGCCGCCTCCGAGCAGGCAACGATGCGCGTTGTCTGGAGCTGCTTCATGAAGTCTTGCATGCCGGCAGCGGCCGGAGCCGCGGCGCCGCCGCAGTCGTTCGGCCCGACGAACCAGCCCCATTCGACGCCGGCATGATAGACGCCCAGCCCGATGCTCCAGGCCATCAGCGCGGCCAGGCCCAGCAGCACCAGCCATTGCAGCCGGGCGGAGCGCGCCAGCAGAAGCCCAGCCAGCGCAAGGCCGATCGCGGCATAGTGCGGCAGGCGCTGCTCCAGGCAGAGCTTGCAGGGCTTGAGATGGATGACGAGCTCGAAGAACCACGCTCCCGCGATCAGCGCCAGGCTCGCCAGGCCGATCAGCGCGATCAGCCGCGGCCCGGTGAGCAGCTGATTCGGATTGCGATCAGTGATGGCGGAGGCGGACATGGGCAGTGGCTCAGCAGGAGAGAAGCTGCCCTGACCCTGCGACGAGCTTGAGGCCGAAATAAAGGAGGATCAGTGCCGCAGCCCCCACCACGGCGATCACTTTCAGGCGACGTTCGATGAAATGGCGGATCGCATGGCCATAACGCCTCAGCAAGAAGGCAAGCGCGAAGAAGCGCGCCCCGCGCGCCAGCACGCAGGAAATGACGAAGAAGGCGAGCCCGATATGGACGGCGCCGGCCAGGATCGTCACCACCTTGATCGGCGGCAGATGAGCCAGGCCCGAAGTGGTGAGCAGGATCAGCGTCGTGTCGGGGCCGGCGCAGGCCCGGAGCGCCTCGAAGGCGTCGAGCTTGCCGTAGAAGGCGAGAACCGGCTTCGCCAGCGCCTCGAAGGCGTAATAGCCGAGCGCATAGCCCGCGATCCCGCCCAGCACCGAGAACAGCGTTGCCACGAAGGCGAGGCGGTAGGCACGCTGCGGCCGCGCCAACGCCATCGGCACGAACAGGATGTCCGCCGGGATCAGGAAGAACGAGCTCTCGACGAAGGCGATGACGGCCAGCCAGAGCTCAGCTCGCGGCCGGGCGGCGAGCGACATGGTCCAGTCGTAGAGGCGCTTCAGCATGGCGCGCTCTAGAGCATGCACAGCCAGGCGAAGCAACCGCGTCCGCGCCGATTGACCGCCCTTTGCCGATCGCTATAGTCCGCCGGCCTGCAAGGGGCCCCTGTGGCGGAATTGGTAGACGCGCTCGACTCAAAATCGAGTTCCGCAAGGAGTGCTGGTTCGATCCCGGCCAGGGGCACCAAAATTCGACCATTCAGGATAAGACCTCGAACGCCCCATCAACGGGAAGGGAACCCTTGAGCGGTTGAGGCCTGCCCTCATCACGAGCCTGGTCTCCAAAGTCCGCACTTAGTGAATCCGGATCGCGCACTTCCAGACATTGAGCCTTTGCCTGGACGCCGACATTCCGCAACGCCGGGCTGAATGGCAGTGCGCGATCAGCGCGGCTGGGAATCTCGCTGATCAGATCTCGGATAATCTCACCAAGACTGCCGCCGCTCTCGCCGTGCCGGACCGACGGACGAGGGAAGGTAGACGAACGCCTTTACCTGAATGACGAAACCGCCTGTTGAGCGTAAGATTTAGTTCGAAGCCTTCTGCGAGAACGCGTTTCGAGGGAGACTGAGGCACAGCAGACGCCGGCATTCGACACATTAGATGCGCATTCATCGTGCTTCGTGTCGATGATTGCCCGTCGAATGCTCGGCGCCGTCCGACTGGAAGAGATTGCAAACGCGATGTGGCGACAAGCTTTGCCATTTCGACGATGCGCCGCTCATTGAGCACATATGTGTATCAAAGATTATAAATAACAAACATAAATTATTTTGGTATTCCTGTAAGTTATTTATAAAATAGAAAGCCAGACCTATAGGCAACATATAAGAACGTTCTGCCAAATCTCGCATCTCGACAAAATAAAAATTCCGAGACGTGGAGGAGCAAGCCTATGCCGCTGCTGGAGCTTCGGGGGATTTCAAAGCATTTCGGCGCGATCGAAGCGCTCAAAGCCGTCGATCTGACGGTCGATGCAGGTGAAGTCGTCGGCCTCATGGGCGATAACGGCGCGGGCAAATCGACGTTGGTGAAGGTCGTCGCCGGCAATTATCTGCCGTCCGAGGGAGAGCTTCGCCTCGACGGCACCGTCAAGCACTTTCGCAGGCCGGTCGACGCCCGGACTGAGGGCATCGAGGTCGTCTACCAGGACCTCGCCCTGTGCGACAACCTGACTGCGGCCGCCAATGTATTCCTCGGACGCGAACTGAAGCGCCGCATCGGTCCGCTTGCGATCCTCGACTACAAGGCGATGTACGCCCGCGCTGCCGAGCTGTTCAAAGAGCTGAAGTCCGAAACCCGCCCCCGCGATCTCGTGCGGCTGATGTCCGGCGGCCAGCGCCAGGCCGTGGCGATCGCACGGACGCGCCTTGCCAACGCGAAGATGGTGCTCATGGACGAACCGACCGCGGCCATCAGCGTTCGTCAGGTCGTCGAGGTGCTGGACATGATCCACAGGCTCAAGGATCGCGGAATCGCCGTCGTTCTCATCAGCCACCGCATGCCGGACGTGTTCGCCGTCTGCGACCGGGTGGTCGTCATGAGACGAGGACGCAAGGTCGCCGACAAGGCCGTGGCGTCGAGCTCGCCTGAAGAGGTGACGGGGCTGATCACCGGCGCCATCCAGGCTGCCTGATGCTGTGCGAGGAGCCACCATGTCGAGCGCTGTGACCCGCCCGCCTCCAGGCCGTGTCGCCATCGAGGACGTCACAGGCCTCAGGGAGCGGAGTCTCGGGCAGAAGCTGCTTTCCAGCCAGCCCTTCTGGGTGACGATCGCTCTCATCGTCATGGCCCTGGCGATGAGCTGGTATCAACCGGAGGCCTTTGCCTCGGCCGACAACTTCTTCAACATCACGCGAAATTTCGCTTTCATCGGCATCATGGCGATCGGCATGACGGCCGTCATCCTCACGGGCGGCATCGATCTGTCGGTCGGGTCGATCATGGGGCTCGCCGGCGTCGTCTGCGGCCTCGTTCTCCAGGCCGAGGGCCATTGGGCGCTTGCGGTCCTCGCCGGTCTGCTCACCGGTGCGGCGGTCGGGCTCGTGAATGGCGTCCTGATTTCCTATGTCGGCCTGCCCGCCTTCGTCGTCACGCTCGGGACGCTCTCCGGTGCCCGCTCGCTCGCCATCGTCCTATCCGAGAACAAGATGATCTACGAGTTCGGCCCCTGGGGAGACGCTTTCAACGCGATTGGCGGCGGTTCCATCGTCGGCGTCGCCAACCCCGTCTGGGTGCTGCTCGCCCTCGCCGTCACCTTCAGCGTCATTCTCAACTTCACGAACTGGGGCAATTACCTCTACGCCATCGGCGGCAATGAGAACGCGGCCCGCCTGACGGGCGTGCCGGTCCGGCGGATCAAGCTGCAGGCCTATGTCGTCTCGGGCCTGACAGCCGCGCTGAGCGCTGTTCTCATCGTCGGCTGGCAGGGCTCCGCCATCAATGCGCTCGGACAGGGTTACGAACTGCGCGTGATCGCTTCGACCGTGATCGGCGGCGCCGATCTGATGGGCGGGCAAGGCGGGGCCTACGGCGCCGTGATCGGGGCCGCGCTCATCGAGGTGATCCGCAATTCTCTTCTTATGGCCGGCGTGGATGCCAACTGGCAGGGCGCCTTCGTCGGCCTGTTCATCGTATTGGCGGTTCTGCTGCAGCGGATCCGCACCAGGCGTTCGGCATGATGCATGCCGGACAATCATAACCACCGGGAGGAGATGCTCATGAAAACGCTGACTTTAAGTGTCGCCGCGCTCGCACTGCTCGCTGCTGGAGGAAACGCCCAGGCCCAGGGCAAGAAATACGTCTTCGCCCTGGTTCCCAAGAACATGAACAACCCCTTCTTCGATCAGGCGCGCGACGGCTGCAAGAAGGCCGAGAAGGAGTCCAATGGCGCGATCGAATGTCTTTATATCGGCCCCGGCGAGCATGGCGGCGGCGACGAACAGGTTCAGGTCGTCAACGATCTCATTACGAAGAAGGTCGATGGCATCGCCGTCTCCCCGTCCAATGCAGCGGCGATGGGCAAGGCGCTCGAGGGCGCAAAGAAAGCGGGAATTCCGGTCCTGACCTGGGATTCAGACCTGCTCGCGAAGGACAAGGCCCTGCGCACCGCCTATGTCGGCACCTATAACTATGACATCGGCGTCAATCTCGCGAAGCTCGTGCAGCAGATCAAGCCGAAGGGCGGGACGATCTGCATCCAGTCCGGTGGTGCGGCTGCCGCAAACCATAACGAGCGCATGCAAGGGATCCGCGACACGCTGTCTGGTGCGAAATCTGGTTCCGCTCCCGGCACGAAGCTGTCGGGCCAGAAGGGCTGGACGGAGGCCGCAGGTTGCCCGCTCTACACCAATGACGACTTCCCGCTCTCGGTGCAGCAGATGGAAGATACGCTCGGCAAGAACCCCAAACTCGATGCCTTCGTGCCGACCGGCGGCTTCCCGCAATTCATCCCGCAAGCGTATCGCAAGGTCGCGGAAAAGTATAAGGCCCGCATCGACGATGGCTCCCTCGCGCTCGTCGTCGCCGATACGCTGCCCGTCCAGATGGATCTTCTGAAGGCAGGCCTTTCCAAGGGGCAAGTCGGTCAGCGCCCATTCGAGATGGGCTACAGGACTATGCTGTTCCTCAAGGACATGAAGGACGGCAAGCCGGCGCCGAAGGACCCGACCTATACCGGCCTCGACGTCTGCACGCCGCAGAATGCCGCAACTTGCGTTGGTTCCGGCAGCTAAGCTGTCGAAGCAGTGAAAGTTGTTCATCCGGGATGAAGGCGGAGCCCGGCTTGCCAAGTCGAGTGGTCCCAGCTCGATGAGGTTCAGGATCCACCATCTCATCCCGGATCGCATGTCAGCCAGCCCTGCCGGCCCGCTCTGGCGATCCGCGAGACAAATTGATCCGAGGCCGGTTGCCAGCTGGCCCTGCTCCTGTTAAACGTTTTACTGCTAAACGTTTAACAGGACGCATCGTGAACGGCAGGCGCGTAACAATTCGGGATGTCGCCGGTCGCGCGGGAGTGTCCATCGCGACGGTCTCGAACGTCTTCAGCGGCAACAAGCCGGTGAACGAGGACCTGCGCGAGCGGGTGCTGCAGGCAGCGAAGGAGCTGGCCTACCAGGTCGATCGGGCGGCATCGCAACTGCGCTCCGGTCAAGCCCGCGTCGTTGGTGTCCTGGTCCCCGATCTCGATGACGTCTTCTTCACCTCGCTCGTCTCGCGGCTCGAGGTCCTGGCACAGGCAGACGGCTACGACATCGTCGTCGCAAGCTCCCGCGACAATGTCAGCCTTGAGCAATCGCGCCTGCGCACCTTGCTCGCCTGGCGCCCCTCTGGCCTCATCGTCGTGCCCTGTTCCGACGCGGTTCCGCAAAACCTCACCGCCGAGATTGGCCGCCTGCCCATCGTCTTCGCCGACCGTGTCCCCCCGGGAGGGTCGGTCGTCGACACGGTTGCGATCGACAATCGCGAAGCCGGAGAGATCGCAGCGCGTCATCTCCTCGCGCTGGGCCATCGCGACATCGTCATCACCGCCTCGAGCCTCGCCATCTCGCCGATCCGCGAGCGCGTCCGAGGGGCTACCGAGCAGATACGAGGCCTGGCCGGTTGCCAGGTGACGGTCGCCGAGCTCGGCTCCGCTTCCGAGCCCGGTGCCGAGTTGTTCCGGCACTGGCTTGAGCAGCACGCGCAGCCGAGCGCAGTGATCGCTCTGACCAACGTCACGACGCTCAGTACCCTTTCGGCGCTGGCGCGGTTGAAGATCGATATTCCCGACCCCGTCTCCGTGGTCGGCTTCGACGACTATCCCTGGATGAGCGCGCGCAAGACCGGGCTGACCGCAATCCGGCAACCCATCGGGGAGCTCGCCGCCGCGGCCTGGCAGCGCCTGCGCGCGCGCATGTCAGGCGACGATGCGCCGCCGCAATCCATCGTGCTCCAGACGAGCCTTCAGGTCCGTGATTCCGTGCGCGATGTCAGATCGAGCGTCACCGCCGGCGGCCGGGACGATCTCGACACCACTCCAACCGAGCAGGAGGCGCCTGCCGCCCACAAAGCCGTTCACTGACGGACGAACCGCGTCCGCAATCACCGGGCCAGCAGAGCCCGTAGCGAAATAAATCCGGAGGAAAGAGTGCTATTTCAGAGGACGGCAAGAATACTGCCGCTGCTGGCGCCAGTGCATCTGCTCATACTGAGCGTGATCGTGCTGCCGTCGCTCTATGTTGTCTGGCTGAGCCTGAATGTCTCGAGCTTCGGCCTGGCGCCGCGCTTCGTCGGCCTGCAGAACTACTGGCGCGTCCTCACCGATCCGGCCTTCCACAGCGCACTCTGGAACACGGTCGTCCTCGTCATCGTAGCGGTCCATCTGGAACTGGCCGTCGGCCTCGGCATGGCTCTCCTCTTCGCCAGCGGCCTGCCCTTCCGGCGTTTCCTGCTCGTTGCCGTACTCGCCCCCTATGCCGTCAGCGAGGTCACCGCTGTGGTGATGTGGCGCTTCCTGTTCGACCCCGATGCCGGGCCGATCACGCTCGCGCTCAGGGCGCTCAGCCTGCCGACGCTCGACTGGTCCTTCGAGCCCTCCCACGCGATGATCCTGATCGGCCTGCTGACGATCTGGCTGCACCTGCCTTTCACTTTCGTGATCGTCTACGCCGCGCGGCTCGCCATCCCGGCCGAGCTCTATGAAGCCGCGCGGATCGACGGTGCGACGCGCTGGCAGGCCTTTCGGCGCGTAACCCTGCCATTGCTCGGGCCAGCGATGCTGATCGCCCTGCTCTTCCGCTACATCTTTGCCTTCCGCCTGTTCTCCGAGGCCTGGCTGCTGACCAAGGGCGGGCCCGCGCGCTCGACCGAAGTCGTGGCGATCTACCTCTACCAGGAAGCCTTCAGCTTCAACGCCTTTGGTTCGGCGGCGGCTACGGCCTGGATCATGGTGCTGGCGTCGCTTCTGCTTGCCGGCGCCTATGTCTTCCTGCTCAGGCGCGGAGGGATGGCCCATGCGCACTGAGCGGTGGCTGATCGGGCTGGGCAAGGCGGTCGCAGTCGCGGCGATCCTGTTCTGGTCGCTCTTTCCGATCCTGTTCATTGCGATGTCGTCGCTGAAGCCGGGGCAGGACATCTTCGCCGTCCCGCCGAAATGGCTCTTCGCGCCGACCTTCAAGCACTATGTCGAGCTCTGGCGTTCCTGGGGCGTCTTCTTCGACGGCCTGTTGAACAGCCTGCTGATCACGATCGGCGCCACGCTGCTCGCCATCGTCGCCAGTGCCTGTGCCGGCTATGTCTATTCGCGCCATTCCGGGCGAGTGCTCGGCGCGAGCTTGCTCGGGTTGATTATAGTGCGCCTGATCCCGCCAATCGTAGTGACGTTGCCGTTGTTCCCGATCGTCAATGCGCTCGGCCTCAGCGACACGCATCTCGTGCTGATCCTGCTCTACGCCACCTTCTTTGTCTCGCTGGGCACGGTGCTGATGCGCACCTTCATGGATCAGATCCCGCGCGAGCTCGACGAAGCCGCATCGATGGACGGGGCGAGCCGCATGACCATCCTGCGCAAGGTCATCGCACCGCTGGCGATGCCCGGCGTGCTGGCCGTCGCGGTCTTCGTCATCGTCTTCTCCTGGAACGAATTCCTCTTCGCCTTCATCTTCACAGCAACGAAGGCCAAGACCGCCCCACTCGTGATCTCCGAGATGATCGGCTCCATCGACGGCGTCGACTGGGGGATTCTGTTCGCCGCTTCGACGGTGCAGCTCGTGCCCGTCCTGATCTTCGTCGTCTTCATGAACCGCTACCTCGTGGCCGGCCTGACCGCCGGTTCCACGAAGGGGTAGCCAACCACAAAGAAAGAGGGAGGAAGCCATGTCGAAATATCAAGGAAAGAAACTCACCCGGCGCGCATTCGTCACCGGTTCCGCGGGCGCTGCCGCTGCCCTTGCCGTCAAACCCGCGCTCGCCGCCGGCAAGACGCTGAACGTGCTCAGCCATAAGGTCCATCAGACCGTGCTCGGCAGCGGCGAAGGCGACCTGATGGCGGGCTGGCGCAAGGCCAACGACGCCGAGATCGCCTTCACGACCTTCGACTCGAACCCGCTGCAGGACCGGCTCTTCCGCGAAGCCAGCCTGAAGGAGACCGAGTACGGCGTCGGCTATCTCATCGACAACCGGCCAACCTCGCAGATCGCGGCGCTGTTCGAGCCGCTCGATGCCTATCAGAAGCAGGACGCGATCGAGGATTTCGGCGATATCGCGCCTGGCCTCGTGCAGGGCATGACCGTCGACGGCAAGCTGATCGGCATTCCCGTCCGCCATGCGACGCAAGGCCTGTTCTACAACGAGGCGTTGCTGGAGGAAGCCGGTATCTCCGCTCCGCCGGCGACGCTGGAAGAGCTGATCGAGCAGGCGAAGAAGACGACTTTCACTTCCAAGGCCGGCACGCCTGTCACCGGCATGGTGCTGGCCAGCGACCTCGCCGTCTTCCCCGTGATGTTCGCCCGCGCCTATGGCGGCGACTTCATCAGCCCCGATCTCAAGCTGGTGCCGAACCGTGAGGCGCTGGAACAGGGGCTGGCGGCGTTGCGCGGCATGTTCGAGGCCGGCAGCCTGCCGCGCAGCTATGCGACGACCAAGAACGACGACCAGGTCACCTGGCTGCAGCAGGGCCGCGCCGCCTTCACCGTGCTGCCCTTCGCCCGCGGCGCGCAGCTCAACAATGCCGAGCAGAGCAAGTTCCCGGGGAAGATCAAGGCCGTCGAGTTCCCTGGCTCGGCCGCGATCAAGGGCAAGATGCCGATGGCCTCGGTCGTGGAGGCCTGGGCGATGTCGATCCCGAAGAACGCCAAGGACAAGGCACTGGCCTGGAGCTTCATCAAGGAGGTCTCCAGCAAGCGCGTGACGCTGGGCATGGCCATCAACGGCAACGGCCCGGTCCGCGTCTCCTCCTATGCCGATGAAGGCCTCAAGGCGAAGAACCCGCTCGCCGCGGTCGAGGCGAAGGTGCTGGCAACGGCGCGCGGCGCCTTCCCGCCCTTCCCCGAGGCCGCCCGCGCCCAGGCGACCTTCCTCGAGGAGGTCCAGCTCGCCGTGCTCGGCCGCAAGCCGGTCAAGGACGCAGTCACCGCCATCATCGAACGCGTCAAGCCGATGATGCCGGCCTGATCACCTTTCTACCTGCGGGGCGTGTCGCCCCGCAGGTGCTCGCTCAATTCATCATACCTCGAAGGATCTTCGCCATGTCGACCGCTGCGACCCGCTTCATCGAGGAGCCGGCCCGCTCCATCCCCGTCTCCGCCGAATATGACGTGCTCGTCGTCGGCGGTGGTCCCTCGGGCCTCACAGCTGCACTCGCCGCTGCCGAGGACGGCCTGCGCGTCGGGCTGATCGAAAGCCGCAGCTTCGTCGGCGGCAACATGACGATCGGCCTACCCGTGCTCGGCTTCCTCGGCCAGAAGGGCAACCAGATCATCGACGGCCTGCCGCAGAAATTCATCGAGCGGCTACGCCGGGAGCGCCAGGGCGCAAGCGAACACCGGCCCTGCCCGCTCCATATGGGTATCACGCTGGTCGAGCCGGAAGCGGTGAAGACGGTGGCGCTGGAGATGCTGACGGAAGCCGGCGTCGACGTGCTGTTCTACACCTTCTTCGCCGGTGCGCTGGTCGAGAACGACACCATTCGCGGCGTCATCACCGAAAGCAAGAGCGGCCGTAACGCGATCCTCGCCAAGGTCGTGATCGATTGCAGCGGCGATGCGGACGTCGCCTACAGCGCCGGCGTGCCGACCGAGAAGGGCAACGAGCATGGCGGCATGCAGCCACCGACGCTGATGTTCTGCCTTGCGGGCGTCGACACTGACGCGCTGCGCCTCTCGATCGCCAATGCCCCACCGGCCGCACGGACCTATCTCACCGACTTCATCCCGGCCGAGTATTTCGGGCAGAACCACCAGTTCATCGTCGTCGGCATGCGCGAATTGATGGCCAAGGCCAAGGCCGAGCGCGGCCTGCAGATCCCGAACGAGCGCACCATCATCATCACCGGCCTGAAGAAGGGCGAGGTCTGGATCAACATGACCCGCGTCAAGGGCACGGACGGCACCGATGCCCGCAGCCTGACCAAGGGCGAGATCGAAGGCCGCGCCCAGATCGACGACATCGTCACCTATCTCGTCAATTACGTGCCCGGCTTCGAGAACGCCTATTTCACCAAGACGGCCCCCTTCCTCGGCATTCGCGAGACGCGTCGCATCCGCGGGCAATATGTGATGACGCAGGAGGACGTGCTGGCCTGCACGCATTTCGACGATGCCATCGCGGTGGCGAGCTACCCGATCGACATCCACCGCCCGGCCGACGATGGCTGCACGCTGATCTGGTGCGGCGACTGCTACGACATTCCCTATCGCTCGCTGGTGCCGCAGAAGATCGGCAACCTGCTGGTTGCCGGGCGCAGCATCTCCGCGACGCATGAGGCGATGGGCGCGATCCGCGTCATGGCAACCTGCATGGCGATGGGCGAGGCTGCCGGCCGCGCCGCCAAGATCTCGGTGCGCGGCAACCGGCCGCCGGCCGATATCGATGTCGGGGAGCTGCGCCGCCAGCAGCTTGAGCACGGGGTCTACCTGCGCAACCCCGACGGCACCCGTGCCGGGCCGCCGAACCGCGCCGCAGCCTGACATGGCCGGGCATTTCATCGGCATCGATGTCGGCACCGGCAGCGCCCGGGCCGGCATCTTCGACCGGGCCGGGCGCATGGTCGCGACGGCCAAGCGCGATATCGCGCTCTATCGCGACGGCCCCGGCATCGCCGAGCAATCGAGCGCGAATATCTGGCAGGCCGTGTGCAACAGCGTGCGCGAAGCGATGACGCAGGCCAAACTGGCGCCGGACGACATCGTCGGCATCGGCTTCGACGCGACATGCTCGCTCGTCGTGCTCGGGCCAGGCGGCACATCCTTGCCGGTCGGGGCCCATGGCGACGTCGATCGCGACATCATCGTCTGGATGGATCATCGTGCGCTCGACCAGGCCGAACGCATCAATGCGACGCGCCATCCGGTCCTTGCCTATGTCGGGGGCACGATCTCACCGGAGATGGAAACGCCGAAACTGCTCTGGCTCAGGGAGAACCTGCCGGCGACCTATGACGCGGCCTGGCAGTTCTTCGACCTGCCGGATTTCCTGACCTGGCGCGCAAGCGGCTCGCTTGCGCGCTCGACCTGCACCGTGACCTGCAAATGGACCTATCTTGCCCATGAGGGGCGATGGGATGCCGGCTATTTCCAGCAGATCGGCCTCGGCGATCTGGCTGACGAGCATTTCACGCGCATCGGCACCGAGGTCGTCCCGGGCGGCACTTCGCTTGGCCAAGGGCTGACCAAACAGGCCGCAGCCGAGCTCGGGCTCAAGCCCGGGACGGCCGTCGCCGCCGGATTGATCGACGCCCATGCGGGGGGCATCGGCTCGGTCGGCGTCCGCTCGCCTCACGGCGCGGCACTGACCCGCATGGCTTATGTTTTCGGCACCTCGGCCTGCACTATGGCGAGCAGCCGCGAACCGATCTTCATTCCGGGAGTCTGGGGGCCGTATTTCGCGGCGATGGCACCCGGCCTCTGGCTCAGCGAGGGCGGGCAATCCGGCGCTGGCGCCGCAATCGAGCAGCTCCTTGGCTTCCACCCGGCAACGCCCGAAGCACAAAGCCGGGCCGATGCGGAAGGTCTCTCGTTGCCCGACTGGCTCGCCGCGCAGGCGGCCCGGAATGTGGCGGAGCTATCGGACGCGGCTCGCCTCGCCGGCGAGCTGATCATCGTGCCCGATTTCCTCGGCAACCGCTCGCCCCATGCCGATCCGCAGGCGCGCGCCGTAATCGCCGGGCTCGGCATGGAGAGGGACCTCGACAATCTCGTCGCGCTCTATGTCGCCGGTCTCACGGGCATCGGCTACGGCCTGCGCCAGATCATCGAGGCGAGCCGGGCCAAGGGCGCCACGCTGGAAGCGATCGTGCTCAGCGGCGGCGCTGGCCGTCAGCCGCTGATCAGGCAGCTCCTGGCCGATTGCGCCGGACTGCCGGTGCTGGCGCCCGACGAGGTCGATCCGGTCCTGCTGGGCTCGGCCATGCTGGCCGCCGCCGCGGCCGGCGCCTTCCCCGATCTCGTGGCGGCCATGGCCGAAATGGCCCCCTCCGCGGCCGTGTTCACCCCAGCCGGCGGCGAGATCGTGAAACTCCATGCACGCCGTCTCGCCGCTTTCGAAGCCTTGCAGGCTGCCGCGCGCAAAGCGTGCGAGCTCATGCGGCCGACGCCGACCCAAGCCGTATCGGAGATCCCGACGTGACCCAGGAACTCACCGGAAAGACCGCCGCGATCACCGGCGCAGCATCGGGGATCGGCCTCGCCTGTGCGACGCGGCTGCTTGCCGCCGGCGCGCGCGTCGTCCTCGTCGATCGCGATGAGAAGGCGCTCGCGCGGGTCTGCGAGCCTCTCGGCCCTGAAGCGATCCCCCTCGTCATCAACCTGACTGATCCAGCGTCGGTTGCCGGCATGATGCCGCAGATCCTGGAGAGGGCGGGCGCGCTCGACATCTTCCATGCCAATGCCGGCTCCTATGTCGGCGGGCCGGTCAGCGAAGGCGATCCCGATGCCTGGGACCGCATGCTGAACCTCAACGTCAATGCGGTCTTCCGCAGCATCCATGCGGTGCTACCGCACATGATCGCGCGCCGAACCGGCGACATCCTGGTCACCAGCTCCGTGGCGGGTGTCGTTCCGGTGGTCTGGGAGCCGGTCTACACGGCCTCGAAGCATGCGGTGCAGGCCTTCGTCCACACATTGCGCCGCCAGGTCATCCCGCATGGCCTGCGTGTCGGAGCGGTCCTGCCCGGGCCGGTCGTGACGGCCCTGATTGCCGACTGGCCCCAGGAGAAGCTCGAGGCAGAGCGCGCTCGCGGTGGTCTGATCGAGGCAGAGGAGGTCGCCGAAGCCGTCCACTTCATGCTGAGCCGCCCGCGCAACGTGACCATCCGCGATCTCGTCATCCTTCCGCAGAGCACGGATCTCTAGCCGTCGAGCCTCACCGCCAGATGTCCGATTGCTGCGCGAGGCGGACTGGTTGAGTGGCCGACGTCCCCATCCGGACTAATCCAACCGCTTCAGCCCGAAATCATAAGTGAGCGTGTGGAAGGGCACGGCGCTGGTCGAGGCGTCGGGAGCCTGCCCGGCCTCGTGCCGGGGCCAGGCCCGGATCAGCGAGTCCTTCACACCGAAGACCGCATCGGAATCGAGATAGCGGTCGCCCTCCTCGAAGATGTGGGTGACGAGTGTCTCATAGCCCGGCGCCGAGATCATGAAATGCACATGCGCAGGCCGCCATGGATGGCGCCCTTGCGCCTCCAGCATTTTGCCGACCGGCCCATCATGCGGGATCGGATAGGCGGCGGGCTTGATCGTACGGAAATGGAAGCGACCCTGCGCATCGGTGCGGAAGCGCCCGCGCATCGCGAAATGCCCCTCCTCCTCCGCCGGCTTCTGGACGTCGTAATAGCCGTCATCGTCCGAATGCCAGGTGTCGACGATGGCCCCCGTGATCGGCCGCCCTTCAGGGTCGGTGACGCTGCCAGTGACATAGAGCGGATCGCCTTCGACGCCGGGCGACATGTCGGCACCGAGCGGCAGTTCCGGTGCGGCGGCGACGAAGAACGGGCCGAGCACCGTGGTCTCGGTCGCGCCATCCGGCAGGCGGTGATTGATCGCGTCGACCAGCATCGAGACGCCGAGTGTGTCCGAGAGCAGGATGAACTCCTGGCGCTTGTCGTCGCAGAGCGCGCCCGTGCCAGTCAGGAAGCCGATCGCGGCCTCCCATTCCGAGAAGCTCGGCTCGATCTCGCGGACGAAGGCGTGCAGGTGCCGGACCAGTGCCTCGCTTACGGCGCGGACCCGCGGATCGGCTGCGTTGGCGACGCGCGCAAGCACCGCCTCGGTGATCGTCGTCTCGTCGAAATTGCGCATGGCGTCCTCCTTTTCGGATCAGCCCGGCTCGCCGAGGCCTGCAAGGCGCTCGACATGCCTGACGATGGTCATGAAATCGGCCTCCCCCTCGCCCGCGGCGAGGATGGCGGAGTAGCTCTGCCGCAGCACGGCCGCGAGCGGGGCCGGAACGCCGACCTCACCCGCGGCATCGAGGATGAGGTCGAGGTCCTTCACGAGCTGCTTGGCCGTGAAGGCCGGGGCGAAGTCGCGCTGCGCCAGCGGCCTGACCTTGTATCTGACGAAGGGAGAGCCGGCGGCGCTCTCCGCCATCACGTTCAGAAAGTCGCCCCAGGCGATGTCGCCCTTGCGCGCCAGTGCCAACGACTCCGCCATCATTCCTGCCGAGACGGCGATCATCAGGTTGATTGCGAGCTTGGCATAGCGCGCCTGCTCGGCCTCGCCGAGCCAGCTCTGCGCCCTTGTGAAGCGCGCGAGCACCGGGCGGATCGCTTCGAAGCTGTCGCGCGGTCCCGAGGCGAAGCAGGTCACCTGCCCCGTCTCGGCCAGCGTCGAGCTGCCGGAGATCGGCAGGCGCAGATAGGCGATGCCGGCCGCTTTCGCCGCTTCCGCGACCTCGACCGAGACGGCGGGGCTGACCGTGCTGGTCTCTACGAGGACGGCGCCGCGCTTCATGCGTCCGACGATGCCCTCCACGCCGGTCGCGACCTTCCGCAGCACGCGGTCGTCCGGCAACGAGGTGAAGACGATGTCCGCGACCGCGACGGCCGCCGGCAAATCGGTAGCCGGATCGAGTCCCTTCTCGGCAGCCAATGCGAGGCGTTCCGGACTGGCGTCGAAGCCGGAAACCGCCGTGTCCGACCTCGCGAGGCATGAGGCCATGGGCAGGCCGAGCTTGCCGAGGCCGATCCAGAGGATTGCGGGGTTCTCGCTCATGTCGCCTCCGGCGGGTCACCGGCCCAGGCGTGTGCGATCAGGGCCCGGATCGCCTCACGCTCGATGGGACGGGGGTTGCGGTAGGGATTGGCGACGGCGAGGTCGGCCGCCTTGTCGATGCCGGCTTCGGGCATCCCGAGCGCCTTGAGTGAGCGCGGCGCCCCGAGCCGGCCGGCAAGATCGTAGAGCCCGCGCGCGGCATCCGGCGCTTCGAGCGCCCGCGCGATCCGCGCCATCGCCTCGGGCGCCGCGCAGGCATTGTAGGCGGTCGCATGCGGCAGCACGATCGTATGCGTCTCGGCATGCGGCAGGTCGAACGTGCCGCCGAGCGTGTGGCAGAGCTTGTGATGCAGCGCCATCGAGACCATGCCCAGGCAGGTGCCGCAAAGCCAGGCACCGTAAAGCGCCTGCTCGCGCGCCACGCGGTCTCCCGGATCGGCGAGGATCGCCGGCAGGGATTTGGCGAAGGCGGCAATGGCGCTCTCCGCCATCAGCGAGACCATCGGCCCGCCGTCCACCGCATAGAGCGCCTCGACGGCATGGGCGATCGCGTTCATGCCGGAGGTCGCCGACAGGGCCGGCGGCAGGCCGAGCGTGAGATCGACGTCGTAGAGCACCACCTCGGGCTGGATCGCCGGCGAGCGCTGCGTGGTCTTCACCCCAGCTTTCGTCTCGCCGAGGATGTCGGTCATCTCGGAGCCCGCGTAGGTCGTGGGCACCACGATCTGAGGCAGGTTGGTGCGCAGGGCGATGGCCTTGCCGAGCCCGGTCGTCGAGCCGCCACCCACTGCGACGACGCAATCCGCTTTGAGCGCGCCGACCACCGCCATGGCGGCCTCGGTGACGTCGACGGGCGTATGCATCACCGCCCCGGTGAAGCTCCCGGCGGCAAGTTCGCCGAGGTCACTCACCAGCGCCTGCGCGCTGTCTGCCTGCTGCGGCGTCGACAGCACCAGTGCACGCGAGAGCCCGAGGCGACGCAGTTCGTCCGGCAGGCGCGCCAGCGTACCGGCGCCGAAGATCACGCGGGTCGGAAGGGCCTGATGGACGAAGCTCAGCATCGCGCGCCTCCCTGGCGTTCAGCCCTGCCGACGGATGAAGCCGGTGATCGTCACCCGCTCCCAGATGCCGGCCTTATGGAAGGGGTCGGCCTGGTTGAAGGCCTCGACCGTGGCGCGGTCGGCCGCCTCGACGACGAAAAGCGAGCCGATCATCGTCTGCCCGTCATCCGATGTGAGCGGCCCCGACATCACGATCTTCACCCCATATGCGGAGGTGTCGGAGAGGAAGGCCTTGTGGGCGTCGTAGTTCTCGAGGCGCTTGGGCAGGCCGCCCTGCCTGTCCAGCCCATGGATCACGAACAGCATTCGATCCTCCTTTCGATCTCTCTCACTCGACGCCCATCATGGCATTGCGGATCGTCTCCATCGCCTCGGCGTCGAGACCATGCTCGATGGCGTGGACGATGCTGCCATGGGCCAGCACATAGGCGCGCGACGCCACCTCGACCGCCTGGAAGAAGCTCTGCTCCGCCATCAGGATCGTCATCCTGCGCTTGGTCTGCAGTTCCTTGATCGTCGCGATCATCTGGTCCACCACAATGGGCGCAAGCCCGACCGATGGCTCGTCGATCACCATGATCCGCGGCGAGGTCATCAGGGCACGCGCGATGGCGAGTTGCTGCTGTTGTCCGCCGCTCATGGTGCCGGCGAGCTGGCGGCGGCGCTCCTTCAGGATCTGGAAGGTCTCGAAGCAGAAATCGAGGTTCTCGGCGAAATCGTTCTTCGCCCGGCCGCGGGCGGCGAGCTTCAGATTCTCTTCCACCGTGAGGTTCGGCACCAGCCGCCTGCCCTCCGGCACATAGCCGATGCCGAGATCGACGATGCGATGCGGCGCCTGACCTGCGAGCGGCACGCTCTGCCCGTCCCAGAAGAGCCTAATGCTGCCGGCGCTGGGCTTGACGAAGCCCATGATCGCATTGAGCAGCGTCGACTTGCCGTTGCCGTTCATGCCGAGCAGGGCGACGAACTCCCCCTCGCCCACGGTGATGCTGACATCGTGCAGCACATTGACCGCGCCATAGCCGGCGCGCAGGCCTTCAACGACCAGCCCGTTCACCGAAATAGACCTTCTGCACGTGCTTGTCCTGCGCTACCGCCTGGGGCAGCCCCTCGGCGATGATGCGGCCGGTCTCCAGGCAGACGACGCGCTGCGAGAAGCGCATCACGGCATGCATGATGTGCTCGATCATGATGATCGCGACGCCGCGCTCGTTGAGGCGCATCAGCAGTGCCAGCACATCGTTGATCTCGCCCTCGGAAAGGCCCGCCATGGCCTCGTCCGCGACCAGCACCTTCGGCTCGATGACGAGCGCCCGCGCCAGCTCCAGCTTGCGCAGTTCGAGCTGCGACAGCGCCTCGGCCGGCGCGTCACGTCGCCCGGCGAGCCCGACCGAGGAAAGGATTTCCATCGCCCTGCCCTCGCGGGCACCGGCCTCGATGGGCAGGTAATCCATCGGCACCAGCAGGTTCTCGATCACGCTCATGCCGGTGAAGGGGCGCGGAATCTGGAAGGAGCGCGCGATGCCCATGCGCGCGCGGACATGCGCCGGCTCCTGCGTGATGTCGCGGCCTTCGAAGACGATGGTGCCGGCATTCGCCGCGAAGAGCCCCGAGAGGCAATTGATCAGCGTCGTCTTGCCGGAGCCGTTCGGGCCGATCAGCCCAAGCCGCTCGCCGGGCTGCAGACTGAGATTGACCGGCCCCAGTGCGCGGATCGCGCCGAAGCGCTTCTCGACACCGCGGATCTCGACGATCGCGCTCATGTGGTCGCCCTCCGGCGCCCGACCCGCTCGCGCAATTCGGCGACGAGGCCGAGGATGCCCTCCGGCGCCAGCACGACGAAGGCGATCAGCATGAGGCCAACCGCGAGGATGTTGAACTCCGAGGAGATCGTCACCGTGGTGATCTGCTGGACGCTGGCGAGAAGCACCGCGCCGAGCACCGGGCCGATCCAGGAGCGCGTGCCGCCGATCAGCGGCATCGCCAGCGCATTCAGGCCGATGGTGAGGCTGAAGGCGCTGAGCGGATCGACATGCGAGGCGTAATAAGGATAGGGCGCACCGGCCATGGCGATCACGCCGCCCGAGATCGCGCAGGCCGCGAGCTTCATCCGGAGCGTCGGCACGCCGCAGGCCTCGGCCGCCGGCTCGCTCGCGCGGATGGCGCGCAGCGACCGGCCAACCCAGGAGTGCTCGATCGCGCGCGCGATCCCGACCGCGACCAGCGCCAGCACCAGCATCACGCAGAAGACATATTGCGTCGGGCCGGCGAACCAGGCCGGCGCGGGCGGCGCGATGGTGGTCAGGCCCGAGGCACCGCCAAGATAGTCGCTGTTGTGGACGACCGTCTCCAGCACCACCACCAGCGCCACCGTCGCGATAGCGAAGTAGACGCCCTGGATGCGCAGCGTCAGGTAGCCGGTGACGAGTCCCAGCAGCATGCCGATACCGGCGGCCGCGAGGACCTGGACGAGAAGCGGAGCCTCGAAGGCCTTGATCAGGAAGGCGGCGGTATAGACCCCTGCCCCAAAGAAGGCCGAGGTGCCGAAGTTCGTGTAGCCCGCATAGCCGCCGAGAATGTTCCAGCCGGTCGCGATGACGACGTATTGCAGCACGACATAGCCAGCAAAGAAATAGTAGGGATTCTCAAGGACGCGCGGCAGCACCATGCCGGCAGCGGCGACGAGAAGGGCGACGAGAAGGAAGTTCCGCCAGCTCATCGCGCCGTCCCGAAGATACCGTTAGGCCTGAGCGCCAGCGTGCCGAGCAGGATGGCAAAGGCAACGCCCGGTGCCCAGGAAGGCGACAGGAAGGCGGTGACGAAGGCCTCCGCCACACCGATGATGATCGCGGCGGCGAGCGTGCCTGGGATGGAACCGAGCCCGGCCAGGACCACCACGGCGAAGACCCGGCCCAGATGGACGCGGCCCGCGAAAGGATCGACCGGGCCGACGATCACCAGCGCCGCGCCCGCCAGCACGGCGAGCGCAGTGGCAAGTCCGAAGGCGTGCCGCTTGATCGCGACGGGGTCGTGGCCGGAGATCGAGAGCGCCCGCTCGTCATGGGCCACCGCCCGCATGGCGAGCCCCGAATGGGTGCGGGTCATGTAGAGCCACAGACCGAGGATGACAGCCGGAGCCAGCAGCGCCGGCACCAAAAAACGATAGGGCAGCACGATCAGGCCGAGCTCGAAGCTGCGGCCCACATAGGGCACCGAGACGGAGCGCAGATCGGTGCCGAAGGCGACGACGAGCGCAATCTCGACGATCAGCGAGACGCCGAAGAACAGCGTGAGGCTCTGCAGCGTGTTGCCGCGCCCGCGGCGCTCGAAGGCGCGCGCGTAGAACTCGTAGAAGGCGAGGCCGACCGCATAGAACGGGAGCGTCAGCACCAGCGCGGCGAGGATCGGGTCGATGCCGCGCATGTTCGCGAGCACGACCGCATAAGCTCCGGCGATGACGAGCGCCGGATGCGCCACATTCGGGATATGCAGGAGGCCGAAGGTGATCGCGAGCCCCAGCGCCACCAGCGCGTAGATGCAGCCGAGCGCGATGCCGCTGGCCAAGGCATTGAGCGCGAGATCGAGGAAGACCATCAGCGATTCCGGACCATGACCATCAGAGCCTGCTGATTTTGCACGGGAACCGCACCGTCATCCCGGACGCAGCGAAGCGGAGATCCGGGATCCATCGTAAGGCTCCGGCGCTCTACGATGGATCCCGGATCGGCGCGGCTTCGCCGCTTGTCCGGGATGACGTGGTGGCTCCATCGAAACACGGCAGCCCCTAGGAGCGCGCCTTGGCGAAGGGCACGAGCTCGCCGCTCTTGAAGGCCGGCGGATCGAGGATCACCTGCTTGCCAGCCTTGCGGAACTGGTCGAGGCCGCTGTCGTCGACGCCCTGGAACTGCGCCATGAGCACGCGCCGCTCGGTCCAGTCGCCCAGTTCGTTGAAGCGGATCTTGCCGACGATGGTCTCGACCGGATTGGCATGGAGCCAGTCCGCCACTTTCTTCTGGTCGATCGAGCCCGTCGCCTTCACCGCTTCCGAGATGATCTGGCCGGCCGCATAGCAGAAGGGCGGGATGTAGAAGCCGAGCGGGTCGACATTGGCCGCCTTCGCCGCCTTCTCATATTCGGCGAGGAAACCCTCGATGCCCGGGAACTTCAGGGTCGGCTCCGGCACGTAGAGGTGGAAGTTGATGATGCCGTTGAGGTTCTTGCCGAGCGTCTGCATCAGCGAGGCATATTGCGGCCCCACCATGCCGCCACCGAACAGCCTGACCGAAGCCGGCAGGCCGATCTCGGTGAGGCCGCGCACCATCGCGGTCGAATCCGGCGGGTAGGAGCAGAGGAAGATCGCTTCCGGCGCCTTGGCGCGCAGGTTGCGCAGGATGGCGGAGAAGTCGTTCAGCGTCGGCGGATAGATGTCGTAGGAGACCACCTCGATGCCGGCCTGCTCGCAGACGCGCTTGCCTCCGGCGGCAGCGGTCTTCGAGAACTCGGTATCGGCAGCAGCGATCGCAATCTTCTTGACGCCCTGAGTCTGTGCAAGGTCGAAGAAGCCGCGTGCCCAGTCCTCCGCGCCGTTCGGCCCCCAGGGGGCCGCCTGGAAGAACTTGTCGTACTTCACCTTGTCGTTGGAGGCGAGCGTCAGAATGCCGATCGCGACCTTGTCGCGCTGCTTGGCGAGCGGCATCATCGTCGCGGTGAGATTGGCGCCATAGGGCGTGAACAGGAAGTCGACCTTGTCGACGTCGATCAGCTTCGAATAGATGCCCGGCACCTGTGCCGGCGAGGACTGATCGTCATAGATGACGAGTTCGACCTTGCGGCCGAGCAGGCCGCCGGCAGCGTTGAGGTTGTCCCGCCACAGCTCGTAGCCGATCTGCGAATTCTTGGTGCCGGCGAGCGCGCCGGTCTGCGAAACCGTGCAGCCGATCTTGATGGGCTGGTTTTGCGCGCGGGCGCTCGTCCAGATGGCGGGAGCCGCCATCGCAATGGAGATGCCGCCGGCGAGCTTGCCGAGCTCGCGCCTGGAAATCGACATGTGACACTCCTCCCTCTGGTTTGGTTTGCGCCCGGTTTGTTTTCGAGGCCGGGTCGGCGATCGGATCGGGTCAGGTCAGCAGCCAGCCCCCGTCGATGTTCAGGTTGACGCCGTTCACAGCCTGGTTGTCGAGCAGGAACAGCGTGGCTTCGGCCACGTCCTTCATGGTCGCGAGCCGGCGGATCGGGGTGCGCGCGATGGCACGCTCCAGCGCCTCGGGCTTGCCAGACCATTCCGGCGTGTCGCCGATGATGCCCGGGTGGATGGCGTTGACGCGCACCGGAGCGAGCTCGACAGCCAGCGTGCGGATCATGGTCGAGACTGCGCCGTTGACCGTGGTGACGGTGGTCGAGCCGGGGTAAGGCCGCTCCTTGGCGAGCCCGCCGAACAGGACGATCGAGGCGTCCGGCGCCAGCCGCCCGGCGAGCGCGTGAATCACCTCGGTGTAGCCGACGAGCTTAAGCGTCGCGAGCTTGATGGCACGGTCGATGCTGTAGTCGCGCGCCGTGTTGGAATCGCGCTCGATGGCGGCGATGACGAGATGCTTCACCGTCCCGACCGGCGCGAGTGAAGCGGCGATGTCATGCGGCTTCGTCAGGTCGATGGCGAGGCCGCGCGCGCCCTTGCCGATCCCGGCTGCGACGGCATCGGCGCGGGCCTGATCGCGGCCGCTCAGGAAGACGGACTGGCCACGGGCGGCCATGCGTTCCGCCAGCTCCTTTCCGAGACCCTGCGTACCCCCGACGATGACTGCGGTATCCGCCATGCTGCCACTCCCATTGGCTGTCTTTGTCTATTCTCAGCCTTGGCGGCCGAGCTTCTCGTCGAGGTAGTCCCAGTCCCGGTTGAAGCGGTAGCCATGCCGCGCCGGCGGCGCGGGTGAAGAGGTCTCGAGCCAGCGCACCGTCGTATCGCTGCGGTTCCAGAAGGCGTGGATGCAGCCGACGCCCGTCCAGAACACGTCGCCTTCCTTCAGCAGGTAGTGCTGGCCGTCCGCCATCGCCTCGACCTCGCCCTGCAGGATGATGTAGGCCTCCTCAAGCGGGTGATCATGTGGATGCGCCACGCCGCCCGGCTGGTATTCGACCATGAACATGGTCGCGAGCGCCGCCGAGAGCCGCTGGTCGATCAGCATCTTCACGGCAATGCCGCTATAGGCGAGCAGCGCCGTGTTCATGCCGGCCGAGACGGTCGGCGCATCGACGCGCGAGCCGACCTTCAGCTTGTCGACCGAAATGTCCTCGTCCGTCATCCGGAAGAGATGGCGCGAGCGCGGGTCGCGGATGTCCAGCGCCTGCCGCTCGGGCGCGCCGGGCGGCCCGACAAAGAAGGTGTCGCGCGGTCCTTCGGGCCCTCGCGGAATCGGCGTCGAGAGTTCGATCCAGCTCGCCATGCCACCATCGGGGCCGATCCAGGCGTGTTCCGCTCCAACCGGGATGAAGGCTGCAGCGCCGGGCACCAGCGGGCAGGCCTTGCCCTCCAGCACCAACACGGGCTCGCCCTCCGTGACGTAGACATATTCCTCATAGGACTGGACATGGGCGTCGACATGCCCGCCGCTCGCCAGCCGGCACTGGGCCAGCCCCGTATGAACGGCGCCACAGGAGCGGCCGATCAGCTCCGCGCGCTCGAAGCCCTGCGCATGGCCCGCATGAGCCGCGGAAAAACGGAGATCGCCGGCCTTGAGAACCCGGTGCACGCTTGCCATCCTCCCGACGCAAGACTATCTGTTTATTACTATTGTCCGCCTATTCAGTATGAATAAACAGTCGCCGGAGCGTGCTGTCAACCGCCCGCAGGTGATTTCTAGGCCGCTTCGAGGAGCAGACGGGAACGTGGAAGATCTGGCGATGCGCGCGCGAGGGACACTGGTAATTCCGGCCAATGCCGCCCCGCGCCAGGAAGGCCTGCTCTCGCTGGGAGCGCGTGTACGTGCGGCTCGCGAGGGTCGCAGCATCTCGCTGCGCGAACTGGCGCGGCGGGTCGGCGTCTCGCCGAGCCTGATCTCCCAGATTGAGCGCGGCTTGGTGATGCCTTCTGTCGGCACGCTCTACGCGATCGCCAATGAGCTCGACCTCAATTTCGATGACATGTTTAATCCTACTGCACATTCGTCCGCGCAACCCGCCTCGCAGGAAGGGGCCGCCGGGCCTGTCCTGCGAGAGTCGGAGCGGAAGCGGATCCGCCTGTCCGGCGGGGTGCAATGGGAGCGGCTGACACCGCAGCATGACGCGCAGGTCGAGTTCCTGCACGTCATCTACGAGGTCGGCGCCTCATCCTGCCCGCCGGATTCGCTGGTGCGCCACCCCGGCAAGGAATACGCCTTCATCCTGTCCGGGCAGCTCGGCCTGCAGGTCGGCTTCGAGCAGTACCAGCTCGGACCGGGCGATTCGACCTCGTTCAGCGCACAGACCCCGCACCGCATCTGGACGATCGGCGACGAGCCCGTGCGCGCGATCTGGGTCATCTGCAATCGCACCGGCCAGTAGAGCCGGGCCAAGTCGCACCCTTTTCGGAGTTGCTGCCGGCCTGCCCACGCTCGTGGTGGCCGCAGAGGCCGCGGCTCAGTGCCGGGCCTGTGCGATCCGGCGCTCCACGCTGCGACTGTAGAGGGACATGGCATAGCAGCAGATGAAGAAGACCACTGCCGCAAAGACGTAGCCCTCGCGGCCGAGGCCCAACCAGTTCGGGTCCTTGAGCGCCTGCCCGATGATGCCGAGCAGGTCGAACAGGCCGATGATCGAGACCAGCGTGGTGTCCTTGAACAGATCGATCACCGTGTTGACGATGCCCGGCACCGTCAACCGGAAGGCCTGCGGCAGCACGACGAGGCGGTGCGCGCCCCAGAAGCTCAAGCCGAGCGAGGCGGAAGCCTCGTATTGCCCCTTGTCGACGCCCTGAAGCCCCGCCCTGACGATCTCGGCGAGATAGGCGGCGACGAAGAGCGAGAGCCCGACGATCGCGCGCAACAGCCGGTCGAAACCGGTGCCCTCCGGCAGGAACATCGGCAGCATCACCATGGCCATGAACAGCACGGCGAGCAGCGGCACGCCGCGCAAAAGCTCGATGAAGCCGGTGCAGAGCCAGCGGATCACGGGCAGACTCGAACGGCGGCCGAGCGCCAGCACGATACCGAGCGGCAGCGCGATCACGATCGTCGCATAGGTCAGCAGCACGTTGAGCGAGAGGCCGCCCCACTGGTCGGTCGGGATGTAGGACAGGCCGAACGCACCGCCGAGCAGCAGCGTGCCGGCGATGAGCGGACAGAGCGTGACCAGCATGACGACGCAGAGCACCGCGCGCGGATTGCGCGGCCAGGCGGCAGCGATGGCGAAGCCTGCCAGCACGAGCCCGGCAAGGTTGACGCGCCAGCGCTCCGAAACCGGATAGCGGCCGTAGAGGAACATCTCGACGCGGTCGGTGACGAAGGCCCAGCAGGCGCCCGCGCCGCAGACCTTGCGACTCTGGCCGTAGAAGACAGCGTCAGTCACGAACCAGCGCAGCAGCGGCGGTACCAGCACGACGAGCAGGGCAACGGTGAGGAGCGTCACCACTCCCGAGCGCAGCGAGCCGAAGAGGTTCGTCCGGACCCAGCGGCGGGCGATCGTCGTCATCGAGGCCAGCTCCGGGCTGGGGTCCCTCGGGACGGTGGGCACGACGGAGGTGGTCTCTGCGCTCGACATCCTGTTCCTAACGTTCCTTGAGCGCGAACCGGGCGTTCAGCCGCGCCAGCCCCGCCGAGGCCAGGAGATTGACGGAAAGAAAGACGCCCATGAGGATCACCATCACCTCGATCGCCCGGCCGGACTGGTTCAGCACCGTGCCCGCGAAGATCTGGACGATCTCCGGATAGGCGATGGCTGCGCCGAGCGAGGAACTCTTGATCAGGTTGAGGTACTGGTTCGTCATCTGCGGGATCATCACCCTCAGCGCCTGCGGCAGGATGACGAGCCGAAGCGTCGGCCAGGGCCTCAGGCCCAGACTATAGGCCGCCTCACGCTGGCCCTTGGCGACGCCCTCGACGGAGCCCCTGACGATCTCGGCGATGAAGGCGGCGCTGTAGAGCGAAAGGCCGACCCAGAGCGCGACGAGCTCCGGCGGCAGCACCATCCCGCCGACGAAGTTGAAACCCTTGAGCGTCGGAATGCTCCAACCCGACAGGCTCTCGACGAGCGCGACGAAGAGGACCGGTGGCACCAGCCAGAGCCAGCGGGAGCCTCGTCGGCGCATCGGCAGAAAGCGGCGCAGCAGCGGCACGAGAACGAGGCTCAAGACCAGCAATGCGGCCAGCGTCGCGGTCCAGCCGCCCCCCAGCGGATACGGCAGGAACAGGCCGCGGATATTGAGATGGAACAGCCCGCCCAGCGACAGGCTCTGGCGGGCCTGGGGCAGGAGCTGGAGCACGCCGACGTACCAGAACACGATCTGCAGGAGCTGGGGCGTGTTGCGGATCAGCTCGACGATGCCGCCCGAGGCGCTGCGCATCAGCCAACTCGTCGAGAGACGCATCACACCGAGCGCAAGCCCCAGCAAGGTCGCCGTGACGACGCCGAGCGCGGAGACGAGCAGCGTGTTCGAGAAAGCGGCGGCCAGCGCCATGGCATAGCTGTCGGTCGGCTTGAAGCTGGTGATCTGGAACGGCATGGCGAAGCCGGCCGGGCGCCACAGGAAGCTGAAGTCCAGCACCATGTTGCGGCGCGCGAGATGGCTCGCTGCGTTATGCCCGAACCAGAACAGGACGAGCAGGGCAACCCCGAGGACCACGCCCTGCCAGAGCAGGGCGTGGGAGGACTTCATCGGCCACAGCGCGGCGTTGCTGCCGGACGTGGTCTTGGTCCGAGCCATCCCGTCGATCTCACCGGAACGGCAGCGGGTAGTGCAGGCCGCCCTGCGACCAGAGATTGTTCAGTCCGCGCGGCAGACCGAGCGCCTTCGGGCCGAAATGCGTGTCGTAGATCTCGCCGTAGTTTCCGACCGACTTGATGGCCCTGTAGAAGCCCTCGTTGTCGATGCCGAGCTGTTTGCCGAAATCGCCCTCGAGCCCGAGCAAGCGGCGCACGAAGGGATCCTCCGACTTCTTCTTCTCGTCGACGTTGGCCTTGGTGATGCCGAACTCCTCGGCGGTCTTCAGCGCCGTATCGACCCAGAAGACGATGTCGGACCAGCGATAATCACCGTCGCGGGTGTGGATGCCGAGTGGCTCCTTGGAGATGACCTCAGGCATGATCATCCAGTCGTCTGGCACCTTCATGGTGGAGCGGGCGGCCGCGAGCGAGCCGGTATCGTCCGAATAGCCGTCGCAGCGCCCGGCCTCGGCAGCCGCGAAGGCCTCCTCCGACTTCTCGAAGAGCAGCGAATTGATCGTCGTGCCCTTGGAGCGGGCGAAGTCGGCGATGTTGAGCTCCAGCGTCGCGCCCGTGATCATGCAGATGGTGGCGCCGTTGAGCTCCGCTGCGGTCTTGGCCCCGAGGTTCTTGCGCACCATGAAGCCCTGGCCGGCATAGAAATTGACCGCGACCTCGGTGAGGCCCAGCCCGATGTCGCGCGAGAAGGTCATCGTCGAGTCGCGGATCAGCACGTCGATCTCGCCCGACTGCAGCACGGTGAAACGGACCTTGGCGGTCGTGCCGACATATTTGACTTTCTTCGGGTCGCCGAGCACCGCGGCGGCCAGCGCCTGGCAGTAGTCAACGTCGAAGCCTTTCCAGGCGCCCGACGAATCCTGATAGGCGAAGCCGGGGATGCCGCTGTCGACGCCGCAGACCAGCTCGCCGCGCTTCTTGATCGCTTCGACCGTCGGCCCCGGGACCGGCAGTGTCTGTGCGGTGGCTGCCGTACTCAGCAACGCGGCACCGATGGCGGAAAGCATGGTGTTGAAGAGGGTCCGATCTGATCTGCTCACTGTGACGATCCTTCTTCTTCTGTGGTCAGGCGGCGGGAAACTCGAGAGAACGGTCAGGCGGCTTCGTATCGAACCGGCTCTGCGTGCCAGCCCTCCTTGCGCTTGGCCCAGTAGGTCTCGCGCAGCTTCTGGCTGATGGCGCCGGGGCGATCATTGTTGAGGATGCGGCCATCGAGGCGGCTCACCCCGATCGGGCCGCCCGCGGTCGAGGAGACGAGGATCTCGTCGGCGTTGCGTAGTTCCTCGACCGGCACATCGCGAACCTCGCAGGGCAGGCCGAGCTCGGCGCAGAGCTCGATGACCGAGAGGCGCGTGATGCCGCCGAGCACGTTGCGGTCCGGCGTCGCGACGACGCCGTCAGTGACACAGAAGACGTTGTAGCCCGGCCCCTCGGTGACGTTGCCGGCGGCATCGAGCAGGATCGGGTTGTCAGCCCCCTTCTCGTCCGCCTCGAACAGGGCGGCGGTCATGTCGGCCCAGTGGAAGTTCTTGGCCCGCGCGTTGACGGAAGCCTCGGGGATGCGCGGGGTCGAGGCGACGATCATATGGGCGCCACGCTCGATCACCTCCGGCTTCATCAGCCAGACATAGGGGATCGCATAGGCGCAAAGATAAGGCCGCGCGTTCTTTGGGTGGTATTGCGTGCCCGGCAGCGGGCGTCCGCGCAAGCAGTCCATCGCCACATAGGCCTCCCGCAGCCCAGCGAGCGCCACGAGCCTGTGCAGGATAGCACGGATGTCCTCGTCGCTTTCCTGCGGAATCAGCCGCATCGACTCCATCGAGGCGCGGAAGCGCTTGAGATGGTCGTCGAGCCGGAAGAACGCCCCGCCCCAGACGCTGACGACATCATAGGTCACGTCCGAGCGGCGGAAGCCCCAATCGGTAATCGGGATGCGAGCCTCGGCGATCGGCATATAGGCGCCGTCAATGAAGGCCGCGCCGCTCGCCCAGCGGGCAGCGTCGCTCGATGCTGGCGTCGATGCGGTGACATTCATCCTGAACCCCTTCGCAGCGGCATTTCGGATTACGGTCGGCCCGCGGCATCCCCTCGGCCGCTGCTGGAGCGGCCTTGGTGAAGGCAGGCAAGATTCGCGCCGCGCCCGCGTCCGGGCGCAGGCAAGGGTCAGGCGGACGGCAGCTCGGCGAGCACCGCGTCGAGGCCGGTCCGGATACGGCGGAACATCTCGTCGAGCTCTGCCTCGGTGATGATCAGCGGCGGCGAGAGCACCAGGCAGCCCTGCAGCGGCCGCAGCACCACGCCGGCTGCAAGCGCCGCGTCATAGACCTGCGTGGCGATGCCGCCCGGCACGAGCGAGGGCGCCGCGTCGGCACCGCCGCCAGCACCCGGCAGCGCGACCTGGATCGCTCCGGCGAGGCCGAAGGCGCGGGTCGTCGTGACGAGCGGATGGCTCTCGAGCGCCTTGAGCCCCTTGGCGAAGACCGGCGCGACAGAGCCGATATGGCCGAGGATGTCGCGCCGCTCGAAGATGTCGAGCACCTTGAGCGCGACGGCGGCGGCGACCGGATGGGCGCCATAGGTCGAGCCGTGGTTGAAGATGCCGGCCGCTTCCGAGCCCGCTTCCAGCCGGCTGTAGAATTCGTCCGACATCACCACGGCGGAGATCGGCTGATAAGCACCCGAGAGCTGCTTGGCGGTGCTGAGGCAGTCCGGCTGGAAATCGAAGCTCTGGCAGCCCCACATCGCGCCGGTGCGGCCGAAACCGGTCACGACCTCGTCGGAATACATCCTGATGCCGTAGCCATCGAGTAGCGCCCGGATCTTGGGGAAATAGCCTCGCGGCGGCGGGAACATGCCCGAGGAGACCGAGAGCGGCTCGGCGATGAAGGCTGCGATCGTCTCCGGGCCTGCGGCCTCGACGGCGTCGCGGATCTCGGCGACGAGGCGGTCGGCGTATTCATCCTCGCTCTCGCCGGGAAGAGCACCCATCGGCCAGGTCGGGTGCGTGACGTGGATGATGTCGTCGGTGGGCACGCCGAAGGCTGCCTGCACCGCCGCGCCGCCGCCGAGCGCCGTCGTGAAGATGGTGCCGCCGTGATAGCTCGCGCGTCGCGAGATGATCTTGCGGCGCTTCGGCTCGCCCGCCACGCGGTTGGCGTACCAGGTGAACTTGACGAGCTGGTCGTTGGCCTCCGACCCCGTCGTCGCGAACATGACATGGCCGTTCGGGATCGGCGCAGCGCGCGTCAGTCGCTCGGCGAGCTCCATCACGACGGGCACGGTGCGGTGGATGCCGGACGGGTACATCGGCAGCGCACGGAGCTGTGTGATCGCGGCCTCGATCAGCTCCTCGTCGCTGAAGCCGAGCCCAACGCAATAGAAGGTCGAGACGGCCTCGATATAGTCCTTGCCGTCCTCGTCATAGGTGAAGACGCCCTTGCCCCGTGTGAAGACCAGAGGCCGGTCCTCGCGCAGCTTTCTCAGGTTCGAGAAAGGCAGAAGCAGCATGTCCGAGTGATGATTGGAAAGGCGTGCGGCAATGTTCATGACATGCAGCTTCCTGTGATCACAATTGACAAGATCGGACTATATGGCAATGACAAAACCCGTCAATCGCGTTTCAAGAGCATAAATTATGCGGCGATTGGGTGCGAAACATGCAGTGCTTTCTCTCACTAGCAGGCATCCAACCGCATTGTGATCACGCCCACTGAAACAGGAAAGAAGGCATTTTTCGTGTCCGCTCCGCCGTATCCGCCGCATCCCTCTGCCGAGACATCTCCGGAGCCGCAGCAGGGAAACGGGCAGATCATCGAGCGCGATGGCGCAAAGAGCGCCAGTACCCTCTCGGTCCAGGTCTACGAGGCCCTGCGGCAGAGGCTCCTCGGGGGCGAACTCCATCCCGGCGCCAAGCTCTCGCTGCGCTCGCTCGCGACCGGATTCGGCACCAGCATGCAGCCCGTGCGTGACGCAGTGTCCTCTTTGGTGGCCGAGGAAGCGCTCGAGATCACCCCGGCGCGGGTCATCCAGGTGCCGGCGCTGGACCGCGCGGTCTGCGACGACATCTGGCTGCTGCGTTCGTTGACCGAAGGCGAAGCGGCAGCGCTTTTCGCCCAGCGCGCGCCGGAGGCCGATTTCCAGGCCCTGCAGGGGCTGACCGAGGCCGTGCGCCGCGCCTATCGCGGCGGGCATGTGGGCGAGCACATGCTGGCCTTCCACGACTGGTCCTTCTTCATCGCGGACCGCTGCGGCTCGCCGATGCTGGCTTCGCTGATCCGGCGGCTGCGCGTTCGCAATGCGCCGATCATCGCGTTCTCCCTCAGCGTGAAGGGGAAGGACGAGCCCGATTTCATGGAGTTCTCGACGCATATCATGGAAGAGCTGGCGCTGGCGGTGCGCACGCGCGACCCCGGCCGCATCCGCGACCTGCGCCGCGTCGATATCCTGACCTATCAGCGCTATCTCTACGCCCGGCTCGGCTGGAGGCTGGAATGAGCGGAATCAGCCGTCAGCCGAAAGTGGATATCGGCATTCCGGGCTAGGGACTATTTGTCCCAACTGTCCCAATATGGCGGGTCGCCGAAGCTTCGCCGCAGGCTCTCGGCCAGAGCGCGGATTTTCGCGGACGCTCCATGATCGCGGGCGTAGGTGATGAACAACTCCGCACCCTCGCTTTCAGCACCGACGTCGACCGGCACCAGCGCTCCGCTCTTGACGCTCTCATGGATGAAGAAGGTCGGGAGCAGCGTAATCCCGAGACCCGCGACCGCCGCGTCCCGCATGACGATGCCGTTGTTGACCCGCAACGCGGCTTTCGGCCTGACGACTGACCAGCCGTTCTCCGTTGCGAACCGCCAGTCGCCCTCGCGGTTCGTGTAAAGAATGCCGTGATGCCGGGCGAGCTCAGCCAGCGACCGCGGGCTGCCATGCCTTTCCAGATAGGCCGGCGAGGCGACCAATAGCCGGCGGCTGACGGCCAGCCGCTTGGCAATCTGCCGCGTATCGCCAACCGCACCATGCCTCAGCACGGCGTCGAAACCTTCGGCTGCCGCATCGACGAAGCGATCGTCCAGCTCGAGCGACAGGTTGACCTCGCGATGCTCCTCGAGAAAGCGGCTCAGCGCCGGGGCCAGATGAAGGATTCCGAAGCCGACCGGCGCCGACAGCCTCAGAGGGCCCGCCAACCGCCCGCTATGCGCAGCGAGTTCTGCCGAAGCCTCTTCGGCTTCGCGCATGATGCGTTGCGCGCGCGGCAGGAACATCCGCCCGTTCTCCGTCAGAGAGAGCTTCCGCGTCGTCCGCTGGATCAGCCGCGTGGCAAGCGTGCGCTCGAGCTCGGCCAGCCGTTCGCTGACAACGGATTTCGCCAGGCCGAGGCGCCGGGACGCCGCGCTGATCGACCCCGCTTCGGCGGTGGCGACAAATGCGGCGATCCCGTCGAGCCTCATCATTGTTCGGCGCTTCCGTCGATTAGCTTCGGTGTTCTCCGGCTAGTTCGAACAATGCAGGAGGAGCATCTCTCCGTCCAGAAGGCGCGCCAAGAGGCGGCGCCAAATGACGGGACACGCGATCATGAACGATTTCACGGATAAGAATGTGCTGGTCCTCGGCGGCAGCCGCGGGATCGGCGCGGCCATCGTGCGGCGCTTCGCAAAGGGCGGCGGCAAGGTAGCCTTCACCTATGCCGGATCGAAGGACGCGGCGAACGCGCTGGCGGCTGAAACCGGCGCCGAGGCGATCCGCACCGACAGCGCCAATCGAGACGAGCTGATCGGGACGGTCGCCGGCCGCGGCGAACTCGACGTGGTCGTCATCAATGCCGGCACGCTGGTGTTGGGCGATCCTCTGACCCTCGATGCCGCCGAGGTCGACAGGATGATCGATGTCAATGTGCGCGCGCCGTACCACGCCTCGGTCGAGGCGGCGCGACGGATGAACGACAACGGCCGGATCATCGTGATCGGATCGGTCAACGGCGACCGGATGCCGTTCGCCGGCGGCGCCGCTTACGCCCTCACCAAGTCTGCAGTGCAGGGGATGGTGCGGGGCCTCGCCCGCGATTTCGGCGACCGGGGCATCACGGTGAACAGCATCCAGCCCGGCCCGACCGACAGCGACATGAACCCCGCCGAAGGCCCCATGGCCTCGACGATGCACAGCTTCATGGCGATCAAGCGCCATGCCCGGGCCGACGAAATCGCCGAGCTTACGGCCTATATCGCAGGTCCCCACGGCGCGATGATCACCGGCTCGATGCAGACCATCGACGGGGGCTTCGGGGCCTGACCGGATGCAAGCTGCGCGATGGAGTCGAGATCGGCCATCGACCCCATCGTCTTGACGATCGGGCTGGAAGCCCTCTTCAGAAAGGCCGCAGACTCGCAGAGCGTGTCAGAGCGGCCTTTTTGTCGCCTTCGCGATGACGCCGACGATCCCCTCGCGGAAGAGCAGGACGCAGATCACGAAGATGCAGCCCTGGATGACGGTGACCCAGGCGCCGAGTGT
>UCLR01000082.1 GCA_900473415.1 Hyphomicrobiales bacterium
TATGTTCCTCATTCCTGAAAGGGGATTGTGGGGAACATTCCGGATTTTACCGGGATGGCAGGGCGACATCATGTCTACGGCGCCGGGGAACGCATCCCGTCCGGCCGTCCTGCCATGGGATGAGGTGTAATCCGCAAAGCTTGCACGAAGCTTACCGCGGGGCGCAGGATTTTTGCGACCAGCGTCTTTTACTTCCCCGAACCGCCGCCGTCATGGCGAGGAACAAAGCGACAAAGCAGTCAGCGGGATCGCCTGCAGTGACAGGTGTCCCGAGAACCGAAAAGGCCACGCTCCTTTCGGAGCGTGGCCCATTGTGTCGGTGAAGCTTTGGATCAGCCGCGGAAGAGCGACAGGATCTCGATCCCGAGCGTTGAGCTAATCGAGGGGCCGGTGGACCTATGACGATCACGAGCGGAGATCTAGGCGGGTGCGCCGGAATCCGATTCACGCCAGAGGAAAAGCGATTGGCCGCCGCGGCAGCAAAACAGCGCGATTGGCCCCTCGACGATTATATCAAAACGACCATCCTCGCCGGCGCAGCCGAAGAACTCATTCTAAAGAAGGTCGAGCCCAGTTGGGCTCGGCACAAGGTGCTGCATCGGTCTCAAGCAGCACCGCTTCCCGTTTTTCCGGACAATCCGCGATGAACCTCATTGAAGAGGGCAGGGGCCTGGACGTGCTGGATTATCTCGAAGCTGTTGACGCAGGCGTCCATGCCTGACGCGATCGCAGCTCGAACATAATTGGGAACTGGCTCAGTCGATCATCGCCCCGAAAGGCTCGGTTCAGCTACCCAGATTGATTATTGCGCCAACTGGACCTGTCAGCCGGCAATTGGCCGGCGGGATCATTCACCTCGACCTTATTGTCGCCTTTGATCTGCTCATTGAAAACGACCACATTGATCCCGCCTGGACTGACCATGCTTGGGAAGATGATGCCGGTGTGTCCGGCACTCAGAACGAGGTCTCCAAGCACCCATGTAGGGGGCTCGACATGGAGGTCGAATTTCTGATGCCGCCAGTCCTCCCGTCAGCTGTGCCATAGGTCGTCCCATGAATCGCCATGGCTGAGCTGGCGCAGATCCACGAGGCCTTGCAGCGACACCGTGTAGGAGCAGATCGTGCATGGGGGGAGGAACGGAGAAGTCTGCTGATATTCTCGCAAGGCGGTGGCCTGATCGAGCGCCATATAAAGGGCTTCGACCCCCTCCCGGTTGAACCGGCCACCTTTGCGCGCTGCCCCGGCACCGCTCGTCGGAAGACTAGCCCATTCCGGTGTATGGGCGCGGTAGAGCAGGGTGCCGGCGGGAATATTCCCGAGAATCAACCGACATATCCCGAGCTGATCGACTCGAGATAATCTACGGCATCGTCGGTTCGTCCATCCGAGACCAGCTGAAGGATCGTCTTATGACGAAACGCTGGTATTGGAGCATTTTTGATCAAGAAAAGCGCGCGATCCTTATCGGGTTGTACGGCGAACGCTGCGGATAGAACCCGCATCAGGTCGCGGAGGGCCGCCTGCAATTTGGGCGTATTGGGGTGCGTCCGGATCGTGTTGCGGTGAACCGATGCGATCGTGGCAAGATCCTGAAGTTGAAGCCCAAACAAATCGGCAACTCCGGACGCCGAAAGATCTGAGGTTCCGGGCTGATGGACGGATTCCAGGACGTCGGGGAGCGCAAGCGCGGTCATCATTCCCACCAATCAAAAAGCTGCGCTGAATTTATGCACTTTTCACGCACTTTTCAAGCAGCACTACCTTCGGAATGCGCACTGGCCGCTTGCTAACCGCAAGGCCCGCCGCGGCGACGACCGATGAGCTGTCCCACTTCACCCTGCGCCGCCCCGATTGGCGGCACCGTCACCCGCTTGGATGAACGGGCCATGCTGAAGGAAGCGAGCAGTATTGCGGCGTAGCGTCTCGACGCGCGTTCCCATTGGAGCAGCCCTTACCGTCCGCGCGTCGGCATCGATGACGACGAAGAGATCGTCCTTCGGCACGTCGGAGAACTGGCCGGGGGCGGGGTCATCGACGTCGACGCGGATGCCTGCGCGGCCTGATAAAGGTCGGCGACATCCGGGTCGGCCAGAGCCAGGCAGGTCTCAGACCTGGCAGGATCCAGAAAGACCTTCCTCTTCGGGACCTGGCCAAAAACCGAGATGAGGTTTGCAAGCGCCTCTTGGCCGCTGATCGTCTTGCCGGTCTTGGACACCTTTCCCTGAGTGTCCCGCTGCCACTCAGGCTGCTCGATGGCTTCCTGGAATGTCGTGAGCAGCCGGGCGAGGGGGCTGGTCGCGGCCTCATCGGACTGGATGGCCTGAAGAGCAGCTGCGACGTCCTCACGGCCGACCGTGACGCCGATCAGAGCGGGCGCGGCCGGCTTGACGATAGAGGCAACGGGTCGGCGCCGGCGAGGCTGTCGCCGATCGCGCGGAGAGGCTCGGCATCCGCATGGAAGCCATAGTCGTTGCCGATGACCGTGACCTGGCGATGGAGGATGTCGAGAGCATCAGGCTCCAGGCGCATAACAGCCTTGGCGAGCTCCTCGCGCCAGCGTGGACCTCGCTCCCAGGCCTCGGCCCATGCTTCTGCGAGGTCGTAGCCGCGGCGGGTCAGATCGTGGGCAAGGATGAGGTCGTGGGCCTGACGCATATCCTTGTCCGCTTTCTCTCGGCCGCTCTCATGCCTCATGCCTGAGACGATCATCTTGTGCACGGTATAGCGTGCCGGCTGAGGAACCCGGACGGAAACCCCGGACTCGTGCAGGAGGACAGCCCTGACCGGATCTTTGGTCAGGTAGTCGAGATGGCGCAGCGGGGCGGCGCCGACGCCTCCCAGCGAGGGCAAGGTCGTGACGCGATCGCCGACCTCATCCGACGCACGATGCGAGGTGATGAAGTCGACGCGGAAGTTCTGGTCGTTCGCATAGGTGGTGCTGTTCACGCGGTCGCTGAGGTGAGGGACAGGGCGGAAGCTGGCATCGTAGCGCTGGAGCGCCTCGAGCAGGTTGCCGGTCTTGTCGTCGATGCTGATCGAGATCCCGCGCTCCTGGGCGCAGTCGACGTCCTGCGCCATCATCTGCGCGCGAGGGAGCTTTGCGCCGATGAGCGAGCCATAGGTCAGGTAGGCCAGTGAGCCGACCAGAAGAGCGCGCATCTGAAAGATGCCTTCTTCGGCCAGGGCCTTGACGATGCCGCCCTCCAGCGGGCCGGGCGCGGGGTTGCCCATGGCCTTCAGCTGGCTGACCATGCGCGATCGCTCACGTGCATCGACCTTCAGGGTCTTGAAGTGCTCGATCCGCTTTTCCAGATCGGCGTCGCCGGCGGGCCCAACATACTTGCGATAGCGGGCGCCGCGCTCTCCGTCGGAGGCTTTGCGATAGCCCTGATAGTACCAATATTCCTTGTCCTCGCCCTCGCGGGTCGGGCGTTTCTCCTTTGAGAACTGCCCGTTGAGGGGGAACTGCTGATCGAACTCGGCGTCGAAGGCGCGTCCGGCCAATTCGGCGAACAGGATTCCTTCCGCCGCAGACAGCCTTTTCATCGCGCATCTCATTGTTGTGAATTTCTGAATTTGAACACAAGTCGCCACTTGTTGTCAAATTCAGGAATTTATAACAAATTTGGTTTGGGCCTTGCAGATAAGCGGAAAACCCCGCCCAAAGGGGCGGGGTTGCGGCGTGTTCAGAATTCGTATGGCGATCAATCAAACATGATGCGCGGCCGGCCGAACCGGTCGCCGAATGTCAGCGTCCTTGCCTTGCATCCGGGACAATAATGACCGCTGGCATGCAGCGCCTGACCACTCCAGGACCCGACCTCCCGACCGGCATTGTCGGACAGCGCGGGATCTCCGTATTTTGTAACCTGCGTGGAACCGCAGCTGAAGCACGCGATTGGTTTGCGGAGCGTGTTCACGCTGACCATCGTGTCGCAGACGCTGCAGAAGGCTGGCCACTCGGATAGCTCCGTGAAATTGGCCATCCCTGCCCCGATTGCTGCCTCCGACTGGAAGCCGCAGCTGTCACAGCGAGCTTCTATGGTGAAACCCATCGGCTTCTATGTTTGGGGCGCTGCTGGCGTAAGACCATGACGGCGCATGATGTCCGCCATCCTGGCCCGGTCCGGCGGGCCACCGGCTGCGGCGTTGACCACCTCAAACACCTCGCGGAAATACTCCGGACCGATCGCGGCCGGCGTAATCACGCAGAGCATCTTCGCGTCCTTGCTTCCGTTGTTATCGAACCGATGAACGGCGCCTCGCGGAATGCACAACGCCTGTCCCGGCCCGACATCGATTTGTTTGCCGTTGACGGTCCAGGTCAGTACGCCGTCGACGCCGTAGATCGTCTCTTCGTAGTGATCGTGGCTGTGCGCGGGAGCTGGCAGACGCTGCGCAGCCGGGACCGTCAGCTCAAAGGTCGCAATGCTGCCGTTCGAGTTATCTCCGGTCAGCAAGAAGCGAACCGCGAGCCCTTTGGTGGCGATGGTCTCGTCGGAAGGATTGACGTGAGGATCTATGACTGGCGGAGGCATTGTCTGATCTCCCTCGGTAAATTACATTTACCAGCCAACGGTAAACGCCGTTTACCAAAAGTCAATGCCCTATCCCCGAAAGTTTGCCGATGAAAACCGAGGACATGCTGATCGGCGCTCTGCTGCGCGTTCCGGCGCAGGCGATCCAGCGCCGGCTTATCAAGGAGCTCAACGCTGCCGGTTTTGACGAGCTGCGCCTGCCGCATATGGCGGTCCTGCAGTTTCCCGGACCGGACAAGGTTCGCCCGGGTACGCTCGCCGAGCGCGCCGGCATGAGCAAGCAGGCCATCAACCAGCTGCTGAGAAGCCTCGAGGGTTTCGGCTATATCGTCCGGTCCGACGTTCAAGGTGAGGGCGGCGCGCGTCTGATCTATTTGACCGAACGCGGGCACGCTGCATTCTCCAAGATGGTCTACGTATTGCGCGACATCGAGCGCGAGTGGAGTTCCGAACTTGGGCCGGAGCGCTTCGCCCAGCTCAAAGCGCTGCTGTTTCTCGTCTGGGATAGTCCGCTGGCTCGCTAGTTGAAGGCATTTGCGGATTCCTCGGCTGACTCGCGTCGTAGCAATTGGCTTGGCTGCGATTTGCATACGAAACACAGAGGGGAGGGGGCTTTGCGCCTGAAAGGCGGCGCAAAAGCAAAATGCTAGTGGGCTCGGGCGATGCTTGATTGCGCATGGACGTTCGTTCGAAACGCGCCACTCCCAGTGGGCCCGCTCTAGATACTGACAACGACCCGGCGGCCGGAGTTGGCCCTTAGCCTGCACCTGAACCCGCGTGTTGCCTAGGGCTGGCTCATCGTGCCAAAGCCGAGCATTGGAGGCATACTGCTCGACCGCCTCAAGCAGGGCGCCGCCGAAGACCTTCGTTGACCGCCACAGGAGATTTCGGCTGAGACCATGAAACTGGACCAGGCTGGGAAGCTGACCCCGAAGCAGACGGAGCTTCTCGAATTCGTCAGAGGCTATATCCAGCGCCACGGGCGCGCACCGTCCTATGAGGAGATGATGCGGGGACGTGGCCTCAGGACCAAGAGCGCAGTCCACAAGATGGTCGAGAAGATCGAAGACGCGGGATACCTGCGGCGGGGACCACATAGGGCTTTCAGGTCGATCGAGTTGGTCTGAAGCTTGCGAAGCCGGTGCATTGTTGGCGCCTTTGAGCCGCTTCGCCGTCGGCACCAGACGCCAAGATCCTGCGCCCCGAGAAGGGAACCCGCATATGTCAGTCATCTGCTCGGGAGGGTTCCATGTCCGATGTCGAAACAAGGCGCGTTCGATGATTCCGGAGCGGACGTAACCAAGTCATCCGGAACCCTGTGGAGTTCGAACTGCCGGGCGATCAGGCGATGATCCACCGTGAGGGGAACAAGTTAATCATCGAGCCGGTCACGGCCAGCACGGACCTCCTCGCGCTGCTGGCCAGCTGGGAACCACTTGATGGGGGGGTTCCCGACGTGGACGAGACGAGTCGAACAGCCTGATGCTCCTTCTCTTGTCGGCCTTTTCCAAGCGATCCTCCATTTCGCGGCGGCGGGCTTCAGGGGCAGGTCCATCCAGGAGAGCCTCGACCATCGCCGTATTCCGGCAAGCTCCCACGGAGATCGTGCTATTCTCGGGGCGGGAGAACAACCGATGCTCAGCAAGACAGCGCGCCGCAAGCGCATTCGAGCACTGGCCGAGGAGACATTTGGCGACGCGGAGAAAGCCGATCGGTGGCTTCGGCGCCCCTTATCGGTGCTCAACAATCAGGCCCCGCTTGAGTTAGCCCAAACCGAAGCGGGCGAGCCGATTGTCAAAAACATGCTGGCCAGGATCGCTTGGGGTGCAGCCATGTGATGGTCGCGGCCCTTGAGACCGCACACTCGATCTCGTCAATCCGATCGAAAGCCAGGGTGATCTATGAGTGATGATCGCGAGTCGAAAGCCGAGCCTCGGTTCGGATCGGCGCAAGATGCTCACGCCTGGTACCAATCAGACCACTTCCCGGTTTCTCCGGCCTAACTGCGATGGAGCTCGTTGAAGTAGGTAGAGGCGCGGAGGTTTTGGAATACCTCGACGCCGTGTACGTAGGTGTTCATTCCTGATTTCCGGCTGGAACAGGCCTGCGAAGCTGGAGGCCGCACGGCGCTTCCGCCGCAATCGCAAAACGGATCGCATGGAGGTCCAGTGGCTACGACGGTCGACCTCGAGAAAGCTCGCGAAATGGTCACCCGCTCAGACGAGGTTCTGAGCGGCACGCCGGTCGTCAGGGGCACGCGTGTCCCAGTATACGACGTCGCCGCGTCGGTCGCGGCCGGATTTCCAACAGAGCAAATACTCGAAGACTATCCGAGCCTCGATGCTGAGCAGGTGCGGCTTTCGGCGATCTACGCAGAGGCAAATCCGCCTCCTGCGGCGGGGTGGGGGTCTCGGCGGCTCTTCGAGGGGGCCGTACTCGTTTCGAGACGCACCGTGCCACGGCCCAGAAAGGCAAAATGAAGGTCCAGATCGGTCAGTGAAGCTCCGGTCCGAGACACCTCGGATCATATCATATAGCCCGCTGCCGCTCTCTGGCGCGGCAATCTGCTTCAACGCCGCAAAGTGGGACGTGCAGCAAGCAGGCGCTGATCAACGAACTTTGCTCGGCTGACCGCGCTTGCCGCCGCGGGCGTCGGAGGTGGAGGCCTTTGCAGTTGCTGTCGTTTGGCCAGCAAGCCGAGCCATCTCGGCTCTGGCACCGAATCTGCCGGCCATAACGCCTGGCAGCGACAGATCGAGGTCCAGCCCATGCCAATGTAAGCCGGATCCGGCTCCCAGGACCTCGACGGCCGCGATCTGTTCGTCGGTGGCGCTGTTCAGTCCCGGCACCAGGCTGGTTGGAAAGGCGAAGGAACACCCGTTGGCCAGATCCACCACAATGCGACCAGCAAGATGATCGTATCGCGCGGCCATAGCTCGGGGTTCAGTCATCTGAGCGACCCGACCGCGCTGCAGGGCCTTGCCGATCTCGGCACCTGAGATCTCAACCATGGATCTCGCTCCACTTCTTCAGATCGGTTGCCGCTAGCGCGGGCTCAGGCTTCATCGCGTTGCGTTCTCGTCGTCGTTGGCCAACGCAATTGCCCGGTCGACCAGAGCCAGGCACTCGGTGATCGCATGGTCAGGAAGATCGGAGAAACCTGCCCTCGGATCAACAGCGGCCCGGATAGCGCCGGGCCCCTTTCGACCCAGGTGGCAAAGCGCATCATGCAGGTCTTCAAGTCTGTCGCTGAGTTGCCGCGCCAGAACGTCGGCGAGGTCGGGGAAGACTCGAGCTGTCGCCGCGAGGTCGAACGCTTCGGCCTCTGAGAAGTAGGGTGCATGGAAGCGGATCGAAAAGCAAACGATCTGCTTTGGGGGTTCGACCGCGAGTTGCCGGCCTCGATAGACCGTCCAGGCGTGGTTCGGCGTTGTCTGCCGCGTCATCGACCGGAACGTCACTGAGCCGCGGGAGCCAGTGACCCGTTGGGTGTTCCTGACCCATCGCTGCTCGGTGCCGATGGCGGAAGCCGCTGGATTGCGGGCAGGGGCGAACTGGTAAGGCGACATGCCCGCCACGGCGATATCGAGATGCCGCGCGGCTCGATGATGGAGCCAGAGGTCCAGGCCAGAGGCGCCGGTAATCGCCCAATGCGGCAGGGGATCGCTCGAGTTTTTGAATTGGGCGTCCAGCGCCGGCAGCGCGAGTTCGAGGAGAGGGAGCGTGTCAGGAGACGAGAGCGTAGGTTGCACGATCGATGATCCACTCGAGCTTCTCGTCGCCAGGGCGCAGGATGAGTTCTGCCGCGCGCCGGAGATCCTGCCAGGTGACGTCGCCGCCAAGCGGAATTCGCGCGAGCAATGTTTCCTCTGTCTCCCGGATAAAGGCGGTGAGCGCGCCAGCCAGACGGTCGTTGCGCGATAGCGTCTCCGTCGGTGACCTTAAGGCCTGGATCATCTGGTCAGCCGTGACCCCGTCGGCCAGGCCGATGCTGACATTGATGTGCAAGACGCCGCTTTCGATCGCGGCGCGCGCTCGAGCAGCGTGCTTGTCCTTGTTCACGCGAGCGCCGCCGTCAAAAGAGATCCCCTTGCTGTGGCGCCTTGACCGACGGGATCATTTCCTGGGCCGGGCCGTCCTGCTTCACACCGCGGGCCACAATCTGAAGCGAACCATCTGGCAACGGTCTCTGCAGTGCGAAAGCCTGATCCCAAGGCGCCGTCATCCAAGTCTCGCACGCTTCTGGAGTCGTGAGGATCACAGGCATCGCTTTCGGGTGGATCGTTTTGACCTCGGCATTCGGGTCGGTGGTGAGGAAGGCATAGAGATCGGCCGTCACCTCGCCCTCCTTGATTTTCCGCACGCTCCTCCACTGCGGCGTCCACACCCCGGCGAAGAAAGCGGTCGGGCGCTCCTCTCCGAAGGCAAACCAGATGTCGCCGCCGGCATCCTTGTTGAATTCCGAGAAGGAAGTGAAAGGCACCAGGCAGCGATGCTCGACACCCAGAAATTTCTGCCAGTGCGAGTATTTCGTGTCGCGGATGTTCGTGTTGCCCGCGCTTGGCTCCATGCGGATCAGCTCGGCCATCTCGACGGCCTTGCCTTTCGCCGCAAGCTTGTCCGCCCGTTGCTTCGCCGCCTTCTCGATGACGAAGAATGGAGACGGCATGCCCCATCGCGCCATGGCCAGCTCAGGCAAGCCACCGCCGGTCGGATTGCGGATCACAGGAGCGCTATAGTCGGGAAAAATCCCCGGCTGAGGCACGACCTGAGCCGCCACGTCGAACTTTGCGAACAGCTTCCGCATCGCTTCGATGTTGCGCGTGTGGCTGTAGAGGTTGCACATGGGCTGGAGCCTATGCGCCCTCTTCGAGGGCGTCGAGCCGGAGCTCGATCCACTTGGTACGGAATTCCGGCCAGCGCGCTGCCAGCGCCTGCTCCACGGCTTGCTGAGCATCACCGCCAACCATGGCAATATCGAACCATTGTCCCGGCCCAGGCTCAGGGAAACCGGCGATATCCCAGCCCTCAAGCATCCAGTCGGCAGTTGTTACTAGGTTCGGCGTGACACCCGCTGCTGTGAAAGCGGCGTTCGCCGCCGCTATGGCCACGGAATTCTGTTCATCGCTGAGCGGGAAACGCTCCATGGTTTCGCAGTCAATCCGACGTACCGACACGACGACGTCGGGGCTCGCGGCTCGGTTCGGCTGGAAGCTGGTCATCCTTCCCTCCTTCGACCAGGGTGAGCCCCATCATCGGCGGCGGCCAATCGGGCGGAGAGGTTCGGCCGATGTCGGGGCAGTAGGCGCCGCACTTCATCCCGTACTTCTGCGGGCGGCGGGCCGGGTTGTCGTGTCGCCAGGGGCAAGGCTCGCGGAACAGCGCGAGGAGCTGCGCGAGCGTGGCATGCGCGCCGTAGCGCCAGGCGAGCGAGGCCAGGCGGGCATCGCCGCTGCGCCGGCAGTAGTAGCAGCGGAAGCGCACCACGATCCACGGGAAGTCCCGCAGCTCCGTTTCCTTGTTCGGAGGTTCCATAGCTCATTCGGACTCGCGAACCGGCCGCGCTCCCTCCGAGAATTTGCCGCGCAGGAAGCCGAGAGAAATCGCCCGATCAGCATCCCTCAGCAGCTCCTCGCGATTGTAAAGCAAGGCGCCGATGGCTGCGCGAGCGTCGCCTCCGAACTCCGCAAGAACCGCGTCGATCTTCCCTTCCATGGGATTCGGTACAGGCGCGGATTGCGGCTGGGCTTGCATTGTTCTCGTCCTCGGATATGAGAACATTAAGAGAACAAATCAAGCCTCGGAGTCAAGCCATGGCCGGCGTCGACACCTTTTTCTTGCAGCCGTTCAAGACCCACCGGAAGCGCCTCGTTCCGGCCCAGCGCGTGCCGGCAAAGACCAGGCACCATGCCCTAACCGACGGGGAGCGCATCGGGCGTTCGGCTGAGGGCGTCGCCGTCATTCACGTGGTTGCGGATGACGAAACCGGCGAGGTCGCCTCGATCGAGGTTCTCGCGCGCCACGGCGCCATTCCCGAAGAATTCGAAGAGCAGATCCGGGC
>UCLR01000040.1 GCA_900473415.1 Hyphomicrobiales bacterium
GCGCGGCGCGAGACTGAGAAGTTGGCGACGCAGTCACGCCAGGCAAACGAAGAGGCGGCGCTGCTCCGGCGGGGGCTGAACGAAAAGACTGAGCAACTCCTCCGATTTGAACGGGAGAAAGAAGCTGCCGTGGCGGAGGCCGCCAGCGCACGACAGGAAGGGTCGGCAGGCACGGAACAGTATCGTCGATATCTCGACGACGAGCGTGCTCGGAATGGCGCATTGGCGGCGGAGCTCGAAAACGCCCGGCAATTGAACGAGAGGCTGACTGCGCAGCTTGGCCTAGCCAGCACAGAGGCGGAAGCCCGCAGGCAAGGCGCGGAGGCCCGGATCGCCGCGCTTCGACAGGAGCTCAAGGAGGAGCGCGAAAAAGGCGTCGCAGGAGCGGCGGAATTCGATGTGCTTCAGCGTGCAACCGCCGTGCGGCTCCTGCCAGAACAGGCCGCAAGCCGGCTTTCGCCGATGTTCGCACCTGCAGGGGACCTTGTTACCGAGGCACCGGTCTTGCCGGATGCCGAACGCGACGCCGAGGCGGCGAAAATGATTGTACGAGCTGGTGCTCTGCTCGGCCAAGGGGACATAAGCGCCGCGCGGATCGTGCTTGAGCGTGCCGCGGAACTGGGCAGTTCGCGCGCGGTCTTCATGCTCGCCGAGACATACGACCCCAGCATCCTCTTGGCCTGGAAGACGTATGGAACGCGAGGCGAGGTGACAAAGGCGCGAGAGCTTTACGCGAAGGCGCATGCCGGAGGTGTCCGAGAGGCGAAGGCAAGGTTCGACACTTTGAATCGATAAACAAGCCGTCGGGCCAAGTCGTCCTGGCGGCTATTCGTGTGAGCGCGCGAGGGAGTTCCAGGATGAACAGATACCCAGCAAAGAGCCTGCCTCTGCTTGCCGTCTTGATCGCACTCGCTCCGGCGCTTCAGCCGGCCCCATTGTTCGCGCAGCCGACCAGGGTGGAGGCTCAAAGCGCATCCTCTCCGCGACGCGCCTCAGCGCGCACAACGGAGCAGGAGAAGATGAACGCCTGGACCGTTGGGCTCGCGGGCGGACTGATCGAAGGAGCGCCACTGCGCCTGGCGTCGGAGATGGCTCGGGTCGTCGATGATGGTCCGAATCTTCATCTCCTGCCCATCGTCACGCGCGGGGCTACGGAGAACCTGAACTCGCTCCTCTATTTGCGTGGCATTGACACAGCGATCATCAATTCCGATGCGTTGGAGGAATACAAGGCTCAACTGCCTGAGATGCGGAAACGGGTCACTTATGTACTTAATCTTTTCCCGTCAGAGCTGCATGTCTTCGTTCGGCCTGAGATCCAGAGCCTAGAGGATCTGGCCGGAAAGAAAGTGAATTTCAATACTCAGGGGACCGCGGCTGCGTATTCGGGGCCGCTGATCTTCAGTCGACTCGGGATTAATGCAGAGAAGACATTCATTCCTCATCCAGTAGCGCTCGAACAGATGCGAAAGGGTGAAATCGCTGCGGTCGTGTTCGTCACGTCCAAGCCGGTCGATGCGTTCGTTCGCGGGCGCTTCGAACCCGGTTTCAAGTTTCTTCCGGTTAAATACGACGTCAAGTTCGAGGATTATTATCTGCCAGCCGTGCTGGAGGCTGGCGAATATCCCGGGTTGATCAAGGAAGGCGAGCGAGTGCAGACGATTGCGGTGCCGACCGCACTCGTCGCGTTCAACTGGGCTGCGCAAACCAATCGCTACCAGCGCGTCGCGCGCTTTGTCGACGTGCTATTTTCCCGCATCGATAGGCTTCAGGGGCCTGGCTACGACCCAAAATGGAAGTCGATCAACCTGGCCGCCACCGTCCCCGGCCTGGATCGCTTCTCGGCGGCGCAAGAATGGCTGGATCGGCAGGCGCGAGCACCCCGGGCCCTGCGATGAAAGCGATCCTGCTGTCTGTCGCGCTGGAGATCGCAGGAAGCGTCGCTCTGGCGCAAGCGCCCGACCCCATGTCGCATCTTCGCGCTTGTGCCGTGCTCGAGCCCGCAGCGCGGCTGGAATGCCTGGAAAAGCTGTCGCGGAGTATCGCGCCTACGGAACCCCCGGCACGCCGAGAAGCGAACTGGATCGTCAGCGAGACGACCTCGCCGGTCGATTACACGCCGATCATCACGGCGACGACATTTGCGCGCGGCGGAGGGCAAAATGCGTTGGCGCGCCTGAGCATCTATTGCCGCGGTGGCCGGACCGAACTGGCTGTTTCCGGTCCGGCGATGGTCGACGGGAGCACAGAATACGCCATCATCTACCGGATCGCCGACACGCAACCGCAGCAGGTCGCAGCCGGCGCGTCGGCGTTCGGTCCCGGCGCCGCCTTCAGGGCGGATGCTGTAAGATTGTTGCTCTCCTTGCCCGACGAGGGCGACTTCCATGTTCGCCTCGCGCCCAGAGTGGGCAGCGCCTATGAGGGGCACTTCTCCCTGGCGGGGCTGAAGAGCGTTCGAGACCGCATCGCGGCGGCGTGTAGGTGGCCAAACGCCATGGCCAAACCAGGCAGTTGATAGCTCTCAAACCGCACAGGAGAACCAGGATGATGTGTTGCAGCAAAACGGTCCGGGCTGCGCTGTCCGGCCTTGTGATCGTGACCGCCCTACCGTCAGCAATGGCGCAGGACAAGAAGCAAGCCGCCACGGTGCAGGAATCCAAGCGGCCTGCGTCCGAAACAAAAACCCACCGCCTCGTTCTTCAGGTGAATTCGAATGAGGCTGCAACGATGAATCTCGCGCTCAACAACGCGACAAATGTTGCTCAATATTACAAGGATCTCGGAGAGAAGGTTGAAATTGAAATCGTGACGTTCGGCCCCGGGCTGCACATGCTTCGGGACGACACCTCTCCTGTCAAGGATCGGGTTAAGTCCATCATGGCCAACAACCCGGCGATTTCGTTTAAGGGTTGCGGAAATACCCAGGAAAACATGAGCAAGGCCGAGAACAAGCAAATCTCTCTAATCTCTGATGTTTCGGTCGTCGCATCGGGAGTGGTTCGCGTCATAGAGTTGCAGGAGCGAGGCTGGACTTATGTCCGGCCATAGCTAGGTGTTTCTCGGGTCGTGCTCCTCACTTGGGCTTTCGGCGGGACCCCGTTCGACGCTGAAGTTCTTCAGACGAATTGGGGCAAGGGGCGAGCGGTCCCGTCGAGCGCGCGGCGCGGAATGTCGGCCACCCGACGGGTCCTCCGTGTCGGGTTATGGCGCTATGCGCACGCCGTTCGCTCGCTTCAAGCTCGGAGACGGACCTGCAGCCGCAGCCGGGCGGGAGGGGGTGCGCGCAGCTTCCCTCCTCGAGCCTGCACCAATTTCTCCAAACCTTATCAATCGAAACTGATCGCCGGCCCAATGATCGCGTCAGTCGAATTATGGATCGCCCAGGCCAGCTTGCTGATGAACTCGAACTCGAACAGATCTTCCGGATCGTCGCCGAAGTGATAGCGAGCGTTGCGCAGGAAGGCGAAGCCCTTGTCGCGCAATTGGTCCTTCCACGCCGGCTCTTTCGTGCCTGCATACGCATAACCGATGTCGACGGCATAATTCTCGGTGGCTTCGGCCAGCTTGAACATATCGCCTAGCTTCAACATCCCGGCGGCATCGCCCATGCCCTCAAGACGCAAGGTCGACACGCGGTTCTTGGAGTTGGCGTCAAGCTCGGCTTCCGTCCAGCGCATGATACCGGCGGCGACGCCGCGGGCGAAGCCTTCCTTGATGAACTTCACCTGGATGTTGCGGAGCGCCTGCTTCGCCGCAGCGCGGTCAGCAAACTTGAGGATGACGTCCGGGATCATGGAGGCGATGCTGGGCGCCGAGAACGCTCCTTTCAGCCCTGCCTTGAACATCGCGCCGCGGGTAGGGGCGCCAGTCGCCGGCGATATCGAGGCTTTTGGCTTGATCGCTTTCCCGCCGCCATGCACCGCGACATGCATCTTCGGCTTCAGCGCGATTGGCTCGAAACGCAGCGCGTTAACCCCCTGCAACCGCATTCTGGAGATGTCCTTGGTGTTTTGGCTCAAAAGCACCGGATTCCTGACATTCCGGACATGTGCGCTTGCGCGGACGTGGGCCACCATCTTGGCGTCCCCGTGCCCGAGCCCCGCGGCGGTGGCCTGGTCAGTCCACGCACGAACTTGGGCGAGAGGAACCTTCGAGGCCATGTTGTCGACCTCCATGCCGAAGCGCTGCAGGAAGGCCTGACGCTTCGCCAAGTTCTGCGCACCCTGCTGCGAGTACAGAAACTCAGTTTCGACATGCTTGGGGAGAAGCATCTTGAAACCATCCCTTTGCATTCGCGCCAACTCTTCGGCGCCGCCCTTGAGCGCGCCGGACTCGATGTCGATAAGAAGGCTGGTGTCGAACCAAACGACGGCGCTCATGGCCAATACGCTCCTGGTCACAACCGGTATTGAAGCAGGTCTGCATCTGAGTGTTCGCTTCCGGGCGGTGGCTCACGTGTGGTTGTGGCGCTGCTGAACCTGGGCAGCTGGCCGAAAACAGAACAACTCCCGCAAAGCAACCCTATGCTGCTGCAAATCGACAACCGTGTTCTGTGATCCTCATCACATCAATTCCGCAATAGCTCGGCTGCACTGCCGGATCAGTCGAGAAGGCTGATTGGCCTGCCCATCAAGCGAAGTAACGCCAATCGACTCATCCACGCCGCCCGCTGGCTCCGCCCCGAATTCCGAGCCCCGGCAGCAGACCTTCTGGATGCCCGCGAGGGGCGAAAGTTGCCAATCAACCCCGCGACGGCAGAAGGTCCGCTATTGGGCAGCGACTCAATGTCCGCTTTTGGCGCAATGCGGGCGTTGCGATCATCGTCGTGCGCCTTGCCGTCGTGGTCGGAAAGCAGGGGCGCTCTTATCGATGTTGTCCACGTCTCGAGGGCCACCTAACATCCACGCTGGCATTTCCCGGAGGCTGGCATGGCTCTTCCCGATGACCTCGTGGCCTGGAGCGTCAAGCGCATCGGTCAGAAGATCGGTGATGGTGAGTGCTGGACAATGCTCGAAACCGCGCTGAGAGACTGCGGCGGCAAGACCTCGACGCAGATCATGGGAAAGGTCGGGCCGAACGACGACTATGTCTGGGGTACCTTGGTGAAGGATCTGCGCCGCGACGTCTTGGTTGGTGACATCCTGCAATTCCGCAACTTCACCTGGGAAGACAAGACCGAGGTCAAGACCACGCATCCGGACGGCAGCTGGGAAACCGGCGGCACGACCTTCGAGAAGCGCCCGCACCACACTGCGGTTGTCGAAGCTGTGGTGGAACAAGGCGTTGTCGATGTGCTGGAGCAGAATGTTCCCGACGGCGATCCGATCCACCGCGCGCGCCTGCATATCGTCTCGTTTCTCGGGCCGAAGGTGAAGAAGACATTGCCCAATGGAGATGTGGTGGAGACAACGCCGAACCACCGCGTCACTGGCTCGGTCTGGGCGTATCACCCGCAAGTTCCGTTACCAGGCAAGAAGCCCTGAGCCTGCCGTCAGAAAGCCGCTGGGACGGGATTTGAACCGGTAGCCGCTTGCGTGGCGCGAGGTGTTGCGCCGCCAGCAACCGCTTCGGCTTTCCGGCGTGACGGGGGGTTCCCCTGCTTCGCTGCTAGCGATCGAAGAGACCCGATGCGGCCAGGGCACTTGCCGTACTGGGGCTGAATGCTGCGGGGATGTCGTAGACCAGAACCAGCCTCAGCAACGCCTTGACGTCGACATCATGCGGCTGGGCTGCGAGGGGATCGGGAAAGAAGAGCAGCACATCCAATTCACCCTGCGCGATCATCGCGCCGATCTGCTGGTCGCCACCGAGCGGACCGCTCTTGACCAGGCGAACATTCAGATCGGGCAGCGAGGCTTTCAGGGCTCCGCCCGTCGTCGCCGTCGCGACCACTGTATGGCCTGCAATCAAACCGGCGTGCTGCTCGGCCCAGGCGACGATGTCGGGCTTCTTGCTGTCATGAGCCACCATACCGATCGTAAGAGACATTGTGTTCAGCCCTCGAGGACGCGCTTCGGTTTCCCAGCTTGCGTCATACCGAAGAATTTTCTGTTCCGCTGGCGCCTGCGCCGATCAGGCCATCACCAGCCCGCCATCGACATGCAGGGTCTGGCCGGTGACGAAGCCGCTCCAGTCGCTGGCGAGGAAGAGCACGGGGCCGGCGATATCGGCAGGCGTCGCAATGCGGCGCAGAGGCGTCTGCGCGATCAGCATCTCGCGCACCTCCTCCTTCGTGGCTGCGCTGGCGTCGGTCGGGTAGACCAGTCCTGGCGCGACGCAATTCACACGGATGCCGAGCGGCCCGAGCTCGACCGCGAGGTTGCGGCTGAAGCCGACGAGGGCGGCCTTGGCCGTGGTGTAGTCGTGATAGGGGATGCTCGGGCGCGTCACGAGATCGCTCGCGACATTGACGATGCTTGCGCCGCTGCGCCGCTGGAGCAGCGGCAGCATCGCCCGGCTGACCGTATAGGCCGCCTTCACCGCGCCCTCGAATTGCTGGCCGTAAGACTCCCAGGGCGTCTCCCAGAAGCGGGTACGATTATCCGGGTCGAAGCGATAGGGGGCGAAGGCGTTGTTGACGACGACGTCGAGCCGGCCGATCTCCTGCCCGATCTGCTCGGCCATCGCGGTGACCGCCTCCGCCGAGGTGACGTCGGCTGCGATGGGCAGCGCCTCGCCGCCCAGGGCGCGACACTGGGCGGCTACCGTCTCGGCGGCCTCGGCATTGGTGCGATAGTTGACAACGACGAGTCCGCCTTCCGCCGCGAAGGCCTTGGCGATCGCGGCGCCGATGCCGCGGCTGGCGCCGGTGACGAGGATGACGCGGTCGCGGAACTTCACGGAGTGCCGTCCTTGGGCGGGAAGAGATCGCTCTTCACAACCTCCTTCATGTCGAGCGGCTTTGCGATCAGGCCGAGGCTACGGAAGGTGTCGGCGCCCTTCTGCAGTGCCTCGATATCGAAGCGGCCGAGCCCCTCGCGCTCGGTGGTCGGTGAGACGCTGGAGGCGTTGCGCAGCTTGATGACGTCGAGGTTGACCGTCTCGTCGCGGCCATTGATGGCGCGGGTGACGGCGATGCGCGCGGCCTCCTCGGGCTTGGCGATCATCCAGGCGGCGGAATCGCGGTAGGCGGCGAGGAAGCGCTTTAATAGAGGTTTCTTGGCCTCATAGGTCGCCTGCGTCACGACGAAGAGATCGCTCGGCAGGTTGAGCTGGTCGCGCACCTCGATGACGTTCACATCGCTCAGGCCCTTGGCGCGGGCGACGAGCAGGCCGGTGTCGGTCGCTGCGGTGGCGTCGAGCTGACCCTGCATCAGCGGGGCGAAGTTGAGCAGGCCGGCGACCTGGATCGAGACGTCCTTCTCGCCGAGGCCCACCTGGTGCAGCAGCACGAGCAGGTTCTGGTAGGTGCCGCTGGCGAGGCTGTAGACGCCGATGCGCTTGCCCTTGAGATCGGCGGCGGAGCGGATGCCGCTCGCCTTGGGCGCGACCACGTTGAAGACGTTCTGCGGGTAGATGTTGTAGATCGCGACCAGCTTCTCGCCCTTGTCGAGCGCTAGATAGAGCGAGGCGGGGTCGGTGAAGGCGATGTCGGCTTGCCCTGCGAGCAGGGTCTGGATCGCCGCGCCGCCGCCATTGCCGGGGACGTAGTCGAGCGCGATGCCCTTCGCCTTGAAGAAGCCCTTGTCCGGCTCGGCCAGCAGGTTGGTGATCTCGCTGATCGGCTGGCTCCAACCGGCGACGGTGAACTTGTCGAGTGGCTGCGCCGTCGCGGGCAGGGCCACGAGCCAAGGCAGGGCGAGCAGGAGCGCGAGGCGCAGGCCGGATCGGAGGGACATGGATTCTAGCCTTTCGAAAAACGGTGCAGGACGCGGCGCTCCAGCGCGCGCACGGCCTCGTAGAGCAGCATTCCGAGCGCGGTGATCACGACGAAGAGCGCGAAGATCAGGCTCGAATCCATCACGCTCTGGGCCGCGATGATCGAGGCGCCGAGCCCGATGCGCCCGCCGATGAACTCGCCGACCACGGCACCCACCAGAGCGAGCACGACCGCGACGCGAAGGCCCGCCATGATGACGGGCAGCGCGGCCGGGAGCTTCAGGCGCAGCAATGTCTGGAGCCGGCTGGCGCGCAGCATGCGGAAGAGTTCGCGGCGCGTCGGATCGATCTCCGTCAGCCCCGTCAGCGTGTTCTCCATCAGCGGGAAGAAGCAGATCAGCGCGGTGATGACGACCGTTGGCGTCATGCCGAAGCCGAACCAGATGATGAAGAGCGGGCCGAGTGCGAGCTTGGGCACGAGCTGGCTCGCCAGCACATAAGGGTGCAGCAGCCGGCCGAGCGTTGGCACCTCCGCGAGGAGGATGCCGGTTCCGATGCCGACAAGTGTACCGATACCGAGGCCCAGCGCCATCTCGGCGGCGGTGACGGAAAGATGCGGCCAGAGCCGGCCTGTGGCGATCTCGCTCCAGAGCGTTGCGAGCACGGCCGATGGCGGTGGCAGCACGAGCGGCGACAGGCCGCCGAGACGGCACCAGGCCTCCCAGCCAGCGAGGAGCGCGACAAGCAGCAGGAGCGGGGGCAGGCGTGTGCTCATGCCGCCGGCCTTTCGTTCAGGGCGCTTACGCCGTCCATCGCGTCGCGCAGCTCGCGGCAGGCGGCCGCGAAGGCCGGCGCATAGCGCATGTCGCGATGGCGCGGCCTTGCAAGCTCGATCCGGCGCGCATGGGCGAGGCGCCCGTCGGCCATCACCGCGACCTTGTCGGCGAGGTAGACCGCTTCCGTGATGTCATGGGTGACGAAGAGCGCGGTCGTGCCGTTGAGCGCGCAGAGCCGGAGCAGATCGTCCTGCAATTCCTCCCGCGTCAGCGCGTCGAGCGCGGCGAAGGGCTCGTCGAGGAGCAGGAGATCGGGATTGTCGATCAGGGCGCGTGCCACGGCGACGCGGCTCTGCTGGCCGCCGGAGAGTTCGCCCGGCCGGCGCGCGGCGAGATCGGCCAGGCCGACGCGGGCGAGCTGGTCGAGCGCCGTCTCGCGGTCCGCGGCGGTCGGGCGGCGCTTCAGAGAGAGCGGCAGCAGGACGTTGTCGAGCGCCGAAAGCCATTCGAGCAAGGTCGGCGACTGGAAGACGAAGCCGGCATGGGGGCTCGGACCCGACAGCCCCTTGCCGCCTATGCGGATCGCGCCCTCGGTCGGGAGCAGGAGGCCGGCGGCGAGCTTGAGCAGCGTGGTCTTACCGCTGCCGCTACGGCCGATGAGGCAATGGATCTCGCCGCGCGGGATCTGCCAGTCCACGTCATCGAGGATGGCAGGACCGGCTGCGCCATAGCGGTAGCGCGCCCCTTCGATCGCGACGAAGCCGGTGCCGGGTTCAGTCGACATAGGGGGCGAACCCTTCGGAGGCGGCCTCGGCGCTCTGCTCGATCTCGGTCAAGGTGACGAGGTCAAGCAGGCTAAAGCGGCCGTCATGGTGCCAACCGGCTTCCGGCGCGGTCATGCGGCCGAGCGGGGCGATGCGCGTGACCCCGATGTCGCCCAGGCTCTCCGACAGCTGGAAAAGCCGCGTGGGCGATGCTGCGATGCCGGCCGTCTGGAGGAAGCTGCGATAGGGCGCGACAAGGGCCGGCACTTCATCGAGGCTTTCGACCGCGACGAGCTTCACCGTGCGGTTGAGGCCGGTCGGGCTCAAATCCTCGGGCCGCTCGACATGGACGACGCTCCAGGGATCGGTGGGCTCGCCGAGGAGTTCGGCCGCGCCGCCCATCGCCCGCATCTCCTGCGCGCCGCGCCATGCGGCGACGGATGAGGATTCCGCTGCGGAGAGTTCGCGGCGGGGGTGGCGATGGGCGATGGCCGCGAGCTCCTGCGCGAGGTGGCGGGCGAATTCCGCCGGCGAGACCCGCCCGCCACGCTCGACGAAGAGCATCTGCGGCGAATAGCAGCCTTGCTGCTCGTAGCGGGCGACGTCATGGGCGGCCAGCCGCGCGAGCGCCGGCGCCTTGCGGCTGTCGAGCGCTTCGCGCGCGATCATGCCGAAGCCGATCTTGTGGCCATGCGGCAGGAAGCGCGTGGTGATCGGCAGCTTGGCACGCAACGCGGCGAGCGTCGTGTTGTTGCCATAGGCCATGACGGTGTCGGCCGCCTGGAGGAAGGGAGCCTCTCCTGCTTCATCGCCGCCCTTCCACCAGACGATGGCGAGGCACTGGCCGATCTCCGGGTCGATCTCGGTGATGAGGCTCGCGAACCAGCCGGCGGTCAGCGGTTCGGCCGAGGCGAGCTTGCCGATGGAGCCGGCCTTGACCAGCAGCCCGCAGATCAGGCTCCAGAGGGAGAGCGCCGGGACGTTGCCGGCCCAGACATGCAACAGCAATCCCGGCCCATGGGCGCTCAGGAAGCCGCCCTTGGCTGCGGGCTGGAAGCTGTCGAGCACCGCCGGGTTGGCGAAATCCTCGGCGAGAAAGCGCAAGAGCTGTGGCCGCCGGAAGGTCTTGAGATAGCTCGTCAGGCCGAGGCGCACCGTCTCGCGGTCATAGCCCGTGACGATCGGCAAGATGTGCTCGGCCTTGCGGCGCAGCGGGTGTTCCCGGTCGAGCAGGCGCGCGATGGCAGCATCGATGGCGTCGACGACGCGGGCCGTGGGCATCCGTTTGAGGCGGGCGCGGGCATTGCCGCGCACGGTCTCGCAGAGGTCCTTGGCTTGCGGGGCCTCCAACTCCGGCAAGGCGATCTCGACGCTTTCGCCCCAGGCCGAATAGCTGGCTCGGCGCCAGCGTAGCGCCTCGCACTCAAAGCCCGGCAGATGGCCAGCATGCTCGATCATCGCATCAAGCCTTGCACCGCTTCAGCCTCGCGCCGCCGCGAGGAATTCCGCCACCGCGACGGAGCAGCCCTTCGAGGCCTCGCCGTCGACGCGGCCGAAGAGCTTGAAGCCACCCGGCACGATCTCGCCCGCATCCTCGGTCAGGATCGCCGAGACGCTGTTGAAATGGGCGAGGTCGTGATGGACGAGGACGCCGCGCCGGCCCTCGGGCAAGTCGATGCCGGTCAGCGGATCGACGACGCGGCTGCGGACCCAATGCGGGCCGGACTTAACCGGCTGCGAGACGGCATTGCCGTCGTCGTAGAACTGGGAGCTGAGCTCGGTCATGCCGTACATGTTGATGCAGGACGCCCGCGGCACGCCGAAGGCGGCTTCGAGACCGTCATAGAATTCGTCGGGTGTCAGCTCGCGCGACTGGCCCTTGAAGCCGCCCGTATCGAGGATGAGGCTGCCTTCCGGCAGGATGAAGCGGCGGCCCTGCTGCTCAAGCGCATCCATCAGCGGCACGAAGGAATAGCTCGCGCCAAGGAGCGCGTAGGGCTCGCCGCTGGTCTCGGCCTCGGCGAGCACCGGCAAGAGCCGGTCGAGATCGAGGCCGTTTGCACCGATGAAGACTTGCGAATCCGGCGTGCCGCATTCGCGCCGGGCGAGGCCGAGGTAATGGGCCAGCGAGGAGTTGGGCAGTGCCGTTTCGTCGGGAAAGAGGATGCCCATGCGGATGCGCTCGCGCCCGCGCATGAAGCGCTTGCGGAAATTCGTGAGCATCGACCGCTTCCAGACGTCGAGCGTCGGATGATAGCTGTGGCCCCTGACTCCTTGCGTGGTGCCGCTCGTCATGAAGACGTGCGTGGCGTCCTCGGGTGGCGTGCAACTGAGCGTCAGGTCCTTGAAGGCAGTGATCGGCACCGCCGGGATGTCGCGCCAGCGCTTGACTGTCAGCGGGGTGCGGCCGCGCTGCAGGGCAAAGCGCTTGTAGGGCTCGTTGTTGCGGAACTGCCAGGCGAAGAGCTTGAGCGCCATCGCCTCGAACTCGGCTTCGGTCGCGTCGGGAAGCGCGATGAAGGCCAGCAGCGCCTCGATGATCCCGGCTTGCGTCAACACGGTCACTCCTGCCGCCGGCCATGCCGGACGGACCCCCACGAAAGGACCATGTGCGCAGATGGAATCGGGGCCTGGTGAGGCCGCCTGTCCCGCATCCCTACGCCGGCATGATCCGGATCAGGTTCGTAGGGTCACCGCGTTGCCGGATTTGAAGCCCGGCCGGCGGAATCTCAGCCTCCTAGCGAGGCCCCCCTGGGAACGCGGCTAGGTGAGGCCCGGCGCCCCCGCTTGTCAAGCGGGCTAAGGATAAGGCCGTGCGGCATTGCAGGCATGACGAAGACGGGGCTCGACGCGAGCCAGCAAAAGCGCTGATGTGCCGACATGAACGTTTCCATTCGCGCCCCACGCATCGCCTCCTTCCTCTGCGACAAGAAGCCGGCGACAGGCTCGCGCGGCATGGTCGTCACCAACCATCCGCTCGCCTCGGCAGCGGGCGCGCAGATGTTGCTTGCCGGCGGCAATGCGATCGATGCGGCCGTCGCCTCGCTCTTCGCGCTGACGGTGGTCGAGCCGATGATGGTCGGCGTCCTCGGCGGGGGCTTGAGCCATATCCGCCTTGCTGACGGCCGGCATGTCGTGATCGACAATCTCTCGACCGCGCCGGGCAGGGCGACGGCAGACATGTATGATTGCCTCTCCGACGAGGTCGGCAAGCAGCGTGATGTTCGCGACCGCGAGAACGTCGTCGGTGCGAAGGCCGTCGCGGTGCCGGGCGCGCTCAAGGGCTGGTGCGAGGCGCTGGAGCGCTTCGGCACGCTGCCGCTGGCGGAGGTGCTGCAGCCGGCGATTGCGCTTGCGGCACGCGGTTTCACCGTGACGCCCTATCTGACGAATTGCATTACCGACAACACGGCCGATCTGGCGCTCGATCAAGGCCTTTCGGCCCTGCTCCTGCCGGGTGGCCAACCGATCCAGCCCGGAGCACGGCTCGTCCAGGCGGACTATGCCGAGAGCCTGAAACTCATCGCCGCCGAGGGACCGCAAGCGCTCTATGGCGGGCGGCTCGGCCAAGCGCTGACCGATTACATGGCGGCGCATGGCGGGCTGATCGATCAGGCCGATCTCGCGGGTTATCGGACCGAGACGCGCGAGCCGATCCACGGCAGCTATCGCGGCTACGAGATCATCGGCCCACCGCCGCCGTCCTCGTCTGGCGTGCACATCACGCAGATGCTCAACATCCTCGAGGGCTATGATATCGGGGCGCTCGGCTTCGGCTCGCCCGATGCGGTGCATCTGCTGGCGGAAGCGCTGAAGATCGCCTTCGCCGATCGTGCCGTGGCGACGGCCGATCCCGCCTTCGTCAAGGTTCCGGTCGCGCGGCTGATCTCCAAGGACTATGCCGCCGAGCGCCGCGCGCTGATCGAGATGGGCCGGGCGCAGAGCTGGACGGCCGGGCTTTCCGGCGGAGAGTCCGCCGACACCACCCACGTCACCGTTGCCGATGCGGACGGCAATTTCGCCAGCGCGACGCAGACGATCAACGGGCTCTTCGGCGCCTGCGTCCAGATTCCCGGCACGGGGATGATCGCCAACAACTACATGTTCAACTTCGATCCGCACTCCAGTCGCGCGCTCTCGATCGCACCGGGCAAGCGGGTCTTCACTTCGATGGCGCCGATGATGGCGCTGAAGGATGGCAAGCTCGCCTTCGCGCTCGGCTTGCCCGGCGCGCTGCGTATCTTCCCCTCGGCGCTGCAGGCAATCGTCAACTTGATCGACCACGGGATGACGTTGCAGGAGGCGGTCGAGGCGCCGCGGGTCTGGACGGAGGGCGGCGTGCTGGAGCTGGAGGAGGCGATCCCCGAGCCGGTGGCCGAGGCGCTCGTCGCGCGCGGACATCGCGTGGTGCGTTCGCCGCGCATCGCCGGTGGCATGAACGCCATTGCCTTCAACGAAGACGGCACGCTGACCGGCGCCGCCTGCTGGCGGGCCGATGGCACGCCGGTTGCGATCTCCGGCGGGCTTGCCCGTGCCGGCGCTCGCTTCTCGATCTGACTGGGTTCATCGCGTGACGCAGACCATCGTTCTTCTCGACATGATCGCGCCCGAGCGCGCCGATCGGCTGCGGGCGCTGCTGCCGCCGGGCTTCGTGCTGACCCATGGCACGGCGCGCGGCGACGAGCACATGAAGCAGATCATAGCCGAGGCCGATTATGCGATCTCGGGGCAGGTCGCCGTTTCGGGCGAGGTGCTGCGCGCCGGCAAGAAGCTGAAGCTGCTGCACAAATGGGGCGTGGGCGTCGATAATCTCGACCTCGCGGCGGCGAAGGAACTCGGCATCGTGGTGGCGCGCACCACCGGCAGCAATGCCGTACCGGTCGCGGAATTCACGCTTGGGCTGATGCTGTCGGCGCTGCGCTTCATAGCTTTTGGTCATGCTGAGTTGAAGCAGGGGCATTGGCGGACCGGACAGTTGCCGGGCGATCCCTTCATGCTGTCCGGCAAGACGGTCGGCATCGTCGGCTTCGGTGCTATCGGCCAGAACGTCGCCAGGCTGCTCGGGGGCTTCGGCTGCACGGTCCTCTACAGCAAGCGCCAGCCGCTCTCGGGCGACGAGGAGGCTGCCCTCGGCGTCCTCCATGCGCCGCTCTCGGAGATTTTGGCGCAGTCCGATGTCGTCTCACTGCATTGCCCGCTGACGGCGGAGACGACGAACCTGATCGATGCCGCCGCGTTCAAGGCGATGAAGAAGACGGCGGTGCTGGTCAATGTCGCGCGCGGCGGCGTCGTCAACGAGGTCGATCTGGTCGCGGCGCTGAAAAAGCGTGAGATCGCGGGCGCGGCGATGGATGTGTTTTCGGTCGAGCCGCTCCCGCCGGACAGTGAATTGCTCACGCTCGACAATCTCGTGGTGACGCCGCATCTCGCGGCGCTCGCCGCCGATAATTTCGCGCCGACGGTGAAGCGGATGTTCGACAACATCCTGCATGTCTCACGCGGCGAGCCTGTGCCGGAGCGCGACCGGGTCGTGTGAGGCTGCTTAGATCACCACGCGTCCTATCGGACGCGGCAACGGTGATCTATCTCATTGTCAGGGCATCGGACCGAAAAGTGGATTCCACTTTTCGGTCCGATGCCTAGTGCAGCCCGCCGACCCCGACATAGCGTTCGAGCACGGCGGCGTCGCTACGTAGCGCGGGCGGCTTGCCCGACCAGACGATGCGGCCGCGTTCGAGGATGATCACGTCTTCCGCGAAGGTGAGGGCGCTGTCGAGGCGCTGCTCGACGAAGAGGATCGTCATTGCGCCGCTGTCGGCGAGCCGTGTGAACGCCTCCATCAGCATGTCGCAGATGACCGGGGCCAAGCCCTCCAGCGGCTCGTCGAGCAGCAGGATCGAAGGCTGGCCGAGGATGGTCCGCGCGGTCGCCAGCATCTGTTGCTCGCCGCCCGAAAGCTGGGAACCCAGATTGCGGCGACGCTCGTGCAGACGCGGGAAGAGCGCATAGGCTTCCTCGATCGCCTGTCGCGGGCGGTTCTTCAGACCGGTGAAGAGGTTTTCCTCCACGGTCAGCCCCTTGAAGATCTCGCGGGTCTGGGGAACGAAGCCGAGGCCGCTGCGCGCACGTGCGGCGGTGCCGAGCGCCGTGATGTCGCTGCCGCCGACGTTGACGGAGCCGGCATAGCGCCGGGTCAGCCCCATCAGGCTCGCCATCAGCGTGGTCTTGCCCATGCCGTTGCGGCCGAGGATGGAGAGGCGCCCGCCCGCCGGCACGGTGAAGGAGACATCCTCCAGTACATGGGTCTGGCCATAGCCGGCGCTCAGGCCGGCGACCTCAAGCGTGGCTGCCGGCATGGGCATAGCTCCCGAGATAGGCTTCGCGGACCTGAGGGTCCCGGGCGACGTCGGCGGGCGGGCCCTCGAAGATGAGCTCACCCGCCGCCAGCACCACCACACGCCGGGCGAAGCGGAAGACGAGATCCATGTCGTGCTCGATCATCAGCACGGCGAGCGAGGCGGGCAGCCGCGCCAGCGCCTCCTCGATGCGCGGCGTGTCGGCGGAGGGCACGCCGGCGGCCGGCTCGTCGAGCAGCAGGACCTTGGGGCGCTGGGCCAGGGCAATAGCGATCTCGAGCAGGCGCTGCTGGCCATAGGCGATGGCGCCGACCTTGCGGCGCGCGACCTCGGTGAGGCCGAGCGTCGCGAGAACGTCTGCGGCCTCGTCGGCCGCTTCGGAATCGCCGTGGAAGCGGGCGAGTATGCGCGCCGCCTTTCCGTGCCGCTGCAGCACGGTCATGATCACATGCTCTTCCGGCGTCATGTCCGGGAAGAGCCGCGTGACCTGGAAGGTGCGGACGAGCCCGCGCCGGACGCGCTGCTCGGGCCCGAGCGCGGTGATGTCCTCACCGTCCAGCCGGACATGGCCGGAATTCGGCCGGATCCGGCCGGTGACGAGATTGACGAAGGTGGTCTTGCCGGCGCCGTTGGGGCCGATCAGGGCGAGCCTCTCGCCCTCCGCCATGGCGAGCGAGATGTCGCGGCTGACCTTGAGCCCGCCGAACTCCTTCGAGAGACGGGAGACCTCGAAGACGGGGGTCATCGGCCTGCCCTCCCGCCCTGTCGCGTCAGCAGGCCGGCGAGTTGGTCGAGCGAGCCCGAAAGGCCGCGCGGCGCGAACAGCACGATTGCGATCAGCACCGCGCCGACAAGCGTCATCCAGTGGAAGGGGTTGGCGGCTGCGACGACATGCTCGAGCGCCATGAAGATCACGGTGCCGACCAGCGCGCCATAGAGATGACCGATGCCGCCGAGCACGAGCATGACCAGCGCATTGGCCGAGAGCTCGAAACTCACGCTGTCGAGGCCGACGACCTGCGTGGCGATGGCCGCGAGCGCGCCGCCGGTGCCGGCCACGGCGCCGGAGATCACGAACATCTTGAGCAGGACCGGAAAGGCATAGATGCCGAGCGCGCTGATGCGCAACGGGTCCTCCTTCAGCCCCCGGCAGAGCATGCCGAAGGGGGAGCGCACGACGAGGCGCAGGACCGCGAAGACGACAAGCAGCAGGCCGAGCCCGAAGAGATAGGCGCTGCGGCCCCAGAGATCGAACTCGAAGACACCGAAGAGCGGGGCGGGGACCATGCCGGAGAGCCCGTCGCTGCCGCCGGTAAGCCAGGATGCCTTGTTGGCGGCTTCGTGCAGGAGCTGGACGAGGGCGATGGAGAGCACGAGCTGTGGCAGGCCGTGGGCGCGCAGCATGACCGCGCCCATCAGCAGGCCCGTCATGGCGCCCGCAGCCGCGCCGATCAGGACGAGCAGGAAGGGCTCGGTGACGCCATTCAGGCAGGCGATGCCGGCGGTATAGGCGCCTGCGCCATAGAGCGCGGCCTGGCCGAGCGAGGCGATGCCGCAATAGCCCACGATGAGGTCGAGCGAGAGCACGAGCAGTGCGACCGAGATCAGCCGGGTCAGGAAGGCGAGATTGTCCGGGAAGAGCAGATAGCCGGCGAGACCGCCAAGCGCGATCAGCCCGAGGCCGAGAAGGTCGCGCAGCAGTGGGCCAGGTCGTGACGCGGCGGCGCTTCGGATGGTGGCTTCAGCCATGGGACCGCGCCCGACCCATCAGCCCGCGGGGGAAGGTGCAGACCACCAGGATCACCGCGAGATAGAAGAAGAAATTGCCGAATTCGGGCATGAGATACCGCCCTGTCACGTCGATGGCGCCGAGCAGCAGGCAGGCGGCGAGGGCGCCGCCGATCGAGCCTGCGCCGCCGACCGAGACGACGACGAGGAAGGTCACCATGTAGCGCAGCGCATAATAGGGCTCGATCGGCAGGAATTCCGCGCCGACCACGCCGCCGAAGGCCGAAAGCGCGATGGCGAGCGCGAAGCTCGCCGCATAGATGATCTCGGTGCGGATGCCGAGCGCGCGCGCCATGGCGACGTTCTCGACCGCAGCGCGCAGATGGATGCCGAAGCCGGTGCGCTCGATCAGGAACCAGAGGCCGCCCGCGACGACGAGGCCGCTTGCGATGACGAAGAGACGGTGCCCGGCGATGCTGCGGAAGCCGAGATCGATGGGATGCGCCAGGCCCGTTGGCAAAGGAATCGTCTTCAGCGTCGGGCCGAAGATGTAGTTGGTGATGCCGATGACGCAGAAGGTGATGCCGATCGTCATCAGCACCTGCGAGAGCTCGCTGCGGTCATAGATGCGGCGATAGAGCAGGCGTTCGAGCGGCAGGGCGATGAGCACGGTGCCGATCATGGCCAGCAGGATGGCGAAGCCGTAGCCGAGGCCGAGGTCGCGCGCCACATAGGACGCGATGTAGCCGCCGATCATGGCGAAGGCGCCATGGGCGAGGTTGACCACCCGCATCAGCCCCATGGTCAGCGACAGGCCGATGCAGATGATGAACAGCGCCATGCCATAGGCGAAGGCATCCATGGCGATGCTCAGCGCGGTCTGCATGCGGGCGGGCCTCGTCGTGCAAAGAACGGAAGCGAGGGTGCCTGCACACCCTCGCCTGACATCTTACCAGTGAAGCGAGCGGGGCGGGCTCACTTCGCGAGGCCCGGATCGCCCTGATCGGGGAAGCTCGCGATCTCCTTGTTGATCCAGCGGCCCTGCGCGTCCTTGGCGACTTCGCGCAGATAGATGGTCTGCGTGAGATGGCGGGTCTCGGGATCGATCTTGACCGGGCCGCGCGGGCTTTCCCAGGCGAGGCCCTTCACCGCCTCTACCGCCTTCTCCGCATCCTGCTTGCCGCCGGTCGCCGCGATCATCTTGGCGATCACGAAGAGGCCGTCATAGGCGCCCACCGCCGGGAAGGAGAGGAGGTCCGGCGCGCCGATCGCTTTCTCGGCGGCGGCGACGAAGCGCTTGTTGATCTCCGAATCGTGCGAGACGGCGTAGTGGAAGGAGGTGACCATTCCCGAGGCCGCTTCGCCCAGCGCCGGCAGGTCCGATTCCTGCGTCAGGTCGCCGGTGGCGAAGAGCTTGACGCCCGCCTGCTTCAGGCCTGTGTCACTGAAGGACTTGACGAAGCCGAGCGTCGGCGGGCCCGAGGGCAGGAAGGCGAAGACGCCCTGCGCGCCGGCATCGCGGATGCGCTGCATGATCGGGCTGAACTCGGTGGTGTTGAGCGGCATGCGGATCGACTCGACGACCTCACCGCCCGCCGCCGTGACAGCCTTCTTGAAGGCGCCCTCGGCATCGACGCCAGGGCCGTAATCGGTGACGACCGAGACGAATTTCTTGATGCCGCGGTCCACTGTCGCCTTGCCGAGGGGGCTGGCGGTCTGGGCCGTGGTGAAGGAGGTCCGCACCACCAGCGGCGAGGAGGTCATGATCGCCGAGGTCGCGGCGTTGAAGATCACCAGCGGCACGTTGCCCTGCTTCAGCAGCGGGGTGATCGCCATCGCGTCCGGCGTGAAATAGACACCGCCGAGATACTGGACCTTGTCCTTCACGATCAGCTCCTGCGCCAGTGCGCGGGCCTGCTGCGGGTTGGCGGTCGGCAGGTCGCGATAGACCAGCTCTATGTCGTGGCCGGCGACCGACTTGCCGTTCTGAGCCAGCCAGGCCTCGGCGCCCGCCTGGAAATTCTTGCCCTGCAGGGCGAACGGGCCGGAGAACGGCCCGATGATGCCGACCTTGATCGTGTCGGCGCTGGCCGCGCCGCTCCAGGCGGCGAGCGTCCCTGCCAGGGCGAGCGCGCCGCTTCGCAGCAGCCGGCCGAATGATGTCCCGTTCATGCTGTTACCTCCCGTTCCGTGTTCCGACGGATCGCGCCTGTGCGCAATCCGAGGTTCCTTGCCGACCCTTGCCTCTCTCCAACGCGTTTTCGCGTCGTCGGGCAATGGGTTTCGGTCCGTGATCGGCTTCCATGGAAGCCGTTTCCCGCTTTTCGGGCCGGTGCCCTAGTAAGGCAGCCCGACATAGTTCTCCGCCAGCGCCGTGCAGGCGGCCCGCGACTGGGTCAGATAGGCGAATTCCGTCTCCTGGATCCTGCCGTCGAAACCGTCCCGCTCGGGGAAGCGATGCAGCAGGTTCGTCATCCACCAGGAGAAGCGCTCCGCCTTCCAGACACGCGCCAGGGCTCGCGCCGAGTAGCTGTCGAGGCCCGCATCGGAGTGGTCCCGATAGTGCTCGCGGAGCGCATCGAAGAGATAGCGCACATCGCTCGCAGCGAGGTTGAGGCCCTTGGCGCCGGTCGGCGGCACGATATGGGCGGCATCGCCGGCCAGGAACAGCCGGCCGAAACGCAGCGGCTCGGCGACGAAGCTACGCAAGGGGGCGATGCTCTTCTCGATCGATGGCCCGGTCACCACCGCCTCGGCCACCTCGGCCGGCAGACGCTGGCGAAGCTCGTCGAAGAAGGCTTCGTCGGACCAGTCCTCGACGCGCTCCTCCAGCGGCACCTGGATGTAATAGCGGCTGCGCTCGGCCGAGCGCATCGAGCAGAGCGCGAAGCCACGCTCATGGCCGGCATAGACCAGCTCATGCGAAGCGGGTGGGCGGTCGACCAGCAGGCCCAGCCAGCCGAAGGGATAGACGCGCTCGAAGATCTGCAGCGCGGTTTCCGGCAGAGAGGCGCGCGAGATGCCGTGATAGCCGTCGCAGCCGGCGATGAAGTCGCAGGTCAGCTCATGCGCCTTGCCGTCCTTGGTGAAGGTCAGGCGCGGCGAGGTGCCGTCGATGTCGTGCAGCGCGACGTCCTGCGCCTCGTAGATCGTCGGGCGGTCGAGCGCGTGGCGGGCCTCGACGAGATCGCGCGTGACTTCGGTCTGGCCGTAGACGGTGACCGTCCGGCCGCCGGTCAGTCCCTTGAGGTCGATGCGGTGGAGCGCGCCATGGTAGGCCAGCGAGAAGCCGTCATGGACGAGACCTTCGCGTTCGAGGCGATCCGACACGCCGGCCTCATGCAGCAGGTCGACCATGCCCTGCTCGAGCACGCCGGCGCGGATGCGCGAGAGCACATAGTCGAGGCTGCGCCGCTCAAGGATGACGTTGTCGATGCCGGCGCGCGACAGAAGCTGCCCGAGCAGAAGGCCGGCCGGGCCGGCGCCGATGATGGCGACCTGGGTTCGCACTTGTTCTTTGCCTCCCGCGGATCGCGGTTTGTATCGTTCGATCCGCGGCTGGACGCTAAGCCTTTCATACGGATTGATGGAATGGAAGATTCGCTCCGACTCTTGGACGAATCGAGCATGAGGTAAATATGCACGGCACGGTTCCGGCCTATTGGCTCTATGGGGAGCGTCTGTCGGACCGCTTTCCCGACGCGCTGCATATCGAGCCGATCGTCGCCCGCAGCTCCCTGCATGGCTGGACGATCCAGCCGCATCTGCATCACGACCTGTTCCAGTTCTTCCTGGTGACGGGCGGCGGCGGCAGGACGCGCGTGGACGGGCGCGATCATCCGCTCTCGCCCGGTTCGGTGCTGCTGCTGCCGCCGGCGACGATCCATGAATTCGCCTTCCTGGACGGAACGGACGGCTTCGTCGCGAGCGCTGCGGCGACCTCGCTGCGGCGCCTCTTCGACGCCGAGCCTGAGGCGCGTTCGCTGCTCGGCGCGCCGGCCGTGCTGCACATGCGGCCGGAAGCCGCCGACCTCGCTGCGCTGGATGGGACGATGCGGCTCGCCATGCGGGAGTTCGCGGCCAACCTGCCGGGGCGGGAATTCTCGCTCGGCGCCTATGCCGACCTCATCGCCTCCTGGTTCTCGCGGGCGATGCGGGGCCTGCGCGCGGGAAGCGAGCCGCCGCGGGACGCGCGCGCCGTCCTCGTCCGCCGCTTCATCGAGCGGGTCGAGGCACGTTTCCAGGACCATGAGCCGCTGACCGAGCATGCGCGCGCGCTTGGCGTCTCCGTGCCGCATCTTTCGCGCTGCTGCCGGGAATTGCTCGGCCGCTCGGCCGCGCATGTGATCCAGGACAGGCTGATGATCGAGGCACGCCGCGATCTCGTCTATACCGCGATGTCGATCTCGCAGATCTCGTTCCGGCTCGGCTTCGCCGACCCGGCCTATTTCTCGCGCTTCTTCGCCAAGCGGGCCGGCGTCCCGCCTTCGGATTACCGGGCGAAAGCCTGAGGCTGGTCAGCCAGCCGCCTCGATTTCCTTCATCACGGCCGCTGCCTCCGCGAAGGCGGTGTTGCCGGCAGGGACGCCGGCATAGATCGCCGTCTGCATCAGCACTTCCTTGAGGTCGTCGCGGGTGAAGCCGCCGCGCGTCAGCCCGGCGCGGACATGCAGGCGGAATTCTTCCCAGCGGCCGAGGCTCGCGGTGATGGCCAGCACCAGCAGGCGGCGCGTGCGATCGTCGAGGCCCGGCCGGCTCCAGATTTCCTGCCAGGCGATGCGCGTGATCATCGCCTGGAATTCGGCGTTGAAGGGCGTGCGGCCGGCCAGCGAGCGGTCGACCCAGGCATCGCCGAGGACGCGGCGGCGGTTCTTCAGCCCCGCCTCGAACAGGGCTTCGGCCGCATCCGCCGTGTCGGTCCCGGGCGCGAGGAAGGCACGCAACGTTCCGGCGACCGCAGCCGGTGCCTCGACGGGGGCGAGATGGGCGCAGTCGAGCTGTTCGTGCCGCGCGCCCGGGATCGCGGCAACGAGGTTCTCACCATGGCCGGCGAAGGGGGTCGAAACATCGCGCTCGCCGGTAACGATGAGGACCGGGCAGGAGATGCCGCCGAGCCGGCCGATCAGATCCATGTCGCGAATCGCGGCGCCGGCGCCGGCATAGCCGGGGCCTGCCATGGCGAGAAGATTGCGCTTGATGCTGGCCGCGACCGCCGGCTGTCCCGCAGCGAAGGTGGGGGAAAGGAAGCGCTGCATGGCGGCGTCGGCGATCGATGCCGTGCCGCCGGCGCGGACCTGTACGACACGGTCCCGCCAGATGCCCTTGTCCATGGTCGCCGAGGTGCAGATCAGGCCGAGCGCCGAGATGCGCTCCGGGTGGCTGAGCGCTAGCTCCATGCCGATCATGCCGCCGAGCGAGACGCCGGCGATCGCTGCGCGCTCGATGCCGGCCGCATCCATCACGGCCACGACGTCACCGGCGAGCATGGGCAGGGTGTAGTCACCGTCCGGGGCATCAGACGCGCCATGGCCGCGCGTGTCGATCCGTAGCAGGCGGAAGGAGCCGGTGAGGGCCGGCACCGCTGCGTCCCAGAGCGACATGTCGGTGCCGATCGAGTTCAGCAGGATGAGGGCCGACTTGTCTTCGGCGCCCTCGAGTTTCCAGTAGATACGGGCGCCGCTGCTCGTCGCGAAAGGCATCGTCAGTCCTCAGTTCTGTGGAGCGAGAAGAGCCGCGACCAGCGCCGCGCTCTCGCCGATGTCGGTGCCAACGCCGGCCGCGGCGAGGTTGCGGGCGATCGCCGCCTCGTCGATCTCCAGCCCTTCCGCGACCGTGGCCATCGCCTCGGCAGCGCCGGCCGCGAGCAGGAAGAGATCGGCCAAAGCCGGGCCTTCCGCCTGCCAGCCGCCGAGGCCGCGCTCCTGTTCGGCCGGAAGTCCGGCGAGGATGCCCGCGGTCAGGCCGGGCGCGCGCAGCGCCGCCGAAAGGGCGACCTGGCAGCCGGTCGGGTTGCGCTTATGGGCCATGGCGGAGGAGCCGCCGCGGCCGGGAATGGCAGGCTCGCGTGCCTCACTGAGGCCGTTCTGGGCGAGAAGCGAGACATCGCGCGCCATCTTGCCGAGCGCGCCGATCAGGATGGCAAGCGCTGCCGCGATGCCCGCGATGCCGCCGCGCCGTCCCTGCCAGGGCGCAGCGTCGGGGAGGCCGAGCGCGACAGCGAGGCGGGCCGAGATCGCGCTGCCTTTTCCGCCCAGGCCGGCGCGCGTACCGGCCGCGCCGCCGAATTGCAGCGTTGCGCCCGCCTCAACCTCGCGGCGCAGGCGATCCGCGGCCTCTGCGATGCCCGCCTGCCAGTGGGCGATGCGCAGGCCGAAGCCGATCGGCAGGGCATCCTGCAGCAAGGTGCGGCCGATGGCCGGCGTTGCGGCATGGCGCTGCGCGAGCGCCGCCAGCGCTGTGACGATGCGCCTGAGATCGCCGTCGAGCAGCGTCGACGCCGCGTTGATCTGGCAGGACAGCACCGTGTCGGCGACGTCCTGGCTGGTCGCACCCTTGTGCAGGGCTTTGGCCGGCGCTTCCGGCAGGGCGGCGCGCAGTCGTGCCACCAGCGGGATCGCGAGCGTGCCAGCAAGCGCTGCTTCCTGCGCGAGCTCGGCGGGGTCGATGGCGATCTGCGCGCAAAGGGCGGCGATCGCGTCGGCTTCCACCAGTCCGATCAGCCCCTCGGTGGCCTCGGCGCGCGCCAGCTCGGCTTCGAAAGCGAGCGCGTGCCGAAGCGTGGCTTCGTCCGCGAAGACGGCCAGCATTGCATCGGTGGTCGCCGGCCGGCTGCGGAGAAGCCCGCTCACGCGGCCTTGGCGAGGCTCGGCGCTACCGTGAAGGGAGCAGCCGTCTTGGCCTTGACCTCCTCCAGATCGACGCCGGGGGCGAGCTCGACCAGGGTCAGCCCGCCCTTCACCTTGTCGCAGCTCATCACGCACAGATCGGTGATGATCAGGTCGACCACGCCCGCGCCGGTCAGCGGCAGGCTGCAGCGCTCCAGGACCTTGGATTCGCCTGCCTTGTTGGCGTGATCCATCACGACGATGATCTTCTTGACGCCGGCCACGAGGTCCATCGCGCCGCCCATGCCCTTCACCATCTTGCCGGGAATGGTCCAGTTGGCGATGTCGCCATTAGCCGAGACCTCCATCGCGCCGAGGATGGTCAGGTCGATATGGCCGCCGCGGATCATCGCGAAGCTGTCGGCCGAGGAGAAGACGCTCGAGCTCGGCAGCATCGTGATCGTCTGCTTGCCGGCATTGATCAGGTCGGGATCGGCCTCGCCCTCATAGGGGAAGGGGCCGATGCCGAGCAGGCCGTTCTCCGACTGCAGCGTCACGTCGACGCCCTCGGGAATGTAGTTCGCCACCAGCGTCGGGATGCCGATGCCGAGATTGACGTAGAAGCCGTCCTTCAGCTCCTTGGCCGCACGCGCGGCGACCTCTTCGCGAGTCCACGCCATCAGGCCGTCTCCCTCTTGCGCTCGGTCAGCTTCTCGATGCGCTTCTCGTTGATCGTGCTCTTGATGATCCGGTCGACATAGATGCCGGGGGTGTGGATCGTGTCCGGATCGAACGAGCCGGCCGGCACGATCTCCTCGACTTCGGCCACGGTGACCTTGCCGGCGGTCGCCATGTTCGGATTGAAATTGCGCGCCGTGTGCCGGTAGACGAGGTTGCCGGCGGTGTCGGCCTTCCACGCTTTGACGATGGCGAGGTCGGCCTTGAGCCAGGTCTCACGGACATAGAGCTGGCCGTCGAACTCCTCGACGGGCTTGCCTTCCGCGACGACGGTGCCAACGCCGGTCTTGGTGTAGAAGGCCGGGATGCCGGCGCCGCCGGCGCGGATGCGCTCGGCCAGCGTGCCCTGCGGATTGAGCTCGAGCTCCAGCTCGCCGGCGAGGTACTGCTGCTCGAACAGCTTGTTCTCGCCGACATAGGACGCGATCATCTTCTTGACCTGCCGGGTCTGCAGCAGCATCCACAGGCCGAAGCCATCGGCGCCGGCATTGTTCGAGATGACCGTCAGGTCCTTCACGCCAGAGTCGCGAATCTGCGGGATCAGGCTCTCGGGATTGCCCGACAGGCCGAAGCCGCCGGACATGATCGTCATGCCGTCGAAAAGCAGGCCTTCCAGTGCCGCTGCCGGGCTGTCATAGATCTTGCGCGTCATCGCTCCTCCATGGACGCCGTTCCGGCGCCGCGACATTTCCTCCCCGGTGCCACGAGGGCGGCGCCCCGGCAACGGTGTTGCTGCGATCAAAGTACGATCATCGACGAAAGTCCATGGTCGGCGCGGCGCGGATCGCCACGTCTTGAGGGTGCCGACATGCAGGGCGGGGCCGCCCCGGCGGCAGTTGACAGCTCTGAGACGCCTGCCGATCTCTCGAACTTCCCTGGGATTCCGGGGAGTTCGACCATCCCGATTTAGAGGCGGCGCTGGCCGAGGTTGGCCGGGCGGCGAAGGCCCAGCACAAGGCCGCGCGGCTGATGGCGGGCGATCTCGCCTGGTCGAAGCGCGTGCGCGCGATGGGCTATTCGGTCATCGCCCAGGGCGTCGATATCGGGCTCTATCCGCTTGGCCTGCGGCAGGCGCTCGACGGGCTTCGTGCGCTGCCGGCTCCCTGACCCTCAGAGCAGCTTGAGGACGTTGCGCATCGATGTCGCGGAGCCCGAAGCGTCTCGATCAGATAGGGCACGCGCTCGAAGGGCTGGGCCTTGGCGTAGAGCCAGCCCTGGATGCGGTCGCAACCCATTTCGGTGACCATATGCGCTTGCCGGATCGTCTCGACGCCTTCGGCAGTGACAAGCTTGCCCAGCGCACGGACAATGACGCCGAGGGCTGTTCGGGCAGGCCGCCGGCACCGACCCCGCGCCTCGGCGGCTAGATCTCGCTGATCCGCGCCAGCCGGCGGATGTCGTCGAGATCGTGGATGAGCAGACGGCCGCGTCCCAAGGAAAGGATGCCGTTGCGCTTCCAGGACTGGAGCTGGCGGTTCACCGTTTCGCGCGTGACTCCGGTGAGTGAAGCCAGTTCCTCCTGCGAGGCGCGCAGCTCCGTGCCGTAATCGGTGGCGAGCGTCAGGATCCGCCGTGCCAACCGCGTCTCGGCGGGCAGGAAGGTCGTTTCCTCCATGCGCTCGATGAGGTCGCGCAGCCGCGCGCAGAGCAGTTCGATGACCTGCTGGGCGATCGCGGGCTCGTCGGCGAGCAAATTCAGGAAGGCGCGCCGCGGCAGGAAGAGCAGCTCGACATCTTCGATCGCCACGGCATCGGCCGTGCGTGAACGGCCGTCGAGCAGCGCGATCTCGCCGAAGACGTCCCCGGCGCCGAGAACGTTCATCGTCATCGCCCGGCCGAGATCGTCGGTCGTTCCGATGCGGATCAGGCCGCGTCGGATGGCGAAGAGCCCGTCGCTCGGGTCCCCCTTGAAGAACAGCGTCTCGCGCGCCGCCAGGCGGCGTTCCCGGCAGATGCCAGCGAACTTCGCGAGCGTCTCGGGCGTGAAGCCGGCGAAAAACGGATTCGCCGACAGCAGACCAGTCGTACGGCGTAGGCCCTCGTTCATGTTCGGCCTCGACGGTTGGGATCTTCGCAGGCCTTCGCGGCACGGGCCGCATGCATGTGATCCAACGCACGGAAACGCAGGGCGGAATGGCTCAAAACACGTCTCGCGAGCCGTCGTGGTCTCCCTCCGTCTGGAGGGTTGTGAACCAAACAGGGAGCTTCGCCGTGGGCAACGCGCTGGATCATCGTCGCACCGCCTTGAGCCTAGCAGCTAGAGAGCCACTGCGCGAGACGGGGGCAGACCCCTTCGTGGCGCGCGCCTCTCATGCGATCGGTGGCTTGCGCGGCTGGTTCACCCAAAGGCTCCGGAGCCGATCTGTGGGAGGCCGCCCGGCCTGCCCGGACGACCATACGCTCAACGATATCGGCCTTTCGCGCATCGATATGCGCGATTGGGGACCCTGATCCCGCAAGTGTTGGTTCAAGCGGCCACCGAATCCGGAGCCGAGCTAGGTCGGCCCCTGACCGGTGCTGCGCAGGCGGACGGTCTGCAGATTGCCCTGGAGGCGCCGGGCCATCAGCCGGGTGACGGACAAGGCTACCGCCGGAACCTCGGTCAGCAGCGCCAGGAAGATCTCCTTGCGCAGCTTCAACGCCTCGACGGGAGTCGTCGCGACGAGTGTCGCCGAGCGGGGATCGCCGGTGACGATCCCCATCTCGCCGATAATCGCATTGCGTCCGACGCCGGACATGCGCAGCGCCGGTCCGCCGCCCGTCTCGGCCAGGACATCGGCTTCGCCCGAGAGGATGACATAGGCCGCGTCCGGCTCGTCGCCCTGGCGGAACAGGATGTCGCCGGCGGCGAAGGTGATGCGCTCGCTGGTGAAGGCGATGAGCTTCAGATGGGCCGAGTCGAGGTCGGCGAAGATCGGCACCGCCCGCAGGGCCCGCAGTTCCTCGTGCTCGGACGTGGCGTCCATATCGACTGACGGCGGTGCGGCGCCCGCGGCGCCCTGCACCGCGGTGAGCTTCGCTCCGTCGAAGGCGAGATGCAGGTCGTAGCCCTGATCGGGGCCGATCTCGCTGCCGGCGACGATCAATGTCCGGCCCGCCATGGCGGAACGGATGCGGTCGAGGATATGGCGAGCCTCAGTGCGGCCGAAGGCGCTGAGCGCGTTGTCGAGAATGAGCAGTCGCGGTTGCTTGATCAGGCAGCGCGCGAGCGCGATCTGCGCCTTCGTCGCCGGAAAGAGCAGGCGCCCCGCATAGCCGGCCGGCTGCTCCAGCCCAAGGCGGTAAACCTCGCCGTCCAGGCCGAGCTCGGCGAGCGTGTCGCGGATCGCCGCATCGGCCCCCTCATGCGCGACCGGTCCGAAGAGCAGGTTGTCGCGCAGCGGTGCCGCCGCGCAGTAATGCTGCGGGTCGTAGAAGGCGATGGCTTGCCCGGGCTTGCCTTCGGCCCATTTGCGGAAGGCCGTCCGGGCCTCGATCAGCCGCGCCTGAAGCGCCGGGTCGAGAAGGCCGAGGCGATGGCGTGGCTCGACATAGAGGAAGGCGAGCCCGATCAGCCGCGTGCGGTCGCTCTCGCTGGCCGTGCCGTCGTCGAGCCGGCCGAGCGCCTCGCGATAATCCCCGAACTCCTGGGCTGCGACGAACGAGAACCGTTCGAACAGCGCATGGCCGGGGGCGAGGTCACGGAAGATCTCCAGCATCGTCGCCGCCACGCGCCGCCCGAGGCCGACCAGCGTGTCGGCCAGGCCGAGCTCCGAGAGAAGCTGGCGCGTGGGGCCGTGGCCGGCGAGCCGGGCGCCGACCAGGGCGGGGTCGCCCGGCACGCCGAAGAGAATGTTCTCCCCGACCGTCGCATTGCGAGCGTAGCGCGCCGGATCATAGGGCTCGATCGCGATCCCGCCGCCGCGGGCGGCAAGGCCGGCGCGGATGCGGGTGCGCAGCTCGGAAATCCGCTGCGCCAGGAGAGGCGGCGTCGCCACCTCGCCGGTGGCGCGGCTCGCCAGCCCGAACCGGAAGACCGCGTCGGCGAGCCCGACGATATGCAGGACCTCGATCAGCTTGCGCTCGAGCGCGGCGTCGTCCGCGGCCTGCGCCTGGGCGTGGTCGATCGACCAGCCGGAGGGGGCGTTCGCGTCGGCGTCTGCCCGGCGCAGGCTGTAGAGGATGTTGTCGCGCAGGCTGCCGTCGAGGATGACGGGCTCGGGCCCGGCATAGGCGATCAGGCTCCCGCGCGCGGCGGGCGAGAGCGCCGTCAACGGCAAACCTCCGATGCTCAGCGTTCCTTCGCTGGCGACGAGCCGGCCACCGAGCAGCCGGGCGAGCACGCCCGCGCCTTCGCTAGGGCCTCCCGACAGGGCGATGTGCTTCTGCAGGGGCAGGGACAGCGTAACCCGATCCAGCAAGCGGTCTCCGGCCGCGTCTACGACGGAGAGCCCTTGCGCGACGATCGCGGCGGCCTCGGGCACAGAGACGGCATCCTCGCCTCCATCGTCGCCGGTGGGGTCGGGTGGATCGCCGTTCAGCTCGAAATGTTCGGCCACCTGCTGGAACTTGGCTTCGACGTCGAGCCGCTGCTGGTCCCAGTCGATCAGCTCCTTCACCGGCGTCGGCAGGTCGCGATAGGCGGCGATGACGGCGACGAGCTGACCGATCTCGAGATAGCCGGTGAGCGCGAGATAGCCCCCGACCGCGTAGAACAGGAAGGGCGTGAGCTGGGCCAGCAGATTGTTGAGCGTCTTGATCGCGAATTTGCGCTGGTAGAGCCGGTAGCGGATGCCGAAGAGCTGTTCCAGCCGCTCCGCCACCTGGCTCTTCTCGACGGCGGAGGTGCCGTGGTTGGCGATCTCGCCGATGCTCTCGACGATCTCTCCGATCTTGCCGGCGAAGGCGCGCGAGACGATCTGGCGCTGCCGCCCGAGGCGGATCTGCTCGCGCCTGAGGCGCGGAATGAAGAACGCCTGAACCCCGATCATGCCCAGTGCGATCAGGCCGAGCGCGAAATTCTGCACCAGGATGAAGGCAAGCGCCGTCAGGGCCTGGCCGCCGAGAAAGACCGGCAGGACGAAGGCATCGCCGACGAAGCCGCCGATCGGCTCGACCTCGTCCTTGATGACCGTTGCAGCCTCGGAGGGCTTGATCCGCCGCAGGGCCTCGGGGCCGGACCCCAGCAGGGCCGAGAACAGGTCGAAGCGCAGGCGCTGCAGCAGCCGCTCGCCCAGCGCGCCCTTGCGCATGTTGACGACGTATTTGAACAGCCCGTTGACCAGCACGAGCAGCAGGAAGAGGCCCGACAGCGCAAAGAGATAGGAGAGCCGGTCGAGCTGGACGCCCTCGAACAGCACGCGGGGGCCGCCGAGAGCGTCCGGGAGGTTCAACGCGATGTGAAACAGACGAGCGGTCGCCTGACCGGGCGGGAAGGCGCGGCCCTGCAACGCATCGGTGATGATGAATTTGGGAAGCTCGAGCGAGAGGTAGTAGAACGGAAAGGACAGGCAGACGACGAGCAAGATGACGAGCTGCTCGCGCCTGCTCCTCTTCCAGATGTATTCGAATATCCCGATCATGTTCTGCGTCGTCGAGAGACATGATCGCCGCGCCGCAGCGCCGCCGCGAGGGCTGCCGGTTCCGGAAGCTCCATGCGTTCTGTCATAGGGCCCAGCCGCTCCCAGCGCCGAAGCGCGGACCGAGGCTCCACAAGCAGAGCGTCGTCCGCCATGCGCCGCTTACCGAGCGGAACCATATCAGATCGCGACGGGCTTGGCAGGAGCGCGCGCCCGCCGGAGGCTTGAACTCCCGCCATTGCAGCCGGCGTCACCCGTTGACAACGGATTCTGGGCGTCTTTCAATCATGCACGATCCAAGATACAGGATGCAGGAATTGAGCGGGGCTCGCAAAATCGAACGGGTCGCCCTCGGAGACCAGGTCTACGAGGCGATCAAGGAGCGGATCCTCGACCAGGCCTATGCGCCGGGCGAGAAGCTGAATGTCGACGGGCTGGTGCGGGAGCTCGAAGTCAGCTCGACGCCGATCCGGGAGGCGCTGTCCCGTCTCGTCGCCGAGGGGCTGGTGAGGGCCGAGCCTTTCATCGGCTTCGCCACGGCGCCGCTGCCGGATCAGCGCTACTACGAGGATGTCTACAGCTTCCGTCAGTTGATCGAGCCCTGGGCCGCGGCTGAAGCGGCGCGGCGCCGGCCGGGCGCCGACGTCATCCAGGCCTTGCGCGACGAGCTCGCGGTCATGATGGCCGGCCCGCCTTCGCGCGAGTACCAGAGCCATCGCGCCTTCACCGAGGCGGACGACCGCTTCCATCGCATCATCATGCGGGCGGCGGATAATCAGGTCGCACTGAAGAGTTATGACGACCTGCGCTTCCACCTGCACATCTCGCGGCTCTACCTCAGCCGCGAGCCGGATGTCGGCCTGTCCCACCAGGAACATCTGGCGATCGTCGATGCTCTCGAAGCGGGCGATGCCGCGGCCGCAGCGGAGGCCATGCGCCAGCATCTCAAGGGCTCCTACAGGAGGCTGATCGCGTAGGCGGGCCCTACCGCATTTCGCTTAGCCGGCTCCCCCGAGCGCGACCCTGCGCTTCGCCGACACCACCGCCGGGATCGCGCTCAGCCTGTGGCTGCCGCATGTCGCCGGATTCCAAGAGGAAGGCCATGACCAAGATCACCGAAGTCGAGATCGTCGAATTCTCGTTCAAGGCCCGCAATATCGGCCGTTCGGCCGAGAATGCGAAGGCAATCTACAATATCGGCTACAAGCCGAATTCGGAGCTCGAGCTGACCAAGTTCGCCATCGTCATCCGCAGCGAGGACGGCTCCGAGGGGCAGTATGTCATGCACTGGGGCGGTACGCGGGCCACGATGGCCCAGACGCTCTCGCTCGCGCCGATGATACTCGGCCGCGACCCCGATCACCGCGAGGAGATCTGGAACGACATGAAGCGGGAGTTGCGCCAGCACGACGGCATGGGGATCGGGCCGATTGACATCGCGCTCTGGGACCTCGCCGGCAAGCGCTTCGGTGCCTCGGTCTCCCAGCTTCTCGGCGGCTTCAGAAGCCGGCTCAAAAGCTATGCCTCGACCTATCACGGGGATCGCAACGGCGGTCTCGACAGTAAGGAGGCCTTCGCTGACTTTGCCGAGCAGTGCTACGACCTCGGCTACCGCGCCTACAAGCTCCATGGCTGGCATGACGGCGACCCGCGCGAGGAGGCGGCGAACGTCCTCCATGTCGCCAGGGCGGTGGGCGACCGCATGACGCTGATGCTCGACCCCGCCAATGAGCTGCGCACCTTCGCGGATGCGCTCTATGTCGGCCGCGCCTGCGACGAGGGCAATTACTTCTGGTACGAGGATCCGATGCGCGATTGCGGCACCTCGGCCTTCGCCCACAAACGGCTGCGCGAGGCGCTGAAGACGCCGATCCTGCAGACGGAATATCTGCGTGGCTTCGAACCCAAGGCCGATTTCCTGATCAATGGCGGCACCGACGCGCTGCGTTCCGATCCCGAATACGATCTCGGCATCACCGGGGCGATGAAGATCGCCCATCTCGCCGAGGCCTTTGGCGTCGATGTCGAGATCCATGCCTGCGGCCCGGCGCATCGCCACTGCATGGCGGCGACCCGCAACACGAACTTCTACGAGCTTGCCCTGGTCGGTCCCGACTGTCCCAACGCCGTGCCGCCGGTCTACGCCTGCGGCTACAGCGACCAGCTCGACGGTGTCGGCAAGGACGGCTGCTTCCCTGTCCCGACCGGGCCGGGCCTCGGGGTCACCTATGACTGGGACTATATCCGCGCGCACACGACCGCGCGGGAGGTGTTCAAGCTCTAGATCGCCGCGCGTCCTGTCCGATGCTCTGGCGGCGGCTGCCGCAATCGGCCAGAGGGCGCTATCCGGCCGACCTCCGCGAGGCGTCGAAGACGATCTGATCGTGCTGCCACAGCCGCTGGAAGAGCGCGCGGCCGGACTCCGGCAAGCGTTCGATCGTCGCCAGCGCCGCGATTGAACGCTTGCCGTCGATGGCCTCGACGACCCGCTTCTCCGCTGCGGTGATCGGCAGGTAGATGTCGGTGTCGGTGTGCAGGGGGTTGATCAACACGCCCGCCTTGCCGGGCGGCAGCTTCTCGTCGACGCAGATCGTTTCGGGCAGTCGCAGCGGGATGTAGCCCTGCCAGGCCGCGCCTTCGAAGGAGATCGCAGTGTCGGCGCCGGCTTCGTCGTTCCGGTAGAGGATGGCGCTATGGCGCAGCATCGTCCCGCGATAGAGCTCCATCGCCGCGTATTGCGCCGCCGCATCGAGAGCCACCAGCCGCGCATGGTGCGGCGTGCTGTGCGAGGCGCCGCAATCGGGCAGATAAGGCGCCTGCCGCAGCCATCGCCCGAAGGACAGCCCGCAGCGCGCGATGAAGGCGAGGAACTCAGGGACCGAGTAAGGACGGTCCTGCGGATGCAGCAAAGCGTCGGCCAGCCCGGCATCATATTGGAAGTCGGGCGAATTCCGGAGCAAAGGCCAGAGCGGATGCCCCTTCGGCAGGAATTTCAGCGCCGCGGCGAAGTCGCGGATTTCGGCCTGGGTGGAACCGAGACCGAGCAGCTGGGCGTAATCCTGCAACAGATAGACGCCGGCCCGGCCATAAGGCGCATAGACCATGAGATGCATGGCGCCGTTCGGCGCCAGAACTTTCCGCAGGGCTTCAAGGCCCACATCGGGATCCGGCAGGTGATGCACCACGCCGGTGCAGATGATCTGGTCGAAGGTCTCTGCGAGCTTTTCCGATTCCTCGATCGGCAGGAGCCGGAGTTCGAGGTTGCCGAGGCCGTAGCGTTCCTTCAGCGCCCGGGTCGCGCGCAGGCTCGCCTCGCTGATGTCGGTGCCGACGACCCGTGCCTGCGGCCAGCGCCGGGCATGTCTCGCGGCCTGGACCGTTCCGCAGCCGGCGATGAGGATCGACCGGCTTTCGCGGAATGGCTCGGCGGGCCAGAACAGATGATGCTCGCAGATGCGGGCGTGCCGGTCGTTGGACTCGGCCCGCTGTCCGTCGAGCGTGTCGACTGGGCCGGGGTAGGGGTGTTGCTCGTAGAATGCGCGAATCGCCGTCGCGGCGACGACCTCGGTAGGGGCGGCTTCAACCTCTGACTGGCTCGCCATTTCGCTTTGGCCTCACTGGGCGGTTGCAGCATCCCCGGCATGGCGGAGCGAGCGGCCGAGTTCGTCGGCGTTGTCCGCCATGTTCTGTCGCGTGTTCGGATCGATGACCGCGAGCGGGGCTGAGACGGCGAGGCCCGCGGCGGTGCCGACGGCCGCGGCGGTGCCGGCCGTGATCTGGACCAGCCTTTCGCCGAGCCCGGTCCGGGAATCGGTGATCGGCTGGCCGGCGGCCAGGCGGGTGCCGATCAGCTGCACGACCTCGGGGCTCTCCGCGAACTTGCCGTGATTGAGACTGTCGCCGGTGCGCAGCTTGGACATGTCGAGCACATAGATCTTGGCGGCCTCGAGCTGTGTCCGCCAGGGTTCCGCTTCCGGGTCGATCGCGCCGAGGCGGGCCGTGCTGCCCCAGACCCGGCGGGAGACCGCCAGTGCCCGGTCGTCCTGCGAGACGAAAATGGTGAAGCGCGGCCGCCGGCCGGTCATTTCCATGACCTGGCTGCGGAAGACGTCGACATCGACGTCCGGCGCCGCGAGCATGACATTGGCGATCTTCGGGGAGACCTCGCCGTTGCGGATCGACATCTGCCGCAGCGCTTCCATCGTCACCCAGTTGCCCATGGAATGCGCCAGGATGGACACTTCGCCGACGGCAGGGTCCTTCGACAGCGCCTGCAGCAGGTTCTCCAGCGCGCCACGCGAGTAGTTATTGCTCTCGCGATCATAGCCATAGGCGAAGACCGAGCCGCGCGAAGGCCAGGTGAACAGGATGGGGACGACCTTGGCGTTGGAATCGTGGACGATCTGGGCGAAGCGGTAGACCGCGTCCTCGAAGCGGTTGTTGAAGCCGTGGATGAAGACCAGGACGCGCCGTTTCGGCACGCGCTGCACCGTCTGGTGAAAGCGGTTCAGTGCCTGGGCCCTCTCGATCCTGTCGACTTTCAGCGTGACGAAGTCCGTTTCCGGATTGCCGGGCAGTCGGCTCGGCCACTGAACCTCACCGACCTTACGGGCGGAATCCGGCGGCACGGACACGGTGATCTCGGCGAAGGAGGGCGCCGCTCGCTCGCCCGAGAACAGCACGCCCGCATCCTCGTCAGGCTTGCGCGTCGTCGCGACGAGCATGGTGACGCGGGTGGCATCGGGCGCCGCGGCGGCGACGGGAACGAGCGTGCCGCGCACGTCGCCGGCGCAGCCGGCGAGCGTGAGGGCCGCAAGCGCAATTGCGACGGATGGCACGAGAATACGAAACATCGGCACTCTTTCACCCGGTCGCCGCTGCGGAACATCTCGCGAAGCGGAGGGAGGCAATGCCACCGCATCGCGAGCACCGGTCGGAGTGCCCGGCCAAGCTTGTCTAGCAGGCATTTAAGCTCAAGGGCAGATGTCCCAGAGGCCATCATGACGGCGCGTCGTTGTCTCGGGTAGCAATGACGCGCAGCGTTGCCGCTGCCGGCACGGCGAACAGGCGCTTGTCTCGCTTCGTATTCGGATTACCGTGAGGAAGCTGCTGGCGATGCTGACACGGCGGGTCTTCGCAAAGAGAGCGACCTCTGAGGGGTGGTCGCCGACCCATGGCACCGGGAGCTTCTGCACCGTTCCGGACTACGCGCCCTTGGAGGAAAGATGATATCGTCCCCGATCGAGCCGCGCCGCGTGAAGCGCCCGGCCCCTGCCGTACTGGCCTGCAGTTTTCTGCTTCCTCTCACTCTTGCCGGCTGTGGCGGCGGAGAGGGTCTGTCGTCGCTGGAACCGGCGGCGCAAAGCGCTCCGGCGCCCGCGAACCTTTCGCGCGACGCTCTCGTCGGGCGCTGGGGCATCGCTTCCTATCACACGGACAAGGACCGCAAGCGCACCGAGGCGGAGGCGCGGGCGCAGTGCAAGCAGCCCTACACCATCGCAAAGGGCCCCGGCGACGGCGTGATGATGCATGTCGCCGACGATCCGAAGCCCTATGAGCTGCGGCTCAAGGCCGGCCCCGGCGGCAAGACCTATCTCGGCTTCGAGGCCCCGGCCGGCGATCCGCAGGATCGTGAATTGGTCTCGGTCGCGCCGAAGGAAATGGTGATGCGCTTCGTGGATCCGGACGCGAACCGGCGCTACGGCACTTTTGTCTATAGCCGCTGCGGCTGATCGGAGGCGAAACGCGATGAGCAACACCATTCGCAGTGCCCTGCGTGGCCTTCTGGTTTCAAGTCTCGGACTCCTGCCCGCCCTGGCGCTCTCTGGAGCTGTCACGGCGCAGCCGCGTCCGCCAGCCGGGATGCAGGAGACGATGGATATCGGCGACGAGCCGGGCCGCGTCTCGACCGAGGAGGTCAGCATCACCGACGGGCCCTATGCCCGCCAGATGGTGCTGTTCCGCTCGAACGAGGCACCGGGCACGGTCGTGATCCATTCCGGCGAACGTTTCCTTTACATCGTGCAGGGCAATGGCCGCGCGCTGCGCTACGGCATCGGCGTCGGCCGCGAGGGCTTCACCTGGTCCGGCCAGGTCCAGATCAGCCGCAAGTCCGAATGGCCGGACTGGCGCCCGCCGCCGGAGATGCTGCAGCGCCAGCCCTATCTGCCGCGCTTCATGGCCGGTGGACCCGGCAACCCGATGGGCGCTCGGGCGCTCTATCTCGGCTCGACCGTCTTCCGCATCCACGGCACCAACCAGCCTGAGACCATCGGCCAGGCGATCTCATCCGGCTGCTTCCGCCTCGCCAATGGCGACATCGTCGATCTCTACGAACGCGTGCCGCTCGGAACCAAGGTCATCATCCGCCACAAGGCGACGCTGTGACCGCCCCCGTCGCCTCCGCCGATCTGCGAAAGGAACAGACAGACATGTCGAAGGCATCATGGATTCGTCGCTCCGGTCTCGGTCTCGCCGCTCTCGTCGGCCTCGCCGTTCCCGCTGCGGCCGGTACGCTCGACACGGTGAAGCAGCGCGGCACGCTCCAGTGCGGCGTCAGCGAGGGTGTGCTCGGCTTTTCGGCCAAGGACGACAAGGGGGCCTGGAGCGGCTTCGATGTCGATTTCTGCCGGGCCGTCGCGGCCGTCGTGCTCGGCGATGCGAGCAAGGTCGCGTTCACGCCGCTTTCGGCCAGCCAGCGCTTCGATGTGCTGAAGAGTGGCAAGGTCGATCTGCTGGCGCGCAACTCGACCTGGACGCTTGGCCGCGAGGCCGAGCTCGGGCTCGCCTTCACCGGCATCACCTATCATGACGGCCAGGGCTTCCTGGCGAAGCGCTCGCTCAAGGTCGATACGGCGCTGTCGCTCGACAAGGCAAAGGTCTGCGTCGAGGCCGGCACCACGACGCAGCTCAACCTCGCCGATTTCTTCAAGGCCAACTCGATGACCTATGAGGAGAAGGTGTTTCCAAGCGCCGCGGAGGCCTTCGCCGCCTTCGAGGGTGGGCAATGCGACGTGCTGACCCGCGACCAGTCGGCGCTGCATGGCGAGCGGCTGAGGCTCGCCAAGCCGGCCGAGGCGCTCGTGCTGCCCGACGTGATCTCGAAGGAGCCGCTCGGGCCGGTGGTGCGCAGCGACGACTTCCCCTGGTTCACCGTGGTGAAATGGGTGAATTTCGCGCTGGTCAATGGCGAGGAGCTCGGCATCTCCAGCACGAACATCGACGAGGCGCTGAAATCGCAGAAGCCGGACGTGCGGCGCTTCACCGGCGCCGAGGGCGGCTTCGGCAGGGCGCTCGGGCTCGATGCCGATTGGGCGATCCGCGCGATCAAGGCGACCGGCAACTATGCCGAGATCTACGAACGCAACCTCGGCACGGAGTCGAAGCTCGGCATCCCGCGCGGCCTCAACCAGCTCTGGAGCATGGGGGGCGTGCTGTACGCCCCGCCGCTGAGATAAAGCGGAACCGCTGTGGCCATCGGGACATCCTCCGCTTTCGCGGGCCACAGCGCGTCGTCGGAGCTTCCGGCCTTACCCGTCCTCGCGACTGCGCGAGGGCGGGCGGCCGCCGGCTCGAGCAGGCCGGCCATCATCTTTGCGGCCGCGCTCTTCGGCCTCATCGGCCTGCCCGCGCAGGCGACGGGCAGGCCGCCGCAATTCCTGCGCAGCTGCGCGATCGAGCCGCCCGACCAAGTCCCGCTCTTCAAAGTCCCGGCTTCCTCGAGGCCCGCCGTGGCGAGCGCCAAGAACCAGAAGGGCGAAGAGACCGACGACGCGGATGACGACGATGATGATGACGACGACGACGATACCCCGCGGGGCTTCGTCTCGCCGGGCTCCAGCACCTGCATCTCCCTGTCCGGCACGGTCAATGCCGGGCTCCAACGCGACAATTTTCAGGCCAACAGGCTGGCGCGCGCGACGGGGCAGGTGCCGCCGAACACCACCAGCTTCCCGTTGAGCACCACCTTCCGGATCGAGACGGGCCAGGTCGTCGGCGACGGCGGCTATCTGGCGAGCGCCTTCGAGTTCTCGATCGACACCAACAGCGAGGGCGGCAGCGACGTCACCATCGGCGAGGCCACCGTCACGCTCGGGGCCTTGGTTTTCGGGCTGGCGGATTCGCGATTCGACTTCTGGGCGGGCGATGAATTCGCCTTCATCGGTCGAATTCCGAGCCGCACCGTCGCGCTCGTCGGCTACGAACGACAGCTGACGGAAGCGATCAGCCTGTCGCTGTCCGCGGAGGACGTGTCCGCCGACAGGAGAACGGCCTTGCTCACCGCCGGCAATCGCCTGCCCGATGGCGTGGCGCGACTGCTCTACGAGCAGGGCGGGCTGACGGTGCATGGCGCCATCGCTTTGCGGGAGGTGCCGCGCTTTGGGGCTTCGAGCCTCGTCGGCCGAGCCGCCATCCTCGGCGCGACATGGGAGGGCAAGCTGCTGGCGCGGCCGGTGACGCTCACCGCCCAGATCGCCGGGGCTGTGAACGCTCCTCCCTATATCGGCTCCCGGCTCGACCAGCGCACGGCCTTGCCGCTTCTCGGCGGTGATGTGACGACGCGCGGCTGGTCCAGCGTGGTCTCGATCGGCCGCGAATGGACCGACGAATGGTCGACCAACGCCTATGTCAGCCGGTATCGGCTCACCCTGCCGGAATTCGCCGGCGTGACCGGCCGGGTCCAGATCGACCGGCTTGCCGCGAATGTGGTCTGGGCGCCCGTCGAAGGGCTGCGCCTCGGGCTCGAGGGCTCGGTCGCCCGACAGCGGGTCGACCTCGCCGGCGACGCGCGGGCCGCCAGCCTCAACGGCCGCCAGAGCTCGGCCCAACTCTTCGTCGAGCGCAGCTTCTAGGATCTGCCGTCAGGTGGTTCGGCGTAGGAGACTGCGCTCTGTCGGTCCGCTTTCGGGCAGGAGCCAGCGTCCGCCCACGGCGCCGACTGGCCGGTTTCGCGTCCAGCTGGGGAGCGCGCGCAAGCCGATGCAGCTTCGGGATGCATGGAAGCCAAGACAGCTCGCCCTCAGCCTGCTTGCGCAGGTCAGCGAATCCTAGGCTGTTGCGTTCGGCAAGATCTCGACCAGCCCGCCCAATGCCGGTTCTCGCGACGCGCCGGACCTCTCGATGGCGCAGGTCTTCAGGTTTCCGGTGAAGAGGATGCCGGTGATGGGGAGGGCTGGTTCTGCCGGAAAGGTCTCGTGTCGAACGCTGTCTTTCGGCACATGCAGCTTGTGCTCGGCGGGGGCGGTCCCTCCGGAGAGCGTCAGCAGGCGCGTCTGCTGCATATCGAGAAGCGTCGGGCCATAGAGAAACTCGAAGCTCAGCATCGAGACCAGGAATTTGTAGGTGCCGTCGCGCACGCCGCCCTTGAGCAACGCGGCGCGGTGCATCTGGTCGCCCGCCTGCAGGTCGAGTGGCGGAGTGCGGGGCTCGCAGACATAGCTCAAGGCGAGCAGCATGCCCTTTTCGATGTCGAAACGGAGCAGGTCCTGCCCGAGGTCCACGGCCGCGACCGAGAAGCGGCGGTTGGTATAATCGACGGCGGGCCGCCCGAGCCGCTTGGCCAGCCAGGGGCCATCGAGCGCGCGGGCATTGGCGAAATGCTCGGGATCGATCGGAGGAGGCAGCGCAGCCGGGCGCAAAGGCGCAGCAAGCGCCGGTTCCAGCTCATCCGCGATCAGATTGGCGACGACGGTGGTCGCCACCGGCCGGGCATAATGACCCTGGTCGGAATAGAAGCTGGGATGGCCGACCACCTCGCGCCCGAGGCGCTGCATGAGCAGTTGCGAGACATCGATGCAGCTCGTCCCGTACCAGCGCGAGATATAACCGATCCCCGCATCGATCGCAGGCACGGATGTCAGGAACGAGCCGTTGCGGGCGCCGAAGACGAGGGGCGCGATCCTGAGCTTCGGGTTGCGTTCGCGCGCGAAGCGGATGATGCCCTCGTAGAAGCGGGCCCAGTGCCGGAACGGGCGCCGCTCGTCGCCATAGACGAAGGCGTCATTGAGCGCATATTCGATCAGCAGCAGATCGCAATCGGCCAGTTCCTGCTCATGCAGCTTGAGCTGGTAGAGGCCGAAGGCGCTGGTCGTGCCGCCGACCGCGAGGTCTGCGACGATATCGAGCGCGACGCCGCGCCGCGCCATCACCGAGAGCAGCGCGGACAGGTAGCCGGGCTGCATGACGGTGTTGGAGCCGCCGATGATCAGGGTCTTCAGCGTCATGGCGTTACTGCCGCCCGACCAGCGGGAGAGAGGCCGCCGCAGCGCCAGATGCCATAGGTCGTCGCGTCCCAGTCGAAGTAGAAGGCGGCGGCGATCCGGCCGTCGCGCATGAGGTCCGTGAAGCGTTCGCGGGTCGCCTTGACCAGTCGCTCGCGGCGGCTGTCGTCGGCCGGGCAGGTCTTGGCGGTGTTGGCGAAGCCCCACTCGGTGATCCAGCAGGGCTTGCCCTCCGCCGGGCGCGAGCGGCAAATCGAAAGGGCCTGCTCGACATGCTGTTCGCGGGCGGCCGGCGTGCGGTCTCCGCCGGGATAGATATGGATGCCATAGCCGTCGGCGGCCTGATCCAGCCCATGTTCGCGCATGAGCGCGGTGAAGCTCGCGGGGTCGATGCTGTCGATGCCGCGTCGGTCGGCATGCTCCAGCGGGATGTCCGAGAGCCCGGCCGAGACGACCTTGGCGCTGGCACTGAGCTTCGTTTTCGCGAGTTCCGCGCGGGTGATCTTCAGCAACTGGACGTAGTTCGCCGCGCCGCGTGCGACCGCGTCGGGATCCGCGACATCCTTGAGCGAACGGGCCGTGCGGCTATTGGCTTCGGACCTGATCTCCAGATCGCCGTTATAGGCGCCCCAGTTGATCTCGTTGCCGGGCTCGACGGCGATCAGCGGGACGCCGAGCCGATCGATCCGTTGCAAGGCATCGCGCAGGACCACCTGGTAGTGCTCCGGCGAGACGTCCGAGAGGCGATACATGTCCCAAATGCGGCCTCGGCCGGAGCGCGGCTTCGTTCCCTCGGGATAGAGGGCGGGATTGTTGAGCGAGATCTCGAGCAGGATGGCCAGGCCCTTCTGATGGGCAAGCCGGACGGCGTCGATGCTGGCGTCCATCGGATTGGTCAGGGAGAGGCGCACCGAGCGGATGCCGCTCTGCGCGATCTGATCCAGCACCTGCTCGCGGCCGGCAGCGTCGAGCCAGGCGAGATTGACGCGGTTGACGCCGAACTGCGCCGGCGTGGCGGCGGGCGCGGCGAGGGCCGCGACCGCCAGGCTCGATGCCGCGACGAGCGGGATCAGGTGGCGCAGCAGTGCTCGCCGTCCGGCGTGCCGGCTCCGCTGCGTAGCTCTGTGCGCGAGCCCCGCCATCAGCGGATCCCGATATCCTTGAGCGCCGCGTTGAAGTTCTCCTCGCAGGCCGAATAGCGATGGATCGCAGCCGGCACATCGATCCTGGAGAGGAAATCCTGCAGGAAGGCCTTCTTCTTCGCTTCGCGGTTCCAGACGGAAGCCTCGATATAGGGGAAACCCACGAAATCGAGCATCTCGCGCATGCGATCGTCGACCGCGACCATCAGCGCGGGCACGCCGGCCTGCATGCCGATGATCGAGCCGTGGAAGCGCCGGCCGAAGCAGAAGTCCTGCTCCGACACCCAGCTGCGCCATTTATGCGTGTCGAAGAAGACCCGGAACTCACAGTTCCGCTGCCACTTCTCGGCATGCTTGTATTCGGTCTTGGCGACGATGCGGCCGGCGGCCTGGTCGTAGGCGTCGTCCGTATCGCCCGCGAGAATGTTGAGGTTGTAGACGGTGATCTCGTCCTGGATGACGTAGCTCGCGACGCTGTCCTGCCGCAGCAGCGCATGTGCATCGACGATCGTGTCCGGCACGCTGCCGAGATAGCCACCGAAGGCGATCTTCTGCGCATCGGCGAGGTCGGGGTCGGCGAGGTGGCTGAGCGAGCGCTTCATCCCCGCCGGCTCGTAGTACAATGACGGGCAGCCGGTTGGGCGGACATATTTCACACCCTCCGCCTTGAGGAAGTCGGCCGTGAAATGCCCCCGCGTCAGGAAGAAGCTCTCCTTCTTCTTGAGCACGTTGAGGAAGCGGCGCGTGCCTTCGGGCAGAGCGTCCTGAAGGTTCTCCTTCTTCTGGATGCCGATGCCCATGATCACGATCGGCATGTTGAGCCGCTCGAACACGAAGGATTCGGTCGTCGCCGCATAGCCCGGCCGCAGCAGGTTGGCCGAGGCGAACAGGCACAGATCGAAGCTCTGGTTCAGCTTCTCGTAGGTTTCCGGCGAGTTGACGTTGTTTGCGAGATGCCAGAACGGGACGTAGGTCACGTCGTGGCCGCGCACGCTGTTGGCGGCACCTTCCCCGATCAGGTAGTTGCCGGTGTTGGCGATCTTCTTGACCTGGGTGATCAGGTCATTCTTGGTTCGCACCGGCTCGAAATACGGGCGGTGTTTGACCGTCGCCCCCGATGCGCTTTCGACGGTCCGCATCAGATAGGATGGTATGCCCGTGACCATGATCCGCATGTCAGTCTGCCCTTAAGCCCGTCTTGCCCAGAGCATCTCCGCGCTTCTCCGAAGCACGGAAGTGCTCTATCTCTTTGTTTTATCGCATTTTCTTCACGCGAACCGGTGTCCACTTCGCTCGAAAATGCTCCAACACGGCATCAGGCGATGCCGATCTCGTTCAGGACCGAGCGGAAATTGCGCTCACGCTCGGAATAGGTCTCGATGACCTGTGGAATGTTCATCGCCGCGAGGTGATCGGCGACGAAGGCCGCGCGATCATTGGCGCCGTTGAAATCGGCGGCTTCGATCTTGGGCAGCCCGGAAAAGTCCAGCATCTCGCGCATGCGATCGTCGACGGCCACGATCAGGCTCGGCACGCCGGCCTGCAGCGCGATGACGTTGCCGTGGAAGCGCCGGCCGAAGGCGAAGTCCATCGACGAGGTCCAGGCCCGCCACTGGTTGGTGTCGAAGAAGGCGTGGACGTTGATCTTCTTCTTCAACTCGTCCGAACCCTTGAACGTCAGGTCCCCGATCACTCTGCCCGAGCCGGAGTCGTAGACGCGACCGTCTGCATCCGGCTCGACCTGCATGTCGAAATGCAGCAGCTCGTCCTGCACCACATAGGATGAGCGCCCGTCGTCCGAAGACAGCGCGTTCATGTCGCCGATCGTGTTGAGCTCGGCGCCCATGTAGCCGGTGAAGATCGTGCGGCATTCACCGACCTTCACATCCGGCAGCCGGCGCAGTGCGCGCCGGACATTGGCCGGCATGAAATAGAGGGAGGGGCAACCGACCGGCCTGACGAAGGAAAAGCCCTGATCCCTGAGGAAGGCGGCGGTTTCCTCGCCGCGCGTCAGGAAATAGTGCTCCCTTTCCTTCAGCGCCTTCAGCAGGCGCTGCGTGCCCTCGGGCAGGGACTGTTCGAGATCGGGCCGGTTCTGGATCCCGATGCCGAGCATCACGACGGGCATGTCGAGCTTCGAGAGCACGAGCGCCTCGGCATCGGCCGAAAGGCCTTTGCGCAGCAGGTTGGCACAGGTGAACACGCAGATGTCGAAGCGATCGTTGATCGCGTCGAGACCGTTGCCGCTGTTGACGGCATTCCACAGATGCCAGAACGGGATATGCGTCGCGTTCGGCGACAGCGCCCGCAACGCGCCTTCGCCGATCAGGTAGTTGCCGGTATTGCTGATGTTCTGGAGTTCGCGGAGGAACGCTTCCTTGCCCTCGGGCTGCGGCTGCTTCTCCGAATAGAACACCTGGGCCCCCTCGGCCTTCTGAATGAGGCGGGTGAGGTGGCTCGGTATGCCAGTGACAAGAATTCTGGGGGCCATGGCTTCAGGATCTTCCGTTGATCGTCACGCGACGGCGCGGACGAAGAGCGCGGTTTCGCCCGTGGGGTCATCGCCTGCGGGCTTGCTCGAGGCGGCGTTGCGTTGGGTGGGAGCGGTGGGCACGATGGCGTCGCTCCAGGCGATGAAATCGGCGAATGAGGCGCTCCAGGAACGTTGCGCGGCTGTCGCAAGCGCTCCTTCGGCCAGGCGGCCAAGCGTCGCTCGGTCCCGTGCCAGGATGGCGATCGTCCGGGCCATCTCGACAACGATCTGGGCATCGGCGGCGTTCTTGATGAGGACGCCGTCCTGGCCGTCGACGACCAGTTCATCGACGGCGCCGACGGCGGTCGCCATCGGGACGCAACCGAGCTGCTGCGCCTCGGCGATCATGAGGGGGGCCCCTTCCCAGCGCGAGGGCATCACCAGGATATCGGCCCAGGCCAGATGAGCAGCGATATCCTTCGCGGCGAAGACCGGCGGCGCGACTTCGACGCTGATATCGCGCAAGCGCGTCATCCAGGACGAGCTCGGGTCGTCGGAGAGGATTTCGCCGCCCACGGCCCGGGCCTCGAAGGCGATATCCCGCTCCTTGAGCTGGACGAGCGTGTCATGCAGCCGGTCGATGCCCTTCTGCCGGTCGAGCCGGCCCATGTAGAGCAGGCGTAGCGGCTCGCTGCCGCGCCCGGCCTTGCGTGCCTCGGTCACCTCGGCGCGCAGCTTGGCGTCGATGGAGAAGCCTGCCCCATTCGGCACGGCGAAGATCTTGCCGAAGGGGACGCCGAAACTGTGCAGGTAGCTCTTCAGTTGCTCCGAGCAGGTCAGGAAAGCGTCGTAGGCATGCTCGAAGGCGATGGCGGCAAAGGGCTGCCCGGCCGGGCGCTTGAACGCCGTCTCATCGACGACATGGAGATAGCAAGCGGTGCGGGTTCCGGCGGAGCGGAACTGGGCCATCAACGGATGGGCCGCCATGACATGGTTGTTGACGATCAGGTCGAAGCCGGAGAGCAGCCCCTTCAGCCCAGTCCAGTCGAGGCCGTGTTCGTCGGTGATGAAGTCCTGGCCGAGGAATTGGCCGCTCGCGCCCCAGGCCGGCACACCGTCCTTCCAGAAATGGAGATGATCAAAGGCCTGGTCGAACTCGTCGATCACCTCCATCCGCCCCGAGCCGAGCACGAAAAGATGGGTTTCGAAGCCGTTCTGCCTCAGTTCCCGCCCGGCCGCATAGGCGACCTTTTCGGCTCCACCGAACGAGGCGTTCGGCACCAGCACCGCTGCCGTCCGGTGCGGCCCCGCATGATGCGCCAGCGGCAGCACGGGGGAGCCGCCGAGCTCGGTTCTGAGCAGCTTGTAAAGTTCGGACAGGGCAGGGAGCCGGCGCGGCCGCCACGTCCAGCGCGTCGACGCCGTCGGCCGCAGCGGGCTCGTCGTGAGCGCGCTGACGAGATTGAGCAGCGCCTGCTCGGGTCGGATCAGCGAGCGGCGTTGCCGCGCCTTGGGGAAGGGAAAGCTGACTTTGAGCCGTGCCGATGTTGGCCAGGTCTGGTCGCGGCCGATCGACGAGAACCAATCGAGTGCGTCATCGTTGATGACGTTCCTGATCAGGTCGGTCGAGACGAAGGTCAGGTCGGCCGGGCCTTGCTGTGCGCCGGACGGGAGGATTTCCCACTCGATGCTCCGCTGCGAAACGACGTTGCTGAGCTCCACGGAGACGACGTTGCATCGCTCCGCCAACGTCTCGAGATGGCAGAGAATATTCGGCAGGAGCCGCGAGCGGGCGAGGAGTTGGAGTGTCTCGCTGCTGCAGGCGGCGACGAAGGGTGGGAAATGGACATTGTCGGGCTCGCCGACATTGCCCCAGAAGGCTTGTACGGCTTCGTCGAAGCTCATCTGCCCGGCTGGTAGCGTCGGGTCCGTGAAGACGTCGAGCATGCCCTCGCCGGTACGGATCAGGGCATAGCGCGGCGCCTCCTCATGCTCGAAACCGACCAGGGTCGGTCGGCGGAACAGCGCCTTGTGCCGCCGGCGGAGGAAGCTCATCGAGGCCGAGCGGTCGCGGTTTGCCTCCTTGAAGCGGCTTTCCGCACGCAGCCGGTATTCGAAGGCGGTGTCATGGCAAGGCTCGCCGACGAAGCCTCTTTCGACGGCCGAGAGCCAGAACTCCCAATCCTCGAAGCCGTTCTGACGATCTTCCTCGAAGCGGACGCCGCTCCTGAAGACGTCGATCGAAATCATCGATCCGGTGTCGCAGATATTGTCGCTGATGCAGTGAATCAGGCGTGAATAACTGTTGCCGTAATGCGCCCGCCAATTGACCGAGAACGTGTCGATATTCGTGTAGACCCAGCCAGCCTTGCTCGCCCTCAGCCGGCGATAGAGCGTCTCGACCGTGCCCGGCAGGACCCGGTTGTCGGCGTCCAGAAAATAGATCGCCTTCGCCTCCGGCAATTCGTCGAGGATGTAGTCGATCGCACGATTGCGGGCACCGCCCGGGCCGGCATTCTCGCCGAAGATCACATGGACCTCCGGATGCGCCGCGGCATGCAGGGTGAGCTGGTCGAACACCTCGTGATGCGGGTCGCCATCAACCGAAACCACGACCGCGAGGCGGCAGTCCGTTACCGAGGCCAGGGCCGATTCCAGCGCCTCGATGACGAGGGCGGCATGGCCGTAGAGCGGCACGGCGATGGCGACCAGATCCTGGGGCGTGTCACGCATTGGCGACCTCCCGGACCGGGGACCTTTCGAGATATTTCACCAGCCGGAAATTGAAGATCTTGAGCCAGGCGAAATCGACCGAATCGGTTGCAGCCTTGCTCAGGACGACCAGGTCCATCGTGCGCGACGTCGGCGTTTCCAGCATGAAGTTGATGTCGACCGGTTGCGCGGCCGTGATCTCCATCCAGCCACTGAAGAGCGCCGTGGGCGGCAAGGCGCGGCCATCGGCCAGGGCCGCGATTTCCTTCCGGATATTGGTCGACAAGGGCACGAGCATCAGCCCGACCGTGCCCGGCTTGCCGTCCGGATGATCGATCACGGCCCGCGCCGAGATGCGTGCGGTACCAGGCGCAACGACCCGTCGGACGGCGCCGGCGGTGATGCCCTCGCTGAGCGGATGGCAGACGATTGCATCCTCGAGTTCGAGAAAGCGCACGGTCGGAAAGCTTGGCTCGACGGGGGTCAACGAGACATTGGCGACGGCGCGCAGCAGCTCGACCGGGAGCCGATAGTCCTCGACCTTCCGCCCGGAGATCACCGTGGACGGCGCGAAGACGTTCGGCAGGGCCATCGGACGGGCGCCCGGAAGTCCGGTGAAAATCCGCAGCGCCAGAGGGCGCATGTCGAGGTCGGCGTGCGGCACGAGCGCCTGGGCAGCATAGCGCTCATTGGTGATGACGTGGCCGAGAGAGAGTTCGGGCGGCCGCCCGCCGCTGGCGGAGATTCTCAGCCGGAGCGTGCGGGGGCTGCCGTCACATGCCTTGGGCAGGGAGAAGAAGTTCCAGCCCTGAGCAATGCTGCCATAGGGGATGAGCCACTCCGCGATCCCCTCGCTGCTCTCGACGTAGTCGAGCGTGGCGACGAGCCGGCCGGTCTTGTCCTTCGGGAGTTCACGAAAATGCAGCGCGAAGCCGGACACCGCATAGCTCGAAATCGGGAAGAGTTGCGTGATCCCGGATTCGCACAGCAAGGCCGCGAGCCCCTGGTCCTTGGGGTCGATGAACGGTCCGTGGCCGAACACCTCCGAGACCGTGTCCCAGTTGCGGGCATGGAACGCGTTCTCAAGCGCGCGGTAATTCTCGAAGAGCGTCTCCCGCTCCCGCCGCAGGGTCGCGAGCTCGGTGTTGGCGTTCGCCACATGGCGCGACAGGCGCCCCAGACCGCCTTCGAGCACTTGCGCCACGAGTTCAGCGCCCTTGGTAAGCGCCGCTTCCTGCAACCGGACAACCGGAACATCGGGCAGCGAACCCAACTTATTGAGACGCTCGAGCGCGGCCCGCAATGCATTGCTTCCCGCATCGGACGCAGCGACGCCGATGAGCGGAAACGTGCCCCGCAACTCCTCGGCGTCGAAGTCTGGATCGACGAATACGAGAAGATCGCTGAGCGGAGAGGCTTCGAGAGCGTCCTGATCGCGGATAGAGGCAACCGCATAGCGATTGCGACGCGGAAGTCGATGAATGGTCGCAGACAACGACTCGTTCAAGATAGCGTCCACCATGCTTCAAAATCACAAAACTCGCTCTGTGTGCACTGCAATATTCTTAATATAACTTGTGGTGTGTCAATGCTGTAATTGTGGTGTTTTCGTGTATTTTCTAAGTCAATTCATTAAGTTGAAAGGAAATTGGTCAGAAAGTGGAAATATATCTGAACTAAATCGGAGTCTGTTCTTCACATAATCGTCACATTAAATGGGTTGGCGCTATGCTCGCGCAGCGACGCCCGCATCGACAGCGTCAGCCAGGATGTGCGCGAGGACGGCAGGGCCATGTGAGACCGAGCCCAATAACGCCTGCGACGGCTATCGTTCTGTCGGTCGCCGGTCGTTCAACACATGCGGTCGATCCGATCAGGGGCCCGTCTGTGCCTCTGGCATGATCGAGGCTCGCTTTGAACCCGCCCGCTGATCGAGTTCAGCTTCGAAGCGGCTGAAGATGACGCGGCCATGATCCAGCTTCCCGCCCTCCGGCAGCCGCGAAAAGAAGTGCATGTCGACAGGTCCCGACTCTGGCTCCGGCAGGCGGGCGGTGAGCAAAAATGGCTTCAGCGGAGCAGTCAGCTCGACCCACTCGGTCGAGGCGAGCGCGCCCACGCCTTGTTCCGCATCGTCCGCGCTGCAGCCGGGGCGGGTCACGACGAGGCGCACCAGCAATCGCGTCTTGCAGAGCCCGTCGTCGATGGTCGCCTCGCAGGAGAGCGCCGCAAGGCCCGGTTTCGCCGGCAGACCGATGCAGGCGGCCGAAGCCGGTGATGTCTTCAAGGGACGCAGCAGCACCCTGCCGCGGTCGATGTAGCCGAAATGGGGATAGGACCAGGTCAGATCCCGGGTCGATTGCGCGGTGGCGACAACCGGGTCCGGGATCGCGATCACCGGATTGGCCGGCAAAGCCGCCGTTTCGGTCTCCGGGCGCACCTTGAGGTCGGGAATGCCACCCCAGAGTTTGAACCCCAGCATCGCGCCGCTTGGGACGTCGCCGGTCGACGCCACGCAAACGTACTCTCCGAGCAGGCCGGCCGGGGCGCATGTGAGACGCGGCGGCGTCGTCCCGCCGGAAGCCTGGATGCGCAATTCGAGCCCGCGCCCGGCCAAGGCCGAGGCGGCAGGCAGTCGCAACGGCAGCCAGCCGGCCTCCACCTCGCGATAGGGCATACGCCAGTGCGCGATTTCCGCTTCCGTCTCGAGAATGACCAGCGCCACCTCAAGGAAGCCGTCCCCGATGCCCGGTGTTGCGGTATGGAGATCAATGCCGACAAAGCCACGGGCGCCCATTGGCAGGCGCTGACGAAGGCCCGGGGACAAGCCGCCATCTGCCGCCCCGGCCGCCGGGACAGCCATGTCGCCATTGGCGGCCGGGGCGGCAGATGNNATGTCGCCATTGGCGGCCGGCGTCTCGAAGACGAGGCGCGGCGGCGCTGCGCGCAGGTTCGCAAGCAGTTCCTCGAGTTCCGGCGGGATGCGAATGGCGTGCGCCCAGCTTTCGCGCAAGGCGGCCAAGTCTTCCATCAGCGTCTGGTTCAGCCGCGTCAGGCGGGCGACTTCAGCCAGCGAGCGCTCGATCAGAGCCGCGCGCAGCATTGCCGCGTCACCATTGACGAAGATCGGCTCGGCGCCGCTGCCGCCGGTCCGCGACCACCAGTCCGCCAGGGCCGTGGTAGGCAGCGTGCTCTCGGGGTTCCAGACGGCCCAGACATTGGTGGGAGGCAGTTCGATCATGCGCCGCTCACTCCCGGCCATGCCGCCATCCGCAACGGAGAGGACGAACCCGGCGCCGTCCGATGTTTCCGCGACGAGCCACCTGATGTCGTCGGTGGGCGCAACGAAGCTCGTCGGCCGATCCTGGGGCGTCGTCACCAGGACTTTCGGGCTGCCATCGTAGAGAAAGGGCAGCAGGTCGGGAGAGGCGTGCAACATCAGGCGGAGACCTTCTCCCGTTGGTTTTCGGGCATCGCCGGGTCGAGGCGTGAGGGCGCGGCGTCGCCAGTCCCGGTAGCGTCGGGGAGGCGCAGTTTTCTTGCCGGAACGCCGAGAGCCCGGCAGAGATGCAGCATCTCCTCGGTATCCGGAAGAATCGCGTCATAGGCCTGTTCGAAAGCGGAGCAGGCGGTGATTGCATCCAATGCCGATTGGTTCTCTTGCGGCACGAGAAGAGCCCAGGTCTCGACTTTCAATCGCCGGAGGGCGCCAGCGACCAGATGCAGCACGCAGCTGCCGACCGAAACGACGCGGGAATAGGCGGCCAGTGTTGCCAGTGCATATTGTCTGTCGCGCCCGTCCAGAACCGGCAGGCTCGTCCCGAGATAGCTCTGCGGTGTCGAAGTTCCGGGACCGCACAGCGATTCGAGCGGCAGCAACACGACCTCTCGGAAGATATCGAGCGCTTCGGCTGCCCCCGAGAATTGCGCGCCAAAGCTGACGAGATGTGGAACATAGCCGTCGGCCCGCAGAGCCTCCGCGAGCCGGATGGCCGCCGTGAAGGTCGCGGGGGTGGCCTCGTCGACGACCAACGCGACGCTTCGGTCCAATGCGGCGGCCGGAAAGGCGGATGACGTGTTGAACAGCTCGGGGTAGAGATCGCGCGGGACGGCCGTGCGCGCCCGATACCGATCATGCTCGGCGGTCCGCCAGAGCGAGCGGTTCTCGCGGGCCGACACCTCGCCCAGCCTGCGCTGCAGGGATGCAAGGCCTTCAGCCGCCGATCGTGGCATTGTGCCTGTATCGGTGCAGCCGACCTCCAGATCGAAGAAGCGGCGGCCGAGCGGCTTGACCGCGAGCCAGTGACTGCCGGTGGCGAAGGCGCCGTCCGGGAATTGCTGTGCCAGCAGTGTTGCTGCCTCGATTGCCAGGATCTGGGCGGTCTCCGGCGGGGAGGCGGCGTGCTGCGTCGTGAGCCGGCTGACCGAGGCGGCACGCCAGCTCATCGTCCGATGCGGTGAGGGGCGGAGTGTGATCGAGCAGGCTGCGATCGCGGCCTGCATCACCGCACATTCAAGCATCCACAGCACGCCGGAGAGCAGGCGCCAATCCGCCAGGGTGTCGTAGAGTGCCTGATCCATCAGAATCAGATGGCCGGGGCAGCGCCCATAATCGGGCTGCTCCGCCGCTCGCATCAGGCGGACGAGATAGTCGTCGAGTGCGATGAGTTCGCTCGTTCCGGCAGCGGTCATGCATCGAACGAGGCCGGTATCGGGATGGTGAACGGCGTAGCGCGCTCGCGCCTCGATCTCCAGTCGCAGCACGGATTTCACGTTGTAGAGCCGTGCGTGCTTGCTGCGGATGTAATTGAGGATCGGAGCGAAATCACGCTCGGCCTCGACCAGCATGCTCTCGCCGCGCCGACGGTAGCGAAAGCCGGCATCGGCGACGTGCACGCCGCGAAATCCTTTGCCGAGCCCCTGCAGCCAGAAGTCCCAATCCTCGACGCCCTTGCGCATGGCGGTGTCGAACCGCGCGCCGGCATCGAGCATGCGCCGGGAGACCGTGCTGCCGGCCTCGCAGAAACTGCGGAAGAGATGCTCCAGCGGCGAATAGGGGCCCGACATGTCGCTGAAGCTCGCAAACCCGAACTTGTCGACGTCAGGATAGGCCCACCCGATGGTCTCATCGGACGAGCGCAACGCATTCACCATGCGCTGCAGCAGCAGCGGCCCGATGTGGTTGTCGCAATCCAGAAAATAGACCGCCTCCAGCGCGGGAAATGCCGCGAGAGCGAATTCCAGGCCTGAGTTCCGGGCCGCGCTGAGGCCGCCATTGGCCTTTTTCAGATAGAACACCTTGCCCGGATAGGTCGCTGCGAAGTTGAGGCAGGCTTCGTGGGTTTCGGGCGAGGGGCAGCCGTCGTTGACGACCACGACCGCAAAGGCGAAGTCCGTCTCCTGAGCAATGGCAGAGCGAAGCGCTTCGATGGTGAGCCCGGGCTGGCCGTAGGCGGGAACGAGGATGACGGCCCGCACATCCGCTTCTGCCATGCCGCTCCTGCGCCGCTCCTGCGATATCGAGATGTCGTGCCGCATCAGACGAGCCGCGCGATCCGCCTGGTCGCCATCCAGCGCGCCGTGCTGCGCAAGCCGTCGTGCCAGCTGAATCTGGGTTGCCAGGGCGTTTCCCTGGTGATCAGCGAGATATCGAGGACGTTGACCGGCACGTCCGCCGCGCGGCCGGCGCGATAGACTCGCGGGATGTCGGTGGTGCCGGCGACGGCCTCGATATCACTCGCCACCTGATTGATGCTGAGCCCCGCGCCCGATCCGACATTCATGACGCGGTGCGGGCCGTTATAGGTTGCCGCCAGCAGAAAGGCCGAGACGACGTCGTCGATGTGAACGAAATCGCGTACGATCTCGCCCGTGCCCCAGATCTCGAGTGGCTTGCCGGCAAGAGCGCGGTCGAGCATCGCCGCGACGACACCCTGGCGCTTGAAGGGCGATTGCAGCGGGCCGTAGACGTTGGCCACGCGCAAGGCGAAATATTCGAGCCCGTAGAGATGATGATACAAGCCAAGGTACTTCTCGATGGCAAGCTTGCCGACGCCATAGGCCGATATCGGATCGGTCGGTGAGGCTTCCGGGATTGGATGCCGGTCGGTCGCGCCGTAGACGGTGCCGCCGGACGAGGCGAAGACGATGCGCCGAACGGCGGCGGCGTCGCAGATGTCCAGAAAGCGCAACGTGCCCAGGACGTTCGTCTCGAGATCGGACACCGGCTTCTGGCCAGGTTGTCCGGGCACGGAACCGCTCAGAAGATGGAAAACGATCTCCTGCCCCTGCGCGGCTTCGGCGACCGCCGCAGGATCCTCGAAGTGCCCGCAGCTCCAGCGGACCCGTTCGTCCAACTCGTTCGGGTTGGCCAGCGTGCGCCCGAAAGCCCGGACCGCAGCGCCGTGGCGGGTCAGGGCATTGGCCAAGTGGACGCCGAGAAAGCCACCGCCTCCCATGACAAGGCATCGGGTGCCATCAAGTCTTGGAATATCGGTCTTGTCGATCGGCATGACTACCCGCAGATTCGATGGATGAGAGGGATTGATCCAAGTCTGGTTTGAATTTCATTCCAACAACAAGTCGATATAATTCAAAATTAGTTCTATTTTGAGTGCATTATAACTTATGTATTTCATGGTCTGGGCTTTTTTCTGCCGGATATTGAGGTCGATGACTTTAATATTCTTGTGTAGGTTGAATGCGTCATGAATGCGACGCGATCTGTCGTTCGCCGACGCTGTCGAGGAGCCTCTCCTGGCTGGCTGACGGCGATGCGACCGCGAACAAGGCCTCGGGCACACCACTGCTCGGCGCCCGGCGATGCAGTTCGACCCGCCGATCGGCTTGCGCTCAGATTCCAGCCAGGGACTCGATTTTCTCGGTACTGGTTGATCCGCCATTGGCCAGCCCCGCGTCCATGCGGGGACGGCACAGAGGGCTGCAGGCGATTGCGGATACGCGGATCGTTTGCCTAGCGCCGGCATAAAGCATACGCAGGCTCTGAGTGTCCGTGCGTGGACGCCCCTTCGCTTCCGGGCGATGGCCGAATTCCGGGGTTGGCGCGGTTCAGACCCTGCCGACGAGAAGCTCCAAGCGTTCGTCGGCACTTGCGGTTGGTGCGCCGCCCGTGATCATCGATCATCAGCGTCGGGCAGTTCTGCGCTCCCTCTGCTTTCCAGAGCTGCAGCTTCGGTGGGTCGAGAAACCTTATCGCTTAAAGGAGCGATATTGGCATCGGAACGGACGCCGACCTGGCAGGCGCCTATCGCCTCGAGAATTGGAGGCCTGAGTTGGATGAGTTCGGTATTCCCATCCTAGTCGGGTATGACAGCCGCAGCGGCCTGCCTATCGAGACGGGACCGGTCCTAGGGCCACCGAGGGTTGCACGATCGCCCGCGGTCTTGTCGGTCGGTTCAGGATTGGTAGACCAGCGCAGCTTGTCGATCGGTCCTGGGACGAAACAACGGGATCCCGATCTGCGCTGCCTGTGTAGTCGCTGAAAGGTCGCGCAGCGACCCCCACGCGATTCTGGCAATTCTCGATCTTGCGCGCTGGAGGGCAGGGGTGCTGTCCATCATGGTAGCGCATCGCGATCCGGAGCCTAAGCTCCAGATCGCACGACTCGTCGAACTCCGGCCTGATCAAGCCGACTCGCCGACCGCCTGCAGATAGAGGTCGAGGATCGCCTCTTCCTCCTTGCGCTCGTCGAGATCGCGCTTGCGCAGCGCCACGACCTTGCGCAGCACCTTGACGTCGTAACCGTTGCCCTTGGCCTCGGCATAGACCTCCTTGATGTCGTCGGCGATCGTCTTCTTCTCTTCCTCGAGCCGCTCGATACGCTCGACGATGCTCTTGAGCTGGTCGCCCTGAACCGGATCGTCCATCTGTCGTCCTTCTCGGATACTGAAAATTCGGCCGGCAGCGTTCGCGCGAATGGGGGCCGGGCGTCAAGCCGCAACCGTCCCGCAAGGCCGCACCCTCAACAGTTCCGTTGCCGCACCGGCGCCGCGATTGCCGGTCATTCCCGCCATGACGGCCAAGCCGGGAACCGAACGGACGGCGCGGTTTCACCCGGAATCATTCCGCTCTAAGAGAGATGACAAGAAGCGGCGGGAGACGAGACAGCGTGCAGCATTCCAGCACCGAGGCGGCGATGCGGGCTGATGCGCGCACGATCTTCGACGCCGCCGTAGCTCGCGCCCATCCGGCCGGCTGCCTGCCAAAGCATTTGCCCCCTGTCCCGCCGACCGGCCGCCTGATCCTGCTCGCCGCCGGCAAGGCCGCCGGCAGCATGACGGCGCTGGCCGAGGCGCATTATCTCGACTCCGGCCTGCCGCGGGAGCGCCTGCTCGGCCACGCCGTCGCCCGCCACGGCTATACCGCGCCGACACGCCACATCCCGATGGTCGCGGCCGGCCACCCGGTGCCCGACCAGGGCAGTATCGACAGCGCCGAAAAGGCTCTCGCGCTGGCCTCCTCCGCGACGGCGGAAGACCTCGTGCTCGTCCTGCTCTCGGGCGGCGGCTCGGCCAATTGGGTCGCGCCGGCGGGAGCGCTGACGCTGGCCGAAAAGCAGGCGGTCAACAAGGCGCTGCTGCGCTCAGGCGCGCCGATCGGCGAGATGAACATCGTCCGCAAGCGGCTTTCACGGATCAAGGGCGGACGGCTCGCGCTGGCCGCCGCACCGGCGCGGCTGCTGACGCTCGCGATCTCGGATGTGCCGGGCGACGAGCCCACCGCCATCGCCTCAGGCCCGACCGTCGCCGATCCCACCACCACGGCTGAGGCCCGCGCCATCGTCGCCCGCTATGGGCTGGAGTTGCCGCCCGCCGCCCGCGCCCTGCTCGACGATCCTGGTAACGAGACGCCCAAGCCCGGCCATCCCGCCTTTGCCAACAGTGCGTTCCGCATCATTGCCCGCCCCGCCGATGCGCTCGCCGCCGCCCGCGCCGTGGCGGAGGCTGCGGGCTACGTCGTCCATGATCTCGGCCCCGATCTGGAAGGCGAGGCGCGTGACGTTGCTGCCGCTCATGCCGATCTCGCCCGGCAGCTGAAGCGTGAGGGCAAGCGCGCCGCCATCCTTTCCGGCGGCGAGCTCACCGTGACGCTGCGCGGCACGGGCCGCGGTGGCCCCAACCAGGAATATGCGCTGGCGCTGGCGATCGCGCTCGGCGGTGAGCCGGGCATCGTCGCGCTCGCCGGCGACACCGACGGTACCGATGGCGGCGGCGGCGAGGCGACCGACCCGGCCGGCGCCCTCGTCGATCCCCAGAGTTTGGCGCGGGCCGCCGCGGTCGGCCTTGATCCCGCCCGATCCCTCGCCGACAACGATTCCACCGGCTTCTTCGAAGCGCTGGGCGATTTGCTGCAACCGGGGCCGACCCTCACCAATGTCAACGACTGCCGCGTCATCCTGATCGAGCCGTGAAAATGCCGGGACATCCCCAAACGGGCCTGCTGAAGCATTTTCGAGCGAAGTGGATTCCGGTTCGCGTGAAGAAAATGCAATCAATCAAGACTCTCGTCGCCTGCTGCGCCACCGCTTTCCTCTGGAGCGCGCTGCCAGCGAAGGCCGATCTGCGCATGTGCAACACTACCTCGAGCCGGATCGGCGTCGCCATCGGCTATCGCAACGCGCAGGGCTGGACGACGGAGGGCTGGTGGAACATCAGCCCGCGCGGTTGCGAGACGCTGCTGCGCGGCACGCTGGCGGCGCGGTTCTACTATGTCCACGCCGTCGACTACGACAAGGGCGGCGAGTGGACCGGTAAATCCGTCATGTGCGTCCGCAACAAGGAATTCACGATTCGGGGCATAGAAGACTGCCTGGCGCGCGGCTATGACCGGGCCGGCTTCTTCGAGGTCGATACCGGCGAGCAGAAGAGCTGGACGATCCAGCTCACCGACTCGGGTGGCACCGCGCCGCCGCGGCCCTGATCGGCACCAGCCGACCGAGGCCGTGGGACGACAAAATGGGAGCGGGCATCAGCGCCTGTTCCTCAACGAATGAGGGGCCGCACAGGTCGGAGGCATGTCGCTTCCGGATCTGCGGGAAGAGAGCCATGAAGCGCGAACGCCGGATCAAGATCATCGCCACCCTCGGACCCGCCTCCTCGACCGAGGAGATGTGCGCCAAGCTCTTCGAGGCCGGCGTCGACGTCTTCCGCATCAATATGAGCCATACCCAGCGCGAGACGCTGGCCGAGAAGATCGCGATGCTGCGCGGGCTGGAAGCGAAGTTCCGCCGCCCGGTCGGCATCCTCGCCGACCTGCAGGGTCCGAAGCTGCGCGTCGGCCAGTTCGGCGGCGACGGCGCCGTGGTGCTGGAGAAAGGCGCGACCTTCATCCTCGACGCCGACACGGCGCCCGGCGACGCTAAGCGCGTCCACCTGCCGCATCCGGAGATCCTGAGCGCGCTGGAGCCCGGCCACCACCTCATCCTCGATGACGGCAAGCTGCGCCTCATCGTCGAGAAGGCGACGCCGGAGAAGGCCGTCACCAAGGTGCTCGTCGGCGGCCGGCTCTCCTCCCGCAAGGGCGTCAGCCTGCCTCACACCACCATCGCCGTCTCGGCCATGACTGAGAAGGACCGCGCCGATGCCGAGGTCGCGGCCGAGGTCGGCGTCGATTGGATCGCGCTTTCCTTCGTGCAGCGCCCCGAGGACATGGCCGAGCTGCGCAAGATCGTGCGCGGCCGCGCATTGGCGATGGCAAAGATCGAGAAGCCGCAGGCGGTGGCACGGCTGGAGGAGATCATCGACGCGTCCGACTCCATCATGGTCGCGCGCGGCGATCTCGGCGTCGAGATGCCGATCGAGAAGGTGCCAGGCACCCAGAAGCGCATGATCCGCATGGCGCGCGCCAAGGGCAAGCCCGTCGTGGTCGCGACCCAGATGCTGGAGAGCATGATCACGAGCCCCGTGCCGACCCGTGCCGAGGTTTCGGACGTCGCGACAGCGGTCTTCGAGGGTGCCGATGCGGTGATGCTCTCGGCCGAGAGCGCCGCCGGCCAGTATCCGATCGAGGCCGTTTCGATGATGAACCGCATCGCCGAGGAGGTCGAAGGCGAGTCGGTCTATCGCTCGATCCTAGAAGCGCAGCGCACCGAGCCGGAGGCCACCGGCGCCGATGCCATCGCCAAGGCGGCTCACGAGATCGCCGAGGCGCTGCACCTCAACGCCATCTGCGCCTGGACCTTCTCGGGCTCGACCGCCTTCCGCATCGCCCGCGAGCGGCCGAATGCGACGGTCATCGCGCTGACGCCGAACCGCTCCGCCGCGCGCCGGCTGACGCTGGTCTGGGGCGTCCACGCCATCGTCACCAAGGACGCCAGCGACGCCGACGACATGGCCTTCCGTGCCTGCAAATTCGCGGTGCGCGAGCACTACGCCAAGCAGGGCGACCGGATCATCGTCGTGGCGGGCGTGCCCTTCGGCACGCCGGGCGCGACCAATATGGTCCGCATCGCCTTCGTCGCGCAGGAGCATGTCGCGAAGGCCTGAGCGGCAGGTCACGTCATGCGCGGGCTTGACCCGCGCATCTCTTGCCGAAGGAAACTGGTTTCCCGGATGCTCGGGTCAAGCCCGAGCATGACAAGGAACGGCTCCGGCGGTCAGGCGTCGCGGCCGTCGACATCGCTCGCGAGCGAGTCGACCGCTTTCTTCACCGCCTCGAACTGCGGATAGACATCGAGCGCCTTGCGGAAGGCGACCATGGCAGCCTTGTCGTTGCCCTGCTGGCGCAGGATGATGCCGAGGCCCATCATCGCGCCGTAATGCCGCGGCTCACGCTTCAGCGCCTCGCCGATATCGAGCATGGAACGAATGGAATCGCCGGCGAGGTAAAGCGCGTTGGCGCGCTGGTTCCAGGCCTCGGCCCAGCCCGGCTGCAGGCTGATGATGCGGTCGAGCAGTTCGATCCCGAGCTCAACCTGCTTGTCCTTCAGCGCCTGCTGCGCCCGGGTCATCAGCAGATCGGCCGTGTCCGAGCCCGAACGAGCCCAGCGTCTCTGGATCAGCTTGTCGATGCCCTCGGCCTCTTCCTGAGACTTGGCCTCGTGCAGGCGCTGGAACAACCGGTCGAGCGTCGCCGCCGGGCCCCGCTGCGGGCCGCCCGGCGCGGACGGGTTCTCCATCTTGTCGGAGGGCGCGACCGCTCCGGGCCGCTGCGGCTCGGCGGTCTGGGCCAAGGCCGCACTCGCGGCCAGCATCAGCCCGAAGGCCGCGATCGTGATGCGAGGACGGATCATGCGAGCGAGTTTAATCCGCCAGGGCTCGAGGTCAAATCACGCCGCGGCGAGCGCAAACGCAAAAAGCGGGCACGCCATCCGGCGTCCCGCTTCCACGAAAGTCCGAAGCTGTGGCCTGCGCGACCCTGAAAGCCGCGCGAAAGCTCAGCCCTGACGCGCCTTGAAGCGCTTCTGGACCTTGTTGATGATGTAGATGCGGCCCTTGCGGCGCACCAGCTGGTTGTCGCGATGGCGCGCACGCAGCGACTTCAGCGAATTGCGGATCTTCATCGTCTCAACTCCATCGGCCCATCCTCGCGGACGCGCCGGTCAAAAACTTTCAGCCTGCGACGCGAGCCCGAAGACTCTCACCGCCCATAACAATGGTGCGACTGATGCGATGCCGGCTGTATACGGATTTTTCCACGGATCGCAAGTGCGATCACCGCTCCTACCACATAAAAGCCTCGCTGTGCTGGTCCGGGAAGCCTCCCACCTTCGTAAAGCCGGCCCCTGTTCCCAAAGGACTCCATGATGCGCCTCCTGTCTCTCGCCTTCATCGCCGCCACGACGCTCGCGCTCGGCGCCTGCGGCAACACCGTCGAGCAGCGCATCGGCGGCGCGGCTGTCGGCGCCGGCACCGGTGCGGTCGTTGCCGGTCCGGTCGGAGCGGTGGTCGGCGGTGCGGCCGGCGCCATCACCGGACCGTCCGTCGCGCGCGCCACCCGCCCCGCCGCCCGCTAGGCCTTGAGGGCACCTGCGCCCATCGAGGGATGGGTGCAGGCCCGACGCACTGTCATCAAACTCTCATCCGGCTATCCAATCCTTGCCGGATGTCCGATTCGCTCAACAGGCTCCATGCCGCCGTGCTGGAAGCGCGCACCCGCGATCCTTCGTCCTCCCGCACGGCCAAGCTTTTCGCCGATGGCCTGCCCAAGATGGCGAAGAAGGTGGCGGAGGAAGCGGTGGAGCTCGGCATCGAGGCGCTTCAGGGCCATCGCCAGGCCACCGTGTCGGAAAGCGCCGACCTGATCTACAATCTCGTGACGCTCTGGGCGGCGATGGGGATCGAGCCCGAGGAGATCTGGCGCGAGCTCGATCGGCGCGAGCAGCTTTACGGGATTGCGGAGAAGTTGCCGAAGAAGCCCGCCCGCCCCAAGCAGGCTCGCCGCCGCCCGGTGGCGATGGCCGCATTGCCGCGCTGACGGGGCGGCTTCGGTCCTACAGTCCCGGAGCCCCGAGGATCTGCGGATTCCGGGGCGGGTTGGATTTTTGCGGGCAACTCCGCTTTTGAGGGGTTGCCAAGAGAAAGCGGAGCGGCTATCTCCGCCTCCATCAGGCCGGACGCGACGCGTCGTGACGCTCTGATACGCGCCCGTAGCTCAGCTGGATAGAGCATCAGACTACGAATCTGAGGGTCAGAGGTTCGAATCCTTTCGGGCGCGCCATTACTTAGCTCTTTTTGAAGAGCGCCGTTCACAGCCCGCTCGCAGGGCTGGCTTACAACTCCAAATTCACCCTTAGCTCTCTGCTTTCCGCTTGCCGCGGAGGCTCCCCACGTCGTCGGTCGTTTGACCGTTGTCGGCGAGACCGCGGCGCTCCGCCTGGCGGCGAGAGATCTTCGCTGCCTCGTCCGTCGCCTGCTCGATCGGGGCCATGATCTGGGCGTCGCTTGGGCCGGCGGGCAGGCGCCGTCGATGCCCGTCGCCATGGATCGAGCAGCGATACACCTGCAGATCCGGATATAGTGCCCCGGTTCGAGGCGCCATCCTGGTGCGGGAGAGACCGAACGAACACGGCAGCGCGGCAAGGACTGCCGCGCTGCCGTGTCCCGAACCGACCCCAGCCGCTATCGGTTCAGTAGCCGAGCGCGGCCTCCAGAGGCCCCTTCGGCAGCGGCACCAGGAACCAGACCTCGAACATCATGAAGTTGACGATCGCGATGCTGAGCGAGACGGCCAGGGCCTTCCACACCGCAAACTTGCCGAAGAACACCATGAAGGCCCCGATATAGACCGCGGCCGAGACGTAGATGCCGATATAGTGCGTCGCCAGCACGAAGATGACAGCGGGAACGAAGATCGCCGCCATGCGCTTGAGGCCCGGCACGGTCGTCGCGGCCATCTCGCCATCGGCCGTATGTGGCAGCGCCTGGGCCAGATTGATGAGGGAGGCGATGCCCATCGCCAGGACGATGTAGAACGGGAACAGGCCAGGCTGCGGTCCCTCATTCGGCTTCCAGGAGATGCCGAGGCGCAGGCTGTCGGTCATCACGATCGCCGTGACAATTAGGAAGAAGATCGTGACCGCAATGTCCAACGTTCGATAGCTGACGAGCGGACGGCCTTCGGCCTCTTCGTGGCTGCTCATTTGCGTAGCTCCTGGCTGGCTCCTGCCCTCGGCGCGCCAGCTCCGTGATGGTTGGCTGATCGGAGCGCGATCGCTCGCGCCGCGCTCCGTGCTGTCGGACTCACTGCGTCGCGAGGAAACCAGCCTTCTTCATCAGGTCGGCATGCTGCGCCTCGGCGCTGGTCAGCCACTTTTCGAAGTCAGGGCCGCTCATGAAGGTCTGGTTGAAGGCGCCCTTCTCCATGAACTCCTTCCAGTCCGGCGTCGCCATCACCTTCTTGAGCAGGTCGACATAGAAGGCGACCTGTTCGGGCTTGGCGTTCTTGGTGGTGAAGATGCCCCGCAGCATCTGGTACTCGACCGGCAGACCCGCTTCCTTGCAGGTCGGGATGTCGCTCCAGGCTTCCTTCTCAGTGACCTTGGCGGTGTAGGTGGAGCGCTGCGCATCGAAGATGCAGAGCGGACGCAGCTGCCCGGCACGCCATTGGGCGACGGCCTCGATCGGGTTGTTCACCGTCGAATCGACATGATTGCCGACCAGCTGCACTGCAACTTGTCCACCGCCGGCATAGGGCACGTAGGTGAATTTCTTGCCGCCGGTCTGTTGCTCGATCGCCGCGGTGACGATCTGGTCTTCCTGCTTCGAGCCCGTGCCGCCCATCTTGAATGCGCGGTCGTCGCCGGCCTTCACCGCCTCGATATAGTCCTTCGTCGTCTTGTAGGGCTTCTCGCTGTTCGTCCACAGGACGAACTGATCGAGCGCCAGCATCGCGACCGGCTGCATGTCCTTCCAGTTGAAGGGCGAGCCGGTACCGAGCGGCGTGGTGAACAGGTTCGACAGGGTGATGGTGATCTTGTGCGGGTCGCCCGCGCTGGCCTTCATCTCCAGGAAGCCTTCCGCACCCGCCCCGCCGGCCTTGTTGATCACGATCAGCGGCTGCTTCATCAGATTGTGCTTCTGGACGACGCCCTGGATGAAGCGCGCCATCTGGTCGGCACCGCCACCGGTGCCCGCCGGGATGACCAGCGTCACGGGCTTGGTCGGCTCCCAGCGCTGCGCCCAGGCCGGCGATGTCAGGCAGGCGCTCGCTGCCAGTGCTGCTGCAATTGTTTTGGTCTTAGACACGCCCGTCCGGATCATCACGCTTCCTCCCTGAGGCGGCCTTGTTGCCGCGTTGGTGCGGCTTTGTTGCCGCGTTGGTAAAGTCATGAAGACGAATACTTTGCTGGAACCGGCCCGCGCGGCCGGCCTCACGCTGCGCGGGCGATGGCGGCGTTGCCCGACAGCTTGGCGCGCAGCGCCTGCAGGGCCGGCCAGAACGCCATTACCAGGCCGAGCGTCATGATGCTGCCGCACAGCCAGTTCGACCAGAACACGCCGACACTGCCTTGCGAGACCAGCATGGCCTGGCGGAAGGAGCTTTCGGCTTGGTCGCCGAGCACCAGCGCGAGCACGAGCGGCGGCAGCGGGTAGCGCAGCTTGTTGAAGAGATAGCCCATCACGCCAAAGACCAGCATCATCCAGACATCGAACATCGTGTTGTTCACGGTGTAGGCGCCGATGGCACAGACGAAGACGATGGCTGGCGCGATGATCGAGAAGGGCACGCGCAGGATCGCGGCGAACAACGGCACACAGGTCAACACCATGACCAGGCCGACGACGTTGCCGAGATACATCGAGGCGATCAGGCCCCAGACGAAGTCCTTCTGCTCGACGAAGAGCAGCGGGCCGGGCTGCAGGCCCCAGATCAGCAGACCGCCGAGCAGCACCGCCGCTGTCGGCGAGCCGGGGATGCCGAGCGTCAGCATCGGCAGCAGCGCGCTGGTGCCGGCGGCATGGGCCGCGGTCTCAGGCGCCACCACGCCCTCGAGCTCGCCCTTGCCGAAATTGTCGCCCCGCTTCGACAGGCGCTTGGCGATGCCATAGCCCATGAAGGAGGCCGGCGTCGCGCCACCCGGCGTGATGCCCATCCAGCAGCCGACGATGCAGCTGCGCAGGAACGTCGCCCACATCCGGGGCAACTGCCTCCAGGTCCGTATGACCGCATCCATGCGCAGCTTGGCGGCGGCGCCGTTGAACTTCAGCCCGTCCTCCATCGAACAGAGAATCTCGCCGATGCCGAACAGGCCGATGACGGCGACGAGGAACTTGAAGCCGTTCAGCAGTTCGTCCTGCCCGAAGGTCATCCGCAGCGTGCCGGTGACGCCGTCCAGGCCGACGGATGCCAGCGCGAAGCCGAGGCACATCGAGGCGATCGTCTTGAACGGCGAACCCCTGCCCATGCCGATGAAGCTGGCGAAGGTGAGGAACTGCACGGCGAAGAATTCCGCCGGACCGAACTTTAAGGCGAATTTCGCGACCACCGGCGCGAGGAAGGTGATTAGGCAGACGGCGAAAATGGCACCGACGAAGGAGGCCGTGAAGGCGCCGACCAGCGCCTCGTCGGCCTTGCCGTTCTGCGCCATCGGGTGGCCGTCGAACGTCGTCGCCACCGACCATGGCTCGCCTGGAATGTTGAAGAGGATCGAGGTGATGGCGCCGCCGAACAGCGCGCCCCAGTAGATGCTGGTCAGCAGGATGATCGCCGAAGTCGGCGGCATGCTGAAGGTCAGAGGCAGAAGAATGGCGACCCCGTTTGCGCCACCAAGTCCCGGCAAGACGCCGATGATGACACCGAGCGTGATGCCGATCACCATGAACATGAGGTGGTAGCCGGAGAGGGCAACGGCGAAACCGCCGAACAAGGCGTTCAGTTCATCCATAGCGCTTCGTCCCCAGAATTGGCCTTGTTCGGGACCGCGCTGCGAACCAGCGCGGAACCGACTGGCCTTATTTAGATCGAGCCTAAGATGGATTTCAGTGGCATGCAATATACCATTTATGGATGCAGCGCAGCATTATAATTGCGCCATTGCGGCCATTGCACGGTCAATTCTTTCATTATATGGTATGCCAGAAACCACAGAGATCCAAGCGGCCGAACTCTGACGGAGCTTGGCGGATCTGAGCACGGAAACCGGCTCCGCAATGGTCAAAGCACAGCTTGAAATCCAGCCGATCGAGGAGGTTCAGAGCCTCAAGAGCCGCACCTATGATGCGCTGAAGGCCGCGATCAATGCGAAGAAGATCTACGATGCAGGAGCCGAGCTGCGCCTCGACGAGCGCGCGCTCTCCCTCCAGTTCGGCATCAGCCGCACGCCACTGCGCGAGGCGCTCGCCCAGCTAGAACAGGAAGGCCTGGTGCGGATCGTGCCCCGCCGCGGCATCTTCATCGTGCGCAAGACCAAGGCCGAGATCCTCGAGATGATCACCGTCTGGGCTGCGCTCGAGAGCATGGCCGCGCGCCTTGCGACAGAGGTCGCCACGGATGAGGCGATCGCCCACCTGCACACACTGGTGGATACCTTCGACAGCGACGCGATCGAAGAACATATGGGCGAGTACTCCGACGCGAATATCAGCTTCCACGCGGCGATCATCGCGCTCTCCGGCTGCAAGCTCATCACCGAGATCACCCACGGCCTCTTCACGCATGTGCGGGCCATCCGCCAGCGCACGATCTTCGAGAAGGACCGGGCGCGCCGCTCGATCGTCGACCACAAGGAGATCGTCGAGGCACTGGAGACCCGCAACGGCGAACGCGCCGAACGCCTTGTGCGCGAACACACACTCAAGCTGCGCCAACACGTCGAGCAATTCGTCCAGCTCAACTGAGCCGGATCAAGATCAACAAGAAAAATCACCATAACAACAATCGTCTAGGGAGAAGCGGGATGTCCGCAGTCGTACAAAGCATCTCTTCTGCCGCGCCGGATGCCGAGCGCGAGCTGACCGACGGTTTCAACCTCATCATCGACGCGTTGAAGCTCAACGGTCTCGACACGATCTATGGCGTGCCGGGTATCCCGATCACCGATTTCGGCCGCATGGCGCAGGCTGCGGGCATCCGCGTGCTCTCGTTCCGCCACGAGCAAAACGCCGGTTACGCCGCCTCGATCGCCGGTTTCCTCACCAAGAAGCCCGGCATCTGTCTGACCGTCTCGGCGCCCGGCTTCCTCAATGGACTGACCGCGCTCGCGCACGCGACCACGAACTGCTTCCCAATGATCCTGATCTCCGGCTCGTCCGAGCGCGAGATCGTCGACCTGCAGCAGGGCGACTACGAGGAGATGGACCAGCTCGCCGTCGCAAAGCCGCTGTGCAAGGCGGCCTTCCGCGTCCTGCACGCGCAGGATATCGGCATCGGCCTGGCGCGCGCGATTCGCGCCGCGGTCTCCGGCCGGCCCGGCGGCGTCTATCTCGATCTGCCGGCCAAGCTGTTCGGCCAGGTGATGGACGCCGAAGAGGGCCGGAAGTCGCTGGTCAAGGTGATCGACGCCGCGCCAGCGCAGCTTCCGTCACCGGAATCGGTCCAGCGCGCGCTCGACGTGCTGAAGGGGGCCAAGCGGCCGCTGATCATTCTCGGCAAGGGTGCAGCCTATGCCCAGGCCGATGACGCGATCCGCCAGCTCGTTGAAAGGAGCGGCATTCCCTTCCTGCCGATGAGCATGGCGAAGGGCCTGTTGCCGGATCTGCATCCGCAGTGCGCCGGCGCGGCGCGCTCGACCGTGCTGAAGGATTCAGACGTCGTCATGCTGATCGGCGCACGGCTCAACTGGCTCCTGTCGCACGGCAAGGGCAAGAGCTGGGGCGATCAGCCGAAAAAGTTCATCCAGATCGACATCGAGCCGAAGGAGATGGACTCCAACGTCGAGATCGTCGCGCCCGTGGTCGGCGATATCGGCTCCTGCGTCTCGGCGCTGCTCGCCGGCATGGGCGGGGCCTGGCCGGTGCCGCCAGCGGACTGGACAACGGCTGTCGCCAAGAAGCGTGACGAGAACGTCGCCAAGATGGCGCCCCGCCTGATGAACAACAACGTGCCGATGGATTATCATGGCGCGCTCGGCGTGCTCCGCACGATCATCAAGGAGCGCCCGGACGCCATCCTCATCAACGAAGGCGCCAACACGCTCGATCTCGCGCGCGGCGTCATCGACATGCACCAGCCGCGGAAGCGTCTCGATGTCGGCACCTGGGGCGTCATGGGCATCGGCATGGGCTATGCGATCGCCGCCGCCGTCGAGACCGGCAAGCCCGTACTCGCCGTCGAAGGCGATTCTGCCTTCGGCTTCTCCGGCATGGAGGTCGAGACGATCTGCCGGTACAACCTGCCGGTCTGCGTCGTCATCTTCAACAACAACGGCATCTATCGCGGCACCGACGTCAACACTGGCGGCGACGATCCCGCCACGACCGTGTTCGTCAAGGATGCGCGCTACGACCGCATGATGGAGGCGTTCGGCGGCGTCGGCGTCAACGCGGTCTCGCCCGACGAGCTGAAGCGCGCTGTCAACGCGGCGATGGACAGCGGCAAGCCGACCTTGATCAACGCAGTGATCGATCCGACCGCCGGCAGCGAAAGCGGCCGCATCGGCAATCTGAATCCGCAAAGCGCACTCAAGAAGAAGTAAGGGAGAATTCAGAAATGCAAGCGCTCGAAGGCGTCAAGATTCTCGATTTCACCCATGTGCAGTCGGGGCCGACCTGCACGCAGCTCCTTGCCTGGTTCGGCGCCGACGTGATCAAGGTCGAGCGGCCCGGCACCGGCGACATCACGCGCGGCCAACTCTGCGACGTGCCGGATGCGGACAGCCTCTATTTCACGATGCTGAACCACAACAAGCGCTCGATCACGCTCGACACCAAGAATCCGAAGGGCATGGAAGTGCTTTGGGAGATGGTGAAGATCTGCGACGTGATGGTCGAGAACTTCGCCCCCGGCGTGCTTGATCGCATGGGCCTGACCTGGGCGAAGGTGCACGAAGTCAATCCGCGCATGATCGTCGCGTCGGTCAAGGGCTTCGGCCCGGGACCCTATGAGGATTGCAAGGTCTACGAGAACGTCGCGCAATGTGCCGGCGGCGCCGCCTCGACCACCGGTTTCCGCGACGGCGTGCCGCTCGTCACCGGCGCCCAGATCGGCGATTCCGGCACCGGCCTGCATCTCGCGCTCGGCATCGTCACGGCGCTCTATCACCGCACCCATTCCGGCCTCGGTCAGAAGGTCGATTGTGCGATGCAAGACGGCGTGCTCAACCTCTGCCGCGTCAAGCTGCGCGACCAGCAGCGCCTCGACCATGGCCCGCTCAAGGAATACAGCCAGTTCGGCGAGGGGGTTCCCTTCGGCGACGCCGTGCCGCGCGCGGGCAACGATTCCGGCGGCGGCCAGCCGGGCCGCATCCTGAAATGCAAGGGATGGGAGACCGATCCCAACGCCTATATCTACTTCATCACCCAGGCGCCGGTCTGGGAGAAGATCTGCGACGTCATCGGCGAGCCGACCTGGAAGACCGATCCCAACTACGCCAAGCCGCCGGCTCGGCTGCCGCGCCTGAACGAGATCTTCGGGCGGATCGAGCAGTGGACCATGACCAAGACCAAGTTCGAGGCCATGGACATCCTCAACGAATACGACATCCCCTGCGGGCCGATCCTCTCGATGAAGGAGATCGCCGAGGAGAAGTCGCTGCGAGAGACCGGCACGGTGGTCGAGGTCGACCATCCCGCGCGCGGCAAGTACCTCTCGGTCGGCAATCCGATCAAGCTCTCGAACAGCCCGACTGTCGTGAAGCGCTCGCCGCTGCTCGGCGAGCACACCGACGAGGTCTTGCGCGACGTGCTGAAGTTTGACGAGGCCCGTATCGCTGCGATCACCGAATCCGGTGCCACCGGGGCGCTGGCGCGCGCGGCGGCGGAATAATTCACCAGAGCCTTCGCTGGGGGGGCCGGGGCGGGTCTCGGCGACGAGGTCCGCCCCATTTCTTAAGCGCGCAGCCCCGCAAAAGAACGGCGATCGCGGCGCGGAGCAGCGCCGTAGGTACGCGCAATTGGCATGCATAATGCCAAATGTTGGCGAGGCATATTAGGGTCGCGCCGCAATCCAGTGCCCGGTTCCTGCACCATCTCCCTCTTGACAGTGAACTCGATTGGCATGCCAAATACCAATCAAGGTTCGGGCCCGGCGCGAAGGCGCCGGAGAGCGAGGCGAGCAAGCCCACGGATCGGCAGAACAATGTCCACGGGAGGAAATGCATCATGGTGACGCAAGCAGCCCTCAAGATTGCACCGCGCGAAACAACGGCGGACCAGGCGACGGTCCGTAGGGTCCTGGATGGCGTCAAGGCGGACGGCCGCACCGGCCTGACGGCTCCCGAGGCCAAGCTGGTCTGCGACGCCTACGACATCCCGCTGCCCAAGGAAGGCCTCGCCAAATCGGCCGACGAGGCCGTCAAGCTCGCCGGCGGCATGGGTTATCCCGTCGTGATGAAGATCGTCTCGGCCGACATCCTGCACAAGACCGATGCCGGCGGCGTGATCGTCGGGGTGAAGAGCGATGCGGAGGCCCGCGCCGCCCATGACAAGATTCTCGCCAACGCCCAGGCCTACAAGGCCGATGCCAAGATCGAGGGCATCCAGGTGCAGCAGATGCTGCCCTCGGGCGCGACCGAAACGCTGGTTGGCGCCATCACCGATCCCTCCTTCGGCAAGCTCGTCGCCTTCGGCCTCGGCGGCATCCTCGTCGAAGTTCTCAAGGACCTGACCTTCCGCCTGGCGCCGGTGAACGAGACGCAGGCGCTCGACATGATCGGCTCGATCAAGGCCAAGGAGATGCTCGACGGCGTGCGCGGCGGTGAACCTGTCGACCGCGACGCGCTCGCCGCGATCTTGGTCCAGGTCTCGACGCTGCTCGAGGATTTCCCGGAGATCGAGGAACTCGACCTCAACCCGGTCTTCGCGACCAAATCCGGCGCGACCGCGGTCGATGCGCGCATCGTCTGCAATTTCGAGGCGCGCACCGAGCGCTTTCGTCCGGACCAGGACTCCATCGTCAAGGCGATGAATCGGATCTTCCACCCGAAGGCCGTGGCGGTCATCGGCGCCTCGAACGAGGCCGGCAAGATCGGCAACTCGGTGATGAAGAACCTGATCAATGGCGGCTACAAGGGCACGATCGTTCCCGTGCATCCGAAGGCCGACACGATCGAGGGTATCAAGGCCTATAAGTCGATCCTCGACTATGCCGGCGAGGTCGATGTCGCTGTCTTTGCCGTGCCGGCCAAGCTCTGCAACGGCGCCATGGACGAGGTCGGTCGCAAGGGCGTGCCCGGTGCGGTGATGATCCCCTCCGGCTTCGCCGAATCGGGCGAGCCCGAGTTGCAGGAGGAGCTGCTGGCGACGGCCCGCAAGCACAATGTCCGGATCATGGGCCCGAACATCTACGGCTTCTACTACACGCCGGAGAACCTCTGCGCGACCTTCTGCACGGCCTTCGACGTCAAGGGCAAGGCCGCCCTCTCCTCGCAGTCCGGCGGCGTCGGCATGTCGATCATCGGCTTTGCCCGGTCGACCAAGATGGGCGTCTCCTCGATCGTCGGTCTGGGCAACAAGTCGGACCTCGACGAGGACGACCTGCTGACCTTCTTCGAGCAGGACCCCAACACCTCCGTCATCGCGATGCATTGCGAGGATCTTAAGGACGGCCGTGCCTTCTCCGAGGTCGCCGAGCGCGTATCCAAGAAGAAGCCGGTGATCGTGCTGAAGGCCGGTCGGACGGCCTATGGCGCGAAGGCCGCGGCCTCGCACACCGGCGCGCTCGCCGGCAATGACAAGATCTACGACGACATCCTCAAGGCCTCCGGCGTCATCCGGGCGCCGTCGCTGCGCGGCATGCTCGAATACGCCCGCGGCGTGCAGGTCCTGCCGGCGCCCAAGGGCGAGAACGTCTTGATCATCACCGGCGCCGGTGGCTCCGGCGTGCTGCTCTCCGATGCCTGCTTCGACAATGGGCTGACCCTGATGAAGATGCCGGAGGACCTCGACGCGGCCTTCCGCAAGTTCATCCCGCCCTTCGGCGCAGCCGGCAATCCCGTGGACATCACCGGCGGCGAGCCGCCTCTGACCTACCAGAACACGGTCCGGCTCGGCCTTAACGACGAGCGGATCCATGCGCTGATCCTGGGCTATTGGCACACGATCGTGACCCCGCCGCTGGTCTTCGCCGACAAGATGATCGAGGTCGTCACCGAAGCGCGCGCCAAGGGCATCGACAAGCCGATCGTCGCCTCGCTGGTCGGCGACGTCGAGGTCGAAAAGGCCTGCGAGAAGCTCTACGACCACGGCATCGTGGCCTATCCGTACACAACGGAAACGCCGGTCGAGGTGCTGGGCGCCAAGTACAAGTGGGCCCGCGCCGCCGGCCTGATCAAGGGCTGAGAGCCATCCGCTGATTTCGCCGACGCCCGGACTCCGTCCCGCGTCGGCGGCTGCATGCAAAGCGTGACCGCCGCTCCCTCCGCGCGAGAGGGAGCGGCGCCTTCCATATCGTCAAAGGCTTCTGTTCCGAATGGCCGGCGCCACGGAAAGGCCCGGTCGCTCTCCCCGAACTCCGAGAGAGATCGCGATGAACATCCATGAATATCAGGCGAAGGGATTGCTCAGGGAGTTCGGGGTGCCTGTCCCGGACGGTTTTGCCGTGCTGTCGGCCGAGGATGCGGAAGCGGCGGCAAGAAAGCTGCGCGGCCCGGTCTGGGTGGTGAAGTCCCAGATCCACGCGGGCGGCCGCGGCAAGGGCAAGTTCAAAGAACCGGAGGCCGGCGACAAGGGCGGCGTCAGGCTGGCCAGGTCGATCGAAGAGGCCGCCGATTTCGTGCGCCAGATGCTCGGCCATACGCTGGTGACCGTGCAGACCGGCGAGGCCGGAAAGCAGGTCAACCGGCTCTACATCGAGGACGGCTCGCTGATCGAGCGCGAATTCTATCTCTCGATGCTCGTCGACCGCGAGACCGCGCGGATCGCCTTCGTGGTCTCGACAGAAGGCGGCATGGACATCGAGGATGTCGCCCATGACAGCCCCGAAAAGATCAAGACCTTCTCGGTCGACCCTGCGACCGGCGTCATGCCGCTGCACGGCCGCACCGTCGCTGAAGCCCTGCATCTCACCGGCGACCTCGCCAAGCAGGCCGAAGATTTGACGACGAAGCTCTATACGGCCTTCGTCGCCAAGGACATGGCGATGCTCGAGATCAACCCGCTGATCGTCACCAAGGACGGCAGGCTGCGCTGCCTCGACGCTAAGATCTCCTTCGACGACAACGCGGTCTATCGCCACCCGGACGTCTACAGGCTGCGCGACGAAAGCGAGGAGGACACCAAGGAGATCGAGGCCTCCAAGTACGACCTGGCCTATATCGCGCTCGACGGCACCATCGGCTGCATGGTCAACGGCGCCGGCCTCGCCATGGCGACGCTCGACATCATCCAGCTCTATGGGGAATCGCCCGCGAACTTCCTCGATGTCGGCGGCGGCGCCAGCGAGGAGAGGGTGACGGCGGCCTTCAAGATCATCACCGCCGATCCCAATGTGAAGGGTATCCTGGTCAACATTTTCGGTGGCATCATGAAGTGCGACGTGATTGCGCGCGGCGTGATCGCGGCGGTCAAGACGGTGGGGCTCGAAGTGCCGCTCGTCGTGCGGCTGGAGGGGACGAATGTCGAGGAGGGCAAGGCGATCATCCGTTCCTCCGGGCTCAACGTCATTCCCGCCGACGACCTCGACGATGCGGCGCAGAAGATCGTCGCTGCCGTGCGCCAGACGTGAGGAGGCTAGAAGGGTTCGAGGATAAGACCAGCGCACAGCCGAGCCAGAGGACGCAGGAAAAGCAAGCGAAGAAACAATAATCAACGAGGGGAAACGCATGGCGATCCTGATCAACAGGAACACCAAGGTCATCTGCCAGGGCTTTACCGGCAAGAACGGTACCTTCCACTCCGAGCAGGCGGTTGCCTACGGCACGCGCATGGTCGGCGGCGTCGCGCCCGGCAAGGGCGGCCAGACCCATCTCAGCCTTCCCGTCTTCAATACCGTGGCGGAAGCCAAGGCCAGGACCGGCGCCGATGCCTCCGTCATCTATGTACCGCCTCCAGGCGCGGCCGACGCGATCTGCGAGGCGATCGATGCCCAGATCCCGCTGATCGTCTGCATCACCGAGGGCATCCCGGTGCTCGACATGGTCAAGGTCAAGCGCATGCTGAGCGGCTCGAAGTCGCGCCTGATCGGGCCGAACTGCCCGGGCATCGTCACAGCAGGCGAGAGCAAGATCGGCATCATGCCGGCGAACATCTTCAAGCGCGGCTCGGTCGGCATCGTCTCGCGCTCGGGCACGCTGACCTATGAGGCGGTGTTCCAGACCTCCTGCGAGGGCCTCGGCCAGACCACGGCCGTCGGCATCGGCGGCGACCCGGTCAAGGGCACCGAGTTCATCGACATGCTCGAGATGTTCCTGGCCGATCCCGCGACCGAGGCGATCGTGATGATCGGTGAGATCGGCGGCTCGGCAGAGGAAGACGCGGCGCAGTTCATCAGGGACGAGGCCAGGCGTGGGCGCGCCAAACCCATGGTTGGCTTCATCGCTGGCCGCACGGCGCCTCCAGGCCGCCGCATGGGCCATGCGGGCGCGATCATCTCGGGTGGCAAGGGCGGCGCCGAGGACAAGATCGCAGCGATGGAAGCCGCAGGCATCAGGGTGTCGCCCTCGCCGGCGCGCCTTGGAAAGACCTTGGCCGAGCTGCTTGCCGGCGAGTTCGCCGTCAAGAAGCGCTGCGCCGAGATCGAATGGTCGTTCTGATCCCCAACCGCCGCGTCGCCAGTTGCGGCAAGCCGGCCCTTTCAGGATGACCGGCGGATCCGACCTCCTCCCCGAGGCCTCGCAGCCACCTGGCTACGGGGCCTCTTCTTGGCTGCCGCAGCGGCGGTCGGTATAGCCTCTCACATGGACGCCGGGCGCGTTCGGCGTTATGCGCTGCAGCGATGCAGGAGCAGTGACCGTGAAAGCCCCCCGCGCCACCACCACAGCCGCCGCCGCGATGCCGAGCCTCGAGCTCAAACGCTTTGCGCCCGAAGCGACCTTCAAGACCAAAGTCTACGCCGCGCTGAAGCAGGCGATCATCAACATGGACATCTATGGCTCGCCGGAGCCGACCTGGATCGACGAGCGCCAGCTCTCCGAGCAACTCGGCGTCAGCCGCACGCCGGTGCGCGAGGCCATCGCGATGCTCGAGCAGGAAGGGTTGGTGAAGTCGCTGCCGCGCCGCGGCATCATGGTCCTGAAGAAGACCAAGAACGAGATCGTCGAGATGATCCAGGCCTGGGCGGCGCTGGAGAGCATGGCCGCGCGCCTCGCCGTGGAGCGCGCCAGCGACGCCGAGATCGCCAAGCTTCGCACCTTGTTCCAGGCTTTCGACGAGGCGCACAAGCCGTCCGACCATGTCGGCGAATACTCGTCGGCCAATCTCATCTTCCATCAGACTCTGATCGGGCTGAGCAAATCGCAGCTGCTGGTCGAGATGACTGACAATCTGCTGCTGCATGTGCGCGGTATCCGCCAGATGACGATCGGGCGCGAAGACCGCGCCAGCCGTTCCATCGTCGACCATCTGCAAATCATCGAGGCGCTCGAGCGCCGCGATGTCGCCCTCGCGGAACGCCTGTCGCGCGATCACACGTTGGGCCTTGCGGCCTTTGTCGACCAGCACGCCGACATCTTCGACTGAGAGCGTGCTGATTTTCTGCGGAACTACGCCGCCATCCCGGACAAGCGGCTTTAGCCGCGCAGATCCGGGATCCATCGCAGAGCGCCGAGCCCTATGATGGATCCCGGGGCAAGCCCGGGATGGCGGTGTGGTTCCGTGCAAAACCAGCGAGCTCCAAGAGCGCTTTCGCGCGAAGTGGCGCCGGTTCGCGCAAAGCAAACGCGACGAAGCAAAAGGCCGGAGCATCCCGGCAATCTGCGCGGAAAATGCTCCGGGCTCGCTGATCAGCCGCACTGCACGAAGGTATTGGCGAGCGTGCCGATGCCCTCGATCGCCACTTCGACCGTGTTGACCGGCTCCTTCATGGCGCCGACGCCGAGCGAAGTGCCGCAGCAGATCAGATCTCCCGGCAGCAGCGTCATGTCGTGGGAGAGCCGGCTGACCAGCTCGTGCGGCTGGAAGATCATGTCCGCGATCGGGTAGTTCTGCCGCTCCTGGCCGTTCAGGAGCGTCCGAACCGTCAGGTCGCGCGGATCGAGGCCGGTCGCGATCACCGGCCCAAAGGGGCCGAAGCCATCGAAGCTCTTGGCCCGTACCCACTGCGCGAAGGTTGGGTCGGCGGCGATCAGGTCCACTGCCGTGATGTCGTTGGCGCAGGTATAGCCGAAGATGAATTCACCGGCCTCCTGTGGACTCACCTTGCTGCAGCGGCGACCGATGACGATACCGAGCTCGCCCTCGTACACCACCTTGCCTGCATAGGATGCCGGCCGAGCGACCGCCGAGCCCGGCCCCGCCACGCAGGATGGCGCCTTCATCAGGTAGAGCGGCTCCGGCGGGACCGGATTCGACAATTTGGCGGCGAGTGCGTGGAAGTTGTTCCACAGGGCAATGATCTTGGATGGTGCGGTCGGCGCAAGCAGGGTGATTTCGGCGAGTGGAACGCTCTCCCCGGTGGGCTGGGCGCCGGCAAACATGTCGCCGCGATGGATCGCGACGCGCGCTCCCTCCAGCCGGCCGAAGCCCTCGCGCCCGCCATGCGCGAAGCGGACCCAATATGCCACCTCGCCGGGTTCTGCCTGCGCCTCTTGCCGTACGGCCGTGATCGTCGCCATGGCTCCCACCTCTTCTCGCTTCACGAGGTCGCCAGCTCGCGCAGCGGCACCGTCGCCTGTCCCTGCGGAGCCTTCTCCTCCTGGAGCGCCTCAGGTGGGAACGTCGGGTAGAGCCCCTTCACGCTCGCCATCTGCTGGACGAGCCCAAGCACGGCGTCGATGTAGGGCGTGGGTGCCTCGACGAGGCGCCCCATCTCCTGCACGGCGCCGAGCAGGGCGTCGATCTCCAGCGGGCGGCCCCTCTCCAGATCCTGGAGCATGGAGGTGCGATGGGCGCCGACGCCGGCCGCGCCGTTGATCCGGCGCTCGACGTCGACGCGGAAGTGGACGCCGAGCTTTTCGCCGATCTGCTGCGCCTCGAGCATCATATGGCGCGCGAGCGCCCGCGTGCCGGGATCGGTCGCGACGATGTCGAGCGTCGCATGCGTCAGCGCCGAGATCGGGTTGAAGCAGAGATTCCCCCAGAGCTTGAGCCAGATGTCGTCGCGGATATCAGTGAAAAGCCTCGGCTTCATGCCGCCGGCGGCGATCGCGTCGGCGAAGTGCGTCAGCCGCTCGCTTTCCTGGCGATTGGGTTCGCCGAGGCCGAACTGGTCGCCATAGATGTGCTTGATCACGCCGGGCTCGATGATCTCGGTGGCCGGATAGACCGTGCAGCCGATGACACGCTCGGGGCCGATCGCGTTCCACTGGCGATCGCCGGGGTCGACGCTGCGCAGGCGCAAGTCGGCATGAGGCCCTTCCAAGCCGTAAAAATACCACCACGGCACGCCGTTCTGGGCGGTGACGATGGCGGTACCCGGCCCGAGCAACGGCTTCAGCTCCTCCGCAGCTTCCCAGGCCTGGTGTGCCTTGAGCGCGATGACCACGTAGTCCTGGTGCCCGAGATCGCGCGGATCGCGACTTGCCTGCATCTGCTCGGTGATCGTCTCGGTCTTGGTGACGAGGGTCAGGCCCTTGGCTTTGATCGCCTCCAGATGGGCGCCGCGCGCCACGAGCGAGACATCGAGGCCGCCGCGCTTGAGCATCACGCCCATATAGCCGCCGATCGCGCCGGCGCCGTAGATGCAGATCTTCATCGGGCCTCCCCTTTCGTGCTTCTATGAGGTCGCGACCTGGTGGTTCGCCATGATCTCCAGCGCCCGCACCATGGCCGAATGATCCCAGCCCTTGCCGCCATGGGCGACGCAGGTGTTGAGCAGTTCCTGGGCCGTCGCAGTGTTCGGCAGCGACACACCCAGCGAGCGCGCGCTCTGCAGCGCGAGGTTCAGGTCCTTCTGGTGCAGCCCGATGCGGAAACCCGGGTCGAAGCTGCGCTTGACCATGCGTTCGCCATGAACCTCCAGAATCCGCGACGAGGCGAACCCGCCCATCAGGGCCTGACGCACCTTGGCCGGATCCGCCCCTGCTTTCGAGGCGAAGAGCAGAGCCTCGCCAACCGCCTCGATGGTCAGCGCGACGATGATCTGGTTGGCGACCTTGGTGGTTTGCCCGTCACCGTTGCCGCCGACCAGCGTGATATTCTTGCCCATCAGCTCGAACAGCGGCTTGACCTTGTCGAAGGTCGCCTGTGGGCCACCGACCATGATGGTCAGGCTGGCTGCCTTTGCCCCGACCTCGCCGCCGGAGACCGGCGCGTCGAGATAGGAGCCGCCGGACTTCTCAACCCGTTTGGCGAACTCCTTGGTCGCCATCGGCGAGATCGAGCTCATGTCGACGACGATCTTGCCCGCCGACAGGCCAGCCGCGATGCCATCGCCGGAGAACAGCACCTCCTCGACCTGCGGCGTGTCGGGGAGCATCAGGAAGACGATCTCGCTCGCCGCCGCGACGCCTTGCGGCGTTGCATGGACGACGACGCCCTTCTCGACCAGATCCGGTGCCACCGGCTTGTGATGGCTGGACGTATGCAGGCGATGGCCGGCGGCGAGCAGGTGCTCCGCCATCGGGCGACCCATGATCCCCAGTCCGATGAAACCGATTTCAGTCATGTCCCACTCTGCCTGCTTCGCGATGGGTCGATCGGCATCCCGGTCAGGCAGCGCGCGTCGTCGCGGGCAGCCAGGACAGGCCTTCTCGCGTCTCGCGCGCCGGCTTGTATTCGCAGCCGACCCAGCCGGCGTAGCCGATGGCGTCGAGGTGCCGGTACAGGAAGGGGAAGTTGATCTCGCCCGTGCCCGGTTCGTTGCGGCCCGGATTGTCGGCGATCTGGATGTGGGCGATCCGGTCTAGATTGGCCTCGATCGTGTGGGCGAGATCCCCTTCCATGATCTGCATGTGATAGACGTCGTACTGGATGCTGACGTTGGGTGAATCGACGTCGTCGAGCAGACTCAGTGCCTGCGCCGTGCTGCTCAGGAAGAAGCCGGGCACGTCGCGCGTGTTGATCGGCTCGACCAGCAGCGCGATGCCCTCCTGCGACAGCTCATGGGCAGCGAAGCGCAGATTGTTGACCAGCGTGTCGTGCGATCTGGCATGCGCAGCGCCTTGCGGCGCGATGCCGGCGAGGCAGTTGACCTGCCTGCAGCCCAGCTTGACCGCATAGTCGATCGCATCGAACACGCCATGCTGGAACTCGGTGATCCGGTCGGGCAGGATCGCAATGCCGCGCTCCCCGGCCGCCCAGTCGCCAGCCGGCAGGTTGTGCAGCACCTGTGTCAGGTTCCAGCGCTTCAGGCGGCCGGCCAACTCGTGTTTGTCGTAGTCGTAGGGAAACAGATACTCGACGCCGCGGAAGCCGGCTTCCGCCGCCGCCTGGAAGCGCTCCAGGAAGGGCAGTTCGTTGAACAGCATCGTCAGGTTGGCGGCAAAGCGAGGCATGGATTTCTCCCCGATGGCGTAGACTGACTGGGCTTACTGGGCCGGCTGCAACGCGGGCTCGGGCAGAGGCAGGTCGAGCACCTCCTCGAACTCGACGACGTTGTCGATCTCGGTGCCCATCGCGATGTTGGTGACCCGTTCGAGGATGAACTCCATCACCACCGGAACCTGATGTTCCTGGAGCCAGGCCCTGGCCTGGGCGAAGGCGGCCTTGAACTCGTTCGGGCTCTTGACCCGGATCGCCTTGCAGCCGAGCCCCTCGGCGACCGCGACATGATCGACGCCATAGCCGTTGAGGTCAGGCGCATTGATGTTCTCGAAGGCGAGCCCGACCTGGAAATCCATGTCGAAGCCGCGCTGGGCCTGGCGGATCAGGCCGAGATAGGAGTTGTTCACGACGATGTGGATATAGGGCAGCTTGAACTGCGCCCCGACGGCCAGCTCCTCGATCAGGAACTGGAAGTCGTAGTCGCCCGAGAGTGCGACGATCTCGCGCTCCGGATCGGCTGCACGCACGCCGAGCGCGGCCGGCAGGGTCCAGCCGAGCGGGCCGGCCTGGCCGCAATTGATCCAGTGACGCGGATTGTGGACCCGCAGGAACTGCGCTCCGGCGATCTGCGACAGGCCGATCGTCGAGACGTAGCAGACGTCGCGGCCGAAGGCCTCGTTCATCTCCTCGTAGACCCGCTGCGGCTTCAGCGGCACATTGTCGAAATGGCTCTTGCGCAGCATGGTGGCGCGCCGGCCGCGACACTCCTGCGCCCAGCTCGTCCGGTTCTTCAGCAGCCCCTTGCCTTCCCGCTCGCGCGCCGCGTCGACGAAGAGCTCCAGCGCCGCCTTCGCATCGGAGACGATGCCGTAGTCGGGGTTGAAGACGCGGCCGATCTGGGTCGGCTCGATGTCGACATGGACGAATTTTCGGCCCTTGGTGTAGGTCTCGATCGAGCCCGTATGGCGGTTGGCCCAGCGATTGCCGATGCCCATCACGAAATCCGAGGCGAGCATCGTCGCATTGCCGTAGCGATGGCTGGTCTGCAGCCCGACCATGCCGGCCATCAGCGGGTGGTCGTCGGGGATCGCGCCCCAGCCCATCAGCGTCGGCACGACCGGCACGCCGGTCAGTTCGGCGAACTCGACCAGCAGATCCGAGGCATCGGCGTTGATGATGCCGCCGCCGGCGACAATCAGCGGCCGCTCGGCCGCGTCCAGCATCGCCATCGCCTTCTCGATCTGTCGGCGCGAGGCGGCCGGCTTGTAGACCGGGAGCGGTTCATAGGTCTCGTGGTCGAACTCGATCTCGGCCATTTGCACATCGACAGGCAGGTCGATCAGCACCGGGCCGGGGCGGCCCGAGCGCATGATGTGAAAGGCCTGCTGGAAGACGCGCGGCACCAGAGCCGGCTCGCGCACCGTCACCGCCCATTTGGTCACCGGCTTGGCGATCGACTCGATGTCGACCGCCTGGAAATCCTCCTTGTAGAGGCGGGCGCGCGGCGCCTGGCCGGTGATGCACAGGATCGGGATCGAATCCGCGATTGCCGAATAGAGCCCGGTGATCATGTCGGTGCCGGCCGGTCCGGAGGTGCCGATGCAGACGCCGATATTGCCGGCCTTGGCCCGGGTATAGCCCTCCGCCATGTGCGAGGCGCCTTCGACATGGCGTGCCAGGATGTGATGGATCGACTCGCGGCTCTTGAGCGCTGCATAGAACGGGTTGATCGCCGCGCCCGGTACGCCGAAAGCCTGGGTCACGCCCTCACGCTCCAGAACCCTGACCGCAGCCTCGACAGATCGCATCTTCGGCATGCCCGTTCTCCCGTGAGAAAACCGCTATTGGCATACCAAATGCCAGAGAGAGGCGCCGGTCAATTTATTTCAGAAATATTTTTCATATCGTGTTGGAAAATACTTTTGTCCTTTCTATCAATGGATTAGCTTTCACCAATTCCGACATATTACAGATCGCGCGGAAAATTATTTCCGTTGCGAGCTGGCCGCCGTGGACCGCCCATGCTCTGCTGACCTCTCGACGGTGGCCACAGAAGGCGCGCATGAGCCAGATCGAGCAACGCAAGGGACGGGGGCGGCCGCGCTCGCTGAGAGCCGCGATCGCCGGCGGAGCCGTTCAGGCACTCGATCGCGGGCTGTCACTGCTCGAAATCCTGGCCGAAGAGGACGGCCTGACGCTCAGCGAGCTCGGACGGCGCTCGGGCGTTTCGGCTTCGACAGCGCATCGCATCCTGCTGACGCTGGAGAGCCGCAGCTATGTCCAGCACGACACGGAGCGCGGCATCTGGCTGGTCGGCGTCGGCGCCTTCAAGACCGGCTCGGCGTTCCTGCGCAACCGCCGTGTCGCAAGCATGGGACGAGCGACCATGCATGCGCTGATGGAGGCCAGCGGCGAGACGGTCAATCTCGGCATCGAGGACAATGGCGAGGTGGTGTTCATCTCGCAGGTCGAGAGCCACGATACGCTGCGGGCCTTCTTCCGGGCTGGCAGCCGCGGGGCGATGCATGCCTCGGGCGTGGGAAAGGCGCTGCTGGCGGAGTTCCCCGAGCACCGGGTCCGGCAGATCTGCGCATTGCGAGGCCTCGAGCGCTTCACCGACCATACGATCACCGATCTCGGCCGCCTGTTGCGCGAGCTGGCCGAGGGGCGCCGGCGCGGGTGGGCGCTCGACGACGAGGAACGCTCGCTGGGCATGCGCTGCGTCGCTGCCCCGATCTTCAACGAACATGCCGAGGCGATCGCAGGCGTGTCGGTTTCCGGGCCCGCCGTTCGCGTGACGTCACGCAAGCTCGATGACTATGGCCCGATGGTCCGCCGCGCCGCCGACGAGATCTCCCTCTCGATCGGCGGAAGGCTGCCTCAACGCGACTAGAGCATCCCCGCATTTCTCTGAATTGCGGGGATGCCAGCCCGCTCGGCCAGCGCCTGCCGGACGGTCTCGCCGATCAGGTGGGCGCTCGGCGCGATCCGCACCCCGGCCGCTTCCAGCGCCTTGATCTTGCCGGCAGCATCGCCCTTGCCGCTCAGGGCGAGCGCACCGGCATGGCCCATGCGGCGGTCGAGCGGCGCCGCCAGGCCGACGATCAACGCGATGACGGGCTTCGACGTCCGGACGCCGGCGAGGTATTCGGCGGCCTCCTCCTCCTCCGTGCCGCCGATCTCGCCGATCAGCACCACACATTCGGTATCGGCATCGTCGAGCAGGCGCTCGAGGCACTCACGCATGCCGATGCCGTGGATCGGGTCGCCGCCGACGCCGATCGTCGTCGACTGGCCGAGCCCGGCCGCGGTGACCTGCGCCACGACCTCGCTCGTCAGCGAGGCCGACCGGGAGATGATGCCGACACCGCCGGGGCGCTCGCCGCCGGTGGCCATCACACCGAGCTTGCCGACGCCCGGCACCAGGATGCCCTGCGAGTTGGCGCCGACCAGGGTGGTGCGCCCGCCCTTCAGGGCCGACCGAACCCGCACCATGTCCAGCGTCGGGATGCGCTCGGTGACGGCGACGACCAGCGGCATCTCGGCCTCGATCGCCTCGATCATCGCGGCGGCGGCGTTCGCCGGCGGCACGAAGACGATGCTGGCATTGGCCCCGGTCTCGCGCCGCGCATCGGCGATGCGGTCATAGACCGGCAGGTTGAGATGCGAGCGGCCACCCTTGCCCGGCGTCACACCGCCGACGACCTGGGTGCCATACTCCATCATCCGCGCCACATGGTATGTGCCGGCCCAGCCGGTCATGCCCTGGCAGAGCACGCGGGTCTCGCGGTTCAGAAAGACGGCCATGGCTCAGGCTCCCTTCTGCGACAGCGCGACCGCCTGCGAGGCTGCGGTCCACATGTCGGGACAATCGACCACTGCGCAGCCGAAATTCTGCAGGCGCGAGCGTGCGAAATCGGCGTTGTTGCCGGCCAGCCGCACGACCAGTGGCAACGATCGGCCGCTGCGCCGCAGGGCGATGCCGAGCCCTTCGGCAATGGTGTCGCAGGGTTGCATGCCGCCGCCGTGGACGTTGATCAGGATTGCGCGCGTCGCGGGATTGTCGAGCAGCAGGCGGAAGCCCTGGGCGATGTCGAGGCTGTTCGCGGTGGTCCTGATGTCCATGAAGTTGGCCGGTCGCCCCTTGGCCGCGACCAGCATGTCGAGCGTGGCGAGGCCGAGCCCGGCGCCGTTCGCGACGATGCCGATATTGCCGTCGAGCTGGACGTAGTTGAGCTGATGGCGTTGCGCCTGCAATTCGGCAGCACTCGTATCGTCCTCGTCGCGCAGGGCCGCCAGTTCCGGGTGCCGGAACAGCGCGTTGTCGTCGAGCATCATCTTGACGTCGAGCGCGACGAGGGAACCCGCCGCCGTGAGCGCCAGCGGATTGATCTCGATCAGGCTGGCATCGAGCTCGACGAAGGCCCGCCGGAGACCGTCGATCAGCGCACAGCCTTGCTCGCACAGCGCGCCCTCGAGCCCAAGCGCCATGACGAAGGCCGCCACCTCCTGCGCTCGCGCCTCACTGCCGGAGCCGAGGACGAGCCGGTTGAGCCGGATTTCGCCGCGGGCCGCCTGCTCCTCGATATCCACGCCGCCCCTGGCGCTACCGATCAGCATCACCTCGCCCGAGGACGTATCGATCAGCAAGGCGATATGCAGCTCGCGCTCCGCGGCAATCGCTGCTTCGACGAGGACGCGCCTGACTTTCTGGCCGCCCGGCCCGGTCTGTGCCGTCACCAGCGACGTACCGAGCAGCCGGCCCGCAACTGCCCGGGCCGCAGCGGGGCCGTCGGCCGGCTGAATGCCGCCGGCGCGCTGGCGCCCGCCGGCATGGATCTGCGCTTTGACCACCACCGGCCCACCGAGCTCCCTGGCAATGTCGCCGGCCTCTCCGGTGCTGATCGCAACGCTGCCTGCCGGCACATTCAGGCCATAGCGGGCCAGAAGATGCTTCGCCTGGAACTCATGGATTCTCACGATCCGGTCCCTCCCCAGAGTGCGTCGTCATCCGCGCTTCTAGTTTGGCATACATTATGCCAATACAGCGACCGCGACAACTGCCTCGCGCAAGGACGAGTTCTGCGTCAGGGATTCTGGGACGCGTGTCCGTAGCGTGATTTCGCGCTCGCCGTTAGGGTAAGCGAACAGGCCCAAGGGAATGGGCCTATGACCGGGCCTCGAATATAGGCAAGCTCGACAAAGGCGCTTGACGAAGACAGGGCGAAGGGTTGGACGATTGGCGACATGAAAGCCGACTGGAAGACGATTTTTCCGGAAGGGCGCTAGCGATGCTGTCGGGGAAGATGGTCGGTCACCCGCCTTGTCGCCGCGGCGACGGTTGCTGATGCATAGAAAGGCGCGGTCATGACGGACAGTGCGATGCTGGATCGGCCCGCTGGTCTTGAAGGCATGGTCCATATCCGTGGCGGCATGTTCCGCATGGGTTCGGACAACCACTATCCCGAGGAAGCACCGAGTCACCGTGTCGGCGTCGATGCTTTCTGGATCGACCAAGCGCCGGTGACGAACCGGCAATTTCGTGAATTCGTCGAGGCGACCGACCATGTGACCTTCGCCGAGATCGCGCCGGACCCGAACGACTATCCTGGGGCCTTGCCGCATATGCTGCGAGCCGGCTCGTTGATGTTCAATCCACCCTCGCATCCCGTCGACCTGAGAGACTGGTCGCAATGGTGGACCTTCAAGTTCGGCGCGACCTGGCGCAAGCCCTATGGCGCAGGCTCGTCGCTCAGGGGGCTCGACGATCACCCGGTCGTGCATGTCGCCTATCGTGATGCGGAGGCCTATGCGACCTGGGTCGGCAAATCGCTGCCGACGGAGGCCGAATGGGAGTTCGCCGCCTGGGGCGGGCGCGAGGGTTCGGAGTTCGCCTGGGGCGACGAGTTCACCCCGGGCGGACGCCATATGGCGAATACCTGGCAGGGCAACTTCCCTTCCGAGAACACCAAGGAGGATGGTTGGGCCCGGACCTCACCGGTGAGGGCGTTTCCGCCGAACGGCTATGGGCTTTACGATATGATCGGCAATGTCTGGGAATGGACCGCCGACTTTTGGTCGGAGCGCCACCTGGGGGATGCGCCCAAGGCTTGCTGCGTGCCGCAGAACCCGCGTGGCGGACCGGAAGTCGACAGTTACGACCCGTGCCAGCCGGCAATCCGTATTCCGCGCAAGGTGCTGAAGGGTGGCTCGCATCTTTGCGCGCCGAGCTATTGCCGGCGCTATCGCCCGGCGGCGCGCCATGCCGAGCCCGTCGACACCTCGACCAGCCATGTCGGCTTCCGCTGTGCCGTCCGGGTGCGGCCCTGAGCGCCGGGAGCGTGCCGTTTCGATGACGCGCCGTGCGAGCCGAGGCTCGTACATCCAGTCAGGGTGGCGACTGTTCTGTTGCGGTGGCGATCTCCTGATTGCCTTTCTCAGCCCGGTCGTCCCGGGCCGTGCCGTCGCGAGCCACAAGCACCTGTGCATGCAGGCATGAAAAAACCCCGCATCGAAGAGTCGATGCGGGGTTTTTCTTTTTTGCGCAGGCGAGAACTCAGGCGACGAGGGCGAGCTCGGCGTTGGCGTTGCGGATCGCCTCCTCGCGGGCCTCAGGGCCGAAGCCGAGCTTCTCGGCGCGGACGAAGGTCACGTCGGTGATGCCGGCGAAGCCGAGCATGGTGCGCAGATGCGGCTCCTGCGAATCCATCACCTGGGCCGGGCCGCTGCTGTAGAGGCCGCCGCGGCTCTCGACGACCACGGCGCGCTTGCCCTTGAACAGGCCCTCGGGGCCGGCCTCGCTGTAGCGGAAGGCGATACCGGGACGCAGCACGTAGTCGAACCAGCTCTTCAGCGTCGACGGGATGCCGAAATTATACATCGGCGCGCCGATGACGATGGTGTCGGCGGCCTTCAGCTCCTCGACCAGCGCGTTCGACAGGGCGAGCGCATCGCGCTGCGCGGCGGTCTCGGCGAGGCCGGTGCGGACGGCCGTGGTCGTCTCGATGTTGAGATGCGGGATGGGATCTGCGTCGAGGTCGCGCTCGACGACATGCACGCCGGGGTTCTGGTGGCGCAAGCGGGAGACGGTGGCCTGGACGAGCTGCCTGGAAACCGAATCGGCACCCGAAGCGCTGCTGTTGAGGACGAGGACGGTAGCCATGATGAAAACTTCCTATCGGCAGGAGGGATTTCGATGCCGGGAAGATAGTGGTTCACGGATCGCACCAGAATTCGCATAATGGGCACCAAGCTGTTGCAGCCTGAGGAACACCCATGTCCGAGCTCGATGACATCCGTAGCTTCATCGCCGTGGTCGAAGCCGGTGGCTTCGGCCGCGCGGCGCAGAGCCTCGGCCTCGCGAAATCGATCGTCAGCCGCCGTGTCAGCCGGCTGGAGGCGGAGCTCGGCACGCGCCTGCTCAGCCGCACGACGCGCGGCGTCAGCGCGACCGAGGCCGGGCTGGAGTTCAAGGCGCGCAGCGAGCGCGTCCTGACGGAGCTGGAAGAAGCGCGGGAAGCGGTGGCGCAGCAGGCGGGAGGGGTCGCGGGAAGGCTCAGGCTCGCCATGCCGCTGACCTTCGGCAATCGCCATGTCGCGCCGGTGCTCGGCGAACTGGCGCAACTCTATCCGCGGCTGGAGATCGATGTGCAGGCCAGCGACCGCTATGTCGACCTGATCGGCGAGCGCTTCGATGCTGCGATCCGCATCGGCTCGCTGAAGGATTCGAGCCTGATCGCGCGCAGGATCGCGCCGGTCTACGGCATCGTGGTCGGCAGCCCCGATTATTTCGCCCGCCGCGGCCGACCGCAGACGCCGGACGAACTCCTTCGGCATGACTGCCTGCTGTACACCGGCACCCAGGAGCAGGACTGGGTTTTCCGCATCGGCAAGCGCTGGGTCCCCGTCCGCCCGCAGGGGCGGATGCGCTCCGACAGCGGCGATACGCTGCTGTCCTGGGCGGCCGCCGGGCTGGGCTTGGCCGTGCTGCCGACCTTCATCGTCTCGGATGCGCTGCGCTCGGGGGCGGTCGAGCCGATCCTGCTGGACTATCCGATGCCGGTGCGGGCGCTCTATGTGGTGCGCCCGCCGGGGCCCTATGTGCCGGGCAAGGTCCGGGTGTTGATCGACCTGCTCGTCGCGCGCTTCGGCGGCACGCCCTATTGGGATCCCTGCCAGATGGCGGGGCATGGGCAGGAGGTAGTCGACCCAGCTTCTCCAGCCGACAAGAAAGCCGAAGAGCCGGCTTATCAACCGGCGTGATCCGGCGCATCACGCGAATTCGCGTGGTTTTGGCCCGAGCTTTCGGCAGTGTCCTCTGAGCCCAGCCAGGAGGAAACCATGCTGCTCGTCGGAATGCTCGACAGTCCCTATGTCCGCCGCGCCGCCATCACGGGGACCCTGCTGGAGGTGCCCTTCGAGCATCGCTCCGTCTCGGTGTTCCGGCACATGGACGCATTCCGGGCGATCAATCCGCTGATCAAGGCGCCGACGCTCGTTACCGATGACGGCATCGCCATCAGCGAATCCCTGCTGATCATCCAGCATTTCGAGGATGTCGCGGGCCGCTCGCTGCGCCCGCTCGAAGGTGTGGCGCGCCGGCGCGACCTCGCGCTCACCGGCATCGGCATCGTGGCGGCCGACAAGGCGGTCTCGGTCGAATATGAGCGCAAGCGTCCCGAGGCGCAGCGCTACGCGCCCTGGCAGGAGCGGATCGCCGCCCAGCTCCACACCGCGCTCGACCTGCTCGATGCTGCGGCGAAGGCGGGCGAGCTGTCAGCCGGGCCGGAGCTGCTGCCGAGCGACATTGCGGCCGCCATCGCCTGGGGCTTCTGCCGCTTCGTGATTCCGGAATACGTTCCTGAGGAGCGCTGGCCGGCGCTGGCGGCGCAGGCTCAGGCCTGCGAGGCGCTCGACGTCTTCAAGGCTTGGCCGATCGACCTGGAGTGAGCGTCGCTCAGTTCTGGACGAAGTTCGTCGGCAGCGGGCGCACTGCGGGGCCGGTGAAGGCGCCGGGCTTGGCGTCGACCGGATCGGCATGGCTGAAGCCGAGCGCGGCCGCGGGACCCGGCGCGCCGATTGGAACGGCCGCGGGGACGGTCGTGCGCGTCCGCGCCGTCGCGACATTGACCGGGCGGACCGGGGCGACGCTGGTCCGGGAGACCGCGGCGAAGAGGGAGCTGAGGCCCGAGCGGTCCATCGGCACGGCCTCCTCGGGCTCGGCGGCGATCGGCGCGGAGCGCTGGCTGGCGACGGCGAAGCTGACGCCGCCTTCGCGCGGGCGGACAGGCGGCAGCGCGGCTGTGACGAGGCGGCCTTCCAGCGCGGGCGCGGCGCCCGAGACGGTGTCGGTGCCGCGTAGTGCGACAATCGTGGCGTCGGCGAGCGCCGTCGGCCGGATCGGCGGCAGCGGCGCCGAGACCGGACTGCCGCCAGCGACGATTGCAGCGGCGGCGGAGGCTGCGGCCATTTCGTCCGGCCGGCGCGGCGGCAGCGAAGCGAGCACGAACTGCTGTCCGGCGCCTGGCTGCGCGAAGGCGAGCGCGCCGCCCGCCGCCGGCAGGGAGGCGAGCTGGAGCGAGGCATTGTCGTCGGTGAGTCCGCGGGGCCGCGCCAGCGGCAGCGGCGCCTCGATCAGCTGTGGCCGGTTATCCGGCGCGGGCGGCTGCGGTAGTTGTGGCGGAGCCGCGGCCGGAGCAGGCTGCGGGGCAGCGGGCTCGGGCGCGGCGGCCGGCTGCGGCGCCAGCCGCTCCGAGCGCTCGCGGGTGAGGGCGCTGGGAGCCATCGCCACTGCGAAGCGGCCGCCATCGCTCGAATTGCCGTCGCTGCCGCCGGCGGCATAGGCCATGACGGTCGGCTGCGGTTTCGGCGCGCCACGCCGGCCGGCGGTCGGCCGCGCGTCTACCTCTTCGTCGTCGCCGCCGAAGAGCGAGGCCCACAGGCTCTTGCGGCCCGAAGCCATCACTGCGCCCTCGTCGAAATCGGCGGTGGCGTAGCCCGCGACGGCGCCGCCGCCCGAAAGAATCTCGGCCTTGGCCAGCTCATATCCGGCGAGCGGGTGGCCGTCCGCGGGCAGATGCACCGTCTTCTCGTCGGGGAAGAGCCGCACGAGTTGGTCGCGGGTCATGCGCGGCCAGGAGCGGACCGAGCCGACGTCCAGATGCACGAAAGGGTTGTGTGCGTTGGGATAGAAGCCGACGCCGCCGCGCTGAAGGCGCATGCCAACCTCGCGGATGCGCGCGGTGGACACGTCCGGCAGGTAGAAATCCATCGCCTTGCCGAGCATGTGCTGGCTGTGCTTGGCGACGGCGCGCGAGCGGCGGCGCAGCATCGCGTTGGTTCCGGGCGAGCGATAGGCGGAGACGACGTGGAAGGGCTGGTCCGAGCCGAGCTGGCGCTGCACCTCCCAGACCACGTCGAAGAGGCGCGGATCCATCCGGATCGGATCGTCATTGCGCCAGTCGCGCAAGGCCCAGTTCAGCTTCTCCAGCGCCGCGGAATCGTAGCGGCCGTCACGCTTGAAGGTGACGGTCGTCTCCTCCTTGGTGTGCATGTGCCGGATGGTGATGGTGCGCGTGTCGCCATTGGCGGCGGCATCCTGCGTGCAGCGGATGCCGATGAAGGAGGCGGCGAGGGCAAGCCCTACGGCCAGGACGCGTCGCAATGTCGGCCGCGAGCCGCACTGCAACCATCCCGCTCGCGTGGCGTCTGTTCTGCCCAATCTGCCTGACCCGTCTCGGAGTCCCGCCGCAATGGCGCGGGAACGTGAACAAACAGTTGCGGAGAAGCGTTAACGGCTCGTAAGCAACGCAGCAATGATGCATCGCAAATTTCCGATGCATCGTCGAAATTGCATGCAGGAGCTAGCGACGGATCGTGGCGAAAAGGAGCCGGCGCCGTGGCCGTCCACCTTTTAGCCGCGATCTGCGAGCGCCTGCCGCACCATCCGATGGAAGCCGTAGACGTCGTCGAAGCGGGTGATCTTGCCGTCCGCTCCGACCACGATCGTGTTGTAGACGAGGTGGATCGGCAGCGGCTGCGGCAGCCGGATCGTCCGCTCGCCCTTGCCGATCAACTGCTTCAGCCGCTCGCGGGTCCATTCCGGGCCGAGCACCTGGTCGGCCAGGGCGAAGGGATCGTCGACGCGCACGCAGCCATGGCTGAAGGCGCGCTTCTCGGCGGCGAAGAGCCGGCGGTTCGGCGTGTCGTGCAGATAGACCGCATGCTCGTTCGGGAACATGAACTTGATCCAGCCGAGCGCGTTGCGCTCGCCCGGCGGCTGGCGCACCGAGATGCCGCCGCCTCTGTTGCGGGTGACGACATAGCCGCGCTTGGCCGCATAGTCGGGATCTGCAGCTAGCCCCGGCAGGAATTCCTTCTTCAGGATGGAAGGCGGCACGTACCAGGACGGGTTGACGATGACGTGGTCCATCTTGTTCGAGAAGATGGGCGTCGCCGATTCCGGCTTGCCGATGATGGTGCGCGCCTCGTGGACGACCGCGCCCGAGCGGATGACGCGCACGCGCATCTCCGGAACGTTGACCATGACGTGGTCGATGCCGAGATCGGGCGGCAGCCAGCGCCAGCGCTCCATCTGCGCGACGATGTCCTCTTCGCCCTGGACGGTCGCCGGCTTGCCCAGTGCAGCCAGCGTGCGCTCGCTCAGGATGCCGTTGGCGGGCAGGCCCGCCTTCTTCTGGAAATCCGCCAGCGCGAGCGAGGTCGAGCGATCGAAGACAGGCTCTTCGCTGGGGCCGAGGCCGAGGCGGGCACGCACCAGCGGGACGCGCGCGTCGCGCATGCCGAGCTTGAGCGTCGGGCCCGCGGGAATGCGCACCAGCGGCGTATCGTCGAGATGCTGGCGCAGCTCCGCGAGCTTGGCCTTGAGGCGGCGATAGCCTTCGTGCGGCGGGTTGTAGGCGGCGAGCACGGCGCCGGCATCGGTGGCACCGGCGAGCTCCGAGAGCACCTCGGTCGCCGAGGGCAGATAGAGCGTGGGCGTGATCAGCTTCGACAGGCGGCGCGGCTCCAGGCGTCCGCCGCGGGCATCGCGGGCATAGAGCACCGCGAGCGCCGAGAGCCGGATATCGGCCAAAGCGAGCTTGTCCTTGTCGCTCGCCTCGAAGACGGGCAGCGGATAGTCGTTAGGGCTCAGGCCATCCTCGCCGGCGCGGCCGAGCTGCGCCACGATGCGCTTGCCGGCCTCGGTCCAGCCCTTGCCGTCGATCCAGAGGGGGCGGTTCTCATGCGCCTGATAGGCAGCGGCGATTTCACCGCGCTCGCGCTCGCTGAGGCGGCGCAGCGCCAGGCCGTCCTGCAGATGCTCGGCGATGGCGGCGCTGAACTCGAAGCCTGGCGGCAGCGTCACCACGACCTTCGGCACCTCGGGCGCCGGCAGCAGTGGCTCGACGCTCTTCAGCGGGCCGGGCGCGGCGGCCGGCGGCGTGGGCTCGACGCTTTTCGAAGCCGGCGTAAGCGCCGGATCGGCGGGCGGCATCTCGGTGGCCGGGATGGCGAGCGTGACCGGCTCCTCGGTGGTCTCCAGCGGGGCCGTCGCGTCCTGTTTCGCCGGATCCTGCGGCGCGTCGCCGGAGCGCAGCGTGCCGGTCGAGATCTCGGCCTCGGTGTCGCTCAGATTCAGCGCGGGCTGCTCGGGCAATGGGACGCCGAGCGTCGGATCGATCCGGAGCGGCGTTTCGGCACGGAGGGGGGCGGTCCCCAGAATGATGGCCAGGGCGGATGCCGTGGCCAGGTTCGCCCAATGGCGACGACGCATAGTCGCGATCCCGATAGCTGCCGAATGGCGCATCCCTGCGCGACTCGGGTGGTTGAGACAAGATGCGGCGACGCAACAGCGGGCCGCATTCGATTCATTCAGGTCATTAATCGCGGCTCAGGCCGCGTCGGTTTCATCAGGGGGCGCCTCGCTCTCGATCAGCCCGTAATCCTTGAGCTTGCGATAGAGCGTAGAGCGGCCGATGCCGAGCCTGCGCGAAACCTCGGACATGTGGCCGCGGTAGTGCTGCAGGGCGAAGGTGATGATCTCGCGCTCCAAATCGTCGAGCTTGCGCAGGTCGGAGCCGGCGAGGAGCTCGAGCGCGTTGGGGTCGCGCACCGGCATGTGGATGATCCGCGGTGCCGGCTCCGCCTCGCTGTCCGGGCGGCCGAGCGGAGCGGGGGCCGGCGGAATGCGGACGTCGTAGCCTTCCATCTGCGCGGCGATCTGCGGGAACTCGCTGACGCCGAGCTCCGGCCCGTCGGCTAGCACGACGGCGCGGAAGACGGCGTTCTCCAACTGGCGGACATTGCCGGGCCAATCGTAGCTCGAAATGAGCGCGACAGCCTCTGAGCTGATGCCGCCGAGCTTGCGGCCTTCCTCGGCGGCGAAGCGGGCGAGGAAGCCGCGCGCCAGATCGCCGATGTCCTCGCGGCGCTGGCGCAGCGGAGGTAGCGTGATCGGGAAGACGTTGAGGCGGTAATAGAGGTCCTCGCGGAACTCGCCGCGCTTCACCTGATCCAGCAGGCTCTTGTTGGTGGCGGAGATGACGCGGATGTCGACGCGCACCGACTTCTTGCCGCCGACGGGATCGACCTCGCTCTCCTGGATGGCGCGCAAGAGCTTGACCTGCGCGTCGAGCGGCAATTCGCCGACCTCGTCGAGGAAGAGCGTGCCGCCATTGGCCTCGACGAACTTGCCGAGATGGCGCTCGGTCGCGCCGGTGAAGGCGCCCTTCTCGTGGCCGAAGAGGATGGATTCGACGAGGTTGTGCGGGATGGCGCCGCAATTCACCGTGACGAAGGGCTTGCCCTTGCGGTCGCTGGAGCCCTGGATGGCGCGGGCCAGCACTTCCTTGCCGACGCCGGACTCGCCTTCGATCAGGATCGGGATGTTCGATTTCGCGGCCCGCTCGGCCAGGCGCACGACGCGCGCCATGTCGGGGCTCTTCGTGGCGAGGTCGCGGAAGCCCAGCGTGTTGGAGGCGCGGTGCTTAATGTGGCGCAGCTCATGCTCCAGCGCGCCGAGCTTGAGCGCGTTCTTGAGCGAGACCTGCAGGCGCTCGGCGCCGACCGGCTTCACCACGAAATCGCTGGCGCCGGCGCGCATCGCGGTGACCACGGTCTCGATCGTGCCGTTGGCCGTCTGCACGATGACCGGCAGTTCACTGCCGCGCTCGCGCAGCGCCGCCAGCACGCCCAGGCCGTCGAGGTTCGGCATCTGGAGGTCGAGCACGATGGCGTCGATGCGCTCGCCTTCGGGGCTGCCGATCACGGCGAGCGCCGCCTGGCCGTCCTCGGCGACGGTTACGTCATAGCCGAAGCGTTTCAGCATCGCGTCGAGCAGGCGACGTTGAACGGGATCGTCATCGACGACGAGGATGGTGGCTGTCATGACACCTCGAAGGATAGCGCAAAAAGGCGCCGACGGCGGAATCACTGTTTCGTTCTGGGGCATGGTCGGCGAGAAGTGTTAAGCGCAGTTTAAGGACCGGCGTCACCTCCCGGCGTTGATCCCCGGGGATGTGCCGGCCTATGGAGAAGCATGTCAGCGCGAGGTGCCGAGCCAATGAGTTTCCATGAGACGATCCGGCGTTCCCAAGCCGCCGCGAGCGCCGCCAAGACTGCTGTGCAGGGGCTGGGCGAGCTGCCGGAGTGGGATCTGAGCCATCTCTATCCCGGCATCGATTCTCCCGAGTTCAAGGGTGATCTGGACCGCGTGCTGATGGAAGCGCAGGCGCTGGCCGGGCGCTATCGCGGCAAGCTTGCCGAGCTTGCGGGCGAGCGTGATGGTAGCGCTCTCCTGGCAGAGGCGGTGAAGAGCTACGAGGCTTTGAGCGACTTGCTCGGGCGGATCGGTGCCTATGCTGGGCTGGTCTATTCCGGTGACACCACCGATCCGCAGCGCGCCAAGTTCTATGGCGACACGCAGGACAAGCTGAACGCCGCGATCACGGAGCTGCTGTTTTTCGAGCTGGAGCTCAACCGCATTGAGCCGGAGGTGATGGCGAAGGTTTCGGGCGAGGGGCCGCTTTCGCATTGGAAGCCCTGGATCGACGATCTCGCCCGCGACAAGCCGCACCAGCTCGAGGACCGGATCGAGGCGCTCTTCCACGAGAAGTCGATGACGGGTGCCGCCGCCTGGAACCGGCTCTTCGACGAGACCATCGCCTCGCTGCGCTTCCCGTTCGGCGACGAGGAGCTGACGCTCGAACTCACGCTCAACAAGCTGCAGGATTCAGATGGCGAGGTGCGCCGCGCGGCGGCCGAGGTGCTGAGCACCGTGTTCCGCAAGGAGCTGCGCACCTTCGCCCTCATCACCAACACGCTGGCCAAGGACAAGGAGATCTCCGACCGCTGGCGGAAATTCGAGGATGTCGCGGATTCGCGCCATCTGGCGAATCGGGTCGAGCGCGAGGTCGTGGATGCGCTCGTTTCCGCCGTGCGCGAGGCCTATCCGCGGCTGTCGCACCGCTACTACCGCCTGAAGGCGAAGTGGTTCGGCCGCGACGCGCTGGATTTCTGGGATCGCAATGCGCCGCTGCCGCAGGTCGAGCAGCGCGCGATCCCCTGGACCGAGGCGCGCGAGACGGTGCTCTCCGCCTATGGCGCCTTTTCGCCGAAGATGGCGGATATCGCCAAGCGCTTCTTCGACGAGCACTGGATCGACGCTCCGCCGCGCCCCGGTAAGGCGCCCGGCGCGTTTGCTCACCCGACGGTGCCATCCGCGCATCCGTATGTTCTGTTGAACTACCAGGGCAAGCCGCGCGACGTGATGACGCTCGCGCATGAACTCGGCCATGGCGTGCACCAGGTGCTGGCGGCGCCGAATGGGGCGCTGATGGCGCCGACGCCGCTGACGCTGGCCGAGACGGCGAGCGTCTTCGGCGAGATGCTGACCTTCCGCCGACTGCTCGACGGCACGGTCGATCCCAAGCAGCGCAAGGCGATGCTGGCGGCCAAGGTGGAGGACATGATCAACACGGTCGTGCGCCAGATCGCGTTCTACTCGTTCGAGCGCAAGGTGCATGAGGCGCGCCGTGAGGGAGAGCTGACGCCGGAGGCGCTGTGCGAGCTCTGGATGGGCGTGCAGGCGGAGAGCCTCGGGCCGGCGATCCGGCTTTCCGCCGGCTACGAGCCCTATTGGTGCTACATCCCGCACTTCATCCATTCGCCCTTCTATGTCTACGCCTATGCCTTCGGCGATTGCCTGGTGAACTCGCTCTACGGGGTCTACCAGAGCGCGGCGGAAGGTTTTCAGGATCGCTATTTCGCCCTGCTTTCGGCCGGCGGCAGCAAGCCCTATTCTGAGCTGCTGAAACCCTTCGGGCTGGATGCGAAGGACCCCGGTTTCTGGCAGATCGGCCTGCGGATGATCGAGGGGATGATCATCGAGCTGGAAGGGATGGAATAGGGCTAGAACTGCATCCTGATGCCCACCAGCGAGACATTCGCGGTGTAGTCCGAGCCCGGCTGGGTCGAGTTCAGCCGCTCATGGGTGAAGCTCGCGCGGATAGCGAAGGTGCGGGTCAGCTTGTATTCGAGCCGCGCGCCGACATCGGTGAAATCCTCGCGGATGTTCTGCCCCTCGTAATCGGTGCGGCCGAAGCCCACGAAGCCGGTGACGGTGAGGTTGCGGCGCAGCGCGTGGGCGATCTCGAGCCGCGTGCGCCGCATCGTGGTGCCCGAGGAACCGGCGATGGTGGTGTCGCCCAATTCGGCGGTGCCGCGCAGCGTCACCGTGGTGAGTGGCGTCGGCGCCCAGATCACCGCCGCATCGCCGACGAAGCCGCGCAGGTTCTTCAGGCGTGGATCGTCGTAATTGCGGTCCTGATAGCCGCCGGAGACCTCGCCGGTGAGCTGGCGGCTGATCTCGAAGCTCGCGCCGAGCATCGCCGTCGCGCCCTTGGAGGAACGGCGGTAGCCGCTCGAATCCACCGGCTCGTCGAATTCCCGCTGGTCGATCTCGCCCTGGACGAAGGGCCGGAAGCCGGGCGAGACCTCGTAGCCGGCGCGCAGACGCAGGCCGTACTGCGTCATGTTGCGGTCCTTCTGCGAGAGGATGGCGCCGCTCGACAGCCTGGCATCCTCGAAATCGTAGCGATCGACCGAGCCGCGCAGCGTCAGCTGCAGGCGGTTGATGTCGTGTGTCACTCCAGCGGAGCCGCCATATTGCCAGGTCAGCGGACGGCCGACGACGTTGGCGGTGAGGTCGGGCGAGCCGGGGCGCTGCGTGTCGAGCCGTGCGCGCGATTCCAGCAGGATGCGGGTGTCGCGGCTGGCATCGAGGCGCAGGTCGAGATTGCCTTCGCCGTCCGGACGCGAAGCGTCGTGGTTGCGGAAATAATTTAGATAGCTGCCGCGCAGCTTGCCCTTGAGCTCATGGACGCCCCAGTCCGACTGGATGTCCAGATCGGCCTCGTGCCGGCTGAAGGCCGAGCCTTTCGTGTCGGCCCCTGCGGTGCGCTGCGGGTTGGTGTCGTAGCCGATCGAATTGGTGATGCCGGGCCTGAGGATGACCGAGCCGAGCCTGAGGCCCGGCGCAGCCCAGGGATCCGCGTCCGGCACCCGCTTGCGCGGCGCCGGTGGCGGAGGTGGAGCAGGCGGAGGCAGTGTCGCGACCGCCGGCTGTGGCGCGCGGAACTGGCGCTGGGTGACGCCGCGCACGGCCGGCGCCTGCACCGGACCACTGGCACGCGGCGGCTGGCGGTTCGAGACGGCGGAGTTCTGGCCCTGGACCAAAGCGGTGGGATCGCGCATCGCCTCGGGCAGGGGCTCGGCCGTGACGGTGCGGCGTTCGGGTGGTGCCGGGGGCTGAGCGATATAGGTCGGCGTGCCGGTCCTCAGCCCACGCGCCTGCTGCGCGCTCGCTGCCGTGCAGGCGAGCGCAAGCCCGGCCAGCGTGGTGCCGGACAGAAGCAGGATCGTCGCGCGGCCGGACACAGGGTTCGCAGGGCTCCGAAGCAAGAACGCAAGCAACAGCTCGTGCGCGCCGGCAGGGCGCGCATGGTTAACGGAGTTAGAACGAACGGGGTTAATGGGGCGTCAACGCGAGGCCTCGGCGGCGCCTGCGGCGGTAAATCGGGTTCCCCTTTTCGGGCCGATGCTCTAGAGCGCGCGGCATGACCGCCGATATCCGCGACTCCGCCCTCCGCACCATCGCGACCGAACGTGATGGCCTCGACACGCTCCATGCCGCGCTCGCCAACGGGCTGGGCCAGCCCTTCGCCGATGCGGTGGCGATGATCCGCGCCGCGACCGGCCGGGTGATTGTCTCCGGCATGGGCAAGTCCGGCCATGTCGGGCGCAAGCTCGCGGCGACGCTGGCCTCGACCGGCACGCCAGCCCATTTCGTCCATCCCGCGGAGGCCAGCCATGGCGATCTCGGCATGGTGCAGCCGGAGGATGTCGTGATCGCGCTGTCCTGGTCCGGCGAGACGGCGGAGCTCGCGGCGCTCGTCGGCTATACGCGGCGCTTCCGCGTCGGGCTCATCGCCTTCACCTCGAATCCCGAAAGCACGCTTGGCAAGGAAGCCGATATCGCACTGATCCTGCCCAAGGCGACCGAGGCCTGCCCGAATGGGCTCGCGCCGACCACCTCGACCACGATGCAGATCGCGCTGGGCGATGCGCTGGCGGTGGCGCTGCTGGAAGCCCGCGGCTTCTCGCGGCAGGACTTCTTCGTCTACCACCCCGGCGGCAAGCTCGGTGCTCAGCTCAAGACCGTCGAGAGCATCATGCACCGCGGCGGCGAATTGCCGCTGATCGGCCTCGATACGCTGCTGCCGGATGTGGTCGCGATGATCTCGGCCAAGGGCTTCGGCTGCGCCATCGTCATGGGGCTGGATGGGAAGCTTGCCGGGGTCGTCACCGATGGCGATTTGCGACGCAAGGCCACGATGGGCGGCGGCGACGCGCTCAGGGCGCGCGACATCATGACGGCGAATCCGCGCCGCGTCGGGCTCGATACGCTCGCCGTCGAGGCGCTCGAGCTGGTCAACCGGGTGCGGATCACGGCGCTGATCGTGGTCGATGCCGAGGAAAAGCCGGTCGGCCTGGTCCATGTCCACGACCTGCTGGCTATGGGTGTCGCCTGACGCGGCGCCTTGCGGCCACGCCGACGCTGCCTATCTGAAAGCTGTAGGAACTACAGCTTTGGAGGTGGCGATGGACAGGCTTGAACGCGTGATGCCGATCGGCTCCCTGGCCGAACGTACAGGCGTCAAGGTCGAGACGATCCGCTATTACGAGCAGGTCGGGCTGCTGCCGCCGCCGGAGCGCTCGGAAGGCAACCAGCGCCGCTATGGCCGGGCCCATGCCGAGCGCCTCGCCTTCATCAAGCATGCGCGCGATCTCGGCTTTGCGGTGGAGAATATCCGCACATTGCTCAGACTGTCGGACACGCCGGGTATCGCCTGCGACGAGGCGCATGCGATCTCGGTCGCGCATCTGCAGGAGGTTCGCGACAAGATCGCCAAGCTGCGCTCCCTGGAGAAAGAGCTGGAGCGCATCGCGACGACCTGTTCGGGTGGTGTCGCGGCCTGCGATTGCGCGATCATCGAGGCGCTGGCCGATCACGGCCAATGCTCGCACGCCCACCATTGAGGCGGGTTTGTCCGTTATGCCTCTCGTTTCCCGGCCGAAAAGGCTTAAATAGGCTTCGTCTCGGGCGGCCGTTGAGCCGCTCCTATATACGATCAGGCGAGAGGGTCGCGCGATGCCGCCATGGCGCTTGACGGGGCCGTTGCCCCGAAAAGGGAACAAATCCCGATTCTTCGCGAGTCAGCGATTCGGCCTCGGTTCGTTCCAGACTCGTTCCTGATTCCAGTTCATGCTTCAGCCCGTATGGGCTGAACGAAAGATCGGCTTCGTACCCTTGCTTCCTTTTCGTTCGCTGCCGCCCGCCGCTCGCGCCCATGGCGTCACGGCGGTGCTGGGCCCGACCAACACCGGGAAGACCCATCTCGCCATCGAGCGCATGGTCGCCCATCCGACCGGGATGATCGGCTTGCCGCTCAGGCTGCTCGCGCGCGAGGTCTACCAACGCGTCGTCGAGAAGGTCGGCTCCGAGGCCGTCGCGCTCGTCACCGGCGAGGAGAAGATCAAGCCGGACCGGCCCCGCTTCTGGGTCTGCACGGTTGAGGCGATGCCGCGCGACCTCGCGGTCGATTTCGTTGCGATCGACGAAATCCAGCTCGCCGCCGATCTCGATCGCGGCCATGTCTTCACCGATCGGCTCTTGAACCGGCGCGGCCGGGCCGAGACCATGCTGATCGGCGCGGCCACCATGCGCCCGCTCATCGAGCAGCTCATTCCGGGCGTCAACGTCGTCACGCGCCCGCGGCTTTCGAGCCTGATGTTCGCAGGCGACCGCAAGATCACCCGGCTGCCGCCGCGTTCGGCCATCGTCGCCTTCTCGGTCGAGGAGGTCTATGCCATCGCCGAGCTGATCCGCCGGCAGAAGGGTGGGGCGGCGGTGGTGCTGGGGGCGCTGTCACCGCGCACGCGCAATGCCCAGGTCGAGATCTATCAGTCCGGCGATGTCGACTATCTGGTCGCGACCGACGCGATCGGTATGGGGCTCAACCTGGACGTCAACCACATCGCCTTCGCGGCGGAGCGGAAGTTCGACGGGCATCATTACCGCCAGCTTCATCCGGCCGAGTTCGGCCAGATCGCCGGCCGCGCCGGCCGCCATCTGCGCGACGGCACCTTCGGCTCGACCGGCCGCAGCCCGCCCTTCGACGCCGAGGTCGTCGAGGCGATCGAGAATCACCGCTTCGAGCCGATCCGGCAAATGCAGTGGCGCAACTCCGATCTCGATCTGCGCTCGGTCGCGGGGCTCCTCGACACGCTCAACATCCAGCCCTCGGAGCTGGGGCTGACCCGCGCGCTGATCGCCGAGGACATGACGACCCTCGAAATCCTGGCGCGGGACCCGGACGTCGCGAAGCTGGCGCAGGGCCGGGCTGCCGTCGAGCGCTTGTGGGAAGTCTGCGCGCTGCCCGACTACCGCAAGATCTCGCCGATGCAGCACGCGGATCTGGCGACGACGCTCTACCTCAGGCTGATGCGCCATGGCCGGCTCGATATCGACTGGTATGCCGCGCAATTGTCCTCGCTCGACCGCACCGATGGCGAGATCGACACCCTCTCCGCGCGCATCGCGCAGGTGCGGACATGGACCTTCGTCGCGAACCGACCCGACTGGTTGCCTGATCCTGAGCATTGGCAGGGCATGGCGCGTCTTGTAGAGGACAAGCTGTCGGACGCTCTGCACGAGCGCCTCGCCAGCCGATTTGTCGATCGGCGCACCAGCGTGTTGATGCGCCGCTTGCGGGAGAATGCGATGTTGGAGGCTGAGGTCACTGCGACGGGCGACGTGCTCGTCGAGGGCCAGCATGTAGGGATGCTGCAGGGCTTCCGCTTCACGGCGGACCCGAAGGCGGGTGGGGCCGAGGTCAAGGCCTTGAACCTGGCGGCGACGAAGGCGCTCGGCGCCGAGATCGAATCTCGGGCGGCGCGCGTCGTGCTGGCCGGGGACGATGCCTTCATCCTCGCGCATGACGGGTTGGTGCGCTGGGTCGGCGAGCCGATCGCGCGGCTGACCGCCGGCGAGAAGGTGCTCGAGCCGCGCCTGCGCCTCCTAGTCGAGGAGCATCTCACCGGCCCTGCGCGCGAGCAGGTCGAAGCCCGGCTCAATCTCTGGCTCAAGAACCACGTCACCCGCCTGCTCGGCGCGCTGCATATCCTGGAGGCGGCCGAGAACGTCACCGGCATCGCGCGCGGCATCGCCTATCAGGCGGCCGAGGCGCTCGGCGTGCTGGAGCGGTCCAAGGTCGGAGAGGAGATGAAGGCGCTGGAGCAGGATGGCCGCGCCGCCTTGCGCCAGCTCGGCATCCGCTTCGGCGCGTTCCACCTTTATCTGCCGGCGCTGCTGAAGCCGGCGCCGCGGGCGCTCGCCGCCCAGCTCTGGGCGCTGAAGCATGGCGGGCCGGAGACGGCCGGGCTCGACGACATTGCGCATCTCGCGGCTTCCGGCCGCACCTCTTTCCCGGTCGACAAGGCCGTGCCGAAGGGCCTCTACCGCGCAGCCGGCTACCGCGTCTGCGGCGAGCGGGCGGTGCGCGTCGACATCCTGGAACGCCTTGCCGATCTCATCCGCCCCGCCATCGCCTATCGCCCTGGCCTGACCCAGGGCACGCCGCCGACCGGTGCCGCCGATCAGGACGGCTTCGTGGTGACCGGCGCGATGACCTCGCTCGTCGGCTGCGCCGGCGAGGATTTCGCCTCGATCCTGCGTTCGCTCGGCTACGTCTCGGCCAAGCGGCCGGGCCCTGCCATCACGGTTCCACTGGCGCCGCCGCCGGCCGCCACCGAGCCGGCCGTGCCGGCCGCGGCCCAGCCCGATGCGGCCGCCGAACAGGCGGGCACGGAGGAGGCGGCTGCCGAGCAGACGGAGGCCGCCGCGGAAGTAACATCGGCCGATCCGATCGAGGTGCTGACCGAGACCGCCGTGACGGCTGCCGAGGCGCCGGCGCAGGAGACGGCGGATGTGCCGGTCCTCACTGAGGCCGAGAACGAGCCGGTTCCGGCCGATGCGATGTCGGCCCTGCCGGTGACGACCGAGCCGGAAGCCGCGGAAGCGGCCGCCGTGGAAACGGCCGAGGCCGCCCCGGCCGTGCCGGAAGAGATCGAGGTCTGGCGGCCACATCGCCACCAGGGCGGGCGTAGGCCGGAGCATGGCCAGCGCGGCCGCCGCGACGGCGAGCAGGCTCGTGGTGAGCGGCCGCAGCGCGAAGGTCGACCGGGTGGTCACCGTCGCGACGGAGGCCGTCCGGGCCAGCAGCCGGCCGTCGCACGCGCCGAGGGCGAGGCGCCTCAGCGCGAGGAACGCCCGCGCCGGGACGAGCGGCCGCGCCGCGACGAACAGCCGCGGCAGGGCCGTCCCGAGGGCGGACGCCCCGAGGGTGGGCGCGGGCCGAGGCCCGATTTCAAGCGCGAAGGCCGCCCCGGTGGTCCGCGGCGCGAGGATCGGGGCGGCGGCGAGCGCGAGCGCTTCCAGCAAGCGCCGCGTCCGCGCCCGGCCAATCGCGAGCCGGACCCGGATTCACCCTTCGCCAAGCTGGCCGCGCTCAAGGCGCAGCTCGAAGGCAGCAAGAACTGACGAGCCCCGCGGGAGGCGGAGCGTTTGCGCGAGCATCGTCAACGCCTCGACAAATGGCTCTGGTTCGCGCGTTTCGCGCGAACCCGCCCGGCTGCCGTGCGTCTGGTGGAGGACGGCCATGTCCGTATCGAGGGGCGGCGCATCCTCAACTCCGCCCAGGGCGTCAAGCTCGGCGATGTGCTGACGCTAGCGTTGCCGCATGCGACGATGGTCGTGCGCGTGCTCGCCTTCGCCGAGCGGCGCGGGCCCTTCGAGGCGGCACGGCTGCTCTATGAGCGCCTCGACAGCGGCAGCGACGAAGCGCCGCTTGCGGAGAGCGGGGACGGCGATTAAATCCGCGCCCTGCCGACGATGGGCCGAAAGCGGGGCCGGGCGGGATCTTCCCGGGAGATGACCCCGCGAACGGCGGACCGTTCTATCGAACGATCAGAAAAACAACCTTGAAACCGACGCCCGGCAAGGGTTTATGGGGTTGTTTAGAAGTGTTGGAAGGGCCGACCCATGACCTATGTGGTCACTGAGAACTGCATCAAGTGCAAGTACATGGATTGCGTCGAGGTCTGCCCGGTCGATTGCTTCTATGAAGGCGAGAACATGCTCGTCATCCACCCGGACGAGTGCATCGACTGCGGCGTCTGCGAGCCGGAATGCCCTGCCGAGGCGATCAAGCCCGACACCGAGCCCGGCCTCGAGAACTGGCTGCAGCTCAACGGGAAATACGCGTCGAGCTGGCCCAACATCACGCAGAAAAAGGATCCGCCGGCCGATGCCAAGGCCTTCGACGGAGTGGCGGGTAAGCTCGAAATGTTCTCGCCGAACCCGGGCGAGGGGGACTGAATCGCACCGGTCCGTCTGACGCTACGGCAGCCTTCGCGCTGCATCTTGCCTGTTGCATCGGCGGCCCGGAAAACCGGCTCCGCTCGTCGTGTCGATGCATTAACCACGGGGTCGCCCTCCCGGCGCCGGGGAAGGCTGTCCGGCGTTTACCTTTGATTCGGCGTGTTTTTTGTGTTACAAGCTAGCTCTAGTCGAATTCGTTCCGCACGCCCCTGCGAGGTCCTGCTAATCGGGGCACCCCCAAGTGATCAGAACGGGAGAAAGACCGGCCGCGGCCGGGCTTCCATTGTGTTCAGGTCATGGGGGCGAAAGAAACAGTCGACTGAGGGAGCGTGAAGCGGTGCCTTTCAGCGTCGCGTCAGGCGGAATGTCTCCGGCCAACCGGACGGGGACGGATCATCGCGTGCTCGCGCCGAGCGGGCCGGTCAGGAGTCGTAACGGCATGTCTACTGCGAAGAAAGCTGTTGTGCGCCAGGGGTTCAAGACGGGCGAATACGTTGTCTATCCGTCCCATGGCGTCGGCCAGATCACGGCGATCGAGGAACAGGAAGTCGCTGGCTTCAAGCTCGAGCTCTTCGTGGTCAGCTTCCAGAAGGACAAGATGACCCTGCGCGTTCCGACCGCCAAGGCCGCCAGCGTCGGCCTGCGCAAGCTCGCCGATGCGGAGGCCGTCGCCAAGGCGCTGACCACGCTCACCGGCCGCGCTCGCGTAAAGCGCACCATGTGGTCGCGCCGCGCGCAGGAATACGAAGCCAAGATCAATTCGGGTGATCTTGTCGCCATCGCCGAGGTGGTGCGTGACCTGTATCGCTCCGAGGCTCAGCCCGAGCAGTCTTATTCGGAGCGCCAGCTCTATGAGGCCGCGCTCGACCGCATGACCCGCGAGATCGCGGTGGTCGACGACGTCACCGAGACCGAGGCGCTCAAGAAGATCGAGGCGCAGCTCGCCAAGTCGCCGCGCCGCGCCAGCAAGACGGAAGCCGTCGACGCCGAGCTCGAGGGCGACAACGACGACCTGCAGGAAGAGGCCGCCTGAGCGGCCGCCTCCGACACGGCAGAGAAACAGAACCCGGCGGGCGACCGCCGGGTTTTTCATGCGCTCAGGCCGTCCCGGTTTCCGTCTTCAGGAACGCTACGGTCCGAGCCCAGGCCTGCTTCGCTGTGGCGGCGTTGTAACGCTCGGCGCTGGTGTCGTTCATGAAGGCGTGGTCCACGTCCGGATAGACGATCGCCTCGTAGCGGATGCCGGCGGCTTTCAGCGCCTTCTCGTAATCCGGCAGCATCCCGACGAGACGGCTGTCGCGAGAGGCCTGCTGGATCAGGAGCCGCGCCTTGATCTGCGGCACCTTGGCGAGATCCGGCGAGCCGCCATAGAAGACGACGCCGGCGCTGAGCTCCGGAATCGAGACGGCGAGATTGTTGACCGCGGTGCCACCCCAGCAGAAGCCGACCGCGCCCGTCTTGCCGTTCGCATCGGACCGGGAGGCCAGGTACTTGAGCGCCGCGCGGCCTTGCGTCACCACACTCTCGACGGAGAGCTGCGGGAAGAGGGCGCGAGCTGCGTCCGCATCGGCCGGCGTCCCGCCCAGCGGTGTCAGGAAGTCGAGGCCGAGCGCGGTGAAACCCTCCAGCGCCATGCGCCGGGTGATGTCCTCGATATGCGGGTTGAGCCCGCGATTCTCATGGATGATGAGAACACCGCCGCGTTTCGCCTCCGCCTTGGGCGTGACGACATAGCCCCTCAGCGCCACGCCATCGACCGTCGTGTCGAGGCGCGAGGCGGTGATGCGGGCATCGTCGGCCGGGACCTGCTGGGCCTTGGCGTAATTCGGCTCGAGCAGGGCGAGCGCTGCCTCCGCAGCAGTGGCGGTGCCGGCAATCGCCAATAGCCGGTTCATGAAGACGCGCCGGTCGAGCGGCTTGTGGGTGTATTCGTCGTAGAGTTCGACAATTCTGCGGTCGAGCGCCATTCCCACCTCCCTGACGGTTGCTTTGGCTGGATCATAGCGGGGTGCAGGCGGCACGGGAGAGGCGCGGAGGCTTCTCGCGGCCTTGTGAAGGCTGCGAGATGCCAATGTACGGCGATCGTCAAGTGGCGACCGGACTGCGGCCTGCGGTGGCAGACCCGCCGCCGAACGGCATCAGCCGTTCAGAACGTCGAGAACTTCCAGTTCAGACCGGCGCGGACGATGCTGCCATTCGTCTTCCGCCGCACCGTCGCGCCGAGGAACTCGTCGTCGGGATCGGTCGCGGAGCCGGCGAGGAGGTATTTGCTCCTGCCGAGATCGTAATAGAGATACTCGCCCTTGACCGTCAGATTGTCGGTGATGGCGTATTCGATACCGCCGCCGAGCGTCCAGCCGGCGCGCGTGCCCGCCTTTCTCCCCGTCCAGAGACCAGTGAAGTCGCCGTCATCGTCTGAGCCGGTGGAAGTGATCGTGGAGCTGTCTTTCGTCCGCCCATAGGCAAGGCCGCCGGTCGCATAGATCAGGGTGCGGTCGATGGCGAAGCCGGCCCTGGCGCGCACCGTTCCCAGCCAGTCGACGCTCGAGCGCGCAGAGGTGGTGACGGTCGCGGCGCCGGTGGCGTCGCTCAGCGTCCTGGCCCAGGACGCTTGCTGGCGCGCATCGAGGTATTGCAGGTCGGCTTCGGCACCGAGAACGAACTGGCCGATCTGGTAATTATAGCCGACCTGCCCGCCGCCGACGAAGCCATTGCCGTTGCGGCCGAGGCTCTGCGGCACCAGCCCAAGCGCGTTGAATTCCGCGAAATCGGCGATGTTGGTGAGGGCGTAGTCGTAGCGGGTGCGATTTTCGCTCCAGGCGTAGCCCGCATTGCCGCCGACATAGAAGCCGGTCCAGGAGAAGGCGGGCGGAAGCGGCGCTGGCGTGACGTAAGTGCGAGTGGGCAGATCGGCGGCCAGAGCAGCAGATCCGCAGAGGAAACCGGCAGCTGCCGCAAATGAAACGAGCGTCCTCATGTCCCCAGCTCCTTGGTCTTGCGGCATGCGTCATGCCGAAGCTTGCCGCAGGCAGCAACTCTCGCGATGGAGACATAAATCCGTAAACTCGCCGCAAACAAAACCCGGCAAGAACGCCGTATCGCCGAGCTACTCGGCGATGATCTTGTAGCGACGACCGGGATCGAGCGCGGTATCGCGGTCAAGGCCGTTGAGCAGCCGGAAGAGCTCCTCGGGTCGGTCCTGCTCTGGCATGCGCTGCGCCATGCTCGCGACGGTGTCGCCGGCCTCGGCCGCGATGAGGCGGATCTGCATCGGGCGCACCGACTGGGCCTCGGCCGGTGTCAGGGTGCGGAAGCTGTCGATGAGGCTGCGCATCGCGCGCTCCGGATCGTTGGCGCCGCGCGCGGCCAGGATGAAGCGGTAGACGCGATCGCCGACCTGCACCGCGGCGAGGCGGAACATCCAGTCCGTGCCCTTGCCATGCGCGATGACGGCGGGCTGCCCGGCGATCTGGATCGGCTCGATGCCGGTCGTCTCGACGCCCTCGATCCAGCCGGCGGCGACATAGGATTCGAGTGTCTGGCCGCTCTTCAGCGTCACCGAGTCGAAGCGCAACGCCTGAGAGCCGCTGGCGCTGACGCCGATCACCATGTCCTGCGCGGCTTCTAGGCTGAAGCCCTCGGGCGCGGTGAAGCCGATGCGCAGCGTGCTGTTGAGGTAGCGGCGCCCGCGCACGACGCCGTCGCGCGGATCGTCGCCGAAGGCGAGCCCCTCGATGGCCGCGAGCCAGTGGCCGGCATCGCGCTCGCCGATGCCAGGCGCGCCGATCTGTCGGGCGGCGGCGGTGACGGCGGCGATGCGCTCCGGCGTCTGCGGATGGCTGGATAGGATGTCGAGCCGCTTGTCGTCGGCGCTCTGGTTCTGGCCGCTGTTGCGATAGGCGGTGTTGCGGCCGAGCGTGGCGAGGAAGCGGCCGGCACCATACGGATCATAGCTGGCGCGCGCGATGTTGCGCACGCTGATCTGATCGGCCGTGAGCTCCTGCTGGCGCGAGAAGCGGGCGAGCGAAAGCTTCGAGCCCGCCTGCACGGCAGCGCCCCGCGCCGGATCCTTGAGGACCTGCGAGACGACCTCGCTGACCACCGCCGATTCCGCTTCCTTCTCGGCGCGCTCGACCGCATGGCGGGCGGTGACATGGGCGATCTCATGCGCCAGCACCGAGGCGACCTCGGAGGTGTCGTTGGCGAGCGCGAGCAGGCCGCGCGTGACGTAGAGCCGCCCGTTCGGCAGGGCGAAGGCATTGACGACCGGCGAGTTGAGGATCGTGATCTCGTATTGGCCGATCTGGCCGTCGCCGGCCTTGGCCAGCTTCTGCACCACCTCGTCCAGCGCGGCGCGGGCGCGTGGCGCGCGGTACTCGCCGCCAAAGGCCGCGAGCAACCGCTGATGCTCCTGGTCGGATGCGCGCTGGATCGGGCTGATGCGCGGCGCGATCTCACCGCTCGTGCTGCCGGTGCTCGACGGCAACAACGCGCTCTGTTCGCCGAAGCAGCCGGCGAGGAGGAGGGCCGGCAGCGCGACCGCCGCCAGCCGCTTCCCGTGCGATGCTCGGCAGAATTCCAGCATGTTCCCTAGTCGATCAGTTCCAGCGCCGCCCGGGACGTCGCCTCCAGAAGGAGGCCGCCGCGCCCGGCGAGAACGCCATAGGCGCGCAGGCGTTTACCGCCCAGGCCGGCCGCGGTCCAGCCGGCTCCCTTCAATTCTCGCCAGAGGCTGCGCGACACGACGATCGAAGCGGCCTCCCCAGGGCGGCGCGAGAAGTTCAGATAGGTCCGCTGGGAGCGCTCGCCGACCGAGGCGATGCGGCCTTCCAACCTCACATAACGGCCTTCCTGCGCCTTCACCGCGGCGAGATCATGACCATCGACCGCGATCGAGGCCGAAGCCAGATGCGTCGATGTCGCAGCCTGCCGGATGGGCGCAGCCTGATCAACGCAGCCAAGAGCGGCCGGTTCCGCCAGCGGCAGGGCCGCCCCGCTCCGTTGCAGGAGGAGGGCGACGTCCTGTCGCTGCCCGCCCGGCGCATCCGCCGGGAGATAAAGGCGAGCCGGCCAGCGGCCCCAGCGGTCGCGCTCGCCTGTGATGGCGAGTTCGAGCGTCCGTTCGCGGAAGGGCTGGAGCGCGGTGCGGAACCGTTCCGCCTCGGCCGCATCCTGCCGGGGAGCGAGGCCGACGAGTCGAAGGTTGCGGCCATCGGCGAGAACCGGGTCGCCCGCGGCATCGATGCCCGCGAGCCGAACGGTCGCCGTCGCGGCCTGCGTCGCGCAAACCGGCGTAGCCCCGGCCGGAAGCCCGACCAAGGTGGGAATTGTGACAGCGACAAGAAGGGTCTTCACCCGCATCGCGATTATGCTACACGGAGTTTCGTGCGTCCCGGTAGCTCAGCAGGATAGAGCAACGGTTTCCTAAACCGTAGGTCAGGGGTTCGAATCCCTTCCGGGACGCCATCTGCAGTCAGGTGCCTCTGCATGCGGCGAGCGTTCTGCGCCTTTCTCCTACTGCTTTCCGGCGTCGCGACGATCCTCTTTTCGCTCGCCTGGTATGATCGCTACTGGCGCTGGCGGGGCTGCTTCAACGAGGCCGGTCGCTGCTTCGATCCCGAAACCCAGGACGTCTATCTCGAGCAGGCCGGGCTCGTCTGGGGCCTGTTTCTGCTCGTCAGCCTCGGCTTGCTCGTTCTGTCAGCCAGGCGACTGGCTCACCTCATGCAGGCATCGAGCGGCGCGCCGACGGACGCGCGGCGCGGGCCGTCCCGGAAGCAGCCATCGGTCCAGAGCCCGGAATAGACCTCGCCGTTCGCGGCCTTGCGGAAGGTGCCTCGGCCCTCGGCGCGGTCGTTGCGATATTCGCCTTCGAAGCGGTCACCGGTCGACCAGGCCTGCAGGCCGCGGTGATAATGGCCGTTGCGCAGGGTGCCCGTGAAGAAGCTGCGCAGGGTTCCGTTCAGATACCAGATCAGGGTGCCTCGCCCGTTCGCGATGCCGCCCTTGCAGGGACCCGTCCAAGCGATCGTCTCGTTCGGGGAGGGGCTGAGATTCCAGACCTTGCAGCCCTGGTCGTCCGCGATCCAGCCGGGCGGCGCGCTGGCCGGCGCCCCTGGCGGCTTCGGCTTCTCCAGCCGTTCCGCCAGGCCCTGGGTCATCTCCCGCAATGTCTCGACCTGCTTCCGGAGCGAGCCGATCTCGTCCTGCAGGCTCTCCTGTCGAAGCTGCAGGCAGGTCGCATCGAGCGGCTTACCGGCATGGCCATCGCAATCGGAAGCCGCCAGCGCGGCGCCGGGCAGGATGGGCAGCAGCGCAGCTGCCGCGATCAGAATTTTCATGGAGCCCCCGAAGACATGCCTGCATAGAACAGCGCACGCATTTGTCGCGCCAGTCGGCCGGCGGGTTCAAGAGGCTGGCGGGCGCTTCAGCCCTGCCGGGCACCCGGCCGTGCGAAAGGTGCGAGGTACTGCACTACCTGCCGATAGACGACCTGCTTGAAGGGGATGATCAGATCCGGCGTCTCCTCGATCCGGACCCAGCGCCAGGCGTCGAACTCGGCCTTGTGGCCGCCGGCCGGGGTCAGGATGTCGATCTCGCTCTCGGCGCCGGTGAAGCGGAAGGCGAACCACTTCTGCGCCTGCCCGCGCCAGCGGCCTTTCCAGGCCTCCTTGCCGATGTCGACGGGCAGGTCGTAGGTCAGCCAGCCCGGTACTTCGGCCATGAGCTCGACCGAGGTGACGTTGGTCTCTTCCTGCAGTTCCCGGATGGCGGCTTGCAGAGGGGTCTCGCCCGCGTCGATGCCGCCTTGCGGCATTTGCCAGGTATGGCCGGGCGCGACATGCTCGCGCTTCGTCTTGTCGGCGCGCTGGCCGACGAAGACCAGGCCTTCGGCATTGAACAGCGCGAGCCCGACGCAGGGGCGGTAGCCTTCGGGAGCGGCTTCGGTCATCGCTGCGATCCTGTCGACAGGGATCCAGTGGTCTTCGGATTGCGCAGGCCGCGAGCGGCACTCACCGGCACGAGCGCGATCTTCCTGGCTTCCAACGTCTGGGCCCAGCGGGAGATCCGGTCGATCGAGATCGGCAGGGCGCTGGCGGCGGCGACTGCGACGCCCTGCTCGCGCGCCAGCAGTTCGAGCGCCGCGAGTTCCTTGTCGACGGCGTCGGCGCGGGTGACGCCGTCGATGACGCGATCGATCTTCAGTGCCGGGATCTGGGCGCGGGTGGCGGCGCCGGCCAGCAGGCTGCGTGGCGAGGAGCCGTCATCGACGACCATCAGGCCGCGACCGGCGAATTCGCGCAGGATCGGGGTCAGCGCCTCCTGGTCGGCCGTGAGGCGCCCGCCCAGGAAATTGACGATGCCGACATAGCCGGTGAAGCGGCCGAGCGACCAGTGCAGCTTGTCGATATTGTCCTGCGCCTTCGGGCCGGTGAGCAGCGTATGCGGGCCGGGGTCGTTGTCGGGGTAGTCGAAGGGCTCCATCGGCAGCTGCAGGAAAACCTCATGGCCGCTGCCGCGGGCGCGCTGGACCGTGCGCTCAAGCTCCGTGCCGTAGGGGGCGAAGGCGAGCGAGACCGCGCCCGGCAGCCTGGCGATCGCCTCGGCCGTGCCGTTCTGGCTGATGCCGAGCCCGCCGACCAGCAGCGCGACATAGCCGGCCGGCTTGGTGGTCGGCTCCGGGCCGAGCGGGCGGGCGTAGATCTTGGCTGGGGTCGCGCCGTCCGGGCCAGTCTTCGGCAGCAGGCCGTAGCGCGTCCGTTCGGTAAGCCGGTTGTCCGGCGCCGGAGCGAGCTTGATCGGGCCGCCTTCCTCCGGGACGGTGATGATGATGGCGCCGGGCGCTTCCTCGCCCGGGCGGACGACGGTCACGCCGGCGTTGTTCTCGAGCTGCGCAGCGCTGGCGGGTCCGTTCGGGGTCGCCGCCACCTCGGCGGCAGGCGGGAGAGCGGCGAGAGGGGTCGAGCGCTTCTCGATGGAGGCGATCGCCATCGGCTCGCCACCGTCGGGATCACGGCGCAGGGCGACGACGAGCAGCAGGCCAAGGACGACGGCGCCGACGCAAGCGGCCGCAGCCATGCCGAGCCGGCGGCCCCATGGCTTGCCGGAAGGCGCGGCCCGATCCTGGCCGAGCGCTCGGTTCAGCTCCGTCAGCGGCGTTGCGGCCAAAACGCGGCCGTCCCCAAGTTTGCGAGGCGGGCCGCGAATCAGTGAGCCCGCGCGCTAGTCTTGTCGCCTCGGAGTCCGTTTGAAAACAGTGCGGCCCTCATCCAGGGGATGAGGGCCGCATATTTTCGAACGGTGTTACGTCCGTGTCTTAAGGCTTGGGCGCCTCGGGCGCGGCTGGAGCGGGCTCGGCCGGCTTCTCCGCCGGGGCGGCGGCGCCGGTCTTGACACCGCGGAGCTGGTTCAGCGCCGCGATCAGCTGGGTATCCTTCGTCGGATCGTTCGGGACGTAGGACGCCGAGCCGGACTGCTCCTCGCCCTCGCCCGCTGCCTTGAGGTGGCCCTTCAGCGCGGCTTCGCCCTTGTTGTCGACGAGCTTGTCCTTGATCTCCTGCGGGATGTCCTGCTGGACCTCGATGTCCGGCGTGATGCCCTTGGCCTGGATCGAGTTGCCCGACGGGGTGTAGTAGCGCGCCGTGGTCAGGCGCAGGCCGCCATTCGAGCCGAGCGGGATCACGGTCTGGACCGAGCCCTTGCCGAAGGAGCGCGTGCCCATCACGACCGCGCGCTTGTGGTCCTGAAGCGCGCCGGCGACGATCTCGGCCGCCGAGGCGGAGGAGCCGTTGATCAGCACGACGACCGGCTTGCCCTTGGTCAGGTCGCCCGACTTGGCGTTGAAGACCTGCGTCTCCTCGGCGTTGCGGCCGCGGGTCGAGACGATCTTGCCGCGCTCGAGGAAGGCGTCGGAGACCAGCACCGACTGGTCGAGGCGGCCGCCGCGGTTGTTACGCAGGTCGATGACGAAGCCCTTGAGCTTGTCGGCGCCGATCTCGCTGGTGAGCTTGTCGATCGCCTTGCGCAGGCCGTCATAGGTCTGCTCGGAGAAGGTGCCGACGCGGATATAGCCGACATCGTTCTCGGCCCGCTCCTCGACCGCCGGCACGACGATGGTCGAGCGGGTGAGCGTGAACTCCAGCGGCTCGGTCTTGCCCGGGCGCTCGACCTTGAGCGTGACCTGGGTGTTGATCAGCCCGCGCATCTTCTCGACGGCCTGGGTGAGCGAGAGACCCTTCACCTCGGCGCCGTCGATCTGGCGGATGATGTCGTTGGCCAGGATGCCGGCCTTGGAGGCGGGGGTGTCGCGGATCGGCTTGGCGACCTTAAGGACGCCGTCCTCCATCGTCACCTCGATGCCGAGGCCGCCGAACTGGCCACGCATGTCGGTGTCCATGTCGCGGAAGGCCTTGGAGTCGAGATAGCTGGAGTGCGGATCCAGCGACGAGACCATGCCGTTGATGGCGGCCTCGATCAGCTTCTGCTCATCCGGCTTGTCGACATAGTCGGTGCGAATCTTCTCGAAGATGTCCCCGAACAGGTTGAGGCTGCGGTAGACCTCGGCCGAGGCGGCGACGGCGCTGGTGGAACTCAGTAGCCGTGTCTGGGTAGCCAGTCCGGTCAGGCCCGCGCCCATGATGGCGCCGGCGAGAACGAGGGAAACCTTGCGCATCATCCGCGAACCTTTTCGCCTTGCGATTTCGTCCACCAGGGCCCCGGGTCGACCGAGACGCCGTCTTTCCTGAATTCAATATAGAGAACCGGCTGCCCGGTTCCCACTCCTACAGTCGTCGCGGCAGCTTCCGATGTTTCGCCCATCGTCGCAACCGGCTCTCCCGCCAGAACGAACTGATTGAGCGCTACATCGATCCGCTGCATGCCGGCTAGCAAGATGTAGTATCCCCCGCCCGCATTCAGGATCAAGAGTTGCCCGAACGAGCGGAAGGGACCCGCATAAACCACCCAACCGTCAGAAGGCGCCGAAACTAGGGCGTTGGCGCGGGTTTCCAGCGAAATGCCGCGTGTCGTGGCCCCAGCCCCGTCCGGATCGCCGAAACCACGCAATCGTGATCCCGCAACGGGCAATGACAACAGCCCCTTGGCGTCGGCGAAGGCGATCTTGGGGGCGAGCCGCGCGGGGTCACGGAAGGCGAGCGCGGTCATGCGCTCGCGCTGCTCGCGCGTCTCCTGCTCGATCGCCTGGCGGGCGGCGTCCGCCGCCTTGTTGGCGACCGAGATCTCCTTCTCGATCTTCTCGACGAAATCCCGCATCGAGCGGGCCTGGCCGGCGAGCTCCTTGCCGAGCGTGGCCTGCGCCTCGACATCCTTGGCCGCGCTGGCCTCGCGCTCGCGCCGGGCCTCGACCAGGGAGGCCAGCCGCGTGCGCTCGCCGGCGAGCCGCTCCATCTCTTCGCCGATCCGGCCCTTTTCGGCGGCGATATTGTCGCGCAGCCGCACCAGCTCGGCGAGGTCGGTGCCGAGAATCTCGATCTCCTGGCGCAGGTCGGGCACGACAGCGCCGAGCAGCATGGAGGCGCGCACGGCCTCCAGGATGTCCTCGGGCCGCACCAGCACGGCCGGGGGCGGGCGGCGCCCGATGCGCTGGAGCGCCGCCAGCACCTCGGCGATCAGCCCGCGACGGCTGTCGAGCGAGCGGCGGATCGCGGTCTCGCTCGACTGCATCAGGGAGAGCCGCTTCTCCAGCTCGCCCAGCTTCAACTCGGCGCCCTGGGTCTTCGCGGTGGTGTCGAGCAGGGCTTTGTTGAGCCCGGCGCGATCGGCGCGGATCGCGGCGATTTCTTTTTCCAGATTGGCGCGGGCATCCGCGTTTCCGGCGAGTCGCTCCTCGATCGCCTTGAGCTCGGTCTCCCGGGCCTGCTTCTCGACGAGCTTCTGCATCGCCTCGCGGGCGAGGGTGTCCGGGTCGGGCGCGGCGGTCTGGGCGAGGGCGGGGGGGAGCCAGGCTGTCATTGCGAGGAGCGCAGCGACGAAGCAATCCAGGGGCCGTCGCGCTCTATGCCCTCCCGGATCGCTTTGCTTCGCTCGCAATGACGCGAGCGGCCGGGCGACCGCAAGGCCAGAGCGAATCAGGGGCCGGAAAAGGCTCATGCGCGATGATAGGGATGTCCGGCGATGATCGTCATCGCTCGATAGAGCTGTTCCAGTACGAGCGCACGCACGATCTGATGCGGAATGGTCAGCGTGCCGAAGGCGAGCGTCAGGTCGGCCCGGTCGCGGATCGCCTCGCTAAGCCCGTCGGCGCCGCCGATGACGAAGCTCGCATGCGCCGTGCCGGCATCGCGGGCAGCGGCGATGCGGCCGGCGAAGGCCTCGCTGCCGAGCCCGCGGCCGCGCTCGTCAAGCGCGATCAGCAGCCCGGGCTGGGCCTTCGAGAGGATGGCTTCGGCCTCCTCGCGCTTGCGGTCCTCGGAGCGGCGGCCACGGCTTTCGGCGATCTCGACGATCTCCGGGCCGGCGAGACCCATGCCGCGCCCGAACACCAGCGCGCGCTCACGATAGCGCTCGCAGAGTTCGCGCTCCGGCCCGTCCTTGAGCCGGCCGACGGCGATGACCGCGAGCCGCATCGAAACGCGACGTCAGCTGTCGAGGCGTTCGTTCGGCCGGTCGGTGCCCCACATCTTCTCGAGATTGTAGAACTGGCGCACTTCGGGCCTGAAGACATGGACGATGATGTCGCCGGTGTCGATCAGCACCCAGTCGCAAGCGGGCATTCCCTCGACGTTCGGCGTGGGCTTTCCGGCGTTCTTGAGGGCTTCGATCAGGGCCTCGCTGATGGCGGCGACGTGACGATTGACGTTGCCCGAAGCGATAATCATCGCATCGGCCAGCGACGTCTTGCCAACGAGGTCGATCACCGTGATGTCCTCGGCCTTCATGTCCTCGAGGACACGTTGCGCGAGGGCGATGCTGTCGGCAGAGGGATTCTCCGCGACAGCGGCCTGGGGAAGCGGCTTCGGCTCAGCTTCACCAAGGATTTGACGGTTCAGTGACGTATCCTCTCGATCCCGACGCGCTCATGGCGCGACGCAACCAAAATAAGCCGAGAGGGCCCGGAATTCAATCAAGCTCCGCCGTTTTCCGCCTGACGACGCAGTTGCGTTGAGGACAACGCCGAGCGCTTGCCGTGCAGGAAAACCCAGGCGGGCGGGCGGGTGCGAGCGAGGCTCGCGGCCCGGCTTTCAGGAATGCGCCAGCGCGAGAGCCAGTTCGCGGCGGTCGAGGCCATGGCGCTGTGGGTCGAGCCCGGCCGGTCGATGACCGCGATCGGCATCATCCGGGCGATCGTGCGCCACTCGTTCCAGCGGTGGAATCCGGCGAGATTGTCCGAGCCCATGATCCAGACGAAGTTCACGCCCGGGCAGCGGCGCTTCAGCGCGCGCAGCGTGTCGGCGGTGTAGCGCGTGCGCAGCGTCGCCTCGATGCCGGTGACGTTGATGCGGGCGTGGGCCGCGACGCGCCGCGCCTGCCGGGCACGCTCGCCGAGCGGAGGAAGCTTGGCATTGTCCTTCAGCGGGTTGCCGGGCGTCACCAGCCACCAGACACGGTCGAGCTGAAGGCGGCGCAGCGCGGTCAGGCTCGCTAGCCGATGTCCGTCATGGGCCGGGTTGAAGCTGCCGCCGAACAGGCCGATGCGCAGTCCCGGCGCATGGGGCGGCAGCCGCAGATGCTCGCTCGTCATCGCCGGGAGCGCTCTTAGGGTCGGATCTGGCCAGCGCCGTGGACGCGGTATTTGAAGGAGCAGAGCTGCTCGACGCCGACCGGCCCGCGCGCATGCATGCGCCCCGTGGCGATGCCGATCTCGGCGCCGAAGCCGAACTCGCCGCCATCCGCGAACTGCGTCGAGGCGTTGTGGATGACGATGGCCGAATCGACCTCGGCGAGGAAGCGGGCGGCAGCCGTCTCGTCGGCCGTGACGATTGCATCGGTATGATGCGAGCCGTAGCGCTCGATATGGTCGATCGCCGCGTCGAGCCCGGCCACGACCTTCACCGCGATGATCCCGTCGAGATATTCGGTCGACCAATCGTCCTCGGTGGCGGGCGTCGCGCGGGGATCGAGACTTTGAGTGGCCGCATCGCCGCGCACGGCGCAGCCGGCTTCTAGCAGGGCGGAGACGAGCGGGCCAAGATGCGTTGCTGCGCAGGCCTCATCCACGAGCAGCGTCTCGGCCGCGCCGCAGACGCCGGTGCGGCGCAGCTTGGCGTTCAGCAGGATCTCGCGCGCCATGGCGAGATCGGCCTGCGCATGGACGTAGACGTGGCAGTTGCCATCGAGGTGGGCGAAGACCGGCACGCGCGCCTCGCTCTGGACGCGGGCGACGAGGCTTTTTCCCCCGCGCGGCACGACCACGTCGATATTGCCGCCCAACCCCGAAAGGATCTCGCCGACGGCGGCGCGGTCTCGCGTCGGCACGAGCTGGATCGCGTCGCCCGGCAGGCCCGCGGCCTCGAGGCCTTCGCGCATGGCGGCGGCGATCTCGGTGGAGGACCGGAAGGAATCAGAGCCCGCGCGCAGGATCGCAGCGTTGCCGCTCTTGAGGCACAGCGCCCCGGCATCGGCGGTGACGTTGGGCCGGCTCTCGAAGATCACGGCGATGACGCCGAGCGGGGTGGCGACGCGCTCGAAGCGCAGGCCGTTCGGCCGCGTCCATTCCGCCAGCACCCGTCCGAGTGGGTCGGGCAGGCTGGCGACGTCGGCGACGGCATCGGCCATGGCCGCCAGGCGCCTATCGTCGAGGGCGAGACGGTCCATGAATGAGGCGCTCAGACCGGATTTCTGTCCGTCCGCGAGATCCTGGGCGTTGGCGGCGAGGATGCGCGGCGCGCGGGCGCGTAGCGCCTCGGCCATGGCGAGGAGGGCGGCGTTGCGCTGCTCGGCCGGAGCGAGCGCGACCTTGCGTGCCGCGGCGCGAGCCCGCCGGCCGACCTCCTGCATGACGAGCCCGACATCCCGTTCGGTGCCGTTCGTCGCGATGATGCGCAGCGCGCTGTCGCCAGTCATCTCGTGTCAGTCCAGTCCCCAGATGGCGCCAAGCTTAGCCCAGCCCGAGCGCCATGTCGTCCCGGTGGATCATCTCGGCGCGGCCGGGATAGCCCAGCACCGCCTCGATGTCGCGTGAAGCCTTGCCGAGCACCAGCGCCGCCTCGCCGGCGTCATAGGCGACGAGCCCCCGCCCGAGCAATTGTCCCTGCGGATCGCGGATCAGCACGGCATCGCCGCGCGCGAACTCGCCCTCGATCCGGCTGACGCCGACGGGCAGCAGGCTCGCGCCCCCGCGCAAGGCGCGCGCGGCACCCGCGTCGATATGAAGCGTGCCGCGCGGCTCCAGCGTGCCGGCGATCCAGGTCTTGCGGGCGGTGGCCGGCGTCGAGGCGGTGAGGAACCAGGTGCAGCGCCCGCCCGCAGCCACGGTCGCGAGCGGATTCTTGCCGCGCCCGTCCGCGATCAGCATGTGGGTGCCGCCGGCGGCGGCGATCTTGCCGGCCTCGATCTTGGTGCGCATGCCGCCGCGCGACAATTCTGAAGCCGCGCCGCCGGCCATGGCGTCGATCTCGGGCGTGATGCGCTCGACCACAGGGATGTGCTGCGCCGAAGGCTCCTTGGCGGGCGGGGCGGTATAGAGCCCGTCGATATCGGAGAAGAGCACGAGCAGGTCGGCGCCGGCCATGGTGGCGACGCGGGCCGCGAGCCGGTCGTTGTCGCCGTAGCGGATCTCGGTGGTAGCGACGGTGTCGTTCTCGTTGATGACGGGAATCGCGCGCAGATCGAGAAGCCGGCCGAGCGTGGCGCGGGCGTTGAGATAGCGGCGGCGCTCCTCGGTGTCGGCAAGCGTCAGCAGGATCTGGCCGGCGGTGAGGCCGTGGGCGCCAAGCGCCTCTGCCCAGGTGCGGGCGAGCGCGATCTGGCCGACGGCGGCGGCGGCCTGGCTCTCCTCCAGCCGGAGCGGGCCCGACGGCAGGTTGAGCACGGTGCGCCCGAGCGCGATCGCGCCCGAGGAGACGACGAGCACGTCGGCGCCGCGCTGATGCAGCTCGGCGAGGTCTTCAGCGAGCGCTGCGAGCCAGGCATGGCGCAGCCGGCCGCGCGTCCGGTCGACCAGCAGGCTGGAGCCGACCTTGACCACGATGCGGCGGAATTCGGAAAGCGAGGGCGTCTGCACGGCAATAGCAATCGTTGGGCAGGAGCTCCCGCCTGTTGGCGAAAACCAGCTGCTTGTAAAGCGGCGAAGTATGCCTATGTCACGGTTCCGTCGCCCGCACCTCAAAAAAACGCCTGTTTTGCGCTGGAAGCGGGGCTGCCGCGCGTGGATTTCGATACCAATCGCGTCCGATCTGGACTAAGTCCCCCGCGCGGGCCGAAAAATCACCCGTAACAACCCGAGAGAAGACCACTTGAAGAACCCGAACGACCGCAGCTTCACCGACCGTCAGGCCAATTCCGTCAAAGCCAAGCAGGCGCTTCTCGAGCGTTTCAAGGCCAGGCCGAAGGCAGACGATCCGGCGATGGTGGCGCGACGCGCGGAGCGGGAAGCCATCGCCGTGGCTCGCGCCGAGCGCGAGGCGGAGAAGGCGAAGGTCCGGGCCGAGAAGGAGCGCCTGGAGGCGCTCGAGCGTGAGCGCATCGCGGAAGCGAAGCGCCAGGAAGAGCTCGCCCGTGAGGCCGCCCGCAAGGCGGAGCAGGCCAAGCGCGATGCCGAGCGGCCGCGCAAGGTGCTGCTGGAAGCCGTGCAGTACATGCAGCTGCGTACGGCCGGCAAACGCCGCTGAGGCGCTGACGCGCTCATCAACGGATGCGATCTGGGGCGCCGTGAGCGCCCCTTTTCATGTCTGGCGCCGGTCAAGCAGTTCAGCCCTGATCCCGCGGAGCAAGCTTTGCTTGGTCTCAGGATGAGGGCTTGCCTGCCATCATACGGAAACCTGCTCTTCCCTATCGGCAAATCGAACGCGTCGGATTAATGTCGCGCCCGATTGAACCTTTTCCCGTCTTGCCGCGACGAACCCTGTGCGAGCCGGGATGACTTTGCCTTCGAGGGGCGATGCATACGGAATCGGACGAGGAACTCGTCAAGCGGATCGCTTCCGGCGACCGACTCGCGATGAAGGTGCTGTTTTCGCGGCATCAGGTGCGGGTCTACCGTTTCGTGCTGCGGCTCGTCCGCGACGAGGCGCTTGCCGAGGATGTGATCAGTGACGTGTTCATGGACTTATGGCGACAGGCGGATCGCTTCGAGGCGAGAGCCTCGGTCGCGACTTGGCTCATCGCCATTGCCCGGAACAAGGCCTGGTCGCTGCTGCGCAAGCGCCGCGACGCCGAGCTGGACGAGGATTACGCCTCCGCCATCGAGGACGAGTCGGACGGCCCCGAGGTCGTGCTGCAGAAGCAGGACAAGGGTCTCGCAATCCGCGCCTGCCTCGAGCGGCTGTCAGCCGAGCATCGCGAGGTCATCGACCTCGTCTACTATCACGAAACCTCCGTCGAGGAGGTCGCGCGGATCGTCGGAATACCGGAGAACACCGTCAAGACACGGCTTTTCCATGCCCGCAAGAAGCTGGGCGAGATGCTCAAGGCGGCCGGCATCGACCGTGGCTGGCCCTGAGTCGAAATCTTTGAAGCGCGGCACGGCCGCCGGAGGAGTGGCGTGATGACCGACAGCATCGCAAGCGATCCGAAGCGCCGCGAGCTCGAAGAGCTGCTGCCCTTCTATGCCAATGGCCGCATTTCGGAGGCGGACAAGAAGCGGGTCGAGACCGCGCTGGCCAGCGATGGCGAGCTCGCCGCCCGGCTTGAGATCATCCGCGACGACATGGCCGAGACCGTGCTGCTGAACGAGAGCCTCGGCGCGCCGTCGCACCGGGCGCTCGAGAAGCTGATGGCCGGCATCGAGGGCGCGCCCCGGTCGGCGCCGCTGCTGGCGCGGGCAAAGGACAGCCTCGGCGGGGGCCTGCTGGGCTGGCTCGGCGGCTTGCTGGCGGCGCAGCCGCCGCGCCGGCTCGCCTATGCCAGCGCCGCGGCGATTGCGTTGATCGCGCTGCAGGGCGTCGTCCTCACGGGGCTGGCGCTGCGCGACGGCGCCGGTTTCCAGACCGCCTCGGCGCCGGGCTCGCAATCCTCGGAGCGTTATGTCCTGCTGAGCTTCGCGCCGGAGGCGAAGGCCGGCGACATCGCCTCCTTCTTCAAGCGCTTCGACGCGTCCGTCGTCGACGGGCCGCGCGCCAACGGCTTCTTCAAGGTGCGGGTCGGCGACGCCTCGCTCTCGACCGCCCAGGTCGATGCGATCGCGGCGCGGATGAAGAGCGAAAGCGCCATCGTCAGCTTCGTCGCACCGGCGCCGTGATCGCTTCGCTGGCGTGATGGCCGGGCCTCGTGGCATGATGTTTCGGTCGCAGGAGGGCCCCGCCATGCAGCCTTTCCGGTTCGTTCACAGATCGCCGGCCCGGTGCCTTCTCGGCGCCGGCCTGCTCGCGTTCGGGCTCATGCTGGCACCAGGCCTTGCCTTGGCGCAGGGGACCCGGCTGGCGCAGGCTCCCGCCGCGGAGACGCCGCAGCCTGTCGTCGCCCCCTCCGCCAACCGCTCGATGCGGGTGCCGCCGGCGATGTGGCAGCAGCCGCGCCAGCAGCGCAGCATCGTCCCGGCACCGGACGAGACCCGCTTCGTGCCGGACGAGGTGCTGTTCGAGCTCGCTCCCAATGCCGAGGCGGATACCGTTCTACGTCGCTATGGTGCGACGTTGATCGCGCGCCAGCGCTTCGAACTCGCCGGGGTTACCATCATCCGCGCCAAGCTGGAGGCGGGGCGCGACCTCAGGGCCGTGCTCACCCAGATGGCCGATGACACCAGCATCGCCGGGGCGCAGCCGAATTTCCTCTTCGACCTGCAGCAGGATTCGGCGCTGAAGCCGACCTCGGGCGACTCCACGACGGCTTCCTCCGATACTGCCGACCAGCCGCCGATGCCGAGCCTGAAGCTCGGCGAGTCGACGACCGCCGCGCGTGGCACCGGCACGGTGCGCCGGGTGCTGCCGCCGCAATATGTCGTCGACAAGCTGCGCCTGGCCGAGGCGCGCAGGCTGGCACTCGGGCGCGGCGTCCGGGTGGGTATGATCGATTCCGGCGTCGATATGGAGCATCCCGAGATCAGCGGCTCGATCCTCGGCTACCTCGATGCGGTCGACGGGCTGGCGACGCCGCACGCGCACGGCACCTCGATGGCGACCGCGATCGTCGCCCATGGCGAGCTGCAGGGCATCGCGCCGGCCGCGCGGCTTCTCGTCGCGCGCGCCTTCGGCGGGACGCAGGCGACTTCGGCCAACGGCAAGTCCTTTCAGATCGTCACTTCATTGGAGTGGCTGGTTCAGCAGCGAGCCAAGATCGTCAATCTGAGCTTCGCCGGGCCGCAGGACCGCCTGCTGTCGCGCACGCTCGCTGGCGCCAAGGAGCGCGGCGTCATCGCGGTGGCCGCGGCGGGCAATGGCGGCGCCCGCTCGGCGCCGCTCTATCCAGGCGCCGATCCGAGCGTCATCGCTGTGACCGCGACCGACGCCGACGACAAGGTCTTCGTCGACGCCAACCGCGGGAGCTATATCGCCATCGCGGCGCCGGGCGTCGACGTGCTGACCGCCGAGCCCGCCGGGCGCTACGCCTTCACCTCCGGCACCTCGATCGCCGCCGCCCATGTCTCGGGGCTGATCGCGCTGCTGGTCGAGAAGCAGCCGGAGCTCGACAGCGACAGTGCCCGCCGGATCCTCGGCGAGACCGCGGCCGATCTCGGCTCGAAGGGCCGCGACCCGACCTTCGGTGCCGGGCGGATCGACCTGGTCGGGGCGCTGTCGCGTGTCCTGCCGGTCGCGACGGCGCGGCCCTAAGAGCCACTAACAAAACCC
>UCLR01000034.1 GCA_900473415.1 Hyphomicrobiales bacterium
CGCCGGCTGCGTCACAGTTGGACTTACCCTCTCGGGCAACGAGGCCGGGCTGACGTCGGATGAGCTCGCCGCACTATCCCCTGCGGGTCGGCAGGCCTTGCATGAACGCGTCGCCCAAAAGCTGATCGCAGCCGGCGCCGATCATGTCATCGGCACGGTCGCCGAGCTGCCGGCGCTGATCGAGCGGCTGGAGGGTGCCGTTTGAGCGACGCGCCGGCGCGCCCGAACATCCTCCTCCTCACGGCAGACCAGTGGCGCGGAGACTGCCTCTCGGTGCTCGGCCACGCCTGCGTGCGCACCCCCAACATCGACGCGCTCGCGGCGGCGGGCACGCTCTTCGCGCGGCACTATGCCGGGGCCGCGCCCTGCTCGCCGGCACGAGCCTCGCTCTATACCGGCCTCTATCAGATGAACCACCGGGTCTGCCGCAACGGCTCGCCACTGGACGACCGTTTCGACAACCTGGCCCGGCTCGCCCGCCGCGCCGGCTACGACCCGACGCTGTTCGGCTATACCGACGTCTCGCTCGATCCGCGCCGGCTGGCGCCGGGCGATCCGCACCTGACGACCTACGAGCAGGTCCTGCCGGGCTTCAGCGTGCGGGAACTCCTGCCGGAGCATGAGAAGCCATGGCTGTCCTGGCTGCGCGCCCGCAGCCATGCGGATACGACGAGCCGAGACATCCACGCGCCCGGCACGAAGGGCGTCGTCTCGCGGCAGGCGCCTCTCTACAGCGCGGAGGAAACGCAGACCGCTTATCTCACCGACTCGTTCCTGCGCTGGCGCTCGGAGCAGGAGGCGCCCTGGTTCGCGCATCTCTCCTTCCTGCGCCCGCATCCCCCCTTCGTGGTGCCAGCTCCGTACAACACCATGTTCGAGCCAGGCGACGGCCCGCCCTTCGCGCGGGCGGCGAGTGCCGCCGCGGAAGCGGAGCTGCATCCCTTCGCCGCCTGGCAAATCGCGCAGAACCGGCAGTCCGGCTTCGTCCACGGCGCCGAAGGGCTGGTGCGCGACTGGAGCGAGGAGGAGATCGCGACGCTACGCGCCGTCTATTACGGCATGATCGCCGAGGTCGACGCCCAGATCGGGCGCATCGTCGCGGCGCTCAAGGCGGCCGGCGAATGGGACAGGACACTCGTGGTCTTCTGCTCCGACCATGGCGAGATGGCCGGCGATCACTGGCTCTTCGGCAAGGGCGGTTTCTTCGAGGCGAGCTACCATATCCCGCTGCTGATCCGCGACCCGGCCGAGGCCGGCGGGCATATCGTTCGGCGCTTCACCAGCGCCGCCGACATCATGCCGACGCTTGCGGAACGGCTCGGCGAAAGCCCTCTCGGCCATCAGGACGGACGCTCCCTGCGACCCTTCCTCAAGGGCAGGACGCCGGCGAACTGGCGCGAGGCGGCCTTCTGGGAGTTCGATTTCCGCGACATCGCCGAAGGCACGGCGGAGGCGCATTTCGGCCTGCCGTCGCATCGCTGCAATCTGGCGGCGCTGCGCGACGAGCACTTCAAATATGTCCACTTCGCCGGTCTGCCGCCGCTGCTCTTCGATCTCTCCCGTGATCCGCAGGAACGTGAGAACCGAGCGGAGGATCCCGCCTACGCAACGGTCAGGCTGCGCCATGCCGAGGCTCTGGCGGCACTGCGGGCGGCCCATCCCGACCAGACGTTGGCGGATACCGTGCTCACCGAGGCAGGCCCGGTGACGCGGCGCGGAGGCTGGTGACAGCGGCCACGGCCGTGGCTCCATCGAATTGTGCGCCTGGCTCTACCTGCGGCACGGCGCGACGGATCAACCTTCCAAAGCTGCGGCGCGTTTCTTGCTTGCAGCCGGCAAAGTTCCTGCAGGAAGCAGGGGCAGAAAAAGGGGATCGGTCATGTCGACGATGAAGGCAGGCGGGATGCTCCGCCGCGACGTTATCAAGCTTGCGGCCGCCGGCATCGCCGCGCCGGCCCTGATCAGCCGGGAAGCGCTGGCGTCCTCCGGCGAAATCAACATCATGATGTGGTCGGACTATCTGCCGGAGAGCTTCGTCAAGGCGTTCACCGCCAAGACCGGCATCAAGGTGAACTTCACCGGCATCGGTTCCAACGACGACATCCTGAACAAGATGAAGGCCACCAACGGCCAGGGCTTCGACATCGTCACCCCCACGGTGAACCGCAGCCCGCTCTGGGCCGATCTCGGCCTGCTCCAGCCGTTCGACATGAAGAAGGTCGACATCGCCAAGGTGAACCCGGCGATGGCTCTGGGCGAGACGCACTGGAATTTCGGCGGCAAGGGCTCGCACTGGCTGCCGCATATCTGGGGCACCGAGGGCGTGGCCTGGCGCACCGACAAGTTCACCCCGGCCGGTCCCGCCCCCTCCTATTACGATGTCTGGGACGACGCCAACGCCGGCAAGACGATGGGCCGCGGCCATTCCATGCTGCTCGGCCTCGGGCTGGGCATGGAGCGGCGCGGCGAGATGGCGCCGGGCTCGATCTGGGAAGCCTACAAGACGCCCGAGAAGATGACCGAGGTCTGGACCAAGGTCACCGACGTCGCGATCAAGAAGAAGAAGAACATCAAGCTCGTCTGGAACGACGCCGACGCGCAGAAGAACGGCCTGCTCAACGAGGGCGTCATCGTCGGTCAGACCTGGGACGGCCCGCCGATCGCGCTCAAGACCGCCGGTGAGCCGGTGATGTATCGCGCGCCCGTCGAAGGTGCGATGGCCTGGGTCGACGGCCTCGCCCTGTCGATCGGCGTCAAGAACATCGACCAGGTCTATGCCTTCATCGCCGCCTGCTACGACGCCCAGCTCGCCGGCGAGGCGATCAAGACCCATGGCTACAATTCGCCGGTGATCGGCGCCGACAGGTTCGGCGGCGACACCTACGCCAAGAATTTCGCCGACGCCTATCCGGGGGACTCGCTGGCCAAGCTCAACGCCTGGCCTGCCGAGGCGCCCTGGTACGCCAAGGCACGCTCGGAGTTCACCAACAAGTTCCTCAGCGCCTGAGGACGCGACCGGCGCGTCGCTGACCAGCCTCGCGCCGTCATCCCGGCCAAGCGGCGTAAGCCGCGCCGAGCCGGGATCCATCGTAGGGCGTCGCGCTCTACGATGGATCCAGGAGCTCCGCTTCGCTGCGTCCGGGATGACGGCGGATTTGCTTCAACCGGGAGCGCGCTTCTACCCGCGCCACCTTCGTTTCAGGACCCGCATGACGAAGGACGTCGTTCTCGATCACGTCTCGATCCGCTTCGGCAGCTACACCGCCGTCGACAACGCCCATCTCTCGATCCAGGGCGGCGAGTTCTTCTCCTTTCTCGGCCCCTCCGGATGCGGCAAGACCACGCTGCTGCGTTGCATCTCCGGCTTCGTCCAGCCAACGGAAGGCCGCGTGCTGATCGGCGGGCAGGACATGAGGAATGTCGGCCCGAACAAGCGCCCGACCGCGCTGATCTTCCAAAACCTCGCCCTCTTCCCGCTGCTCTCTGTCGCGGAGAACATCGCCTTCCCGCTCGAGGTCCGCGGCGTCAGTCGCAAGAACCGGCGCCGGCGCGCCGACGAACTACTGGAGATGATCGCGCTGCCCGGCACCGGCGACAAGAAGGTGCACGAGCTCTCCGGTGGCCAGCGCCAGCGCGTCGCCATCGCGCGTGCGCTCGCCGCCGACCCCGACATCCTGCTGCTCGACGAGCCGCTCTCGGCGCTGGACCTGAAGCTGCGCCAGCATATGCGCACCGAGCTGCGCGCCATCCAGCAGCGCGTCGGCCTGACTTTCATCTACATCACCCACGACCAGGGCGAGGCGCTGACCATGTCGGACCGGGTCGCCGTGATGAATGCCGGGGTGATCGAACAGGTCGGCGATCCCAAGACGATCTACAACCGCCCGCGCACGCCCTTCGTCGCCTCCTTCGTCGGCGAGACGAACCGGATCCCGGGCGAGGTCGTCTCCCAGCACGGCACGACGGTAACGCTCTCGACCCCGGTCGGCCCGCTCGCCGGCCAGTCCGGGGGTGGGCGCGACCACGCGCCCGGCGCAGCCTGCCAGCTGTTCATCCGCCCCGAACAGCTCGTCGTCGCGGGCGACGGCGCCAGCCCCAACCGCTTCGCCGCCGATTGCACGGCCGAGGAGTTCGAGGGCAGTGTCCAGACCCTGCACCTGAAGGCGGCGGGCCTGCCGCTCAGGCTTTGCCGGATGAACGCCGGCAACGTCGCGGTAGCGGGACCGGGAGCCGGAGCGTTGACCCTGAGCTTCGACCCCGAGGCCGCCATCGTACTGCCGTATGGCACTGAGGCGGACGCGGCGGCATGACGGCGCTGCGCCGCATCTTCTCCGAGATGACGAGCCGCCACGGGCTGGGCGTGGCGCTTTTCGTCGCCGGAGCCGTGCTGTTCTGGGTGCTGGTCCTGGTCGTGCTGCCGCAGATCGCGATGCTCGACTATTCCTTCCGCCACAACCTGCCGCGCGCCGAGCTCGGCGGCCCACGCGACGCCCACACCCTCGCCAACTACCGCTATTTCCTGTTCGGCAACGGAGCGGGCTTCAACACGCTCGACATGGGCGTGCTCTTGAAGACGCTGGCGGCGGCGGTCTTCGTCACGCTGCTCGACATCCTGATTTGCTATCCGATCGCCTTCATCCTCGCCCATTCGGCGAGCGGCGTCGGCCTGCGGCTGATGGTGATCGGGCTGATCGTGCCCTTCTGGATCAACGAGATCCTGCGCGCCTTCGCCTTCCGCGTGCTCTTCGGCGCGACCGGCGTGATCAACGGAATCGGCCAGGCGCTCGGCTTCTGGTCCACGCCGGTCGACTTCGTGCGGGCGGACGTCGCGCTCTATGCCGGCCTCGCCTACGCCTATGTGCTGCTGATGGTCTTCTCCATCTACAACGCGGTCGAGACGCTCGACCGCAACCAGATCGAGGCGGCGCGCGACATGGGCGCGAGCTGGTGGCGGGTGCATTGGCGCGTGGTGCTGCCGATCGCCAAGCCCGGCATCGCATCTGGCGCGACGATGGTCTTCATGCTGACTGCGGGCGCGCTCGCGGCGCCACAGATCCTGGGCGGGCCGTCGAACCTCTGGTTCACCCAGCTCATCTACCAATGGTTCAACGACGCGGGCGACTGGCAGCGCGGCTCGGCCTACGCAACGATCCTGCTCGTGGTCTGCCTCGTATTCGTCTTCCTGATGATGCGGGTCTTCCGCGTCTCCATCGCGGCGATCGGGCGATGAATCGCACGGCTGGCGGCGGCCTGTTCTCGCTCGGCTACGCGCTGCTCTTCTTCGCCTTCCTGTTCGGGCCGCTCATCATCATGGTGATCACGGCCTTCAATTCCTCCTCCTTCCCGCGCGTCGTGCCCTGGGAGTGCTTCACCACGGAATGGTTCGGCGTGCTGATCGCCAACCAGCGGCTGATGTGGGGGCTCTGGACCAGCCTCTGGATCGGCATCGCGGTCGTCGCGCTCAGCGTGCCGCTCGGGCTGGCGGGCGCACTCGCGCTCGCCGACCTTGGCCCGAGCTGGCGGGCCGGACTCTATGCCGTGCTGATCACGCCGATCCTGATCCCCGGTGTCGTCATCGGCATCTCGACCATCGTGCTCTGGGGCGCGATCGCGCGCGTTTTCGGAGCGGGCTATGACTCCGTCATCTTCAACGGCATCTTCCTGACGCTGCTCGGCCAAGTCAGCTTCATCGCCTCCTACACGATGCTGATCTTCATCTCGCGGCTGCAGCGCTTCGATTCCACCCTGACGGAGGCCGCGCTCGATCTCGGCGCCACGCCCGGCCAGGCCTTCCGCAAGGTGCTGCTGCCCTTCCTGAAGCCTGCCATCGGCTCGGCCGCCTTCATCGCCTTCCTCGCCTCCTTCGAGAACTACAACACCACCGTCTTCACCATCCTCTCCGGCAACACCTTCACCACGGCGCTGGCCTCCAAGGTCAGGCTCGGCACCGACCCCTCGCTCTCGGCGCTGGCGGTCATCATCATCGCGCTGACGCTGATCGGGGCGATGGTGAAGGAGGCCGATACGCGTCGGCGCGAGCGGCTGCGCACCGGCCGGATGGCGCGCGCCGGGGTCTATGCCAGCCCTCTGGTCCGGCTCGTCGCCCATCCCGCAGCCGTCTTCATCCTGCTTGGGGCATTGGCGGGGTTGGCGATCTGGCAGGGCGGCCGCCATGATGCCTCGGCCTGCCGCGCCGAGATCCTCCGCGAGAAGCAAGAGACGCAGCAGCGACTCCTGCGCGAACAGCAGGAGCGCATGCGGCAATTCCAGCAGCAGTCGCCGGCGGTCGCGCCGGCGCCAGGCAACAACCCCTCGCCCTTCGGGGGGGCCTTCAATCCGAATTCGCTTGCTCCGCCGGCACCTGCCGCGCCGCCTGCGGGCGCCAACCCATCGCCCTTTGGCGGCGCCTTCGCTCCAAAGTCGCTGGCACCCAAGCCCTAGACGGCCGGTCGCCGTCCCAACGGCGGCGTCCCGCCAGTAGAGCCGGCCCGCCATTACCTCGCCGCTGTCTTCGAAGGCGAACTCTGCGCTGCGGCCGGGATTATGCCGCAGCCGTGGCAGATGGCCTGAACCGATATCTGTCATGCTGCATTGAGCGTCAGCATGTCGCGCAGGCTTACCTGACGATATTCGTCGATCAGCAGGTCGAGCATGACGACCCAGATGCCATCCATCGGCAGGAACATGTCGAGCGCGGCGAATGTGCGGGCGTCGTTTCGAGCAACCGTCTTGCGAAATGGCCCCAACCCGAAGGAAGGCTTCTCCACCGTCAGGATTAGCTCCTTCGGGACGAGCCGCGTCGTACCCTCCCTAACCTCCTCGACGAACAGCTGGAGCTTGCCGGCCCGCGGCGGTCTCACGCGGATGCGGGCGCTGAAGGCGCCTTCCGTTAGGGACAACATCGCGTCGGGCATGGGCGGCGGCAGTGCTCGGGCCGGCACCGTGAAGCGCCAGAGGCCGACGGCCCCCAGCGCGCCGAAAGCCAGCACCGTCTCCGCCGTGATCGATGCCACGAGGCGCCGCCGCGCCGCTGGATCGCCCGTTCGTGCCGGCGACGTCAGCAGCCGGTTGACGAGGGCGAGCGCCAGCACGGCGGCGAGCAAGGCGAGCTTGAGCAGGAAGACCTGGCCGTAGGCGCTCTGCCACAGCGCCGGAACCGAACCGAGCTGAACGAGCGCGAGCGCAAGGCCCGACCCGAGCAGGATGGCGAGGCCATAGGGGATGAGCTCGCTGAAGCGCCGCAGCGGGGCGTCGAGAGCATCCCCGCTCTCGCGAGCGAGCGCGGCGAGCGGCAGGAGCGCGCCGAGCCAGAGCGTCATGGCGATCGCATGGAGAAATACGGCCGGCTGCATCAGCCAGCGGGGGGACGCCAGCGCCGCATGACCGCTGGCCGCGAAAGCAACACCAGACAGGCCAAGAGCGATGAGTGCAAAGGGTTTCGCCCGCCTGGCGGCACTAAGACCGGCAGCGATGAAAGCGATGGCGGAGAGGGCGGCGGTCGTTCCCTGCGGCGTGCGCCAAAGTCCGGCCGACCAGATTGCCGGATCACCGAGCCGGTCGAGGCCCGCCCCGGCCAGGTCCAGCCCCTGCAGCCCGATACTCGCGACTGCGCCGGCCGTTCCCGCTGTGAGAGCGCCGGCCACGATCGGGCGGAGATTGCCGGGCCATCTCCCGCCGCCTGCGAGCAGCAGGAAGGCGGCGCTGCCGACGCCGAAGGCGGTGCCGGTGGCGACCGCCAGCCGCGCCAGCCACAGGGCCCAGGCGACGGGCCGCGGTGTCGCAGCTTCGATGCCCGGCTCGGCTGAGACACGGCCGACCGAGAAGACGACCGCGCCTCCGATCGGGTGCCCATCCTCCGAGACCGCGCGCCATGACAGGACATGCGTGCCCTGCAGCGTGGCCCGAGGCAGAGTGACCCGGTGCGAGACGAGGCGATCCGACGCGGCCGCCGCGTCCCTGTAGCTTCCGTCCGGCGCAGTCAGCCGCAGCGCCGTGAGCTCGGTCGCCTCGTCGAAGGTCAGAACGATCTCCCCGGGCGCCGCGTCCAGCAGCAATCCATCGGCCGGTTCGGACGAGATGAGCGACCCGTGAGCATCTGCTTCCCGAACCGGTAGCAATGCGAGGAACAACGCCAGCAGGGCGATGCCGGCGCTCCCGAGCCGCATGGTGCGGGCAATCAGGACGGCTGGCCGATCAGGCGCAGCGACGGCGCCGGCGACCGGAGCGAGGCCGGGGCATTGCCGTCGGACGGAAGCTCGATCCAGCGCTGGACCTTGTCGCCGCATTCCTGGACGATCGGGACATAGATCGGTCCGAGGGGCGCGGTCTTCACCGTCGAGACCCAGAGCACGAACTCGTCGTAGCTCGCGTCCTCCAGCGCGCCGGCCCAGGAGATTTCCTGCGGCGCGGTGGTGTCGTCATGCCCATGTCCGCCGCCGGCCGCAGCGTTCTTGGCCGGGACCACGTCGAGCGTCCAGCCGGGCTTCGGCTGCGGCTTCGCCGAGCGGAACGCCTCCGGGATGCGTACGCGCAGTTTCGTCGTCGCAGCGCCGGAGCAGCCATGGGGTACTCGCAGCACCAGCTTGAAGGAGGCGCCAGCGACCGCCTCCTTGTTCTCCAGCGTGACATGGGCGTCCGCGGCCGAGAGCGACAGCAGGAAGACGGTTGGGACGGCGAGGCGGGCAAGCCTGATCATGCGGTCTTCTCCAAGGATCGGTTCGCTCACCAGCTCTCGGCGAGGCCGAGATGGCCGAGCGCCTCCCGGCGAAGCTCCGCCAGGCGCGGATCGCCGCGATGGCGGGGATAAGGCAGGTCGACGTCGATCGTCGCGACGATACGGGCCGGTCGCGGGCCAAAGACGATGACGCGCTGGCTCAGGAACAAGGCTTCCTCAACGTCGTGGGTGACGAGCAGCGCGGTGAGTCCAGTTCGACGCCAGATCGCCACCAGTTCCTCCTGCATGGCCAGCCGCGTCAGCGAGTCGAGCTTGCCCAGCGGCTCGTCGAGCAGCAGCAGCTGCGGATCGTTGACCAGCGCCCGCGCCAACGAGACGCGCTGCGCCATGCCGCCGGAGAGCTGATGCGGATAGGCCGAGGCGAAGCCGTCCAGCCCGACTGTGCGGATCACCTCGTCGATCCGCCCTCCTGCCGCCTTGGCCGTGCCGCGCGCCTCCGGCCCGAGCGCGACGTTGTCGCGCACGCTGCGCCAGGGAAACAGCGTCGGGTCCTGGAAGACGAGGATGCGCGACGGGTCCGGGCGGCCGACCGGCACGCCGTCGACGAGCACCTGCCCGTCGGTGGGGTGGTCGAGACCGGCCAGCAGTCGCAGCAGGGTCGACTTTCCGCAGCCGGAGGGGCCGATCAGCGCCGTGAAGGAGCCGGGCTTGACGGAGAAGCCGACCTGATCGAGGACGGGCAGCGGCTTGCCGTCGAGGACAAAGCGATGCGAGACGTCCCGGATGTCGACACGGAAGCCGGCGGCGGCCTCCGCCTCCGGAATGCGCAGGGCGGCAGCGGCTACCATCGGACCATCCCCTTCTGCCAGGAGAGCAACCGGTCGCGGGCCCGGAACAGCACCGTGATCAGCGTCGAGCAGGCGAGCGCCATCACCAGCAGTGCGGCGTAGAGATTGGCGTAGGCGCCCCAGCCTTGCGCCCAGCTCAGATACCAGCCGAGGCCGGACTTCACGCCCAGCATCTCGGCCACGACCAGCACGGCGAAGGAGGAGCCGAGCCCCATGAACAGGCCGACGAAGAGATGCGGCAGCGCCGCCGGCACCGCGACCTTCAGGATCAGGAAGCGCTCGCTGGCGCCGAGCGTACGGGCGATGTCGTAATAGTCGCGGTTGACGCTGGCGATGCCCGACCAGGTCAGCACCGCAACGGGAAAGGCGCTGGCGAGGGCGATCACGAAGACACTTGCGCTGGCGCTCGTCGGGAAGACGAAGAAGATGATCGGCAACCAGGCCGTCGCCGGAACCGGACCGATCAGACGCAGCACCGGATGGATCCAATAGCCGGCGCGGCGCCACCAGCCCATGGCGAGGCCGATGGAGAAGCCCGCGAGCGCCCCGAACGCGAAGCCGCGCACCAGCAGCCAACCCGAGGCGGCAAGGCTGTCGAGCAGGCGCGGCCAGTCGTCGACATAGACCTCGACCAGCGCCTGCGGTGAGGGAAAGAAGGGCAGCGGCAAGCGGCCCGTCTTGGCCGTCACGATCTCCCAGAGGCCGAGGAAAAGCCCGAGCGCGATCGCCCAGGGGCCGGCATTGCGCAGCCGCTGGCCGATCGGGCCCGGCGCGCCGGTGACGGCGCCGACGAGCAGGACCGCGGCGACGCCAGCGCAGATCCAGGCGAAGACGTCGCCATAAGGCAAGGGGATCACCTCCCGCCACAGCACCGTCACGGCCGCCACGCCGAGCCAAACGGCTGCGCCGACGAGGCCTGTCCCCCACCAAGAGGCGAACGGCCAGCGGAATCCGCTGGTCGCCCCCTCCCGTTCGAATGCTATTCCGGCGCCGCTCATGCTCGTCTCCCTCAGGCCGAGAACACGTCGGCATAGACCTTCTCGGCGAAGGTCTTCGGATCGGTGGAGGCCTTGAAGACGCGTACCGAGCGGAGCTCCTCGGCATAGAGGGCAAGTTCGCGCTTCAGATCGGCGCCGACCGGGCGATGGTCGTGCGTCTGGCCCTTCAGGATGCCGATGATGTCCTCGGGCGTGATGTGCTTGGGCGCGAAGCGGGCGAAGGAATGGCCCGCATCCTCGGGCTTCGCCACGGTCCAGTCATGCGCTTCCAGCACGGCGCGGTTCAGCGCCGTGGCGATCTTCGGATCGTCGCGGACGAGGCTGCCGCGCACGCCGATGATGCAGCAGACGCGCTTCTCGAAGCCGTGGTCGAGGTTGGAAGCGATCTGCACCCAGCCGCCGCGCTTCAGCCAAAGATAAGCGTTGGGGTCTCCGTCCGCGACGGCGTGGACCTCGCCCTTCTCGGCCGCGATCGGCAGCGCTGCGATCGGGTATTGCCGCCATTCGACGTCGCGGACCGGATCGAGCCCCTCCTTGTGGAGCAGGATGGAGAAGAAGTGCTTGCCGGGCGCATTGAGGTCGGTGATGCCGATGGTCTTGCCCTTGAGGTCGGCCAGGTTGCGGATATTGGCCGTCTCCAGTGCGACGAGGCGGGTGCAGCCGCCATGCGAGCCGGCGGTGATCTTGACGTCGAAGCCGGCCTCCAGCGCCTTCAGCCAGCGCAGCGCCATGCCGACGCCGGCATCGGCCTTGCCGGTGGCGAGCGCCTCGAGCAGGTTCTCGGTCGGGCCGCCGAAGTCGATCAGCTCGACGTCGAGCCCGTATTTCTCGTAGAGCCCCTTGTCCTTGGCGAGATAGACCGGCGATAGGCAGGGCGCGACGGAATTGGTCGCGAACTTGATCTTGGTGAGCTTGCCCGCTGCAGGCTGCTGTGCGCGGCTCTGGCCTGCCGCGAGGGCGCCGAGCGGCAGGGCGAGCCCCCCCAGGGCCGCCCCGCGCAGCAGCGTGCGCCTGTCGAGCCCGTCGCGATCCGTCTCATTGGCTGCTTCGGTCATGGCTTGTCGCTCCGGTCTGTGATCGTTCGGGGAAAGGCTTCAGGCCACGGCGCGTTGCGCCTCGCGCGCGGCGACGAGGGCGCGCACGCGGGGGATCAGTTCCTGGCCGTACTGGACGGAGTCGGCCACGGGGTCGAAGCCGCGGATCAGGATGCTGGTGACGCCGAGGTCGTAGTAGTCGAGGATGGCGTCGGCGACCTGATCCGGCGTGCCGACGAGCGAGGTGGAATTGCCCCTGGCGCCGGTCAGAGCCGCAAGCCCGGTCCAGAGCCGCTTGTCGAGACGCGTGCCCTTGGCGGCGGCCTCCAGCAGGCGGCGCGAGCCCTCGTTCTCCGGGCCTGCCGGCTTGCGGACGAAGCCGGTCTTCTCGATCCGCGCCCTCGCGGTTTCGAGGATCGCATCCGCCTTGGCCCACGCCGCCTCCTCGGTGTCGGCGAGGATCGGCCGCAAGGACAGGCTGAAGCGCGGCTTGCGGCCATGGTTGGCCGCGGCGTTCCGCACGCGAGCGATCAGTTCGCGCACCTGGTCGTGGGTCTCGCCCCACAGCGCGTAGATGTCGGCGTGCCGACCAGCGACCTTGATCGCGGCCTCTGAGGCGCCGCCGAAATAGACCGGGATCGAACCCGAGAGCGGCTTCACTTCGGAGAAGGCGCGGCGCAGCTTGTAATAGGTTCCGTCATGGTCGAAGGGCTCGGAGCTCGTCCATTCGCGCCGGACGATGTCGAGATATTCGCTGGTGCGGGCATAGCGCTCGTCCTTGGTCAGGTGGTCGCCGTCCTGCGCGAGCTCCGCGTCGTCGCCGCCGGTGATGATGTGCACCGCCGCGCGCCCGCCGCTGATATGGTCGAGCGTGGCGAGCTGGCGTGCAGCGATCGTCGGCGCCGTGAAGCCGGGGCGATGCGCGATCATCAGCTTGAGATCACGGGTCACCGAGGCGACGTGCTGGCCTACCAGGATGCTTTCCGGCGAGGTCGAGTGGAAGGCGAGCAGCACGCGGTCGAAGCCGCCATATTCCTGCGCCTTGGCGAGTGTCTCGATGTAACTCAGGTCGATGACGGGGCCGGAGCGGACGACCGTTTCCGAAGCGCGGAAATTGCCGACGAAGCCGATGAATTCGATGCTCATGGCGCTCAACCTTTCGTGGCGGGAGTGAGGGCGAGGCGTCCCGCCTGCTGGCGGGCGCTGTCTTCCTGGGGGGAATGGATGCGTCCGCAGAGGACGTTGCGGTAATGCCGCTCCAGCGGGTTGGAGCGGCTGACGCCGTGGTTGCCGCTGAGCTTCAGCGCGATCTCGACGGCGGCAATGGCGTTCTCGGTGACGGCGAGCTTGATGAGCCCCGCCTCGCCGGCGGAGAGGTATTCGCCGGCGTCCGCCTCCACGGCCACGGAACGCAGCAGCCGGCGGTTCACCGTGAGCCTCTCCTCGATCTCGCCGACCGCCTGCTGCATGCGCGGCAGGCTGGCGAGCGAGTCGCCGAGATTGCTCGGCCGGCGCGCGTTCAGGAAGCCGGCGAACCAGTCGCGGGCTGCACGCGCTACGCCATCATAGATTGCTGGTACGAGCAGCGCGTGGAGCGCAGCTTGCGCGCCCTCCGGCGGCTCCCATTCCTTTGGCAGGCGGATATCCGCTGCATGATCGGCCGGGATCTCGACCCCGTCGAAGATGACGTCGTCGCTTGCCGTGGCGCGCATGCCGAGCTGATCCCAGCTCCGTTCGATGCGGATCCCCCGGGCGGCCATTGGCACGAGGAAGCCGCCGACCCGTGGCTCCTCCTCGTTGGTGCGTGCCCAGACCCAGGCCCAGCTCAATCCCGGCGCGCCGGTGGAGTAGATCTTCCGGCCGCTGATGCGCCAGCCGTCCGCCGTCCGCTCGGCGACCGTCGCCGGCAGCCCGCCGCGCAGCGGCGTGCCGAGGTCGGGCTCGACCCGCAGCGCGTTGATCAGCGCTCCATCCTCGACGGCGCTCGCGACGACCTTCTCGGTCAGATGCGCCGGGGCGCGGCTGCGCAGCAACGTCCGGAGATGGATGTACTGCATCGACAGGATCAGGGCCGTGGACGGTTCCGCCTCGGCGATCGCCCCAATGACCTCGTAGACCTCCAGGAAGCTCGCATCGCGCCCGCCGAGCCTCTTCGGCGCAGTCAGTGCACTGAGCCCGGCGCGATGCACTTGTGCGAGGGGCTCGGCCGGGAAGGCGCCCGAGCGATCGAGCGTAGCTGCGCTCTCCGCGATCTCGGCGGCCACCAGCCGGGCTCTTTCGAGCAAGGTCGGAACAGGGTTCACCGCCGCCTCATTCCGCTGCCAGAAGCAGCCTGGCGCGTCCCGCTTCCGGCAACAGGCGCCCGGCCTCGACGATGCTCTGGTCGATGCGTTGCAGGACCTGTGTCGAGGCGATGCGCCCGTCCTGGAAGTCGCGGTCGGTCGCGTAGATTCCGGTCGGCGCGGTATGCGCGGCGAAGAAGCCGAACAGCGGCCGCAACTGGTGCTCGATGATCAGCGCGTGACGGTCGCTGCCGCCCGTCGCGGTCAGGATGATCGGCTTTCCTGCCAGCGTGGCCGGGTCGAGCAGGTCGATCAGATGCTTGAAGAGGCCGGTGTAGCTGCCCTTGTAGGTCGGCGACCCGATGACGAGCAGGTCCGCTGCCAGGATAGCATCGACGATGGCGCGCGCACCGGCATCCAGGTCGTTCAGCCGGCGAGCGGCGCCCAACGAGAGACCGAGATCCTCGAGGTCGTGAACGGCGGACCCGAGCAGGAGCCGATCGGCGGCGGACGCCGTCACGGCCTCGACCAAGGTTCGCGTCCGCGAAGGCCGCGCAAGGTTTCCCGAGAATCCGACGATCGTTCGCAGCGCCATTCCGCAACCTCCTGCATGGGCATGCCGTCTGCGGCACGCCGTCGAAAGGCAGCCCGATCGGCGCCACTTTCGACCCCTCCATGCGACGCTGGATCGTTCGTTATGTCAAACAGAATGTTCTTTTAAAGATATGCGATGACGAAGGAAGCTCTTCTGCTTCGAGGCGAAACGATGGGATGGACATCTAGCGATGACAGGTACTCCGAAACCACCAATCACGGAATTTTGGAATTTCTATCGCCATCAGCGTGATTGCATTAGTAATTATTTCTCAGGAAGCGCCATGTCGCAGATTTAACGATTTGTTTTCGGCCATACTTGGCGTTGTCAGTTTTCAGATGAGCCGCAATCGATGGACGATCTTCTCAATCTGTCCTGTCATGCTATGTAGAAGTCGACAGGAAATACATTATCCACCGGAGATCGCATGAGCGCCGAGGGTCACCACCATCATCACCAAGGCGCGGCGCACGCCCATGACCAGGCGCCCGCCGAGCCACGCTGGAAACATGACGGCGTGCGCGTGATCAAGGGCGATACGCTCGATCCCAACACGGCCCAAACGCCCGGCATGTTCCGGCAAGCCGCGATCAATCACGCCCGCGTCGGTGCCCAGAAGATCTGGGCGGGCACCGTGGCGATCGAACCCGACGCGAAGACAGGCGTCCACCATCACGGGGCGCTCGAAAGCGTCATCTATGTCGTGCGCGGCCGCGCGAGGCTGCGCTGGGGCGATCGGCTTGAATATGTGGCCGAAGCCGGGCCGGGCGACTTCATCTATGTGCCGCCCTATGTCCCGCACCAGGAGATCAACGCCAAGCCGGACGAGACCCTGGAGTGCGTGCTGGTCCGCTCCGACAACGAGGCGGTGGTCGTGAACATCACCGACGTCGATCCCGTGGAGAAGCCGGAATCCGTCTACTGGATCGACCCGATCCATCGCCCCCCGGGCTGAGCCGATCCGCTTGATTTTCCGAGTTCAGAGGCTGCCATGAAGAGAATGTCCATCGCCCTGATCGCGAGCATCGGCGCTGCGAGCCCGGCCTTCGCCCATCTCGACCCGGCCACGCACGGCTCATTCGCCGCCGGCATCTCGCATCCGCTCTTCGGCGCGGACCATATCCTGGCGATGGTCGGCGTCGGCCTTTGGGCCTTTCTCGTCGGCGGGCGTGCCATCTGGGCGATCCCGACCGCTTTTGTCGTCACGATGATCGCGGGCTTCATCCTGGCGCTGGCCGGCATCGGCCTGCCTTTCGTCGAGCCGACGATCGCGGCTTCCGTCGTGGCGCTCGGCTTGCTGGCGCTCATCGCCCTGCGGGTGCCGACGCTGGTCGGCATGGCGGTGGTCGGCTTCTTCGCCCTGTTCCATGGCTATGCCCATGGCGGCGAACTCGGCGAGGCGACGAGCCTGCCCTTCACGATCGGCTTCGCGCTGGCCACGGCGCTGCTGCATGCCGTGGGCGTCGGTATCGGCCTCGCCGGCAACAGCCTGTCGCAGTGCGGTCGGATTGCCGTGCGCATCGGCGGCGGGCTGACCGCGCTGGGCGGAATCTGGCTCATTGCGTAAATAATACACCCGCCGCTCATCGTAATTATCAAAGCGACGGAGTGTTTTAATTATGCGGGTACTAAAATAATCGAGAGATACGTTCTATTTTTTGTCAAGAATTTGCGATTCGCTTCTATTGACCGAGGCTATATATGACCGGATCATAACCATTCAACGATCAAGAATTCATGGCAATGGTTTCACTCAGCGAACAGTTCCGGCAACTCGAAGCCGAACGTGAAAGAAACTGGTCACCGGAGGCCTTGCGCGTTAATCGCGAGCAGCGTCGGCGGCTCGTGGCCGGACTCGGCGACAGGCGTCGCGTGCAAGTCGGAGACCTCGTCGGCCCGGCGACGCTGATCGACGTCGTGGAAGGAGCAGTCGAGCTCGGCAGCCTCCATGCCGAGAAGCCACTGGTCCTGATCTTCTTCCGCTTCGCCGGCTGCCCTGCCTGCAACATTGCCTTGCCGCACTACGAGCGAGAATTGGCTCCTGGCTTGCCGGCGCGTGGGGCGCGCTTGGTCGCGGTCAGCCCGCAACTTCCCGGGCGGCTCGCTGAGATCCGCGACAGGCATGCGCTGTCCTTCGCTGTCGCCACCGATCCGGGGAATGCGCTCGCGACGCGGCTGGGCGTCACCTACGAATACGACGACGCCTCGCGCACCGCGGCCATCGCTGCCGGCAGGCCAATCGGCGACGTGACCGGCACGGGCACCTGGGAGCTTCCCATGCCTTCGGTGCTCGTGATCGACCGTGAAGGCATCGTCCGCTTCGCGGACATCAGTCCCGATTGGATGGATCGCACGGAAGCCAGTTCGATCCTCGCGGCACTCGATGCCATTGCCGACGCCGACATCAGCCGAGTCGCCTGATCGCCCGGTCCTCCGGACCGTCTTGCAGGAAACACCAGGGATCACCAGACATGACGCTCATCACCCGTCGATCCTTCACATTCGCTCTCGGCGCCGCCAGCGTGACCGCACCAGCGATCGTGCATGGCGCGACGCCGGACCTTTCCAAGGTGACGCTGCGCATCGGCGATCAGGTCGGCCAGCATCGCAGCAAGCTTCAAGCCGCCGGCCTGCTCGATGATGTGCCCTACAAGATTGAGTGGTCGGCCTATCCTGCCGCGTTCCATCTGCACGAAGCCCTGAAGGCTGGGGCGATCGACATCGGCGCGGCCAACGATTCTCCCACAGTCAGCGCCATCGCAGGCGGCTCCAAGATCGCAGTGGTCGCCGCCTGGAGCAATGGCGGCAAGGGCACGCGGCTTTACGTGCCGAAATCCAGCAGCGCCAGGACCGTCGCCGATCTGAAAGGCAAGACCATATCGCCCACGACTCGCGGCAGCGTGGCGCATTTCCTCGTCGTCGGCGAGCTGCGCAAGGCGGGCCTGAGCGAAGGCGACGTTAAACTCGCTTTCCTGAACCCCGTCGATGCCGGTGCCGCCTTCGCAGCAGGCAGCATCGATGCCTGGGCCACCTGGGGTATCTATGGAGCCCGCATCCGCAGCTCTCTGGGAGCGCGCGTGCTCTCGGATGGCGAGGACGTGAATTCCGGCCTCTTCGTCTTCAGCGCGACGCGCAGCGCCCTCGCTGACCCCGGCAAGGTAGCCGCGATCGCCGACTACGCCGACCGCATCGAGCGCAGCTATCGCTGGAGCCGCGAGAAGAAGGCGGACCACATCGCCTGGTACAAGACCTACGCCAAACAGGATGAGGAGACGGCGCTGGCCGTCTATGACGACGAGGTGCCCTATCGCCGTGTGAAGATCGACGACGCCTTCGCTGGCCTGCTTAAGAAGACCTTCGACACCTGGACCTCGGTCGGTGTGCTGAACGGCGAGATCGACTTTCGCGAGCACCTCTATCGCGACCTCGTCGTCGGAGCCTGATCGTGACGAGCGAAGTTGCCACCATCGCTCGAAAGGCGTCGTCGCCCGTCCTGGGCCGGTTCACGCCGAAGCCGAGGCCTGAGCCTCGGCCGCGCCTGCCGTCGGCCGGCGCGCCCGAGCTCGTCCTCGTCCAGCCCGAGGCGGAAAGGCGCGGGGGCTTGCCTCGCCCGCTGCGCCGGGCCATCGGGCCGGTGCTTCTGGTGGCGCTGTGGCATCTATTATCGGTGACCGGCGTGCTGTCGCCGGCCGTGCTCGCCGGGCCGGCTACCGTCCTGACGAGCGCCGCGTCGCTCTGGGCCACGGGCGAGTTGCAGGACGCGATCCTCGCATCGCTCGGCCGGGCCGCGTCGGGCCTCCTGATCGGGGGCACCATCGGGGTGACACTCGCCGTCATCTCCGGACTGTTCCGGCTCGGCGAGGATCTGATCGATTCCACCGTGCAGATGCTGCGCACGGTGCCGAACATTGCGCTGATCCCGCTCTTCATCATCTGGTTTGGTATCGGCGAGGCGCCGAAGATCGCGCTGATCGCGCTGGCGACCGCCTTTCCGCTGTACCTCAACGTCTATGCCGGCATCCGCAACGTCGATCAGAGTTTGGTCGAGGCAGCCCGTACTCTGGGGCTGTCCCGGGCGGCAATGATCCGCCATGTCATCCTGCCGGGGGCGTTGCCCAACGCTTTGGTCGGCCTGCGCTATTCGCTCGGAGTCGCCTGGCTGGCGCTGGTCTTTGGTGAGCAGGTCAACGCCACGGCCGGCGTCGGCTACCTGATGAACAACGCGCGCGAGTTCTTCCAGACGGATGTCATCGTCGTCTGCCTCGCCGTCTATGCGCTGTTGGGCCTGATCGTCGATTTCATCGTGCGGCTGCTGGAGCGCCTGCTGCTCTCCTGGCGCCCGGCCTTCTCCGGAGCCTGAGCATGACCGTCTCCGACACTGGCGACCTGGCGGTCCGCGTCCGGGGCCTTACCCGGCGCTTCGGCGACAGGGCGGTGATCGACGATCTCGACATCGACATCCGCACTGGCGAGTTTGTCGCGCTCGTCGGCGCCAGTGGCTGCGGCAAGAGCACATTGCTGCGGATCCTCGCCGATCTCGACCATGGCATCGACGGCGAGGTCCGGGTGCCGCGGCGGCGCGCCGTGGCGTTCCAGGCGCCGCGGCTGATGCCGTGGAAGCCCGTCTGGCGCAATGTCACGCTCGGCCTGCCGGGCGGCGATCCGCGTCGACGCGCCGAAGCGGCACTGGCAGAGGTCGGTCTCTCGCATCGCGCCGATGTCTGGCCCAAGGTTCTGTCCGGCGGCGAAGCGCAGCGCGCTTCCCTTGCTCGTGCGCTCGTTCGGGACCCCGATCTGCTGCTGCTGGACGAGCCCTTCGGCGCACTCGACGCGCTGACCCGGATCAAGGCGCAGCATCTCGTCGCGGAACTCTGGCAGCGTCGGCGTTGCGCGGTCCTGCTCGTCACCCATGATGTTGAAGAGGCGTTGCTGCTCGCCGACCGCGTGCTGGTGATGCGCGACGGCGTCATCGCCCATGCGGTTCCGGTGACGTTGGAACGGCCGCGGCGGCTCGACGATCCGCTCTTCGCCGAGCTGAGAAGCGAACTACTCGGCTGGCTGGGTGTGGGCGAGGACATTGCGGGCCGGAGGGCGGCATGAACCGATTTCACGCAGAGGCGGAAGGACTCGTAGCCGATGTGCTCGTGATCGGCGGCGGCATGGCGGGAGCCTGGGCCGCTACGGCGGCGGCACGCGAGGGCGCCCATGTCGTGCTCGTCGAGAAGGGCTTTTGCGGCACGAGCGGAGTCACGGCCGCTGCCGGCCCCGGACATTGGTGGGCACCGCCCGACCCGCCCGAGGCGCGCGTGAACGCGATCGCGCAGCGCCAGCGCATCGCCTTCGGGCTCGGGGACCCCGTCTGGATGCGGCGCGTCCTCGACGAGACCTGGCGGCTGCTGCCGACGTTGGCGCCCTACTACGACTTCCCGAAGGATGAGCATGGCAGGGTGCGGAACTATCGCGCCATGCGCGGGCCGGAATATATGCGCGCATTGCGCCAGCAGATCGTCAATCTCGGCGTCGTCGTGCTCGACCATTGCCCGGCACTTGAGCTTCTCGCGCATGCCGATGGCGCGATCGGAGGCGCCGCCGGCATCCGCACCCAGCGGGGCGGTTCACCCTGGCGTATCGCGGCCGGGGCCGTGATCCTGGCCGCAGGCGGCACGAGCTTCCGCTCTCATCTGCTCGGTTCGCGCAACAACACCGGTGACGGCTATCTGATGGCGGCCGAAGCCGGCGCGGAGCTCTCGGGCATGGAGTTCACGGCCGCCTACACGGTAGCGCCGCAGCACTCGACCATGACCCGGACGATGTCCTACGCCTTCGCCGACTATTTCGACGCCGATGGCCGCCAGATCGATGCGCCGTTCGGCCCCGACCAGACCGAGCGGTTGGCGCAGGCCCTGCTCGCAGGCCCGGTCTACTGCTCGCTCGCGCGCCTTCCCGCGGATGTCCAGAGCCATCTCCCGACGATCTCGCCGAATGTGATGCTGCCCTTCGCTCGCTGGGGAATCGACCCCTTCCGTGAGCGCTTCGAGGTGACCCTCCATACCGACGGCACGATCCGCGGCATTGGTGGCGTCAGAGTGCAAGGCGAGGACTGCGGTACCGGTGTGCCGGGACTCTATGTTGCCGGGGATACCGCAAGCCGGGAACTCGTGGCGGGAGCGAGCTCGGGCGGCGGAAACGTCAACTCCGCCTGGGCCCTGTCTTCCGGCACCTGGGCAGGGCGCGCCGCCGCGCGCCGAGCCCGCCGGGTTCCAGCCAGCTTCGGTGGGCTCGTTCCGCTCGGCCGGGCGGGGCTGAGGCCTTCCGGCCGGCCACGCCCCACAGAGGCTGTCGAAGCAATCGCCGCGGTACGTGCGGAGATGCACCCATACGACAAGAACCTGTTTCGAACCGGCGCCGGCCTCGAGGCGTCACGGCGAGCCCTGCACGATGTCTGGTCTGATCTTGCGGCTCATGCCGGAGAGGACGGAGCGGCCTCGCTCGGCTTGCGTGAGGCTGCGGCATTGGTCGCTTCGGCTCGCTGGTCGGTGGCTACGGCCGGAGCCCGCACAGAGACGCGGGGTATGCACCGGCGACTCGACCACCCCGAACTCGATCCCGGCCTCGCCACGAGGCTGGTCGCGAGCGGATTCGAGGCAGTCGCGGTCCGGCCGGAGACCTCCCCCGCCCCCAAGGCTTTCGAAAGCGTCGCATGATCGAACTTGTCATCGCCGAGCGTTGCACCGCCTGCGAGCGCTGCATCGAGGTCTGCCCATCGAATGTGTTCGAGCCCACGGCGTCGGGGCCGCCCGCAATCGCGCGTCAGGAGGACTGCCAGACCTGTTTCATGTGCGAACTGTATTGCACCGCCGACGCTCTGTATGTGGCGCCGAATGCCGAGCGCCCCGAGCCCGTCGAGCGAGCCGCCGTCCTGGCCTCGGGCCTGCTCGGCCAATACCGTCGCGATTCCGGCTGGGACGAGTGGCAGGGTCTTTATCCGAACGAGCAGTGGCTGATGGAAACGGTCTTCCGGAGGGCTGCGGAGGTTGCCCGGTAGTTGTCGGGAAACACCGCGGGAAGCAGCTTCAGCCGACATTCGTCGAGAGCGAGCTGCAGCTAGCCAGCGTCTGCTTGCCGGCGGCATGCCACTGCGCCAATCTCCGCTCACGGCGCAGGCTTACCTTCGGCGGCGGATTGCCCACCCGGTATCGTGACCAGGCGGCATACCCCGGGGAACGTCCATATCTTCAGAGCGCCGAGCTGAGGATCAACTGAAGCCGTCCGTTCCTGCCCCGCAAACCAACGCACAAACGTGTGCGTCGGCGGCCATCCGCAAGCGGCCGCCTCTCAATGCTGCCAGCGAGGCCGCACCGGACAGGTCAGCCGCTAAACCGAACTCGAACCAGAGCGACTTGGCCGCCTGTTCCATCTCGGCGTCGCTGACCAGGACGATCTCATCGACATTGCGAGCCACCGCCTCGTAGATCGCTTGGTCGGTCTGGCGGCAGGACATGGTGGCGACCCGCGTCTCCAGCCTGTCGAGCGCGACGAGCTTGCCAGCGGCCAGGCAGGCATGAAGCGTGGGCGAGCCGACCGGCTCGATACCGATGATCCGGGTCTGCGGCCGCAACGCCTTAACGGCCGTCGACAAACCGGTGATCAATCCGCCTCCGCCGATGGCGACGAGAATGACGTCGACGTCGGGCATGTCGTCGAGGATATCGAGGCCGAGCGTGCCCTGCCCTGCCACGACAACCGGATCACTGAAGGGATGGGCGTAGGTCGCACCGGCGTCCCGGGCATGGGTCAGGGCAGCCTCATTGGCCTCGTCCCAGACGTCGCCGACGATATGAACGCCCGCGCCCCAGTCGCGCAGCTTGGCGATCTTGTCCGGAGCGGCGTTGGACGGCAGGAAGATCGTCGCCGGCACGCCGAGCACATGGGCCGAGCGGGCAATGGCCAAGCCGTGATTGCCGCCCGAGGCCGTGACGACGCCGCGCGCCAATTCCTCCGGCGCGAGAGTCAGCAGCCGGTTCATCGCGCCGCGCGCCTTGAACGAGCCAGCCGCCTGCAGCAGTTCGAGCTTCAGCGTGACATGGCCGCCAAGATCATCATCGCGCGTCCTGGAATAAGGCAGCGTCGGCGTGCGCCGGATATAGGGCGCGATCCGTTCGCGCGCCGCGCGGATATCTTCGAGCGCAATCACGACAGGGTCCCGCGATACGGTGCCGCAACGACGAGACAGCAATTGCCCGGCCTCACCCGCCCCGGTTGGCGACGGCCGTAGAGGATGCCATCGGCTGCGTAGTGAAGCGTCTCCGGCGGACGCGTCGGATCCCAGGTGCAGTGGATGCGGCCGGCGGGCTGACCAGCGCTGACCGCGGCGCCATTGGCGTGGAAGGGCTCGAAGATGCCGTCGGCCGTAGCGTAGACGTACGCCGATACGCCCGGCAGTTCGAGGACCTGGCCCTCGCCACGCTTCGGCTCGGGCTTCTCCAGGGCGACCACGCCGAGATGGTCGAGCACATTGGCGACGCCGCGGCGGCAGACCTTGAGCGCTTCGAGCGAGACCGTGCCGCCGCCTGCCATCTCGGTGCCGACCGTGACGAGCCCGGCGCGGCAAGCGGCGGCGGTCGCAGTGCGCGGCTCGCCGAGATTGCTGATGACGACGGTCATTGGCGCGTCGAAGGCCTGCACGGCGGCGACGTTGCGCTTGTGCAGCGCCGGGTCGTCCGTCGGCTCGACGATAGCGCTCGGGATGATGTCGAGCGAGGAGCCGCCGGAATGGAGATCGAGGAAGGCATCGCCGATCGGCAGGATGTGGTCGCTGACGAAGGCCGAGATCTGCTGGGTGATGGTGCCGCGCGGATCGCCGGGAAAGGTTCGGTTGAAGTTCAGCGCATCGACCGGCGAGGTCCGCTGGCCGGCGATCACCGCATGGACGTTGTTCGCCGGCATCAGGATGAGCCGGCCCTGTACGCGCCCGGGGTCGAGATCGCGGATCAGGTCGCAGATCGTGATCGGCCCTTCGTATTCGTCGCCGTGGTTGCCCCCCTCCATGATGACGGTCGGGCCAGAGCCGTTCTTGATCACAGCGATGGGCACGCGCGTGACACCCCAGGCATCGTCATGCGGCGAGTGCGGGATCATCAGGAAGCCCGCTTGCTTGCCCTGTTTCTCGGGATCGACGGTCAGGAAGGCGCTGGAGGGCCGGGGGATGACGCTGTTGTGCATGACGGCTTTCGCGGATGTTTTCGGGAGTCAGATCGGGGCAGCCCAGAGCTGCGGTTCGAGCAGGGTCTCGGCGAGAGCTTTGGCGCTGGCTGCCAGCAGCGCCTCGCCCTTCTCGGGCGTGGCCAGGCCGGCGTCGCCGATGACGCCGTTGAGCGAGCGGCTGGACAACTGGCGCCAGCGATAGGCGCCGGGATTGACGCCGGCGATCGCCGACAGCCCCGGCACGAGCTCGCCATGGCACTGCGACAGGATCGCTTCGTCGACCGTTTCGCGCGCCGCGGCGAGCATCATCGAGGTCTCCGCCTCGCAGGCATGCAGCACGGTGCTCTGGCGCTCCAGCAGCGCCGCGATGGCGGCCGGCGCGAGGTGCCAATAGGACGCGCAGCCGATCGGCAGCCGGTGCCTGACGGTGAGTTCGGTTACGATCGTCTCCAGCCCGGCGATGTTGCCGCCATGGCCGTTGAGGACGAACAGGCGCCGGAAGCCTTGCCGGATGGCCGATTCGCAGACGCACCGCAGCACGGCCTGCATGGTGGCGAAGTCGAGCGTGATCGTGCCCCCGAGAGAGATATGGTGCTCGGACATGCCGAAGGGGATGACCGGCGTCACCACCGCCGGCACGCGCTCGGCGACCAACAGCGCCGCACGGCGCGCCACCTCGAAGGCGAGGCAGTGGTCGACCATCACCGGCAGATGCGGGCCGTGCTGCTCGGTCGCCCCGATGGGAACGATCACGATCGCATCGCGCTCTGCCAGATCGCGCAGCTCATGCGCCTTCAGCCGCGCCCATTCGATCTCGCCTGGCATTTCGTTCCTCGCATCCACCAGCCGGAGGGGCGGGCCTCAGGGGCCCGCCCCGGTGCTGAGCTGCCCGCGTTAGAGCGTCGGCAGCGGGTCTAGCGGAATGCCGAGATACTTCTTGTGCAGTCGGTCGATCTCGCCGTTCATCGAATTGAAGAAGATGAAGCTGTCGAGCCAGCGGACCAGGTTATGCTGGTCCATCTGCACGCCCATATGCGCCGGGCTGCGGCGGATGACGAATTTGCGATCGAATTCCTTGTTCGGGTTCTGCTTGGACAAGGCCTGCGCCACGGTCGAGTTGGTGGCGAACAGATCGGCCTGGCCGGTGATGTAGGCGGCCGCCGCGGTGGCGTCGTCCTCGGTGCGCATGATGTTGGCTTTCGGGGCCGCAGCCGAAATGGCGAGTTCCTGCGTCGTGCCCTTGGCGGCGGCGATGCGGTGGGAGCCGAGCGTCTCAGTGCTCGTCACATTGATGGACTTCGGTCCGTAGACGGCGAGGAAGGTGTCGGCGTAAGGCGCCGTGAACATGATCTGGCGCGCCCGCTCCGGCGAGAGCCCCATCACCGAGATGACGATGTCGACCTTGTCCGTGAGCAGGAAGGGGATGCGGTTGGCGCCGGTGATCTGCTGCATCTCCAGCTTCACGCCGAGCCCCTTGGCGACCATCTCGGCCATCTCGATGTCGAAGCCGACCGGTTTGCGGTCCGCATCCTGTGCGCCGAAGGGCGGCGCGTCGAGCGGCACGCCGATCCTGACCACGCCCTTGGACAGGATGTCCTGCAGCTTATCGGCCTTCGCCTCGGCTGCTCCGAAAGCCGCTATCGCGAGCGCGGCGAAACCTGCAATCAGTGAACGCATCGTCTTTTCTCCCCTCGTTGATGTCGGCCTTCTGCTTCGCCTCAGTGCAGCACCGCGCTGAGGAATGTCTGGAGCTCATGCGTCTTCGGCCCTGCCAGCACGGCAGCTGCCGGTCCCTGCTCATGGATGCGCCCCTCGTGCATGAAGACGAGGCGCGAGCCGAAGCGACGGGCGAAGCCCATTTCATGCGTCACCAGGATCATGGTCATGCCCTCCTGCGCGACCGACTCGAGCACCTTGAGGACCTCGCCGGTCAGCTCCGGATCGAGCGCGGATGTGACCTCGTCGAACAGCATCAGCTTGGGCCGCATGGCGAGCGAGCGCGCGATGGCGACGCGCTGCTGCTGCCCGCCGGACAGCTGCGACGGGTAGGCGTCGAGCTTGTCCTCTAGCCCCACCCGAGCGAGCACCTCGCGCGCCAGTTCACGGGCCGCCGCCGGCGCCTGCTTCTTTACCACCCGCGGCGCCAGCGTGATGTTGTCGCTGACCGACAGATGCGGAAACAGGTTGAAGCTCTGGAAGACGATGCCGACCTCCTGGCGCAGCTTGCGCAGGTTCGTCTTCGGATCGTTGACCTGAACGCCGTCGACGCGGATCGCCCCGGCCTGCACTGGCTCCAGCCCGTTGATACAGCGCAGCAAGGTGCTCTTGCCCGAGCCCGAGCGGCCGATCACGGCGATGATCTCGCCCTTCTCGACATCGAGCGTCACGTCCTTCAGCACCGGCAGGGCGCCGTAGCTCTTGTTGATCCCGTGAATTTCAACGAGCGACATCGAGCCTCCGCTCAATCGAGCGGCTCCATTGCGAGAGAGGGAAGCACATCGCGAAGTAGATTGCGGCGACGGTGATGTAGACGGCGAAGGGCTTGTAGGTGCCAGCAGCCGTGAGCTGGCCTTCGCGCGTGAGCTCGACGAAGCCGATCACCGCCGCCAGCGAAGTGTTCTTGATGAGCTGCACCAGGAACCCGACCGTCGGCGGGATCGCGACCCGGATCGACTGCGGCACGATCACATGGCGCAGTTGCTCCCAGAGCGAGAGGCCGAGCGAGGCGCCCGCTTCCCATTGCGTCTTCGCGATCGAGACCAGCGCGCCGCGCCAGATCTCGCCGAGGAAAGCGCTGCCATAGACCGAGAAGGCGACGGCCGCGGCGAGCCATGGATTGACCGAGATGCCGGCAAGCGGCAGGCCGAAGAACATCACGAAGAGCCAGACCAGCAGCGGCGTGCCCTGGACGATGTGGATATAGGTCGCCGAGAGCCAACGCGCCGGGGCGAAGGGCAGGATGCGCGCGATCGCGATGACGATGCCGATCAGCGCCGAGCCGATGAAGGCGGTCGCCGTCAGCGCCAGCGTCCAGCGCGCCGCCGCGATCAGATACATCACGTCGATGAGGCCGAATTCCCGGATCATCGCCTGACGAACGCCCAGTAGTAGAGGCCCGCGAACAGGCCTCTGAAAGCGAAGGCGAGCCCGAGATAGAGCACCCCGATGACGGTGTAGACCTCGAAGTCGCGGAAGGTGCGCGACTGCACGATCGAGGCCGCATGGAACAGATCCTGGACCGAAATCTGCGAGACGACGCTGGTCGCCAGCATCAGCAGCACGAACTGGCTGGCAAGGGCCGGGAACATCGCTTTCAGCGCCGGGAACATCACGATGTAGCGGAAGACCTGGAGGCCGGAGAGACCGAGAGAGTAGCCGGCCTCGACCTGCGCCTTCGGCACTGCTTCCAGCCCGGCCCGAACGATCTCCGTGCTGTAGGCCCCGAGATTGACGACGAGCGCGACGATCGCGGCGGTGAGACCGTCGAGCCGCAAGCCCAGGCTCGGCAGCCCGAAGAAGATCAGGAAGAGCTGCACCAAGAGCGGCGTGTTGCGGATGACCTCGACATAGACGCCGACGAGGCGTCGCAGCCAGGTCGGGCCATAGACCCGGGCGGCCGCACAGGCGATCCCGATGACGAGGCCGCCGATCATGGCTATGGCGGAAAGCAGCAAAGTGACCCAGACGCCGTCGAGGATCGACTCCCAGGCGGCAAAGACATCGCGGAACTGCAGGCCATATTTCATGCCCCGCCGCCTCGCCATCGCTCCGCAGCACCGTCTGAACGCGCGATATGACCCGGCAACCGCATCACCCGCCTTCCCCTTTACGGAAAGGCTAGGTTCGCTTCTTATTTGATGTCAAGATTCATATATAAACCGAGGCGCGCATGAGCGATCTGCCGGAGGCGGAAAACGGAGAGAGGGCCTCCTACGCGGCGCCCGCGCTGGAGAAGGGTCTCGACATCCTGGAGTTGCTGGCAGAGGTCGGCGAGCCTCTTTCCACGCGCGAAATCGCTGAACGCCTCGCCCGCTCGAAGAGCGAGATCTTCCGGATGGTCTTCGTATTGCAGCGGCGCGGCTATCTCGCCCGCGAGCCGGGGACGGACCGGCTCGGCCTGTCCCGCCGGCTCTTCGATCTCGGCATCCGCACACCGGGAGGGCGCCAGCTCACCTCGATCGTGCCGCCGCTGATGGAACGCTTCAGCGAGGAAAGCGGCCAGGCAGCGCATCTCGTCGTGCTGAGCCGGGCGCAGACCGTCGTGCTTGCGACGACCTCCGGCCACCTGGACGCCAGCGTCGCCGTCCGCCCGGGCTACGGGCGCCCGGCGCTGGACGCCAATTCGGGCCTGCTCATCCTCGCCTTTCAGTCGGAGACGCGTCGCAAGGCCCTCATGCGCGATGCGACGCCGGACGAAAGGCTAAAACTGGATTCCGCCGACGTGCTCCAACTGTTTGCCGAAATCCGGGCGGCCGGCCACCGCGTGGCGCCCAGCCGGGACATCGTGGCGGTCACCGACATCATCTGCCCGGTCATCGGCCCGACCGGCCATGCCGAAGCGGCGATCCTCGTCCCTGCCCTGACCCGCCGCGGCGTCGAGACCGATGTCGGTGCCATCGTTTCGGCCCTGATGGCGATCTGCCAAGAAGCAGGAAGCCAGCTTGCCGCGTGACTGGCGCAGCCCGGCCACCGTCACGATGACTGCGGACGGCGGCCACTGGTTCATTAGTGAAGCTTGACGGCATATACGAAACGCGTAGCATTCCCCTAGGTCATCGACCCGAAAGGGGCAAGAGAGCCGGCAAACGGCCACGAGAACCTGCAGGGTCCGCACAGAGGGAGATTCGGTCCATGATCGGTTTTCGCGCGGCCCTGGCGGCCGTCATCGCGGTATCGGCTGCGCTGCTGGCGCCCCTGGAGGCACGCGCCGACAAGCTGAGCGACATCATCTCGAAAGGCGTCGTCCGGGTCTCTGTCTTCGCCGACGTGCCGCCCTTCGGCTCCTTGAACGCCAACCGGGAGCTGGAAGGGTTCGACATCGACATGGCGAAGCTCGTCGCCAAGGCGATGGGCGTGAAGCTGGAGCTCGTCCAGGTCCCGGCCGCCAGCCGCATCCCGTTCCTGATGACCGACAAGGTCGACATGAACATCGCAGCCATGTCGATCACCGCCGAACGCGCACTGCAGGTCATGTTCAGCGCGCCATACGCCGACACCTCGCTGGCCGTCTTCGGCTCGAAGTCGCTTGGCGTCGCGTCCGGTGCCGACCTCGGCAAGAACCGCATCGTCGTGGCGAAGGGCACCACGGAAGACCTCGTGCTGACCGCGCTCGCCCCCAAGGCCGACATCATGCGGACGGAGGACAATGCGACGGCGGTCCAGGCCTATCTCTCCGGCCACGCTCAGCTGCTGGCGGCGAACAGCGTCGTCGTGGTCGAGTTGGCGAAGAGAAACCCGGACAAGGAATTCGATTTCAAGTTCGCGCTTCGTCGCGCTCCGGCCCACATCACGATCCGCCGCGGGGAGCATGACCTGCTGCGCTGGCTCGATACGCTGATCTTCCAGAGCACCCTGAACGGCGATCTCGACGAGTTGCACAGGAAATGGCTGGGCGGTCCGATGCGCCCGCTGCCGCCGATGTAGCGCCTTCCGGAGGGCAGCGATGTCGAAGCACGATTTCGCGGCGGACGAGTTCGCAGCTCGCCGCTCGGCCGTATCCGCGGCGATGGCCGAGCACGGGCTGGACTGGCTCGTGCTCGTCCACCCGGTCTCGATCCGTTGGCTGACGGGCTCCGACGCCAAGAGCTATCAGGAGTTCCAGTGCCTCCTCGTGCCGGGCTCCGGTCCGCTGACCATCGTTGCGCGGGAAGGCGAGCGCGCCGAACTGCTCGACGACGCGCTGATCGACCACGTCGAGACCTTCGGCGGCGGAGAGAACGAGGACGCCACCCTCCTCTTCACCCGTCTCTGTGACGAGTTGGGTCTGCTCCGTGGCCGCTGCGGTATCGAGGTGCCCGCCTACTATCTGCACCCGCATCACTATGATCGGGTCCGGGACATACTTGGCTCCAGCCTCGTGCTGGAGACCACGAACCTGGTCCATGACCTGTCGCTCGTGAAATCCGCCGCTGAGATCGGCTATATCCGGCGCGCTTCAGCCATCGCCGACGAGGCCATGAAAGCCTTCACGAGCGGGCTGCGGCCCGGCCGCAGCGAGATCGCGGTCGCGGGCGACGTCCATGCGGCCCTCTTCGCCCATGGCAGCGGGCTGTCGGCCAGCCCGATCAACCTCGTCTCCGGTGAACGCTCCTGCTACAGCCATGGAGCGCCGACGGAGCGGCTGCTCAGCGCGGGCGACTTCGGAAGCGTCGAATTCGGCGCAACCTACCGGCGCTACACATCGACGATTGGCCGCCAGTTCTGCATCGGCCAGCCGACCGAACGGATGCGCGAGCTTTATCAAATCGTGCGGCGCGCGTGCGATGCCTGCATCGCCGAGATTCGAGACGGGGTTCCCGCTGTTGCCCCGCATGAGGCGGCGAAGCGAATTATAGGAGCGGCGGGCCTGGAGCACGGACGCGTGCACACGAGCGGATACGGACTTGCGCCGGGGTTTCCACCAACCTGGGGGGAGCCCATCCATATGATCGGCTCCAGCCATTACATCCTGCGAGCCGGGATGGTGCTGAGCATAGAGCCGCCGGTGTTCCTGCACGAGGAGCGGCTCGGCGCCCGCATCATCGACAATGTTCTCGTGACCGACCGTGGGTGCGAGATTCTCTCTCGGACCTCTCGCGACCTCATCGTGGCCTGAGAAGATCACCACCTTCGTCAACTGGATCGTCCGAGCAATGCATGAGGATTGCGGGGCCTCTTTGATCGGCTAGAGCGCGGTGAGGGCTCGGTCTGGAAGCTAGGTGATATCCGCTAGCAGCCCCTGGTTGTCGGACGAGTGCAGGAAATGCAGCAGGTCCGACAGGCCCTCGCCGAGCAACGTCACGTGGGCTCGCATCATCTGTGCCGCCTGCTGGCCATCCCCGCGCAGGATCGCCTCCAGAACGCGCTCATGCTCAGGAATGGAGGAGTGCATCCGCCCTGGCTGATAGGTCGTGGCGCGCCTGTACGGCGAGATCTTCAGCGTGAGCCGGCGTAGCTCGTCCTGGAGGATGCGGTTGTGGCTCGCCGCGGCAACCAATTCGTGGAAGACGAGATTGGCGCCATAGAAGGCTTCGGCATCTTCGGCGGCGGCCGCTTCGGCGCAGGCGCGATGGGCTGCCTGCAGGCGCTCGCGCTGCTCCGGCTTGATGCGGCGGGCGGCCTGAGTCGAGGCCAGAGCCTCGAGCTCGGCGGCGACACTGAAGGCATCGAGCAGATCGGCGAGAGACATTTGCGCGACCTGCAAGCCCTGCCGCCCGCGCGAGACGACGAGCCCGCTCGCGGCCAGGCGTTGCAGCGCCTCGCGCACCGGTGTGCGGGACATGCCGAACTGCTCGGCGAGCTGGCGCTCGTCGAGCCTGTCGCCCGGCCTGCGGGTACCGTTGAGGATCTCCTCCTCGAGACGATGCACGACTTCAGCCGAGAGCGACTCGGGCTCATCGGGCGCTGTCGATCCGCTCACTCGCGCCATTGCGCGCCTCATCGGCTGTCCGCTGAATAGAACCTGTTGGCGATCGTTTCCGCCAGTGCGACCAGCCCATAGAGGAGCAGGCCGCAGATGCAAAGCACCACGATGGCGGCCATCGACACCTCCGTATCGGCGCGCGCCGTAGCGAAGATGATGAGATAGCCGAGCCCGGCCTGCGCCGTAATGAACTCGCCGATGATGACGCCGATGATCGCCAGCGTGATCGCGATCTTCATGCCGCTGAAGATATGTGGCAGCGCCATCGGAAAGCGGACATGGGTGAAGACCTGCCACTCGGTCGCGGTCAGCGAACGGCACAGCCTGAGCATGCCGCGGTCTACGCTCAGCAGGCCGGCGGCAGTGGCGATGACCACCGGGAAGAAAGCGATGAAGACCGAGAACGCGATCCGCGACTGCGATCCGACACCGAGCCAGATGATGAACAGCGGCGCCAGAGCGATCTTGGGAATGAGCTGGAAGAAGATCAGGTTCGGATAGAGCGCCTCGCGTGCCATCGTCGAATAGGTGATGAGAATCGCGATCGCGACGCCGAGCAGCAGGGCCAGCAGGAAGCCGGCCGCCGATTCCAACGTCGTCGGGATCGCGTGCATCAGCAGGATGTCGTAGCGGGCCGCGATGTAGCGCGCGATCGAGACCGGCGAGGGCAGGATCACCGACGGGATCTGCGAGACGGTGACATAGAACTGCCAGGCGCCCAGAACGACTAGCGCGAGCCCCAGCGGCAGCAGGAAGCGGCTGAGCCCGGCGCCGTCCCGGAAGCGGCTGGCGCCGGAAGCCGGCAGGATGGCGCCCGTTTCGGTGCCGATGGTGGCTTTGGCCATGTTTTCGATCTCACTCGATATTGCTGGCGCCGGCGCCGGCGAGCTTGCCGGAACCAGTCCCGCCCGACGCGGGCTGGCCGTGGCCATGTGCCGCCTCGATGGTCAGCCGCAGCTCCCGGCAGATCTCCGTGAATTCCGGCGTCTCCTCGATCTCGAACCGCCGCGGACGCGGGAACGGCATGGCCTTGTCGAGGATGATCGTCGAAGGCCGCCCGCCCATGACGACGACACGATCGGAGAGGAAGGCCGCCTCCCGGATCGAATGCGTCACGAAGATCACGGTCTTCCGGTAGGTCTCCAGGATCTCGGAGAGCGCCACGTTCATCTGATCGCGCGTGATCGCGTCGAGCGCACTGAAGGGCTCGTCCATCAGCAGGATCTCGGGATCGTGGATCAAAGCCCGGCAGATGGCGACGCGCTGGCGCATACCGCCGGAAAGCTCACCGGGCTTCTTGTGCTCGAAGCCGGCGAGGCCGACCATCTTGAGCAGCTCATGGGCACGCTCGCGATAGGCCTCGATCGGCAGCTTGAGGATGCGCACAGGGAAGAGCACGTTCTCCAGCGCGCTCTTCCAGGGCAGCAACGTCGCGTCCTGGAAGATGATGCCGATGTCGCGGCGCGGCGCCGCGACCGGCGCGCCCGCCAGCATGATGGAGCCCGCCGTCGGGCGCTCGAGCCCGGCGATCATCATTAGCAGGGTCGATTTCCCGCAGCCTGACGGGCCGAGCAGCGAGACGAACTCGCCACGGGCCACGTCGACGGAGGCGGAGGCGACAGCCTGGATCGGCGCCTGTCGCGTGAAATAGGTCTTCTGGACGCCGGCCACCGAGACGAGTGCCGTCTCGATCGGGCCGACATCCGCCTTCGGTGCCAAGCTGAGCATCAGATCATCGCCTTGCGCGCTGTCCCGTTCAGGAGCCGATATATTTACGGAAGGGCGCCGCGGCTTTCTCGGCCGCCGCCTGGTCCCCCGCCGACAGCTTGAGCTTGCCGACGAAGTCGTTGGTGAAGAGCGCGCCGACATCGGGACGCACGGCACCCTCGCCGGCGGCGTATTTCATCACCAGATCGGTCATGGTCGCCACCTTGGCGGTATCGGCCCAGCCGAAGCCGTTCTGCTTCACCTCGGGGACGAGATTGGTCAGGTTCGTCAGGCCGAGCCCGATTCGGGCATAGTCCTTGCCGGTCGAGGACAGCGCGACCTCGCTGTTGGCCTTGAGGAAGATGTCGATCGACTCGTCGAAATTGGTCATCGTGAACCGGATCGCCTCCATGGCGCCCTGGACGAAGGCCTCGCAGAGCCCCCGATCCTGCTGCAGGCGCCCCGGCTGGGTCGTCAGGGACTGGCCATAGAACTCGATCCCGACCGCCGAGAACAGCAGGAAGCGGACATCGGTGCCGAGCGGGGCGAGCGAGGGCACGGTGCTGGTCGCGAAGGCGGAGACGGCGTCGACCTGCTTGTCGACCAGCGTGCGCTCGCGCACCTTGCCGTCGACCTGCAGGATCTCGACCTTCTTCAGGTCGAAGCCCGCCTTCTCGGCGTAGAGCGGCATGAACGGATATTCGCCGGAGGAGACGGTGGAGCCGAGCTTCTTGCCTTCGAGGTCCTTCGGCGAGCGGATAGGCGAATTCGCCAGGACGCCGACGCCCATCAGCGCGTCGTAGTTGATCTGGCCGATGCAAGTGATCGGCAGCTTCTTCGCAGCCTGCACGATCACGGTCGGGGTCGCCGCCATGCCGAAGTCGAAAGTGCCGGCGCTAACCGCCTGCGCCGCGGCGCCGGAGCCGGAGCCGCGCGCCACCGATACATCGAGCCCGACGCCCTTCCAGAAGCCCTTGTCGCGGGCGACATAGGCGAAGAGGTTCGCCCCTTCCGGGATCCAGGAGGTGGTGAACGAGACCTTCCTGACGCCCTGCGCGATGGCGGGCATGGCAAGCGTGGTCGTTGCCGCGGCAGCGGCGGCGAAGCCCTTCAGGGCCGCGCGACGTGAGATCGACATCCGGTTACTCCCCTCTTCTTCATAAAGGGCCAGCTTCCGCCAGCGCCAGTCCAACCTTCCCCGCGTTGAATACCAAGTGCAAGCTTAATTATGCCAGAATTTCATATTTGCATACTTTTTCGCCGATGTCTCACATTTTGAGCTACCGGACGTCCGGAATTTATGCGATCACCCATTTATAAAATACCAGTTTGCCATTTCGTTATACCAAAATCGCGATACGGCACGGAGACATCATGAAAGCCTTCGAGGTTCGCAACGCCCATTTCGACCGATTGGTGAACACGTCTGGCCTGCGCTGGATGGGGCAGAACACCAACCACGCGACTCCGCACCCGGCCGTCCTGGCCGCGATGGAGAAATGCATCCGGGACGAGGAGTTCCATATCTATGCGCCACCGGCCGGGCTTGAGGCGTTGCGCAGTGGCATTCTCGCCGATCTGCGGTTGCCGGGACTGAGCGCGCTCGTCTCCGACGGCGCCGTCGCTTCGCTCTATCATGTCTGCCACAGCCTGCTTGGGCCCGGCGACGAGTTCATCACGACCGATCCGACCTGGAACTGGCCGATGGCCTTCGCCCGCGCCGTAGGCGCGACGGTGACGCAGATCCCGATCTACGGTGAAGAATACGGCTATCGGCTGGCGCCCGAGCGGCTGAAGGCGGCGATCACGCCGAAGACCAAGGTCATCTATATCGTCGATCCCAACAACCCGCTCGGCTCGGCCTGCACGGCCGAGGAGATGGACGGCATCGTGGCCGCCGCGCGCGAAGTCGGCGCCTATCTGATCCACGACTGCACCTACCGGCATTTCGCTTATGAGCACACGCTGGCCGCGACGCGCTATCCGGAGCGGACGCTGACCATCTACAGCTTCTCGAAATGGCTCGGCCTGGCGGGGCTGCGGATCGGTGCTGTCGTCGCCCATCCGGACATCGTCGAGAAGCTCTCGGCCGCCCCGCCCAACAACCTCGGATCGAGCATCCTCTCGCAGCGCGCCGCGCTGGCAGGGCTCTCCATCAAGGATGAATGGTTCCCCGGCGTGCTCTCCCAACAGCGCGCCAACCAGAAGCTGATCAAGGAAGCGGCGGACCGCATTCCTGGCCTCGAGCTCCCGGTCTTCCCCTCGAACGGCAACTTCATCGTGCTCGAATGCCAGAAGGCGGGCGTCAGGCCCGAGGCGCTCGTCGCTGCCTATCAGAAGCACGACATCATGATCCGGCAGGGCGCCTACCACACCCCGAATTTCGGCGACCGCTTCGTCAAGGTCAGCACCAGCGTCCCGACCGCCTGGGTCGAGGAGTTCGTCGCGCTCCTGCCGAGCATGATCGAGCAGGCCCGGGGCCAAAACGAAGCCGTGAAACTGTTCTGAGCCGGCTTGACGCCGCTGCTCTCTCATCGAGGAGACAATCGACCATGGATCTCAAGCTCAAGGGCAAAACGGTGCTGATCACCGGCGCCTCGCAGGGCATTGGCGAGGGGCTGGCGCGCGCCTTTGCAGAGGAGGGCTGCACCCTCCACATCGTCGCCCGCTCGGGCGACCGGCTGAACGCACTCAAGAGCGAGCTCCAGGCTGCGCACGGCGTCACCGTGACGGCCTACGCGCTGGACCTCACCGAGGCCGGCGCCATCGAGCGGCTCGTCGCGGAGGCGGGCGACGTCGATATCCTGGTCAATAATGCTGGCGTCATCCCCAGCGGCAGCCTCTGGGACGTCGATGAGGCGAAATGGCGTGCCGGCTGGGAGCTCAAGGTCTTCGGCTACATCAACCTGACCCGCGCCATCTATCCCCGCATGAAGGCTAACGGGGGGGGCGTCATCATCAATAACATCGGCAATGGCGGCGAGGTGTTCGACCCGGCCTATGTTGCCGGTACGACCGGCAATGCCAGCCTGATGGCCTTCACCCGCGCGCTTGGCGGCCATTCGCTCGACGACAACATCCGCGTCGTCGGCGTCAATCCGGGCCCGGTCGATACCGACCGCATCTACAACATGCTGAAGAAGCGCGCCGCCGACTGGCTGGGCGACGCCGGCCGCTACGAGGAATTGCAGCAGCGTTACCCGCTGAAGCGCCCGGCCCATATCCACGAGATCACGGACCTGATCGTGTTCCTCGCCTCCTTCCGTTCCGGTTACACCTCCGGTGCGATCTTCACCGTCGACGGCGGCATCACCTCCCGCCGTTCCGTGATCTGAGGAGAGGCCCGATGCCTTTCGCCACGACCAGCGACGGCGTGAAGCTCTTCTACGAGGAGGCCGGAACCGGCACGCCCATCATCTTCGTGCACGAATTCGGCGGCAGCCATTGGAGCTGGGAGCCACAGCTCAACTATTTCGCCCGGCGCCACCGCTGCATCACCTTCGCCGCCCGCGGTTATCCGCCTTCCGAAATCCCGCCCGGCACCGAGAGCTACTCGCAGGCCCGCGCGGCCGACGACATCGTCGACGTGCTGAGCGCCGCCGGGATCGAGAAGGCTCATGTCGTCGGCCTCTCCATGGGCGGCTTCGCCGCCCTGCACGCGGCGCTGCACCACCCCGACCGGGTGCTCTCCGTCGTCGCGGCTGGCGCCGGCTACGGTGCGGAGAAGGCCCATGAGGACTACTTCAAGGGCATTTCCGAGCAGGTCGCCCGGAATTTCCAGGAACGCGGCGCGAAGGATTTCGCGCCGATCTATGCCGAGGGCGCCTCGCGCGTCCAGTTCCAGGAGAAGGATCCGCGTGGCTGGGCACTCTTCGCCGAGCGACTGGGCCGGCACGATTCACTCGGCGCCGCGAACACGATGCGCGGCGTGCAGATGCACCGGCCCTCGCTCTACGACCTCGAGGCGGAGTTCCGCGCCATGCAGGCGCCGCTGCTGGTCATGACCGGCGACGAGGACGATCACTGCATCCAGCCCGGCCTCTATCTCAAGCGGGTCGTGCCGCGCTGCGGCCTGGCGATCTTCCCCAAGTCAGGCCACACGCTGAACCTGGAGGAGCCGGAGCTGTTCAACCGCCTGCTCGCCGAGTTCATCGCGCAGGTCGAGGCCGGCCGCTGGGGGCCGCGCGATCCCCGCGCCAATCCCGCGCAGATCATGCGGACGGACTGAGCATGGCCGCGGCAAAGCCTCTCTCGGCCTTCGTCGACGGCGAGCGCCTCTGGGCGCGCCATATGGCGCTCGCCGCCTTCGGCGCCCGCCCGGACGGTGGCGTCGATCGCCCAGCGCTCTCGGGCGAGGAAGCGAAGGCGCGCGCGCAGATCGTCGCCTGGGGTCGCGCGATCGGGCTGCAGCCGTTCACCGACCAGGCAGCGAACCTTTTCCTGCGGCTGGAGGGGCGGGAGCCGGGTCTGCCCCCCGTCGTCGCCGGTTCGCATATCGACTCCCAGCCGACGGGTGGGCGTTTCGACGGCGTGTTCGGCGTGCTCGCGGCGCTGGAAATGGCTGAGGCCATCGTGGCATGCGGCAAGCGGCCCCTGCATCCCGTCGAGATCGTCGCCTGGACGAACGAGGAAGGCTCGCGCTTCGCGCCGGGCATGACCGGATCGGATCTCTTCACCGGCGGCAAGGAATTGGCCGAGGTGCTGGCGATCCGGGATGCCGACGGCGTCAGCATCGGAGATGCCGTTGCGGCCGTTCTCGCCAGCGATGACGACGTGCCGCTCAGGCCCTTCGGCCTGCCGATCCATGCCTATATCGAACCGCATATCGAGCAGGCCTCCGTGCTGGAGCGGGCCAAGGTTCCAATTGGGATCGTTACCGGCATCCAGGGCACGCGGCGCTATCGAGTTCGGGTTACCGGCGAAGCTGCCCATGCCGGCACGGCCCTGCGCAAGGACCGTCGGGACGCGGTCATGGCGACAGCGCGCATGATCTGCGCCATGGATGACGCGGCGCTGGAACCGGCCGACACGCTCCTGACCGTAGGCATGCTGCAGGTGACGCCGAACGCGCCCTCGATCGTCCCGGCGGAGGCCTATTTCTCGGTCGATCTGCGCCACCTCAACAACGCCGTGGTGGACCGCGTCGACGGCGAAATCCGCCGGATCGTCGACGACCTGAAAGGTCCCTGCTCGGTCGAGCTGCGGCAGATCCAGCATTCTCCCTCGCTGGATTTTTCGCCCGACATCCGCAGGACCATCACCAAGGCAGCCGCAGCCCTCGGCGTCCCCGCGATGGAGGTCTATTCAGCCGCCGGCCACGATGCCCGTCAGCTCCATTACGTCTGCCCGGCCGGGATGATCTTCGTGCCCTGTCGGGGCGGCATCTCGCACAACCCGGATGAATGGGCTGAGCCGGAGCATCTGACCAGTGGAGCCCGCGTGCTCGCCGATGCCGTCTGGACGCTGGCCAGCCAGGAAGATGGTTCCTCCGGGTGACAGCGACGCGGGGCCAGGCCCCGCTGGCAACGCCCTGATCTGGCGCAAGCTCACGGCGCCTCGGATGCACGCGAATGGGCCGATGAGAGCCGCCAACGGACCTCCTCCGCGCGGGTTCTGACGCCGGCGTTCCTCGATCGGCTTTGCCGCCGTGGGGCCTTACGCGTTGAGCGGTGTGATGCGCTGGGCAGCATCCAGCCTGCTGCCGCTCGTCTTCAAGTCGGGCCGCGACACGTCGCGTATGGGATCGTTCAACAGCCGTAATCCATTGAGGACGACGAGAACCGTGCCCCCCTCATGCCCCAGAACCGCCAATGGCAGAGGAAGATCGAAAAAGGCCGCACCGGTCACCAGAAGCAGCATTGCGCCGATCGCGAATGTCAGGTTCTGACGAATAATCCATGCGGCCCGCTGCGAGAGCCGGTGCGCTGCTGCAAGCCGCCCCATATCCTCAGAGAGAAGTGCCACGTCGGCCGCCTGGAGGGCGACTTCGGAGCCGGCTGCCCCCATGGCGATGCCGACATCGGAACGCGCCAAGGCCGCCGCATCGTTCACGCCGTCGCCGACGAACGCAACCTTCTGTCGCGCCGCTGCTTCGGCGACCAGTCTGACCTTGTCCTCAGGCAGCATTTCGGCATGGATCTCGTGGTCCCGCAGACCCAGTTCCGCTCCGATGCGCAAGGCCACGGAACGCCTGTCGCCCGTCATCATCAGAATCGTTTCGACGCCGCTTCTCCGCAGCGCAGCGAGCGCTCCGGCCGAGGTTTCGCGCAGCTTATCGGCGACGCTGACGGCCCCGAGGAGACGGTCGCCACGGCCCAGATAGACAACGGTCTCGGCTGTGCTGTGAAGCGTCTCCAGCGCCTCGCGATCGATAGATGCCCCCATAGCCTCGGCCATGCCCCGGTTCCCTGCCCAAAGGGGACCGGCATCGTCTTCTCCCACGACGCCCCTGCTGGGCAGAGCTTTCACGTTCCGGACGTCACGGACGGGTATCCCGCGCTGAGCGACCTCGCGGCGCAGGGCATCTGCAATATGGTGCTCGGAATGGGCTTCGAGACTGCCCAGCGTCGACAGAAAATCGCTCTCATTCCCTTCGAGGGCGACGACGCCGGTCACCGTGGCCCGTCCGGTTGTCAATGTTCCCGTCTTGTCGAATGCAAAAACCTTGATTCCGGCCAAATTCTCCAATGCCGCCCCGCCCTTGAAGAGAACACCTCCGCGGGCCGCAGCCGAAAGAGCCGAAAGGATTGCGGCCGGCACAGAGATGACAACCGCACAAGGACTTGCTGCAACCAGCATGGTGGCGGCGCGATAGAGAGCGATTTCCCAACTGTTTCCAAGCCACAGGAAAACGCCGAGCGCGGCTACGGATCCAACGAGCACTGCGATCGTATATCGCTGTCCGAACCACGCGCTGAATCGTTCCGAGGGCGCCTTCGCCGCCTGAGCCTCCGTGACAAGCGCGATCATCCGGGCGACCGTGCTCTGCTCCAGCGTTTTCGTAACGCGCGCCTCAAGCACACCGTCGAGATTGACTGTCGCCTCGAAAAGCGGCTGGCCCGGCTCCTTTCTAACCGGCATCGACTCACCGGTGATCGTGGATTCGTCGAGCGAGCCCCGGCCGGAAACGACCGTGCCGTCCGCGGGAACCCGGGCGCCGGGCCGAAGAATGACCCGGTCGTTGATGCGCAGAGCCGTTGCGGGCACTTCCTCGACCTCGCCATCCGGCGTCCTGCGCAAAGCGGTTTCCGGCCGCAGGGCCATCAGCGCTTCGATCGCGCGTTTGGCGCGCCCCATCGCTCTCTCCTCGAGAGTCGTCGATAGGCTGAACAACGTCAGCAGGATCGCACCCTCGAGCAATGCGCCGACAGCAGCGGCCGCAATTGCCGCGACGATCATCAGAAGATCGATGTCGAGGATGTGCTCGCGCCACAGGGCCCTCAACGCGCGCCAGCCGGCTGGCACCCCGCCTGCCATATAGGCGAGCAGCGCGCCTGCCAGAAAAACCAGTGACCCAGATTGGCCATCAAGAAACCAATTGCCCGAAACGGCCAATGCCAGGCCAACCACCGTTGCCACCGTAAGAACAACCGGCAAGTTCGATAGGAAGCGCGGCAACGGCCCCTCCAGTGCATGATCGACGCGGAACTGCGCCACATCGAAGGCGGTTATAAATTAGAACCATTCCAATACAATGTTGCCTTGCCTCCCATGCAACCGCTCGCAGGGTCGGCTTGCCAGCCCGTGTCCGGGCCTCCGACAGAATCAGGCGCGCCAGCCGGTCACGTGTCTGTCGCCCGGTCGCAATCGCAGGAAGGGGCGTTTCAAGGGAGCATTTGTCGGCCGCTCGTGAAGCAGTCGGGTCTCACTTCGGCGGCACCGGGCCTCCCCGAAGCCGTGACCGAGCGGCGAAATCACCAGCACGAAACCACGGGCTTGGGATATGTTTGATTGAGCAGGGCACCACCGGGTTTTGGGCGGCCGTGCCAACGGCGCCGTCGAAGCCCGAAGCCGCACTGGAGAAACAGCATGAAGATACTTGCCGTCGCCGCGTGCTGCGCCTTCCTCACCGGGTGCGCAAGCTATGTCCCGCCTCAGCAGAGCGCCGCGGTGCTGGTCACTCGCGACAGCATGCGCACCTATCGGCCACTCCCTCGCGAAGAGCGCCGAGTGTCCATGTGCACCATGTCTGAGAAAACGAAAGCCGTCATTTGCCGCTAGGCGACACGCCGCCGCGGCATCTGAGAGGTATAGTCGCGGCAAGGCTGCTGACGGGCGGATTACCAGTCAAGGCGTAGTCGGTCTGGTCAACGCTGAACCGCATTTAGTCAATGCGCATGCGGGCCGTGATTTTCCGACCGCTTTCGACCGATACCGTTGAAGAA